>NZ_AP019376.1:5818836-7674705 GCF_059696735.1 Thermosporothrix sp. COM3 | reverse complement strand
GAAAGTAATTCTTGTAACATAGGGGGCACCGCGGGAACAACCGACCCGTGCCATCATATTGTAGTAGGAGTAACAGCCCGTCAGAAGGAGAGACAAAGACACGGTGCCTTGAACAGAGTGCACGAAGAACGCTCCAGACCCGCTCAAACCCCCTGCACAGCGCACCGTACCACCCAATACCCGGAGCAATTCAACAACCCACCCCGGCAGCTCTTGCTTCTTTCGCTTTACTACCATCCAGGGAACACATGCTTGTTACGCAGTAACAGCAAAGTACCGATTACTACAAGTCAAAATGGCAAGAAGCCAAAGTTCCTTTTACTACAAGAGAGTAGGGCAATGTTCCTTTTAGACATCTCTATTCCGGATATCAGGATGATCGCCTTCGATAGACAGCAACACTCAAGCGCACTCCGACACCGCAACACCAGGAACAACCTTCCCCTTCAACAGCTCAGCCTCGCTCGCTCCTCTCTCGGATCGCTCTCTTGGGAACCGCTCCGCAGATCAGAAGACAAAAGCACCCTACACAGCGCCTTCCGGTCGCAAACGACCCTTGCTCACACCTCTCAACGAGGAAAGAGAGGCTCTCTTCTTCCACAGCGTCTCCTTCACACGCAGAACACGTTCGCACGACAGAAAAGGGGGCGCTCAACCGAGGAAGTCTCGCGCAACTCACGCACATCACCGCCCGAGCAACGGGGGGCAGACAGCCCTCCGCTGCCCTCTGTTCCTGCATGCAGGGCCCTCAGACAGCGGATGGCCAGTGCAGCGCCCCCAGCGCGGATTGCTCCCCCTCTCCAGCTCAATCTGCGCTGAGCAGGCAACGGCACTCCTTCGCTGCGCCCCGTCAGCACAGCGCCTCTCACTCCCCATGCAGCTCCCAACACCCGCACAGGCACACGCCCCACCGCTCTTCCTGACCATCACTCATATCCGCCTGGCCGCACGCACACTTCCTGTCTGCTGGTTTCGACCTCATGGGAACATTCCCCTGTTCCTGTGATCCGCAACGCACCGGCACCGCCTCCCTCTCGTCACGCTCATCCTCTCCAGCACATACACACCTCTTCTCTGCTGCGTCCGCTTCCCCCTTCCTCTTCCTGACCTCTCCCTCCAACGCAGATACTGGTGCCCCCTCAGCCACCTCCTGCCGAGAAGAGGGGAAGGCCCGTCTCTCAGACCACCAGCACACGAGCATTCCCATGAGAGAACACGGACCTTGAACCCCCTCCCTATCGGATGAGGGTTCCCTCATCCCCTACTCGTTTTGCAGGCACAGTTGAAATGCCTTCCCTGCGACAGAGAAGTGCAAGCAATCCCCATCAAGCGAAAACCGATACTCGCTGATCGGCAATCTCCCTGATGCTCTATAGAGCTGGACACACTGTTTTATTTTCTGTTCTATGTCTGCTTGCTGATCACCAAAGAAAAGCAGCGAGTCCCCATCTACCCGCATCGCAACCTCATCCGTTAAGAGATAGAGATAGATCGCCTCACGATTCCCGTGATATTTCTTGAAAATTCCTGGCACCAAAGCCTGAAGCTGTAAACAAAAAGCGGGGGATTTCAGCAAGACATCGACTGGCTCGGCAAATTGAACGTGCCTCTGTGGCAGCGCCTCGTATGCAGACCAATCGAGTGGTTTGCCCGGTTGATAGGAACCCGTGTGCATCAGCATATATGAGGCATCAATATCAAGGAGTCGTCCTTCAAGTCGACCCGAAGGACATTTGTCAGCGCAGAGGAAGATACTTGTAAGATTGGTATGAAGGTTACAGATCAGACGACCACTGGACTGAAGCTGATCAGTCCAGGCTTGCGGTACCTGACGAACACCACATGTCGCGAGAATACGGTCATAGGGTACATACTCGCGACACCCTGCAAAGCCATCACCATACAAAACAGAGATATTCCCTGTTGTTGAGAGCCTCCGTTTCGCTACCTCAATCAATCCCTCTTGTATGTCAATACTGATAACCTGCCCTCCAGCCCCCACAAGAAAGCCAAGGAGGGCCGCATTATAGCCTGTCCCGGTTCCAATCTCTAAGATCCGTTGCCCCGGTTGAATCTCCAGGGCCTCCAATTGAAGAGCCATAACGGATGGTTGAGAACTTGAGCTGAACGGCCTCTCCTTGTCATCTATTGCTGTCACTAACACGTGATCCTGATAGACCTGCTGTGTGCTTGCAGGTACGAGCTTCCAGGAGAGACCATTTTCACGCTTTTGATAGTATTGGGATACGAACTCCTCCCGTGGAATATGAAGAAAAGCCTGGCGAATAGCCGGTTGAAGGGGACGCTGAAGCCGCTGCTCAATGTGTCGCACAAGGTGTTCTGTATCGGTCATCTGCTACCATGTTCCTTTCACTAAGAGATCTGCCAGCGTTCGATACAGCGGAACTCCACACTGTCGATCGAGCCAGCCAAATTGTCCTACGGGATTGAGTTCGAGAAAAATGTATTGCCCCTCCGCAGTGAAAACGAGATCGATGGCTGAGTAGACAAGGGAATAAGCACGATTCATTGCAAGCAAAGCCTCTCGTATCTGATCCGGCAAACAATGGGGAGCATAGCGTATTTGGCTGTAGTCAACGCGAAAATCAACGTACGTTTCCTCTGTGAGTCCATAGATCTCAACAGTAAACACCTCATTTCCAATGAGGATCGCACGCAAATCACAGCGTTTCTCGATAAACTCCTGAAAGAGGTGAGCACATGCGCTCACCCGATGGGCCTGAGCAATCATATCTCGGGGAACGCGAGTCGTATAGAGGCTCAAAGGGATCCCCCCCTCATCAATATACCAGGGATACCCCATGAGTTTATAGATCACATTCCCATGACATTCCTCATAAAACGCAAGAAAAGCCTCAGGAGAATTGGTGATGAGCGTACGAGGCACCGCCAGGCCCACCTTCTGGGCAAGTTGCAGCTGGTGTGGCTTATGACCAGCGGCGCGAATCGCATCCACTGGATTGACCCAAAAAGCCTCCAGTCCCCGAAGCCATCCCCATACTCCTGCCTTCGATTCACGCTCAATAAACAAGCGCTCCAATGGAGGTAATGTCTCATCCCCTGCAATAGGGCGAGGCCGACGATACCAGACACTGGTGATATCTTCTAAACAGATGTGCTTTTCACAAAAGGTCAGCGTGCTTCTCTTCCTTTCAGATGAGAGGCTTGCCTCAAATGAGATTTGGGCGGAGAATGCCCCTGGATCAAAGATGAACCAGGGGTAGCCGAGCTTGTCTAGCTCGGCTACCATTCGCTGGACATGTGCGTCTTCATCAGGATGAGATAAGATGAGAACTGCCATGTCGCCTCCTAGTCTTCATCATCAATGCAATCCAACTTACTTTTTCCATCGTCAGACGTTTCATCGCACGATCGTGTCGTGAGATCGCGTGTCTGAGAAGAGACGGATGCTGAGATCCGAGGAACCTTCAGGAATTGCATTCCCATCGGGGAATCGGGACGAGCCTGGATGGTTTCCACTTCTGAAGAATGAAAAGCTGCCACCGTTTGTCTCCTTTCGATCTTACTAGCATACAGTATACTCTTGTCATTTGATCGTAACATATATGTACTCACATATAGCTCACATAACACTCATATTTTTCTCTTTTCACTTTTACCCTGCTTGTTTGCTTCAATCTTCTCAAAATCCGTTCCACTTGCACAGAGTGCTTCAGGAGAGATGATTTCTCTTCACTCTTCCCTTTTTTATTTGTCAACCTGTAGGGTGGAAGAAGCGTATGCTACACCAGAAACAGCTAGAATTTCCTCCTTCTCTGATAAGGAAAATGAGAGTTGCTCTCAGCAGAGCAGAGAGATGAATGCATGAGGTAGACAGGCAGAAGAGCAAAAGCACATGTGTGTTTTTTTCGTTGCTCCTGGTCTTGACGGAAAAGAGTGTCTTTCACAGACTGGTATGAAACGGGAAAACGATATCTTCTTCGGTAGAAAAGCAGCTTCATTTCTGGTATACCTCTGCAATATGTGGGATACGAATTGAAAGAGACGAAAAGATCTTCTTTCTCTTTTTGACGTCAAAAAGAGAGAAGCAAGTCTTCTTGCATTTTCTATCTCGTATTTCTTCTGCTCTTTCCTTTCTTTTTGTTGTCTTCCTTGCTCCATCAAGAATCGTCTCCCCGCACCAGAAGCGACAGGAGCATTCTCCTCTCAGGTGAGGAAAATGAGAGGCAGAAGTGAGGAACAAGAGAGCTGCGCTCTGATATGCTAGAAATGGAACACACGAGTAATGCGATTTCAAGCAGGAAAGCTCATTCCGCATTTGGTACTGCTAGCATACTTCATTTTCAGAGAGAAAAGAACATATCACAAACAATGGTCCAGAGGAATATTTCTCCTCAAGTGGGTAGAATAGCAGCACTATTTCTGCTATACTTCTAGAAGCGGCCTCACTTGAAAGATACGTGCGTATCTTGAGGTGATGTGTCTTTGCTCTATGGGAGATGTGAAAGCATGCAAGAAGATAGGCAACGAAAAAGGCGTCAACAAACAAGAATACGCTTTTCTACATTCGGGCCCATGCATCTGGAACTCTGTGGCCAAGGGAGGCCGAAGGGAATCATCCCTCAAAAATCAGCGGTGTTTCGGGACCTCCTCACCATCCTGTTGTGCGCCGAAAAGTACAGCCTCTCTCGCTGGCGGTTGGCCCAACTGCTCTGGCCTCACGTCGAAGATGCACGCTCTCGCATCCATCGTCTGGACGTTGCGCTGAGCTCGGATCGGCTCCATCGAGTAGACCCGGAATTAGAACGGAGAATGCTCTTTGTTGAGGAAGAGCGTGGCCGAATCGCCCTGCGAGGGCCGCTCTGGTGGGATGTCGCTGCCTTTCTTACTCTCGTCAAGGAAGCGGAAACGTCTCAGGAGCAACCTGAAGTAGCGTTGCCGTTGTGGCAAGAAGCTGAACAGCTCTCTCGGCGAGGGCTCTTTCTCTCAGATGACCTGGAAGCGCCCTGGTATGAGCTTCAAGCCGTGAGGGCTGTGCGCCTGCGCATCGAGAAAGCACGCCAACAGGTGCAACGAGGACTGGCGCTCGGACTCTTCGCGACGGCAAAAGCGCTGGAAGAGGCACACCTTCAGCTTCAGCTCTATTTTGAGCAATACCCTACAGATCGTGCTGCGGTGGAACACCTCCTTCACCTGGCAGACCGCTCTCACCAGCATCAAGAGCTCGTTCTTGACGTGCTTTCACAGGTTCAGGGACGGCTTGATGCCTCGACACGTGCACGATGGCCACTTTCCCTCAAACAGCATATAGAGCAGATGAGAAAGAGAAATCTTCATCAACAGAGCGACTTCTCTTGTCCCGATACCCAACATTTTCCACCTCCTTTCGTCTCAAACACCTCATCTATAGGGACTTCTTGGGCGATCTCACTAGATCAGCTTGACGGTTTGCTTGCTGAAGCACGACAGAATATCGCAACCCTGAAAGCATGTCTGTTCTCCGATCCGGAGGAGCAATGCCGTGTGACGCATTCGTCTTCTTTCCAAAGGGAGGAGTATATGTTCCCACACGATCCCACAAAAAGACAATCCCTTTTGCAGTTCGCAGCCGCTCTCGGAGTGCTCCTAACTGGCTCTCACGTTTCGGATACGCCCGCGCTCAAACAACCATTCGCTTCGTCTGAAAAAAGGGAGAAAGCTGATCCAACGCTCCTTCATCGTTTTGAGAATCTCTTACTTGAGAGTTGGACGCTTCTCAATTGTAATCAGTTTACGCTTGCGGAACGACTCCTGATGAGCTTCCTTCCCTCTCTTTTGGCATTTCCTGTTGAAGAAAAGATGGCCAGACTTGCCTCTATAGGGCTACGTTTACAAAGCGTGCTCGCTCATCATCGACTTGATCTATCTCAGAAGCTCACATTGTGTCAACAAGCTGTGACCTTTGCCCAACACGGTCATGACCATACTATTCTGGCTGCTGCGCTTGTAGAGCTGGCAAACGCATATGAATTTCATGGAGACGTCGCTAAAAGCCTGCTCACACTTCAGGAAGCACTGACCGTAGCCCCCCACACAACGCCTCTCATACAGTCCCGTATCTATTCGAATAACGCCGTCTTGCTTGCCCAAACAGGAAGAAAGAGAGAAGCAGAATGGTATATCCAGTATGCACAGGAGATCTTTCCGGATACGCCGCAACAGGATCCACGCTCTGTTTTCGCTGATTCTAGTGTCTATACGCTTGCGTATCATGCGGGACTCGTCGCTTTGGCACTCGGGAAGTTACATCAAGTCTCTGACGCTTTCACCCTTTATCAACAATGGCCTGCTCAAGGCACAATGCCAGAACGGTTGCGTTTGGAGATCTGGAATGGACACAGTAAGGCCGCAATTCAAATGAATGAGCTGGAGCATTATGCTGCTTTGCTAACAGATTCACTATCCAGTGCACAAATGCTTGGCAGCAAGAAGCGCTATCAGGAGGCAGTGGTCATCTTTCAGCAAGAGCTTCCAAGCACGTGGAGAAAGCATGCCCTCCTCCGAGAAGTTGCAGCAACATATGGTTTACAAAGGGGGACCCTATGAAACTGCTTCTGCTTGGTTTTGGCAATTTTGGAACGCAGTTCTTTGATGTATTGCTGCTCTCTTCTCGGTATTGGTTCCCATCGTTCCATGTAATGGTCGCAGGCCGGCGATTAGAATATATCCAGCAGCGCACACAATTAGCCATCTGTGCGGCCCACCAATTGGGCCTCTCACCAGAAGTAAGCTATGCAATGCTGGATCTGTGGAACGAAGAGCAGATAGCCACTCTACTCTGGAGCTTCCAGCCTGATGTGATTTTTACAACCGCAACGATGTTACCATCCTCAGCGATTACACGCTTACCATCGCCACTCGCTGAAAGGTTGAAAACGGCTGGAGCTGGTCCGTGGTTGCCCTGGTCACTGGTACTGCAATATAAACTCATGCGAGCTGTGCAGCAAACAGGCTTGCATCCACTGGTGCTTATTGGAGCATCACCCGATAATGCGCCAGCAGTACTCGCAAAAGGAGGGCTCACGCCAACGACAGGAGTAGGCAATGCCGGGAATCTTGTCCCTGCACTCCGGCGAGCCGCGGCCGCACAACTTCATCTTTCAGCTGAGCAGTTAGAAATCTACTTTGTTGGGCATAATCATGTTGTTCACCGACTCAGAACGCTTGGCACTCCTGGCGATGCCCCCTATCATCTCTCAGTACGAGTAGATGCACAAGATGTTACTCCCAGGCTCAATCAAGCAGCCCTTTTTCAGCAGATCCCATCAATGGTGCGGGAATATACTCAGATCCTCTCTGCATCCTCAGCGGTCGCTGTTCTGGAGAACCTTTGGAAGAAACAGGGACATCTCTTTCACGCCCCTGGTGCCAACGGATTACCCGGCGCATATCCCTTACGTGCAACCGCCAATGGTGTGGAAGTCGTCCTTCCGCCTGGACTCTCATTACAAGAGGCCATTCGTTTGAATGTGGAGGGACAAAAACGAGACGGTATCGAACGAATTGAGCAGGATGGCACCATCTGGTTTTCAGCAGATCGGATGCAACCACTGACGGAAGTTCTCGGATACCAGTGTAGACGCTTGCCTTTAACGGAACTTGAAGGGCGAGCGCAAGAACTCTATCAACGGTTCTGCCAGGTGACTGAAAAAGATGGTAAAAGCGCAGAAGGAGCGAAAGAATGAGAGGAGGAGTTTCTATGGCGACGTGGGAAGAGATGGCTTCTACGTTTTCACGTGTGACAGATACGTTGGGCACGAAGATTGACACAGGAATTTTTGACACGGTTGTCGCCCTCAACATGCTCGGCATCCCAACAAAGCAATCGTGTGAAGGACATCTGGATTGGGGGGTCCCTTACCCCTGGGTTGCTCTCCAGGGCGAAAAGGAACATTGTTTGCGACTCTATCGATATCTTTCAGCTTTCTACGCGCAACACCCTCTCTCCCTCGATACCGTGCTCATCCTCTACGGGATTCGGCTTTGCAGCAATGGAGCCCGGTTTTACGAGCACTTTTCGGGGAAGGAGCGTGAGCAGAAGCTTCGCCAGTATCAAGATGAGATGCAGGCTTTTACCTTTACAGTGAGAGGAGAGCCATATGGATATCACTTTCAGAAATGCTCCTGGCTCCCACTTCCGCCTCAAACAATCTCCCTCCTTCAGCAATTTATCCTGAAGCTCATACAAGCGTTCCAGGTTCTTCTGAGCCTCGGCCCGCACTCTTTCCAGCTCTGACCGCATCCGCTCAACCTCTTCTCTTTCTCGTTTTACGCTCTCCTGAAAGGTTGTACGTTGGGCCTGAAGCAGCAGTTCTTTTTCTCTCTGTTTTACTATTTCCTGCCGCAATGCCTGTATATGCTCCTCCGCACCTGCAAGCTGCTTCTGATAATCCCGCTCTCTCTCAGTAAGCTGTTCTTGGTGCTTGGCTTGAAGCTGTTGTACCTGTAGCTCCATCTCTTCCATCTGGCGGATTGCGACCTCCGCAGCATCTCGCTCAGTCCGAGCCTCTTCCTGAGCGGCCTTAGCAGAGATTCAGCAGCGAGACGTAAGGCCCGTTCGGCATCCGCAAGCTGCTGCGCCTCCGCAATGCGAGCCGCATTTGTTTCCGGATTGGCAATGTTCTCGATCGTCTCGATAGAGCGTTGCACCTCAGCCTGGAATTGTTTCATTGAGGCCAACACCGACGACCGAGCGACGTCCATTGCGGCGATGGACTCCTGAGCCTCCATGTTCTTTGTACCGGCAGCGAGTGCTCGAAGTTGAGCTCGGGCGCGATGATTCGTCACCGCATTCTGATTCGGGTCGTCACAATATGCGACTGGCCTATCCAGAATCGACTCTTTCCTTGCTTCAAGCTCAAGGTGCTCTCTCAGCTTGAGATACAAGATGATCCAGACGCTCGCCAAATACAGACACTTTCCATCCCTTCTTCAGTAAAAATTTTTCTTTCCTTTCCTCAGTAGATACAAGGACACATTCTGTCGTTAAGACATATTGAAGTGAGCATGTAATATTTTGGAAGCAATCAGCTCTCGAAATATGTGGCAAGGACCGGCTCCCTCCTAAGGGAAGCCGATCCTTTTGTTTTCTTAATATGAGAAGCAAGCTGGCCGTTTTCTTGCGACGGTCTTGTCTGCCTCCATCTCTCTCTGGTTCAAAGATGAAGAGAGGAAAATTGACCGAACAATGGGAGCAGCCAAACCATTGCTCCCCCCGCAAAAACCACAGCATGGGCATCCTGTTCACGATCACCGACACATTCTCAATGGGATCCTCTGGGTGCTACGAACTGGCGCTCCCTGGCGCGATCTGCCCGGAGAATATGGCTCCTGGCAAACGGTGGCCTGACGAAGTTGCAACGGCTCCACGATGCAGAAAGCTCACTCGATTGGACCTATCACGTCCTTGATAGCACATCCGAGCCTATCAGCATGCCACATGCGCAAAAGGGGCATCCGCTCACGCAGGCAATTGGTCCGTTGTTTCGCCTCCATTCTCAACTCTCATGCGGGGTATGCCTCTCACGTTCCTCTCGTCTTCTCCGGGCCCTCTCTTGGGCAGCCAGGCCAGCAGTTTTCCCCCGAGGCCTGGAGACGCATTTCTCTACGTCCTTCTGATCGTAAAGATAGAACCGGCTCGACAGTCTGTACACTTTTATTTTGCCTTTCTGTTGGAGTTTCTTTACCGTGTCAGCCCCAACAGGGCGATCACTATTCAGACTAATTATTGTAGCAGCATCATGTACCCTATAACCAGTCACAATCTTACCCTCGTGCTCTACGGTCATAGGGCTGGGCCTATCAGTTGTGCACATCTTACCCTCCCTTTCTTATGATCGCGTGACTGTATAATATAGTAACCCGTTTCGGGAATTTTGCCAACCAAGACTTCTAATAAAAAAGACTGCGGAGAAGTCAGCAGCTTTTTGAGAGATCAGGCAAAGTAGTAGCTGTTCGCAGAGCAGGATACTGCGTGGCGTGTCTCGGGGCGCAATATGCATCCAGGCTCTATCTATGTAGTCTCTCTCCTAGGGTAGAAGCCAAGAAATGGAGCGTTGCTGAAGTCAGAGAGCTTCCATCGTGCACCTCCATGCAGATTCAGGAACGAAACACCCCCCTTTCAGTCTCTCACCTGGAGATGCTGGCAACAAGCCGTTGCCTTCCTCTCTCAAAACTGCAAGAGCCTATCAGAAGGGAAAGCAAGGAAGCATGGAGAACGGTGTCCCCCACCTTCGAGGAACCTTCTCGAATCTTCCTTGACAATCTGTTTCGTATTGGTCAGCTTCTCCCTTGCACGTTCGCCCATTCACGATCGTGGGAGATATCGCCGTACAGCTCAATCAGCGGCTTCTGTTCCTCGATCACGACCTTGCATAATCCGGTCGGATATGCGGCCGGCGGCTCCCAGAGCCGTTCCATTGGGCGCTCATCGAAGAAGGCCATTATGGTCTTCAGCGTCGCTGCATGCGTGACGAGAAGGAGCGTTTCCCCTTTCTGTTCCTCAAGCACGCTTTGGAGAAAGGGGAGCACGCGTTCCCGCAGATCGTAGAAGGATTCGCTCCCGTTGACGGGCCGATAGAGATGCGGGCGGCTCTAAAAGGCAGTAAAGGCTTCCGGCTCGCGCTGTTGAAGCTCCTCACGCGTCTTTCCTTCCCAATCACCCATATACAAATCACGCAATGCATCCTGTGGAAGAATATCACAGGCATGATGAGCGCCGATCAGCTCCGCTGTTGTGCGCGTCCTCTGGCTCGGACTGGTATAAATAGCGGTGAACGCGACCTCACGCAACGCTTCCCCAAGCCATTGCGCCTGACAGACCCCCAGGGCAGTCAGCGGCGAATCCTGCCAGCCTTGCAGCCTCCTTTCACTGTTCCATTGCGTCTCTCCATGCCGTGTGATAGAGCGTGGTGTTTTCATTGTTCAGAACCTCTTCCATACGTTGTCTCGCACGAGAGAACCGGTCCGATGCCTCCTGCTTGGATGCTTGTTGTGCTTGCGGCACAGGAAACCGCCTGGTGCCGAAGGCAGGAAATTATACACCCTGTGACAAAGAGATCGGCTGTCCCCTGGTCTTGCAGGCTCCTCCTTCCCTTCCTCAGCAAAGGAACTCGATTCTTCTATGACGACAAATAGGCTGTGTGCGAGACCTGGACACCGAAGACGTTCCAAAAAAGCACAAACAAGCAACGCGGCAAGAGCGCAAGTGAGATCGCTCGATTCTTCATAGGGAGAGAGCCAGTCAACCCAGAAAAAGAGCCCTGATACGTTGGGTAGCAGGGCTCCAAAAGGGAAAACACTCAGATGGAGCGATCTATGAATCTGTCTGCTTCCGGTTGTCTTCCGTTGGTCGATAACCGATTCTCTCTTTAAAACCGGCAACAAGCCGACCTTTGTAGAGAAGATCGATCGTGCGATCATAATACTCAGGCTTCAGGGCAGCAGCCTTAAAGACCTCATGAGCTTCTTTTGCATCATTGCCAGTATAGATACGCTCTTTCCCTGCACGTACCTCAAAGTCATTCTGTTGCTGCATTGCCCGCCTCCTTTTCGACGTCCATTTCAACTTCAACGGGTGAGCGCTCACAGCTCATTGTGATGTACATCTGCCCGATGTGCTTGCGCCTGGTAAACTGTTTCAGCCATGAGATCAACTCATTGAGGTCATGAGGCTCGATCGTTTCGCCGTCGAGATCCACGCGTACCAACGTAGACCACTGCTTTTCCGGAATCCAGGGATAGCGTGTGTAGACATCTTTCGGGATCTCGTGATAGCGCAGCCACGCGAGATGATCGCGCACCAGCCGCCGCCACATCTTTTTGCGCTCAGGATCAGCCTCTTGCCTGTACGCGCTGATAGAGGAATGGAAGGCATCGACAGTGATCGAGACCGCTTGCTCTACAATGTGCATGAGATCGTTAAGGCGCAGGTTCATGAGTCGATACGCGCTCATAGTTCGTCTCCCTCCGCCTCTTCGGTCAGCTCGTAGCCTTCCTTCTTGCCGTTAAAATGGATCCCGATGCACTGTTGTGCGAACCATTGTTTCTGGCGCTCAAGATCGTCAATGCTGTAACCACGAGGCCCGACACGCAGACGAAATGCTGTCAGCTCTTTCAGCTTGTCTTCGACTTCAGCGCGCGAGAGATGCGGACGAATCGGGATATCAACCTCATCAAGGGTAGAGGTGGCTTTTGTGAGCTCATTGAGCAGAGCAAGCAGGCGTTCCGCTCGCTCTTTCGGCATCGCCCCACCAGAAGCGCAAGAGAGGGCAGAGGTCAAATGCCGTTCTTGACAAGCCTCGAAGAGTGTACGGTAACGCACTCCACGCTCTATGATGAGTCTGAAGATGTTTATTCTCGTCTCTTGAGCTCCTTCTGTCATGAAAGCACTCTCCTTCTCCTGAAAGCGAAATTTTCACACAATCACATGTCGTTCCAGCGCGTAGTGATACGCGGGTGCAAGCCCCTGGTTTTCAAACCATCGCTCCAGCGCTCGATACGCATCTAAGGCTTTCTTTCTCCGTGTTTGCAGCCATTGTTGTCGCAAAGCGTCCAACTGCCTGAGCTTGCCTTCAAGATCCTGCTCTGCAAGCGGGGGTCTGAGCGCTATTTCGACCTCATCAAGCTGATAGTGGGTATGCGCCAGCTCATTAAAAGCCGCGAGGATGATGTCCGCAGCTTCACGCGGGATCGCCGCGCCTGACACGCACGCGAGGTAGGAGGCACGCAGCCCCCGCGCCTCACAGGCATGCTGTAACTCGTGATGAAAGATGTTGTGCCTTATTCGCAGTTCGTACAGCGTTGGTTTTCGTCCCTGCATACAACACCATCCTCTTGAGGCAACCGCAGCCACGCCGGTATCAGATCCAGTTTGAGGCAGAGAGCCGCCACCAGCATATCAGTCGCCTCTTTTCCTATTTTCCGATCAAGCGATGCAACCAGAGCTCGTAAACGCTCCTGAGCATGTGCCATCTGGTTTTGAAGGTCACGAAGCGAGACACACGTCAGGGAGACGTGTTCCATCAAGAAGTCACATTCTGTTTTCTGCATACGCTCGCCTCCATGCCTGCCTCTGTCTCCTCAAAGCGAATCCAGTGACGCCAGCAAAGCATGCAGGCAAAAGAACATCGTTCGCTTGTAGTACCATCAGAATACGTTCTTCACGAGAACCACCTTTTATGGTAATATATGGAAGTGTCAAACAAGATGCACCGTTTTGTGCTATGTTCACTGCCATATGCTTTTCAGAGAGCAAACGATCACATCTCCTCTCTGATAGAAGATGTTGTAGAGCAGGGTGAAGAGGTGGTTATGAGAGACTTGAACGATCACGACTCCGTCTTGTTCCGGGTCTGGATCCTGGGCCCGTTTTGTGTTGAAAGACGGCTCTCTACTGATGTCTGGGAACCTGTCGACGAGAAAGAATGGGGTAGTATCCAGACCTACGCAGGTTACACTAAAAGCCTCCTGGGGTTCTTGCTCACGTACCACAAACGAATAGCGACACGCGCAACGCTGTTGCAGCGGCTTTGGTCTCATATGGCTTCCGAAACCCCTTTGTACCGAGCAACAGCGAGGCTTCGTGCTCTTCTCTCGACACCGGACAAGCAAAGCCTGCTGACAACTGGCGAGCGCTTCACAGTTGCGGATCAGGCATCTATCTGGGTCGATGCCGACCACGCCGAAGCGCTTGTCAAGGAAGCGGAAACCATCGGCCCGACGCAACCAGCAGCGATCCCGCTGCTCGAAGAAGCGTCTGACTTGTTCCAACGGGGGAGGTTTTTAGAGCAGGAGGACGGAACATGGTGCCTGGGAAGGCGCGGGGAAATAGAGCGACTTGCCTGCCGGTGCCACCACTGGTTAGCAGACGCGTACCTGGCAGCAAAGGACGACAAAGCAGCAGAAGCCATCGCAAACCTTCTGTTGCGAGATGATCCGCTCGATGAAACCGGAAGAAGGATCCTGCTGCTCTCCCTGCATCGGCAAGGGCTCCGGCGGGAAGCGGTGCGGGCTTATCAGGAAGCAAAGAACCTCTATCAGCAACAAGGCCTTCCCATCCCTGAAGAGATTGAAGCTCTCTCTCAATCGATACAAGGAACTGGCAAACACCCTCACAGAGAAGATATAATAAAGGAAAGTCAAGCCCTCTTCAAAATGACGAGTGATATGGATAGATTGAGAAGAAGTATCATTGGAACAACTTTCAAGGCTTCGAGTCTTTCCTGGTTCGTATCCTATGAATTTCAAACCGAAATAATAGAACGTTTAGCCCATGCTTTAGCTCACCCGTTCACCATTGATGAAACAACCATAGAATACTTCAGCAAACGTGTTGAACACTATTGGAAAGAGCATAATACGGTGGCTGTGAAAGCGGCTTCAATGCTGCCATTCGTGTTAGATGATGTACAGAAACTTCTTCCTCTTTTAGAAAGTCCTCTTCTCCCCAGTATACGCACACAACTTGTGCATATCGTCGCACAAGCCACACTTCTTGCAGGAATTCTCCACTTCGACATCAGCGCTTTTGACCGCTCAAGAGAGTATTGTGACCTTGCCTGTCAGGCCGCACTTGAAATCAATGAGAGCAAAATGGGGGCTCTCGCACTGGCGCGCAAGAGCTTTGCTTGGTCATATGACAATGACCAATATGACAAGGCGTTCCAGTGCATCGAGGCCGCCAAGCAGCTTGTCGAAAAGGAGCCAAAACAAGAAATTGCTCCGATGTGGATTGCTGCTATAGAAGCCGAAATCCATGCAAAGAGAGGGGACTATCATACCTGTTTGCGTACGCTCCCTGTTTCTCAAGATGTCAATTCTCGCTCCGCTGAATATTCCACATGGGCTCATTTTGACAGTTTTGCCTTAATGAGTTATCAAGGCGCTTGTTTCGTTCAACTAGCGTCGTTGTCAGATGTCCCTGAACATATCATCACAGACGCACAACGTGCACTTTCCCAAGCCATCAGTCACATGCCAACAAGACACTTACGCTTTCCCACCCTTGCCTTCGATTTAGCTTTGACGAGTTGCTATAGAAGGGATATAGAACAAGCACGACAGTATATCAATACGGCCTATGAGGCAATACAGGATAGGCAATCCGCTGTCTATGTGAAGAGGTTTGATACTCTTAAGCAAATACTCAAAAGGAGTAGAGAGAAAAAGATGCAAGAGTTGAGCGAATATGTCCATAGCTTGCAGCTCTAAAACGGAGAAAGGAACAAGCCAGATGCACAATGCACTGCATGACCACAGGAAAGTATTGTATGTCGTGACCTGTGGAAGCTCGTCGGCACCTCAGGTCTACGATTTTATTTCAACTGCCCAACAGGCCGGATGGGATGTCTGTAGTATCCTGACCCCAAGTGCGAGAAAATTCGTGGATATGTCACGGCTTGCCCAAATGACGAAACGCCCGGTTCGCTCTGAATATAAGCGGCCAGAGGAACCCGACCTCTTTCCCCGTGCAGATGCCCTCGTTGTCCTTCCTGTCACCTTCAACACACTCAACAAATGGGCTTTGGGGATCAGCGATACGCTTGCAGTTGGAATCCTCTGTGAATATACAGGGCTACACGCTCCGATCGTCGCCATTGCAGGGGTAACGGAAAACTCCGGGTTAGACACTTACCCCCCTTTTCACAAGAGCATCGAAACGTTGCGCTCTTATGGTGTCCACATCATCCATGAACCGCAGAGATGGGGACCTCAGAACCGTGTTCCTGCTGATGTGATACTGACGACATTGGAACACCTTGTCTTCCAGTGAATGGAGGGAAGTGATCGTCTGAAAGCATGATCGGCAAGGTCTTCACCGATAACACAGTTTTTTTGTATTCATCCGTCTCTCCTCCAGATACCTGATTGACCAGCCCCTGAACACGGCAGAAGGACAGAGCTCCACACTCCTGGAGAGAGACGAGGCACAGCCGGTCGGGCTGTGCCTCTTTTTTCTTTCTGTGCTCATGAAGGCGTTTTTTCCTCAGACGAGCAAACATCGTCCCTCCCCGCTGATATTTCGCCTGTGCCTTTGCCTCCCACGCCGCTTCACACACCCACAAGCGCTCCAGCCAACACAGCTCACCACGCGCCGCCAGGCAGAGCCACGACTCGCTTCAGCAAGATTGCCTCAGAAAACACAGCAATCGTTCGCAGCAGGCTTGCGTCTCCTGAGGCAATCCATGTCCCGCATCCGCAAAGACATGCACGTCACAGACTCTTCCCAGCCCTGTCAGCTGCTCCTTGACGGACTGCACTTCTTGCACCGTTGAGGTGCTCTCATGCGCTCCATGCAAAATCAGAACAGGGGCCTGAAGCTGCTTGATCTGAGCAAGGGGAGAACGTGCATCAAGCCAGGCTTCACTGAAACGAGACACGGCTTTCATTGGAGCTGCCATCCGCTGAATCTCCCTCGCGTCCCAGATCCCCCAGAGTGAGGCTCCGGCAGCCCACAGAGACGGGTACTGGGTCAGGGCGAAGAAAAAGCGCCCTCCCAGTGGAGTGAGCAGGGAGGGGCGGGCTGGAGTCGAGTCCATCAGTATCTGGCCTCGCTGTGGCCTGGAGCGGTCGCGTTCGCCACGTCTTCGCATCCTGAGATCATCCATCTAGCGCGGCGGGAACTGCTTTTCTGTCTCTGTCTGGTCCGACTCATCGCTCCCCCGGCCCTCTGTGTGACGCGCTCAGTCGCTTTCTGCGCTTACTTGTGCCGCGCAGGAATCCCCGCTCACGTGACGATCGGGAGAGATCGCTTTGCCAAAAATGAGCGCTTTGAATTCCACGCCTGGGTCGAAGTGGATGGCGTAGTCGTGAATGCTCTTCCAGAAGTGGCAACAGGTTACTCGCCGCTCGTGCGGCCCCCCATCGTGCACCCTCCCTCACCCGGCCGCTTCCCGCCCGCTTCAAGCGGGGAAACACACGGCATGACCCACTCAAATCAGCTCAACGACCAGGTCAGCGCTATGAGGCCAAGCGAGAACGTCTGCAACACGTTCATCGCCAAAGACGATGAACTGAAGCAGAAAAAGCGTGTGGCTCCTCTGAAGTCTGTCGATGTTGCGGGGACGACAGCAGAATTGTATTCGCTGCCTTGACCCGCCACTTTTTTATGGTCAGGGGTATGGGGAGGTACATTCCCCCTTTCATACCCTTTCCCTTTTTTAGCAGCAGCCTGCTGTACTTGTAAGATCGAAGTCAAGAATGTTTGTGCAAAGGCGGCGCAATTCGACGCTCACTGGTTTGTGCTCGGGATGCGGGGCATACGCCTTCAAGTGTTCGACATCGGCAAACTCCATCACAAAACCATAGGTAAAGCCATGATTGTTTGAGGTATTCAGGTTCTTCCCCGTTCGGATGGAAAGGATACCAGGGATCTTTTCTTGCAGGGTTTTTACGTGCTCAAGCGCCGCTTGGATCTCTTCCTCAGTAGCCTCTTCCTTCGGCTGAAGCAGGACAATGTGTTGAATCATGTCACACCTCCTCATTCTGTTTCATTCGCTTCAGAGCAGATTGCGCAGCGTCTTCAATGACCTTTGCGCATTCAAGGGAATCTGTGGAATAAAAACAAGATATTGATCCTGTTCTCTCTTCTCCTGCTGTTCAAAGACCTCTATAAGAACCAACACGTCGCCTTCGATGATCGGCAGGCTCTCTTTTAAGCGATACTGGTTTTGTTCTGTCCACAGCGTCCAGTTCCGTTGGATTTCTTCTGCTCGGGGATCAGGGCGACCATCTTCATAACTCTCAATCATCATGTATTCATACTATCCTTGCATCTATTTTCTTCTTCTATTTCACTCCAAAATCCTCTTACCTCAGGAACATTGCCATATCGCTTTTTTAATAAAGCTGCAAACGAGAGTGCTCGATTGAACGCATGCTGTGACTGCATTGCCTGAGAGCGACGATAAAACGCACGTGCTTCTTCTACTGCCTGTTCCACATTACCGAGTAGAAGATTAGCTTTTGCCCAGTCATATGGAATCCAGGCATGTAAACGCCTATTTTGTTCCTTCTCTATCTGTTGCTCTATTATGTCTCTGAGATCCAATACTGCTCGAGGATTCTTGAGTTGAAGATATCCATAGCTCTTCTCTGCTAAAATCCCACTGAGAGGATGATACACAAAATCTGTCCCGTCTCCATAGTTCACGGAACGCGCTAACTGTTCTGCCGTCTCGATTGCCTTTTCAAAGTGATAGAGGTCTTTTGCGCCTGCATATGCACGGGCCAGATAACTATGAACATAAGCTGCAACATTTTTGCTGGTAGAGAAAGTCACGTCTCTTGCCTCTTCCAGATACGAGACCGCATCATGCTTTTTATTTGCCCGCTCATATTCAGTGCCAACTGTGAGTAAAGCATGAGCCCTCATTGTCGGGTCACCAAGCTCATGAAGTTGCTCTGCTATTTCTAACATTGCTTCAAATGTTCTCTTTGCTGCTTCATATTCTCCATTACCCAACAGGATCACCCCCTCTAGATTTTTTACCTGAGCAAAAAGCCGCAAAAAGAGTTTTTGTTGCCCGAGAGTTGGGGGGTATTCGCGCACGAAGTGGTCGAAGAGCTTCTGCAAATAATAGACATCCCTTGCCGCTTCTGGTAATGGCGAGGTTCTATAAAGAAACTCCGTTCGTTCAATCCAATGTTCCACAACTTCCAGGGTCTCCGTATAGAGCCTCACCCCTTTGCCCGGGAGTGACTCAGGATCAAAAGGATCATATTCAGACAAGCCAAACCTCCAGTGGGGGATATCGAGGAGCTTACACAATGCCCGCAGCGTTCCCATGTCTTCTACTCTTTTCTTCCCATACTCGACTGCTTGCACATATTGTAAGCTTACACCATAACTACCATCTTGTCGAGGCCAAAGCGCAGCAAGCTTACTCTGTGACATATTCCGCTTTTCTCGAAATTCCTTGATTGTTAATCCATGATGATACGTTTTCCGCTCTTCCATATGCCGCATACCAAACCTCCTTTTACCAACCTATAGATTGGTAGTTAGGCGAACAATCAGAGACAAAACACCATCTTCTCAGTTGGTTCAAAAACGAAGAAAAGCGAGTATGCTTTCTATAGAGAAGATTATAGCATATTTTATTCATAATTGAATAGCTTACTTCTAAATAGATTTCTTCAAGCAGACAAGCAATTAACGAATGCAGATACGTGAGAAAAAGTATGTGTCATACTGAATATCTCACGTTTGTACAAATCAGCTAAAGGTTCTAGTACGTTGCGCACTACATCCGGGCAAGATACGAGAGGGGTGAGTGATATGAACAGTGAAGTTGCTCGATTACGGGAGCAGATCAAGCGGGAATGCGAGGCCATGAAGCAAGGGGTCAGCGGGCTGGCAATGGTGGCCCGGCATGATGTCATTCAACAGAAATACCTGCGTCTCGAACAACCCTGGAAGCAACTTGAACGCCTGGTCGGCGCAGAAGCGGCCACGAAAATCGTGTGTCGGACCTATTTCGAGGTGGTAGGAGAAGCAGAAGACAGCGAGGAGGGTCGTATGTGCAGAAAAGCAAACAAGATCGGGCCCATTTCTGAAAAACAGTATGTCGTGGTGCTCTCGTCAACGGAACTGGCGACCGCGCTACTGGTCGCTCAGCAGCGCATGGCAGAGCTCTCTGCAAAACATCCGGAACAGCTTTCGTCAAACGAGCAGATGCTGCTCTATGGCTTACACTGTTTTAACACCAAGGTCGAACAGATCGTCGAGCAAGAGAGGAGAAACAAGCATGAGCCAGAAACAAGATGAGCTCTTGACCGTTGGTGAGGTCGCGAACATCTTGAGGGTGGACAACACCACAGTCTGCCGATGGATCAGAAGCGGTGCGCTGGAGGCTGTCATTTTGCCTCATCCGCATAAACGGTGCGTTTACCGCATCAGACAATCCGTTGTTCAATCCATCTTAGACGGAGCAGCTCCGTCAGGGAAAACGCGGTCTGAGATGATTGAAAAGAACAAATGCATTTCCGGCCGGGAGAGGGACATTCCCGTTGACTCTTGCAGGGCTTCTCATCCCAAAGAAAAAGGGATCGAGTCGTTGCACAGAAAGTCGGACGTCAGGGAGTACTCTCATACGTCCTTTTTCTGAACTGGAGGAAAAGTAGGACAAGTCAACACGATGAGTCGGGGCCTGGACTTCTATCATGAAATCGAGCAATCAGCCCAAAGCGCTCAGAAAAGTGAAAAATGACAGGAGGATGCAAAATGAAACACAAGCAGAAACCAGTCAGGGTTCGGACGAATCTCCCCGAAGAGGTCTTTGCTCTCCTGGGCCATCACGGATGCGAGATCCGGTATAGAGATGCAGAGTTTGCTGAAATCCAGTATCCAGACCATGCTCTCAAGTTCCACAAAGAGTATCGGCCTCATCAAGAGCATGTCTCCCGGGTAGAGATAGCGAAAATTGAATTTGAAGAGATCTATGAGCCAGCAACAGAACTGACGCGAATAGTGGTAGACCCATATTATGTCAATCGCTTCGCCGCCGCGCACAATGACAAAGTGCGAAAAGCGCGAGGATTGTTGGAAGCTAAAAGACAGCAGACAGGAGAGATACAACTCCCTCAGTCACTACTCCCAGAAATACGGGCCTTTTTGAAACATCATGGCTGTCAGCTCTCTCGCCATGAAACGGGGGGCTTCTCCCTCCGATATCCAGAACACACTGAGGTGGAGTATCAGGGAACGAAGGGGCAAAAACATATACTGTTCGAGGTGATCTTCCCTGATGGAGAAAAAATACAGACCGTTTTGAATCGCAACAACAGAGAAATTTCACCTCTGATTCAAAGTGATGTGCTTCGAGCATTTTGTCACGCCCATTGGGAGATGGTCGCTCAGGAAAAAGAAAGAGCTCAAGGAGGAGAAGAGACACATGAAGCAAACGAAAAGTAAGCTATTGACCGTTGGTGAGGTCGCGAACATCTTGAGGGTAGATCCCTCAACGGTCAGGCGCTGGATCAAACAGGGGAGCTTGGAAGCGGTGCCTCTCCCAACACAGGGGAGAGGGCAAAGGCTGACGCATAGAGTAGAAAGATCTACCATTGAGAGAGATTTTCACCTCTCGCTCTAGGCTTGTTCTCTTCGTCACATCGTCAAATCGGGGAGTTCTGTAACAGAGCTCCCTGCGTAGAAAGGGGAAACTGGTATGGGTAAGACATTGAAGGTGACGAAAAAATTAAAAACGGTGTAGAACGAAAAGAGATTCACTAAGAGATCATATATGAGAGAGGATGAAAATCGATCGAAAGAACTCTATCTTTCAATACCGAATATTCCGGCAAATTATCGGAAAAGAATCCGCTTGTATGTCGATGGAAAAATGAGTGCAGCATTTCGAGAAAGGTTGGGATTGCAATGACGGACCTGGAAATTATGAGCGTATACAAACAAGACATACAAAGGTATCCATTGCTTCGTCCAGATGAGGAGGCAACATTCATTACGAGATATCGGAATGGGGATAGAGAAGCAGGAGAATATCTCATATTATGTAACCAGAGAATCATCATACAAATAGCTTCACGCTATAGCAGCATTTTTCAATGAGATAGAGAGGACCTTATTCAAGAAGGGAATATTGGTCTCATTGATGGCATTCATCGCTTTGATCCTTCAAAAGGGACGCGTCTCCTCACCTATGTCGTCGACTGGGTTACACAACGCATCACGCGGGCGGCGCGAACAGCAAAATACACAGCCCGCTTGCCTGAAGGGCTGCACGAAAAACTGCTCCGTGCCGAGAAAGTCAAACAAAAACTCAGAGAGAAGCGAGGAAGAGAGCCAAGCCTGAAAGAGATTGCAGGCGAACTCAAGATCAGTGAGGGGCTTTTACGGATGGGGTTGGCAAGGATCCAGCATCCAGACGTGCCTCTTGAGAGGCTGTACACGGTTCAAGATGAGGTATCGACTCGTGACGAAGAAGCCGTCCTGGATGCGGAGCAAGAAAAGCAATTGAGAGCGGTCATCAGGAAGTATCTCCCAGATGAGCGAGATTATCGAATAGTGTGTATGCGCATTTTCGATCAAAGAACGTTTGAGGATAGAGGCTTTGATTTCGGGCTGACAAGAGAACGAGTTCGACAAATCTGCGAAATGGCATACAAAAAACTCCGAAGGTATATCCGCAGAAAGAGTGACGGAAGTCTCAGACTTCCAGGTGAAAAGGATCTATAAGGAGGCTTCTCTGTTCACTGGCAAGCAGGTGAGGAGCTACCGCCGCTCACGCGGATTGACCCAAGAGCAGCTTGCAAGCGTGCTCGGCATAAGCAGGGCAGCAATTGCCAAGATGGAACAGGAAAACCGGGTCATCAGAGATATTGGCATGCTTAAGGCGCTTCAGAACGTGCTCGGCATCCCTTACAACAGTATCGGGTTCATTCCCATTGAAGTATTTCACGACCTGGAACAACACGCGAAGCAAAAGGCTGCGCCCTCATGAGGGCGCAGCCTCGCTTCTTTGATTCACTCCCCCAATCCAGCAGCTCCATTTGAAAATGCGCCACAAGTTCGTTTCGCGCCCGCATACGCTATTCCTTGATCTGAAATAGAAAATGCCATTTTTACTATTTTACCAGATAACGTTAAGAAAATAGAAAAATCAGTGAAATGTGAAATATTGTCACAAAAAATAGGATATTTAGGTCTTATCATTTTTATTGAGCAATAGATATACTTTCTCTAGTGCGCACGAGAGAAGAGAGGCCTCCAATAGTACGCGTCGTAATCTCTCACACAAGCAAGAAAGGACTACATTCATGGGTAAAAAGGTTTGCATTTTCTGCAAAGGAGCGGGATCGGTCACATGTCCAACTTGTAGAGGAACGGGATGGGTTGGTGATGACGAGTGCCCAACCTGTGATGGGAAGCAAGACATAGAGTGTGCCACTTGTGATGGTACTGGACTGGTTGATGATGACTGATCGTCTCTAGATCCTCTTTATACAGACGGTGGTGGGGGATAGGCCGAAAAGCCTATCCCTCCCTCTTTTTCTTGACTACCCTCCTTACACTGAAAAGAAAGGAGGGTTTTCTATGGCGACGTGGGAAGAGATGGCTTCTACGTTTTCGCGTGTAACAGATACGTTGGGCACGAAGATTGACACAGGAATTTTTGACACGGTTGTCGCCCTCAACATGCTCGGCATCCCAACAAAGCAATCGTGTGAAGGACATCTGGATTGGGGGGTCCCTTACCCCTGGGTTGCTCTCCAGGGCGAAAAGGAACACTGTTTGCGACTCTATCGGTATCTTTCAGCTTTCTACGCGCAACACCCTCTCTCCCTGGATACCGTGCTCATCCTTCACGGGATTCGGCTGTGCAGCAATGGAGCCCGGTTTCACGAGCACTTTTCGGGGAAGGAGCGTGAGCAGAAGCTTCGCCAGTATCAGGATGAAATGCAGGCTTTCACCCAATTTCTGAAAACCCTGTGTTCGGCGCCAGATCGCTCAATATGAGAATGAAGAGAAGGATCCACCTCGTGGGGAAGATTTCCCTGCGGGGCTTTTTCTTTGGCTGCCGACTGGAAAGCACCATCTGTCCACCGTGTCCGTACCTCGTGCAACGCTTTCCTTCTCAACACCTCCGATGAGCCGTTGCCACCTGATACGTTCCCCATCTCGCTGGTTTCACGCCGCACCCACCCACGACACAGAAGGCTGTCACCTCCTCTCTCCTCGAAGCACGGACCGCAGGGCCAGGCGTGATGCAAGCAAACAGCAGGCACTCGTTCAAGCAATCCTCCACGGGCACGGAAAAGGAAAGATTACTACTGCAATGCTTGGAATGAATGACGAAGGACGTGAAAAGCAGGCATCCATCGTCGATCACGTGTTCTGAAACATACCATGAACCGAACGGAACGCATGATGTTCGACATGGACACTTTCCTGACCATTCGGTCTGTCATGAGCGATGGTTGTTGTCACATCTTGGTGCCAGCAGTACCAGTGAGGCCCGATCACAAACCGAGTCTCTTGCGTTCCCACGTGCGCCCATTGGCCCTTGTGAACCAGTGGATCGCTTCCAATCTGAGCGGAATTATTTCCGCTTCACCGGACAGTCTCTACCCGCTGCCACACCTCAGCCAGTTCAACTGTCTCATGCGTAACCTGCCCCGAGCGGCTGCGCCTGATACAGGTACAGACTGAGCGTCTGCAAGAAACTCCCACCAGCTCTGGGGGGAATTTCGACGGCGGTCCCCACTCGATGCAGCCGGCGAGGGAGAGCGGGCGAGCAGGCAGGATACCGTGCCCATTGGCGAGCCGCCTTCGTCTGGGCTGGGAGGAAGGTATGTACCCATCCCGCCACATAGGGCCATCACCAGTAACGAGATTGCCTCGGCTCACTGCACCGATCTCATGCTGCCTGACTTTTCTTGTCTGCTCGCCATACACCGCCTGCGGGGCTACCCGAGGTGGGAACAGCGCCCAGCCAGTCTCCCTGGCCAATCGCAGCTTCGCAGGAGGACGCAAGCAGCATCTGTTGCAAACACTGGAAGCGCCGGTCGTGCCCCCTCCCAAGCTCGCTATTGGCTTGATCGCCCAAGGAGTGCGGCGAAGCGGCAGGCGTCTGTCAACCGATGGCAGCAGGTGGAGACCGTGGTTACAAAACTGCTCAGTTTTTCCGACTCCAAACAGGAGCGATCACATCTCCTTGCAAGTCTGTATGCCTGGCTGGCCTTACATAATGTCTTCCTCTGGCAAAGGCCACCAAGGGACGACCACGTTGGCCTTTGCCAGGTTCGTTGTCTGAGGTTTCCAATGTGTTTCACACACCAAGCCGTTGAACAGAGCGAAAGAGACATTCGTTCTCAGCCATATGGTGATCAGCACACGTTTCATTGAAGACGCTCCCCCCTTACGCCTGACCTCGCCCTCAAACGTTCGACGACAAGAGCATTTCTTTTTCTCGTGTTTTTGGTCTCTTTTTGGGGGAGAAGCCAGACGAATTTGCCCTCTTCCCGCCGCCTGAGAAGCCATCTTCTCGTTTTTGGTCCGGATGAGCGCCGCGCATCCGTTTTCCTTTGTTCACTCTCCCGTTTTCCTTCTTCCATCTCTTCTCGCACCCGTTTCTCTTCCCCATATCAAAAACTCTTACTTTCCTCTCTCCCCTCTCTTCCAGCAGCTCACCCAGTTTCCAGGACAACGCCGCTCATTCCCCCCTCCCCTTCATGGTCTCGCCGATCCGTTTGTCACTCCCGGTATACTGTCTGTAGAGACATAAGTCCTTGCCGCCGGGACGGTTTGGCGGTCGGTCCTCGCTGTGGGGACGCACACACAGCAACTCCCTGTCGCCGGGAGGATGAGGCGACTGTCTCTTCGCTTTCGGGACACATCACAGCGGTCCCCCTCGGTCAGGACGCCTGCCGTCTCGCTCGCTCCTAGTGGCGCGCGACACCGCATAAAGCTGCCTCACCGATCGGACACGCGAAAGCGATCCCTGCTACCGGGATCATGTGGTAGCCCCGCCTGGACACACATACCGTCTCCAGGCACCCTGCTGGCTGGGGAGACACCAGCAGCTTCTTTGTGCAGTCTCCCAACAAGATGGTCGTTTGAAGCAAGAAGGAAAGGAGGACACAGGATGTAAAACCCTGAGATCGCAGGTTGGTGCGTTCCGCTCCAGCCAGGGGACATGCTGTCCTCCTTTCCCTCTGTTCGAAATGGAGAGGAGTCCTATGGCTCGTCAGCATCCTCGGTTCGCACCTCGTCGTCGTCGTCACCAGCACGTGACACCCGCCTCTCAGGGAGCATCATCGCCCCTGCGGCTGCTCGAAGCAGAACTCCACCGGCTCACTCAGCGGACGCGGGAACTGAAGGCTGCTTTGCAGCAAGCTCATCACCGCATCCAGCACGCCGAACAGGAGGCCCAGGCTCAACGCGACGCACAGCTTCTCGCGCTTCGTGAGACCGTGCACACGCTCTATGAGCGCCTGCACACGCAGATCCAGCAGGAGCACGCCTTCTGGCAATCCCGCCTGCGCCGGCCACTGGCCAGCACATGGCTCGCCTTCTTCTTCGGGAGCATCATCGGGGATCATCGGACTGAAACGGTGATCCATGCCTATCGCGAGCGGTGTCTGCGTCAACAGAACACGCCCTCCGCGGCGGTTCGGGAGCTGACCCGCAAGCTGCATCAGACAGAACGCCTGCTGCACCGCATCCAGCAGCAACCGCTTCAGGAGAGCAAGCAGTTGCGGCAGGCTCGGTCCGAGGCCTTCGAGCTCACACGGCACCTTAATGCCGTTGAGCGACAGATGCAGACCATCCGTCTCAAACTGGTGGAGCTGCGCATCCGCCAGTCCTGACAGCATGCTGCACGACCTCGAAAGAGATCGTGCTCTTTATGCTGCCCGCATACCCACCGCGCGCCCCCCTTCCTCGGCGCGGTGCAGCCTGTTCCCACCATCTCTCTCACACCCTGCTTCACCCCAGATCTCCCAACCATCCACC
This sequence comes from Thermosporothrix sp. COM3, assembly GCF_059696735.1. Lineage (NCBI taxonomy): Bacteria > Bacillati > Chloroflexota > Ktedonobacteria > Ktedonobacterales > Thermosporotrichaceae > Thermosporothrix > Thermosporothrix sp. COM3. Next base: position 7,648,211 of record NZ_AP019376.1, on the reverse strand, counting down.
CGCATGTACAGGACATCCCTCCCTCTGCCAGCCTGGCACGAGGTTTCTCAGCATGTCCTGCATCCAAACACCCGCAAACGCTGTTCCCTTGCCCCCTGCTTCGCGGAGCAGGGGCTTCCCGAGAAAGAAAGGAGTTGTTTGCTCACATGTCCCAGAGAACACGATCTCCTCGCGAGATCACCCCTGCCCTGCGGAGACGGTCTCACAACGGACCGTGGGAGGTGCAGCCATGCTGAACGCGCCTCCTTTGCCCCGGGCGTCCTTTCTGAAGGCGGCTTTCCCGCACACCTGTCGGGAGGCCGCCTTCTTCTATGCTCGCCACGGTCTGCCTGTGTTCCCTGTCAACGGCAAAGTGCCCTACCCGCGGACCCGCGGCTTCCATGAAGCCACCACTGACGCGGAACAGATCTCCTGGTGGTGGCGGCGCTGGCCTGAGGCCAATGTTGCCATCCCGACCGGCTCTCCCTCGGGTTGGACGGTGCTTGACATCGATGGGCGCCATGATGGCTTTGCTTCCCTGCGGCACCTGCAAGCCATGCTCCAGCATCGCTTGCTTGACCTGCACCAGGCGCCGTATGCCGTGCTTGCCACACGCATTGCCCATACCGGCTCCGGACGGCATCTTGTCTTCCGCTCCCCGGATCCACATCTACGCTGCACCGTCCAGTTTGCGGGCCTGCCCGGCATTGATCTGCGGGGTGAGGGCGGATACATTGTTGTCCCGCCCTCGCTGCATCCCAATGGGCGGCACTATCGCTGGCACTCGTTTGCTCCTATCGCCCCCTTTCCCTCGCTGCTGCTTGATCTCGTGCGCCAGCGCGAACGGTTCCGGCGCCTCGCACTGGCACGCTCCCACCCTGCCCTCTCCGCTCCATCGCAGCAGCCAGCGAGCACGCGAGGCGCTCAGAGCATCACCCCAGACGACTGGCTTGCGCGAGCGCTGCAACGGGCCCGCGTCGGCACCCGTCACACCTGCGCGCTCTGGCTGGCCTGTCGGCTGATTCAACAGGCCCGGCTCACGCCCGCGCAAGCGGAGCCCTACCTGCGCGCATACGCTGCGCGTGTTCCAGGCGCCGGGCACGACTACCCGGTCTCCGATGCCCTCCGTTGCTTGAGCTGGGCCCATGCCCAGCTCTCCTAAGCGTTCCGATCCCTCCTGAAGCCCTGCCCCCGCCGGGGTGGGGCCGTTTCTTTTGTTCATCTTTTCCACATGAAAGGAACACCGATCATGAAACATATCACACCCGATTCCGTCTCACGACAGACCCTTCCCGCATCCGTTGCTCAGACCCTTGCCTGTATTGAGCTTGTCCAGCAGCTCCGCGAGACCCAACGCCCACCCACCCCCGAGGAACAAGCCCTGCTCTCCCAGTTTATGGGCTGGGGCGCGCTTGCTCCCGCCTTTGAACCCACGCCTCGCGAGCACTGGCAGGAGATCGCAGCCCGTCTGCGCTTGGTGCTCGGTCCCGAGGACTTCACGGCTGCCAGCGCCGCAACCCCCACCTCCTACTTCACCGATGCCCCGCTCATTCGCGCCCTCTGGCACCTGGCTGAGGGACTCGGCTTCACCGGGGGCCGCGTCCTCGAACCCGGCTGTGGCAGTGGCGCCGTCCTTGCCGCAGCTCCGCCTCAGCTCTCCCTTTCTACCACCGGCATTGAGCGCGACCCCTTCTCGGCTGCCCTGGCTCAACTCCGCTGCCCGCAGGCACGGATCCTCTGCACACGCCTGGAACAGGTGATCATCCCCGCTCACAGCTACGACCTGGTGATCGGCAACGTCCCCTTTGGCAAAATCCCCATCTCCGATCGAGAGACTGGAGGCCATCGCTTCCCTCTGCACACCTACTTCCTCTGGAGGGCCTTGCAGGCCCTGCGTCCGGGCGGTCTTGCCCTGCTCATCACCTCCCGCTATACCCTTGATGCCAGCAGCCCCGCACACCGTGCCGCGTTGGCCGAACAGGGCTGTCTCCTCGGCGCGCTCCGCCTCCCTGCCGGGGCCCATCGTGCCGCCGCCACCGAGGTCGTCTCGGACTTGCTCATCCTGCAAAAGCGCGCCGCGGCCTGCTCCTGGCAGGGCTCCCCCTGGCTCCAGACGACGGAGGCACTGCTGCCGGGTCTCGCCCTCAACGAGTACTTTGCCCACCATCCTCAGCATCTGGTGGGCACTCCCTCCCTCACGCGCAACCAGTTCGGGGATCCCACCTTCACCTTACGCGCCCCGCAGCCCTTCGAGGCTGCATTGGAACAGGCCGTGTGCGCCCTGATCGAGGAGATCACCGCGCAGGGGGGCGGCTCTCTGCCGCCACACGATTACACCCGGTTGGACCCCGACCTCCTGCTACAGCGAGCCGACGGGCGCCAGGAGCGCTCCTACCATCTGCTGGACGGTCGTCTCGTTCAGGTGCTTCACGGGGAACTGGTCCCCGTCACGCGGATGAGCGCTGAGCTCACCGCTCTGGTGCAGTTGCGCGAGGCCACGCGAGCGCTCCTGGAGGCCGAGCGCGACCTTGACCGGCCCGATGAGACCTTGCTGCCCCTGCGGCAGCAGCTCAACACGCTCTATGATGCCTATGTGGCCAGCTATGGCCCACTCCATCGCGCCACCCTGATCCAGGGCACCCCCGACCCCGAGACCGGGGAACCACGCCTCTCCCGTCGGCGCCCGGCTGCTCTGGCCGCCTTTGCGCAGGATCCTGATGCTCCGCTGGTGCTGGGGTTGGAGCGCTATGATGCTGCCACCCAGCACGCCGAGAAAGCCCCGCTCTTCTTTGAGCGGGTGCATGCGCGTCCGCAGCGCAAAACGACCGCCGACACCCCGGCAGAAGCGCTGGCCCTCTGCCTGGACGAGTGTGGAAAGCTTGACCTGGCGGTGATCGCCCGCCTGCTCTCGCTCCCGGTGGAGCAGGTGCCGGCCGCTCTGGACGACCTCATCTATGAGGATCCCGTGCGCGGCGGCTGGCTTCCCGCCTCCGAGTACCTTTCCGGCCAGGTTGCCATCACCCTCGAGCAGGCCCGCGCCGCCGCCAAGCGCGAGCCTGCCCGTTTCCAGCGGAATGTGACCGCCCTGGAAGCGATCCAGCCCGAGCCCTTGCTGCCCGAGGAGATCACGGTGCGGCTGGGTGCCCCCTGGATTCCGCCTCGGGTCATTGCCCAGTTTTGCCGCGCCACCTTTGGCGCGTTCCCCCAGGTGAGTCATGTCCCTGTGACGGGCACCTGGCATGTCTGGGTCGAGAAAAGCGCCACCACGACCCCGGCAGCGACCAGCGCGTGGGGCACCGCCCGCCTGCATGCCTATGCCCTCCTGGAAGCCGGCCTCAACAAGAAAGCCCCGGTGGTCTACGACCTCACTCCGGATGGCACCTCGGTGAAAAACAGCGAGGAGACCCTGGCGGCCCAGGAGAAGCTGCGGGCGATCGAGGCCCGCTTTGCCGAATGGATCTGGGACGATGTGGAGCGAGCCCGGGAGCTGGCGGCCATCTATCATCGCACCTATACCGCCTGGGTACCGCGCCACGACGATGGCGCTCATCTCAGCTTTCCGGGGATGAGCGCCCGGTGGCAGACACAGCTCTACCCCTGGCAGCGCGACTTTGTCTGGCGCATGGTGACCTCTCCGGCCGCGCTGTGCGCCCATCCGGTCGGAGCGGGCAAAACCACCACCGAGATCGCCGGGGCCATGACCCTGCGCCGGCTGGGGTTGGTGCGCAAGCCCGCCATCCTTGTGCCCAACCATCTGCTGGAGCAGATCACGGCAGAGGCCCAGCAGCTCTATCCCGGCGCGCAGATCCTGATGGTCTCCCGCGAGGAGCTGAGCCGGGAGAAACGCCCCCTCTTCGCCGCTCGTCTTGCCACGGGCACCTGGGATCTGGTGGTGCTGACCCATTCGGGCTTTGCGGCTCTGGGCGTGCATCCCGACACCGAGGCTCGCTTCCTCGAAGCCCGCGTGACCGCCTACCGCGAAGCACTGCTCTCCCTGGAACGCGAGCCCCACGAGCAGGAGGATCGCGCCGCCCGTCGCAGCATCAAGCAGCTCGAAACCCAGATCGAGCGCATGCGTCAGCGGCAGCAAGCGCTCCAGGAGCGGCCCCACGATGGCGGGGTCACCTTTGAGCAGCTCGGCATTGACTACCTGATCGTCGACGAAGCTCACCTCTACAAAAACCTGGGGCTGCCCTCCAACCTGCCAGCGTTGCAGGTGCGCCCCTCCACACGCGCCTGCGATCTGGAAATGAAGCTGCGCTGGCTTCAAGAGCACAACGAGGGCCGCCCTTTCGCCGCCTTCTTTACCGCAACCCCGCTCTCCAACTCCATGGTGGAGGCCTTTGTCTGGGGCTGGTATCTGCGTCCGGAGCTGCTGCGCGCCTGGGGCCTGGAAACCGTCGATGCGTTTGCTTCCTGCTTCATCGACTTCGAGACCCGCGTCGAGGTCTCTCCCAACGGGGCCTCGTTCCGCCTCTTCCGCCGGCCCGCCCGCTTCCTCAACCTGCCCGAATTTCTGGCCCTCTTCTCCCAGTTTGCAGATCTGCGCAGTCCCGAACTGCTGCATGGCCTGCGCCCGAGCAGGATTGAGCGCACCATCGTCGTCGAGCCAGATGCGGATACGCAGGCCTTTGTCGATACCCTTGTCGAGCGCTGCGAGGCGATTCAACGGGGCTCTCCTCAGTGGATCGCCGGGCGGCTGGATAACATGCTCTGGGTCACGACGCATGGTCGGATGGCGGCCCTGGATCTCTCTCTCGTCGGCGAGCGAGCTGCCCGTTCCCCCAAGCTCGAAGCGGTGGCCGCCCAGATGCTCGCCGTGTACGAGCGCTGGCAACGGGAGGCCGCCTTCCTGCCCGGCGCCTTCAAATCCCTGCAAATCGGCTTCTGTGACCTGGGCACCCCGGATGCACAGGATGACAAGCTCTATGGAACGCTGCGGCGCTTGCTGATCGCCGGTGGCATCCCGGCCCACGGCATCCGTTTCATCCATGAGGCCACCACCGATCAGCAGAAAGCCCACCTCTTCGAGCAGTGTCGCAACGGGCAGGTCGCCATCCTGCTTGGTTCTACTGCGAAATTGGGCACCGGCACCAATATTCAGACCCGCGCCGCCGCCCTGCATCATCTCGACGCCCCCTGGCGGCCTGATGAGGTAGAACAGCGCGAGGGCCGCGTCTGCCGACCCGGCAACCTCTATCCCCAGGTCGAGCTCTTCCGCTACGTGCAGGAGCGTACCTTCGATGCCTATAGCTGGCAGGTGCTTACCACCAAAGCGGTCTTCTTTGATCAGGTGCGCGTCGGGCGTCTCAGCGAGCGCACCACCGAAGAGCTGGGAGCCCATGCCCTCTCCTATGGCCAGGTCAAGGCGGCCGCCACCGGGGATCCGCTGGTGCTTGAGCAGGCTGAGAGCGCGGAAGTGCTGGCGCAATTGCGCCGCTTGCAGCAGGCCCATCGCCGCGCGCGGGCGCGTGACGCACACGAGGCAGAACAGGCCCGCGCCGCCGCCCGGCGGACCCGCATCGAGGCCCATCAGCTCGCGGCGATCGCCCGGCAGGCCGAGCAGGCCCCGGCCGGGTTGCGTCTGCCCTCGGGACAGCTGCTGACCGCCCGGGAGGAGATCGCCGAGTTCATCGCGCTGCGGGTGCTTCACCAGCTCACACAGAACAAGGGCTGGGAGAACCTGGGCCACTGGCAGGACTGCGAGTGCGCGGTGCGCCTCCGACAGCAGGAGCGCCGCTACACCATAGACCTGCTCTTTGGCAGCAGCGATTCCGCTCCTTGCGTCTCGCTGGCCTCGACCTGGCTGGCCCAGGGGCAACGCTGGCGCATCGTGGAGGCCCTCACCCGGTTTACCGCGACCGCAGCTGCCCAGGCCGAGCGCCTCCGAGAGACGGCTGAGCGTCTTGAGGCGCGGGCGGCCCGCTTTGCCGCGCAGGCCGCCGAGCCCTTTGCGCGCCAGGAAGAGCTGCACCGGGTCCGTGCTCGCCAGCAGGCCCTCGACCGCTATACCCACCTGGTGGCCGAGGCCAAAGAGCAGCCCGAGAAAGCGGCAGAAGCGGCGCGGCTGCGTACCTCCTTGCTCGCAGAGAGCACCAGCCACACCGCCGCGGTCACGGCAAGCCCAATCCCGACGGAGACGCCTGCGGCCTTGCTCCCGCCACGGGTCCCCGCGACGCTACCAGCATCGGAAGTCCAGACTGCCAGCACCAGTGCTTCACAGCGCGAGGTGAGAACGCTTCCCTCTCCCGCGTCTGTGGTTCCAGCTGAAGCGCATCCCAGGTCACCGCAGCCGGCCGTCAGACCAAACGCATCGCATCCACCGAAGCAGCGCACCAGAGCCAGGTCAAGCACGCCCGTCGAGCAATACCCTCCGGCACAGGTCTTAACGGCTGAGGCCGCGGTTCCCAGTGAGGTCCTGGCAGAGAGGACAGCGCATCCCAGGTCACCGCAGACGACAACCAGACAGGCAGGGTCACAGCGACCCGGACAGAAGGCAAGCCGAGCGACGACGCCTGCATCAGCAGGACCACGCCCCCGACGGCGGGCAACTCAGGGTGCGGCTTCCGGTCCTGCTGGCGAGACAACGCCTGCTCCAACGACCACATCAGCACAAACAGAACAGCGCCCTCCTGTCATCCCTGGATCACGCGCTACCCTGGTCTTTGGCAACCCGGAGCACATCCAGCAAGTGCGTGCCGCCTCTCAGCGGAAACCGCGCTCATCTAGGCGGCAGACCGAGCAAGCGCCCACATCTGCCGGGGCAGGGCACCGAGCGCAAAGCACTCCGGTCCCGCAGCAGGCTCAGCGCTCCGTGGCGCGGATACGCACGCCATCATCGCAGGCAACGGAACATGCTGCCGCAGCCCAGCAGCAGCACCTGTCCCACCGTCGCTGCACGGACACGGTTTCCACACCACGGGTATCACTCCGCTTTGGTCATCCAGAGCATGTCCAACGGCTACGGAAACCATCTCCCAGGCGCTCACGGCGCACCTCGACGACTCCTGCCGAGGAACCCCCCGGCCTCTTCACGCTCCTGCTCACGACAGCCGAGGACGCAATGAGCAACTCGCAGCAGATGCTCGTGCCATCCTCTGCACCTGTCGACCAGCAGGGGCGCGCTCTCAGGCGCTCGGGGCACGCGAGCACTGGTCCCCTGGCAGAAACCACGCTCCCTGCTCCCTCCCAGACGAGCGATCTCCCTTCGGCCTCCGACCGCTCACATCAGCGGTCACATCCGTCGGTTTGTCCGGGAGCGCTCGTCTTTGGGAAGCCTGAACGCCCTCTGAGAACCCGCAGGCGGGCACGCAGCACCCAGGAAGTGAGCGGGACCATCTCTCAATGTCCGTTCTGGACCGAGACGGACACGGAAGAGCATCCCACGTCTCTTCCTCCCAGACGCTAGTGAAAGCAGGCGTGCTCACGCTCCGGCGTGAGTCCCGCCTGCCTGCATCTGCACGAACCATCGGAGGTCCACACGTCTCGCACACAGCGTCACGACCATCCCGTCTGGACGTCCATGCACCTTTTCTCCTGATCAGCCAGTCAAGCCACTGCTTCCAGTCTCCAGATACAAGCAGCACTGGCAGCTGCACGCTGATCTCCTGCGTCCATCCCTCTCCAGAACCAGGCAGTATCCCTGTCCGGCTCTGGAGAGCCTTCCCTCCCTCAACAGCTTCTCCGCATCCGGGCTCATCTCTCCTCGCACCAACCATGCCTTTCCCGCTTTTTTGCGTTTTGGCCCTTTCCACTCAGAAGACTTCTGTCCACACGCCTCCACGCGCAGCAAGCCCGCAGTCATCCTCAAGAGTGCTCACGCTCACCCAACGCCTGTCTTCCACTCAGACACACGCGATAATCCTGCGCCTCATCCATGAGGATCTGTCTCACCAGCTCCCGATCATGCAAACGCGAGACAATCCGATGGTCTATCCCCTCCAGCGCCATCCGGTTCGAGGTGATCACCGTTGGCAGCATCGCGTTGTAGCGATGATTGAGCAGCTGAAAGAGCTTCTCATTGGCCCAGGGCGTCCGATGCTCCGCCCCCAGATCATCGAGCACCAGCAGCTCCACCTCCCGGACGCGCGCAAACAGCTCATCATAGGTCGCCGGCGCATTGGGCGCAAATGCCGAGCGCAAATGATCCAGCAGATCCGGCACCGTCAGAAACACCACTCGCTCCCCGGCTGCCAGCCGCTCATGTGCAATCGCCACTGCCAGATGCGTCTTGCCACAGCCATAGGATCCCAGCAACACCAACCACCCTGCTGGCTGTTCGGCATAGGCGAGCGCCGCTGTATAGGCCTCTGCCACTCCCGGCAGACTCGCCTCAAAATGCTCAAAGGTCGCTTGCCTGTACCTGGGCAACGTATCCAGCCGCGAGAGCTCTCGCAACAGGGCCGCCTCTCGCGCGTGTTGTGCTTTGCGCGTGCACACACAGGGGAGAGCCTTGCCAAACTGCGGATGGCCAAACGGAACCTCCCGCCGCACAAATCCCGTCCCCCGGCACTGCGCACAGCGCTCCTCTGAAGCCTGCTGCGGCCCCTGCCCAGGCGAGAGCATCGTCACCTGCGGCGGCCGGGTCCGCCATGTCGAGCGCGCCACCAGCGCTCCCAGCGATTCCAATCCGTGATCTCGTCGTTCCATCCTCATGCACTCCTTCTCTGCTGTGTTTCACGTTCACGCACGCTCATCCCTTTGATGAATCGCAGCCCCTCCACGGCCTTGCTCACCAGCACCTGCCCCGCTTCGCCGGCAGGCGTCTTCCAGCGCAAGCACACCTGCCACCCGCTCTCGGTTGGCTGTGCCGCACTCTCCAGATGCAGCCCCAGGGAAGCCGCCTGTTGCGCCAGGATCGTGGCAAGCTGCTGAGCTTGTCGCTGCGTCAGTCCGCTCGAGTGCGGTGGTTCCTCTCCTCGCATCTCACCACGCCTCGAAAGTTGCTCACCCGGCTGCGAGACACAAGGGGGCTGTTCCTGCCCTTTCGCCACGGCTGCCGTCCGCTGCCTCTGTCCAGCGGAGTGCAATGGTTCCGTCTGAGCACGAACAGGGGCCATCAGGGGGTGTTCAACGGATGGGATGCGAGAAGCAGGCTGTTCCTGCCCTTTCGCCACGGCTGCTGCCCGCTGCCTCGCCATCACCGCGTAGGGGATCTGCTCCTGCACCTGCGACGGGCAAGAGCGCTCCATAGGCACCCGGAGCCGCAGCTTCTGCTGCTTGAGATGCTCCAGAAAGGCATGAACTCGATAGCGTCCATGCGAATCCCGATGCACCAGATCATGCACATGCACCTGCTCCCCTTGATGCGTGCGCCGCCAGTATGCGTCCGAGCCATGCGCCCAGGCGGCCTCGATCTCCTGCAAACTGACCTTCGGTTCCAGCGTGAGCAGGCGCGCCGCCGCCCGCAGTTCATGCCCACGTTGCTCCCGCGAATACTCCTTTCCCCGTAGCCGCTCTACCAGCGCCACGACGGCCTCGGCTTCAAGCACCTGCACGTCGCGAGCACCGTGGGACCGCCAGCTCCCCTCTCTCGCTTCGGCTTCAGCGGGCTGTACGGTCGACGCCGACAGCGCTGGCACCGCTTCCCCGGCCATACCAGGAACCTGGATAGTTTCTTGCTGAACTTCAGCAGCAGCAACGACAGATGACGTGACACGGGGAGAGAGCGGGGGTTGCTTTCCCTGGTCCCCCTCGACACCTGGAGCGGCAGAGAGCGGAGTGCGCTCCACCCATGTGCTCGTTTTGCCACTTCGTCCTTGAACACCAAGCGCCTCATCCAGGGGAGAAACAGCAGCAGCCCCCTCCCTCTCTGCCAGCACATTGCTCTGCATGATGACAGAGGAAGCTGCTTCTTTTGGCTCTTGCTTTTCTCTTTCTTCTTCTCTTTTCTCTTTCTTATATGGGCGCCAATGTGGAAGGGGGGTGCCGCCATTTTGGAAAGAGGTCTCGCCATTTTGGAAGGGGGTGCCGCCATTTTGGAAAGAGGTCTCGCCATTTTGGCAGGGGGTCTCGCTCTCTTGGACAGAGGTGCCTCCATCATGGACAGAGAAGCCATCAGCACTCTCGCTCATCCCCTCCTGCCAGAAGAACCGATGCGGGTCCGCCACATGCGGCAAGGCATCCAGCGCCTGCTGAATCGCCTCCACCTGGAGCTGATAGCACGCCCGGCCCAATGGATCCCCTGGCTCCTGACGCACCTGCACATACCCTCGCCCCGTGAGCCGCTTGAGCGCCCGCCGCAGCGTCGTCTTACTCATCGAGAGCGGCTGTCTCGCTCCTCCCACTTTCGCCGTATCAAACTTGTAGAGGCGTGAGAGCAGCTGGGCCTGCGAGAGCCGTACCCATCCCGACGGCTCCGCCGGCACCACACGTCCCATCTGCCGGGCGGCAGCAGCCTCTTGCAGCCAGCGCTGCCGCTGCATCTCAAGCTCACCTTCCAACACCCGCAAAATCTGGGCCTCCAACTCATCCCGGGTCAGCAGCACATATTCCAACCGCACCATCAAAAACATCCCATAGGGAAACCGAAACAGACGCTCCCGCTGCATATACCGCTTCTCCTCTCTGTCAACTCCGTTCACAACACTCGCGCTCGAAGGCCTGCATGTCCAGGCCCTCGAGCATTATCAGACCCGCTTAGCGCGGCTCGTCCGGCTCACGCTCCTGCTCACGCGCCGCCTCATACTGCTCCAGCTTTTTGGCATACCACAGGCTCTCACAGCCCATGCAGCGCCCTTGTAGCAGGTAGAGACGCGGCCGGCTCAGGGAGGCCGTGATCACCGCTCGGTGCGTCAGCGGCACCACAAAGGGATGCTTCCCCCCACAGAAGATCGGCGCCATCAACTGCACTTCTGTCTCTCCTCGCTCCAACTCCGCGACTTCTTCCGCCTGCTCGATCAGGAGCTGATCCAATGAGGCACAGATCCTTCCCAGCGCGTCCCGAGAGAGCGGTCCTACCAGCTGCGCATACTGCTCAAACGTCATGCGCACCAGGACGCCCCCGGCACTCATCAGCTCCAGCTGGGGTGGCGGAGCATCCAGAGGCGCAATCTGAAGCATGCGGGCCGAGACCCCATCCACAAAGAGCCGGCCGTCGCGGCGGACTATCGGCACCTGATTGCCTGCCTCATCTTGAAGCACCAGCACCCGTTCTTCTGCTCGCTGTTCATCCTGATGCCCTGGCATCGGTTCTTCCTCCTCTGTCGTGTGTTGCTCTGACGGTTGCTCCTCGGTCTGGGCCTGTTCCTCCACCACGCTCGATCGCAGCGTGTCCTGCGTCATCTCCTGCTTCTCGGGGCGCGATGCGCGCTCCTTCCGTTGCCGCCTTCGCAGGCACGTCCAGCGTGGCACCCAGCACTTGCGTTTCTTCTGCATCATTCTTCCTCGCTTTCTCTTTCTCCAACTTCCTACCACCCGATCATTTTGGCCCACCAGGAGCGCGCGGCCTCCGCCTGCTCTCGATGCCGTCGGATCACCTCAATCCCTTCACGCAGACGCCGCTCTTTCTCCTGCATCACCTCCGGTGGATCTTCCAGCGTGAACTGGATCTCCCCCAGCAAGGCACGCACCGCTGCTTCTGCCTCCCGTTGCGCCTGTGACGGCTTCCCAAACCATTGCCGTATTCCCATCATCTCACTCCTTTCATGCTTCGTCATCATCGCCAAACTGCATCCGCACCATCGCTCGCGCTTGTGCTTGCACCACCTCAGCCTCACTCATCTTCACAGGAGCTTCCACATCCTGAAGCGGTGGCTCCTCTGCCACTGGGGGCAGCCGGGCCAGATACGCCGGGGGAAACCAGATGCCTCGTCCTTGCCCTTCTGCACTCCCATAGAGATGCGCATCGCGATCGATCAGCAAGAGCGCGATATGCGGTCCCACAAACGCTCGTCCGCTATAGCGCCGGGCCTCTTCTCGGAGGTGCTGCACCACCGCGCTTCCTTTGGGAAAAGGCACCTGCACATACTCAAACTCCTCTGTATTGCGTGGCATCGACCACCCCTCACGAGCACAAGGCCTGCGCGATCCGCATGCTCCCTCGCGCATTCACCAGTTCCGCTTGTTCCACCGCTCGCAGGTGGGGCATCTTGCTGCGTAACACATCGTGGTAGAACCAGACCGAGCCCCCCACATGGTAGTGATACGGAATATGCCCGGCTACCACCTCGTTCGTGATCCCCCACAGCGACGCCGCCTCTTTTAAGGTCAGCTCTCCCACCTTGAGACAGCCTTCTCGCACGATACTCGCCAGTTCCGCTGCTGCAATGCTCGTGCGACCACAGGCAATCGTCGGATACGCCTCCGGGTGCCCACTCCGCTGAGAGCCATAGGCCCGCAAAATGTCACTGCGTTCACGCACGCTCAGCTTGCGCTGATAGCGCTCCTGGACCTGCTCCGCCAGGTACTCACCAATCTGTTCCACCCCCAACTCAACCCCTCGGCACAGTTCGGGCAGCGGCTCAAAGCCATCCAGCACCACAAACTCTGTGGTATAGCCTCCACCATCAATAAGCAGCCGTTGCTGCCTGGCGGAGTCAGCTCCATAGAGCACCAAGGCGGGCGGTCCTTCCACCAGAATCTTGCGGACCCGAATCGTGGCCCGCCGCTGCTGCCCATTAAGTTGAAAGACATGCTCGCCCTCCAAGCACGCACGCACCTGCCGCCGTAACTGCCTAGTGTAGTAGCCTACCGGCAGCGTCGTCACCAGCTCAAGCGTGTATGCTGTGGTGGGAATCGTCAAGCCCGAGGCGGCCAGCAGCCGAAGAAGCTGATCTCGTGAGGCATAGCGGGTCTCATCCCCTCGCTGCGTCGTGGCCAGTTTCTGGTGCCGCATCGCCATATATCCGACAAAGTAGTCTACCCCTTGATACGAAACCAACACATCCTGGTGATAGCGCTCATGAGCCGTTGGGACGCCATGCACCCCACTGCGTAACAAATCCAGTCTGGCCACGGAACCCAGGGCAATCGCACTGGGTAGCACCGTGATGTGTTCCTGACCCTCGATGAAGGTTGCAAAACAGGTATCGGTGTTGCCTCCATCAAAACCTGCCGGATAGCAAGGGGAGGTTCCCAATCCGCGTGCTTCATATGCAATCGTCATTGTCATCACAACGTCTCCTTTCACTGTCGTGATCTGTTCCCGGAACAGACCATATCGTCATTTCTGCTTCCCGGTCTGTTCCCGGAACAGACCAACACATGATTTACCATCGGTGTGGTGGCATCCTTTTTCGGTACTCCTGGGGCTTGATCCCCAGCTCCCGACACACCTGCTGATAGAGCCCATACTTGCGCCCGGCCAGCCCCACCGCCGCTGCGATCTCTCGATGCGAGAGCTTGCCTTGCAGACAGAGCCGCCGAATCGTTTCCCGCACCTCCGCGGAAACAGCTCCCTGCCTCTCTTTTTGGGCAGGTACCGCGGATGACGGCGGAAACACTCCCTCGATCACCCTGCCACGAGGCCCTCGCCCCGCTTGTGGCGCTGTTTCCTCCCCTGTTTCCGCCTCCGTTTCCGCCCCTGTTTCCACCCGTTTCCCGTTTCCCGGCACGGAAACAGCAGGAGATGACGCCCAGGGTTCTAGACTCACATCCTCCCCCGGTCTGCGGGCTCCCAGCGGTCCAGCTTCCACGGCATAGCGGGGCTGCTGCAAGATCATCTCCTCAATCTCATAGCCATAGACGAGCGTGCGTCCCACCCGAAAGCGGGTCACCTGCTCAGCCACCTGCCGCTTGTGATTGGCCGCCAGCAGCGCCTCACTGTGCATCAACAGCGCATGCACAAACACCGTCATCATCGCATTGCGCAACCAGGCCAGCCCCGCCACCTTCTGCGAGATGAAAAAGCCATACATCGCAAATCCCCGCGTCTCATAGCCGCACGTTTCCGCCAGGCACTTGATGAAGACCTGCAATTTCACCTGCTCCTCACTCAGCTTGAGCCCAAAGGCGGCATACAGGTCGGCCCGCTCCGCTTCAGAGACGCGCACCACTTGCTGACAGGTCGCGTTGACCTCATCAAAGACAATGAGCCACCGCTGTGTGCAGGGCCGGCGCCCCGCTCGTCTGGCGCGAAACTCCGTCAGAAAGAGCAGGATCGCCTGCTTGATCTCCTCTGCCGTTGTCGCCACCGGACGCAACAAGGCCTGCCGGAACGGGGCCAGTTTGCGGGCCAGACTATCGGGCTTATGCGCATGCAGGTCACAGAGCAACAGCTTCGCGCCCCAGGAGACCACATCCTGCACCTTGCCATAGACCGTATTGCTCTTGCCCGAATTGGAGCCGCCCACAAACCAGGCCGTTTTGAGCTGCTCCGGGGAGGCCAGTTCCAACTGCCCCGTCTCCGGATGGATCCCCAGCAGCGTCTGGCCGGCAGGCACCTGGTCCCGAATCGCCGGGTACTCAATCACCGCCGGAATCGCCTCCACCGCAGCAGGCAACGGGGGTGCAGACATACCCGCTGGCTCCTGAGCAATGCTGCCCTCAGAGGCTGGTCGCAACCGCGCCGGAAGTGCATCCACCTTCATCTGATCTCCCGTCTGCGTATTGCGGTATTCCAGTCTGCGCCCCTGGCGCACCGCCTCTGTCGACGCCTCTAGCAACGCGCGATAGGCTGCCCGATCTTTGCGGCTCTGTGAAAAGTCATCAAGAGCCCGAAGGCCACGAAAGAGCAGCGGCAGCACCCATGGCGCGCTCAGCGCACTCAGCACCAGCGCACTCAGCCCCACCAGACAACCTGCATGCTGCGTCACCGCCACACTCACCCGCTCCCAGAGCCATTGCAGCGCCAGCCACAGCAGGGACGCCGTCACCCAGAGCGCCAGCGCCACCGGCAGCGCCACATTGAGCAGAAAAGAGGGGCTCATGCGACCTCTCTGCATCTCTCGTTCCGCCATTCGTCTGCCTCTTTCATCGTTCTCACAGCGCCTCATCAGCGCTCTTATGCCCGCGCGACGGCTCGCACCTGTAGCTCCAGCAGCAGCCCCCCACAGAGCACCCGCACCACCATCTCTGGCCGCAGTACCACCGGACAGACCGACTCCTGCCCGAACCGGACGCTTGACAGCAGCGTCGTCTGCTGCCACTCCGCATCAGAGACCTCGAGCGTAAAGGGGGCCTCCGCCCACACCGGACAAAACAGCCGCGCAGGCGTCTCCAGCGGTTCACAGTGAATCCGCAGCCTCATCGCCCGCCGGGGCAAGCATACCTCGTCCATACCCTTCCTCCTTTCACACGTTCATCCTGTCATACGCTCATCCTACAAGCAGGGCTTCCAGCAGGGTCGCTCCTGCGTCCCCCCGCAGGGGCTCCGCTGCTCACTCCTCCAGGAGCACCAGATGCAACGCCTCCAACGTCAATGGCGGCTGCTGGCGCATGCGCAGCACCTCATTAATCGCCGTGAGAATCTGCACGGCCGAGCGCTGCCGCACCGTCCGCCCCAACTCCGCATTGCGAATCGTCGACGCCGAGATTCGCGCCCGTCGCACGATATCCTCGCGGGTCAGGTCCAACTCCTTGCGTACTTGTCGCAGCACCGACGGCTTTCTTCTCTCTTGTCGCATATCTCCCTCCTCCTATCTCTCTTTCTTCATCTCCATGATCAAAAAACACCTCCAGCTTCTCTCTTCGTGCGTACCGGCATGACCACATGCACACAGCACGCCGACACCACACCCAGAGGAAAATCACTGACAGGCAGCGTCCTCATCCCTCACCACAAAGGACCTGAGGATTGCGCATCATACAAGCGCTCCATGAGCGCTCTGCTCTCGCGAGCAGCAAGGAAGCAGGCATCCGTTCTGAAGCATCCTGGCTGAAAAAGGGCAGAACAGACGACTACATGTCACTGCCCACTGGCCTCTCGACGAACGGAAAAAGCGGGGAACACACACCACCAGCCGCGCACTCAGGCAAGATTGAAGACAATCTCTTTGCAACACGATCTAGCCAGAGCACAGAGAGTATGGTATAGTATCGGTGCGGTCTTGACCGCTTTGTTGGGACCTTGCCAGTGTCTGCGACCAAACGTTCACTGGCAAGGTTGCCTTTCTTCACACCACAACGCCCACACGCTGCCCTCACAGCAGCATCTTCACCTCATGGGTGCTGCTTTTTCACGCCCAAACACGTGGTAGCAACCACTAGTACACTCCCTCCTTTCATTCATCCGGTTGAAGTGTTGTATCTTCAACCGCTCCCCTTCAGTATACCTGACCCTCACGAGAATCTCAAGCGATCTCCTTCAATATAGGCCTCGCTCCCGAAAGCCACACCGACACCCTTCACGCTCTCTGGAGAGCACCCCCCTGCCTGCATTGCCTTTCTGCCCCGCCTCTTCCCTCACATCCCTCATCGCCTTTGGTCTTTCGCTCTCAGCCATCCCCTGGGCGCGTGGCTTCCGCCTGGGATTCGCTAGATGCAGCGACAGCCTGGGAGATGTACGACAAAAAAAGCATCTTCTAGCAGCCAAAAAAGCCGGGAGAGCAAAGAGGCTACCGGCTTTTTTTGTTGCTCTACGACACGCGCCAGAACTGCCACCATTTACGCTGGCTCGCCTGGCTGGAGGGCACATAGCGGTCTTTCTGCCAGGTCCAACCGACCGGGCGCGGTGAAACCAGCGGCACGAAGTAGAGCGTATGGGCAAACGTGTCGAGGACTTTCTGCGCGACCCGCCCTTGCTTTTTGTCTACTCGGAGCAGGTCGCCATAGACCCGCCCATCATCATAGACACCAGTTGGCGCAAGCAAGCGTGACTTCTCTGCTATTTGATTGAGGAGGTCTTGCTCAATATGATCCTGGGAAAAGGCACAACCGAAGATCATCCGATCAAAGGGCGCATATTGAGGCAGGCCTTCAGCGGCATCGCCTTCAAGGATGGTGACGTTCTCTATCCCGAGTTTTTCCAACCTATCCTTCGCAAATGTGACCCGTTTGGGGTCGCGCTCTACCGAGTAGACGTGTTTACACATCCTTGCAAGGATGGCTGTCTGATAGCCGGTGCCAGTTCCACCCTCAAAAACAATTTCATTGCCCTTGAGATAGAGAAATGCTACCATCTTGAAAATTACCAATGGCTGACTGAGTAGACCAGCGCACCCTTTATTGGTGTGGACATCGGGCAGAAAGTCGCGTAGCTCTTCCGGTACAAAGTGTGCTCGATCAATCGACTCAAACAGCGTTACAAGTTTCTCTGGGTATGGGTGGATGCGCTGTGCTCGCTCTCGAATGATATCCATAAAAGGACGGGTATGGTCAATAGGAACAAAATCTGCCATGCTTGCTACCTCCTTATCATAGAGCAAGAGAGAGGAGAATACTGTACTCCTCTCTCAAGTATAGCTTAATAGGGGTGCTCATTGGGATTGAGATCCTCTGTATACTCATTGTCTGGATCACCACGCAGCCCATCTTCTCCATCCCGTTGCTTATAGGGGTGATAATCTACGTCACCCCAACTCACACCACCTCCGCCACCACCAGAGATCTCCTCGCCATTCTGCGCCACCAACAAGCCCATGTACGATTTACCGCCTTTGACACGGCGCGGTTTCCTGTGCCGCGTGCAAAACCGAGCCTCCAAGCAGGAGGGATCGAGATGGGAGTTTGCGGCCAGCCTCTCCAGGCGGTACACTGAAGCAGGGTTGTTTCGTGCCTGAACCTGGATGGAGGTGTACATGGAAGCCTTGTGGCTCCAGCAGCGTGCCATGATCCGGCATCTGCTGCGCCAGCATCCCGACTGGACGCTTCAACAGATTGCCGACGCGGTGGGCTGCTCGACCAGCATGGTCAAAAAGTGGCGTGACCACTTTGCGCACGCCGCCTCAAATGATCTCTCGGTGCTCTTCTCTCGTCCCCGCTTGCCCCGCCAGCCCCGTCGCTCACGCTTCTCCCAGCGGGTGAGAAGCCGGCTCCTGGAGCTACGCGAACAGCCACCGGATGGCTTGCAACGGGTGCCTGGCCCTCGCACCTTGCTCTTCTTCCTGCACCGTGATCCCGAGCTGACCGACGAGCCGCTCCCTCGTTCCAGCCGCACGGTCTGGCGCATCTTGCGCGAAGAAGGCGTGCTCGTGGCGGCAGAGCCGCCTCAGCAGCAGCCCTGGCCGCCGCGTGAGCCACTGGAGGGAGTGCAGATCGATGCGCAAGGATGCGGGTCTTTCGCCAACGGAAGCCGATGAAAAGCGGGCGCATGTGGTCGAAGTGCTCAACTTTGTCGATGTGGGTACCTCCCTGCTGCTGGAAGCGGTCGTGCGTGACGACTTTCATGCGGCATTCGGCCTTTGAGGCGGTGGTGGCCTTCTTGCAGCGGTACGGTTTGCCTCGCATGCTCACCTTTGATCGTGATCCCAGATGGGTTGGCTCGGCTTCGGGGCGGGATTTCCCCTCCGTCTTGTCCCGCTTTCTGCTCTGCGTGGGCGTGCAGCCCAACGTCTGCCCGCCACAGCATCCTGAACGCAACGGGTATGTGGAGCGGTACCACCGCTCGTTCAAGGAGGAATGCTTGCAGGTGCAGCGCCTCAGACGCTCTCGGAGGTGCGTGAGGTGACGGCAGCGTATCTGCGCCATTACAACGAGCAGCGGCCCCATCAGGGACGCGCCTGTGGCAATCGCCCTCCCCGCGAGGTCTTCCCGAGCCTGCCCCAGCAGCCCAGGCTGCCAGAGCAGGTTGATCCTGATGCCTGGCTGCATGCGATGAATGGGCGAGCCTTTGTGCGACGGGTCAAGGTGGATGGCCGCATGATCGTAGAACATCAGCCCTACTACGTGAAACAAGCGTTGGCGGGGCAGACGGTCGCGCTGGTGGTTGAGGCCCACACCCGCCAGTTTGCCATCATGCAGGGCAGCACGCTGCTGAAGCGGGTTCCCATCAAAGGGCTGATCGGCACACCCCTGCCGCTAGCGCAGTTTCTTGAGCATATGGGCGAGTTGGCACGCTCGCAAGACCGCCTGCGCCGGCTCCAGCAGCGGGCAGCACGCGCCTAGCCCAAGCACCTGCGGGGGCGAGCAGGGGCATCATGCGCGCTGGAACGTCTGGACGCTTGCTCTGTGCTGCCTTCTTGCTTGCTTCTGCCTTCCCTCTCTTCCCTCTTCTGGTGTTCCTGCCTTCTTGCTCCTCCTTCTGCTTGCTTGCTGTGCACGCGGCACAGGAAACCGCCTGGTGTCGAAGGCGGTAAACTATACACCCTTGCAAGAGCATCGCATGATCTTGCTTGCCGTGTGCTGGTTCGCCCAAGCGACCTCGCCCCCTCCTCATTGCAGTCCATCCTCACCCGCCTTGCTTTCATTCCTGAGCCAAGGCACGCTGTTCCCTTCCATGCCGCCACTTCTTGACCCAGAGACGGAGTACCTGCTTCACCAGGTAGGGATGCAAAAAGCTCCTGGATGAGCGCAACATGTGCAGATATTCCTGAAAAATGAGCGAGGCACGCGGATCTATGGTTACCAGATGCATCAAGGTCTCGATATACTGTCGAACGATCCTACTTCCCCAATTCGTTTCTGTGTTGTTCCCGGCAAGGAGACGTTCAGCTCTTTCCGCATATTGCCAGGGCCGTCGTAACAAATGAGCTTGCTGTCGCTGAAAAACACGAGCCAGGGCACCATGATCCTGCTGACGCAGACAACGATCAAGCAAGACCGCTTCCAGGATCGCTATCGTCATTCCTTGTCCATAAACAGGATTCAAAACACAGGCGGCATCTCCCAGCACGAGGAAGTTTTGGGGGCCACTGCTCAACCGCTCAAAATGCCGCCACTGTATATGAGTTCTGCAATAGCTATCCATCGGCGAGCATGGTTGTCCTGCCTGTATTGCCCGGGCAATCGTCGGATCGGAAAGACTCTGTGCAAAGGCGAGAAAGGCAGCCTCATCCGTTGGAGGGGCATCCTCTCCTCTCCCGGAGAGGATTACCATCCACCGTCCGCCTTCAACCTCCATCAAGACCCCGTCTCGCCGCAGTGGCGGGGAAGCCCGAACAATGACCCCGTTCCAGGGGATCGCGTCCGGGACAGGAGACGCATACCAGCGTGTCGCATACCATTGATGGATAGCAACGACTGTTTCTTGGGGCGCTTGATATCCCAGCTGCTCTAACCAGATTGGAGCTTGCGATAGGGCCCCACTGGCGTCAATGATGAGATCAGCATGCACTTCCTGAGGAGCCGCCTGACCCCGTTTCAGGTAGCGTACTCCATCTATCTGCCCCTGCTGCTTCTCACCCAGCAACCCTACAACCTCCGCTCCCTCCACCACAGTGATGCGATCCGAGTGGCGAACCTCTTGCAAGAGATGCCATTCCAGAAAGAGGCGAGAACAATTCCACCCATGCAGACGAGGGGGGATCTGACACAAAGGCCCATAAGGAGACACATAGAGGCTCCCGCTCCCATACTCTCGGCCAATCGCTCCCGCCGCAAGCAATTTTTGGGTCAGCCCCGGAAACAGCTCCTCAAGGACATGCTGACCGCGCAAAAGAAGCGTATGTACTTGCTGCCCCTGAGGAACCCCTGAGCGAAACACAGGTTCAGCGGGATAGATATCCCGCTCCACCAGGGTAACCCGTTTACAATGCCGAAGCAACACGTGGCTTGTCACTAATCCAGCAATGCCCCCACCAATCACAAGGGCATGAGATCTGGATGGACTGGGCGATCTGCGCATAGATTTTCTTCTTCTCCTTCATTTTTCCTGTATGTGGCGAAATACTCCTGAAGCATGCGGTGCGCAAAGCGATACTCACTCCCCATCCGATACAACAGCATGCGCTCAACGGCAAAATCCAGAAACTGAGGATAGTTCCAGGGGATCACTCCTCGTCGCCAGAGCCAAAAACGCAGCAGCATATGTTCGATCCATGCGAGTCCCCCATGAAAGAAGAAGAACTGAAAAGCAAAGCGGCTCCCGCAAATCATCGCGAAGCGAAAACCAAGCAGCGGCCATCCAGGCACTCCAGTCAGAGCAAACGCCAAAGCACTGATGCCACCCCCTCCACATCCTCCAAGAGCCGCGAAAATGAGTGATGCCTTCACCGCATGACGAAGCGAGCGGGAAAGGCCTTCGTGTGGCCGCTGCAAAGCACGCTCCTCTGCATCTGACATCCGTGTCACCCAGGCCTCTGCGAAAAGCCCTGCAAACAGGGCCGTCAGGGCTCCGATACCGCCCGCTAGAACGCCAAAAAGAAGGCCATAACGCAGGCCATACACAAAGCCCTGGGAAAGACCTGCAACGCAGAGAAAGGTAATGCTCACTGCCAGAAACACCCAGCTCCCGAGCAAGAAACCATTCCGCACTTGCTCAAGCACCTGACGCCAGCTGACCCATTGCCAGGATGCCACTTCAGCAGGCTGGATCTGTTCTCCCATCCCCTCTACTAACCGGGTACCATTGGCCAGACCAAAAATGATCCCGGAGGGACTGCCAACAATGAGCGCATAGATCAGAATCAGCAGATGGGATTCATGAGAAAGCACGTCATACACCAGTCCATACCCGCACGTGCTACACAGCGTATAGAGCACACAATCCGTCAGCCGCTCTCTCACGCCACGCTTGCTGGCATTTTGCGGCTCTGGAGCAGGGAAAAGCGCAAGACATCCGCTTGCAAAACTCATACATAATCCACTCAGACAAGCAATCCCAAACCCGCGATAGAGACCATATGGAATCCCTCCCCACAGACTCAAGAAGAAACAAGCCAGCAGCCCACTCACCAGACCAAAGCAGAACCCCCGTCGACATCCTTCCCAGGCCCTTTTCAGGAGCAAGGACCAGGAGAGACGCAGGGGATGGGCTCTGCTCACGCGTCCAGCGAGGACAAAAATGAGGAGGAAGATCACGGTCAGCAAGACAGCGAAACTGGTGACATTTTGAAATCCCCCTCCCAGGCCAAGCGCCATCCATCCCAGTACCTCATTGCTTGGCTTCCCTGCAACCCAGGCCAGCGGTCCCGAGGAAAACGAAACCGGATCCCCATAAAAGCTGGCAAAGAAAATACTCAAGGAGAGCGTTTCCAGGCAATAGAACAGACGCACAATCCAACGACGATATTGGTGCTGTTGTCGTTGGGGGAGCCAATTTGGCTGCATGCGTTCTAACGAGAACTCAACCTGTCCGTGTCGCTCAAGTTGAGAGGCGAGCACTGCAAGATAGTGAAGGGTTTGTTCACGAGTATAGATGCTCCGTTGACCCCGCCGTTTCAGTACATGCTCAACATAACAGGCAAGCACCGCCTGCCGTTGTTGCAGAAGAACTGCTGCGTCCTGCTCATACGTAGCAGCCTGTCTTTCCATCCCTTCAGTGTAAACCAGACACAAAATTCCCAGTATGAATGGCGTTTGGGCCAACTGTCTGAGTCCCGGGTCACGCTGCAACGCCTGTTGAAGTTCCTTCCCTTGAGCACCTTTTTGCGCAAGCACCTGCTCAATCTGCTCCTGGCGGAGTGGCTGAATCTGAAGAGCATGACTGAAACAGAGTTGTCCCTTGAAAGCCTCATACTCCTTCGTGCGACAACACATGACCATCGGGACCAGCCCATGCGCCTGCCGATACCGATTTATCGCCTCGACACAACTTGCTCGCGCTTCAGAGTTGACCTCATCGAGTCCGTCAAGGAGCAAGATTACCTGTTCCGTCTCGATCCACTGACGAGCCAGCGGCTGAGGAGCGTAATATTTTTGCTGTAATTCTTGAAGAATCCACTCATCCAGCGAAAACCGTTTCTGCGTCCACTCTGCAAGATGCAGAACAACGGGAAGCAGTGGCATCGCCTGGTGTGCTTCCCGTTCCAGCAAGGCTTGCGCAAGTGTGAGCAGGAGTGTGGTTTTTCCCGCTCCTGGCTCACCGAGAATCAGGAGTGTACCATCCGCCGCATCATAAAGGTCCAGTAAGGAGGTTCCCGTTGGAATGAGCCGCGGTTTTTGATCCCACTCTGCAACCGCCAACCAGGGATTATGAACAGCTTCAGGGAGTTCCACCAGATCGGGGACAAGCAGGGTCATGTGCAAAGAACGCTCCAGCCCATCCGTGATCCAGCGTTTCCATATCCGCCGCAGCATGCGATGTCGGTGCTCATCACGATTTGATAACTCGTTGCGCGGAAATGCTCTGGGAAATTCGTCGCTGCCATGAGGTTGTATCTCTAGACCCAGCTCAACCAGCGCCTTTTTAAACAGTTTGCAAAGCTTATGTCGGTAGTGTGGGGACGGCGTGCGCAATCCACGCTCCCAGGAGCTTACCGTTCGCACATCCACCCCAAGTCGCTCGGCCAGGGCTTCCTGGGTCAAGCCATGCTCGTACCGGGCTTGCACTAACAGCTCATTCCGTTGGGGCGCTTGTTTTAAAGACATGCATCACCTCCCCAGAGACCACAACCACATTGCTTTTTCTCTATCATAGCCAAACCAAATTCATACGTTCAATACAACTCTTTTTTTAAGTAAGAACATTTTCTTTATATTTTAAACATAAAATGAATCGTATACCATCTATATCCCTACAATCAGATACATAGCTCTTCTTCTCTTTCTCGACAAAATCAGAAATAAAAGCAAAACAGCTATTTCTGAGCATACACAACAACGAGACGCACCTTTGGGTACTGTGTGAGTGATGTGTGGGTGCTGTACCTTCTCACCTCGGGCATGAAAAGGCACAATGCCACCAGACGGTTTTCATTCTTCGTTTTTGAACGCTCTCCCCTGATGATGGTGGAGTGAGGAAGGGAAGATGTTATGTATCGCATTTGTCTGTTTGCCGGTTCCAGTCCTGGCCCTGACTGCTCGCAGCACGCAGCCTTGACACTCAGGATATCGAGAAATTGGCTTCACCCCGCGTCATAAATGCTGAGAGAAAGATGATGATTCTTGATCATATTAGAGACGATCAGATCTTCTACCACAATATAGTGATACCAATCGACAAAAGCGTTCCGCCACCAGCTCGAACCGCCTGTTCGCAACAGCACAGGCCCCTCAGATGACCTGAACAGGAGTGCTGCCAGGCCCTGAGGCAGATAACGTCTTCTCGACAAAGTAAGTGGTTTCTGTCGAAATATTCATGTTCTCTCCGTTTTCTTCTGCTACACTAGAAATGAACAGTTTCACCATCTACAAAGAAGAAGAGGTGCTTTTTCTATGAAAAGTCAATCCAGGCTCATCGAACAGGGAGAACTGTGGCAAGGACGCTCAGGAGGGTACAGGCTCGCCCGTCTCCTCTCCGAGATCGCTCACCCGCTGCTCGTCACCCTTCCCACCTTCCTTCCGCTTGCCTTTCTCACGGCCCCAACGCTGCTGCAAGGACTGGTCTGGGGAGCAGTGACCACATGCGGTTTCAGCCTGCTCCCAGGGTTGCTTATTCTCAGCGGCGTGAAACGCGGTACGTATACAGACCATCTCCTGAGCGTTCGTTCACAACGGCTTCGCCCCTTATTCTTTTCCATTCTCTGTATGGCTACTGCCTGGGGAATCCTCCTCCTGCTTCAGGCATCGCGTCCCCTGCTCGCCACAGTCACCGCTGTGCTGATTGTTGTTGCCTCAGGAACAGCCATCACCTGCATCTGGAAAATTAGCTTTCATCTGATCGCTCTTACTGGCTGCCTCACGACCTATACGCTTCTCTTCGGCCCTATCATGCTTCTCCTTGCTCCCTGCTTGCTGCTGGTCGGTTGGGCTCGCTGGTATGTACGAGCCCATACGCTCGCGCAAGCTTGTGCCGGGATGTTGCTTGCTCTGGTCGGGACCGTGCTTGTCTTCTGGGGGTTTGGCTTCCCGCTGCTGCCCTGACGCAAAATACTCCAGCAAGAGGCGGTGAAGAAACAAATAGCCACCGCCTCGTTTACACAGCACAATTCGCTCAGCCGCTTCATCCAGGAACCGCGTATACCTCCATGGCATCGCTCCTTCCCACCACAACTGTAGCCGCAGCAGATAGTGTTCAATACACGCGTTCCCCCCACGCACCATCCCGAAGATCAGAGCAAAGACAACCGTAAAAATGATCCCGAAACCAACGCCCAGCACAGGCCAACGCGATACCTGTCCCAGGAGCCCAAAAGCGAGCGCACAGACACTCCCACTTGCCAGCCCGCCAAGCGGTCCAAAAACGCAGGCGGCAAAGCACGCATGTGAGGCAGAGCGCCGGATCCCTTCATTTGGCCTGCTCAGATAGCGCTCATCAAGTACATCGCTGGACCACCCACTATTCAAGATCCCGGTGAGCAGACACGCTATACCCGCAATCATGCCGACAATGGGTCCAAATACCGCCCCGTACGCCAGACCATAGAACCCATCATGGGGATGGAAAAGCGTGCTTGCAGCTCCCAGCACAAGACTCACAGGAAGCATGACAGACAGACAAACAATACCGGCGCGACGCCCATCGGTGAGCCAATGCTGCCTGACAGCTTTCCAGGACCATGCCACTTGCTCCGCCGGATAGATTCGGGTACCCAACTCACGAATCACTTCGCCACCTCTCCCAATCCCAAAGAAGGCCCCAAAACTGATCCCAACAATGGTGCCATACGCAAGTGCTTCTCCCCAGCCAAGCAGCACGAGTTCGACAAGAGTGAAGCTGCCTCCGGTGGCAACCCCCATACTCAGCCCAAGCCATGCATGGTCAAGCCAGCATGCAAGCCTCTCCTTTCCCTTCGCTTTTTGCTTCTCGCTACCATATCGTCCCGCAATCCACGCATTGTAGATACCAATGAGCAAGCCGTCAAAAAGGCCAAAACCGAGCCCATAGGAGAGACCAAGCGAAATCCCTCCAAAGGCGCTGAAAATGATCATGCCTCCAATGCCAACCACAATGCTCGCTTTGACTCCAATGCATACACCTTCTTTCAGTGCAGTCCATACCGGCGAGAGATCACGCTTTCGCTGATGACGCGCGCTCGACGCTGGGTCAACCAGCAGCAAGATCAGTAAAGAAACAATTGCAAAAAGAAAACCTACGGTTCCTCCACCCGTGAGCCCATTACCCAGACCCGGAGCCATCCACTCTAATACCTGGTTTCCCGGCCCTCCTCCAAGCCAACCAAGCAGTCCCGCCCCAACACCACTCTTTCCGTTGCCACTTCCCCCACGCAATAACGCCAACAAAGCGCCAAGCACGATCCCGATGCAACTGTAGACAACGCATACCGTGAGCCGATAATGGAGACGCCGGGCTCGTTCCGTCTCCAGAAAATCAGGCTGGAGCCGCTCAAGGTAGAATGCTGTTTGCTGATGAGCAAGCAATTGTCGCGCGAGCCAGTGAAGCCATTGGATCGTTTTCTGAGGAGAAAAGTGCCGTACAGGCCCCCGCCGCTGAAGGACACAGGTGACATATGCCTGAAAGAGATGCTCTCTCTGAAGCGCCCCTCTATCGCACGACGCTGCATTGGATTGTCCTTCGTATATTTGACAGAGCAAGGTGAAGAAGAGGGGAGTTGCCGCCATTTGTCGTAAGGACGGATTTTGATGCAGTTCTTCTCGTAATACCGAAAATATCTCTCCCGCCTGTTCAAGATACTGATCGATGTGTTGCTGCGTCAGCGGTTGCAGCACGACCGCCTTCCTCAGGTGAAGCAGGCATGCTTCCGCATAATACTCGTCAGTCCGGCAACAGACCACAAGTGGTACCAGTCCATGCGCATCTCGATACCGATTCAGCATCTCGATACAGGCACCACGATGAGCCAGAGCCACTTCATCAAGCCCATCCAGCAAGAATATAAGCTGCTCCGTTTCAACCCACTCCCGCACAATATTACATGGAATACGATATTTCTCATGTAATTCCTCGCAGACCCACGCCTCAAAGGAAAGACGTTTACGGCTCCACTCCGCCAGATGCAACACCACAGGAAGCGGCAACGATGCATCCTGACCGGCTCGCTCCAGAAGCGTCCGTGCCAGGGTTAACAGAAGTGTCGTTTTTCCCGCCCCCGGCTCGCCCAGGATCAGCAACGCCTCGTCCGCCATCTCATACGCCTCCAGAATGGTTGTTCCCGAAGGAAGCACTTGCGGAGCTCGTTGTAACTCCTGGGCGACATGACACCAGGGATTGTGGAGAACATGCGAGCGCTCCTCTAGATCCAGCAGGATAAGCTCTCGATGTAACCGGCACTCTAATCCGTCCGCGATCCACCACCTCCAGACCCGCTGGAGCAGCTTCGCACGATTCTTCTCTCCCTGCTTGCTCCAGAGACATGCTGCTGCTTGCTGCTCCGTCTCAGGAGGAGGCATCAGGGAAAAACCTAACTCAACCGAGGTCTTTTCCAGCAGTTTGCAAAGCTTATGTCGGTAGTGTGGGGACGGCGTGCGCAATCCACGCTCCCAGGAGCTTACCGTTCGCACATCCACCCCAAGTCGCTCGGCCAGGGCTTCCTGGGTCAAGCCATGCTCGTACCGGGCTTGCACTAACAGCTCATTCCGTTGGGGCGCTTGTTTTAAAGACATGCATCACCTCCCCAGAGACCACAACCACATTGCTTTTTCTCTATCATAGCCCAACCAAATTCATACGTTCAATACAACTCTTTTTTTAAGTAAGAACATTTTCTTTATATTTTAAACATAAAATGAATCGTATACCATCTATATCCCTACAATCAGATACATAGCTCTTCTTCTCTTTTTCGACAAAATCAGAAATAAAAGCAAAACAGCCATTTCTGAGCATACACAACAACGAGACGCACCCTTGGGGTCTGTAGGGGGACTGTGTGGGTACTGTGTGAGTGATGTGTGGGTGCTGTACCTTCTCACCTCGGGCATGAAAAGGCACAATGCCACCAGACGGTTTTCATTCTTCGTTTTTGAACGCTCTCCCCTGATGATGGTGGAGTGAGGAAGGAAAGGTGTTATGTATCGCATTTGTCTGTTTGCCGGTTCCAGTCCTGGCCCTGACTGCTCGCAGCACGCAGCCTTGCAATTGGGTCAAGCGATCGCCCATCGGCGGTGGAGTTTGATCTATACAACAACCCCCGGGGGGCTCGCTGAACTTGCAGCTTCGGCTGCACAAGCCGCTGGTGGCGAGACCATTCATCTCAAGGCCACCGAAAGGGATCTCCAAAGCGAGCTGTTCACAGTTCAGTTCTTGCTTCAACTCGCCGACGCCATCATTGTCCTGCCCGGTGGACTGGAGACCTTCACATCGCTTTTTGAACTCCTACGCTGGAAACAGCGAGGGTGGTTGGCCCACAAGCCACTCGGCCTCCTCAATACGCACGGCTACTTCAAGGGCATCTTGTATCAGCTTCAGCGAGCACACCTGTTCGGCTTTGAGGAAGCGCATCCCTTGCTCTATCTTTCCTCTGATCCAGCGCTCTTGCTCGATATGTGCAGCCAGAAAACGGCAGGGAGGGGCGCATGAAGAAGGCCACTCATATTGTGCTGTTTTGTTGCCTGCTGGCGTCCTGCCTCTCAGGCATAACCGCCTGTGGCACCCCTTCACAGCCCTCCTATCTCGCTTCTGATACAGAAGAGCTACTCTTGCTCAAGTGGATGCCAACAGAACAAAGTCCATTCCTGGGGCAATTTACCAAAACCAGTACTGACGAGCCTTCAGAAGCTTCGGCAAGCGTGACTCCTCGCGAAACTACCTATTCGATCCAGGTTGTCGTTCAGCAGGATCAGGTCAACATTCATCTTGGTCATCTGTTTTCCTGGTCGGGGACACTTCATGACGAGCGGCTCGACGTTGCAATGCTTACAAATTCATCGACCACGTCCTTTTATCCGGTCACCCAGGAAGCTTATCAGCAGATTCGTACTGGCTTTCTGGCCCATATGACCGTTCGCTCGTACCTGCAACAATTGCAGCGTCATGACCAAGCCTGGACGGATGCCGTCGCGGCGCCCTTTGCCACTAACCTGAAAGGAGCCACAGAAGATATTTCTCTGCTCAAAGAGAACCTGAAGAGAGCTCGTACCTCGGAAGATCTTTGTCCCTTCTTTGCAATCTGGGTTCTCCCCATCTATCCCTTTCCCGAAGAGGTCTTTCACCTCGATGAGAAACCGTTGCAAGAGATGCACAGCTTACAGCAACGCATTGAAGATGCATGGAAAACCGCCAATGCCAGTCCGCTCCCTGCCTTTGCCGGTCCGCTCCCCTGGAAAATCTCACAGAACGAAGTGACACAAGCACTCGCCTCACTGAAACACAAGATAGAGGCGCTGACCACCGCCAAAATCCAGGCACAGACCCAGATGCAGCAATCACAGCAACAATATCGTGTCCTCGCAACTGAAATCGAGGCGCTCAAAAAACAGTGTCATCTGGAAGGAGATCACCACTTATGAAATGTTGGTTCGGGCGAATAGGTTCTGTCCTCTGGCTTGGTATCTTCCTCCTGGTCGGTCTTGAGATCAGCGGGCTCACAACACGAGCCACTTCAGCCCTCTCGCTTTCCTCCACCGCTCCTGGCTACGGTTACGGTCTGGGACCCTCCTCCCGGCCCAGGATGCTCTCTGAGGAACATCATACTCGGATCTGCCAGGAGACGGCACCCCCAAGCCCACTGGAACAAAAGCCATCAGTCTGGAATGTCTTGTCTTCTGACACCTCGGATGTTCTCAGGGTAGCCGTCCTCAAACCCATTTGGAAGGGACTTTGTTCCCTCTATGAGGGAGCTGTGGCGGAGGGGAAAAACTTTCTCTTCACAACAGGCTCTAATCTCACCTATGAACAACCTGCCGTCAAACAACTGCATGACAAGATGATGCTGGCAGCCTCCGCACTGCTGTCAGTCTGTTTTCTCGTTGCAGGCTATCATGTGCTCTGTGGAGCCAGCTCCCTTCAGGTCCTTCCGCGACTCCTGCTGGCCTTTGTCTGCTTGCTCTCCTCGCCGCTCCTCTTTCAGCATGTCCTCTCGATCCAGAATCTGCTTTCACAACTCTGTTTAGGAACCGCACAGATCGAGATCGATGTTGCCTCACATCTCACAAACGGGCATAGTCTTTTTGACGCGAAAGATTCAAGCTGGATCACCACCGCTCTGATTTTCTGCCTGGCACTCTTGCTGTTCTTTCAAGCGCTCGTTCGTCTGGCGTTGCTCGATGTCTTATGGGTCATCTCTCCTATCGCGCTGCTCTGCTACGCTTTTCCTGCCTGGCAACGATGGGCCAATCTCTGGATGAGTGCCTTTATCGCCACCATTTTTGTACAGTTCGTTCAGGTGGTTGTCATCGTGCTTGGTGTCGGCCTGGTCTCGACCTTTGGAGGTGAAAGCGGGATCCTGGGCTTCCTGGTCGGGAGCGCGATCCTTTGTCTGGTCATGAAAATCCCCGGGTGGTTTGCCAGCGCGGTGTGCACGACTCTGGCTGGAACACCCTCAACAACCGCAGTGCTTGGACAGGCCATTCGCCAGACGGCTCAGGTGGGTGGGGCGATCGCGCGTGCCATGCTGACAGCATGAGGGAGGATCCATGAAACTGTTTTCTCCTGGCTCGGGCTGCGCTCTTCTGGTCCTGCTCCTGTCAGTGCTCTCCTGTTGTAGCCTGATGCAAGCTCTCCTTCCGCAGGTGCGAGAGCAAGGCCCGCCAACCACGCTAAACGGGAGCGAGCTCGCAGCACGCGTCGTACGGGCCGCCACCGAGATGGGCAAACACCTCTCGGGCAATCCAGATACCCAGTATCACCCGGAGCGGTTCCCGCAAAACGTGCTGACCTATTGGAACCAGGTCTGCCCAGTGAGCTCGGATTGTTACTCCCTCTGGCAGCCCGGACGACTCCAGTGTGTCTTTCTCGTCACCGGGGCCTATGCTGCTGCTGGCGCACCCTTACCTGCCGCCCCCAACGCGAGTGACTTCTGGGAAGTCTATGCTCATTTTCCGGGATGGCAACGCATTCCGGTAGGGAAGGGACTCCCTGCTCCCGGGGATATCCTGGTCTGGAGAGGCGGCACCTATGGCCATGTGGCGATTGTTCGTGAGATCACTCGTCCCACCGCTTCTCATCCCGGAAAACTCACCTTCATTCAAGCCAACGGGCCGCGGGCCTTTGACGAGCATTCCTTGCTCCCCAGCCTGCATCCGGTAACCTGGCCAGGCTTTGAGGTGCTGGGCTATCTACGCCCTATTGCCCAACTAGGCAGGATCTGCCCGACTCCCCCTATGTGGAGTTGGCCCGGCAGGCCGCGCACCAGGCAGGCCTGCGAGGGCAACAGATTTCCTGGTTTCTGCGCCAAATCAACCAGGAAAGCGGCTACAATCCGATGGCGCTTTCTCCGGCAGGAGCAGCAGGTATCGCCCAACTGATGCCAGAGACCGCCACCCGGTTGCATGTCGATCCCTGGGATCCTGAAGAAGCCCTCTCAGGTGCAGCTCGGCTCATGAAGAAGTATGTGGACACCTACCACGGAGACTTTGCCAAAGCACTCGCGGCCTATAATGCGGGCCCAGGCGCCACTGAGCATGCGATTGCTACCTTTGGGGCAGACTGGCTCGCCCACCTCCCTACAGAAACCCAACACTATTTGCAGCGCATTCTGCGCAACGAGTACGAAGCGTAAAAGGAGGTCCTTTCGATGTTCTTTGCTCTCACTGATATGACCACCCTGGTGCTTGCTGATGTGAACTTCAACCAGACCATTCTGAACCTGGTCAAAGTCTTTGCTGGCTTTGTGGGCGGCTTCGCAGCCCTTTCGTTCCTCTATGCGGGCTATCTGTGGATGACGGCCGGCGATAACGTGCATCAGGAGACCGCTGCTAAGAAAGCACTGGCCTCAGCCATTATCGGCACCATTATCGTCCTGGGTGCCATCACCCTATCAAACCTGGTCACCTCAGCTCTGGCCCAGTAGGAAAGGAGGTATTGATGAAACGCTGCACCGTTCCACGCTTACAGACTCAGGACATCGTCTTTTCCATTCAGGCCATTGATATCTCGTTACGGCAGTTCCTTTGCCTCTTAACGGGTGTCTTCCTCTCGGCAAATTGCTGGCTCAGTTGTGCAAGCTGGCGGAACGGAGGTCTGCTCGAACTCTGTTTCTGGGGACTCTTCCTGGCCCCCCTGCTGCTGGCCCTGCTCTTCGGGTGGGGCTCCTGGCAGGGGCAGCCCCTTGAAGTCTGGGGTCTGCTCGTGCTGCGCTTCTGGTTGCGCCCACGCCATAGTGTCTGGCGTCCGCTTACTGTCAGCTCACTCTCACCCCACCACGACAAGGAGGAACAATAAGATGCCGTTTCCCTGGTTTCCTTCGCGCCCCGCTCGTCTGGGCAGCACACACACCTTCGTACCCTTGCGTGCCCTCTCTGAGGGTATCGCCTGTTTCTGGAATCCCAACGGAGAGCGACGCTATTGTGCACTGCTGGAAATTACCGGCAAGAACTTTGCCCTGCTCTCGGAGACCGAACAAGAAGCTATTTTTCAGCTCTATCAGCGCTTTTACAGCACACTCCCGTTTCCTACACAGCTTCTCGTCCGCGTCACCCGGCTCGATCTCTCGGCCTATACCCGTTTCCTGGCTCCTCTCAGTGAGGAGCCAGAGAGTCTGGCCGCCTCTCATACAGCCTTCCTGCACCAGCATACGACTAACACCATGCTTTTAGAGCGACGCTTCTACCTCGTTGTGTCGGCCGATCCCTTTGCCGTCGAAACCGCTCCCTGGCGACGCAACGCGCGCCGCAAAGCCGTTGCACTCTCTCATGAACAGGCCTGGCAGCAGGTCCAGCTCCGAGTAGAGCAAATCACTACCGGTCTCCAGCAACTCGACCTGCATGTACATCGGCTGGAGAATCCCGAGATCGTCCGCCTCTTCGACGCCTATTATGGCGCCCAACGAGCGACCCAGCAGCCACTCACGGAAGAAGCACTGCAAACCGCCTTGAGCACCCAGATGCGCCTTGACGATGTGCTTGCCCCCTCGTCCATCCGCATCGAGAAGGATGCGCTCTGTCTCGATGAGCGCGAATGGCTCTGTGTACTGGCCTTGCGGGGCCTCCCCCGCCTGGTTGCCCCTGGCTTTTTGCAGCAGTTGATCATGCTTGATGAGGAAATGGATCTCGTCTTTCATCAATTCCCGCTCAAGCAAGAAGAGGCTCTGCGCCTGCTGCGACGGAAGCAGACGCACTATCAGAGCAGCTTGCAGAGCCAGCACCTGCAAGGACGTACTGCCAACCCGCATCTGCATGTTGCGGCCCAGGACATCGAGCCCCTTATTGAGCGCATCGCCGGAGGCGAGGAGCAACTGCATGAGCATGCGATCCATTTACTCGTTCGTGCCCCCTCGCGCGAGGAACTGAATCGACGAGTTCAGCGCCTGCTCGATACCGCCTATACTGTCAGTTCCCATCGGCCTCATGTGCTCCATTTTGAGCAAGAGCGCGGCTTTCGCACCTGTATCCCGGGCTCCTTTCACCCCGGCTCACGCCTCCCCCTTCCAAGTAGCGCGGTAGCCGCCTGCTTTCCCTTTTTTAGTAATCTGGTGTACCGCCCCACGCCAACCGCCCTGCTGGAAGGAATCACCATGCAGCAAGAACCGGTCGTCGTTGACTGGTGGGACGAGCTGGCCAACGCCAATCGCTTTCTGCTGGCGCCCTCCGGTTCCGGGAAAAGCTACAAGTGCAAGCTCGATATCATGCGCCTCTTGATGATGGATCAGGCCAGAGCCAGACGGGGCGAGACGAACGGGGAGCAGCTCCAGATTATTGTGATCGATCCCGAGCGGGAATATCAGCGCCTTTGTACTGAGTTGGGAGGACAATGGATCCGCTTCTCGCCGGGCTCCGCCCACCATCTCAATCCTTTTGATTTGCCCCGCCGGCGGCACCAGCGAGCAGAGGCCGCCGCCCTCACCAAAGAAAATATCCTTGCCAATCAGATCCAGCGGCTGCATCTCTTGCTCGATATGATGCTGGCCCATCGCTCTCCGGAAAACCCGGATGCCACCTTGAGCGTCGAGGAAAAAGCGCTCCTCGATATTGCTTTATACGAGTGTTACCGCAAGGTCGGCATCTCCTCCGATCCGGAGACGCATCAGCGACCGGCCCCGCTGCTGCGGGATCTCTCCTCGACGCTGGAAAGCGGCGATTGTGGAGAGGACACCACAGGCCTGGCACGCCGTTTGAAGCGCTATGTGAAGGGGAGCCTCTCGGGGCTGTTCACGGATCAGACCAATGTGAGCCTTGAGAATCCTTTCGTCGTCTTTGATGTGCGCGATCTTGATGATGAACTGCGCCCGATTGCTCTGCTCATGATCGCCCATGCCGTCTGGAATCTCTCCTTCGCTTCCACCATGCCCCGGCTGCTCATTATTGATGAGCTAGCGACGCTCTATCGCTATCGGGCAGGGGCCCGTTTTGCCGAGGAGATGTTTCAGCGGGCCCGCAAGCAGTATCTTGCGATTACCGGGATCACCCAACATCCCCGCCTCTTCCAGGAGAGCGCCATTCTCGCCAACTGCGCCACCCACATCCTCTTTCGGCAGGATCACACGACCGCTGAAGAGGTGGGGCAGCTCTTCAAACTCTCGTCGCGAGAGATCCAACTGGTACGCTCATTCCGCCGGGGAGAAGCACTCATGCTCATGGATGGCAAACGCATGCCAGTCCGTTTTCTTGCCAGCGAGCAGGAGCATCGCCTTGCCACCACCAATCCTCGCGAGCTGGCCGAGCAATGGACGAATGCACAGCACTCCTCGACTCCCGCTCCCCCGCAAGGTCCGGAGCACAACGGTGTGAAGCCGCAGCGCAGCACAGCGACCACTTCAAACTCTGAGGAGCAAGTCAGTGGACTCAAGCCCTTTCCGCTGACGGCCGTGGAACCAACCAACGGCACCTCGCGCACACAGAAATTGCACTAAGCAAAGGGAGATCCAGATGCTAAGACGACCACCGTGCACTGTTCACCTCGTTCCGGGCCGGATGGCCCCCGAACGAACCCAGGAACGCTACGAAGCCTGGGAAACCATGCTGCAAGGCATGGTCTTCGATGCGACTACGCCTCTGGCCTTTGAAATCACAGGCGAAGGCCAGACCAAAACCAAACGCTTTCTGCTACGGGCTTCCTCGCCACAAACACTTGATCACGCGCTCTCTCAGCTTCAGGTGCGGGTCCCCCAGGTCCAGGCGCGTCCCCTGCTACCGCAGGAGGATCCGCTGACCCTTGAGAGAGGGGAGCGCAGTTCGGTCTGTGAGCTACGGGCAGGAGCAGACGCCTATCTCCCGTTACGAACGATGAAAGAAGCAGACCCCTTACGCGGAGTGCTTGCAGCGGTCAGCACCCTGCCGCCAGACCTCCGAGCAGTAGCCCAAATCGCCTTGATCCCTCTGCCTGCCTCCTGGTCACAAGGCTATCTGCGAAAGGCATTGGAGCACCCGCTTGAACAGGAACGGCAGGCCCGGCGCGAAGCCCTCCTCACGTCGCGTGCCCCCAGTGGCAATACGCTGCTGCTGCTCTGCCTGCTCCTGGTGGGACTTGTGCTCTGGACAGTCTTTGGCGATCCGGCAGCACTCACCACCTGGGTGCGGGCGCTTCACGCGGGGCAGATGCCCCGCCTGCACACGCTGGCACAGGAGCAGCTCCCTCTCTGGGGTGGTGCTGGTGGACTCGTTGTCCTGGTCCTGCTTCTGCTCCTGCAACTGCTGCGACGCAAACACCTCTATCTTGCGTCCAGGCAGGTCGAACAGCGACTCCTCCAATGTGCCTATCGTGGCAGAATCTATCTCTATGTCATTGGTCCCGGGACGCGCATGGCGCTCTTGCCTCGTTGGTGGGCGCTCACACGACGGCTCTGGCAGGGGCTGCGTCAGCAGCGTTCCTGGCCAACCTCTGCCCAGCACATCACGCACCTCTGGCGGCTCACCTGGCTCGAATGGCAGTGGCGTGCCCGCCAGCAGCAGCGCCGCCACGATGCCCTCACGCATCTGGCCGCAACCTATCGCCAATTCGATTCCTCTGCTGGACACTTTGTCCCCAGGACGCTTCCAGAGCGACGCGCTCAGGCGCTTGCACAGGGACGGTGGGAACAGAGCGTGCCCCGCTCGCGACACTATCTCACCGGTGATTTCGTCGCACGAGCCTGGAATCTGGCGCAGGCCGCGCAGTTCACCGATGTTCCAGGTTTAGAACAGAAACGCTCGCGAAGCCTGCTGGTCCCACAAGCCCTGGTAGCACCGCTCGGGGCACCCATCGTCGGCGTTTCCGAGCATGCTGGCCAATCCCTGCCGTTCGCCTTTCCCCCGGATTTCTTCCGCTCTCATGTGCTTATTGCGGGCAAGTCGGGGGAGGGCAAGTCAACCTTGATGCTCCACCTGGCCCGCGCAGCCGCCCAACACGACCAGGCGCTCTTTGTCCTGGATCCGCACGGCGATCTCGCCCTTGATCTACTGCGCTTTCTACCTGCTTCACGCAGCGCGGATGTGGTCTTGCTGGATCTGGGAGATCCAGACGTCTGCGTCGGGATCAATCCCCTTGATGCCTCCGCCGGGCAAGAGCGGGAAGTGATCATTTCCACACTGATCACCACCTTTGCTCGCATCTGGGAAAACGGCTGGGGACCACGCATGGAGGCCTCCTTTCGCATGGCGCTCGCCACCCTCTATGAAGCCAATCTGTCCCTGCTGGAGCAGGACCGCGCTCGCGAGCAGTATACCTTGCTCGATGTCTTTGCCGTCTTGATGGATGAGCGTTTCTGCCATGCCGTCTTGGCCCTGGTTCGCGATCCGTTTGTGCATCGCTTCTGGTATCAGTACTTCGATCCTCTCGATGGGCGCCAACAGCGCGAGCGGATTGACCCGGTCCTCACCAAAATGGTGCCCTTTGAAGCCCGGGCCGCGCGGGCCATCGTTGGGCAGAGCTGTTCCACCGTGTCGTTCAAGACACTCTTACGCGAACGCCGGATCGTGATCATCCGTCTTGCCGCAGGAGAAATCGGCAGCGCGACCGCCTCCCTCCTCGGCGCAACCCTGCTTGGCCTCATGCTCTCAGCGCATCAACAACAAAGTGTCCTGCCAGAAGCGGAGCGGGTGCGCTCGACCTTGATTATTGATGAGTTCCAGAGTATGGCCGGCGCTGATTATGCCCTCCTTTTAGCCGAACTGCGCAAATATGGGGCAGCGGCGGTGCTGGCCACCCAGTCGTGTGAGTATCTGACCACAGTATCCCCGACCCTCTTGCCCACCGCGCTCGCCAATTGTCAGCATCTGGTCACCTTTCGGCTCAGTGCAGCCGATGCCTGGACACTCCACCGCGAAATGCAGGTCGAACAAGAGGATCTGGTCCTGCTCAACAGATATACCTGTTACCTGCGCCTGACTCATCAGTCCCTGGTATACCCCACCTTCTCGTTGCGGCTCCACCAACCAGCGCTCGACCCGGAGGGCTGCATTGGCTGGTTCCGAGCCCGGAGCGCGGCCTTTACTCGCCCGCGGACCGAGCTGGAACAGGAGCTCCAGCACCACCTTGCGGCGACCCTGCGGGCGCAGCCTCCCCAACAGGAGGCCTTAGCGCAGCCTGCCGCAACAGGGGAGCCCGCCGCAACACCATCGGCCCCACCCGTCCCGGAGCCACCCCCAAAGAAGCAAGGCCGTTCAAGAAGCACCCGGTTTGCCAAAAAGCGGGAGCGGTCGGTGCAGCGGCAGCTGAGCACCTTCGATGAACAGGACAACGAGGAGATAGAGTCTGCGGAGGACGCGGAGACAACAGGAGCGGAGCGATGACCAGACCCGCTGCTTCCCTCTCGCTGGCGCAGCGCTGTCTGCGCTGGCTGCTGCATTATCCACTCCAGCGCGTGCCTGATCTCGCCCTCGGGCTCGGTGAGGCGGATACAACCGTCCGTCGAGCCCTCAGTACCTTACAGGGGCAAGGCACCATTGAGGCCTGTACCCTGGCAGGAGAGGCCCATACCTGGTACGTGTTAACCCAGGCCGGACTGGAGATAGCCGCGAGCCTTGAAGGGATGACGCCTGCTGCCGCAGCCGCTCTCTGGGAGACCGATGAACGGGGCATCCTGCGTCTGCTGACTCGTTTCTCTCACCTCCGTACCCTGCAACCACGCATCAACGCCACGGTTGCCGAGGCTCCTCGAGCTCTGGCGCAGCAGGGGACGCCCGCACAGGTACGCTGGTGCTGGCGACGGCCTTCTGTCTTGCCCGTGTCCTCAGGGAGCAAGGGGTGTGAAGCGGATGCAGCACTGCTGCTGCGTCGAACCGCTCCCGGCACCCTCGAGATAGCCTCGACACCGCCTGCCTGGTATCTGCTGCTTTGCTTCTGTGATCTGGCGCAGCACAGTCACTGGACGCCCGCCAGAATCGTGCAGCGTTTGCGTCCCTGGGCCCGCTTACTCGATACACAGGAACGTCTCCCCTTCCGAGAGCAAACCCCGCTCTTGCTGGTCCTCGTGCGCTCCGCCTTGCAGCAAGAGCGCTGGCATCTGGCACTGCACATCATGCGACACGACCAGAGGCAGCGAGGCACATTGCCTCTGCTCATCACAAACCTGACCACCGAGCCGGAAGAAGCCTCCTTCTGGCGGATGAACTGGCGAGATGGGGCAACTCTGCGCCCCTGCCAGATGCGCGAGCACCTCGTCCCCCTCTCACGCGAGGCCATCCCGCCTGGACTCCTGCCCGGGTCACGGCTCCTCCCGTCGAGCGCCCTCCCTGCCAGCTCGGTCCACCCTTTGCGGCGGGGACCGCTACAGCCTCGCGCAGAGCGACAAGTGACCCCCCGGGTTCCATCTGTTTGGCGTGAGCATCTTGCCCTCTGGAGCCTTGTCTTCCCGCCGCGCCTGGTTCCCCTGCTCGAACTCCTCTGTGCGCATCCGCTGCTGACCGCTCCAGAAGCTGCCGCCCTTCTGGACACCCCCTCGGCAGCTTCCTGTGAGCGCTATCTGCGCCTTCTGCACTCCTGGCATTGTGTGACGGCGCAGAAGCAAGCAGGAGAAACGCGCTGGCAACTCGCGGAACGGGGCCTGCGACTTGTGGCAGTCTGGCAGCAGCTCCCCCTTTCTGCCCTGGCAACAGACACCGACGGGCAACTGCGTCAAACCGGGGTGGCCCGCCTCGAAGCCCAATGGAGCCATACCGCTGGCGTCCTACGCTTTCTGGCGGCCTGTGCGCAGGCGCGACAACAGGCACCAATGCGGCTGATATGGGCCACCACCCACCTCCAAGACCCGCTTCCGCAAACCGGACGCGGGAACCGCTCTGTTGTCTATCCCGATGCCACCGTGCTGATGCAAGCAACCGGTGCTGACAGACTTCCTCGGCGCTCCCGACTCTGGCTTGAATGGGATGAAGGCTCCATGGGCAGCAGCCAGCTTCAGGCCAAACTCACTGCCTATGCTCGCATCCTGCCTGGCTGGCGCCCCCTGTTCCCCGGAGAAACAGGCACCGTGCTTATGGTTGTCCCCGATCTCGCTCAATACCGGCGTGTCCAGGACGTGGCGCTTGCGGTGACTCGCACCACTGGCATCGTGCTGCCACTGGCGCTTACACAACACGCATCCATCCAAACAAGAGGCGTCCTGGGTCCTGTCTGGTCCCATCTCACAGCAACCGGCTTCACCATGCCACGCTCGCTTTGCACCTCCACATAAATTCCCGTCGGGCTGGCGAGCACATGTGCTCGCCCCTCCGTTCCTCTCTGCCGCAGACAACAACGCTTCTGCGGCTTTACACCGTTCAAGCCAGCTCGCTCTAGACATGAATGAAGGGAGCATAGAGAAGAAAGAAGAGCTTCGGGCACCTGGACAGGAAACCAGAAAAAAAGAAAAGAAGGGCCAGATGGATGGCCCTTCCAGGTTCCACGGTTCCCGGCGCTTGACGCTCGCTCGGCTCACCGGATGTGAGGAAAAAGGAAAGAAGCAATCTCCTCAGAGAGACTACCAACACCGATCAATGCGACTGCTTCTTTTCCACAGGCATAAACCCGATCTCCTCGTAGGGAATATGCAGAGCCTTTTGCAACGCCATCAACTGCTCAATATTGCGAATCACCCGGTTCTGCGTTTCAATGGTCATAATCGTGTTGCGCCCCATCCCAACCCGCTCCGCCAATTGCTTCTGGGTCAAACCATGTACCACTCGATAAAACCGAAGGTGTTTCCCGGTCAACATATGATGCTCCTTTCACAATACAGCAAGACTCTCTGAGCCAGGCTCCAAAAAACGACACCCATCAACGGTGGTGACACGAGCCCCTTTCCCCACCAGGAGAACGTTTACGCCTCTCTCTTCTCCATACTTCATGAGGTGGAAACGTCTCTCGTGCCGCGCATCCGTTCTTGCTCGATCAGTCGTTCTCTCTTCTCCGTGAACTGAGCAAGTCCATAGAGCTGAAGTCGTTCTGGTTCCGAAAGCGTCTCCAGGTGACGCGCTGCCAGTTCTGCCATCTGGCGCTGCACCGCTACCAGCGCCGTCGCCAGTTCTGTGGACGAGAGCATCACCACATACTGTTTCTCAACAATCCTCGGTTGCTGTTTCCGCTTCATATACCTTCTCTCCTCTTCCGATCATCATCTGACCAGACACCTGGCACACCCGCTCGCCCACCCGGCCCCTCCCAACACTTCCAGCCGCCGGAACGTATGGCATGAGATCGCCGCCACAACTGAGATACTACGGCGCATCGCCTCATTGCTCATGCAATGCGCGCGTGCAGCCACACCACCTCGCTGCTGGTGACCTCGCTCATCTCCTCCCCGCTCTCATCTCTCCGTCTTCCGTCCCTACCACTCTGCAAAAAGAGTTCCTCAACACATCGAACACGTGTTACCATCATTCCCATCCTCTCCAGCAAGTGTGAAAAGCACATATGCTCATCTTCTCTAAAGGACAAAAGTATGTCAGAACTCCATGCAAAGGATGATAAAATATGTTACAGTTCATAGTATGCACTTTCTCTGATACAATTGCAGTAAAAAATCGGCAGCTTTTCGGCAGCTTTTTCAGGAGAGAGCAATGGACGATGGAAGTGGAAAGTCATATGCGGTACAATGGAGTACAAATCTCAAGCAGGTCATCAAGGCACACGGATATACCCTTCAGGAAGTTGCACATGCGGTTTCTATCGGGTACCGTACTTTGACAGAGTATTGCGCCGGTCGCAGTCGACCATCGGTGAACTGCGTTCACCACATCGCCGCTTTCCTCGGCTGCTCACCATCTGATCTTGTTTTTGTTCCCCTTGATAGCCTGAGAGAAAGCGATAGGAGTGAGATGGATCAAACACGTCGGGACATGCTACGACTTCTGGGTATGGCAAGCAGTGCCCTGGTTTTTCCTGATCATATCGACATTGAGCGGGTGCAGTCCTTTTTTGCCCGGTCGACCCATCTCGATGAGACAACGTACCAGGAACTTGCCACAATCAATCGAGGGTTCTGGACAGCCTATCAAGAAACACCGCAGAAACTCCTCATTTTAAAAGACATTCAAACCCACCTCTCTCATCTTACCCGATTGTTGCACACCGCTTCATCCGTTGGCGAACGAAACCATCTCAGTCTCCTTTCAAGCGAACTCGCACAATTGACCGGTGAAATTTTCTTTGACAGCAACCTGTACACCGATGCGGCTCACTGTTATACCTTTGCTGCTCAGGCAGCAAAAGCAGCGCAAGCATGGGATATATGGGCCTGTGCACTCGCAAGACATGCCTTTCTGCCCCTGTTTGAACAGGAATATGAGCAGGCACGTATCATTCTGCAAGGGGCCTCTGTTCTCGCTTCCAGGGGAACCGCCCCGGCTGCACGTCAATGGGTGGCAGCCCTCATGGCACAAGCGTACGCAGGCCTTGGGGCTCTTGATCCTTGCTTGCAGGCATTTGAGAGAGCAGAAGAAGGACAGCATCTTCAAGGGGCCTCCAACGGAACCTGGCTTCGTTTTCAGGGGGACCGTGTACCAGAAGAAAAGGGAGCCTGTTTTGTGCTGCTCAAACAGCCTGCGCGGGCTCTGCCTTTGCTTGAACAAGCCCTGACACAAACAACCTCAACAGTGCGACGTCGGGGACTTGTCCTCAGGGATCTCGCACTCGCCTCTCTTCAACAGCAACACGTCGAACACGCCTGCTTGTATGCAGAGCAGCTTCTGGGGCTTGTCCAGGAGGGACACTCTGGCCTCCTCCTGAAGGCACTTCACATCATTCGAGCAGCCCTCAAGCCCTATCAGCAGCAGGCCAGCGTGAAACGCTTCGAGAGGCATTTTCGAGAACAACAACACGCAAATATATTCACGAAATAAAAAAGGAGAAAAACAATATGGATCGTGAAAATGGTGGCCGTCTCTTTCGACACGCGTGGATCGCAGGCGTGAAACGGTACTATCCTGGGACGCCAAAACCCGGCTATATCGCTCCCTGGGAAGAGACGCCGGCATGGGAGCAAGAAGCCTGTAAAAGTGTTTTCGAACTGGTGGTAGGCGATCTTCACCTCCACGGGATTCGCTCTCCTGAAGAGGGAGGCCAGCGTGTGCATACATTCTGGCTTGACCAAATCAAGCGCTTGATCGAGCAGCCGAAACCCTCCTATCTGGCGCCCTGGGAGGCTCTTCCCCGCTGGCAACAACACACTGATATGGATATCTACCAGCAGATCGTGCATGAAGCACAGCAGCACGGATAAGGCGCTCTGCTCACCACAAACAGAGAAGCGCGGGATGTCACGGCGTTTCTCTGTCTCTTCTCGGAGAAGCGTGGTGGTCATGACCCATCAAGCAAGCAGATATCGTTCTTCTCTCATCATACTTCTCAACAGCCCGGCTTGTCTTGGCCAGAATCAGAGACGCTGTCACCAAATGACCTACCTGACGGCTCTTCTGAAGCTATTCCCTGTGTTGCCTGAAGGAACTGCGGGTCATCCTGTACATCCTGCATTTCTGGCAGATCCTGAAATTTTCTCCATACCTTGCCTCCTGTTACGATAGCGACCCCTATGCAAGCCAGGAGAGGCACTTCAGCGTCACATCAAAACGCAGGCAAAACGACCTGTTTTTCCCTGCTCCTTCCGATAGGAATAAAATGCATCAACGTGACATGCTGTACACAGCTCCGGTCCTCTAATGTGCTCCGGGCGTACACCATGTGCTTCTAACTGCCACCGAAGAGCAGACCACATATCAAAATGTATGCTCCCCGTTGGCTGTAGCCCTTTCTCGGTGAAGAGTGATCGATCATCTGAATCCGATTGCCGTGGACAAGCTGCGCTTGAACGACAGAAGCAGGATTAACATCCAAAACCTGGCAGAGCCTCTGCCGATTTCTGATGACATGTCATCCTCGTCTCCAACGCGTGAAGAGAGATTGAGCGAGGAGAGCGGGCCACAACTTACTCCCCCAAGCCGAGTCGTCGTGATGCAGACAAGAGATGAGAAAGAATCAAAGAGCGTGTAGGTGTAATAGACGAGAGGTTCTCGTATCTGTCATTTCATCCTCACCACTTTCTTTTTCGGTAATCTGTGATACTATCCTTTTTGTAGTGTACGGTATTGAGAGAAGGAAAAACAACAATAGATATTACAGGGACACAGGTTTGTAGCACACCAAAATTGGAGATAAGAGCAGCACCCTTATTTTTCTGCCATCATCCTATTGAACCAAGAAGATATGAATAAAATGGGAGACAAAGCGGAAATGAAGGAAGGAATAGAAAAAGAGATACAATGCTTCGGTGAGCAGATAACACGCGTTGCATCTGCTCGATCACATACTATACATCGAATCGGTCTCAATCAAATGCCATTTCTTCCAGAGCATTTCCATGTTCGAGACTCCTTCCGTTATGTTAGAACATATCAACGCAACCCACAGCTTTTGTATGATTCACCGACTCTATGAGCGCAAAGAATCGAGCAGATTTGAAGCAAACAGGTGGTGTTTGAGACCCACTTCCCCGAGTGCCTGGTTTCCAGGGACACTTCACTCCAGCAAACAGGTGAAAGGTGAGAAGGGCATGGAAGAGATGCGGTTCGAAAAACGTGCCACTCTTCGGGGGCTTTTGCGCGAGCATCCCGACTGGTCGCTGCGTGCGTGCCCACACCTTGCGCATGTCAGTAGGCTGGGTCTGTAAGTAGCAACAACGCTTGCTCGCCATCCCCTCCAATAATCTCTCGGTCTTGCATGCCTGCTCACGCGCCAGACGCACGCCGTTTCCTGACGTGTATCCGTACATTGTGGCTCGCATCGTACAGATCCGAGAGCATCCGCCCGAGCAGGTGCAGCGCGTGCCGGGAGCTCGCACCATTCGCGCCTTCCTGCTGCGCGATCAGGAACAAGCCCAGTTAGGCGTCTGGATTCCCTGTTCGGTCGCCACTCTCTGAAAGATCCTGCGGCCGCAGAGTCTCCTTCTCGATCCTCCCCAGCGGCAACACAAGCGGCTTTCCACAACGCGAGCCGCTTGAGGAGATTCATATGGACAGGCAAGGATGCCAGTATGCCTTCTACCGATGCCGATGAGAAGCGGATGCACGTGGTGGAGGTGCTCAATGCGGGTCGATGCAGGCACCTCCATTTTGGTGGAGGCGGTGGTGCGCGATGAGTTCCGAGCGGAAACGTCCTGTGATGCCGT
This sequence comes from Thermosporothrix sp. COM3, assembly GCF_059696735.1. NCBI lineage: Bacteria > Bacillati > Chloroflexota > Ktedonobacteria > Ktedonobacterales > Thermosporotrichaceae > Thermosporothrix > Thermosporothrix sp. COM3. The sequence goes on along the minus strand of NZ_AP019376.1, from coordinate 7,603,749 downwards.
GGTGCCCTTCTTGCGGCGCGATGGCAGCCCACATGCTGACTTGTGATTGCTATCCCTGATGGAGGGGTAGTGCCCCAGCACGGGACGTTCCCTCCTCCTTGAGGCGCTTTTTGCAGTGTGTAGGCACCATCCCAATATGATCCCGCCCAGCGGCCTAATCAGCAAGGCTTTGTCGAGCGATATCATTGCCTCTCCAAATAGGAATGCCTCCTGGTGCATCGGCCTGACACGCTCATGTCGGTGCGTGAGGTCACTGCTGCCTACCAACACCACTCCAACGGGCAGAGACCTCATCAAGGCCGTGCCTGTCGGGATCCGCTCCCCGGGTGGCTCATCCACAGTTGCCCCTTCTGCCTGCGCTCCACGAGCAGGTATATCCCGATGCCTGGCTACGAGCCATTGATGACCGCCTCTACTCGGTGGGCGTGGCCTATGCAGGTAGTTCGTCACGGTACTGCTGCGAGCGGCCAGCCGGAGCTTTGAAATCTAGTTGGATGGCCGGCTGCTCAAAACGGTGCCGATCAAGGGATTGGTGGGCCAACTGATGGCGTTGGAGGCTTTTGTGGCCCTGATGCGTACCCAGACGGTGGCCCAAGAGCGCAAAGCCAAGCAGCACGCCCTCACATGACGCTTGCTTTCCTCGTAGCCGCCCCCTGTTGGAAAGCCATCATGCCAAGCGTACAAGAGAGAGAGGGCTTTTTTTGTCTTTGTCCAGGGGCTTCCTGATCTTTCGTGCCTCCTCCTTACTCCTGCTCGCGCTGAAGTGTGTGACGCTTTGTGTCCCTGTACGCTCTCTTGCTTTCCGTTCTTCTCGGAGCGTGGCCATTCACGATCTGCTCGATCTTTCCCACTCACTATGGTGATGAAGCATACAACCGTTTGCGGAAACTGCTCATCATTTCGGACAAACCGCCGAAAGCGCTTCACGGGGCATTCCATGGCCACCATCGCGGCAACAGGCTAAGCGCGGCTTTGTCCTGTGGAAGTTTTACGACAACCAGCTCCATACCTGCCTGTGCCGCCGCTTCTCGTGGCGCTTCACGGGTATAGCCCTAATCCCACAAACGCCATACGCACGCTTTCGCCAATCAAGTGCAGAACCAAGTTGTATCAGAGCGGCCATCTGCTCACGATCCTGAGCATTGGCAGGCGTCACCAGCAGGTAGGCCAGGGTTCCACTGCGATGTGAAGCTCGCTGCCCTTGCGTCGTTTCGCTCCATCGTAGCTTGCACGACTTCCGCCGTCCGGGGTCGATTACAACGTACGAATCTCAATGATCGCCGCGTTTGGTTGGCTACGCCCTTCACTCTACCATGCGCAATGATAGGACATTCATAGAGCATCGAGCTTCATCTCTTTGTCCCTGTCTGGCTCGCAGGAGCCAGGCGCACTTCACCTAGTTCTTCGGCGACCAGTCAGCCGTTCTTATGTGTGTGGCTTTTGCAGAAAAGCTCATTACAAGCATGGTTCAATTCGTATCTATGTTACTACGATACTTCTGTTATATAGTGGTGTTACTATATTTCAAAAATTTTTAAATGTTCTATTTTTTCTAAGATACTTGCTTCATTTAGAATACTAAATATTCTATATTATTCTGCTAAGTTCATTATAAAACCAGGATAGGATAACATTAATAACAGTAGTATTTTATTGCTTTTGAATTTGTAAATTTCTATATTTTTAATCAGTGGCCTGTATTTTGATATGTCTTTAATAAGAATTTATATATATTAGATTTACATAAAAACCAAAGTAATATATACTCAACACATTCTTTGAACATTTAGTTTTTATGTGAGGTATAGCTATTAACACTTTTAATGAGGATCGACCGGGATATGAGCAAATTTACATCTCCGCTATCCAACAACATAATGATGGTTTAAAGCGAGCACCAGGAGGTACAGGAATAGGAAAAACCGGTGCCATTGATGTAACCATTCATTTTCCTGCATTCTCGCAGAGAAAATTTATGTATCTCGCAAATCTCAAGCAACTCGTTGAGGCCGCGGGGCGTTACGAACATACTCTTGTTCTTCATAGTGACCGAGATACTGTTTTCTTCACCCTACGCGATAAAAAACAAGCTTTTTACGAATTATTTCAGGATGAGGTATACCTTCGGTCTTCTCTCATGCGGTGGAATCAACGTCACCGAAATATGAAGGTTGATCTGGCCAAAGTAAAGCGCGCATGCCAAGCATTTGAAGAGATCCTCGCAGAACATAAAACCATTCCTTCATCCTGTGAGGAGCAAATGAGTGATCATGCACGTACGATCATGCGCTGTTTTCAGGCGGCAGTGCTCGGAGCGAAGACGAAACGGGGCAACAGTGCAGCTTATCTTTTTCTCCTCAACCATCCAATCATTCAGGCTCTATTCCCTTTTATCGCCTTTAAGCAGCGACCTGAGATACGCCTTATCGCACTTACAATTCAAAAAGCGTATTATGGCTTCTTTGATGGGTCAAGGCAGCTGAATTTGATGACACTGACAAAAGAGAATGGTGGCTATATCATCTTTTTGGATGAGTTTGACTACCTTGAAAATACCCTTGTTAAGCTCATTTGTGAGTCTGCGCAAATCACCAATCCTTTTCACTTTGTCCAGCTTTTTTTTCATGCAATGGAAGAACACAAGCTTCCTCATGGGCCCTATCCCAGTTCGCCAGAGCTACGGGAGCAATTAATTAACATCCAACAAGTGATTAAAGATCTCCAAGAGGAGACCAAATTACAGTATCCGACCATTTATCAATTTACTGGAAAACTTTTTGAAAGTGATCACCGAACAGGAAGCAAATCTTCTTCTCATGTTATTTTCCGCACACAACACATCGTACGCACTGGCACTCAGTATGTTCGTCAAACGAATCGTTCGTTTGAATTATACTCTGATCCTGCTGCTGAAAAGGATGATGTAGAAGAGGAAGAGGAGCGTAAGGCTCTTTCTGCCTTACGGCTTTTTAGTGCGGTGAGTTATGCATGTGAGCTGATTATCCGGTTCTTCCGAGACTTACGCAATAGTAATGATGAGCTAGTATACCAGGAAATTATGCGTCATTGTTTTCAGGATACTATTTACCCTGATGAATTGGAGCGTATTACGCAATATATTGTGCCTCATCAGCAAGAAGATGGGACTGATCTAGGGGCACTTCTCGAACGGGGGTATAGCTTGTATGATATCTATGATCCGCAGCAGATCACGGATGAGGAAGAAGTTGAGGTTCATCATTATGGTATGCATGTTACGCCTGAAGTGATATTACGAAGCTTGGTTCAAGATAACTTAGTTTTTGGCTTATCAGCTACAGCAGATATTCCCCGTTTTGTGCATCATTTTCATCTGGGTTGGATGCACCAGCAAATGAAGATTCATGAAATGACAACAGAAGATGTTACATTAATACAAGCATTAAATCAGGAAAAAGCAGAGAAAAGGGGGAACAGCATTTCACTTCATATTGTGCCGGAGCTCAATGCAGTCGATACTGAACAATATTCCATTGTTAACTATATCCGTCAAGTAGCCAAAGATGAAGATTTTGGTATAGATCCTACTGGTTATCGTAAGCGCCGCGTAGAGCTCTTCTTTTCAGTACTATTGCAACTTTGTCAGTCTTCGATTGTGGAGGAGGTAGATGCTGATCATTCGCAAGTAACTAATACAACGCTTCTTTTCTTGAATACCTTTCGTCAGATACGCCTCTTGTTTGAGCACTATCCTAAGCCGGAATCAGGTATCTTTTCTATTACTAAGCGCTCGCAGAGCAATGATCTCGATGTTTTTGAGCTTCTGATCAAAGGAAGAACGTTTCTTATTGCATTCTATAATGCCAGGCAGGGCAATAAAATGCGACAGCTTGAGCATGTACAACACGCCTTCGATCAACTCTTCTGGGAAGGGAAGCCTGTAGTCGTCGTCACTCAATATAAATCTGCGGGTATCGGTATCAATCTGCAATACTGGACAACACCAGAAAAAACACGCCGTATGGATTTTACCCGTATTGGCCTTCTGGAAACACCCTACTATTATTTCGGAAATCCCCTCGATGAAGATCTGACCGAACCTGAACGGATCGCCTGTTTGAAAGAAAATATTTGGTACCTGGGAAAACTCTATTCAGGAAAACTACTTTCCTTAGCCCAATTCCGTCAGATGTTGACTACCATACATGCTTCTGCAGGTTGGAATAGTAGCTACCACAAACAAGCTTGTACTAGACATGATGCTCACCTCAATTCGGTCACAAATTTTTTTCAGGCGCTAGGCCGTATTGACCGCATCTGGGAGAAGATGCCCGACCAGCAGGCACTGATCAGCCAGGAAGTCTATCAACATTTCCAGCGTTTTTGTCTTCCTGAGTTTGAGCAGTTGCGGGCAGAATACGAGGCCTTTATGCCAAACAATTTGCGCCAGATCCTACTGCAAGTGAGTACCGCGCTCACTCAAAAGCAGAAGGAGGCACGTTATCTCAAAGATGCGCGTCTCGTTGCTCAGAATCATCGCTGCCAGGAGGCTATTCGCCCTTTGTTATCTCGCTTGGAGGGGATACGCCGAGGTGCCAATGATTCTGAAGCTCGCCAGATATGGCAGCAGATGCGCCAGGCCGCGCTCAAACATGACTATTCCAACTCTGTGCTCCAAGACTACGCATGTGTTGCTGAGTCCCCCTATTATCAGCAAGGAAGGCTGCTCTTAACTCGCGAAAATGAGATTCTTCCCCCTTACATGCTTCTTGCGGATACTTTGCTCTGGGATATGAACCTTCTCTACCGAGTGATTAAGGATAACCAGGTTGTTCAGGAATATTTCCAGACGCAAGGCTATCGTTTAGCATTTCCACCAGCGGGTAGACATTTTCTTACTCCTTACTGCTTTCAGGCTATTCTTAAAGGTGCAATTGGTGAGGAAGCCATCACAGCTATTCTTCTCGATGAGGGACTCGTGCTTGAAGAGCTCCCGCAAATTCTGACCGAAACGGCAGATCTCAAAATAGCTCATTACCCCTATTATTTCGATTGCAAGTTTTACAATGAGTATACGCTTGGGCGTTTCTCTTTGCCGAAGGAAGATCCTGATTGGCACATCAAATTGAATGATGAGGCCTTCCGTGAGAGTTCATGCAGAAAGGTTGCTCGTTTACAATCACAACATACAGAGCCAGTCAAACTGATCTATTTGAATCTCGTTACTACACAGCCTCGTTCGCTTGGTTACTATGATCTTGATTTCCAGGAAGTAAGCTTCGCTGATGCCTCTATTATTGTTGTCCAGGGTATTCTCCATGGGACAAAGCCGAACGTCTACCACAATGCCTTTACCCGCTTTCTCCGAGATATCTCGCAGGTTGTACATCTCAACAAAGATATCCTGAGAGAAGTTGTAACAGAGTGAAAAATAAAGGAGCAATGACATGTCTGAACAACGAACTATCCCGACTACAACATTACTCATTACAAAACCGACAGACTTCACCATGTTGGATGCAGCATATCAACTGTTACGCTATGAGCTACCAGATAATTTGCGCTGGAAATTCAAAAAAGCGAAGAATTCCTCAGAGATATGGGCAAGAATGCAAAATAGTCTACAGGAGCAAATAAAATCTCCCTATCGCGTCTTTACCCATGATCGGCTAGATGGCGGTGCTTATGATAAGTGGGTTGTCTATGTCCTCGCTCCTCGCCATACTTCGTCTCAATCTATCATATTGCCCTTTGAGAGTGATGCAGCACTGCCACACAGACCTATCGCATTTACTGATCTCGCCTTTCACATGGTTATCAAACTATTACAGGTTGCACATATGCACGGGAATCAAGCGGGACGCTTTACTGGTCAGGGTCGTTGCTATGTGCATGCCAAGAATGCTAGTAAAAACTCTCATATCTGCGTACAACTTGATATGCATGAGGATATTCTTACTCAGGAAGAAGATCAGTTACGCCGATTTAAGGTAGAAGCACAGGCAAAGCTTTTCCTACGCTGTCATGCAGATGAGTATCTTTATCCAGGTGAGACCTATTTTTGCAAAAGGAATGCGCCTGACAGCGCTGTTTATTTTCTCCAGATGAAGCTAGATGCGATCAAACGACTGAAAGAGGAAAATGGAATTTTCTATAAAATAGGAACGAGGCCAGGGAAAAAGACAACTCTCGCATATCATGATCTCAACCATATAGATGAGAGTATTGGAAAGATTTTGTCTGATTTTATCCGTGACTTCCGTCAATTTCTGGCACGGTTTGGTATTGAGAGCCAATCACAGATTCGCACCTTTAACGAGTATATCCCTCCCAAAGAAAGTGAGCTGTGCCTGAAGAACTACTCGCAGCAAACTGTTTATGTTTTCGATCATCGGAAAAAGAAAACATTACCATTGCATGCCTATCTTCAACTGTTCGAGAGCATGCGCCCTGATGTGCATTTTCTTGGAATTGACGATCTCTCGCAGGTGCAGCAGCCTATACTGGTACTTCAAGATTACCAGCGAAAGGATTTTCGTGAAAAAGGAATATTTGCTGGCGAGGTTGATCCGTATCAGAAACTATATAGCAAATACTGGACCCTTCCAAAGCAATCGCTCAATATTAATCTCCTAGATGCGAAAGACCTGAATACTGAGGAGTATCTGTCTTATCCTCTACCAAAGCCCGATCAACTCCAGCACAAACTAGATACGTCTCTAATGCAACTATCCTTGAAGTCTATTATCTACTCAGACAATCCGTTATCGGGATGTTTACCATTTTTACCAAAAGAGCTGACGTACATATCTAAGCAACGCAACGTTCCTGGGCTTCCTGCACCATTTGAAACAATGATGTATGTAGAAGATGATCAGCTTCGCTTTTTGGATCTACGTGATTCAGAGCAACGGATACAGGCGCAAGAACGATGCAGGCTACTGGGCGTTGATTTGCGTGAGTGTTTGGAGCAGATGATATGTAAATATAAACGAGAGAAGAAATCTGAAGATGAGCGGGAACTCCCGAGCTATCGCGTAATTATAGGTCCAGATCTTTTTGTCGAAATCGAAGACTGTAAAGAACGCGTGCTCTATGCATACGATGAAATTGTTAGGCGGCAAGGAGAGGCAAAAACACTTTTTCCTGTAGAAATTTTCAAATTGTTACCATATTATAATACCGTAAAAAACGATGATCATCTCCCCCTGGAAGAACTTCAACAGCGGGGCCTTCTTCAGAAGAAGAGAAGGCCCCAAAATAAAAAAGAGGCAGCTTCCCTACAGTTTTACTCTCGACTCGAAAAATACGATGCTTACCTCGACGATATTCAGCTAGAATATCCGATGCTCTCCTTCCTTCAGCTGATAGATAAAGAGATGCCATTTATCAAGATGATTCGCTATATTTTCGAGATACAGGAGAATAAGCATGGCAAATATACCAATCACCAATTTATCAGATATTATCAGAAACGCGGGTGGTTTCAAAGCGATAAGGCAAAGGATGTGCAGATGTACCAGGGAATCTGGTATGATAACGAGCTCCGTTATATGGTTGGTGCAACAGAAGGGATGAAATTCCAGCAGCCACGTGCCCACCTTATTCGGCGTTTTGATGTCTATCAAGATGCAGGACACTTTGACATTGAGTTGATGTTACGACTGCTTAGTGTCCAGTTTGTTCGGCTTGGACAATACACCGTTTTTCCCTATCCGTTTCATCTGATCGATCTCTATGTAGAGAGTCTTCTTCTATTTCGAGAAGAGCAGAGAAACAAAGAAAAACTGGCAGCGACACAAAACTGCTAGAAGCTGTTAGGGCTCATGCCTATGTGAATGAGCTGAGAAAGCATGAGCAAGTGAAGATCACGACATGCAGACCAACAACGATGAGCGGCTTTCGCTCATCGTTTCGGACACACGCACCGAAAGCGGCTACCCCAAGCTCGTGGAAAGCTCCACTGACCCATCGATGCGGCAAGAGCACAAAGCCTCGCGCAGGCTTATGGCAGCTTGACCACCGCCAGTTCGATGCCTGCGTGCGCTGCCGCTTCTCTCGGGGCCTACCAGTGTCGCCTTGATCAACAAAGGCCAACTGCACGCTCTAGCCCCCAGCTCCTGTACCAGCTCTACTAGAGTTGTTACCTGGTCTCAGCCCTTTTTCATCCGCAGGGCTCACTAGCGCAGAGTTCATTGAACAAGCACTCCAACGAAATCTCCGCCGGGAAGTGCACCTTGATCTTTCTGAAAAGCGGCTCCGCTCGATCATCGACTACTACAACTTGATCTGGAATACCCGCGCTCACTATCATCCCTGTCTCGTGCAAATGGCACACAATCTACTCGCCTGGATGCAGCGCTCACAATCCCCAGAAGATGCGGGAACAAACTGGGAGGCTTTTTTCTCCGCCTTCCCTGTTCCTTGAGCAAAATGAGGGCCTCAGAAAAGCGGACGCCTGGAAGCGCTTTCCTTCCAGGCGTCAAGGTTACGCAAATACCTCTGGATGCTTGGCTTCGAGCAGCTTTACTCCTAGCTCAGCAACCGGAACAGCTTTTCCGTACGATGTCTTTTTCAAACTACTATATACTCGCTCAACCTTGTTCAGAATAGTATACGACTGTATCTCAATACCAATCGTCAAAGCATCAGTTGCAAGCTGTGTTGCAAGCGGATATTCTCTCTGATCAAACCATGCCTGTGCCTGGAGGAAAAGACTATAGGCATACCGCCTCTTTCTCCCTGCATTGACTGGAACCTTCACCAACGTATCCAGTCCATCTGATGCAGAGCGCAGCTTTCCATCTGAATTATAAAGCCATGCCGAAGCCCTATTCAGATAATAGCCTTCTCGATTAAACCGAATGAAGTATTCATCGGGTTCCTTCTGGGCCTCATCAAGAGCATTTGAAGCAACATCCAATGTTTTCATCGCCTGTGTAAGATCTTGCTGGTCTTTTGCGGCTTCTGCCATTGCAAGTCCCAGATTCGTCTGAATTGCGCCCTGGAGTTGCAGAGAGTCAGGTTTTTTGCTCAATGCTTGCTGAAAGTCCATGATAGCAGCATCAAGCTTTCCTTGCTGATGATAGGTCAGGCCTCTTCTCCATAGGACAAGCGCCATGATATTTGCATTTTGCTCAAGAGACTTCGCGATCTGATAGGCATTATTCTGGTACTTGAGCGCTTCTGCAAACCGGGCATGATCGCGAAACACACCGGCAAGAAATTGCTGATATTCACAGAGCAGCAGAGACAAGTCTATTTTCCTTGAGCCACTGGCATAAGGCAGTTCATCATGAATGCTATAGATTATCTCCATGACATTATCAAGCATATCAGCCACTGTCGTGGCATGGTGCTGTTTCTTATACCGTAGCAGATATCTCCTGGCCTTCTCCAGATCGACTTTCTCTATGGAGAGATCAGCAGCAAGAGCGGCGTTGGTATTCAGTGCCTCCAGCCCTAACGCCGCTAAAGGAATATCAAGCAGGATCGCCAGTACATAGCGTCTCTTCAGGCGCTTGGGTACCTTGTTGTATTCTTCCCACATGCGAATTGTGTCCTCACTAATGACAGCCTCTCCTTTAAAGAAGCGACTATAGACATCGGCCAGATTCTGGCGCGACCATCCCTTCGCTAGCCGGGCTTCTTTTATGATTTCTCCGTAGGTTTTCTCTTGCGAGGCTAGCATTTTCTTCTCCTACCAACAAAAACATAACCTACTCAGAGGACCTTCTTGTCCTCTTCATAATTCTATATTACAATTCAGAAGCACAAGTTGTCTACTGAGCTTTTTGCAAATCCTCTTGCCAAAAAGCTCACTCATCTTGTTAAGCTTGTAATAGAAGAAAACAAAAGGAGCCGTGTAAACAGAGCAGTTTACAGCGAAGAGGAGGAAAATGCTTCGACTGATGCTGAAGGAGATTCTGGCTGAAAAAAAGATCAGCCAGAGCGAACTAGCACGCCGATCAAAGGTGCATCGGCGAACGATCAGGAGATATTGTAACGATCCATATCACAAGGCACGAACTGACATTCTAGGCAAATTAGCAACAGCATTGAAGATAGAGGCGGCACAGCTTCTTCAAACAGTACTACCTAACGACGCTCATCATCAGGAACGCTCTCGACCAGATCTCTAATATCGACTCCCAACGCTTTCGCCAATCTGTCGAGCGTATCAGTCGAGACCGACCGATATGGATTCTGGAAGATACGTTTGATCGTATTGAAGCTCACATCTGAGGCCCTGGAAAGGGTTGATTGATTAAAGCCCCGAGCTTCTGCGATTTCTCTCACACGTAGGCGTATCATTCTTCTTTCAATTCACCTATCACCCGTTTGAACGGATTGTAGCAGAGAACTGATGTTGACAGTATTAGCAAAATATGGTTAATCACATATTGCAATTGCATTTTGTGGTTAACCATTCAATGAAATACGTTCTCGTAACATCATGTCGTGTTTATACCTCTGCTCATAGCACAAAGGAGGGCACGTCGTGGAAGACTATATTGTAAAAGCCAGCGAGACAGAGCGCGGCGAGAGAGAGCTTTACAGGGGACCAGATCCTCAAGCCGCCCGTGATGCACTCGAAAAAGCAGCGCAAAATCCGGCCTATTCTGGCTTCAAAGCTCCGTCTTCACCATGGAGACAGAGAATTAGGTGGCTATCTTGAACGCATTGGTTCTAGAAAGAAGGGAGCTTCGCATGAGCAATGCAACAACGCCAGATCGAGAGCCAATTGAAATGCTTGAAGATCAAAAGCTCTTCGAGTTCATTGATCGCCATCTTTTTGGTTTTTCCTTCTGGTGCACAGGACCATGTGACTACTGGTTCCAGCGTGGATACCTGGACATCTACAAATGTCGAGTTTGCGGAACTCAGGTTTTGAGTGACGGCTTCCATCGACTACCAGCACAGCATATCCGAAGAGTACCTTCATATCGCTCTGAACAGATTATCGAGGCAATGAAGGGGCAAGCAAAAGCTGTCCAAAGACAATTTATCCTTGCCTTGAGAGTCGCAGCAGGCGAATCAACGGCCACCTGTCATTCAACCACAACAGTTCTGGCCCATGTTCTTTTCAACATGACGCCGAGGAGCACAGCAATTGCAGCTCTCCAGGCGCTCCGCATCATCGATGCACGCGGCAAAATCATCGAACAATCTACAGACAAAGACACATTGGAACAGAAGGCAATGGATGATGTTTGAAGCATATCAGACAAGAAAATTTATTACCCCAGAAGGCAACACCATACTTACCCCTGTTGCTATTGACGCATGGAGAACTATCAATGAGATTTTTTGAAAATGGCGTTCAGTGGTGCAGACTCTCTTTCCCTCCTGGGAATTACTACAAATTGATCTTTCCTCCCGGCCTGGAACTCCAGGAGCTACACAAACGCAACAAACAGCACGTCCAGGGAGAGGTAATATGGCAGATCCGATGCAACCAGGCGACGCTGATCTTTTACCGAAAAGCAGACACGATTCCAACACGTACGTCTTCGTTTGGTTCTCAACATAGAGCATGCTCAGGCGTTTGTGCCTTTGCATAGAATTAGATAAGCGGAGGTTCATCATGATGCAAACAACGATCGTCATTCCTTTTCTTCTCCACTTTTCCGAAGCAGCACCACAATCACAGTATGGTGATGATACGATCTATGAGACGGTGAGCAAGACGAGTACAGACGGCGTTATCGATGATGATGTTGCAGACGACACTGATCTGAGTTCTGAGGCAGACTGGGACGATCAGACAGGGCTCATTGCTGACTCAGGAACACGAGATGATGAGGATTACTCGCGGTGGTAAAAAACGTACTCATCCTCACTGACGCTCTTGATGCCCATGCACCACCGGTCATTGAGGAAATTCGCCGCCGCGGTGCCACTACCCATTGTTTTGATCTGGCCGATTTTCCTGAGCGGGTGCGCTTACAAGCGCATCCCCCAGCCCAGGGAACACTACAGTATCAAGATCAGACCATTAAGCTTGAAGCCTTGACGAGTATCTGGTGGCGCAGGCCACATCGCTACAAAGCTCCAGAATGGTATGAGCCAGGTCTTCAGGAATTTCTAGAGCGGGAAACGTATCGCGGCTTTATCGGCGTTCTGGAAAGCTCGCCGGCTCTTTGGGTCAGCCGAACAACAAATATTCGGCGGGCAGAACTCAAAGCTCTCCAGTTGGCTACCGCGCAGAAAATGGGACTGCGTGTCCCTCGCACTCTGATCACGAATGATCCAGAAGCGGTCCGAGCCTTCTCTGAGACCTGCCAGGGAAAAATCATCGTGAAACCAATCGCCCGAGGGATCATTGAAGGAAAGTGTCCAGAAAAATTCCTTTTTACCAATGTGGTCCAGGAGCATCATCTTGAACCGAGTATACTGGAAGGTGTACGATCGACGGCCCATCTCTTTCAAGAAATGGTTGCAAAAGAGCTGGAACTGCGCGTTGTTGTGATCGGTCGGCACATTTTTGCAGTGGAGATTCATTCACAGCAGAGTGAGCGAACCCGACTCGATTGGAGGCGCTGGTATCCTGATCTCTCATATGGTATCCATCACTTGCCTGCAAGCATTGAGAACAGGCTGTTCCAGCTGGTTCTGTACTTCGATCTCCAGTATGCATCAATGGATCTCATTTTGACACCAGATGGGGACTATGTCTGGCTCGAATTGAATCCGAATGGTCAGTTTTACTGGCTTCAGCGTGAAGTCCCTCACCTTCATTTAAAAGAAGCAATGGCAGACCTATTGACGTCTCCAGAGGAGTATTGCTTATGATGACGCAAGCCAACTCCGAACCCTATCGGCAGGCCCTGGTTTCCTCGATGCAAACTCGGGGATCTGTGCGCTCTGATACGATCATCCAGGCCTTTCTGCGTATCCCAAGAGAAGCGTTTGTTCCCTTCTTCTATCAGCGCCGTCCTGCAAGTCGCAAGCTGGAATGGGAGCGCCTTGACAGCTCTCATGAACAGTATCTTGAGCTGATCTATCGTGATGAGCCGCTGGTGACCAGGGTAGATGAACGGGGCTGGCCTATCAGCTCTAGTTCTCAGCCTTCAGTGATGGCTTTGATGCTTGAAGCTCTGGACCTCAAGTCAGGCCAACACGTCTTAGAGATCGGTACCGGCACCGGATACAACGCCGCTCTGCTGGCAACCATTACCGGACAGCCAGAGCATGTCACGACGGTCGATATCAATCCTCAAATAACCGCACACGCACAGAGAGCCCTCCATACTGTTATTGGTCCTGGCGTTCACGTCTTTCTGGGGGATGGCATTTTCGGGTATGATGCAAAAGGACCATACGAGCGGATCATTGCGACGGCCAGCGCTCCAACGATTCCTTCTGCCTGGCTGCATCAACTAGCACCGGGGGGCAAACTCGTGATGGATCTTCAAGGATCACTCGCCAGTAGTTTGCTTGTGCTTGAAAAGCAGGGGCAAAGCGTCAACGGGATGCTCTTTGATACTCCTTTGTACTTTATGCCTCTGATATCCGATCATATCGCGCATCCCTCAGCACACATAGACTATGCACGCTATCTGCGCCAACCCTGTCGTGAAGCAGCCCACCTCGAGAAAGAGCATCCATTCCCCTTGCTGCTCCAACAAGATGCCTTCCGTTGGTTCTTGCAATGGAACATTCCAGGCTGCCAGATAAGGGAACGGGAATTATCAGGAAAGCAGGAAAAACACATTTTTCTCATCGATTCCAGACGACAAACCATCCTCCGTTTTCTACAGGAGGAGCGAGGTTGGCAAGTGAGCGTGTATGGACCTCAGCCTCTCTGGACCGATGTTCAACACCTCTATGAGCAATGGAAACAAGCAGGAAAACCAGAAAAGCGCTCGGATTATGCGGTGCAGATCCAGGGGAAAAGCATCATCCTCTCGACGGCTCACCTAATCATTCCGCTTGCGGAAAACGCCTGACCCTTGCACAGTACCACCATTCCTTGTCGTGAGACGAGGCACAACCAGGCGTGTTGTGCCTCATGTTATATTCTGTCACCTATGGGATTGCCAGCTTCTGGTATCTGAAAGATCGCATGGGCAAAGAAGGCTCGCCCAAGAGCTGGAAGCGCTCCTACAAGGAGATGGTAGCCTGGATTGAGCAGCTTCGCCAATGGCAGCAGGAGCTTCCTGAGAGCACTGACGAGTGTGTCGAAGCGTTTAAAGGGGATGTCTTCCAGGATCAGATCTTCGTCTTTACGCCGAAGGGTGAGGTCAAGGATCTGCCCCGCGGGTCCACGCCGCTCGATCTGGCCTATCGCATCCATACCGATCTGGGTGATCACTGTGCCGGTGCTCGCATTATCACCAACATGGATGAGAGCGGACGCCTGGTTACGCTAGATTATGAACTCAAAGGTGATGAGATTGTTGCTCTTCTGACAAACCCGGCTGTACATCCGACCCGCGATTGGCTTCCCTTTGCCCGCACAAATGCGGCCCGCAACAACATTCGACGGTCCCTCAAAACCGATGAACGCGAAAGCCAACAAGCAGATGCTTCAGCTCCTGCCCCCGCTTGCCAGACAACTACAATGACGATTCACGCCTAGGATCGTCCGGGCTTATTCCGTGATCTCGCCGCAATTTTTGCTGATGGCGGGGCTCAGTCTCTTCTCCCACGTGTTGCGCAACGAGCTAAGCTCAGGGAAAGCGGTGCGCACGAGACCGGCATGAACCCCGCATCAAAACGAAAACAGAAAAAACATTCTGGTGATTGAATAGCATCAATGAAAGAGAAGTGACCTTGTAAGGAGATATTGAGGCAGGAGATGAAATGGGTAACGTGAGAGGTCAAGATCAGGTAGGAGCAAGCAGAGCGAAGCCAAAAGCAATGGCAAAGGGAGCTGAGAGTCCGTGAAGCGTGACGATGAGCCGGGGAGCATCTGCTGGACGAGCATTCCGTGCTAGGCGCTGATCCCAGGAGAGCCGCCAATGCGCGCGCTCCGCTCGGGTGAAGATCTTCTCTGTGGCGCAAGGGCTGCGCGGTGGAGAGAATGGAGCGGAACTTTCCAGACAGACCATTTGGCTGCGGACCACTTTCAGCCAGGTTCGCCGGATGCTGCACCGTGGCCAGTCGCGCCAGAGCACCGGAGCGGAAGGAGAGCGGGCAGGGGTTGAGTCAGGAGGCGGCGAGGAGTCCGCGTGAGAAGAGGAGAGTGGCCACAGGACCGCACTGACCCGTCGTGGCTTGAGCGTGGTGCTGCTCTCCTGGCACTGTGCCCGCAACGGGCAGGAACGACAATGACCAATGCGAGCGGCATACAAGAGTCGTAAGGAGCCATCGCGCTCGGGGCGCCGCTCCTGGAGATAGAGCGGATGGTTGGCAGGGCAACGTAGACTTCCATCGGGTTGCGGCGTAAACGCGGAGCCAGGAAACCCATGTGTAAACGATGTGTGAGCCCATTGCGGTGGACTGTACGTGACCGCAGGAGGCGGTGCTGCCGGAGATTCAGGCTCATCGGTTGAAAGAGGTTCAGCCTCATATGCGGGAGCAAATTCGGTCGTGCGCAGTTCAGAGGGAGAGGGCTGTTGTCCCAATTCTAATCGAAGGTTCCAAACCCATTGGGCCAAAATGTGAGCAAACTCCTGGCCACAGGGGGTATGAGAGTACCAGCGATCCATCTCTTGCTCCTCGTCTTCATCAGCCAACACCGTCTCAAACGAGCCACGATGCAGGTAGAGGTCAAGCACATCTGAAGCGGTAAACGCCGGGGCAGGAAGCGTGCTGACAAAAAGTTCGGAGACGGTACCGCCGCGCTCGACGCCAACGGTTGGAGCTGGATGGGCCGCGACCACCAGGCGCACCTCGGGTCCCGTTGGCGTTAAGGGAACGGAGATACAATCGTAGAGCGCGCGTCATGCCGCTTTCCGCGTGGGTGCTAACCTGATCTGGAGTGTGGGCCAAGCGTTGTTTCACCACCTCGAGATCCAGGAGATGATAGGCCCAACTCCTCGCAACCACGGAAAGATGAGCCGAGAGCACATCGAGAAGAGGCGCGGCATCGCCATACAGGCCGTCTAATCGTACAAGGATGGAGGCGGGAGAAAGTCCGTGCTGTGTCGCATAGCGTTTGATCACCCCGATTGCTCATTGCAGGTCGCCGCGGTAGTCCCCATTCCCAGCTCCACCAAACGTGCCGAGCAACTGATGCGTATGTGTTTGGAGAATCACGGTTCTGGTGCGAACCGCTTCCCCGCGCTTGCGCCCAGTGTAGCCCGGCGCGCACACCTGATCAAACCGACGATGGGGAGCAGGCAAAGCGTCCGTTTGCGGAAGTGCGCGTTGGCGGGCGGCTTGCCATGTTCCATCCACATCGACCACTACCCACTGCCCGCCTGTCCGATCACATAAACCACCAGGGAAGGGAAACGATTTGCGAGCAAGCAGATCCTTTTGAAAGAGCATTCGCAAGGCTTCCACTGTCGGCTGATCGAGGGCGGCAAGAAAACGGGAGAGGGTCGAGCGGTGGGGCAACTGATCGCGACCAAACAAAGCCATGAACGGCTCGGCCCACGGGGCGAGCCGTTCGTAGAAGGCCAACAAGGTCGGCTCTCCTGAAACCGCATAGCCGATCAACACCGCGATAAAATCGATGAGATCGTCGTGACCAATGCGGGCACGAGCGAAGCGCACCCGCTTCTGGATCGCAGTGAGGATGCCCTCGTGGGTGAAAACCTGAGCGAAGGCGGCGACTTCTTCCAGCCAGGACGGAGCTGAGGGCTTCAATTCCGGCGTAATCTGGACGGTGACGGAAGAAAACGTCATACGACAAGCGTATCTCCTTCAATACGAGAGCGCAGCCGCCGAAGTTCGGCACGGCATCGGAGAACGATTACCGGAAACCCAAAAACAGGTTGGGCTGGACAAGGGAAGAGGCTTCTGACTCCGGTCTTGGCAGGATGTGCTCACTTCCCTCCATGTGTCGCCAGTCTGTGGGATGGGTTATGCATCAGACCGGCGCAAGGTTCCAGCCCCCCATATTTCGGCGACTCGTCCGTTTTCGATCCGAAAAATCTCCATGATGAGAGGGAGAGGCTCTCCTGGAGGCGTTGGAATACCGTGAACTGTGACCCGCAGCGCGACTTTGTCGCCTTCAGCAATGAGATCCTCGACGACGAAGTGCGTCTGAGGGAAAATGGCAAAGGCGTTGGTCACCGCCGCTCTCGCGCTCTCAATGCCAACTTCTCCCATGGCATGCCTGATAATGTGTGGATCAAAGAGTTCGTCCAAGGTCGCGAGATCCTGCGTGTTGATGGCTTCGTAGACACGCAAGGCCAAAGCCTTGTTCTCTGTTGCTCTCATGCACAATCTCCTGTGAATGCTTCTTCCTGATAAATCCATCGCCTGTGTGTTGAGCAGGCATTCATTTTTGTTGCTGGCCTTCCTCTTGAAGAGCGCGTATGTTGGCATGTAACCGTTCGAGAACGTGCAGTACCAGCTCCTGTTCTTCTCTGGGGATACCATTGAGCAGTTGTGTCTGAAACAAGCGGTGCGCCGCCCGCAGTCCAGCAACGATTTGCTGACCGGAAACCGTCAAAGAGACGAGCGTATAGCGATTATCCTGGGGATCGAGGCGACGGCTGAGTACTCCTTCGGACTCAAACTGCTTGACCAGACGCGTAATCGTGGCTCCATCAACGGCTAATTGCTGCTGTAAAGCAGCATGGCTGAGCTCGCCGCTCTCTGACAGCAGGGTTAGCAATTGCCGTCGGAGCTGACTCATGCCGACATGTCGATCAAAGGCTTGCCTGGATTCAGAACAGACAGCCGCCAATTGTTGAAAAAAGGTATCCTCAAAAACATCCATTCGTCACTTTGCCTCCGAGTCCTCTGTCAATTTCCGCACTTCGGAAGAAGGCGGTGCATATTTTTTATTTATATCATCAACTCTTGATATTGTCAATAGATGACATATAAAACAGATGACGCCTGGCTTTTTTGACTCCCGGCGATGCGCGTTTCCGTAAGGAATGACAGTTGCCTTGGAAGAAGATGACTCCTTTTGCGGTTTAGTGTCGAGAAATCTCCAGGAAAGGTGGGAGATCTATCTAGGGTGGAAAAGCAATGTCATTCCCCATCTTTATGAGACCGTTTTCCCTCTTATTGTTCAGCTATGATTCTCGTTGCGCATCCCGTGGGTAATGGAGGTCCAACATCGACAAAATGGAGCACCTCCACCATGTGCATCCGCTTCTCATCGATGTCGCTTGGCTGAACAGAAGCATCCTTCAAATCCATTTGAATCTCCTCAAGCGGCTCGCGTTGTGACCAGGGCCTGCGTTGCCGCCAGGGGGTCGAGGAGAGGTCCCTGCTGCCGCAGGATCTTCCAAATAGTGGCAGCCGAGCGGGGAATCCAGATACCGAACTGGGTCAGTTCCTGATCGCGTAACAGGAAGGCGCGAATGGTGCGAGCCCCAGTACGCGTAGCACCTGCTCGGGCGGATGCTCACGGATCTGCACGATGCGCGCCCCAATGCGTGGATACACTTCGGGGAAGGGGGTCTTGCGCGCGAGAACGAGCCTGCAAGACCGAGAGACCATCAGCCAGAGCGGCAAGCAAGCGCTGCTTCTATTTGCAGACCCAGCCGACCGATATGCGCAAGGTGTGGGCATATTCACGCAGCAACCAGCCGGGATGCACGCGCAAAAGCCCCGAAGAGGAACACGTTTTTCTCCCCACATCGCTCCATACACTTCTCACCTTTCAGTTGTATTCTAGCATGAAGTGTCCCTGGAAACCAGGCTCTTGGGGAAGTGAGTTTCAAAAAACTTTGCTTGATTGTACTTAGCAAGCGGGATTTGAGCAGTTTGAGCAAGCCAAACGGCCCAAAGGCAGTAAGGTTCATATCGCTGTCGATACGCTTGGATACCTCTTGACCTTGTTGGTGACGCCTCCCGATGAACAGGCTTGAGACCAGATGGCGGCTCTGGCAGAACAGGGATAGGACCTGACGAGCCAGAACGCTCACAAGGCTTTTGTCGACCAGGACTACACAGGTGAGGCCCGCGAGATAGGAGGGCATCGAGCTGTTTGCCAATGCCAGGCAGGGCTTCGTGCTCCAGCCTCATCGCTTGGTCTTTGAGCACTTCTTTGCTTGAGTGGCCGCTTTCGGTGATTTGTCCGGGATGATGAGCGGCTTCCGCAAACAGTAGTTGGCCGGCATTCCGTTGTCTTCGTTTGTCTTATGCTTTTACACGCATCTATTCTAGCTTAATTCCATAATAGCATCTAGAAAGGCTATCAAAGGTATGATACGGATGATTCTGTATCATATTCACCAAGCAGTTTGATCAAGAATTGTTTGCTTTAACCTATACAAAAAATAAAACTTTTTCTGTGGTATAAGGAAAAAAGAACTCTACAAAATGATGTCTATTCCTTACTGTTATTCTCGTTCTCTGTGGTACCCCTGTGATGAACGTAAATTCTTAATTATTTGTAATGCAAACAATATTGCATTTATAGATAGCAAAAGGAACCAAAGACAGAGTAATGCCAAAAAAGAGCTAAAGTTATCCATCAAAAGAACGGAGAAAATGATGATAAGACAAATAGAAATAAAAACGTATCTATATAAAGATTGAACAGCGTTTCTATAAAGTGGTCTCAAGCAGAAAAAAGAACCACGGCTATAAAAATACTTACCCAAGATAGAGGTATCCAGGGAAGGTGATTTGGTCCAGAAAGAAAATCGAAAAGCAACTTCAGAGCGCATCCCATACCGAGAAGAAGGATAATACCAGAGGAAAGAAAGAACCTCCTCCTCTTATCAGGTGCGGGAACAAACGTAATTTTCTCGCCTTCCGTGTGCAATTGATTCGTCGACAACTCTTCATTGGTTTGAATGTGATGATACTCCTCAAATGAATGGAAATCCTGCCGCACCTTCTTCCCTTTCATTGCACCTTTCAAGAGATAAAGAAAATTTTCATTTTATTTCTAGGATTTCCTTTCAATATACCATATATTCCCTATATGAGCAATATTACATCTATATAGCTTATTGCCTGCAATAACTTTTTCAAACAAATCAAAATCGGAACAGGTTCACAGAGTAATCGTAGAATGGCGCGCAAGAGCCAAAGGAGATGCGGGTTCGTTCTAGAAGCACGATCTGCGCTCATGGATCTTCCTGCTTCCAGATCGGTTTGCTATGATCGCCTGCTGACCAAGCTGTGCGAGAAGCTACCTTCCTTGTGGATCACTTGCCAACTCTGTCACTGTTAACAGGCTGCCGGTAAAAACGTACCGAACGTATGAGACGTGGCAGCATATATTGCGTTGTGGCTCCAGATCCACCCAGGCGATGACGACAAGTGTATGCGTGATTTCGCTGGGCGACAAGCGCTACACCAAGCCAATGTCTGGATTATCACTGGAATAATCTGCCGAACAATTCTCTTCCAACCCGCATACAATAAGCCTATCGCTCGCTGATGCGGATCAAAGAAAGCAACCGTCGCGCAATCAGCAACCGGGATGAACAGTGGGCAACCACGAAGATTCGTGACAAGGCCATCAGTTTCGGGAATTTGTAGGAAAAGTCCTTTCTCGGTGAAGAATGATCGACCATCTGAATCCGATTGCCGTGGATAAGCTGTGCTTGAACAACAGAGGCAGAATTAATATCCGAAACCTGGCAAAGTCTCTGCCGATTTCTGGTGACATGTCATCCTCGTCTCCAACGCGTGAAGAGAGATTGAGCGAGGAGAGCGGGCCACAACTTACTCCCCCAGCCGAGTCGTCGTAATGCAAGCAAGAGATGAGAATATGCGCTTTTCAGCGCAACCCATACCAGGTTACGAAAGACATCGGCTAGGGAAAGATAAACAGGAAACCCCTTCATTATTGATATCTGTTAGCGACTCTACAGAAAATCAACGTCCCATTCCGATTAGACTGGAATATTTGTCAATTCAGTACGATGTAGATTGTCGTATTTCCTATCCAGATGGGAGTATTGAGGAAGGATACTTCACCATTATACGCTGCACAGGTTCAGAGAAAGTTCTTCATGACTATTTTCTCCGCATTATTGGTGCTATAGTCATATCGCTTGGACCCACTCCCACTCGGATTGATGTTGCCCAAGCTATAGACAAATTGGTTGAATTGTTCCGCGCAATGACAGAGAAGCCTCGAAAATCTATCCAAGGATTATGGGCAGAATTATTTCTGATTGCACGAGCGCGCAAAACAGCCACTATGGTTGCGGCTTGGCATATAACACCTAACGATTGCTATGACTTCAGTGCTGGTAATCACCGGATCGAAGTCAAAAGCGTAGCTGGCAGAGTAAGACAACATCATTTTATGCTTGAGCAGCTATGCCCACCAGCAGACACAAACGTCCTGATTGCGTCTCTCTTTGTTGAACACGCAGGATCAGGAACCTCAGTCATGGAACTGATAGAGAGTATCCGCCTCCGTATCAGCAAGCATCCAGACCTTGTTTTACAGTTCGACCGAATGATTGCTTTGACCATTGGCAAGTATTGGCGTTATGCCTCAGAGGAAAGATTTGACCGCGAACTGGCAGAAGAATCACTCGCCTTCTTTGAACCATGTGCTATTCCTATGATAAACCCTAGCCTCCCTACAGGGGTCAGTTCAGTTCATTTCAAATCTGATTTGACAGGTAGACCCACAGCTAATCTTGTTCATTATCGAGCAATGGGAGGGCTATTTCAGGCAGCATTACGCCGATAATGCAAAATTCGGTTGTAGAGATGACTCTTACAAGTTCTAAGGCAAGCTATACAATTTAGTTCAATTTATAGGTATGACATTAAGTAGATATTCGGAAAATAAAGGGAACCAGAAACAATCTCCGCTGATATTGCCCAAGCTTCATCTGTTGTTTTCCAAAAAAATATAATCACAATTCCGATTTGTTAATAGCTATTAAAAACTCGATACTCAATGCATGATATAATCCAGCAATAGAAGATAGAAAACCGTATCCAGTGATATGACAGACGAAGAATGAGCTGCTGACAGCTTCATACTTGACCTTGTTGCCGAAAGATGCCGAGCAGCGTCGCTAGAACGGACCTGCGGGAGGTCTTCAACCCTTTGCTCTAGATCGGAAGACAGGAGCCCTTTACCGTTGGTTGTCAACGAATTTGTCCCCTGGCCCATTGCGTACCAACAAACACGACAATGGGTTATCTCAGGCTGTTTTGGGGTCATGCTACACCATTTGCATATACTCTTGTGTGACATCAAAAGACACAGATGTCAACTAGAGACCGCGATTCTTGCTAGTCGCACTCCGCAATCCATGCCAGAAAAATGGCGCTCGTGCAGCTAGTGAGCAGGCCAAACGACATAAAGGCGGTAAGGTCCATATTGCCATCAACACCCTCGGGCACCTTTTTAAAGCTGCTGGCCACCTGCTCATGTCTAGGATTGCGATCAGCTAGCGGTTCTAGTAAAACTGGTGCAGGGCCTGTAGGTGAAAATGTACGCGTGAGCTTCGTCAATTAGGACGAATACAGGAAAGTACCAAGTTGGTGAGAGTAAGCTGCCACCTGCCAAACAGAACCTCATGGCCCTTGCCACACTGATGGGTAATCGAGCGTCACATAAGCTGGGGGTAATCGCTTTCGGCACGTGTCCACGACGATGAACGGATCCCACAGATAATTGCTGGTCTACAGGTTGTCGTCTTCGCGTGCCTCATGCTTTCTCCATTCATTCATGAGAGCTTGAGTCCGTAACCAGTCTCTAACCGCTTGATACTCTAGTTTCCGGCCAATTACTATTATAAATATAGCCTTTCCAGATATACTACTACACCTTCATTCTTTCTCTTCCTCTTCCAAACAGACAAAGAGAATAATAGACCATTCGCACTATGTGGAAAGATGGTTTTCAGCAAGCAAACAGCATCAAACTGGTAAACCTATGAAGAAGATGCACATCAACTTACCATCCCACATAGTCATAACAGATGAGCTTCAAATCTTCTCGCTTGAGTGGGCTTTTCTTCTCCGGTTTCGGTTGTGCTTGCGTCTCAATATCGAGTTTCAAGACAACATCAAGTAATGCACGCGCATTTCGATCTTTCTTAAACAGCTCCAATGCTTTACGCAACTCCTTGATATACACACGAGGCAGTGGCTTACTCAGCTTCTGCATCGCTTCTATCACCTCTTTCCGGCGTACATCCCGCCCATTAGCGAACTGGCGTAATACGGCTGAGACTTTCTGCTGCATTGGATCAAGAATTTTCGGTGCCTCTTCAATGCTTCTCTGGTTCTCTGAAGCCTGCAAAATCGAGGATATCACTTTCTCCTGTAACGCAAAAATATCAACCTGAAAATGAGTCGGTACAACACGTCCTGTATCTGGTTGACACTGAATGAGATTGAGAATACGATAGCGGTTATCTTCTATCACCCCTCCACGAGGATCACTCGCTAAATCCACATAGCGCCAGAAATGCTGTCGTCCCACCGCCTTGCCTCCCCGGCTCCCCCGTTCCCTCACTGGCGCGGTAAAATAGAAAAAGACTCCTTTGTGGCCATCCCGCCATAAGCCGCTGTGAATTCCATCCGGTAGCGCTTCAAGCATATTGCGCATCTCATCAGTCAATAACGATTTCAGGTTATGCAATAACAGTTCACCGCTCACCAGCTCAAGCATGTTCTCTTGTTCTTCGATCACACGACCATCTGCCTGCTCAATACGTCGCAGGGTATTGAAGTTCTGTGGATGCACCGTTTCACCCAGAATACTCTCATCGAGCAAGCCACTACGATCGATACTTGCGATTTTGGCGGATAGGCTCTCAACCAGCTTTAATAGACGCTCCAGCCCATCATCTGGGAACATGTTCATAATCCACAGCGTCTCATAGCTTGTTCCGATACGATCAATACGCCCCGCACGCTGTACCATGCGTGTTGGGTTCCAATGAAGATCATAGTTAATGAGAATACCGCAATCCTGCAAATTCTGACCTTCAGAGAGCACATCCGTCGAGATCAAGATATCAATTTCCTGATCGCTTCCAGCAATGTCGAGCCGATTATTCACAAGCGGTGCAAACTGAGCAATGATTTTCGCACGCTCACGGCTATCGTTTCCACTGTCCATCCGCTTCAACAAGGGATTACCTGCTTCTTCTCGCCAGGCCATCATATCCGGATCATCAGAAGTAAGACAGCGATAGAGATAGCGAGCCGTATCTTTATAATAGGTGAACAAGAGCACTTTTTGCCCTTTGAGTTCTGTTTTCAGTAAGTCTTTCAAGCGCTGCAGCTTCGCATCTCGCTTCGGTGTAATGGATGCGATATGCATCCAGATCTCATTTAATGCCTCAACATCTTTGCTCACATCAAGATAGAGTTGCTTCAAATCATACTGGCTCGGATCCAGCGTCGGAAGCTGCTCAATAAAACGCCGCGCCTCTTCGTCTGCATCCAGATCTTCTGCCAATGACTGTGGCACGGCATCATCTTCCTCCTCCTCATGCTCAAGGAAGCGAAGCGCCCTCTGAAAACTACTGCTATCGAACACCTTCCCTTCCAGAATGTAGCTCATGAAGGTCTTCAGGAACTCCAATGCACGCCGAACACTGATCCGAAATGCATCGATACTGCTTTCAAGTCGCTTCAAGTAGCGTGTTTTAAAGATGCCGACAAGCGCTTCTTCTCGCCCCTCTTCAAACTGATCGCGGGCAACCTCCGACTTCTTATACGTCTCAAGCTTATAGGGAGCCAGGCGCAACCCTTCAATATGCTTGACAATCGTGGTGTAGATACCCTCATAGGTGCCCTCAAGGTTATAACGTACCGTCTTCAAGCGCCGTTCAGGCCAGCGAATAGGCATTCCTTTAATGGTCGCATTCGGATATGCCTGCTTGATAAATGGACGTGTGCGACGAATCACCACTTCTTCAAGCAAATTAAAGAGCGCAAGACCGCTCTCTTTCTGTTGGTGGCGTTGAGCAGCCATAAAATAGCGCTGCAAATCTCCAATGCCCGCCTCAGCAAAATAGCTTCGATCACCACCGGTAAAGAGATTAATTTGATGATACAGGTCAAAGATACTGTTATTTATCGGGGTCGCCGTTAACAAGATGATCTTTTTGCGTTCTCCGCTCATTGCGCCTTTGCGTTGGTTCCCTGCTAACAAAAGCTCAAGCTTCTCATAGCGCCTCGTCGATTTGTTGCGAAAATTATGGCTCTCATCAATTAAGACGAGATCGGCGTCGAGATACGGCTGGATATCATATTCCTCTCGTCCAAGCATCTCTTGGGTCAGAATATGTACCGCGATGCCGGCACTCCTGGTCTCTTCATCCCACATCTTCTTGAGCGAGGCAGGGCAAATAATCACGGCCTTATACCGAAGATGATAGGCATAATCTTCTAGCAGCTTCTTGCCGATCCAGGTCTTTCCCAACCCAACACTATCGGCGATCATCACTCCATCATAGCGTAGCAGAATCTTGCGGGCTCTTCTGACTGCATCCTCCTGAAACTCGCTCAGCTCGATAACTGAGCGCGTCTTTCCATTGCCCTCCTGCGCTTCCAACTCGTCTCGAAAATACTCAAAGAGCGCTTTCATGTATACCTGATAGGGTGTGTATTCCTTGCGCCCAAACTTCGAGGCGTCAAGCAGCTCGATAAGCTCCGCTTTGAAGTCATGGGCAGCTTCCCATTGCCGCTCATACCACTCAGCTAGCTCATTCATTGCCAAAAGACCGGGCACATTAGCCGCGATACGACGCGATTCTTCCTCGGTCTCCACAAGCTGCCTTTTCTCCTCTGGCCTCAGAAGCGCAGGCAACCGCTCCGGCGCAATATCCTCTGTCACCAGATTCGCACGATGTACCAGGTTGAGCTCTTTGTTCACCTGCAAGCCAGCACGCGTGAAATTCGAGGAGCCCACAATTGCAAGCTGTGGTGAGAGCAGCGCCAGCCCTTCACTTCCATAGACAAGGTAACATTTGGCATGCAAAAATCCCTGACGATAGAGGCGCACTTCGACCGAGGAACGTTGAAGAAACGCGGTGAGATCCTCAACTTGTTGCAGCATCCGTTCATTGAAGGAGGCCTCATTCAACTCGTGGAGCAGATCCTGCACGATTTCTGCCTTCTCGTCTTCGCGCCCGATATCTTTTCCCTGCTTTGGTTCCGCTCCCAATAAGAGCCGAAACGAACGGGCACCGGCTTCGAGATTGCGCTGCAACAACGCCCATCCACCAATATTAAAATAGGCGGTCGCGATATCAAGCTGAAATCCCTTCTGGGCTTGAGACAGAATTCGGTTTAAGACATCGCTCAGCGTATGCTGCTGATTGTCAATCACAAACGGAATCGAAAGATGTCCGCTCTCGTATGATGGTTGCGTCTGCTTCCTCTCTGGACTCATGGTTTCGCCTCCCTACTCCTCTACTCCCTTTCCTGTTTCCGCCTCGATCACGGCGATCTCCTCATCTGTGAGCCCGTAGAGCCGATAGACAATCTGGTCTATCAGAGCATCAGTTCGACGCAACTGCTTCTTCAATGGCAGGATCGTTTCCAGACTCTTCTCGTATTCCGCAATGATCTCTCCTTGAAGGCTGGCAAATCGCGGCCACGCAGCCAGACGCGCTTTGTTCTTCTTAAGGGTATCTATCAGGCCTTCCGCTGAGAGCTTCACATCCCTCTTCTGATACTCTCCAGGGTAATTCAGCAGCTTATCCTTCCCGGCCAGCGACGCAAGCCCGGTTCGCCCCTGCCGATCAGGCATGATCCTGAGCGTGCGTTCCAGCCAGGAGAGGAAATCTTTTTGCGCCTGCTGTTTCTTCTTGTTGAACACCAGCATCTGTTCTGCCAGAAAGGCGAGCAGATCGCGGATCACATCAGCAGCCTCCGGCTTCTTCGATAGATAAAAATCTATAAATGCAAGCAGATCATCCATCTCAACCGCTTCCCGCTTCAGATAGGCCTCATAGAGCTGGCGTGCCTCCTCCAGCGCGGCGTGACGGTCCGCCTCCGGGGTCACATCCTTGATCTTGCGGATAGGGATTTTATTTATATATTGGGCGATAAATCGCAAATATCCCCCCCGATAAGTGGATGATATGTGGCGATAGAAGAATTCTATCAAACTACTATTTAATAGAGCAACAAGCTCTACGGTATCAGAAACAAAAATATAAGCAGTATTTAACAGAAACTCACCGTTCTCACTGTATGTAAAACTGCATATATTTGCAATATCAGGAAATATAATCTTCGGTTTCTCGAACTCGGCGTAGTAGGCAACAGTATCTTGTATTTCATACCACTGATATGGTCCTGGTTTTCTTCCCTTCCATTCCCCATATCTTCTTGTATCCCAATCCACAGGACGCGGCTCTAACCGCTCTCTGAATGCTTCTAGATGTTCTTTGATAGCTTTGTATTTAGAAAGATTAATTCCCCTTCTTGTAAAGATTAAATACTGGTTGTCGAACTCAATTTGATACCGCTTGATATCTGCACCGGCTAAAAGGGGTTTGATAATCTCCGCACTGGTGGGGTCCTGTGCAATCAGGCGATCACGTGTCTCCTGATTGATCACAAAAGCATCATTGCAACCTGTCAGAACTCCACGACGAAGCTTCTCCCCTACTATATCCTTTAGAGGGACGCTGCATGCCTTGATCTTCTGTAAAATGCTCTCCCCATCCTTATTGGCAAGCGACCAGTGGGCACCCTTCAGCGCATCTTCAGGCAGCTCAACCAGACTGCCTTCAAGCACGGTATTCAGAGAGAGTTTGGGAAGCTGATCAAACTGCGCCTGTGTCACTCTGGTATAGGTTGTCGGCGTCCCTGTACGTTTCGCCTTTCGGGTGAGCAGGATCAGCGGGTAGGTGGTCGCGTCACCAAAGACGGGAAGGTCTCCAAAGTCAATCAGCTTGTCAATACAGACCGGATCGTTCGCGAGGTACGCCCTGATCTCCGTGCCATAGTTCGCCCGCATGAATTTATTGGAGGTGATCATGCCAAAGCGCCCATTCTGGTGCAGCAGCAGATGACCCAGTTCGATGAAATAGGTTGAGAGGTCAGCGGTCCCAGTATAGACAGAGTAGAGGTGTTTCAGGACCTCTTTGAGCGAGCCGAGCCGCTCCTGACGTACATAGGGCGGGTTGCCAATCACCACATCAAAGCCGCCATCCTGTTTGAAGCGGGCCTTTTGCTTCCCATTCTCCTGTGAGATCTCAAAGAAGGCTTCGGGAAACTCAAGTTCCCAGTGGAAGAAGCGGTGCTCCTGAGCATCAGTGAGCGCGTTCTTGACGACCTGCTCTTGTTCCTTGTCCAGGAGTGTGAGCGTATTGTCACGACTCCATTCCTTCGAAACAGCGTTGCGCAAGAAATCGAGGGCGACATCTTGCTTTTCGTTCTCTTTCTTCGCCTTTTGCCCCTGAGAATCGCTCTTGTTGAGAGACCAGCGGCTGAGATAGACATGCATCTGCCGTTTAAAAGGAAGGAGTGCATGTTCGGCATCTTTATGTTTCGCCTTGCTTTGTTGCACCTGTTCCTTCGTGACATCGCTTAAATGGGCAACCGCAAGCGCATTTCTAGTTGCTTCGGGGATATCATTCTTCCATTCAAACGTGCTATAAAAGAGCGATTGCTGTGCAACCGAAGTAGGAGTGCCTGTGATATCGCTCTGGGCCTGTTCAAGCCATGCCCCCATCAGCGAATTGCCACAGCGCAAATGGTGATCCAGGAAAGAGAGCGGCGCACCAAGCGTGAAGCTGTCCAGCCAGAGGCTCACTTTTGCCAGCTCGACCGCCATCGGGTTGATATCCACACCATAGATGCAGCGCTTGAGCACCTGACGCTTCAGCAGGTTAATATCTGTCAATTTCGTTTCATCGATCTTGACACCCTGCCTCTCAACTTCGTCACGAATGTCCTTACGCATTTTTTGTAGATGATGCATAACAGGGTTCCAGGCAAAGCGATCCAAATATTTCACCATGCGATCGGTAATCAGATCCACCGCCTCAACCAGGAAATGTCCGCTACCCATCGAAGGATCAAGCACCTTGAAATCGAAGAAGTCTTCGATCAGCGCCTGTGCCTCGGGCAACTGATAGGCAGCTTCTTCTGCCTTTGCCTCGTTCTGCGTCTCTGGTGATAATTCTCGCATAATCTCGCGTTGATGGCGTAGCTCAAGCTGGAGTTCCCGAAAGCGAGGAAGAAGCTGATTCAGCTTGTCATCAAGCAGCTTGCCAACGGTTTCCTCGGCGATATATTTCACCACATAATCAGGGGTATAGTAGCTACCGCTCGTTTTCCGCTCACGCTTATCATTGATCAAATAGACCTCACCGGGCCGATAGATCACCTGCGAGGTTCCAGGCCGAAGCTGGATCGGGTGCTTGTGGGTCCTGCGAGCCTCTTCAAGAGAAATAAGCAACTCTTTCTGCTTGTGCTCATTTCCCTCCCGTACCACGACCATAGGCTGTGTCGCAAGCTGAAGGGAGAACTCAAGCAATCCCTCATAGATACTGCCGAGCTGGCGCACCCCAAGCGTCTTGTAATCAACCGGAATAAGCTTTGCCGCCTTCTCGTCCTCGACTCGAGCCAAACGATCAAGGCCAAGTGCCAGATAGCGATCAGGGATCTTCCGCGTATTGAGGAAGCGCACAACCTCAGCTTCTGCGGGCGTACCTGCTTCATCCGAATTTGTTAAGAAGAGGCCACCATTATAGAGAGGCACATTGAGTTCCACACTCCCCTTATCAATCGCCTTGAATAGTTCCTGAAGCCGCTCATACATCTCTGTAGAATGATCATCATAATACGCTCGAATAGCACCAGAGGCTTTCTCTTCTTGAATGCCCGCAACCGAGGCTATAGAGAGTTTCAATTTGTTGATACTCAGGCGATAATAGTTTGTCTCCTCGGTTGTCTCGTCGTTGGGCTTCTCAATTGGCAGGAGCTGACGGCTTTCCGCGTAGAAGAGAAAGAGCAGGCGATAGAGAAAGGTCAGGGTGCCATCAAAAATTGCTTTCAGGATCTGTTCCTGCTGGTGGGCAGGCAGCGTTTCAGGCTGTGCAGGATAGAGCCCGTGCTGTTTGCCATATTCAAGGAACCCCTGGGCCAGATGGGGAAAGACCTCCTCAAAGATACGATTCTTGAGCTGCTCTTCGAGGGTGTGAGCATAGAGCCCGCTTTCGCGGAAGATCTTCTCCAGCGTGATAGTGTCCTGCTCATCAAGCGTTGTCACCGCCGGTCTAAACGATGCAGCCCGGAAAAGAAACCAGAAATACCGAAAGGCCTCTGTAGGATCCAGCGGCTGCATACGGGCGATCTCATCAGGATATACTTCAAGATAATTCGTGCTTCTGCTATGTGCTTGCGCCGAATAGAGCCGCCACTGAACCCCGTTTGTCAGGATTCCCCAGGGGATTTCACCCGTTTCGTCACTCTGCTCAAAGAGCGAGACAACCGCCGCCCCGGGATTGTCAAGACGACGTTCCGGATCCTGCTCAATATCATACAGCGGATCAAACTCACCCTGCGGACGGTCAAGATCGCGCTCCCACTCGTAGGTGAGACAGAAGGCAACAGCAGGCGTGATCCGGTTTCCGGCGGCATCTTTGCGATAGAGCAAATAGAATGGGGGATGGCTCGGCCCAGATGCTGGTTTCTCTTCCACATCGAAGCCAAGCAACTCAAGGGTAGGCCGGATCAGTGCTTGCTGCAAGACCCCGACAGGCTTCCCCTGACAGGTCTCCCTTGCCTCATCATAGAGCCGGCAAAAGTTAGTAAAGGTCCGGCCAAACGTACGGCTTCTTGCGCCATCTCTAGTTTCTCGCCAAGCGGTTTCCTCGGGGAGGCGATACTCTAAATAATAGTCCGAGAACAGAGAGCGATTGTTAAAATATTCCTTGCTCCAGTAGGCGGTTTCATAGATAGTATATAAGCGGTCAGCATAGCTTGTAACATCTTCGCCTTCATGCCGCCTCAGCATCTGGAGCAAGCGAAACGAGACATCATCCAGAGCCGAGCGCTTGATCTGAAAAGAGCGGGGTACCCCCCCGATGTAGACCTGATTCCCTTCTTGATCGTGCTGAACGACATCAGCACGAAACATGAGGAAGAGAAATTCAAGTATCTCATAATCGTTTGTTAGGATCAACAAACTATGTAGGCCACGTCTCTGAATGGCCTTCGCAATTTGCGTCCGATGATCCTTTCTTATTGAGAGCCCCTGTATTTCTACCAGGTAGACAGGGAGTTCCAGCGCCCCATCACGTAAGGACGCAATCCGTTCAAAGTGAGAGATAGAAGTTTCAACAGAGCCTAAATTATATGCAGCAGGTGATAATGGTTCACGATCTATATCAAACCCAAGCCTCCCTAAGAGGCTAGCAAGAGCATCTTTATTAGAGACATCTTTAATGTCGTTCCTTTGTATCTCCAGATACATGGGGGTCCCTCTCCCTGTTTTTCTCACATCGCCGCGAGGTGGCTGCACTACGCATGAAGAAAGCCTAACATGAAGAGAGAGGGCTGTCAAGCAATAGCTGCCCAAAAGAGAGAAGGCAGCTTTCCATGCCTTCTCCTTATCCCGAAGCAAGGCCAGAGATAGCCTCAATTTCTGGAGAAGAGATCTTACCGGACGAACGGTTCTTCACAATATGGATGCTTGTTCTCCGGCTGATGTACCAGAGAGCTTGAAGGGCGGCTTCGCGGGTAGCTTGTTCATGATTGGCAAGATGCAGGAGCAAGCGTACCGTTTCTTCCTCACCTTCTCTCTTCTTAGCTGGTTCCAGACCAAGAGTACTGATGATCGCATTTCGTAGATCGAGCGAGATTTTTCCCCGCTTGAGCAGTGCTCGAAGGTCCTCAATACACTTACTGGCTTTTTCCTGAACCAGGTGTTTGAGAAGAGCAAGACGAACCGTCCCCTCGATATGTACGTTCTCAAGCAGCTCTATCTGCTCCTTATCAGAAAGCTGCTGGAATGCGCGCTTTTCCGCGGAGAGGAACTCATGAGCACTTTGCAGCACCTCCAAGGGTTGCAATTGAGAAGCTGGATCCCCTAAGGCATAGCGCACACGCGCTACTGGTGAGATCTGCCCGGTTTGTGGTATAGACTGGAGCACAGCCACAACCTCAGGCCGTTGCAGTTCGGAGAGCAGCGCTTGCTGTCCTTCTTGGTTCAGCGGAGCGGATAGTATTCCTCTATAGAGTGCCTCAACTAGCTTGTCGCGCCAGAGCTGATTCAAGCGCTGATCTTGAAGCACTTCCCACAGCCGCTCCCGAAAGAATGAGAAGGAGAGATTCCTCAAGAGCATAAAAGGGATATAGGAATATAGGAGTCTCTTTTGTTTCTCGCTCGGCCCTTGAAGAATGACCGTAAACACGATCTCTTGTGCCTGCTCTCGAAGCGCAAGCGAGGTAGCAGGCGTCATCAACAGGGCAAGAGCACATAGAAAGCGCGTCAACTCATCGTGTTGCGGTAGCAAAAACGACTCGGTAATGAGTTCCCGGCGCGCGAAACGAACCGCAAGTGAGATACGCAATCTCACATCTTCTTTTTTGTCCTGCATCTGTATGAGCAATATCTTATCGAGCGTTGGCAGCTCCAGGCGGGCAAGCAAGATGCAGATGTCATAGCGGAGCCCCGGATCAGCGGCTTGATCCTGAACATAGCTGAGAAGCTGTTGCACCAGTGATTGTTCAAGCTTGAGATCATCCTTGCAGCGCTCTAAACTCTTCAGTATCGTTGCTGTCACTCGCTCATCTCCTGCGGCCTGCAACAACCAGGAGATGAGTTGCTTCAATTCATCCGTGGCTCCCGGCCTCCCATAGGCAGCAAGCAAGGCCTGACGCACAGGAAACGGCCCCGTTTGCATCAGCACGAGCAGATCTTGCTGCAATCCATTATCGATATCCATCAACCCAAGAAGCACCGAGGCAGCTTCTTCCCGTACCATTGCATATGAAGTTGTCTCCAGTAGGTTTAACAACTGCTCTATAATTTGCTGCTGATGTTTTGGCTGCGGAAGTTCGGGGTGAGAATATGCATCGAGACAGCGACCAGCAAGCAAACAGTTTCTTGCAAAGAGATCTTCAATAAGCGTATTTGGATCAAGTAAGGCATCAAACAACAGATGAATACGACGCGTGCAGCCAGCATAGAGCAAGAACACCTCCTCCCACCATGCCTTCTGACGATGTTGCAATGCTTGCATCAGGAGATGTTGCTCCTCATTCTCTGTGCGCTCAGTTACACCAGCAATACAAAGCGCCGCAAAATACTCCTGGAAGGTCAGATGCGAGAAACTATATAAATGCTCTCCTCGCTTTTCTAACAGACCATTATCGCTACAAATCTCCTCCAGGAGCTGTCTGGCCACCGTCTGATCTCTCTCAGGAAACCACTGCTGCTTCTGACAGAAATCCGCGATAAATGTAACAACCTCATCCTCAGTGAAGTCGCGTGTATACTGCTGATGATAATGCCAGGCAAGGTGAGCGAGCAGCTCACGCTTCAGCTCGGGCTTTAGTAGAGCATTCTCTGGCCGAGAGAGAAGGCGCTCACGATCCCATCCCTGAAGCATGAGGTCAACGATCTGTTTATAGATATCAGCTCGTCGCTCGGGCAGATGACCATTCTGACTGAAAATGAGCACAATGTAGGTGAGCAGAAGGGGATTCGTTGCGAGAAGGGGTAACCGTCCTGTTCCGGGAGCATTCCACTCAGCCTTGAGCCTATGGGCAAGATGAGCTTGTTGGTCCCCAAACCATTGATCAATAAAGCGTTCAACATCCGCATGCCGGAACGGAAGAATCTCGTATTCAGGGAACGGTAATGGCGTTCGTTGCCGCTGTTTATATTCAGCCAGACGAGCAGTGATAATAAGTTGAATATCGGGATAGTCTGCAACGATCTGCTCAACCGCATCG
This sequence comes from Thermosporothrix sp. COM3, assembly GCF_059696735.1. Classification (NCBI taxonomy): domain Bacteria; kingdom Bacillati; phylum Chloroflexota; class Ktedonobacteria; order Ktedonobacterales; family Thermosporotrichaceae; genus Thermosporothrix; species Thermosporothrix sp. COM3. The sequence continues at coordinate 7,569,819 of NZ_AP019376.1, read as the reverse complement.
AAAATCTTCTGATAGGCCTTCCTTCTCTCTTGGGAAGCGCTTTCAACAGGAGCCTCATCAAGCGCATCAAGCAGGAGCAGCAAAGAACCATTCTTTGCCTTCTCCTGAAGATACGCTCTGGCGTTCTCCTTTCCCTCAAAACGCACTTCCAACAGCTCACTCAGATACTCGATATACGAGGTTGCTTCTGACCTAGCAAAATCACTTAGCTCGATATAAAACGGGAGAAGTGTATCTTTTCCCTGTATATATGCCATAGCAGATTGGCGAGCCACCAAAAGCAGGAGAGTAGACTTTCCAGATCCTGGTGCACCAAGTATCAGTAAGCGTTTTTCACGCTGGAAAATCTCATCAAAATCGTGAGCCTGTTTATACTCTTCCTCTGTCTCTTGCAATGACTGCTGCATAATGAGCGCGGGATCAGCGTTTCCGCGATTTATCACCCTCTGATAGCTCAACAAGCGAAGTCGTTGCGGGACATGAATGAGAGCAAGGGGAAGCCCTTTTGCCATCGGCAGATGCTTTACCAGGATGTAGCGCTCATCGCGAAGCAAGCTGTCGAGATACTCCACTTCATGCTCTTCCAGAGTCTTCTTTCTCGTTTGTTTTTCTGCTACTTGCTTCTTTTCCTCTGCTTCTCTTCGACGCTTTTCCTCGCCACGTTGCTCCCAGGGCTTAATGGCAAGCAAAGTAACAAGGAAACCTACGCCGTTTATAAGCAAGGCAATAATAGGCCCGATGATTTCTGGCTGAATGATCCAATTAAACACTGCGTGCCAGGAAATATCAAGAAAAAGAAATGCGAATTGAAGAAGAGGTATCAGTGCATACTCTACCATACTTACGTGCAATCCTTGCTCTTTCTATAGGTGAATAGCATCCTTCAAAACAAGAAGAAGATGAAAAACTCTCATTATACACCTATTGCATTCCATAATTGGAATATCAAAGGGGGTAAGCATTCTCTAAAAAGATTGAGTGCTCTCTAAATGAAAAGAAACCCTGGAAAGAAGTAAGAGTCATTTTTACTCTTTCAGATGGTTCAGCATGACACTTATATCATACGTTATTTTCTTCGTATCATCAAAATTACCGGTAACATTTATACTATTCTCATAGAGTTAACCAGACCAAGCTACTCCTTTTTAAGAAGAAAGCCACAGTTCATGAGATATTCACCGCATCGTCCCGTACAAATTCTCAAGCTCGATTTCAATACAGCCCCCTATCTTCCATCATTGAGCACACAAGAAATCCAAGCAAAAGAGCCTGGTACCCTTACTTACCCAGACTTTTAGAAAATAAAACTTATCCGATGATCCGTGCAGTACTCTTTGCTCTTTCCCTATCCAGAAAGCTACACAACTGCCAAAGTATAAGGAAAGCGGTCCCACTCCTGAACATAGCATCTGAGCAGGCTACACAACTTCCCTAAATAGTTGTCCCCTGGCTGTAAGTCGAACAACTGAGGAGCCTCCTGTATCGCCTCAAGCGCGATGGAGAGATCGGGAAAGGATCGTAATAGCTCGATCTCAGGCCTCGCAGCCTGGCAAGCCGATCGAAGCAATGCCACCTGATCCAGCATCATCTTCAGTGGCTCTTGCATCCTGACTAGGTCATATTTACCAATACAGATCATTCCTGGCAGTTGCTGCTTAGGCCAGGGTTGACAGACATCAATGCAATAATGAGAGGCACGATCCACATCTATCAACTCAGCAGCGAAGAGAGCTTGGCGCCTCAGGAGGCACGAGGAACAATATCCACAATGGATCTCAATGTGCTGATCCCATTTTTTAATTCGTGCAGGGAAGCTATCACAGGAGATCGTCCTAGCGCCAAGGAAACCAAGCTCTGCATCTCGCAGCTCTCGACAGAGTTTACCTTTCGTCTTCAAAAGGTTGGGAGCCCTATAACACATCTTTATGCCAAGTGTGTCAAGGAGCCTATTCATCAGAACAATGGTTTTCGGATGTACTGCACGAGTCGTGTGTGCCCCCAATTGCCGCCCATTAAAGGGAAGATTTAATAGTCCCAGCCCATTTTCAAGCGTCACAAATTCCTTCCTCTGAGCAACGTAGGTTGCAGCAACGCCAAAAGAGAAAAAGAGAAATCCGCGTGTACGCTGTGTAGGCTCTTTCTTGGTCTTCTTCGGTGGTTTCAAATGAAACGGCATACGTACAAAAGCTACCCTGTCTTCTTCAAAGTGGGGTCGCAACTTACAAATTTGCTGTTTAATGACGCTATCCAAACGCTTCGCAACAGAACTCACCAAATGAATTCCCCACTGAGGATAGGAGTGCAAAATTGATACAACTCCAGCCAACGAATCTAAGCCTCCACTATAAAGGGCAACCACCATCTCCGGACGAGAAAATAGCGGCAACTGTACCGCTCCCACCTTCTGATCATTCATTCTCCTCTGTCTCAGCACCTTCCGAAAATGGAAGGACCAACTATCATCAGTCATCCATTGAAGAAGTTCCTCTAGAGTATTTTTCACGGCCTTATCATTCCATAGATCCGGCTCTCGTACCCCTATTGCTAAGTCAAACTCGCGTCTCCATGCCTTGAGAGGCATATATAGACCTCCATGATTATGAGGTCGGCTATTACAATAATCCGCACACGCGATCGTTGCAGCTATATCAAGAAGATCCGCAATAAGATGAGGTAGCAAATACGTGCTTTGCTTACCCAGGTGGGAATCATCTAAATAATAATGGGTACTCTGTGCTCTATTCGCCTCTCCCCAAAATCCATAGACACCAGCATTGCTCAGATCAAGTGTATAGGTTGCTTCCTTCACTGGAACGTTCCTCTCATCGCTTGCGAAACATGCCATACGAGAAAACAATTTGGAAAGAACCTACAAGCAAACATCCCGATGAAGCGAAGATCTATTGCCGCAATTGCTGCCCTACCTGCCTTGCACCAGCCTCAAGACACTGAAGGACTGCTCGATATGCCTCAAACGCTTTTGCATTGTCTGCATATATTCCGCCCACAGAGATGGCCCGGGCTGCATCCAGACAGCAATGACAGATCACATCCTTTACAATCTCGGTCGCCAAATAAGTACTCAATTCCTCATCACTCTGTAACGATGGCACAACTCCCACAGTAAGTTCGATGGCAATCCTTCGCGCCGTGCGAATTGCCACATGTGAGACACGATGATCTTTCACCTGAGCTGTAAGCACCACAAGTTGTTGCGAGAGACGATTTTGCATATCCATAATCAGTAGGGAGTTTTGTAAACATACGCGGTTGTACTCATGAAGTGCAGCTTCTAGTTGGGGAAAAACAGGACATCCATAACCTACCTCGAACATCTTCTCAGCAACCTGTAGTGCTTCTGACGCTATCTTGCTACTTGGCTCACCACGAAGGAACTTTTCAAAAACATCTCTCCACTTCCCGATGATTGGAGTCAATTCATCATTGTCAATCATGCGCTCCCTCGATTTCTATTCACTCTCCTTTTTCCAATATACCATGCTATATTATGAAATACCATAATTATAAATGCCAAATCTTCATCTCTTTTAACATATAATACTTACTATGCTTGCTTTCTCACATAGCATCTATATTTCTGCTCTTCTTGCCAAGATATACAGATGCGTTAGGTTGCAGGCATCTCTTTTTTCATATAAAAAGGCTCACATCTTCAGCAAAACGCGGATTTATAAAAAGAGCCTGGGCAATCTCTCCTTACCCAGACTCTATGGACCAACTAAGCCTGTTCCTCTTCTCAACCCGTAACATGCTCCAGCATGCATATCTGATCATCAAGCATACAGGCAGCAAGGTGCAGCGGATATGGAAGCGTTATATTGCCACCACCCCACGCAGGATGAATGCGCAAAAAATGCGGAATTCGACACCACGCAAGCGGATCATCATCCTTCTGAAGAAAGAACGGTACCATCTCAACCATTGTCTGGTGCTTAAAGGCAATCCCGCCTCCTTCATCCATCTTATATAGATTCTTTCTATTCTGGTCCTTCGAGGTAATCGGCAACTTCCCGATTGAGAAGTAGTGAAAGAAAGGGCTCTCAGCCTGCTTATCAATAAAGCCTGTCAACTGCTTGAAATCCTGCCCTTCCTCCATCTCCCCTTCTTCGTCAAAAACCACTGGGAAGTACTGCGGAGTCTCCCCAGATGAACCAACTGTACGCAACCGGATAATACGAAGATATGGAAGATCTTCAGGTGTATAGATGCGTCCACAGGCCTTTACATGGCTTAAATCGAGTCTATCTTTCACCTGCATGGCGTTTGAGAATTGCGGCAAAACATTATAATTACGCCAATCTGTCGCCTCAAGCAAAACAAGCGTCGGCACGTGATATGCCTCCGTAAAAATCCGAGCCGCAAATTGCGCTTGGTCTGCCGGCTCTAAAGCGATTTTGTCTTTTTTCCCCCGCATAAAGACCTCGCCAAGCACTTTCCGCGCATCTATAAGGGGAAGCCACTGCAAAGATGAATCGGGCAGTAATACTTGAAATGTTCCATCGTGTCGGTAGCGCACTGCTATTGGATAATTGATCGCTACAGGCAGGTTCTTACGCAGTTTATAGAGCCCAATTACAGAAAGTTGTTTCGCCTGCTCCTGTGCTATACCTGCTTTTGCATAGAGCTCAACAGGCGCTCCATAAACCAGACCTGTTTGACGATAAATCAGATCCAATACACTATTGCTCGCTCTTGCAGCTTCCGCCTTATCAACACGACCATCACCATCTACTTTAAGCGGGAATATGACCTGAGAGGCGATGTCAAGTTTATTACATGCCCAGCGAACCGCTCCTTTCACATTCTGGCTTGCATGAGGGTTATCATCTGTCGATCCATTGGAAGACATCTGTTGCTTAGAAGATTGCTTCTTCTCCATAGGAGTCAGTTCAATCAACGCAAGCCTGTAGCCGGAAGCCTCAGGAAGCAAAGTCCGGAGATAGGTTTCCCAGGCCCGGGCTTTGTCCCGGAATGCTTTCTGCATCTGCTTCTTCCATTCTTGATTAAATTCATGACGTTCCTCTGCAGAGAGCTTGTTAAAGCGCTTTTGAGGATCAAGTGAACCAGGATCCAGAGGCTGAACAAGATCATCAGGAATAGGTTGAGAGGGCACAATTATCCTAACTGTTTCAGGCAAAGGCTTATCAGCATCTAAAAAGAGCGCATTCCGTATTTCCTGCTCGAGAATGCGCTTTGTAAGGCTATTCTGCCAGCAGAGAAAAATGCACACCATCTGATTTCCAGTAGCCCTCTGTAAAGCCTGGTACACAATTTTCTGCCTCTCTATCTGATTAAGCCTCTTATTCTCATCTTTAGTCTGTCTATACGTTTTTCTCAAGAATTGCTTCTTTTGAAAATCACCAATATCGAACATAGAGGGGGGAAGCTCGTTCAAATACATCCGGGAATTCGGCATATCAGAAACCAGCGTTTGACCACAAGAGATTTCAAGACCCAGAATTTCACTTACAGATTCAGCAACTTCTTGGATTTCGGCGAAATCAAAGCCTGTCTTAATTTTGTGATAAGGCCGAAAACCTTCGGCATACACAACATAATATTGATCGTATCCTGTTTGCTCACTCGCGGCTCGATATTTTTGCGGCTCCTGTAGGATCATCGCTGGCGACACCAGATCTCGCGCTTTCATTGCAGATAAAAGCTCTACGAGATGATCATCCCAACGTGGGCTATTCGATCCACCTGTCAGCGGCAATGATACAAGCGTTGGAGACCATCCCCATCCCGCTAAACGAGGTTGGTGAACACCGACTCGCACAGACACGTCACGCATATAGTTCACTCTGGTAATCTTTTTATCAACATAACGCGTACAACGTATATATAAATGGATCCAGCGGTGTGGACTTCCTACCTGCGTTTGTAAACGGAATTCTAATTTGTAGGCAAAGGTCCCTTCACATATATTTCCTTTGCGATCCGTATAGCTCGCTAAAAAAGGTTCGCTCACTACAGCTAGTCCATACATACCATCCTGCATCAGGCGCCAGGAAACCTTTCTTCCATGAATCTTTGATTCTTTACCCGCCATTAGGGACGCAAATAGACTGGGAATCGCCTGATAGCCTAACTGTGTTCCTTTATTAAGATCGCGAAACAGCAAAGCAGCATCTGTTTCGTACCAACGCTGAAGCGGCTGCTGTAGACGGTCAAGAAATTGCTTATATACGTCCTTGCCAACCCCCTCAACAATATCTCGAAATTGGTCCTTTCCCCATTGCTTTCCCCATTCATACACTAAGTCGCTGATTTGTTCCGGCGTTGGACGATCTTTTTTCTCCGTACCAATAATGAGCATCTGCCGTTCATAGTTACCAGTATCAACATTTCTACGTGAGAGAAATGGATGCGCCAGCGTAGGCGCGAGCGCGGTGAGAACTGTATTGAGCCGACGATAAGGCAGATTCCTGTCACGCCCCTTTTTAGTCTGATAGTGCTGCATCTTCGCGAGAAAATCTTTGCAATCCTGTTCGTAGGCAAACGGAGAAAACGAAACAGCCAGATCTCGCAGATAGGACTCATCGATACGAAAGCGCAAAGGTACAATAGATGAAAATTTGTCCATTCTTAACTCACTCTCTACCACACTATGACTATTCCGGTTGAAAATTGTGAATATCGACCAGAGCATCTACAATCGAAGCGTAAAGCCCTTCACCAATTGGAGACTCCATATAGTCCTGCAACACCTGTATCACTGCTGCAAGCAAACTCGTATCTGCTGCTTCTTTACTATTGGGTTGCCTCGCTGTCTCTGGGGCCCAAGCAGCATCAATGAAGTAGGCCCGGAAGGGAACACCGCCACGAAGTAGGCGCCCACATGCCTGATTGATATGGCCAGCCGTTGTCGCAGCCAGGTTAAGTCGCTCACTATAGGTTATGTTACCGTTCTCATCTTCATGTTCCAGAAGGCGATAAAAGCTTCGTAATTCTGCTTTCCGCCAGTATGCACTTGCTGTCCTGCGTAGCTCAAGCGCCTTACCAATCAATTCCGGCTCTTGCCAGGCCGGAAACTGTGAATCTTTACACCAATCGAGCGTTCGGCGATTGAGCTCCTGTGCCAATACCTGTGTATCAGCAGGAAAAGGCATAGGTCGCGTGAGGAAGTAGATAGAGCCAAAAGCGGCTTTTCCTTCACGATTGAGAATATTATATCCTCGACCGATAGCCTGCAATGGAGCTATTAGAATTTTTCCGTTCGTTAAAGCAAAATCCTCTACATCACTTCGATATAGAATGTCATCCACCCTCTCCTCATCCTCATCAGTTTCAGCTTGTGAGAGATATTGTATTTCTCCAGGTGCTGCTGCCTTCCACTGACTGCTCGCTCTGAGCGCCTCAAAAACGTGCTTCGCCTGTTCATATGAGTTCACGAGGAGCAAGAGGCGCTCTCTATCTCTCCAGTAGTGCGGCTGCTGCTGCCCGAGTTCCCGTAGTTTTTCTAGCTCTTTCTTAAAACTTGCCCTTGATACATGATGCTCATCAGTCAACACCCGTATCATGTTTTTCAGCGCTTGAAGCATATCGTTAGAGCCTGAAACACGAATTGGCAGTACCTTATTACCCTCCTTCTTATACTGAGGACAATAGAAGAAAGAACTTTGCGCGATAGCCTGCTGTGCCCCTAATGATGGATCGAGCATTCCCTGAGGCTGAATGTCAATATGCCAGCGCGAAGAATGAGGCAACCAGGAGGTTCCTGAGAGAGCTAAGACGTTTGGTCCACGTCTTCCATCAAGATTCGTAAACAGTTGGTGGAAGTTCATCGTGTACCATCGCCCAATGTTTTGATATGCGAAGATGGAGAGACTAGCTGGACCTCTCTGCTTTTTCTCCTCATTCCGCCCAAGTTCTATCTCTTTGGAGTAGTAGGTCCCAAACATACGACCGGTTGGAGGAATAGGCAGAACATCCATCAGGTACCGTGGAGAACGCTCCAGTGAATGTTCATTAAGCGCTGTCATCATGTTCTCAGGCTTGTTGTACCATTCATAGAAGACAATTTGAACGTTGCGATCGAGAGTCATGACATTCAACACAAATTCCAGACAGAGGGCAAATGTATCTCTTGTTGGAAGCGGTACCGCTCGAGCCCCTCGTGTCTGCTTCTGCGCATACGTTCGCTCCAATTGTTGCATTGTTTGCTCAATATTGGGAATAAATGCTTGAAGCCAAGACCAGCATTCCTCTCTTATCGCAGGATTATGGCCACTATCGCCCGCCGCGATGATAAACCGCATAATCTGTGCTAAATGGGAAACGGCATCCTCCTCGCGCGCCTTCACTCCAATTGGCAACCTCATAGTTAGAGGATCTCTGTAGCTCAGTTGCTCGAAGTAGGCAACAATTGCCTGTACTTCTTTGCTTGCCTTTATCTGATCCAATTTTTTGAATTCCTCAGAGTCCCATTCTGGATACCCAAGTAACCTCCAGACAAGTTTATAAGCGAGTGTGAGCGCCGTAAAAAAATGACGACCAATCCAATGGCGCAAAAAAGCTCCGTGCTCGATATCTGCAAGGCTACTAAGAATATTAGAGATAGCAGTCAAGGACTGTCGTTCTGCCCCTAACCAACGACGCGTAGCAGCTGGCTGCGCTCTTTGAGGAATCCAGGCTTGAGCAGACTCAACATCTTCTACATCCAGAAGTCCATTGCCAATCGCTTCATTCGTTAAAACCGTCTCTCCTGCGAAAAGATCATCAAACCAGGCCTGAACCATATCTGCCTCATCAAAAATGACGAGGTCAGATTGCTCATACACTATATTTGTCAAATGTACCATTCGCTTCTCAACTTGTGCGGGAATACGAGAAACTCCTAACGCTCCAGGAGTAGTAATCCAGATGCGTGCACCAGGCATATCACGATACAACTGTTTCGCCGGACAGGTGGCAAAGAGGGGGCAATACTGATAGTTCTTACGCTGTTTTGGTTTTTTGAGTGGTTTATAAAGCGCCTCACAAGGCTCATTCCCTGGAGTAACAAGCTGTGCCGGGCTATCTGTCACTAGCGCCTGGAGGGGACAGGCAGTATTCAACCAACGTAGAGCCCAGTGATCTGAACGAAATTGACTTGAACGATAGAGATGCTTCAAATGCCGATCCCGCGTTGATCGTCCAAGGAGAGGAACAGCAACGGGCTGCTCTCCCCATTGACAAAATAGCCGATTGAAATCGTCAGCCAGGTTCAGGGCTGACATCGTATCTCCAACCACAAGTGTGACCCGCATATCCTTTTCTGGATGAAGGGCCGCATCCGCTAATATCAACTTCGCCATCGTTGACTTACCAGAGGCAACCGCGCCAACAACATAAGCATAACCATCCAGTTTCAAAGGAGTCGTATTCTTCTCAGTAAGACTCCCATCTGAAGCCACAGCACGATACGATATCAGGTTCTCAACCAGATCTACCCAGCTTGTGCGAGATCCTAACGCTTCGGCCAGACCACGCTCTTGCCGTAATTCCTCTATTTCGACCGCAATCTTGCGGAAGTCTTCATACGAATAGTTCATTGGGCCCCGATCGCGCGGACTGGTAAACCAGGGAATAGCGCTACTAGCCATCTCCGCAATATCTTCGGGAATCGCTACCTGAACAACCTGCTTTCCATGCGTCGTGATAGCATCAAAACAAAAGATGTTCGCCTCCGCAGGTCGAATCGTTCTTTGGGCAAAGGGTAATACACTCGCAAGCGTTTTGTCATAGACAAGAAGTCGTTCCTGAGGGCAGCAGGAAGTAGGCAAGAGCAATTGTCGATCTGGATCACCCGGTTGCACAACATAGCAGCGCCAAGCTTCAGGAATGATGGCATATTCTCTCAGCGCGTGTTCCCAGGCAAAGCGCCCAGAAAAGGGGAGCAGGACACGCGCATTTGCAATCGCTCGTCTCTGACGCTCATTCCATGCGATGAGGCGCTCATCAGGGAGAGGTAAATCATCCAGTACCACCCAGAGAACGGTTATTGGCTCGTCACAGAGATCAAGCCATTCAAGCAGCCTCAAACCAAGCTCAACCCGAACTAGGAAAACATATCGGCCATCCAGAATTTTTCGTTTATCCTGAGCCATCAACTTCTGTACGAGCGGACTATACCACTGGCTTCTATCATACATTAGCCACCCCTTTTATTGTTCTGTTACTAATACTTTGAACTGCTTTTCACTCACAACATGTACATTGGCAGGAAGCTGACCAGCAGCTCGAAGCACGCACGCTCGATAGTCACTGCGTTGCAACTCTCGATAAGAGGGATACACATAATACCATTGATTCCACTCAAGCGCATTCTCTACTATCTGTCGATTATCTTGAGCAATACGCCTTCCCAGAACAAATGGGTCTTTGTAATCTTTCACATCTACCGCCCAAACTTCTCTTCTTTGTAATGTGCGCTGGTAGATAAGCTGCAAATCGTAGCAATCTACCCCCGGCCATAAGAGCACCTGCTGAAGCTCAGGGGTGTCTGGCTGCGCCTCCTGGACAAGCCAATGATATAACTGCAATTCAGTAACCCCTGGTATAAAAGTACGTAAGTGAATACCGCGTCTCAAAACGAGAGGATTATCAACCGGATCAAGCGCATCCCATCCTTGGGGTCCAGGACAACGCCCTAAACAGGCATTTGGTTTGAGACTTCCAAGCCGATTATCACGCAGATATAGCGGCCCACACGCGGGACAATTCCAATAGCAAGCGCCTGCTCTCCCCTGACGCTGATAAAGCAGGGCCAGTTGAAGCGCTTGGCTGTCCCGATAAAATGAACTAATGGCTTCAACAGTGATATAGCGAAAATCTCGAAATTTCCGTCGGATCTGCTCTGCACTCGTCCAGGGATGAGCGATGATATATTGTCTGGCAGCAATATATTCCTCACTTGCCCTAGATGGATCTTGAATATATGCGCTCCTGCACACGTTCAACATTGCAACTACTTTTTGATTATCAAGGACAACCTGGACATTTTGCAGGGTTGCTTGAACAGGCAAGTCATATTCAAGAAGAAACTCTACAACCTGCTCGTCTAATTCGCCCTCATAAAGCAACTCGAAACGAGGATCAATTGCCGGAGGAAGTGTCCCTGGCCACCACTCTTCAAGCGGTGACTCAAAAAGCGAGAACATATCAGTAATCGTGGTAGGGAAGCCTGAGAGCATAACGAGGGAAAGATGATTGAGAGCATACCTCAGTTCATCTGGATAGGGATATTTCCGCTCGCTCTCCATGTACTTCGCCAGCCCAAGAACCAGGTAAGGAAAGACATCTTCAGGTAATGATCGAGCCATACACCGCTTCTTTCTTGCTTATTTGACTGTATGTACTAATCCCAGTACAATGTTTCACGGACGAAACAACATCTGTATCATACATAGGACGTCGTTTCCAAATTGCAACAACAGAAGTATACCATATTGTGGTTCTCTGAGCAATACATGAATAAGTGTCCGTATTGGACAACAATTTGAGGAGAAACATGGGCAGAATATTTGATACAAAATACTTTGCATCCCTTATAAAAGCTAAACGTGGCACACGCGGACTCCGTGAGGCTGCTCAAGAAATTGGGGGAGTAAGCTCATCTACTTTATCTCGCATTGAAAATGGGAAGATTCCCGATATGGAGACATTCTTGCGCATCTGCTCCTGGCTCCAGGTCTCTTCTGAGGAATTTATTAAGGAGATAGATGAGCAGCAGGAAAGCGAGATAAGCACGCCAGAGCGCATTGAGGGCTATCTTCGTGCAGATAGGGAGCTCACACCTGAAATGGCCGATGCACTGGCAAAGTTAATGAAGTCAGCATATAAAGCGGCAACGGAAGGGAAATTAGATATATAATAGATGAGAGGCTTAGACATAACAATAAGAAAGAGATGTGAGAACGAAGGAATACGCCTACGAAAAGCGTTACAGATCCATGCTTACGACCCTTTACCAGCTAGGCGTTTAGCACAATATCTCAAGGTCCCGGTCATCAGCCCTTTAGAAATTCCTGGAATAGATGAACAACTCATACAGATTCTACTAGCAGACAATGCTGGCTGGTCTGCCTTGACATTGCCTCTTGGAAAAGAAAAGCATTTAATTATTTACAACCCGAATCATGCATCAACACGTTATGAATCAAATATAATGCATGAGCTGGCTCATTTATTACTCGGCCATCAGCCAATTCGCTTCCATCAACTATCAGGAGGACTACTTTCTCGGGAATTTCGCATTGCAGATGAACAGGCAGCTGAATATCTGGGAGGCTGTCTCCAAATTCCAGCAAGAGGGCTAGACTGGGCTTTTCAACGTGGAATGACCCTTCAGGAAATCGCCAATCATTTTGGAGCTAGCCTGCAAATGGTACGGTATAGATGCAATATGACAGGGTATGAACACAAAAAATAATCAGGGGAACCTGGTCGAGCTCAACATAAGTGGAACGCAAGCGCTCCTGGTGATTCTGGTATATGGCATCCTCTTTCTGGCTATCTCGCTGCTACTGACATGGAAAAAGGATATCAAAGAATAGGAAAACAAGCAAAAGATCCTTTCATGCTTCTGTTCATCTAGAATAACATCTCATTCGAGAATACGTTATCTACACGATAACGATCACTTTCCGAGCTTTCTCACACGCACAAAACAGAGTAAGCGATGACCAAAGATGGAGTTCTTCCAATGGTCATCGCCCGACTTACATTACACAAAATCTCTGGCTCCTGCTGAGAAAACAAACCGAACACGCCGATCAGGCGTCCATTCAGACCCGATCAGTTGCAAGCAGCAGGTTGAGAATGTTCATCTCATGTGACATAAAGAGATAGTTTCCAGTAAAGATCTTGCGCCGCGCTTCCCCCAGGCTCAGACTGCGAAAGATCAAAAAGGGAAAATCTTCGTACATGCTGCCAAGAGGTAAGATGCTATCAGCATTCGTGCAAACACTACGCAGATATGTCTGTAGCAGCGCCCGGAAGGAGGTTTCCGCCTGCTCTTCACGCTGCGGCTTTCCCTGGAAGTACGCTTGAAAAACAGGATAGGCAACCAGGCAGACCAAGGGAAAGGCACAGTGCTGATCCTTATGCCAGCTATCCTGCTTATACCGCGAGGTCACATGCGAATCATAGCGCTCCAAGCCCTTGATTAAGGCGATCGCATCTCTCAATGTATCATGCAAAGAATCAGGATAGTCGCGATCTCGCGCCAGCGCCTCCATCCGTGCTAAGAGCTCTTCCTTGCTCCCCACCTTCTCTCGCAGTAATTTGTTCGCATGGAGCCAGTAGCTTTCCTGCATATTGCGGCCAACGCACGGAGCGACAAGCAGCCCGCCACAGATGTAGGCCGTTTCAAAGCGTTTCCATCCTAACAGACCATGCAGACCACCGCGCACACGCTCTACAAACTCCTGATAGAAGGTCGGCAACAGCGGCACAAACGCCTGAGTAGCATCTCCCCCATAATGCTGTAATTTAATCTCCGCACTTCCTAGCAAATCTTGAAGCGCCTGACGTACATACTTCAGATCCTCATTCTCCCATTTGAGGCGCTGCTGATCCTGAAGCTCTTTAAGTAAACGTCCAATCCGTGAGGTTAGAGTCTCCCCAGAGGAAGCAACAGCTTTCCCTCCAATAGGAATAATGACATACTTCTTTCTGCTGATATTTCCATAGCCCTGGATGCGTGTCAGAATCGCCGCCTTAAGCAAAATGAGCATATTGAGCAGATCTATCATTCGCTCACGGACAGACAGCTCCCGATCTTCCGGTTTGAGATAGGCAATTCGTTCTGTCAGATAGAAGGTAATTTGCTTCTCGCCACGGTTGTATTGCTCCTGCCCGCGTCCACGATAGATCACTTGCAGGATCTCCATCAGGTTCTGTTCAATCTCAAAGTGCGGAATATCAACAATGATATGGCGCGCATGAGGGAAGGAGAGACCTCGACTGGCAGAGGCTGTCATAAAGATAATTTTTACCTTTTCGCGCCGAGCCTCGATCTCGCGCCGCTCATACTCAGAATTATTCGCGTGAATATCCAGGTAATGCACCCCTCTTTTGAAATCACCCTGCCGCCGCTTGTATACTGCTTGCATAATTTCAGAGAGGCGCATCTTATCTTGAATATAGACCAACAATTGCTGGTGATCAGCGCGCTCTAAGGTCTGCAAAATTGATCTGATGATACGCTCATGTGTCTCTTGCTTGATCTGCTTGCTCCGATCCTCATAGCGTTCTTCCTGATAATGAAGCGTATCGACTGCTACTTCATACCGCAGCTTCAGCCGTTCCGCAGGATAGACGTTCGCATTAATGAGCCACCCTTTTTTAAGCTTAAAGGAGATCTCCTGTACACTCAATGGAGTGGTCTGTTCTTCCTTTGCCAGCTTACGGAAGTAAATCTTGTTAGGCTCAAAATCATCTTTTTCAAGATGTTGTTTGATGACACGTGAATCCACAATAGAGGCATCGGCAACGATGATCTTTGTGTTGAAGCCATAAGTGGGGTCCAACAGCCCATTATTGCTCAGGAAACGCTGTAGCCCCGCCAGAAAAGCGGCTCCACCCTCATCGCCGGTTACTTCGTCAATCATAATGAAGACATGCTTGATCCGCTTCCTGAGCTCGTGCATCTTAGCAGGAATAATGCCATGATCGTTGGAAACGCTTCTGAGCATCTTTTTGAGATGATCCAGCGTGGTGTTCTCTCCCCTGCCCACTCTTTTGAGAGACTGAATTGCGACCGAGGCTACCACCGAGCGCGAGATATCTCGGCTCAAGACGACATTGATTGCACTGCACAGACTATCGAGCACACCATATACGCGCTCTCCCTTGTCAACAAGCAAGCCCTCTTGAATCTCCTCTAGCTCACGCGCTCGCTGGAACGAGGTCTGCATTTCCGCTTCGTCCGCAGGAAGAAAGTCAATACCTCCCTCAAAAAAGCGAGCACTGCGTTCGGGTGAATAAAAGTACACTGTCTTCTTCTGAGGACCATTCCGAGAACCATGAGCGCGTAAAATAGTTGAGTTGGTGGTCAGAGCAAACAAATGCTGTGATGCTGGCTCCTCTCGGAATTTCTTGATGATATCCCGATTGACCTGCTTTCGTGGGCTCGCATAGAGCAACAGAAAACCCTCACCATTTGCTTCGGCTTCTTTCAAGAACGAGGTCAGGGCCGTCGTCTTACCAATGCCAGGACTCCCTGTCAGGAAGAGATAGAGTCGATCACTTCGCAACGCTTGCTTGATCAGTTCCGCATGCGCATCCTGCAAGGTTTTTCCCTGAAAACCACTCATCTCAAGCCACTTCTGCGCCTCCTCGTTGAGAATCTCGGGCTGCAAAGGCGTCCATGTACTGGCAAACCCTTCGAGTATCTCTTCATGGTCCAACCAGCGAATACCATCACCCCTCTCCACCAGATGAACCAAATTGCGCACGAACGCACGCCCAGCACTTCCGCTAAAGCTAAGCCCTGCGGTCTGTTCTATTGAGCGAAGCAGCTCGTTGCGTGCCTCGTCGATCTGCTGATCATATAGCTTTTGACGATAAATCTCCGCGCAGGTCTTCAGCAGATCCATCTGACTGGCTTTATCCGCCTTCTGATGCACAGCGATTCCACTCCAACCACGATCTGTATAGCCAAGCGCGTTGATAAACAGGTCGCTTCGCTCATCGAGTACCGCTTTTCGCCGCAGGAACGCATAAAAGCTGTATGCATAGCTAGCCGCCTGAATCAGCTTTACACTCTCTTTATCGTGATGCTGAAATGCCTTAAAATAGTGATTCAATTGCGAAGAGAGCATCACGTCAGCAGTCGTGTCAAGATCGGCGTCAATACTCAAGTTTGTAAAGACACTCTTGCTTCTCAGATAAGATAGCTCACGCACAAGCATCTGCTGTAGAAAGGCGATATCGGTCAGATCATGGGTGTCTTCAAGCGTGCGTACAGTGAAGATTGAGAGATCAACGCAGAACATCCGCCATTTTTTTCCGTTGGTCAACAACAGCAATGTATCTGCATTCAGAAATTCTCCCGTATGCTGATATTCTCTCAGGTCTCCCTCGGTCAACTCAACCTCATAGCCTGCACGATCAAACTGCTGGATAAGCTCCAGGGCAGCAGAGCGCGAGTCCTTCTCAGTATAGGTTCCCAGGCTGTTTGAGCCATAAAAATTGCACAGGATATAGACACATCTATAATCTGCATATTGAAACGACTGCAGATATTCCGTAAAAAAGGTCAAGCCACTGAGGTAGCCACGCATGAGGATAAAATAGCCCCAGCGCTCGATATTTGCTTTACTCCAACTGTCACTGACATCCGCATATTTCTGCAACTTCTGAATCAGACGCGGGGCGTACAGTTTCTGCAAATCTTGCTTATAGGTATCACCATAGTAGGCAGTAATCTCATGGCGCTCCAGGCTTTCGAGCAGCCCGATATTAAAACCGACCTCAAACACACGACCAAGGTAGGTCCCGAAAAGCTCCTTCTCGTTTTCTTGCTGTGGTTTCTCTCCCATCATCGCTCACCTTCATTCTTTTGCTTGCGCAAGACAGAACGGACCTCTGTCAGATAGGACAATGCATTAAAACGCACTTTGCTCCGCATATGAGGATAAATGCTGAGTTTGCCAACTGAGTCTGTCCCAATAATCTGGCTATAGGGGTCCAGTTTCATCTGAATCTGAATCCTTTTGTCTTTCCCAGTCTTGTTAACATTCCTAATCTCGTTGCCTTTCTCAAAACGCCAGAAGTGAAAGAGGGTCAGCATCTCCAGGATTTCGGCTCTTAGAGAATTCTCACTACTCAAACTGAGCAGGTCACTCCAGATGTATTGATCGTAGGTCACATCATTCTGATAGGTGTTCACCAGCGTCGTATACGACATCACACCATTGTAGACAGACTCAGGATTAATCGTTTTCCCGGTAAAGATATTGAAAAAGAGAATAGCTTTTTTGCTGGTATCACGTGACACCTGCGCAAGCTCTCCAATATCATCGATATAGAGCGAATTCACGTCCGGGACACTTGATCTGGCCCGTGGTTTACGATTGACAACGTAGTATTTGTCACAGAAAATCGGATAGACCCGAATATGTTCACCCTTCTCACCAGCGGGAATTTCACGCAGCGCCTGAATAACGGATTCATTCATAAAGTAAAGATCTAGCTGTTCTACCTTGAGAGTCCGGTTATATGGCGCATGCGCGACATAGAGAAAATGAGAGTAACCCTGAGCAGCATATTTTCGAAGCTGGTCTATCAAGGCCTGGGGCCGCGAGTAGAGCTCCTCCTTCTCAAGATTGGCAGAGAAGGTGGTAAGCAGACCCAGCCTGATAGCGCCTGTATCAAGCCGTTCAATCCCAACAATCTGACCATACAGTGTCGCACCCTCAGTTGAATCCGGTTCTTGCGCTTTCCTATTCTTATCGCTTGGACGACTGGAAACGATCACCAGGGCAAGCTTTTTCAACGCATAGTCCCTGTTCGGTTGTGCCAACTGCTTTTCAAAGGAACGTGGAAGTGCTGAAAACAAGGAGGCAAGCGCATTTCTCCGCTTATGAATTCCCTGCTTCGCACCTTGAATCGTGTCACGCTTGAAACCTTGCGAGCTGCTTAGATAATCCTGACTTAGAAGAAAATCGAGGAGCTTGGCAAACGAATGGATAAAGGCTTCATCGCTGAGTTGTACTGTTTTTTGCTCCTCTTCCTTGTGCACCGTCTCATCATGCCGATTGACATCTGCTTCAGCCTCATCGCGATCATGGATACACAAAATGGGCAAGAACAGGCTCGGATCCTCCCCCTTCCCCACCGCATAGCTTGCAAGCATCTTCACAAAGATATAGGCAAGCGTGATATAGGTAAAGCGATAGACAAAGGCTTCCGGCGAGTCCGAGTACCATGTATGGTGCCGATAATAGAGAGCGATTCGGTTCAGTTTTCCAAACGAATTCTTAATATCTCTGAGATACCCACTATTGTCAACCGGCACCAGCATCACGGGGAGCGTCTTCAACTGGGTGGCTGTGTACTTCATGGTGTACACCTCTTCCAGCGTATCTGCTGGATAGTAGTAGAGTGGCTCGAATTGGATCTGAAGTGGCAGTTTACAGAGTGCGTCGTTACTGGTTCTGGCCTCTTCCACCGCAACATGTTTCAACACACTTTTCGACTGCTGAGGAACAAATTCCTGAAAGTAGATATGCGAATTAACGATCGAGTCCAGATCAGTATTCAGCAGCGAAGTCTTCAGACTCAACACCAGCGTTTCCGGTGCCATGTCTGGTCCGATAGATTGATGTTTGATAAACTCAACGAGCAGATCTTTGAGCGTTCTGATATACTCTTCAGCCTTCTTTCCAGCCTCAATGCCTCGCTTAATCTTCAGGAGAACATCCAGTTTCTCCTCTTCAGAGCCATTTTGCAGCACTGGACGTATTTTCTCCTCAAAGAATGCAACCGCATCAAAGGTAGGATCATCTAACCTTACCAGCACAAGATAGAGCAAGGCCACATGCAGCACTTTTTCATAGAATCTCTCTTCATCAATCGCCGCTGCCTTACGCCTCTTATAAAGGGGAGTCTGAGGGTCGAGCAGGCTGATGTTATAATCAAACACGGTGTCATTCTTGCCTCCGTGGACCTGCACCTTGCCATTGAGTTTCAGCTTCACTCCCATAATAAAGGTCTTTATTCCTTGCTGCACATCGGTTGTCTCATTCAGCAGGCCTTCAATCTCGGTAATAATAGGCAGGGAATCAAAAGCAGCTGCCCCGGACAGAATCTCCTTAAAGTTATAGGTACGCTGCTGAAAGGTCACCTCATAGTGCCCAAGATCATAAGCACGACTATACTCGTCAAGCGCCCGCAGGCGCGCAATCAGGTTCTCAAGCAGGCGCATCCCCCGCTCTTTTCCCGGCTTGTTCCATACCTTCATGCCATTGAGCAGGTATTGTAAATAGCGCACTTTACATTCCCGAAAGATACGCGCAACCGTCTCAACAATAACCGCGTTCCGCAACGCTTGCAGGTCCGATGTCGGTGCCGCCGCTTTTCTCTTCAGTTCATCCTGTACGTCACTCAGACTTTCATCATCAAGCTCTTCACCCGCCTCACGCATCTGTTTGAGCCGTGTCATAATGCCATCAATAACATCCTGGTCAAACTGACCAATGTTCTGGACCTGGACCGTGAGTTTATGCCCCTTCAACCAGACCTTTTCGCCCACTTCACTGCTCTCAGGATTCTTTGTTACACTCAGGCGTCTCTTCTTTACATCAAACGGAGTAGTGAAGCTTCCATACGTAAGCCCATGCATCTGTGAACCGGTTTGAGAAGAAAGAGAGGAGCTACTTAATGTTTTTGTTATCTCTTCAACAAATTTCTTCATATAAATATGGAGAGCATTTGGTGTCTGTTGCTTTGGTGCATTCGGTTGCTTGAAATAGAGACTTTGCATACAACGCTGCATCTTTCGCAGAATAGAATGGAGTTGTTGACTAAACTTTTGTTGTGCCTCTACCTCAGGCATGTACACGGTTGCGAAGGCCGTTCCATCTATATTCTCAAATGGATATTGGTTACTGCCAATAAATTGCTTCGCCATAGCCTCCGCAAGCTTATCAATATCAAAAGCAGGATACGGAGTTATCCCAAAGTAGTTGCCTTTGCCTGCGGTTTGAATTCGCTTGAGCTCTTCATCCAGCAGCTTCTCAATCTTTTCCAACAAATTGCCATAGTCACTGTTCGCAAGCGTCAGGTTGGTGTATTCAATATTATTCGACATATGCACCTCTCTTCCACGAAAAACGAGTCAGAAGTACCGGGGAGTGGCCTCACCATCAGAAACATCTATAGAGAGGATACTATAAATCAACCATCATTTCAAGTATTTACCATAAATACTATCTACTACTATTTTAAAGCATACTTCAAAATAGAACTTGCATTTACCTTGTCAAGGGAACAAGCAAGCAAAGGAGCTTGTAGGGTACTCCCGGCATTCGGCAACAGAAGAGTAAGCGGAAGAAGTCCCCCGGAAAAACGCAAGCAGTCAGCAGGCTACAGAGAACAAAACCAATCGACAAAGAAGCAGAATCTCGCGCTCAACACCACACTCCTAAACAGGAGAGCTGCCAACCACCCCAGTGCGCTTACCACTCCAGCAGTGCAGCCCAGGAGCCGGGTCGTTATCCATATCATCGCCACACTAGAGCACTGATCGCCAATCGCTGAAAGCATCTGCCAGATTGGGCGTGGCGTAAAACCTTTTAAAAATTCATGTGTATCTTCTCTTCTTCCCATTGCCTTCGTATACACTTTTTTTTGTTGCCTACAGCGGCAAGGCGGGAAAGAATTTAATTGTGGGTCCCAAACCTCGCCAGGAGCGATACCGCGGGGCCCAAGCAGGTATTAGCAGCCCATGGCTGAGAGCATATCATAGGCCAGTCGCTCTCCTAAAATCGTCGCTATGTGACTGCCCCGGGCATACTCGTCCAGTACCAAAAGGACTTGAATAAAATGGCTATATTTGAAACAGTCTGCTCCATCAGTCCTCCCGTAGCAGATATCTATCTGCCATTGAACCATCAGTATCATATCAATCTGGAAGGTAGACTGTAGAGTTATCCAGGTGAGGAGCCAGAGAATCGGAGACAATCCTTTGTTAAAGCGTCTCAGCAGACCTGCTCCACTCCAACCGGCAACTCCCCGGCTTCAGGATAGATGAGCACTCTACGGTCTGCTGAACACTCAGAGGCGAACCCGTTACTTCAATCGTTGATGGATTGATAGACCAGGGTCCAGAAATCGTGGTAGAGGTTGAGCGGGAGGGAGCGCTGCGTGAACAGAATCCCAACCAGATCCTCTTTGGGGTCGGAGAACCAGGAGGTGCCCATGCTGCCAAGCCAGCCGAAGCGGCCTGGAACCGAGGCAATATCATCGCGTCTGGTCACTACTGAGACGCCAAAGCCCCAACCATTTGACTCAAAAAAGCCGGGAAACAGAGGCAGGCTCGATACCGCTTTCTGTGCTGGCGTTAACTGGTCTGTGATCATTGCCTCAACCGAGGGGCGCGAGAGAATGCGTTCGCCCCCATACCTGCCCTTATTCAACAGCATCTGTCCGAAGGCCAGATAGTCATCAATGGTCGAGAGCAGCTCGGCAGCTCCAGACGGGAAGATTGGCGGACGGCTCCACTGACTCTCCTGCACACCCTCAAAGAGTTTGCGGGTTCCAGTTGCCGGGTCGGCAATGTAGTTGCTTGCCAGGCGATGGAGCTTGTCAGGCGGAACGCTGAAGCCAGTGTCCTTCATCCCAAGCGGCTCAAAGATCCGTTCGCGCAGGAATGTCTCAAACGGCTGGCCGGAGACGCGGGCGATCAGCACACTCAATACTTCGGATCCTATCCCGTAGGGCCACTGTTCGCCGGGCTGGTACATGAGCGGCAGCGTGCCCAGCCGGCGGATCCACTCATCAGGATCGGGCTTTTCCTGAAGTTGAGCCCCTGCCAGCGCCATGCCAATCTGAAGCTCGTTGGCGGCCTTGAGGATCGGATACGCTCCAGCAGGTGTAAACAGCAGACCGAAGCCCATCGTAAAGGTGAGCAGATCGCGCACGGTGATCGGGCGGTGCGCGGGTACCGTTCGCTCAACGCTCGCTATCAAGACTCGCCATCCTCCGAGCATCATAGCGAGCGCCAGCAGCGGCCCCCTTTGGTATGGCCGCTTCGATGTGTGCCAACTCGTCCTCAGTGAGATGCAGGTTGACTGCTCCCAGCGCTTCGGCAAGTCGATCTCGCCGTCGTGCCCCGATCAGGGGAACCACGTCTTGACCACGCGAGAGCACCCAGGCGATCGCTAGCTGTGCCACTGTCGCCCCTTTTGCCTCGGCAAGCGCACGGAGCGCCTCAACCAGAGCCAGATTGTGCGCCAGGTTCTCACCGGTGAAACGAGGATTGGTAGCGCGGAAATCATCTGCGCTGAGCGCTCGCTGCTGAGACCAGTGACCGCTGATCAGGCCTCGGGAAAGAACGCCGTATGCTGTCACACCAATTCCCAGTTCACGGCAGGTCGGCAGAATCTCAGCCTCTATGTCGCGCGAGAGCAAGGAATACTCGACTTGTACATCGCAGATGGGATATACACTTGCCGCACGATGCAGTGTCCTTGCCCCCACCTCTGAGAGGGCGATGTGGCGAACATAACCAGCTTTGACCAGATCGGCCATTGCTCCAACCGTTTCCTCTATCGGCACAGCAGGATCGAGGCGAGCAAGTCGGTAAATATCGACATACTCTGTTCTCAGCCGTCGCAGACTATAGGCCAGAAAGTCCTTGACGGCTGCTGGTCGTCCATCGATGCCACCAGCCCAACTCCTGGTAGGATCACCCAGCACCCCGAATTTGACGCTCAGGACCACCTGTGAGCGGTTGCGCCCCTGCAATGCTTTTTGCAGCAGAAGCTCATTGTGCCCTGCACCATAGAAGTCAGCCGTATCAAGCAACGTGATCCCGGCATCAAGAGCAGCCTGGATCGTTGCCAGGCTCTCGGCTTCATCGGCAGGCCCATAGAGAGCTGACATTCCCATACAGCCCAGACCAAAAGCCGAAACGTAAGGACCAGTAGAACCAAGTGAGCGCGTATACATTTGTTTTTCTCCTTTTGAAGATTGCACTGCTTCATCCCAACGCCTACAATAGAAGCAGCTTATGACCGACGCCTTTCAAAGATGACTTCAGGAAAGGGAACCGATGATCCTTCAAGCAGCCTTTGTGGTTTCCCTTTGAGGTGTCTGTCAAAGAACGTAAGTGCGTAGGTATTAATGATCTTATGTGCGTGCTTACTTCCAACAGGTCCTCTTAAATCAATGGCCGGGGATAGTGGTGAGAGGAGACTAAGATCTGTACAATCGATGTGAAACATCCCAGGCACTTGCACAAAGTAGCCATCCCCTGGCAACCGGTTATACACTGCATGCATGGTGTTCTGGGTTTGCTCGATCTCCTGCCCTTGCCAGCCGCCAGTTTTTTGTCTTTCGAGCAACATCGTGCTAACAGGACGGGTAATCCACATACTGGGCAGTCGTAAGCCACTGTTGACCACATTGGCAGGCATCGCAACATCCATCATCAGGCAAGCAGAGAGGCGTGAGTCTGTTGCACGCGCCTGCGAGGCAACCATACCGCCGAATGAAACACCAAAGGTCCCGTCCCGGTCAGAAGACCCTGTGGGTCTCTCCTATTGAGAGACGCAAGCTGATCAAGGGTGAAGCTAACATCCTGGGCAAAGTAGGGGATAATGCCGTCATTGAACGCCTGCCCATTGTGGGACATCTTTGGCTGGATTGAGGCTCTGCGTGTAGAGGGGCTACATCTGTTTTTTTGAGAGTCCAGCGATCTCATATCCATCTGGGAACACCACTGACGCAGCCACTCCTGGCTGATCAAGGCCCACGACGATAAAGCCATGTGACACCAACTCCATAACCTGATCAGAATGGTCATCTGCCCGAGCGACGAGCTGATATCTATAAACAGATCGTTGACCTCATGCTTCAGGGATGGGATCGTGAGCGCCTTCTCTCTCGGCCAGAGAATGCTCTACTAAAGCCCGAGCTGAAGCGTGAGCTGCTCGCTCACCTTGCCTGGCATTATCATCAGCAGTATACACGCGACTTCACTGAGGATGAGGTTGTTACATTTATCGCGGATTTCTATCAGAAGCAGCAGTGGTTTCCTGAGAGATCATCTTCCATGAAACTGCGAAGAATAACTATGACGAGAAGACACCTCTTGCTGGTTCTAGAGACCAAGTAGGAAGGCAGCGGCCCAAGTTGCAGATCCGTGAAGTGGAAGGTTAAGGCCAATAGCTTCATCAATGAAGCTGGAGTTCTGATCTATTTTCCCACAATTTCTCGGCGAAGGGGACTGACAAGGGAAAAGAGAACCTGATTCTATCGCACCATCCTAGATGGACTATGGATTGATAGATGCGAGGAATTCAAAATGCTTTTTGCGTTTCTCGGGATCAGTTGCAATGGTTTCCAGATAGGGAAGCTTCCCGAAAGGCGTAGCAGATGACATGATATAGCTCCCATCCTTTGACCAAACATCTATGTATATTTGCTCATTTTGTGAACGCACCGTCATCAATTCAGGCTGCCGATGCTTTACGAGATGAAGGCTGTAACGCACGGTTTCTTTAAGAAATTCTAGTAGTTCATCCGATGGTTGGTATTGATGTGTATTTTGGGCCATGTCAACTCACTCCTTTCACAGATCAGCTAGAGCAATCAACAATATAACAAACAAAACTAACTATATTGCTATTTTAGCATTAAGTTGAGAAAAAGGGCAAGGTTACCCTTTTTCTCGTTTAGTTTAATCCACATATCCTGAATCTTGAGGCTGGAGACCATAGCAAATGTATCCGTACCCTGTGGTAACAGTCAAATTATCCAGGATCGCATACACGCTTCCAACCCCAGTAAATGGATTGTCAGAGCGCGACCAATTGTCTCCAAAATATCCCTGCGAGCCTCCGTAGCCGTTTTGACCACCAGTATCATAATTAACCCATTTAACACTCCAGCTTACCGAAATCATATATCCCTTTGAAGAACTAGCTGCAATGGTAATCGTTGGAGTTCCCCCGTTGAAGTTATCTGTGATATACAACGATGTCGTTCCACAAGCACCAGCTCTTGTGTCGAAAGGTTTCAATGTGTTAATGGCATTTGATTGAGGACAATCGCCTCGGGCTTGAGCCTGCTTGAGAACTTCAGCCGAAAGATGTTTACAATCAACTTGTAAGTTTACTGTTTGCTTTACTGTTTTTGTCGCTTTTTTTGCAGATACAGGGCTACTGGTAGTGGCAAAGCTGAAAATTGTCAGGAGAACTACAGCGATGGTCAGCCACAGCATTTTGCTTACGGAGATACGTTGCACAGTTTTGAATCCTTTCACTTAGCAAGAGTCTATCCACATTACTCACATACATGCCACTTTCTGTTATGGAGCTTGCTGAAGACACTTGGAGCTTCCTAGAGGCCATTTTGACTGACCACGAAAAATAGCTCTCTGTATAAATAGAAGCACAGCAGGCAAAAAGAATACTATATACTTTTCCTAAAAAGGAATAAGTTTGCGATAAAAATGTTTTGGATACAACTATTCTCAATATACCTGCTTTCCAATCAAGACTATCTACTTACTACAATATTAAAAATAACATAATAATTTCCAAAATACAAGTTATTCATGCATTTTTTTACTTCGATTTTAGTATAATTAAACAAACTTTAAAAGCAAATATTTTTAGATAAACAAATTTACTAATTTATATAAATCGAGAATTATAACCACCTTTGAAAGGTGCTTCGTAATGATCAATTCCGGTTAATCGCCTTGCTCATCCGCACTTGCCTCGCCGAGCTATTCCTCGTTGGTTTTGTTGTGTTCTGGGATGATCACCTGTTTTCAGCGATTGACTTTACGGCATTGTTTCAGGTATACATGCCAAGTATGATAAGGGAAAGGATGCAGTAATACGATGGAGTGTTAGCATAGCATCAATTCAGGAGAGAGGGTAGACTAAGATCCTGGCGAAAATGTGTAGTAAAGCAATTTGTAATATTTGGCCTGCGAGTATGAATGGAACGAAAAACAACGCTAAGAGCAAATAGCCTCACCGCCACATCGAAACGCCCTGACTTATTCTATGAGCGTTGTAAATTTCTGCGGCGGGCCTCATTGGCCCATGAGGCTATCAGGTTTTTTGTGGGAGGAGACCATGGGTGAGCGAATGCAAGAAAAGCTTCTGGGCGAAGCGCTCTCTCTGTGCTATACTCTCTGAACACTATCCATGCCTGTTCATCAAGGGCTGATGAGCCAAGGGAGCTGCTTCCTCCACTAGAGAGTGACCAAGCGAAGAGCATCAAATGTTTGAAGAACGAGGGACCTCCATGAAACCATCTTCAAAACTCAGTCATTTTAGAACAGAGGCGGGGAAAAAGGAATTTCTGGCAGCATATCATGAAGCGATGGCCCTTTTACCACCTCCTACCGAGACAAAAGATATCACCACGGACTTTGGGAGCGTACGGGTCTACGCTTTTGTCAAGCAAGAAAATGGACACAAAGATCCCATTGTCCTGCTCCCGGGTCGCTCAGCTTCCACTCCCATGTGGGAACCCAACATCCAGGGACTTCTGGAAGAAAGGCCCGTTTATTCGATTGATGCCTTAGGAGAACCAGGGTTAAGTGTGCAGACCGCTGAAATCAAAGGGAGCAGAGATCAAGCACTGTGGTTACATCAGGTGCTCTCGGCACTCCCTCTCAAAAAGGCTCACCTGATGAGTGTTTCGTTTGGTGGATGGGCCGCGATGAATCTGGTACGCGCTTATCCTGAAGCAGTTGCTTCTCTGAGTTTACTCGATCCGGTGTTTGTCTTTGTTCCCATCTCAGCAAAAGTCCTTTTCCTCTCGCTTCCAGCGACCATCCCCATCGTGCCCAAGCCGATCCGTGAGAAGATGCTTGGCTACATCTCCGGAGGAATACAGGCAAATGAACGGATACCTGTCGCCAAACTCATAGCCATCAGTATGAAACAGTTTGCCATCAAATTACCTCCACCGGATCAATTTTCCCAGCATGATCTGAGAACGATACACATCCCGGTGTTAGCACTGATGGCAGAGAAGAGTGCCATGCATGATGCAAGAAAAGCCGTTGAAAATGGCAAAAAATGGATGAGTACTCTCGACATCGAACTATGGCCCAATGCCTCTCACGCTATCAACGGGGAATACCCTCGTGAAATCAATAAACGGGTTCTGTCTTTCATCGAACACCATGCTCAGTGAACATGAGCATGTCAAAGAGACTTCAAGGGTAGTCTGCAAGGGGAACCATTTCCTTAGCGTTGTTTTTCGTTC
This sequence comes from Thermosporothrix sp. COM3, assembly GCF_059696735.1. Taxonomy (NCBI): domain Bacteria; kingdom Bacillati; phylum Chloroflexota; class Ktedonobacteria; order Ktedonobacterales; family Thermosporotrichaceae; genus Thermosporothrix; species Thermosporothrix sp. COM3. The sequence goes on along the minus strand of NZ_AP019376.1, from coordinate 7,542,849 downwards.
CATTCATACTCGCAGGCCAAATATTACAAATTGCTTTACTACACATTTTCGCCAGGATCTTAGTCTACCCTCCGTAAGCTCTCATTGCGGCAACGTGCCTTATTCGAAGTAGAGGATATAGAAGAGAAATCACAGGACATACATCTTGACGAAGAGCCCATTATGCAAGTTGCCTATTTTCCTACTTTCAGAACAATGATAGAAGCCTGGTCCTCAGTAGAAGAAATTCAAACTGGCCGTCCATACAGACAAAGAAGTTCTCACTGGACCTCTTCAGAGGAAATGGAATTATCAACAGCAAGAGATCGAGCAATACATTTTGCGCGCAGGCAGGCTCTTTGGGTCATTTGTTCCGTTGCTCAATTATCCTTCCCCACTAGAAATAGAAAGAGGCCCTATATTGGCTATTTCACTGGCTATACTATATAATTGAGATGAAAAGTATATATAGTATTCATGCGAAGCATATTCCCTACCATCAAGCGTTTCTCAATTAAAACAACTGATCCTTTTTCAGGACGCAAACACCTGACAATTACTCAGGAAGGGATTTTTCATGACGATCAGCGTACGTAAAAACCTCATCATTTTCTTCCTTCTGGTTGGTGTTCTCAGTATCATTACGTCTCTTCTCTTACATGCTTTTGCCCTCCTTTGCTACCTTGTTGGCATCATGGCAATCTTTGCTGCAATTGCTCTAAGCACACAACACATCTCGCCATCTCATAGGACAAATGTTCTGTTTATAGGTCCTGTTGCCTTCATCAGACGAGACCTGCGGAGACCCCTTGCTTCAGCTATGGGGAGGAAGCAGGTCTTCCTTTCTTGGGGCTTGGAGACAGGAGTGAACCTGTACCTATTGACAAAACTTTGTATATATGAGATACTTCTTGCATGGACAGAACGATCATCTTGCATCTCCAACCGAACAGTGAGCAAGCACAGGTGTTGCAGCGAACCTTGCAAGCACACACCGATTGCTTTAACGCAGTAGCTCAAGAGGGCTTTACGACCTCGTGTCACAATGGGGTAGAACTGCATAAGCGTACCTACTATCCCTTGCGGGCGACGCATCCTGATTTGCCCGCTCAACTGGTCTGTGCTGCTCGTGTGAAAGCCACCGAAGCCGTCAAATCGGCCCTGGATCGACGCAAGAAGGGGCGTAAAGCGAGTACCCCGCGTGCTCGTCTCTGTCCGATTCGCTACGATCAACGCTCCTACTGGGTCAAGTGGGAAACCATGACATGCAGCCTTGCAACCACTGATGGGCGAGTTGAATTGCCCTTCGTGGTGCCACCCTATGCCGCCAGGTATATCGGAGGCAAGGTATGTAGTGCCGACCTCTGCTCCCGCAAAGGTCGTTATACGCTGCATGTGGTCGTGAGCATCCCTGATCCAGTGGTTGCCCCATCGGGGAAAGTCGTGGGTGTTGATCTCGGGTTGAATCGTCCTGCTGTCACCTCCAATAAGCAATTCCTCGGTGAACGTCGCTGGAAAGAGCAAGAGCGTCGGATCTTCCGTCTCAAGCGGAAACTGCAAGCCAAAGGCACAAAGAGTGCGAAACGCCACTTGCGCAAGCTCTCTGGCAAACTGCTTCGGCAACGCAAAGATCATGACCATGTTCTCAGTAAGCGCATCGTTGCCCACACCCCTGCGGGTTCGACCATGGTGGTTGAGAATCTGACGCATATTCGCTCTCGTGCCAGGATGAAGAAGAAGACAGAAACACAGCGTCGCCTCCATTCGTGGAGCTTCGCACAGTTTCACGCCTTTCTGACCTACAAAGCACAGGAGAAGGGAATCAGGGTGGTCAAAGTTGATCCTCGTCATACCTCCCAGACCTGTTCTCGCTGTGGGCATCAGGCTCGCAAGAATCGTCGTTCTCAAAGCCTCTTCCTGTGTCGTGAATGTGGCTACTGCCTCAATGCCGATCTCAACGCGTCTCAAAATATTCGAGAGAAATACCTCTCGTCTCTTGCCAGCCTCGGTATACCCTTGGTTGGTGGGTCGTCGTCAAGCGGCCTATCGTCTCAACCCCTCGTGGGTTAGGGACAAGCCCCCGGCTTGAGCCGTGGGGTACTTGACTATTGCAGTTATAGGAGGGTACCTCCTCTTCTCTCTTCTGCGTTGAGCACAACAGAAGCCTCGATCGCAGAAAACAGTGAGGAACAGGGAGCGAGACTTCTCAGATTCTTGCAGAAAAACAACGCTCCTTGTCCCCAAATGTATCTGGATACTGAATCAACGTGCAGCCCCTTTTCGCATCTGACGATGCTTTGCATCTTTCGTATATGCTTGATCTCTCTCGTACTCCTTTAACCCGAGGTACAAACATAACGGATGCAACCACGATACTGCGCACATCTGACTTCGTTTTAATACAACAGTTGTATCCCCAGTCCTAGCTGGCCTGCTTTTCGATACACGTACGATGCAAGCGCCACATCTTCGATCGCAAGCCCGAACGGATTCACCAGGAGAATATCATCCTTCGTTTTCCTCCCACCTCGCTTCCCGCAGACAAGCTCGCCTAATTGCGCATCAACTCGCCGACACTCCTCCCCTTTAGCGGGCAAAGCTTCATCCGGCCCGACAAGCTGCCCGTTCCTATACATTCTTCCCAGAAGGCGACGGGTATCAGTGCGCACCAGTTCCCAATCATCGACGATCACCCCATCGGCTCGAAGCACAACCTCTGGCAGCACATCATCCAGCGAAACATGCACCACAATAGTTCCAGGTTGCAACCATGCATACTGGATATATCCTTCAGTCACCGTCGTCGCAGGAATTACCAGTTGTGCCGGACGAATCGCCGCTTCCGCCGACTTCGCCTCTTCCAATGTGACTCCACGCCGGAGCAACTCAGACTGCAATGCTTGTCGCACTTGCTCCACCTGTCCTGGGACCAGATCATAGACCAGGAGCCGTTGCACGTCAGGCAGATACTTCAACACCAACTCCAGATGTCGCTGCGCAATCACGCCTGCCCCAATTACGGCAACCGTCTCAATCGGCTCTCCCTGTAAAAGCAAGGCAGACAGGATACTGACACTGGCCGTTCGCAGGCTCGAAAGATAGGCCGATTCCATCACACATACTACCTGCGCCGTCACCTCGTCATAGAGTAACGTCAGTCCGCTGGCCCGAGGAATACCGCGCCGTTGTGGATTCGCGATGTTCCCATTAATTACTTTCGTGCCTGCAAATCGAATCGCTCCCCCGACATAGGCCGGCATATTCAGGCTGCGCACGTGCTCTCCCTCCTCATTCACCCACCCAAGATACGCCTCATCAGGCAGAATCGTCTGACCGCGACCATGCAGCTGAAACACTTCTCGCATCACAGCAACGCTATCGAGATCAACGCAGGCTCGCATCACATCCTCACGCGAGAGATACACAAAACCGTCTCGCATCTTTCGTTCCTTTCAGACTCAAGGCACGCTCAAAACAATCAATCTTATCCAGCTCTATTCCATTCTCCTGTAACCAGGCATCCTGATAGATCGAAGACGTATAGTTTGCGCCTCCATCGGGGCACAGACACACTACACGCTCAAGCTCAGAATGTTGTTCCAGATAGCGCAGGCAGGCCGCGAGCACCGCACCACTCGATCCCCCCACCTGTATCTGCACAGAGGCAGCCAGTGAACGGCACACCGAAAAGGCTTCCCGATCCGTCACCAGCAGGTACTCGTCATAGTGTTCACGACGCAGAAAACGAGAGGGCTGAGAGGCACCTATCCCCGTTAATTTTCTCGGCGCCGCTGGCGTTCCAAACACAACTGACCCATAAGCATCAACGGCGATAATCCGCGTTCTCGGGCTGACTTCACGGAAGTATTCAGCAATTCCGGCCAGTGTTCCGCCCGTTGACACCGCGAGAAAGATAGCATCGACCTTTCCCTGCATCTGGCGATAGATCTCAGGCCCGGTCATCTGGCGATGCACCAGCGGATTGGCCGCATTAGCATACTGATTCGGCCAGACGTAGTGGGCGGAACGCTCACAATATTCCCGAATACGGGCCAGCCGCGAGAGCAGATACCCCCCATGCTCATCGGGCTGGCGTACCATATCAACCTCGGCACCAAGTGCCTGCATGCGCGAAACATTCTCAGGTGTCGTCTTTGGATCAACTACGGCAATAAAGCTATATCCACGCAAGCGGCAGAGAAAGGCCAGCGCTACCCCGAGATTTCCCGATGTTGATTCCACCAGACATGAGCCTGGCTGCAATCTCCCGCGCCGCTCCAACGTCTGTAGCAATCCCCAGGCCGTGCGATCCTTCACCGAGCCGGTCGGATTATCTGCTTCCAGCTTCAGATGAATTGTTCTCGGCCTGCCATGCAACAGCACGCGAATAGCTTCCATTCTCGTATTTCCCAGTTTCCGCGCCAGATCGCACAACTCTCGATGGGTAAGACTGGCAAAGTCACAAGCATTCATCCGCTTCCCCTCCTATGCTGCCTTTGCCAGTATCTCTTGCGCCTGTGCCTTTTCTTCTCCCTTCTGCGTTTCTTTCTCAGGATGCGTCAGGAGATAGATTCCGATATAGCTTGTAACTGTCATAATGGCGGTAATAGTCATCGAAGCAGCAAAAGCGAGAACGGTTGATGGCCTGGACATAGGATAGACTCCTTTCCTTTATGCAGCTGAAAGCAAACTTTGTTCCTTGATCGCGGTCATACAGCGTGCCAGCCCTTCTTCTACAGAGAGTGGACGCACTCCGATCTTCCTGCTGATTTTCTCAATACAGAGTCCTGCGTATGTGGGTCGTTGCGCCTTTTGCGCCAATTCATCGCTCAAAATCGGCGAAATCAATGTCTCATTAGCGCCCAGAAAACGTGCCACCAGTAACGCAAACTGATAACGATCAATCATCGAACTGCCAGCCGTATGATAGATCCCTTGTGCCCGCAGGGAAGCCAGAGCAAGGATCTGCTCAACCAGATCCTCTACATAGGTTGGAGAACTGACTTGATCGCACACAATACGCACTGGTTGTTTCCGCTGAAGCTGCTGCGCCAGCCAGAGAGTAAAGTCCTGCCGCGCTCCCCCCACAGAGCCATACACCACAGCGGTTCGGCAGATGGTCCAGCTCTCACAGCCCTCCTGTACTGCCCGCTCCCCAAGCAGCTTGCTCTGCCCATAGACGCTCAAGGGCCGCACCTGATCCTCTTCTAGATAAGGTCGAGGTGACGTCCCGTCATAGACATAATCGGTTGAAAGGAATAGACAGTGAACGCCATACCGGCCACAGACTCGGGCCAAACGATAGGTTGCAGCAGCGTTGAGAGCATATGCCAGTTCTCGCAGCCCCTCACAGGCATCAACGTTGGTCAGAGCTGCGCAATGGATCAACACCTCAGGCTGTACTCGCTCAAACAAAGCGCACAGCCTGGCTTCCGAAATCGTGGTCAGGTCGCAGTACTCATATTGCACTCCCGGCTCACGCCGGATGAACTCGCTCCGCTGGAGCGCATATACGGTATGTCCCTGCGCTCCCAGCCGATGCAGTATCCGACTGCCAATACAGCCACTGCCCCCTGTCACAAGAAAGGTACTCATGCAGCCTCCGCCTCAAGCTCAAAAACTCTGCGTACAAAATCGTCATATCTGGCACGCGTCGCCGCGATCCACTCCGGATGTTCCTGATACCAACGCACTGTCTGTTCAATGCCCTCGCGAAAACGCACCCGCGGCTGCCAGCCACACACGCGCCGGATCTTGGTTGTATCAACAGCGTGGCGTCTGACATGCCCTGGTCGATCAGGAACAAATTGAATCAAGCTTCTCGGTCTTCTCAACAGATCCAATACTGTGCAGGCATTTTCCAGTATTGTGCGCTCCTCACCAGCCCCCACGTTAAACACTTCACCATGAACCCGCTTCCCATCTTCATGAAGCAGCGTCAGAATAGCCGCCGCATGGTCGTAGACGTGAATCCAGTCACGTACATTCTGTCCTGTGCCATAAATCGGTAACGGTCGTTTCTCCTGTGCACAGAGAATGAAATGCGGTAGCTGTTTCTCCGGATACTGGCGCGGGCCATAGTTATTGCCACAACGTGTAATGACCACTGGCACGCCATAAGTCGTCCAGTACGAATAGGCCAGGCTATCCGCTGCGGCTTTGCTGGCAGCGTAAGGCGACATCGGTCGCTGCGGATCAGTCTCTAACGAGGGACGACTGATCCCCTCCGGTGAAAGCGCATTTCCATACACCTCATCGGTTGAGATATGGATAAAGCGCTGAATATGATGTTTCCGCGCCGCCTCCAGCAGCACATAGGTGCCCTCCACATTTGTCTTGATAAACGCTTCCGGAGCCACAATAGAGCGATCGACATGCGTTTCAGCAGCGAAATGTACAACAGCCTGACATCCTCGGATGGCCCGCTCAACCTGTAAGGGGTTGCAGATATCACCTTCTTGGAAGGTACAGTTTGGCCGTTCCAGTTCCTCCGTGAGGTTCAGCAGATTCCCTGCATAGGTCAACTTATCCAGGATCACCACCTCATAGGTCGGATAGTGCTGGAGCAGAAACGACACAAAATTACTGCCGATAAAGCCAGCGCCTCCTGTGACGAGAATACGCACTTCGCCATCTCCTCTTTCTTTTACACTAAGCAGACATCAGCCCGATGCTGCTATGATCTCCAAGCAATAACCGATGCGCTCCAGGACGGCCCTGCGTCGGGTAGATCTGTGTATGGCGCCCAATCAAACTATCTTCGATACGCCCGCCAATTGCCTGGATGGTGCATCCCTCCAGAATGATACTGTGCTCAATCTCGCTATTCATAACGACTGTGTCATGAGCTATTGAGGTAAAAGGACCAATATATGTATTTTCCAGGACGACATTGCGCCCGATAATCGATGGTCCCCGTACCACGCTGTTAATCAGCCGCACATTTTCCTCCAGCACCACTTCACCATAGAGACACGAGCGCTCATCAATCTCGACCCCGGGCGCCAGCGCTCCCTGCATCTGGCTCAGCACAGTACGATTTGCGTTCAACATATCCTGCATCCTCCCCGTATCAATCCAGTACCCACGCAAGAGATGCGGACTCACTCTGTAGCCCCGGTCAATGAGATATTGAATCGCATCGGTGATTTCCAGCTCACCCCGCGCAGAAGGGTGAATTGCGTTAACCGCCTCAAAGATATGTGCATCAAAGAGGTAGACACCTACTATCGCCAGATCGCTGATCGGCTCTCTCGGCTTCTCCACCACTCTCACCAGCCGCTCTTGCTCCTCGGAAAGCAGTGCCACCCCAAACTGTTGCGGCGCCTCAACTCGCGTTAAGCATACCTGTGCGTGATCGAGGCAATCAGGGGCGGCAAAATGCGCGACCAGTTCACCTAGCGGCTCCTCAATGAAGTTATCGCCCAGGAACATCAAGAAGCGGTCATTCTGAAGAAAAGGTTGCGCGAGCTTTACCGCATGGGCCAACCCGAGCGGCTGTTCTTGATGAATATAGGAGATAGAGACCTGCTCACCGAACTGGCGGCCATCACCAACCGCAGCGATAATCTCTTCGCGCGTGTCGCCAACCACAATCCCAATCTCATAAATGCCGGCAGCGACGATCTTTTCCAGCGCATAAAAGAGCACTGGTTTATTGGCCACCGGAATCAACTGCTTGGCATTGGTGTAGGTCAGCGGATGCAGCCGCGTTCCCTTGCCGCCGCTTAAAACTAACGCTTTCATTTGATCGTCGCTCCGCTCTTCCAGTCGTAGCCTATCTCAGGATCATCATGCGGGATACGTCCCTCTTCCTCCGGGTTATAGATGCTTGATGTCACATAGAAGAGATGCGAAACACCGCCAATCGCCTTACAGCCATGCGCCACCCCGGGTGGGATCTTTAACACCGCAGGCTCAAGATCCTCACCCAGAAACAGGGTGATAGTTCTGCCAAACGTCGGGGAATCAGGGCGCCGATCCGAAAGCCCCACTTTCAACCGTCCAAGCGCCACATACCACCAATCAACCTGTGTTTTATGAATATGCCATGCCTTCGCCACTCCCGGATACATCTTGCTATGGCTCAATTGCCCGAAGCCCTCGGCAAAAAACGGGTCATTCTGACGAATCAGCTCCAGGAAAAAACCGCGCTCATCAGCATGCCGCTGCAACTTCTTCAGCACCACGCCCTCTATCTCCAGGCACTCCTGTACGATAGCTATACTCATCAGCGTCTCTCCTTTTCTCCCTGCACGGAAGGGAACCCGAGGAGCTGGCTGCTCCTCGGAATCGCCCTCTTAGAGCATCTTCACTTTCCAGGATCTTGGCACAATGTACGGCGAAGAAGCAGACTCAGCCGCATATTCAGTGCCTTCTGCGGTGCGCACGGTCCAGGTTAAACCGGGAACGGTGAACGGCTCATTGTTCAGCGCCAGGCCAAGAATCGCATCCAGCGTCGGGCTATAGCAAGCTGTGACGACTCGCCCAATAACCTGATCGTCGAGCACAATTGCATCGCCCGCCTCGATCTGTGCCTGCTTCTCGACGATAAAGCCAATCATTCGGCGCTCAACCGGCTGTGCGGCCTGCTCATTGATTGCCTCCTGACCGATATATGCATCCATCTTGCCGAAATCGATCAGCCAGCCCAGACCAGCTTCAAGAACAGGGATCTCACGCGCCTCAATATGGCCGATTGGCTGTCGCACTTCCAGCATGGTGATCTCCAGCGCTTCACTTCCGCACTGCGTTCCGCCAAGCTCCTGTGTTTTTGCGTACAGCTCATGCCAGACCTCGCCTGCCACAGACGCCGGAACAAAGACCTTATACCCATACTCGCCAGTGTAGCCAGTGCGGGCCAGTAACAGGGTGGCGCCATCACGCTCTACTTCGACAAAGCCCTGAAAGGGAATGCTGCTGATCTCGTAATCAAGCAGTGTTTGCGCCACCTTAAAAGCCAGTGGTCCCTCAAGCCCGATCAGCGCATACTCATCACTGATATCCTCAATCTCAACACCCTCTTCCCGATGTTGCTCAAACCACTCCGTCAGACGTTTGCGGTCGGTGGTCTCGGTCTCAATCACAATCGCATCATCATACTTGTACAGTGTCACGATACCAAGCAGCTTTGCTTCTTCGTCCAGACAGAGCGCGAAGATTTCGGTCTCGCTATTCAAGAACTCGATATCCCGGCTGACCATTTTTGAAACCCAGGCCACATGCTCATCTCCGCTGACCCGGAATTTACCATGCGTGGACATATCAAAGATACCCACACTGCTGCGAATGGCCGCGTACTCTTTCATGACATCACCAAAGGAAGCGATAATGCCATAGCCCGCCTCATCTTTCATCACTGCCTGCTCGTGTGTCACTGTCAGTAATCCGGTATTCATGCATATACTCCTTTCATGGTTGCAATCCATGTCTCAAAGAGGTCATAGGTTGGCGGCAGTCCAACGACCTGTTCGATATATGCCTGTTGCCGCGCCTGAAGCACCTCACGGGCTTTCCTGTTACAGAGCAGCTCCGCGAAGCAGTGCGCAGTCTCGCTCAATGCATACATCTCCGCCTGAACCAGTGTGGTACAATACGGGTTATTCTGAAACAGCGGTCGTAATTCGTCGATCCAGCCGTTTGGATAAATCGTAAAGGGATAAATTCCGCCATGAAGCAGACTATTCCACTTCTGGATCAGCGCCGCACCCTCTTCCGAAAGTCGCAGATGCTCCGGGAAGGTCAATGGTGAGCCATCCTGCGTCCCGGTGAGCAGCGTATTAGTCAGCACAATGACCGGTACACGCCCGAAAACGGCCCTTGTCGTAGCGCTGGAGGGCATATTATCCGTCACAAACAGATCGCAAGAGAGCACCAGTTCGGTGAACTCGTTCATTGGAAGAAAGGGCATACTTACAAAGCGCCTCTGCTCCTGTCTATACACCTCTCCTTTCCCCTGCGGCATTACTCCCACCACCGTTACCGGTGCATCTACTTCCGCAAGATAATGTGTCAGAAGCTCTTGCAAGAAATCTTCATAACTATAGGTCAGGCGCGCCGCACGCCCACCAGACTGCAACATGCGGTAATACATCGCCTTGAGCGCCCAGGAAGCCTTTGCAAACATCACCAGCTTTTCGCCATCCTCCCGCACCCCCAGGCGCTGACGCACTTCACGACGCCGCGCCTCCGTGATCGTAAATGGCTGCTCGTACATCTTGAGCGAGATGACACGTCCCTCAGGCTTTGTCGGCACATTTACCGGACAGGCCCGCAAGATCTGCACTCCCTCGGGCAGCGCTCGCACCCGTGCCAGACGATCAAACTTGCCTTTAAACAGGCGTTCATCCTGTGGACGAATCAACCTGTTTTCAACTGTGCGCGGCTCTGGCGCCCACCGGAACGAGTCAAAGGTGGCGCATGGAACCGGCAAACGCAACAGAGCTTCCAGATCCAGTATCTCGCTCTCGATATCCAGTAGATAGTAATCAGCCAACACCACGGCATCAGGGCGAAAGTCTTCTATCACCTCCTGTATCTGTTGATGAAGCTTCAGCGGCAGCACTCTTACCTGCATCCCCGCAGCCTCAGCATACGCTTGCTGCTCAGGTGGCGTTAAAAAGAGCACCTCGGCCCCACGACGCTGCAATTGTTGGGCCACGCAGAGCGCGTTATGCAGCTCTCCTACACTGAACTTGCTCAACGCCACAAAAATGACTCGCATTCCATTCATCCTTTCACACTGCCTGTCTGGCTCCGCTGAAAGCCTGCGACACTGAAAGCCTGTTCCAGCGAATCTGAGACAAAGAGATATGAGTATGCTCGTTGTGTCTCTCCTGGTGCCACATCAAAATGATGAAGAAGGGCATGTTGAAAACCATCCTTTGGCCATTCATAGGTTGCAATCTCCGGTGCGCAGAGACTTACAGCCACGTCTCGCCCCAGAGTCACAACACAACTGCGTCCGGTATAGACCCGCCTGCCTCGCTTTTCCTCCTTCAGATACGCTCCCTTCCCCTGCCGCTCATAGTACAGCATCTTCGGCACGCGACTATGCAGCGCTCGGAAGAAGGCATAAAACAGGAGATCAAAGGTTTCAGTTACCGCCCGCGTGTTGTGATATTCAGCCATCAACCGAAGCATACTTGTCCCTGGCAGGACAGAATAAGCGATGCGCAGTGCACCGGCAGTCAAGATCACGCCCTCCCAGGCTCGCCCCTGTGCATCCAGCTCCTGATATGGCTGGACTTCATATTCAGGAATTCGCTCACCATCACAAAGTAAGCTCTCCAGCAAATTAGTACGCTCATTGACCCTGTAGGGATGGATACCACCAAACCAGGACGCGTTTTCACCAAACGGACGCGGTCGAGGCAACGCTGTTTGTAGCAGATTAGCCCCCTGAAAGGTCAAACTGTAGATGCTCCCGGCAAACTTTGGCGCGACCTGAAAACGTACCACTCCGTTATCAACCTGATAGCCTCGGGTCTGTCCTGTCCCGCCCGGTGTAAGTCGCACTGCGGGCGCCTCCTGCACCGAGAGTCGTTCCAGCACCGTTTCGATAGCGGGTCGCGTCTCAGGCGTCTGCATTGCCAAAACCGCTGTTTGTTCCGCCTCAACCGGGCCATGAGCATAGCAGGTCTGCCAGTGACGCTGAACCTCATTTGCTCCACCAGGCCCGATATAGTAGGCGTAGCCAGGCAAGATAGCTTCTTTCTCCGGGAGCTCGAAAAATAGCGACGGCATCCAATGAAGCCCGTAACAGATCTCAGCGGCACGCTCCCAGAGCAGCCCTGTACAGCGACCAGCTTCTTCAAACACCGACCAGTTTTCGGCATAAGCCGCGCTATCGCACGGCAGATCTGCACTCGGAATAGCCTCAAACTCGTGCATTGCATAGGGATATTCCCCATAGATTACCGGTCTCGTCTGCCAGCCCTCACGCAAGGGCACAGTAAGCACACTCTGGCGTAGAGCGCACCAGCCATACGTTTTCAACCTGGCCTGCCGTCTCCGAGCTGGCTTCCATGCTTGCTGAATCTCCAGCAGATGATCATCACGCAGCCGCAGCGTTCGCCTGAGCAAGCTGCCATCTTTCAGCGTTTCCTGTAGCGTCAGCGTGCCATCTGCCTCACAGCATGCCTCAAGCCTACGCACCTTACCTCGCTTCAAGCCGCCAGGGAATGGCGGCCCTACATCGGGCCATGCCTCATACAGAGCTAACCTGCTTGCACCCTTATCCCAGATATGCATCAGACCTGTCTTCGCATCGATGGTTGCTCTTACAGCAGTCGACTCAAGCACATACGCTCCGCTCTCTTCACGGTAGCTGACCGCCATTCCCCGACGTAGCGCCGGTAACATTACCGGGTCCAGTTGCCGCCGTGTTCCATCCTCTGCCTGCGCCTCGAACACGACGGCATGAACGCCCTCTGGAACCCCCTCACAGGAGAGCGCCGTTTCAGCAGCGCTCTCTGCTGCGAGAGTTATGCTGTCACACCGGGCCCAGGAGGGCGCAACAACAGACAGTGAACAGGGACGTTGCGTTGCATTTTGCAAACAAATCGGGACGCGCACCGTCTCAGTTCCCGGCACGAGATGGACTAACGGGCGCACTCGCTGGGCATGCACACCTGTCAATAATCTGACGCCTACCTGAAAATCAAGCGAGCAGCTCTCCAAATGCAAGGTACAGCGCACAACGTGCCGTCCTGGCTGTGGAAAGACCAGCCGCTCCACATACCGCCAGTGCTGGTGGGGACCGAATATTCTCCGTGTAAGCACTTCGCTCCCATCAGCCCGGCTGACAGCACAAGCCTGTTCACATTGGGTGGTCAGTTCGTGTACCAGCTTCAGTTCTTCACCAACCAGACCCTCTGGCCCGGCCTCTGGATAAAAGCTGAAATGAACAGCGTTTGTCTGTAACTCCACCAGTCCATTGCTCTCGACATCCAGCCGGAAACGATAGAAATGTTCTTCAAAATGAATCTCGTAGGTAATCACTTCCAGGCCGTTCCAGCTTTCGGTATCGTAGCCGGTTGAGCGCAGTGACTGCCTGGGAGCCAGGAAGCGCCAGCAGCTTTCAACTCGTGGCAGCGTAGTCAGATAATCCGGGACCATCTGTTTGATACTGCGCATAATCAGCGGCTGATATCCCTTCAGCTCAATCTGCCCATCGTAGTCGATGCTGCTTGCCCGTGTGCGATAAAGGCCCATACGTTTATAAAGTGCCAGGGCTGTTGTGTTCGCCGGATTCACGGTCGCGCTGATACAGCTATAACCATCGCGAATCAGGGCTCGCAACGCCTCAATGAAGAGCAGGTTGGGAATCGAGCCATTACGGAACTCCGGGTGAATAAAGAAGCTCCCTGCGAACACCTCTTCAGGCTGTGCAACTCGCTGCTCCGATACCTGAAACAGGCCCAGCGTGCCCACAATTGCGTTTGGCTCCTGACTCTCGGCAACAAGAAACAGATAGGTGCCTCGTTCCTCTAACAGGCGACGGAAAGTCGCGCCGGTTAACGCCTGTCCACCGGCAATCGGGCCAAAACCTCCCCGATTATAGAGGTCAACCACGCCCTCAACATCCGCCTCTTGCAATGGACGAATTGCGATGGAGCCTGACATACATCACCTCCTACAGCTCTTCGGGCTGAGCCTGCGTAACGCCGAGGATACCTTCTGCAACCAGATGCGGTCCAACATGCGCAGAGACTTTAACCTGGGAAAACACGCCATGACCGGCTGCGACACTCGACTTCAGCGTTAATTGATCTCCCGGCACCACCGGGCGCATAAACTTCATACTCTTAATCATCACCAGATAGCCTACATGATCTGCCACCTCCTCCAACGCCGCACCAGCCCCACACTCTTCGGCCCGAGCCAGGTGCCCACTACAGTAGACAATCGCGGTTAACTGGGCCAGCGCCTCTACAATCAGCACCCCGGGCATGATTGCCCGCTGCGGGAAATGGCCCTCAAAGAATGGCTCGCTAATGGTCACGTTCTTGATCCCGACCGCATATTTGTCTGGCACCAGCTCGGTCACACGATCCAGCAGCAGGAAGGGCCAGCGATGGGGTAACATCGTTCGTATTTCGTCTGCTCCTAATGTCGTCTTCATGACATTACTCCTTCTCCCTATGCTTCAAACATCGGTGCGGCGACCGGTTCACGCCCTTGCTGAAAGGCCAGGATGTATTCAGCGATCTTATTGACCGAGCTCAACGAACTGATATCATCATCGCTCACCGAGACCTCAAATGCCTCCTCGATGCCGACCACCAGTTCAAGCGCATCCAGGGAGTCCAGGCCGAGACCGCGGCCAAAGAGCGGCTGGTCATCCGTTATCTGGCCAGGCTCACAGCTCAATTCCAGTGAGTTCACCAGCAATTCCTTGATTCGTTCGTTCAATATGCGCCGCTGCAGTGCCTTCTCATACAGCTCCTGAGATACTGCCATTGTTTTTCTCCTTCCTTTCCTTTTCGTATCAAACAGTCACTAAACCGCCATCGACAATGAAGACTTTTCCGGTAATATAGGCGGCCTTTGACGAGGCCAGAAACGAGACCATATACGCGATCTCCTCCGGCTTGCCGATCCGGCCCAGGGGAACCATCTCCAGATATTTTTTCAACACATCCGGCTCCATCTGTCGGGTCATATCAGTCTCGGTAAAGCCCGGAGCCACAACATTCGCTCTGATTCCTTGCGGAGCCACTTCACGCGCCAATCCTTTCGTGAAGGCAATCAGGCCACCCTTCGACGCTGAATAATTGAGTTGGCCGGGCTGCCCTACTACCCCGCTGGTCGAGGCCACATTGATAATCGCGCCCCGCTTCTGCCGGTGCATAATCTTGAGTGCCTCTCGCGTACAGAAGAACGTCCCTTTCAGATTGGTGTCTATAACGTCCTGCCATTTGGCTGCGCTCATCATCGTGACAAAGCCATCCTTCGTGATCCCGGCGTTGTTCACCAGGATGTCCAGCCGCCCATACTCCTTTTTAATTTCACGACACATTCGCTGGACTGCGGCCTCATCCGCGACGTTTGCCTGAAAGATCTTTGCCGTGCCGCCAGCTCGCTCAATCTGGTCAGCAACCTGCAACGCCTCCTCCTCCTTGCTGTGATAATGTACCATGACTTTCACACCATAGGAGGCCAGATCAAGAGCGACTGCCTTGCCAATGCCGCGCGATGCGCCTGTTACTAGCGCTACTTCCTCTCCGGTAAACATTGCCTTGCTCCTCTTATGCTGCTTGCTTCTCGCTCAGATGGGTAAAGACTGCCTCTATTTCAGCGACGGTGCCACAGGGAAGAGCCGTATGTGGTGTCTTCCAGGCGCTGGCCAGCTTCGTTAATGTTTGACAGGGACCAACCTCCAGGAAGAGCCGGTACCCCTCCTCAAGCATCCGGCTAAACGACTGCCGCCAATAGACCGCGCCACCATTCAGATCAAGCAGTGCCTCACGCACCCGGTGCGGATCGGTCGTCACCTCGTTAAAGCCGCTCAACAGAACGGGGATTCGAGGCTGTCGGATCGTCATCGTGTCGACCAGTTCGCACCATTGTTCCTGAATTACCATCAGTAGTGGCGAGTGATGCGCGTTCCCAACACTGAAGCGCTCCGGTCTCGGGATGTAGACACCTCGCAGGCCCCGTACCCGCTCCCGTACCCGCCGAAGGACCTCATCCGATCCGGCAAACACGATCTGTGTTGGACTGTTATACAGCCCCACGTGCGCCTTCTCCTCGCCCCCGATCAGCTCCACCTGTTGCATGACTTCCTCGTTTGCCGTGATGATCGCCAGCATAGAGCCGCGCTTTTCAGGTGGGATCGAGGCGATCAATCGCCCGCGCTGCTCCAGCACACGCACTGCCTGGGCAAAATCAATAGCATCAGCGGCAAGCAGTGACGCAAAGATTCCACCACTGGCACCCGCAACGATCGCAGGCCTTAACCCCGCCCCTTCCAGTACCCGCAGACTCGCCACGCTCACCACAAACATAGTTAACAGGCGCATTTCCTGTGTACTGGTCAGTTCGTTGAGCGGGCTATAGAAGCACTTTTGTGCGAAATCATAACCCAGCACGGCGCTTGCTTGTGAGAAAACCGCACGCGCTTCAGGCCAACGCTCTGCCAGATCGCGACCCATTCCCTCGCGCTGTGAGGCCATACCGGGAAAGAGAAACGCGTATCGCATACCATCCTCCTACGCTGCGCGGGTTGCGAGCTGCTGCTTCTGCGCCTGCTTGATCAGCTTCGCCAGATGCGGCACACTCTCTGTAACCTGAACCGTTATTCGACCGGGCCAGGCGCGGGCCAGTCCCGCCAGCGTATGCCCCATGCCAACTTCAATGAGCTGTGTGATGTTTAGATCAAGCAGGTGCTGGAAGAGCGAGCGCCACTGCACTGTTCTGGTAAACTGTTCAACCAGATCTTTCCGAATCTCGCTCACATCGGTTGTATAGTTGCCCTGCACGTTTAACCCGACCGGGATACGAGCGGTCAGCAGAGGATAGTCGTTCAGAAATTGCTCCCATTCCTGCTTCTTCTCACCCATCAGGCGCGAGTGGAAAGCCTGGCTAACCGAAAAACGCTTCGCCTGCACACCGCTTCGGTCGGCCAGGGCATCCTGTAGTGCCTGGATGCTCTCAACCGCACCCGAGAAGACGGACTGTGCGGGACTATTGTTCGCCGCGATATCAAGCCCAAAGCGCTCCCGCGCCATCTTCTCAACCTCTTTCAGCTTCAGTTCGTCGGCAGAGGCCACCGCCAGCATACTTCCGGGTTGTTGTACCGCCGCCATCAGCAACCCTCGCTGCCGCACAATGCGTACGGCATCCGCAAAGGGAAGACAGCCCGCCGCCACCAGACTGGCAAAGGAGCCAATGCTATGCCCGGCCACGATACCCGGAATAATTCCTTCCTGGGTCAGCACTCTCTGGAGAGCGACACTCATCGTCAGGATCGCTGGCTGCGCATTCTCGGTCGCCGTCAATGTCACCTGTGGACCGGTAAAGCAGAGCCTGCTCAGATCAAAACCCAGAATGTCATTCGCTTCTTCAAAGGTCTCTCGGGCTATCACATAGTTTCTGTACAGATCTTTGCCCATTCCGACCTGTTGCGACCCCTGCCCGGGGAAGAGAAACGCGTACTCCATATAGCATTCATCCTTTTCACTGAACGCTCAACATTATTCGTACCGGAAACGGGCCGTTGCAATCAGCACCCCGCCAATACCGATACAGGCCAGCACAATTAATGGAGTGAGAACCGCAGAGAAACCATTACCATACACCAGTAACTGATTGAAGCCGCTCATCGCCCAGGCTGTCAGCGTGACCTTCGCGACGTTCTGCATCCATTCCGGCTCGATATAGAGCGGCCACCACGAGCCTCCCAGAGCAGACATCGCCAGCACACAGAGCGTCACCACACCTGTCACCTGCGCCCTCGTCTTGATAAAAGCCGCGATCAACATACCCAGACCGGTCGCAGCAAAGGCTGTTGCCACAATCACCGTGATCAGAGCCAGCAGATCGTTTCCAAGCCACATCCCGAATAGATAGTGACCGGCAGTAAACAGGACGACACACTGTAACAGCGCAACCAGGAAGTTTGCCAGCATCTTCCCCAGAATAATCGAGAATTTCGATATTGGCAGCGTCTTCAGCTTACGTAGCGTGCCCGCTTCGCGTTCGGTCAGCAGCGAGGCCGCGGCAAAGGTCGTGCTGAAGAGAATGAACATCACCGCATAGCCAGGAACCGTCGCATCAAAAGCCGAGGGTTGATGATAGTTCTCGCCCACCTTGTTTTCTTCCTGCTCAACCTCAATCAGCGTTTTTGTCTGCGTCATCTGGGTTGTGATCTTGTTCACCACACTGCTGACAACGGGCGGCACGACCTTATCTGTCGGGTCAGTCAGTACCGTGATCCGGGTCGGCCGCTGCTGGATCATATCATCAGAAAAGTGCTCAGGGATCACTATTGCCGCCTTCAGATCCGGGACCCGCTTCTTCGCCTCATCGAGCGTCATTGTATGTTCTTGCTTGTCCTCATCGGTATAGGTAGTCAGAATCTCAAGCGCCGAGTTCTTTTTCAGTGCATCGACCAGCGCCTGCGCATAGGGACCGGTATCCTGTTGCACCACCGGGATCTGGAACTTGCTATAGGTCTTGCTGTTGCTCAGGTTTGGTAGAGCATACCCGGCTACCGCGATCACCAGTAACGGCGTCAGAAACAGGAACAGGATACTTGGTAGATCCTTCATCTGTAGCCGGATATCCTTAAGTGCGACATGCCAGAAGGTCATAACCCCATCTCCTTCATCAGATATAGCGAATGCTTTACTCGCGCAATGCCTTGCCCGTCAGGCTCAAGAACACGGTTTCTAGATTGACTTCCTGCGTCTGCATATCTGTCACCGGCACATCCCGTTGCTGAAGCACACCGATCACATCGCGGGCCGCCTGATATGGCGCTGGAGCCGCAACAGTCAGGATCTGTTCGCTGTAGTCAGCCTGCTGCACTGTAGCCAGCTCACGCACCTGCTCAAGCACATCTTCGGGCAGCGCCTCTATGCTGAAAGTCAACCGAGTCGCACCAATCTTCTGAATCAGTTCCTGAGGCGTGCCTAGCGCGATGATCTGCCCATGATCATAGATCGCCACCCGGTGACAGAGCGTCTGCGCTTCTTCCATATAATGAGTGGTATAGAAAACGCTCATATTGCGCTCCCGCACCAGCATACGGATACACTCAAAGATATGGTTACGCGACTGCGGGTCAACGCCAACAGTTGGCTCATCCAGAAAGAGCAGGCGCGGATGATTGAGCAACCCGATTGCCAGATTCAAACGCCGTTTCATGCCCCCCGAATAGGTCCCGGCTTTCTTTTTCGCCACATCGGTTAACCGGGCAATCTCCAGCACTTCATCAATCCGTTCCTTTGCCAGTTTGCCCGCAAGATGATACATACGCGCAAAGAATTTGAGATTCTCCAGTGCCGATAGCTCCTGATAAATCGTGAGATCCTGCGGTACCAGGCTGATAACATCTTTGACTTTGCGCGCATCTTTCACCAGATCAAAACCGCACATGGTCGCACTACCTTTATCAGGAGTCAGGATACCGGTTAATACCGAGATCAGCGTTGTTTTACCGGCACCATTGGGCCCGAGTAGTCCAAATACTTCACCGGCTTTCACTTCCAGGCTGACCCCTTTTACTACCTGAAAAGCACCGAAGCTCTTATAAATTTCACGAGCCTCAATCACATTCTCAACCTTATCAGTAGACTTCCCCTGCCTGGGAGCCTGCTCTACTATCATCGCCATGAATTTCACCTGGCTTTCTTCTCTGTCTCCATATTCCAACAATACCTGTCAGTTGCAGCCCATCCGCTTCACGTTCTCCAACTGACTTCGCTCAAAGCATACCCGCCTCTCGTTCACACCGAGTCATCAATCTGTTCGCATCAGTTGAACCTCTGATAGCCTGAAAAGGGGCCAGCGTTCGTCGAAAGGTCGAGACCAGGTGCCTCCATTTAGAAGCCTCCTGGCATTTTCGCTCAAGAGAAAGCAGAGGACGCGAGTGCACCACTATGGATGGCTCGCGTCCTCTGACAGGACTATCTCTTTAATTCTGCTTCGTCCGCAGGCTGGTATACCATTTGGTCAGAAAGGGTGTGGCCACAGCCGTTGCTACCACCAGAGCGATTGGCACGATATTGCCTAGCCAACCAGTAAAGGCTATAGAGAGCACCATATCTACCAGGAATGCGCATCCCCAGACAATGGTTAGAAACCGATTCGTTTCCCGAAACATCGGATTCTCCCACAGCTCCGGCGAAACCGAACGTTTCGCATACTGCTCAGTCCAGGGAACACCCCGCACCAGTGAGAGGATCACCTGCACAAGCAGCAACAGATAAATGAATGCGCCCAGACGCTGCAATAGAAAGGTACTCTGGAACCCAAAGTACAGCACAGCATTGACCAGCCCAAAAAACAGCGAGAGCGCTTCCAGGCTGGTCACGCCACGCTTCTGGCTCAGATTATAAAGAATCGTCACCAGTGAAATGCTGATCGCGGCAACAATACAGGCCGTCCAGAGCTGCAACATCAGCAGCGGGATCATCAGCACGATAGGGATCAGGCCCCCAAAACTAGCAAACCAATTTGTTCTCTGTTGAGAACTCGTCTCTTGAAGGGTGGCGGTTGTGTTCTGCAATGATCTCTCCTTTGTCACTTTTTATATCCTATTCTCTCTATGACGACTCTACTCAACTCGTAGACATCTTTCACCTGCAAATTCTCGAAAGCCGCTTGCTCCTCTTCAGTAAGTTGAAAGCCTCGTCGCAACGCCGCAACGGCTCCGCACTGAATCAGTTCCTGATAAAACTCAGCATCCACACTGGCCAAGATCAGCAACTCATTGATTATTTGCCATGACATAGCACTTCATCCTTACACGCTCACTTCTTGTAAAGAAGGGGGGTTAACGACAGAAAAAGCATACTCCGCCTCAATTCACTTCTTGTTTGCAACTGTTCGCACGAATTAGCACCCGTAGAGCTTCAGCAGTCAACCAGCCTCCTTGCAGGAATCTACAATTGCGAATTCAAAGGCAACCAGGTGTGAACAGAACTCGGGTATGCTTCCAGCAGGTCCGGACATAAACACTGTCTGAAAAAAAGGAGAGAAAGAAGTTGTGTGATGGTACTGAAAGCCAGAGCAATTATTCCTGTACGCTTCGTGGAATGCGATCCAATGGGCGTCGTTCACCATTCTCATTACTTTGTCTGGTATGAGATCGGGCGCGTCACCCTGGCAAAGCAGATAGGACTGAATCTGGAGGCGCTGCCCGATGGGAGCACGCTTCATTTTCCGGTTGTTACCTGTAGCAGTCACTTTCGCGTTTCGGCGCGCTACGGAGATATAGTCGAGGTAGAAACGGTTCTCAAAAAACCGGTCAAAGCGCGCTTTGATTTCACCTATCGTGTGTATCGGCAACAAGGGCATCAGCTCCTTACAGAGGGCGCATCCTCACATGTCCTGATGCGTACCGACGGACGCATTTTGTTTCACCTGCCGCCACATATCAGCGACCAAATTGAACGCTATCTGGCTGAGACAGAGCATACGTCCCAGGCCAAAAAAGCATAAATACCATTCTACCCAGAAAGAAAGGAAGGAAGACATGAGCAACTACCAGGAAACGAGGGAGAAGGCACTACAGCGCCGAGCCCTCAATGAACAGATCAAGTCCCTGCTGGTCTCATACCTTGAACTCAATTGTGAGCCAGGTCAGATAACGGATGATCAGCCGCTCTTTGGCCGCGGTCTCGGCCTGGACTCCCTGGATGCGCTTGAACTGGTGGTCGGCATCGAGGAGGCATTTGAGGTCTCGGTGAGCGATGATGATATCAGTTCGTTGAGCTCGGTCAATAAGATCGCTGAATACATTCTGGCCTTTCAGCAAGGGCGTGAACCGGTCGCCGCACCGATGTTTGAGCAACACGCCTGATACAAAATAAAGGAGGCTCATATGACGCGTGAACGAATTGTCGTCACAGGGGTTGGCGTCATCTGCGCTAATGGCATTGGACAGAAAGCCTTCTGGGATAACGTCGTACGCGGGAGCAGTGGCATCCGCTCGGTCCACACCGTCGATATGACCAATCTTTCGACCGATGTCGCAGGCGAGGTGACTGAATTTCACCCTGAGCGCTACTTTTCCAAACGAGAAATGCGCTTTATGGACCGCTGCGGCCAGATGGCAGTGATTGCCGCACGAGAGGCAGCGGAACATGCTCATATCAATGTACAACAGCTCGACCCTTATCGTATCGGGGTTGTCCTGGGCACCTCGCTTGGCGGTATGGTCAGTGGGCAGATGTTCCATGAGCAGTGGATTAAGCGGGGTATTCATAAAACGCATCCGCGCTTGCTTCAGCTCTACACCCTGCATGCGCCATTAGATCTGATCAGCATTGATCTTGGTCTGAAAGGCCCAAAAAGCGTCATTTCAAACGCCTGTGCAGCAGGCACAAATGCCATTGGTTTTGCCACTGAGTTCCTGATTAGTGGGAAAGCAGACGTCATGTTTACCGGTGGCGTCGATCCGCTCTCTCATCTCTCATTTTCCGGCTTTAATAGCCTCTCGGCTCTGAGCCCTGAAGCCTGCGCACCCTATAGCAAGAGTAATGGCCTCAATCTGGGCGAAGGCGCGGCCATTCTTGTGCTTGAGCGACTATCCCATGCTGAGGCGCGCGGCGCCACTATTCTGGCAGAGGTGATGGGCTATGGCCTCTCATCTGATTCCTATCATCAGACGGCACCCGATCCCGGCGGCTCTGGCGCGATCCGCTCCATGAGCACAGCCGTCGAGATGGCTAACATTAGCATTCATGAGATCTCGTATATCAACGGGCATGGGACTGGCACGCCCACCAACGATATGATTGAACCAAAGGCCATCCGCGCCTTTTTAAAGGAGCACAAGGATATTCCTATCAGTTCCACCAAATCGATGATCGGGCATACCCTGGGTGCTGCCGGCGCAATTGAAGGGGTCACCTGTGTGCTTGCCTTGCAGGATGGCATCCTGCCCCCAACCATCAACTTCGACGAAGAGCGACGCACCTACGACCTGGATTTCGTGCCCAACCACTCCAGACCGGCCAAACTGGACATCATTCTTTCAAACTCGTTCGGTTTTGGCGGCAATAATGCAAGTATTATCTTTGGCAAGTATCCACGGGCCGGACATGGACACGCGTGGCAACACAAGCGCGTTGTTATCAGTGGCATTGGCGCTCTTGCTGCTGGAGCCAACACGACTGCTGAGGTCTTCTCTCGTCTGCGCGAGGGGCAATCTCAGATCCAGCCTATTATTGAGTTCGACGCCTCGCCCTACGGCAGCTTGCTGGCGGGTATGATTCGTGGCCTGCGCTATGAGAAGATCATTAACCCTGGCCTTCTTCGGAAGATGGATACGATCAGCAAACAGGCTGTTGCAGCAGCGAAATTCGCTCTGACTGATAGCGGCTTCAAGATTGATCGCCACAACTGCGAACAGGTGGGGATTCTCTTCGCAACCGGGACTGGCCCCGTTGAAACGGTTGAGTCCTTCTACCGCACCGTGATTGAGCAGGGAGTGAAGAATGCCAACCCGCGCCTCTTTCCGAATACCGTGATGAATGCCGCTGCCGGGCACGTTTCCCTGCATTTCAAGATCAAAGGGCCAACGTCAACGATCACCGCAGCCGGCACCTCAACGATCAGTGCCCTCTTCTACGCGTACAGTCTGATTCAGCGCGGTGTCGTTGATACAATCCTTGTTGTAAGTTCCGATGAATGCAATGAGCCGATGCTGGCAGGCTTCGGACGTATTCCCAATTTCCTGAGTCGCGACACCCTGCGCCCCTTTGATCGCTCGCACTCCGGCACGAATATAGGCGCAGCCAGTACCGCCTTCTTGATTCAGAGCGAAGAGGCAGCTCGCTCCTGTGGCGCCCGTCCATATGCCGAACTGGCAGGCTTTGGCATGACGGCCGATACCTTCCGCGTCGCCCGCATCAACGAAGAGGGAACTGAATGGCAACGTTCGTTTGAACTCGCCCTGCTCGATGCCGGGATTGAACCGGCACAGCTAGGTGCAGTCTTCGCAGCTGCGAACGGCCTTCCTCTCGTTGATGAAGTTGAGGCCAGGGTTCTCGCCCGTGTCGTTGGCGATCGCGTCCCCGTCACTGCCCCTAAGTCAATCTTCGGCGAAACACATGGCTCTGCCGGAGGACTCAATATCATCGCCGGTATTGCAGCGTTGCATGATGGTTTTATCTCTGCCACAGCTAATTTGCGGGAGCCTCAAGAATATGCAGCGCTCGACTATGTCTATGGTGCGGCGCGCCCCGCCACTCCCGAGCATGTATTGATCTCAAGCTACTCGGTAACAGGCTCAGGCAATTATCATTCACTCGTTCTGCGCCGCTATCAGGCGGCTTAGGAAGCTTGTCAGTCCTCCTTCCTTTCATCAGGGGTGTTTGCAATGGCAAGCACCCTCATTCTCCTATGTCTCTCATAACACTCGTTCCCCTCACCTATGGGAACTGCTCACATCTTGATGCCACAGCCCGGGACAGCAACTTCCTCAACTCGATGTTTATCACTTGTCCCTGATGTGTCAAACAAGGAAGCCAAAGCAGAGCGCTTGCACCGGTTCTCTGAGGTGCAGTAGAGTTCAGACACAAGCCTCCTCCTTTATCATTGCCAATAGACATACAAGCAGGTATTGCCTCTCGATTCGCTGTAAACAGGTGCGAACAGTAAGCCTATCCACGCGCATACAGTGTTAACACCAATCAAGTAAGCTGAAAGTGAAAGGAAAAAGCAACTCTTAGAAAAGACCTGGAGGACAGCAATGAAAGCAACACACACCATCTGCTCAATCAAACCGTTTATCTTGCACCTGACCCTCATTCTCTTGTTCCTTTCAGCAGCAACTGCAACATTTCTTGCAACCTCAGCCGACGCTCTTCCTGACAGGGCTATCACCCTCACCCATATACAGGGAGACCCTTTTCCTCCTGGAGAGCCAATAAAATGAAATACATGAACAAAAGGGTCGCTCACGTGGCGACCCTTCTCTTTTCCTACTCTCGGACCTGCCCGGTCAGCCGCTGATATAAATGCTGAATGCGTTCCCCGGGCTCAATCCCTAGCTCTTCCTGTAACGCCTCCGCACAGCGCTGATATTGCCGCAATGCGAGACTGCGTTTTCCCATCTGCATATAACAGCGCATCAATCCATAGTGCGCCTCTTCCATACAACGATCAACTATCAGCATCTGTTGCCAGTGAGAGGCGCTCTCCTGATACGCTCCTTGCTTCCAACAAATCAATGCCAGATGCCGCCGAGCATCCAGATAGGCTAGCCGCAGTTCCTCACGTCGAGGAATACACCAGTCATGGTAAAATGACTGCGCATAATCGCCACGATACAGATGCACCATCCGCAGAAAGAGTTCATATGCCTCATCAAACTCTTTCACCTCGTAATTTTCTTTTGCCTCTTTATAGTATTCCTCAAACTGCGCCACATCATAACAAACCTCATCGCCGTAGTGGGCCTGCAAGTTCAGCGCATAGTATCCTGAGCGGTAAGAGATACAGCCTTCACCAAGCGCTTTCCGCAGATAATAGATCGTTGAACGGAGTGTCTGGTCTATTGCCTCATCCACTTCCGGCCAGAGAGCCAGCATAATCTGCTCCTTATGCACAGGCTTTCCCTTATCCAGCAGAAAGAAACATAGCTCCATTGCTCTTGCCATACGCCAGCGCGTGATAGGCTTCCCTTCCAGTAACACTACTGGTTCTCCTAGCGCCAGGATACGTAGCTTCGGCACAACTTCTGTCTTCACCGCCTGAAGACGAGAGTATGCATCCGGCATCTTCGCACGGCTCTGCGGCTCTCTATTCTGCGGCACAGCCTCTTTTTTCACAGGCAGCTCTCGATTGGAGTCCCTTTCATGTTGAAACCGCAACGTCTCAGCGATCCCGGGCAGACGCTCAAGCTCCAGAGGGAGCAATGCTTCATAGTGATATTCCTCCGCAAGCCGCTGCGCCCTTTCTAGATGTCTGACCGCCTCATCTCTTTCCTGCAATGCCCCATAACAGGCAGCCAGGCGCACCATCACTTGAACCAACTCGCGCTTATAGCCTTTTGCGTGCAATGTTTCAGCCAGAGCAAGAAAGCAGGTCTTTGCCTGCTGATATTCCTGCTGATACAGCCACACAGTACCGCGAACCAGCGCCCCAAGTTCGTTATGATAGCTTGTCTTCTCGTCAGCGGTAGCCTCTGTCTGCGCAAGATGAACCAGAGCGGTGTGGGGATCACCCATCAGGAGATAGGTCATTGCAAGTGTATTATGGGTATAGCCAACCAGATAGTGTTCAGCAAGCTGAGAAGCAAGCGATAGCCCATCCTCCATCATGAGTAGCGCCTGATCGTATTTCCCCTGATCCTGATATACGTCTCCCAGGCTAACCAATGCATATGCCTCTGCGCGACGAAAGCCAATTTTTCGCGCCAGATCTAACGCCTCCTGTAAGACAGTGACTGCCTCATCATACTTACCGTATCGCTGTAATGTGACGCCTCTACCGATGAGCGTATTGGCCCGTTCATAATCATCATGCAATTCCTCAAGGCAGGACATCGCGCGTCGGTAATGATGCTCTGCAAGCGCCAGATTCCCCATCAGACTATAGGTATTTGCCAATTGGCTATGCAGTAGTGCTGTCTGTTTCGCCGCGATGCCATACCCCCAGAGCCGCAACGCCTGCTGAAGTTCACGAATACAATCGCCAAAACACCCGAGCATCTGGGCACACATTCCCAGTCGCAGATGAGCTTCTGCCAGAAGCGGTACCTCATCAGCAGGTATGGTTGGCAGAGCCTGCTGACAGAGTATCTGTGCCTGTACATAGTTGCCCGAAAAAAAGAGCGCCTTACTTCGAGCGAGGGCGATTTCAGCCTGTAACAACCGTCGGTCTTCGCTCTCCATCGTTTCAGCAGCGTTATCTACCAGCTCATGGGAACGAGTCAATAGTGGCAGGGCATGAGCGATATCGCCCTGTGCCAGATAGAGGCTTGCCCGAATCAACGGCAACCGCGGATACTTCATCCAGATATCTGTAGGAATATCATCAATCCAGTGTGCCAATCCCTCAGAACTGCGCCCACGCTTTACACTCTGTTGATATGCGTCCTGAAGCAGGCACGCCATCTGCTCATACTCGCCTGCTCTCTGTGCATGATAGAGCGCCTGTTGATACTCACCTCTCTGGCAAAAGAACTCTGAGGCACGTCGCTGTAATTCCGTGTATCGTTCCGGCTGCTCCCGCTGAAACTCCTCACAGAGCATATCACGCAAAACTGGATGACAGAGAAAGAATGGCCCCTCGTCGGTTTCCACCTGACTGACAAAAAGCCCCTGCTGTTCAAGATAGGATAGCCTGCTCGCAGAATCATTTCGCTGCAAGAGCGCGTCACAAACTTCCGGCGCCATCTGCGGCAGGATCGCCACTTCTTTCAAAAAGGCGTACACTTCTTGTTCCCTCTTGAACACCTCATGTACCAGATAGGCGAACAACTGTTGTCGTTCTAGTCGTAGCGTTGATGTCCCTGAAAGAATTCTGCCACCCCCCGGCGACATCTGCCCCTCACCGAGCCGGGTGCCAAGCAAAATACCGGCAATCCATCCATCGAAAGAATGGGCCAGCTTCTCCGCTTCCTGCAAAGTAAGCGTAATGCTTCCCTGTACTCGTGCCAGCTCACATATCTCATCTGGCAAGAAGCGAAAATGCGCATTTCCGATAGCGTACACCTCCCGGCGCGCCAGCAACGGAGCAAGTTCCAATCTGGGCACAGCCCTGCTCTCAACAACGACTGTACAGTGTTGTGGCTGTTTCCGCAGGAAGTGATTGAGAAGCTCCAGCACAGGCGCACTGTTGTTCACCTCATGAAAATCGTTGAGGACCAGAAGAAAATGCTCCTGAATCTCGTTCTCAATCGCGGTCAGCAGAGCATCCATTAAGACCGGCCCGGACAAGGCTTCACTTTCCGAAAAAGCGCTTCCAGAGAGACGCGCGCTCACGGACTTGCCAAAATGAGGAAAGACATGCTGAATACTTGTGACCAGCACACGCAGAAAGGTGATTGCGTCGGCGTCCATCGGTTCCAGGGTATACCAGCAACAGGGCAACTGCGCCTGTCGTATATAATCAACTAGTGCCGTCGTTTTGCCATATCCCCCGGGAGCACAGAGCAAAATCACTCGATACTCCTTTTCATGCTCTCCATCTAAAGCCCCTTTTAAAATCGACAGCAACCGATTCCGGCGGACAAAGGTTCGTGGGATCGCCGGGATATGCACCTTCGATGATACGTCAAAAGCGCCCATAGTATCCCTCTCATTTCTCGATCAATTGCAAAGAAATGCAGTGTCTCCTCAAGCTCAAGTCCATGTTTTCAATACCCGCCCCCTATAATCTGATATAAATCATTCCAGTCCCCAGGAAAAATGATATTTTTCGGCACTGCGTACCTCTGAAAAATGCCAGCAGCCCAATGTCCCAGGAGAGCACGACTACAGTTGCCTCGGAACCAATCTCACGCACTTCTCCAAACACTGAGTCCATTGTCCAGGAACCAGAGCGCCACCGTTTTCCTGAAAAGCGAGGAAGGGAACAACACATTGCGGCCCATGAGAAAAACAATGAAGCGTGTTGTTCCATACCTGCCTGCTCACCTATGACGACTTGCTACTTGCTGTTGACATTAATCAAATCGCAGTCCTGAGGCTCCTTGCTTCAAATCTTATAAAAAATAAGACCCGCTTCTTTATTATGCTTACATATGGTTTCCTCTCCCCCACCAGTGCTGCAAAAAGCAAAGCGCCCCACTACATTCACACTTAAAACATATTAGATATATGCACTCCTTTTATTTTATCTACTTCTATCACATGTGACAAGTAATTGTTTCACAGACATTGCCATAAAATACTGTATACTGCAATTTAACATCATATATACACCCTTCCATTATTTCTCGTCTCCGTATTAAACAGCGTCAATCAAAAACCAGCATCGTTTTCAGTTAAAATCGCAAAAGCTTTTTCGCATCCAAATAAACAGGCAGGACCCTGCACCGGAAAAAGTCCTGCCTACCATAAAATTGCATAACGAAAGAGCGGGCTTCTTCTCAGAGCTATCAGAGAAGAAGCCACGGAATATCTTCTATAGAAATAAAATTCTCCTATAGAAGAGGGGATCGGTATTTCCTCAATCGAAACAGCTTTATTCCTCTATAATTGCATTCGCCACAGGAAAGCCTGCTGCACCAACATCATTGTATCATCAAGCTGATTGAAATCTGTTAATCGTATCTCGACATCCCCGTTTCCATAATGCCCGATATTTGTTACATCTCGACATATCTCTTTCGGATCTTTGATTGCCGTAAAAGGCATATTCAAGATCAGCTTCAAACTTTTCCTCTTTGGCTCGATATCAACAAAGTTGCTGTCTAGCTTATATGCAATGTAGTGCTTTTGTTCCTCTCGCCTTACCTGTTCGCTCAAAGCAAGAATACGTTTATCTATCTCCTCAAAAAGTGCTCCAATTTCTCCTTGCAGATAAAGATGATATCCAATACGAGACGAGTTCTTTGATGCAGACTCTAGTATCAGATAGTCTAACGCTTCTCCTGAATCCTCCGAAAGCACAAGCTGGCTCTCAACAACCTCTGACACCTCATCAATCGTTGGTATATCCCGAATCCATTGCCGGACATTCTGCCAGGTCTCGGTATACCAGACATTCACACCATCACCATACTGCTTCCATTCTCCCTCTACAAGCCTGAAGAGATAGAACCGCTGCTCCGCTCCCTGAATAATGCGCACCCCTTTCGGAACAAAGCCGGCCCGAGGATACTCAGCCGGACCGATGATATCAGCCAGAGCCCCCTTCTTCCATGAGCGCGAATAACGTCGAATAATCGCAGAGGGGAGCTGTGGTATCTGCCATACCTCACAAGCCAAATAGGCCAACTCTTCTATACGGCGCTCAATAGTTTCCTGATTCCAGTGATCCAGTGTAGCCAGCTCATGATTCAGCGCCAGCGGGCTTTCAGCAAAGCCTCCCTTCATATCCCGCTTTTCCAGGAACGTTTTCTCTTCATTCCCCTTGGATGTGTCGCTTAACAATGTCAGATTACCAAAAAGCGGCAGAAGGCCCCTGGCTTCAGCCAAGGGGATGGATGGCGCAGGAAGCCAGCAGCGGCAGGACGTTCCCCTTCGCTTGACAGAAGGCAATCGTTGTGCGAGAATACACGAAGATAGTGAGGACGAACAAGGAGCAAGGGATGCTGATCTACGAATACAAGCTCGATGGGTCGAAGGCGCAATTCGCCGCCATCGAGGAAGCCATCCGCACGACCCAGTTCATTCGCAACACGTGCCTGCGCCTCTGGATGGATGCACGCGGCGTCTCCAGGAATGACCTGCAGCGGTATTGCGCTGTGCTGGCCAGACAGTTCCCTTTTGCGCTCTCCCTCAACTCGCAGGCCCGGCAAGCTGCCGCTGATCGGGCGTGGGCTGCCATCTCCCGCTTCTATGAGCATTGCAAGAAGAAGAAACCAGGAAAGAAGGGCTCTCCTCAGTTCCAGCACGATTGTCGCAGTGTCGAGGACAAGCAGACGGGCTGGAAGCTGGATCCTGATGGAGTACACATTCGGTTCACAGATGGCTGTGGCATTGGTCGGCTGCGCCTCATCGGCTCGCGTGATATCATGGCCTTTCCCCTCTCACAGATCAAGCGGGTACGACTGCTCCGGCGGGCTGATGGGTATTATTGCCAATTCGCGGTGGCGGCCACGCGACGCGTTGAGCATCAGCCCTCAGGCAAGCAGGTGGGCATTGATCTGGGGCTGCGTGCCTTCTTCACTGACTCCGAAGGCAACACCGTGGCTCCTCCTCAGTATCTCTGCAAGGCGGAACGGCGGCTCAAGCGGCTGCATCGTCGGCTCTCGAAGACGCAGAAGCGCAGCCGCAATCGGCGCAAAGCCCGTCAAGCCCTCAGCAAAGCGTATCTCAAGGTGCAACGGCAGCGCGAGGATTTCGCCAGAAAGCAGGCGAACGCGCTTGTCTCGTCTCACGACGTGATTGCCTACGAAGCCTTGCAGATCCGCCATCTCGTCAAGAACCGTCATCTGGCCAAGAGTATCGCTGACGCGGCGTGGGGTCGCTTCCTCTGGTGGGTGAGATACTACGGCACGCTGCATCAGGTTCCGGTGATCGGGGTGGAACCGGCCTTTACAACCCAGGACTGTTCTCGTTGTGGGCAGCGGGTCAAGAAGAGCTTGAGTGTGCGTACCCATCTGTGTCCTGGCTGTGGGCTGCTCCTCGACCGAGATCACAATGCCGCCTTGAATATCTTGCAGAAGGCTCTACAGGGTACCGTCGGGCAGACGGGAACCGACGAGGGTGTCTCGTCGAACGCTTCTGGACAGCCTGCCGCTACGCGTCGTCGCAGTGCGACGCCGCGCAAGCAGGCTGGATGAAGGAAGAATCCCCGCCCTTCTGGCCTGGGGAGTGTCAACAATAGTATGCACATAGCGTGCCTGAATCTCTTTCCAATTAGGCCCAAGCTCCTCCTGCCACTCTTCAGGCAAGGGATCACTGGCAGGCATGATATAGACAGCCTTATAACTTTCCAACTCTGCCGCAACTGGCCGCTTGTGGTTTTCCAGCTTCTGAAGCAAATAATTCCCACGCGAATTGTTATAGATGTCCTTCACATAAAAGGCCGCACGAAACTCCTCATTTTTGGGGAAGCGAGCATTTCCTTCCTTTGATACCCAGACCGCTTGAACACTCTCAAGATAGTGCTGCTTATCTATTTCTTTAAGCAAGCTTACAAACATCTTATTCAATGCATTGGTTGGCAAACCGCATACCCCGCGCCTGACAACATAGCTCTCAACCATCCTGACGATTGTGATGAACTCTTCTTTCCTGACAAAGCCACGCATATAATCATCATAGACAGCCAGTAAGAAGGGATAGGACACCTCAACGGTCAATGCCTGGATATCCTGGAATGCCCGCCGCAACTCAGGATCAGGTTCATGGCTCAAAGCGATTCTGGCGAAATATTCTGCGTAACTGGCAATATCAAACACCAGGTCATGCATAGAAACATTCTTGCTCTTCTCCGTCTGATAATATCTCTTAAATTCTTCATATACTCCGCTGATCCTCGGGATATCCTCCAGCTTGAGAGAGAGATAGTCACGCATAAACCGATCGAATAATTGTGAGCCCCGCGTATTATTCGCCTGGAATTTCTCCTCTATTGGATACCAGTATTCTTTATACAGCCATTCTTGCTCTTGTGGATCCAGACTCATCAGCACATAGTTTCGAATAAGATCAGCCTGCGTCAGATCTACCCCGGTTGAATTGAGGCTCTCAAAGATCAATTGAGGATTGTCATAGGTCATGTCAAGCGCAATATCAACAAAGATGAGCTTGCTCACGCCCTCATACACGACTTCGAGGCTAACATCTTTTCGTAGCCTTTTATCAAAGAAACGATAGTTATCAATGAGCAGGCTCTTCTCATACTGGCAGAGAGCCTGATCAGGATCATCGATAAGCAGCTTCAAGATTTCCCTATCTCGCTGTGTGAGGAGAAGCTTATAGCGATCCTCATCTTTCCCAAATTTGTTGATGAGATAGGAGTCGCGAATTTCTTCGGGGTTCATCCCCGTCACCCCTGCTTGATCCTGCGCGACATGAGCAAGAGCTGCAAGCAGAAGCATCAATGTTGTCAGGCGCTGCTGTCCATCAATGATAAGCCACTGTGCGTTATGCGTCAGATGATGAAGTCCACGCTTGACATAGACGATCGAACCAAGAAAGTGTGTTGGCATATTCGTTTCAGCAGCACGCAGAATATCATCCCAGAGGCGCCCGCACTGCTCCTCTGTCCAGCTATACGGCCGCTGATAAATAGGGATAATAAATTGTTTTTTGCCATCCAAAAATTGCAAAAGCTGATGAACATATGCTTCCATAAAGGAACCTCCCACGCTTCTCTATCTCATATGTAGCGGTTCAACAGGAGTCTGCTTTCACATCCTGAAAAGCCGCGACCCTATGTACATAGCAAGAACATACATACTTTTATAAAAGATGTTCACAGTATAGTCTTTTCGGGTAAAAGTGCAATCCTTATTGCGATCATAGCCAGAAAAGATAGGAATGCTGCTCAGAAATGCTTTTCTCTGAGCAGCACATAAAAATACAGGAGAAGTTATCCCTTGAGATATCAACCTACTGTCGCGGAGAATGAGCAACTGAGGGATCAGCAGGAGGAGGCTCTAACCGCGTTTGATACATCGCTCCCTGCTCACTCGCCTCCTGAAGGGCATCATAGATCTCCAGAATCATACGCCTGCTTCGATACTCTCCATAGCGCTTCTCGTCTTCCTTCTTCACCAACGGAAACGTCTCCATGATAGAGGCGACATCTTCCCGCTCCACCCCGTAGAGGTGGAAGAATGCCGCATCCAGCTCACAGCGCAAGAGAAAGCGCCGCTCCTCATCCCAGCGGAAGGGCGGCCCCGCATACCCACACTCCCGCGCAAACGCCTCCAGATCCCATGCCGTATAGGTCAGCTCAAGCGCCCGCGGCAAGATCCACTCCCCAAGCGATACACCCGGCTGCCACACACATTCCTGCTTATACGTCTCTGGTGGGAGGACTGGAAGCTGCTTCAGAATGAAAAAGGTAAGATGCGTTCCCCCTAGCTTCTGTCGAGCGATAAAATCAAATGCAAACGATGAAACACTAGAAGTAAAGTTTAACATCAGACGTTCATCTTTCCCTCCAAATGCAATCAGAGGCATAGTGTGCCCAACAGCCACCGCAGGAATGATGTCAAAGATAGCCGTTCTTTCATTCGTTGTATTTGTTACGTCCCGAAAGGCAAGCAAAGCAGTCTGCTCTCGCAACACATCCGCATTCATATCCCGTTCATGGATCCAATAGCGTGGTAACGGCACCGCAAACGGATCACGCCGATCTATCCCCTGTTCAGCCTCTTCTGCTGTTGTGGTATAGCCACCAAAGCGATGATCGTAGTGTGAGATCATCTTTCCCTCATACAATGGATAACATTTTTCATTTCCTCTATAGAAGATATTTCCTCTCAGCGTCCAACCATCCTGCTGAAGCTGGGTACAGGTATGAAAGAGATGGGAGTCATTTGCCATATCAAACATACGAATGAATGTCACCTGCCACGGGTTCAATGTCTCTTTTCCATCTTCTCGCACAAGAACCGGGGCACGCCTATACAGTTGCTTTGTCAGTTCTGCATCTCGCTGCGAACGGAAAATCGGGCAGGTTCGCGTGTTCGGATTGAGCAATGCTATCTCTTCCGCTGTGAGCACAAAGGCACGCTCCTCTGCCTTCAGTTCCGTCGGATCATGCAGGAAAAAGGCAAAGCGTGCCCCTTGCATCGCCGGTCTCTCCGTTCCACTCAACGTGAGTAGACTAAATTTCATGCGACTATCCACAGCGGGAAAAACCTTGTTGCGATTCTCAAAATCATACAAGCTGACCAGTGTCCTGCTGTCCATCAAATCCTGAAAGAAGACCTTCGTGGTATCATCAGTGGCAATCCCTGACGGCACAATGCAGCCTATGCGTCCCCTCGGATGCAAGATCTGACGCATACACTCCGTAAAGATCGAGTAGCGATTGATATCCCCTCTCCCACACAGCGGAAATCGTCCACTATGGCGAACAAGGTGACTCTCCCCTTCTGCCTGGCGCAACGCTTCCTTGAACGCCAATGACAGTAGAAAGTCTTCTCGCTCTAACGCCTCGATCATCTTGCGTCTCTGCGCCGCATTGCTTGCATTCGCTATATCGGAACGC
Source organism: Thermosporothrix sp. COM3 (assembly GCF_059696735.1). NCBI lineage: Bacteria > Bacillati > Chloroflexota > Ktedonobacteria > Ktedonobacterales > Thermosporotrichaceae > Thermosporothrix > Thermosporothrix sp. COM3. Next base: position 7,508,346 of record NZ_AP019376.1, on the reverse strand, counting down.
CCATGCGCCGAGAACCATTCCTTCTCCTGGATCTTGATCCGCTCCCACGGGGGATTTCCCAGGACCACATCAAAACCTCCCGACCAGCCCGTCAGCGCATTCTCCGGCTCCTCATTCCCCGATGGCACTTGAAACACATCTGGAAAGGCCAGATGCCAGTGAAAAAACTGATACTGCTCCGCCAGACTCTGAATATACCGTCGCTGTTCCTCCCCTATCGCCTCTGGATTCCGGATCGCTTGACGAAAGACATCTTCATTGATTGCCAGATCATAATGCTCCTTTGTCTTCTTCCATACAAAGGCTCCACACCACATATCCGCCCACAGCTTATTCTGGGTATAATCTTTCGAGGAGAGCAACCGCACATACTGCTTCTGCTTGCGATGCACATTCGTAACAGTATCATCACTGATCGCTTCCATCTGTTGTCGTTCTGCTGCCACGCTCTCCCAATGATCCCAGGCAATTTCAGCGCCTCGCGCAAGGAAGGAGAGCTGCCCGGCGCGATATGCTTTGTTCTCCTTCTTGCGAGCGTTACAAAACTTCTTATCATCCCCCTCGATTGCCTCAAACGCTTCGTTCGGTATCCCATTCTTGAGCAGCGCCGGCGTAGTCCCAAGCAAGCTGTTGCCACATTGAATATGCGCATCCAGAAACGAGAGCGGCTTGCCCGGCTCCAATGCCTCCAACCACAGATTCACCTTGCACAACTCCACCGACATCGGGTTGATATCCACCCCATAAATGCAATGCCCGATCACATCTCGCAACGCTCTCCTCAGCTCCCTCTGGCTCGGCTCCTCATTCCCCGCTCGAATCACTGCCAGCCGTCTCGCCATGCGCCGCGTTGCTGCTATCAGGAAATGCCCACTCCCACAGGCTGGATCACACACCTTGAGTTGCAAGATCGCCTGCTCTGGATCTGGGTGCTCGCACGCCTCCGCAAGCACCGGCTCTAACGCCGAATCCAGCAGACTCTCAATCAAGCTGCTTGGTGTATAGTAACTCCCCGATGTCTTCCGCTCATTGCCGCTCACCGTTTTCAGAATAAATTGAGCCGTTTCAATGTTGAGGTCTGGCTGCAACTCCAATAAAGATTCATACACACTGCCCAGTTCTTCCGCTCCCAGATGCCGATAGTCCACCGCTCTCCGTACCGATCCTTCATAGGTAAAAGCCAGAGAGCGTATTGCCTTCAGCAGATCCTGATTGCTCAGGACACAATCCAGCACATCGGGCATCGCCTCCTCGGAAAACAGAAAGCCATTGAGTGCCGGTAACCCCAGCTCCGGACACCCCGTCTCCCATCCCAGCCCCTCCATCACCAACCGCAAGCCATGATAGAGATCCGAATGGCGCGACCCCAGGCGCCGTTCTGCCAGCCAGCGGAGCCGGGCTGTCGAATAGTAACGCTTGTACCGCTCTCGCGCCTCTTCCCTCGCTTCGGGATGCAGTAACACCTCTCGATCCTCCGCCACAAAGAGCACTATCAGCCGATAAACAAAGCGCAACACCTGCCGATAGTATTCCTGCGGCTTGAGCTCACCGCTGCGCAGCTTCTCGCGCAACCGCTGATTGGCTCGATGCGCCAGAAACCCACTCCCCAGCGCACGGATCGCCTCCTCAACCCCATCACGCAATTGTTCAAGCGCTCGTACCCCTCGCTTCTGCGCCTCTTGTGCCCACTGCTCCAGCCAGCACCGTTCTGGCTGTTCCTCCGCATTGACACGCGAGACATGACAGAGCAACCACAACAGGGTAAACTCGGCATAGTTCTCGCTCTCCATCATCGCTTCAAAGTCAAACTCGATATAGGCCTGACGAGTCAAGCTCACATTTTTGCGTAAGAGGCGCAGGCGCAGCCCATTGGAGACAAAGCCCCACAGCGCCTCTGGCGAGCGCCCCAGGTATTCCTGAACCAGACTGAAGGCGCTCTGTCGTGCTCTACCGGAGCTTCTCACCACCTGATCCAGACCGATATGACACCCGATCAGATGGATCGGTACCCCAAACCAGAAATGTGAGATTGGATAGCTTTTCCCCTCGATCTCAAGTGGCTTTGTGCTAACAAGCCGCCCATAACCGAGCTCCGCAAAGAGCGGCAGCAACCAGAAGCGTCTCGTAATCGACGTTTCCGAACCAGGTGTTGTTTCACGCTGTATTGCGGCACGAAACACCTTCCAGGTGCGCAATAACGTGTGCCAGGAATCACTGATCGCTTCATTGAGCCTCATATCAAACAGGTCATAATCTTCGGCGCTCAATCCACCCAAACCAGAATCAAGATGCGCAATCCGTTGCAACATCTCCACAGGGAGCAGCGCCCCTTCACTCGTCACACAGGTAAAAGCAGGGAGTTTTCGCATACCTTTTCTCTCAGCCTCTTCTCTACAAGCCTTATTTTTGCACAGGGAGATACACATAGACACCGAGCACATCAAGGGGTAACTGCGGCTCTACCTTGATATTGCGGATAGTAAGCGACGCAGAGCGGCGGACACGGCGGTGCGCTTCTCGCAACTCTTCAGCATATTTTCTGGCCATTTGCTCCAGGTGTGGCTCAAGGTGCTCCTGATACGAATCAAGCACCTGCCGTAAGAAATGTTTGATCTGTGGTGGAGCAATATTCGCCTCTGCCTGTACCCCAAGCAACGCCTCTATTTGCTGCTCATCCTCAAGCCAGACAGCACTTTGAGGCGCACCCTGAAAGGCAAACAAACGGCAATCCTCGGCCAGTAGTGGCTGTAGCTCTTTCTGCTGACGTGAAGGCGTATGAATCTGGAAGCGAAAGCGTGTCAACAACAACGTCGTTCGCGTTTGTACCTGACTGGTGCGTATCACGCCACATCGCCGAGCAACAGGATCTTTCACCTCTGAATCAAGCGCGGTATCCATCACATAGTTTGCCAGCCCTTCAATCAGCGGGTGGGTTCGATTCACATAGAGCGTTCCCGGTACGCCCGTCTGCTCAAAGCTCAGACGCAGAGATGAAGATCTCTCATTGAGATACATATGCAAATTCATTGCATCACGAACTGCAAGCGGTACATCTGCAAAATTTACATCCAGAATATTCCCGGGCCGCTCTGTCACGAAAGCGCCATAGGCATGTAGAGCATTTGCAGCGAAGCGAGCAACATCATCAGAGATGCCAATGGAAGCTTGTACTGCCTCCAATTCTCGCTGAACCTCTTCAACCTTGATACTATGTTGCGCAAAAATCGTACGCACATTACTTTCGCGTCGAGCCGAGTGATCCCAGTCACGCGAAAGCTGCTCTCTCTGGGAATGAACTGTTTGCTCAAAACCAATGAGGCCAGGCTGTAAAGCGGTCTCCACATAGTCAGAGCCCTGAAGCAACACTTCTTCAAAGAGAGCATTCACAACCTGTTCGCTATCTACAGGCACCGGAACAGAAATTCCCAGTTGACTACGAATCTGGCGATGCTTACGTAAAAGCACATCCAGTACTATCTCATCAATAATATTGTTCTTGCCATAGAAGGAGATGACTTTGATACGGGAGCTAGCCTGACCGAAGCGATCTACCCGGCCTTCACGCTGCTCATGACGCGTCGGATTCCAGGAGAGGTCATAGTGCAAGACAGCATTAAAATAGCCCTGTAGATTGATTCCCTCGCTCAAACAATCGGTACAAACGAGCACGCGCTGCTCATGTTCTGCCAGTTGGAGCACTCGTTCTTCACGCTCAGCCGGGGGTAGTTGTCCGGTAACGGAAGCGACCTCAACCTGCTTTGGGAGTTTGCGTCGTAACTCCTTCGCCACATACTCGGCAGTCGGGATAAAGCGACAGAAGATAATCGGCCGATACCCTTCCTGAACCATCTGTTTCACAAGCTGGACAGCCTTTTGTAGTTTGGTATCTTTCTCCCCTTGCAAAGCTTCAGCCTCTTTTGCCAGTGCTTTCAAGCGGCCCCGTTGTTTCTGCGTGTCAGCTTCATCCTCAATATCACTGCCCGGGATCACATCAATGCCCTCGGTTGCCTCATTATCCACCAGATCAAGCACAGCCTGACTCCCAATACGATCAGCATCCTCTACCGTTTCAGCATCAGCGACCCGTGCACGATTATGTAAAGTCGCGACAGCAGCTGCCGGGCTGGAAGCGATTGAGCGAAGTAGTGCTAGCGCAGACCACCAGCGGATACGTTGTCTATTTTTCTCCCCGCTTTTATCGCGTACTCTCTCGCGAGCATAGCTCATCACTTTCTCAATCAAGCGCTTATATTCCGTCGATGGCTCGTAGCTTTCATCAGTATCATCGCGTTCCGGGAATGGTGTCTCTCGATCAAGGTAGATTTGGATATCTCGACGTCGGCGCTGGATAAAATGCTCTGCAAGTCGACGACGAAGCGGCTCGTTCTCACGTCCCGAAAGCCGGGGTGGTAGCTCCCGAAACTCTTCATTCAAGAACGAGAGCAATGAACGAAAGGCCCCTTCATCACCACTATGCGGCGTAGCAGTGAGTAAGATCATATGACGGTCTTTATGAGCAGCCAGTGCAGAAACAAGCTGAAAACGCTGATGTCGACTCCCACGTCCCTCACCTGAATAAGCACACGTGTGAGCCTCATCGACGATCACCAGTTCCGGACACTGTCGAATAAATTGGTCACGCCGCCTATCAGCCTTGATAAAATCAATTGAAATAATAAGATAGGGATATTGTTCAAACAGGGAAACATCGTTAGGACAATTGCGCTCAAGACGTGAGACCGTGCTCGCAAGCAATAGCTCAGCATCAATATGAAACTTTTCTTTGAGCTCAAGTTGCCACTGTTCAGCAAGATGAGGCGGGCACAGAACTGCCAATCGCTCCACTTCATGACGATCAAGCAGTTCTCTGGCGATCAACCCGGCTTCAACCGTTTTACCAATCCCTACGTCATCGGCAATCAGCAGACGAACAGGGTCAAGTCGAAGCGCCATCAGCAGCGGAACTAACTGATAGGGGCGTGGCTCAACCGCGATGTGCCCAAACGAGCGGAAAGGCCCGGAACTTGAACGGAATCCCAGACGAATGGCATCTCTCAAGAGCTTACCGGTGTGGGCATCTCCCCATTGCTCCGGATCTGGCAACTTGAACTGTGCCGGCCTCACTTCTTCAAGAGGAAGATAAATCCCGGTAATCTCTTCATTTGTTCCTCCTAGCGGACGCAACAACAGCAACTGTTCATCTGATTCCGGTAACACAACCCATTCGCGCCCTCGCGCCTTGACCAATGAACCAGCAGCAAAATTCATGCGTTCCTCCCAAAAAGATCTGCATAGCTCGTAAACAGCTCATCCCATTGCGAGCGTTCTCCAAAGCGAAGCATCAAAGATCCCTCATCTTCTACTGATTCCGCAAGCTCAATATCACGTTGCGCACGCACGCTATCAGAGCCATCAATGTAGATCAGCCCTCCATCTACAAAAAAATCAGGCCGCGCCCGGCAACGCCCTACAGGTTCTATTGCTTTCTGAGGAAGTCGCAAACCATGGGCCTTCAGGCAGGCAAGCCACTCCTGAAGTAATGGATCCTCTTCCTGCTGTGGCAGCGGCTGTAGCCGAGAGAGATCAATATGTGTTGTACAGCCCTTTAACATCCATAGAACATCCTTAATTGACTTGCGATCCAGCAAGCGGTGATCCCGCTGATTGGAATAGGTCAGTAAGCAGTGATAACAGGCTGCTTCGCAGTCTTCGAGAGCCAGTGGAGAATGCTGTAAATCCTCCCCGGTCTCGGGCTTGAAATGACACAGATCAAGCGCAACGTGTACTACCTCAGCTAGAGCCTGAGGCGTATCAATTAACTGACGCAGGACACCAGCCCCCCCTTCTGTTGCCTCATAGAAAAGAATGAGACGACGATCTTGCAGATCTGGTAACGGCTCAGCCGCCAGTTCATTATCTTCGAGTTGAAAACGAACCTGAATAGCACTTTTCAGTGCCGCCTGCAACGAGGCCATCTGTGATAATGAAAGTGACCATTGCGGCTCGAAGAGCAAACAGTTTCGTGTATCCTCTACATAGGGGATCACCCGAGCTTTCTGGCCCGACATGGGATCTTCGGGGTCACCAGCCGAGGTATCATCTTTCTCCCAATAGCCTCGTTCTGTATCCAGCACAAAGCCTTTGATTCTCCTATCTTTGCGCCGTAACGGACCAAAATTGATTCGCCAGAGTAGAGCGCTCTGTCCATACGTCAACTTCACCAGTGGCTCTTCATCTGCGTTCAGAGCAATAGCGGTCAATGCACCGGGTAGTCCATCTCCACGCGGCAAGAACCGTACCCCGGTCCGGATATCGTATCCCTGCCGGACACGCTCTTCTTCATCAGAGTTAATCCTGTCACGCCTGCGCGTCGAAACATTTTGTAAGCGGAACAAACTCCCAGTCGGAGCCGGAAGTTGTGCCTGACAATGCGAACAGACATCATAGCTACGCCCATCATTGAGCGGATGAAGATAGCCGCATTCCTTGCACTGCTTGACGGCAACGGTTAAAATGCTATGGCGATCTTCACGCATCCCCAGAATAGAGCGATTAATAATATACCGTGATCCTTCATGGTAGATAATTGCACGTGGGGCAAACTCTGAGATTGCCAGGAAGCGCGGGCGCGAAAGGTACTCATCCCTTTTTGCGTGTCGGGCGGGAATATAGGCCGAGAGTGGTAGCCGAGGGAAATTATATCCTGGCAGAAAGCCCTCACAGGCAAAATAGCGATAGCTATAAAACTCCGAGAATTCAGAGCGCTCTTTTACATCGTCAGTATTGGCTGTCAGAACATTAATCTGGACCTCGGCCTCCCGACGCAGCGTCTGCGCATTCTCACGGTCTTTTTGTGAGCGTGAGAGATCTTTTGCAATCTCGTTTTGTCTATCTCGCTGTGCAATTGCTGCTAGCAATAAACTACGCCAACGTTCACAGGCAGCATCGAAGCGCTCCTCAATCCGAGCCAACTCTTCGCTCAGCCAGTTCTCGGCGTACCAGGGAGCATTGAGTACAGTCAATTCATTCTCTTCGAGCGTCCGAAAAATACGTCGTGCTCGTTCCTCGGCGCGTTGGCGTGTATTCACATCACGTAACGCCTCTCGAACCTGCTCTCTCAATGCGAGCGAAGGCGGATTCCCTTCTATCTCCAACACCCCTTTCAAGGAATCATCTATTTCAAGACTTGATTCCTCTAGCCAGATAGCATGCACATGTGAGCGTAAGAGATCTTCATTCGCAAGATCGATCCGGGGAGGCATTACCGAACCACTGACCATATCATCGGGATGCTGAAAGAAGTATTGATCGTGCGAATTGCCTGTCGAACAATACGAGAATACCAACGCGGGCTGTCCACTGCGCCCCGCCCGCCCACTACGCTGCGCATAATTCGCCGGGGTTGGCGGAATATTACGCATATTGACGACATTGAGATCCGCAATATCAATACCTAGCTCCATAGTCGGCGAACAGTACAGGATTGGTAACCTGTTCTCCCTGAATTCCTTTTCCCGTTCTTGACGCCGTTCTGAAGGGACTTGTGCAGTGTGTTCTGCCGCGCGAATACCAAGCAAGGGACGCAAATCCTCAGCACTTTCTCGATAGAAATGGAGAAAGAACGTGTTGACCCCTCTCTTTGACTCTTCAGGCATTCTGGGTGTTCGCAATGGGTCATAGTATGGCTTGACGCCATCACCCGCATACCAGATCATATTTGCAGCAGGAAGTTGATAACCAGGGACTCCTTCACCGGAGGCCTCGGTCACCTGCCGGATCATCTCTTCTTCCGCCAGAATAGCAAACAAATCCTGAATTAACTCATCCAGTTCTGACCGCTGCAAGCTTATCGAATAGGTGTTGAGAACACCTTTCAAATACACTCCAAACGCACTGAACCCGGAAACGTAGATATCACTGCGCTCATCCCCCGGTTTACGCCGACAGGGAAACATTCGCGTCGCAGAGATCAGATGTTCATTCTCGTCAATCGCCCAGGGGGCAATAAGATACTGGCTGCTCTGCTGCTTGATTTGCTCCTGATACGAGGACTCTAGAAAGTCAACTTTGATTGCTAGCTCACGCCGCATATGATCCAACAAGGCCTGACAAATAGCATAGCGGTCTTTTGGAGACAGAGCAGCAAGCCTGCTATTCCGCTTCCATGGAGCATCATCGTTACAGATATCATCCAGACTCAGATATTTGATCTCCAGCAAACCACACTGCTCAAGGTTCGGTGTTGTGATACGCCAGCCTCGTCGCAAATCGAGGTAGAGCCTATAACCAAGCACAGAACGCAAAGCTTTATCCACATTGTCTCGCGTAATTCGCTTTGGATTCTCTACCGCTGAATATTTCTCCGTAGGTAGCTGAAGCGCCTCAAAGACACTTTGAGTCAGACGATCATGCTCTATCCCGGCCTCCCCGGCCTTCATCACAGCTCGATACAGGGCAGAGCGTAAAATGACCATATCGATAAAATCATTAAAGTGGCCAGCCTGAAGGGATGCATCCTGTCGATTGTCGGTAAAACTCAACATTTTGGGGTCAAAGGCAATATCTACCCCCTGTATCTTTGCAGCACTTAAATGCCGAACAGCAGCCAGGCTGAGAATTGTTGTCGCGGTACTTCTTCCTTCAGAACTCAACTGGGCAAGCTTTTCAAAATCACTCCGACGAAATGAGTTATACGTAATTTCACATTTGAAGCAGTATCGGAACGGCGCTCGTATAAAATAGCAGCCAGTACCATCATCTCCCGTCGTAACGGTCCCATCTGGACGCAAACGCAGCGCCTTCGGACGATGTTTACGATAGGAAGGCAACAAGCGCAGCTTCCCTCCGCGTAACTCTTTCCACTCATCAGGAAGCATATCATCTATGCGCTCACGATCATCAGTCCAGTCTTCCTCAGGCACGATATAGAGAAAACCAGGCTGACCGGTACGCTCTTTTTTCTCACTTGTCTCTTCGTCATCCTCTTGCAAGTGATGCATATCTTGCGGTTCACGCAAAACAACTGTCTCTTCGTCCTGCCAGCGCACACAATAATACTCTTGCCCACATTCTCGGCAAAAGACCAGGGGCAGAAGGACACGGTTACGGTCCCCAGGCGCGAATTGCTGATATTGAAGCGTCACATGGCGCAGTTCATTCGGCTCCACTGTTGCATAGACAGTATCGCCTTTACTGATAAATTGATGCAATCGAAAAGCAAAGAGTGGACGCCCTGTTGTTGGATCTTTGATTTTTTCATAGCCTAACAGCAGCGCTTGTTGAATCACTTGCATGCATCGTGCTTCAGACAATCCTGTTATTTGTTGAAGCAGGGTTGTCGCACTTTGTGCATCACCAGCAATACGACGTGGAGTATTACGGACCCAGCGTCCCTGGCGCCGCGTAATTCCCAGTGTACTTTCAAGCCAGATCGAGAGAGGATCAGCGCAAAATTCCTCATATGTCTGCGGGATTGTCTCTTCATACTGGTGCACACGTTCTATAAGACGCTGGCGGAAGTCGCCGCTTGTCTCATCGACCTGTGCAGTAATTCGCTTCAGGGTCTCCCCGATCACATGCTGAGAACGAACAGGACACCCAAAAAGACGAGAAGCCATTCGTGCCACTTCCTGCCGTTGTTCATCGTAGTCATCTCCACTCGCAAGCGTCGCCGATGTCCCCACACACTGGAGAATTTCTCCAGGGGGAGTCAGACGCTCGCGCACCCGGCGCACCAGCAACGCAACATCGGCGCCCTGCCGGCCACGATACGTGTGCAACTCATCAAGCACCAAAAAACGAAGATTAGCTCCACGCAACAGATTACGCTCGCGAGGTCGTGTGAGAATGAGTTCAAGCATGACGTAGTTTGTAAGCAAAATATCTGGCGGATTAGCAATAATACGTCTGCGCTCCTCCTTGCTCTCCTGCCCCGTATAACGCTCAAAAGTCACCTCTGGGAAATCGCCCAGATACTTCTGCAATTCTCCCAGTTGGCTATTTGCCAGCGCATTCATTGGGTAGATAACAATTGCCTTGATTCCCGGCCTTCTTGGTTGACGAAGCACATAATCTACAATAGGGATGATATAGGCAAGACTCTTTCCCGAGCCTGTTCCTGTAGTAAGCACATAGCTTTCATTTGTCCTCGCAACTCGAATTGCATCTTCCTGATGACGATGCAACTGGAGCGGTAGCCCCTGCGAGTTTTCTGATGTCTTGTCACGCCGAAAGATTGTCTGACAGGATGGATGCAGTATCCCTTCTCGCACCAGCTCATCAATGGTACAGCCTGGTTCAAAGCGGGGATTGAGTTGAAGCAGGGGCATCGGCCAGAGGACTTTTTGCTGGAACAGCGACTCCTCCACATATCCTTTGATCAGGGGATTCTGGATCTGAATAAAGCTTTTTACATACGAAGTGTAATCATCTATCAGCTTTTGATGGAGCTCAAAAATATTCATGGGTAAAACCTCAGTAAGGGAAGACACTCTACCATATCTGGATTATAGTAGCTACTCACCAATACTGTCAACAAAAATTCCTGGTACTTGTTCCTTACCTTGACTCCTTCTCTGTTTTCGCGTACACTGATTGAAGCGCTTACAGAAAGAATTCGTATTACAGGGTCCAGGAAACAGGTTATGAATTATCTCTTGCCCATCTCTGAGGAGATTTATCAGAAACATATTGCTCCATTAACGCCTCGCTTCATCCTCACTCATCCAGCAGTACATCTTCAGGTGAATGACGCAATTATTCCATTCGAAGAATCGGGGCAGCAACACATTTTACCTCTTATCTACCGCGTTACCGCCGTCAACCGTACCGCCAAAACTATTTCTCTACAACTTATTGATTTCTGTCAACATACCCTTCCCTTGAAGGAGGCCTTTACCAGAAATATACTTATCAGCCAGGAAAAAATGGGTGACTCGCTTCGGATTGCACCCCCTGAATTTGAAGAAGTAAAAAACGCTATGGGTGGAAAACGAAGAACAGAGCAGGAACTGCTTACCTCAATCCGAAACTATATTACAGCACGGGGATACTACTATGATGAGGAAACATTATACAACTACCACATCTGCCTGAAAACACGTCCCCTTGTAATCCTTGCAGGCTTATCTGGCACTGGAAAATCCAAACTCCCACAGCTCTACGCCGAAGCACTTGGACATAAGCCTCGCTACCTTCGCCTTCCGGTACGCCCCAACTGGAATGATGACCGCTATCTTCTGGGCTATTTCAATACCATCACCGGTGAATACATTCCTGAACCCGCAGTTGAATTCATCCACGAGGCTGAAACCGATCCATATAACCTCTATTTCTTCTGCCTTGATGAAATGAATCTCGCCCATGTCGAGTATTATTTCTCCCAGTTTCTAAGCACTATGGAAGAAGAACAACCAGAAGATCGGCGCATCCAGCTCTATAGCAAATACCTCTGGGAACGAGCACAAAAAGGTGCGGACCCATTTCCGTATCAACTGGTGATTCCTGAGAATCTCTTTTTTACTGGCACTATCAACGTTGATGAAACCACAAAACCAATTAGCGATAAGGTCATTGACCGCGCCAATACGTTGGAATTTTTCTCGGTTGATCTGGAGAAAATGCCCATTCCTACAACTGTAGCGCCTCCCATCTCAATCGCGGCCTCTACCTGGCGAAGCTATCGCATTAACACGCCAGATCTCTCATACCGAAGCCAGATTATCGAGATCAACAAACTGCTGAACCGCGCCGATCTCGGACTTGGCTATCGGGTACTCCATGAAATTGAACTCTATCTGGCAAACAGCATTGAACTGCTTGAGCCTGATACAGCCTTTGATTTGCAAGTAAAACAGCGCATTCTCCCACGTATACGAGGTGCAGGGTATAAAATTGAACAGCTTCTCAATGACCTACGCGCCTTCTTGCGACAACAGAACTTCCCTCGTTCAATACAGCGTCTGGAAGAAATGCAACACAGGTTACAACATGATGGCTACACCAATTTCTGGCGTTAATCGCTGGCTCACAATCAATCAGAAACCGCTCCGCTTTCATCCCGAAGACGAAAATGAGGGGCTAGCAATTCGCGAATTCAGCACAAACTACATTCGCCTGACAAATGAAGCTCCTGCACAGGTTACAATAGTGATCGATGGGGAAGAACTCCAAACAGCCCGCTATGGTATCTGGCAATGGAAACCCGGAGGCTATGCCGGTCTGTATCGTATCGAGGTCCTTTCACCAGGGCTTCCCACCAAGACGGCTCTGGTGCGAGTCTTTCCCCATAAATTGACGCAGCATCACTACGAACAAATGCAGGACGAATTGAGTAAACTTGCCCTCGATTTGCTCTACAGCCTGGACTCTCCAGCCATTGAACGAACAACACTGGCCAAAAAGCGCTATGAACCATCACCATTGCAAGAATACTATATCATTCAACAAATTGTTAAGCGTATGTGCCAGGTAATTGCAGATATTCGGCGTGACCCGCATTATACCCTTCATACACAACAAATCAGGCTCCAATTGCATGAGATTACCTATTTCTCCCATGATATACATCCGGTGCCAGGAGAGCATATTGTGTCCCCTCAATCACCATATCCGATACTCCCATCTTATTGGAGCGGAGAGCAGAGCTATCACACCTACGACACTTATGAGAACCGCCTGTTAAAACATTTTCTCCTCAAACAACTCAGTCCCAGGTTAGACCACATTCAGGAAAGCGCACAGAAAGAGCTACTGCGTGTTGAGTCGCGGTACAAATATTACCATAATCCCGAAGATAAAAGAAAAAAGCAAAAGCTTCAGCAAGCCATTGCAGAGTGTCAACGTATGAAGCTACAATGCGTCCATTGGGCAGCAGAACCATTTTTACGCACAGTTTCTTCGCTCACGGGCATCAACAAAGCAACACAGATGCTTCTCAAGCATCCGCTCTACAATCGATTTTATCAGCTTTATCTTAAGTTCCAAACACAACTCAAGAAAACATACTCAACAGACAAATATGTTACCGAGATCTCTTTGCGTAAAGTGAGCGAGCTCTATGAGATGTGGAGCATATTTACCGCAACCCGTATTCTGGTTGATGAGCTTAAGCAGGCGGGCTATCACATGATCTCCAATGCTACCTTCTATGAAGTAGAAACTGATTACTTCGAGTTCGATGTGCGTAAAAATACGCCTGCTATTATCATGACTGACGGAACCTACACCGTACAATTTATCTATGAGCCAGTATATCCTAACAAAGCAGTTGTCCATCACCGATCTGCGCTTGCCGTAGACGCACCAAACGTACCGAACAAAGGACACCGAACGCCAGATTTCGCTGTTGAAGTGTATCAAAATGATATTCCTCATAGCGTACTCATCTTTGATGCCAAGTATCGCTACGAGAAACAGGGGCGAGGCCAATTCGCCCCAAAGAGTGAGGATCTGGAAAGAATGTCTCACTACAAAGACGTCATCATTTATAGAAAGTACACTGGCGGCACAGGAACAAAAGCCTACAAAGATTATGATATTGTAACAAGCGCTTGCATCCTCTACCCGGGTAATCACCTGTACATAGGGAGAAAGTATATCGGAGCCTTACCCTTCTTCGTTGGCATGTCACCGCAGCGTATTCAGGCCGTACGCCAGGCATTGCATGATCTCTTAGCTCTTGCAGATCTTATTCAATAGAACAGAAGAACAATGCTATTTTTTACCCTGCACTAGCAACCTGATACATTCCCTGAATCCCTTGAGAATGCTTTACCGCAAGACAGCCAAACAAGCACTCCCTGAGTCAGTAAATCTGATTCCAGAATCACTTCTATCAACCACTTATAACCTTCAGGACCTCAGAGGGTGAGCAACTGAGGGATCAGCAGGAGGGGGCTCTAACCGCGTTTGATACATCGCTCCCTGCTCACTCGCCTCCTGAAGGGCATCATAGATCTCCAGAATCACACGCCTGCTTCGATACTCTCCATTGCGCTTCTCGTCTTCCTTCTTCACCAACGGAAATGTCTCCATGATAAAGGCGACATCTTCCCGCGCCACCCCGTAGAGGTGGAAGAATGCCGCATCCAGCTCACAGCGCAAGAGAAAGCGCCGCTCCTCATCCCAGCGGAAGGGCGGCCCCGCATACCCACACTCCCGCGCAAACGCCTCCAGATCCCATGCCGTATAGGTCAGCTCAAGCGCCCGCGGCAAGATCCACTCCCCAAGCGATACACCCGGCTGCCACACACATTCCTGCTTATACGTCTCTGGTGGGAGGACTGGAAGCTGCTTCAGAATGAAGAACCCCATGCTCGTTCCTCCCACTTTCTGACGGGCCACATAGTCAAAAACAAATGAAGAGAAATGGGATGCCAAAAGCAGAAGGGCGAAAGGATCTTTTGGTTTGACATACAGAAGCGGCGTTTTATGGTTACAAGCCACCGCAGGAATGATACTGAAGATAGCCGTTCGCACATCGGTTGAACGCGCAATATCCCGAAAGGCAAGCAAAGCAGTCTGCTCTCGCAACACATCAGCATTCATATCCCGTTCATGGATCCAATAGCGTGGTAACGGCACCGCAAACGGATCACGCCGATCTATCCCCTGTTCTGCCCCTTCTGCTGTTGTGGTATAGCCACCAAAGCGATGATCGTAGTGCGAGATCATCTTTCCCTCATACAATGGATAACATTTCTCGTTTCCTCTATAGAAGATATTTCCTCTCAGCGTCCAACCATCCTGCTGAAGCTGGGTATAGGTATGAAAGAGATGGGAGTCCGACGCCATATTAAACATCGTTGACAAAGTGGCACTCCATAGGTTGAGCATCTCTTTCCCATCTTCTCGAATGAAGATAGGAACTCGTTTGTACAGTTGCTTTGTCAGTTCTGCATCTCGCTGCGAACGGAAAATCGGGCAGGTTCGCGTGTTCGGATTGAGCAATGCTATCTCTTCTGCTGTGAGCACAAAGGCACGCTCCTCTGCCTTCAGTTCCGTCGGATCATGCAGGAAAAAGGCAAAGCGTGCCCCTTGCATCGCCGGTCTCTCCGTTCCACTCAACGTGAGTAGACTAAATTTCATGCGACTATCCACAGCGGGAAAAACCTTGTTGCGATTCTCAAAATCATACAAGCTGACCAGTGTCCTGCTGTCCATCAAATCCTGAAAGAAGACCTTCGTGGTATCATCAGTGGCAATTCCTGACGGCACAATACAGCCAATGCGTCCCCTCGGATGCAAGATCTGACGCATACACTCCGTAAAGATCGAATAGGTGTTAATTTTGCCTACAGCACACAGCGGATATTTTCCACTATGACGAATAAAATGGCTCTTCCCTTGAAATTTCCTTTTCTCTTCCTGAAACTCTACATACAGAAGCGGATCCTCTACCAGAAGCCCTTGTATCATCTTTTGGCGCTGGGCGGCATTGCTCGCATGCGCGATATCAGGTCTTCCGCTCGCAACAAACCATTCCTGTTCCTTGAGTTCATTTGTCTCCCACGGGGGATTTCCCAGGACCACATCAAAACCTCCCGACCAGCCCGTCAGCGCATTCTCCGGCTCCTCATTCCCCGATGGCACTTGAAACACATCTGGAAAGGCCAGATGCCAGTGAAAAAACTGATACTGCTCCGCCAGACTCTGAATATACCGTCGCTGTTCCTCCCTCACAGAGTCCGGATTCTGCATCGCCCGACGAAGCACATTTTCATTCATCTCCAGGTCATTGTTCTCTGCTGTCTTCTTCCATACAAAGGCTGCACACCACATATCCGCCCACAGCTTGCTCTGTACATAGTCGCTTGAGGACAAGGATAATCCATAACGGGCCTGCTTGCGATGCACATTTATAATTGTATCATCATCGATTGCCTCCATCTGAAATCTCGCTGCTCTTACATTCTCCAATCTTTCCCTTACAATCGCCCCACTTTCCTCCCACAACATTATCTGGCTTGTCCCTTTTTTCGACCTTTCCCTATATTCCTTGTTCTTCTTCTTATAAATGCTACAGAACTTCCTGTCATCTCCCTCAAGTGGCTCAAACGCTTCGTTCGGTATCCCATTCTTGAGCAGCGCCGGCGTAGTCCCAAGCAAGCTGTTGCC
The DNA here is from genome assembly GCF_059696735.1 of Thermosporothrix sp. COM3. Taxonomy (NCBI): domain Bacteria; kingdom Bacillati; phylum Chloroflexota; class Ktedonobacteria; order Ktedonobacterales; family Thermosporotrichaceae; genus Thermosporothrix; species Thermosporothrix sp. COM3. The sequence continues at coordinate 7,492,230 of NZ_AP019376.1, read as the reverse complement.
ACATTGAATATGCGCATCCAGAAACGAGAGCGGCTTGCCCGGCTCCAATGCCTCCAACCATAGATTCACCTTGCACAACTCCACCGACATCGGGTTGATATCCACCCCATAAATGCAATGCCCGATCACATCTCGCAACGCTCTCCTCACCTCCCTCTGGCTCGGCTCCTCATTCCCCGCTCGAATCATCGCCAGCCGTCTCGCCATGCGCCGCGTTGCTGCTAGCAGGAAATGCCCGCTGCCACAGGCTGGATCACACACCTTGAGTTGCAAGATCGCCTGCTCTGGATCTGGGTGCTCGCACGCCTCCGCAAGCACCGGCTCTAACGCCGAATCCAGCAGACTCTCAACCAAGCTGCTTGGTGTATAGTGGCTCCCCGATGTCTTCCGCTCATTGCCGCTCACCGTTTTCAGGATAAACTGTGCCGTTTCAATGTTGAGGTCTGGCTGCAACTCCAATAAAGATTCATACACACTGCCCAGTTCTTCCGCTCCCAGATGCCGATAGTCCACCGCTCTCCGTACCGATCCTTCATAGGTAAAAGCCAGAGAGCGTACTGCCTTCAGCAGATCCTGATTGCTCAGGACACAATCCAGCACATCGGGCATCGCCTCCTCGGAAAACAGAAAGCCATTGAGCGCCGGTAACCCCAGGTCCGGACACCCCGTCTCCCATCCCAGCCCCTCCATCACCAACCGCAAGCCATGATAGAGATCCGAATGGCGTGACCCCAGACGCCGTTCTGCCAGCCAGCGGAGCCGGGCTGTCGAATAGTAACGCTTGTACCGCTCTCGCGCCTCTTCCCTCGCTTCGGGATGCAGTAACACCTCTCGATCCTCCGCCACAAAGAGCACTATCAGCCGATAAACAAAGCGCAACACCTGCCGATAGTATTCCTGCGGCTTGAGCTCACCGCTGCGCAGCTTCTCGCGCAACCGCTGATTGGCTCGATGCGCCAGAAACCCGCTCCCCAGCGCACGGATCGCCTCCTCAACCCCATCACGCAATTGTTCAAGCGCTCGTACCCCTCGCTTCTGCGCCTCTTGTGCCCACTGCTCCAGCCAGCACCGTTCTGGCTGTTCCTCCGCATTGACACGCGAGACATGACAGAGCAACCACAACAGGGTAAACTCGGCATAGTTCTCGCTCTCCATCATCGCTTCAAAGTCAAACTCGATATAGGCCTGACGAGTTAAGCTCACATTTTTGCGTAAGAGGCGCAGGCGCAGCCCATTGGAGACAAAGCCCCACAGCCCCTCTGGCGAGCGCCCCAGGTATTCCTGAACCAGACTGAAGGCGCTCTGTCGTGCTCCACCGGAGCTTCTCACCACCTGATCCAGACCGATATGACACCCGATCAGATGGATCGGTACCCCAAACCAGAAATGTGAGATTGGATAGCTTTTCCCCTCGATCTCAATGGGTTTCGCCCCCTTCAGATGGCCATAGCCAAGTCTCTCAAAAAGAGGTAACAGCCAAAAACGTCGTGTAATCGATCCCTCGGAACCAGAGACAGTTATTCGCTGTCTCGCAGCTCGAAAGGCCTTCCAGGCCCGTAACAGATGCTGCCAGGAATCACTGATCGCCTCATTGAGCCTCATATCAAACAGGTTATAGTCTTCCGCGCTCAATCCGCCCAGACCAGAATCAAGATAAGCGATCCGCTGCAACATCTCCACAGGAAGCAGCGCTCCTTCACTGGTCACACAGGTAAACACGGGAGCTTTTGCGTACACTCCGATCTTCCTCACAGAATCCCTCCCCCAAAGCAGAGAAGCGAGCACTACAGCTCAATGTTGATTATGGAAAGAAAAGGTAGGCTGGCAACATTCCCGAAATCCGCCACTACTACCATTAGAAATCACCGAAATACTATCATTCCTCTTCCCAACAAATTAGCATCGTAACTTATCCCTTACCAGAATTACCCCTCGTATAATACACAATATTGCCCTTACCATCTTACACTTATACATTCCAACATGTGAATAACAACAATAGGAGCTTTTTTTATTATATTATTACCTGTCATGAATATATTCTTAATATTGCAATTTAGCATGAAAAAGAGATATTGTGACCGAATAGCCTGAATGTTTACTTATGCCCCTTTATATCTTTCGATTAACGTCACAATCAGGACAGATGAAAAAATTCATATTTTTCCGCATCCAAATGAATAAAGTGTAATTAAATGAATAAAATGTAATTATAGGAAGAGGGAACGAAGGTATAGTTCTTCACCAATGACACATAGACTCCGCACAATAAAAAACGGGCAAAGGGGCTATAAATCCTATGCCCCTTCCCCGCTTCCGCTTAACGAACGATGCGCAGGTTCACTGCCACCAGTGAATTCTGCTGTTTCTTACGATCAAAACTCACTTCTCTGGTAAACTCAAGCTTCATTCCGACTTCCAATGAAGGCACCTGCCTGGGAATGCGGAAATAGATTGATTCATCCTCCACGGCAAGAAAACCAAATCCCTTTTCTTGATTCAGTGTGCGTATCACCCCGATCTCACGGGGTGCAGCAGACTCCCAAAGCCTTCTCAGCTTCCCACGTAGCCGCCCAAAACTCTCAAGCGGATAGTCTTCAGGTGTGATCTGCTCAGCATAAAGCTCACAGAGTTGCACTATTCGTTCCCTGAGTTGCTCAGCAGATTTCGACTGGCTCCAATTCTCTTTCTCTGCGATCAGGCGTGCAAATTGCATATGCTCATATGCTTCCTGAAAGCGCTCAAGGCGCTGCAAGAGAGACGCCATTTCCTGCCCGATGAGCCTGTAACAGAGCTTAATTTCATTTGCCTGCAAGGCAGCGCGGCAATACCAGAGCCAGGCATCATCATCCCGGCCCAGTTGTTCATAGATACGTGCAATATCCGCCCGGATATACCATTCTTTATACCGACCATCAAGGGTCAGGAGATCCTGCAACGCCTCTTCCTGAATGCCGCTTCTGGCTTTTGCCAATGCATGCCACCAGGGGAAGAAGCGATTATGGGTATAGAGCTTCATGCCTTCTCCCGCCAGTCGCTGACATTCCTCATACTGCTCCATCAAAAACGCGGCTTTGATGGCATAGAAATACCAGCGTTCACACTCCGACATTCTCCCTGCTTGCCTCGCATCCTTTTCCAATGTGGATGGATCGATCATCCCGGCAAACTTATAGATAATATCCCATTTTCCTCGTTGTTTGGCCTCACGACAAATCCCGAGCACAAGCAACTTTCGAATCAGCGCATCCTCCGTTCGTTCCAGCACATACATAGCCGCACTGCGCATTTTTCTAAAACGCTCATCGGTCATCGAGGTCTCTTCTTCCCATCCCTCTAACTCCTCTTCTCTCTCTTCTGTCTTTTTGAAATAGACATCATAGATACACCATGCCCACATGCTAAACACGTACTTGTCCTCTCTCACCTCTGGCCGCAACATCCACCCCCATTCAATACCTTCCTTTGACCTTTTTAAAGACCGCAGACATTTCAAATAACGAGAATGAGAAAAAGCATCATCAGGTCTGGCTGCCAATGCCTTTCGATAAAGTTCAGCAGCCGTCTCAAACTGTCCCTGTTTTTCAAGCTCCCATGCTTGCTGCTTTACATCATTCCCGGAATTTTGCATATCTTCATACATGTGGTGAGATACTCCTTTACCTCAACAAACTCCACTTTGGGATCTACATCCAACAATTCTTGTAAAGCAACGCGGTCGGATTCTTCTATAGTGGAGAAAAGAAGCACTTGCTTGATTGCCCTTCTGGTATATTCAAAAAGAAGGGAGAAATCGATATACTCGTCTGCAAACGGCTCCAGAAGTCGCATATAATGGCAGACTTCACGGAAATACGGTTCCAGATAGATCGGGCTTTGCTCAGTTACAGGTGGCTTTTTCGCCTCAAGCAAACTCTGGACCTTCGGAAAAATTTCGGCTTTTACCCATTCATTGGAACTCTGTATATTCCAGCTTCTCTTCTTTGAGTTATAGAAGAGCGAAAGCGTTACGCTCTTTCCCCGATGCGTCAGCCTGATATTGACTCCATATTGGATCAGTGTCGCGGTACACTGATACCCGGTCTCGCTCAAATATCTCCTCACCTCCTCTGCCTTCGCCTTCAGTAATTGCTGCACTTCCTCTGGCATCTTCTCACCTATCGATGTTACGAATGATCGTGAGCAAATCTTGAATAAATGGGTGATTATAATCGGTATAATAGAGCTTCACTTCCTTGATTGCCCGGGTCAGTGCAATGAAGAGTTTCTTTCGATCTTTGCTCACACGCTGCCATATCGCATCCATATCCTCAAACGGGGACTGCGACTGAGCCAGGCGTTCTGTATCGACAATAAACACATACTCTCGCTCTAATCCCTTCGCCTCCATATAATCAGCAAGAATGACATAATCGCCCAGCCCCCTGGCATCCTCAGTTGCCCAACGCACCGGGATTCCCTGCTGTCGTAGCAAATCATACACCTTCGGTAGGAGCCCCTCCCGAAGCCCAATACAGAGCATTCTCCGAGACAAGTACAGGGTGTGATACTGCTGGATATCCTCAATGAGCCGATCAAGCAATGCTTCCTCATTCGCGAAAGGCGTCAACTCTGGTTCATTCTGAAATGGGCTCTTTGGCTTGATTGCCATGTCATATTGTTCCTGCTGAAGCTCTTGTACGATTAGCGGATCTTTTGTCAAAAAACGCCAGGCAGTTTTGGCAACTAGCTTCGGACTACGATACATCATGAAGCGCTTATGCAATGCGGCCCTGGTCTTCTCAACCTCCACATAGCCCCACTCGATGTTTCTTGCAAACAGCTTCTGCCCCACATCCCCCACCAGAAAGAGGTTCTTTTCGTTTCTGAGGAACTTCTTGGCAACCAGAAGCATCTGCGTGTTAAAATCCTGAATCTCATCAACCATCAGGAAATCAAACCGCCTGTACGCTTCCGCTTGCCCTTTCAAAATCTGAAGACATTCGGCAGGCAACACCCGTTCGATATATTCCGCTTCTGTCCGCCCTTTCAAAGCATCAGCACGCCAGGCCTGAAAATCTTCCCTCATTACATCCCGAACGACGTGCTCCATCAGCTCAACAATATCATAGATAAACAGCGATCTGTTTTCTCCACGATAGCACTGCATCGCAAGGTTATCATATATAATTTTCTCGTTCAGGATTCGCTCCAACTCTACCTTCAGCGCCCGGTTATAGGTCGTGATCAAAATTCTGTAGCCAGTTTCCCCAAAATGTGATTTTGCCAGATGGAGCGCACGCGAGAGCAAAACGTTTGTCTTTCCACTCCCAGCCACATCCGCCATGTAGACCTTGTCCGCGAACAGTACACTCAGTGCCCATTCTTGCTGCTTTATATCCAGGTGCGCAAAGTGTTTTTCTGCTTCACTTTCTTCTCGTGCACCTACCTTCATTTCTCCCGGCATGATCCGCTCCACGGCAGTCACAACCTGTTGCGCAGTATAGACAGATCGTTCCGCTCCAGCATTCCGTAACCCGGCAATTCGCTTGAGACTTGCCAGAGTCATCTGTGCACCAACCATATCATCCTGAAAAAGCGTTCGTTCCAGATCAATCACCATCCGGCTCTGGGGATTATCTGCCTGCGGATTCACAAACGCATTCTGGAACTCAGCCCGTACCATACGAGGATAAAAAACTGCATAGCTGACCCACACTTTCGGAGAGAGACCTTTAACAATCTCCATAAAATCAAGGTAGTATCTACGTGCCTGATCCCAGGGATTACGGATGATGGTTTCACAATTCCTCTTGTCGACTTTGCGCACATTCCACTGATCGAGAAACTGGAAGTTATTCCTTTTTATATCCCAATCCTTCACCTCAATCACCACCACTCCGAGTTCTGGCCCCACCACAACAAAATCAGGCTGATGCTCATAGCCGCTTAATCCATTTCTGGGATCCCAGGCCACACAGCGAGGCTCACACAAAACAAAGTACTCGTCAGAGAGCGTCTGCAAGCACCTCAGTGCCTCTTGCTCCGCTTTCTTGCCAGCTCGGTTCTCTTCCCGCATATTTTTCCATACATTCTCCCCGGGCAGCACCCTTGCCATCTCTACACCTCCTCCACTTTCCAGATCGGCCATAGCGCCTTCTCAAGCTCAAAATATGTGAAAGCACGCTTTCCAGTGTTCACCTTATTTTCACCTTTCAATTGTTTTACAATATAGCTGATCTTTGTACGAATCTGCGCCGATGTTGCTCCCTCGGCTCTCTTCTCTGCAAGAAGAGCGGTCAGGCCCGCATAAAATGCCGTGTTCTGGTCGCTGGTCTTCTCGACAAAGCGAGAAGAAGAGGTATTATCACGCTTATCATATATCTCAAACTGCCAGCCCCCATTCTGCATGTTGGCAGTAATGACGAGCTCCACCGGTTGAAGTGCGTCCTGCAAAGGAGGTAGATAGGGCTTCAACCGTTCCTGACCCAGATAGGCTTTCAGGAATTCAATAGCGACCTCAGGAGAAACCTGCGTGTTCAACAATGTCGATCGGGGGCTGAGCAGACAGAGATAACACCCCTTTTGCTGGCACTTGCAATCGTGGAGTACCTGAAGATGACGGGATAAAAAGGCCTCCCAGTTCTCGAAGATCCTTTCAAAAGGAACAAGCCCGCTCTTATCGTTGCCATACAGGAAAGCACTCTCATACATTTCTTCCTCGTCGGCAGGATCGACAGATTGGACAAGCCGCAAATCTGCATCATCGAGGTTAAAATAATCGGGGATTCCTCGCAGCAGTACCGCAAGAAAATTCTCTTTCATTGCAGGGGAGAGCAGCGAAGCTGCAAAGCGGATCAACAAGCCCTCCCGCTCTATCGTTGTGCCAAAGCGAAACTGCTGATTATTCTCATCTGTATGCAGGACAAACTCGTCTCTCTTTCGCTGCATCTCATTGATAAAATAGAGCGTCCCTTTGGGTACATAATAGACTTTGCAGTATTTTGGTCCCCGCTGCGGCAAATGCTCCAGGGGCAGCCCGAGGCGTATCAAACGCGACACCTTATACATCTGCTCAGGATCGCGCCTTCTCTCAAGCTCCACAGGCAGACTGCTATCCGCACTTAAAGCGAAATACTTCCGAAACGGTTCCCCCTTTACGTCTTGCTCAGTCGTATATTTTTGCTGCTTATCAATCCGTACTACGATGCCCTTGCAAAATAGAATGCTTCCGGGTACCAATTGCGTTACTGCCTGCTCAGGTTCACGAGAAGTGAGCTTTCTTTCTTCCTCACTTTGCGTTTCTTTTCGATCATAGAGCACAATATCATCATTTCGGAAACCATAATCTGGAAATATGCCTTCCCGGTAGAGCTTCTCTAAGGTAATGGTGCCTCTCCCATTTCCTACTTTTCGCACTATGTTTCTGCAATCTCGCTCCAGGTCCTCTATAAACTCCTGGTACGCGTCTTTATCCAGAACCTCTTGCAATTTAAGCTCATCGTTTACGGCAAACACCTGAACATAGTCAGAAAGCTGATAAAGCTTCTCATACAACTCTTTTGTTTCGGTTCCGGCCAGAATATGCGCATAGCTATGAGCCCGTAAGAGCGCAACATTCCTCAGGGAGAAGCTCGGCGGTGTAATCTCTCCTTCAATCATTTGAGCAGGAGCCAGATAATAATAGCGGTCATGCGTATCATTCAACGATGCCAGCACGATCACAAGCGCCTGACGCTTTTGTCCTCGTCCGGCACGACCGGCCCGTTGCGCATAATTGGCGGGACTTGGCGGAAAACCAAGCATCATCACACAGAACAAATCATTGATGTCGACTCCCATTTCCATCGTCGGCGTACAGATCAGTGCCTGTTTCCTCTGCCCTTGCTTGAACGTGCGCTCGATTCGTTCTCGCTCTTGCGTACTCAACTCACCGGTATGGCATTGTACCTGCACAAACCACTCTTCCCAGTTCCTGACATGTCTCCCCCCATCACTACCTGAATGCGGTTCAATGCACACAGCCTCAGGAGAGAGTTGATAATAGGTCGTTCCCTTTGGCGTTTGCTTCAACACCAGCAACCCTCTCGCCACCAGCTCAGAGAGCATCGCCTGAAGCTTTTTCTCTCCATAGCGGGCAATCAATTCCTGATACCTTTGTCCACGCTCTCCCAGTGAGATAATGTCATAGCCCCGCTCATCCGAGCCAGACATTCCCACGCCATATCGCATCTCACATCTATACCTTTCAACATAGAAATACTTAATATTGCCTGCCTCGAAGGTATGGAAACTATCTCGATCAATGGCCCGCTCCGATAGAAAGACCTGTTCCAACAAAACCTGCTCATCATCATCAAGCTCATACTCTTCATTGAGCACGAGACGCCACCCCGCCGCTCCGTTCTCCCCATAGGTGAGCATCCTGCAAAACCAGAACGGCATCTCCTGAACAAATGCCAGTTCGTCTGGCTCTTCACCCTCTTGCCAGGAGTTGATTTCATTCTGTAGCTCTTCAAACGCCTCCGGCAAGGGCTTACACTCTGTCCAGACAGAGCGTGCGAGCAATGATAGCACATAACTGGCAAGCTCATCATGCAGCCGAACCCTGTACTTCGAGGCTTTTTCCCGAGCATCAACAAACCCCAATATCCTATTCGTGACGCTGGTCTCCTGATCTGAGACTACTGCCTCGATCACCTTCAGCGCTGCATACCAGTACATCGAGGTGTCACCGATTCGCAACGGTAAGGCTAGCTCCTGACGCTCAGGTTCCGGCAAGATAAAAAGAGTATGTGTCTTCTCTGTTTTCGCGCACAATCGATAGATCAACTTTCCCTCGGAGTCCTGCGTTATCTCAACAGCACACTCTCGCTCTCCATCCACTTCCATGCCCTCGAATGGCCTCACAAACACGCGGACTGCAACCGCATTGCCGGCCGGATCCTGAGCATAGAGTGCTCCATTTGCGAGATAGGCTATGCAATAGTCTGGCTGGTTTTTCCTCACTGGAAAGAGCATCCCATGACAATGCAGACAATAGATACAGCGGGAATCATGATAGTGTCCACAGAGCACACAGCGACTCACGTTACCATCCATATCACTCAATATGAGATGGACACGATAGTCCAGTAGAAGGGGAACAGATGGCTTAACGTCACGTAGATCTTCATTGATGTAATCGATCAGATTCCAATACGCCTCAACCACACTGCGAGGATCAGCAGGTTTACGCTCATACAGCCTCTCAAATACCTGCACCCACTCTCTGAAAACACAGGCTCTCTCTTCAAGCACATTCCGTATCTCTCGCACAAACGGGCTTTTCTTCAGCAGATGATAGATCGGGTTCTCTAATGCAGTGTTCCCCGAATAGGACCGCTCATATGCCTTTAGTTGCTCCTCACCAAAGAGCAGCCGCGCCAGCTCATGCCCTTGTGTAGATGATTTGTCCGCAGAGAACAGGGTATTTGGTACATGCTCCACTGATGGTAGAGCATCACAGGGCTGCTCATCCTGACCCGGTTGGAATGATGGCTCGATGAGCTTGACGCCCTTCTTCACAGCTTCAGGGCCAAAAAGCAGACTTACAAATTCCTCGATTTGCTCCATTGCCTGTTCAGCATAGAAGCCACCGCTCTGCCGCAAGGTACCACTCGCCCCAATATGGATAGGAGGCCTTTTGCAGAGGGTATGCAACCGCCGAAGTAAGAGGCTGAGATTTGCCCCACGAATACCCGAAAAATAATGGACTTCGTCAACGACAACGTAGCGTAGACTGTCTCGGGACTGCAACAAGAGCGGGCGATACTTTGGCATAGTGATCAACCGATCCAGCATGATATAGTTTGTAATCAGGATATCCGGAGGATTCTCCAACATCTCCTCACGACCTAACCCATACCTTTTCTCTTCTTCTTCTCCTTCTATTCTTTCAGGAGTCGACCCGACAAAGCACCCGACACGTATTCCAGTCCCATACACCATCCGTATGACGCGTTCAAGCTGATCATTTGCCAGCGCGTTCATTGGATAGAGAATAAGAGCCTTCACCCCTTGCACCCTTTGATCTCGCTGCATCAGACAATGATGTACGAGAGGAATGAGAAAGGATTCTGTTTTACCGCTCCCGGTACCGGTTGCGATAATCGTCGTATGCTCGTTTAAAATACAGCGAATGGCTTCTGCCTGATGGCGATACAATCGCAACGAAGCAAAACGTTGTGCTATTTCGCTATGCAAGCGATGTTTTCGGCAGAATTCGCTGAATTTCTCCTCGATCCACTCATATTCTTTATTCAAGGAAAAATAAATATCATCCTTTGAGAAGAGGTCTGTGGTCATCCTCCTGACCAGATCTTCCTTGATCCCAGAGGAGAGCAGTCGCGCTTCTATATCCTTATGATAGCGCTCCATAATTCCAAGCGCAGCAGCGACTGGGGAAGTCAGACGAGTGCCCATGCGCATTCCTTCCAGGCCTTCATACAAATGGCAGAGTTAAACGTAGCCATATTATAGAGCAGAAAATGCGTTTTGACCAGTATTTTATAGTACTAAAGAGAAAGGATGGAAGGTTCCTTATCAGTTATTCAAGAAAATGTTTTAATTCTCAATCAAAGTTAGAAAAAATAGATGACAGATACTTTACTTTGCTCTAAGTTCCGAAGAAATTTTTACTACGAAACAATCCTTTTTTGCTTTTTAGAACAAAAGCCATAGAAGATAGAGGGGCTGGAAAACCTGCTCCTGAAACAACTGTTATCGATACCTCCTATTCATGTCTATCTGTCTCAGGACAAATAGAAAGGGCTCTTCATGCGAAGAGCCCTACGAATTCAATGGTAGCATGTAACAAATGCACAGAAGAAGCAATACACATTCATCATATTCCTACAAAAACAATGGACGTGGTCAATAATACTCTTCAAGGAACATAGCATATCCTGGTTATGAGATCACTGCTTGCTCTCTCACACCATATGTTTTTCATCCTGAGATCAGCTCTTTTGTTTTCTATCTAGAAGCACGCAATACTCTCCTCAGCAGCTTTCCTCATCGGTTCAGAAGAACTTCTTTGTCTCTCTTGCATAGATGCATCTCTCCAATAGGGGAGCTTCAACCTTTCAACGGACGTTGAGAGCGTAGAAAATTGGACATGCTCCGTGAACAGGAACGTGACCACCCAACCAGCAAGAAAACCAATACAGAGGCCACAACTCCGAAGCAGTGTATTTCTTGTCACCGTCATACTCGCTTTCATGAAACAGCTCCATTATGGCTCCCTGAGGCCACTTCTACCGAAGCAGAAACAGGGTCCTCGTCACCTGAAGCAGAACGGCGGTTCAACAACAGGTTCAAGAGAGGAGAAGCCATCATCGTCGTCACTAATGCAACTACAACCAGAATTGAAAAGAGAGTTGGCGAGAGAATCCCCAGATCAAGCCCGATATTAAGCACAACAAGTTCGACCAATCCTCTCGTATTCATCAACACGCCCAGGGTCAACGATTCCCGCCAGGAATTTCGGCCCACGACCTTCGCTCCCAACACGCCACCAACAATCTTCCCCAGGCAAGCGATAAATAACAGAAGCAAAAGCAGGAGAAGCGAGACCGGTGTAAACACTAATCCGAGCTGTGTTTGCAGGCCACTAAAGATGAAGAAGAGCGGAAGGAACAGGATCGTATTGATCTGATCAATATGTTCTTCCTGCTCACGAAGCCACGGCCGACGAGGTAACACAAGTCCCGCAATGAAAGCGCCAAAGAGCGGATGCAACCCGATAGCATTGGTTATCGTCGCCGCTATGACCATGAGCAGCACGCTACCTATCTTCATTGCTGATACTGAGAGCCGGTGGGATAGAAACGTAAACAATGGACGGACCAGGAATAGCATAACCAGAAAGAAGACGATGGCTAACGCGGCAAGGGAGAGCGAGGAGACAACACCGTGTGCCCGGGCAACCGAAACCACCAGCGCCAGCAAGCACCAGGCAATAACATCATCAACCGCCGCACAGGTTAGAGCCAGTGTCCCGATTCGCGTTGCTACCAGTTTCTTATCTGTCAACAGGCGGGCCAGCACTGGAAAAGCAGTAATCGCCAGGGCAGTACCAATGAGCAAGAGAAAAGATGGCAAGGTTGCTTTAGAGCCAGCATAGGCAGGATAGAGAAAGAAGCCTGCCAGAATTCCCGTTCCAAATGGAAGCACGATCCCCAAAAATGACGCCGCCAATGCAGCTCGCCTCTGATTCAGCATCACATGAACTTCCAGCCGCGTTCCCAGGGTAAACATATACAACATCAGCCCCAGCTCACCCAGTGTCTGAAGCGTTGGAAGAGCTTCACGGGGAAAGAGGCTCATTTTCATCTCGGGAAACAATACCCCCAAAAGAGAGGGACCAAGCGCCAGCCCGGCCAGGATCTCGCCGACCACAGCCTGCTGACCAAGACGAAGACATACTACACGAAAAAGCTGTACGACGATCAGAATAACAATAAGTTGCAGGAGGATCTGGCCCGTCAGCATAAAAGCAATCCTTTCCGTGCTCTGAAACCCAATGATGGAGCGAGGCGTAAAGCCCCGCTACCAGACCAAACATATCGCGCTACAGGCTATCTCCCCTGACTCACATGAACACTACTTGTAATCACATCGGCGACAGAATAGGTGTGGTAATCAATCTTTTCCGCGATCTGTTCAGCGATCTTGAAGTGCTCTGTTGCCTTGCTGTTCCGAAGAAACGCTTCAAAAGCGGCCTTATCCTTCCATTGTGCATAGTTGATGACGCGCACCCCATCAAAACTCTTATGGATATTTGCAGAAATGAAGCCTGGCAGCTTGCAAATAACCTCCTCCGTTGCCTGTATTAACAGATCAATCAACTCCTGTTGTCGCTCCGGGGTCACGGTAAAGACATTAATTAAGGTGAATACAGACGAACCTTTTGTAATTGTACTCATCTTTCTCCTCATATATTCGCGTACAATGAGATCATATCCACTCGCCTCGGCCTCTCCTGCAAAGAAAACACCGGTACGTTCCCAAAGGTGGCAGCGGCCCAACCACTGCAATGAGACAGTGACAACGGAAACATGCTTCCATCCTGAGCTCTATAAAGGAAAGGGCGGCCATTCTGCATCTTCCATATTGCGAGTCGTCCACCGTGCTCACGAGAGAAGAACCGGGTAACAGCACTACAGACAGCCTGCCGTACGAGCAAACGTTCAGCATCTCGTTTTCCCCGCCGTGTGGCACAAAGGGAAACGGGAGCACGTCGAAGCTCAAGCACAATACGAGTTGTTTGCACTCCCTCGCCGTCAATTGGTTCTCTCCAGAGACAAACCAGGGCCCCGGAAAGTCCCTCTTCTCCAAACAGGAATATCTGCCCCTGGTAAAGTGCCTGCTCCTCAGTCATAGCGTGCAAGGGGCACCGCACCAGCGCTCCAGACGCACTAAACGTCACCTCGATATCCCGATAAGCCAAGCCGGCAAAGCCAGTGCCAAGCGCCTTTGTAAATGCTTCCTTGATTGTCCAGAGCCGGGCCAGAGATTGAGCCTCCTGCCCGGCCCACGCGATCTCGCTTGTGGTAAAGACACGCGCTATCACCTCAGGAGTTCGCCGCTGCATGCGTTCCCAGCGGTCGAGAGCACAGACGTCAAGCCCAAGACTCACCAGGCGTTGCATGCTCGTTCGATGCAGAAGCACACTCCGCGTTCCCTGTCCTCTGAACAACACATCGTTATCAGCATGCAGGACAATCTCTGCGTACCGCATAAGTTAATCCTGTTCAACAACTGCGACAACTCTGGTCCAGGCCGCACCAACACCCGCTATCGAGACAGGGAAACAGAGCACCTGGAACCCGAAAGATGCAGGCAGAAGATGCAGGTTTGCCAGCTTCTCCAATTGACAGTACTCTCGTTCTCTCCCATAGAGATGGGCGGGCCAGAGATAAGAATGATCTCCCGTTGCCCGATAATCGCGCAGCATCGCCTCCACAGGTCGATCAAGCCCCCAGGTATCAACCCCGATAATCCGAACCCCCTGCTCGACAAGGTAAGCGACCGCATCTCGCCCCAACCCGGGATAATCAGTTAGATACCGCTCGCTTCCCCAGAGACGATCACAGCCGGTCCAGATTAACACGATATCCAGCGGAGCGAGCTCTGTCCCGGCACTCGCAACCGCTTCTTTGAGATCGGCAGCACTGATTTCCTCGCCGGGCCCACGATGGCGCACATCAAGGCGAACGCCACGGTTATAGCACCAGGAGAGGGGAATATCAGTAATCTTTCGCGCCGGTCGTCCCTCCGAGAATGGCCCATAGTGAAGCGGCGCATCCATGTGTGTTCCCGTATGGGTGGTCAGGGAGATCTGTTCATTGGAGATCCCCATACCATCGGGGAAATCATGAGGCGAGAGGCCAAAAACCCCTGGCGCCTCATGATGTTCCAGTGTCGCCACTGTTACCGGTGTCGCTTCACTGGGAGTTGACTGAATCGGGAGACTCAGGTCAATCAGTGTTCTCATGCCTAATCACCCGAAACCGCCGTCACCCGCTGAAAACGTCGCTCTGCCTCCTGCTTCACCGCCGCCAGATCCGCGACACTGTTGTGCTCGACAGCGCCCCGCACCATCGCTTCTGCCTGCTCGGGTGTATACTTTCCGAGCACCAGACCATCAACAGCCGCACGAGGCGCAAAATCATGGGTCAGAACAAGCTGTGTCTGTTTCTCTCTCAAAGGGAAGCAGCGCCATTCGCCGCCCATCTGTTCCATCAGAGGCGCGGTCTGAATCTGTTGATAGCGAATGATGCGATTGCTGGCATCAAGGTCTCGCCGAGTTGTCCAGGATTGGATCTGACCACTGACATCAACCACCAGCTTTGCGATCTGATAATCGGCTCCCTCCTCAAGCATAATCACCTCCTGCGTTGGAGGGAAAAGCTTCGCGTAGCCCTCAACATCTGCCAGCACGTTATAAACAACCTCTACAGGCGCATCGATAGTCACACAATGTTCCGTATGAAACATGGATTCTCTCCTTCCGCTTGCTAGCCAACCTTCGAGCTCTCAACAAACGAGACAAGTTCAGCAACGGTATGTACATTCTTCAACTGCTTTTCATCAAGCTGAATGTCCATCTGCTTCTCGAGAATAGTGATCAGCTCGATCAACTCGGTTGAATCAACTGACAGATCATCAAGCAGGGTCGCCTCTGGTGTAATCTCCTGTCTCTCGACGCCAAGCTGTACCAGTGCATCTTGTACAAAGGTGGAAGTATCAGCCATACAAGGATGTTCCTTTCATTTCGGTAGCAATCTATTCCGCCATTCTCCGCAAAACCATAGCAGACTGTACGCCATCCGCTCCACGCGCATGAATCAGGGCATTACGCACCTGAGCAGGTCGCGCCTCTTCACTGACAAGCCGCATATGCGCCGCAGAAACAGGATGTGCTGATATGGGAGGAATCAAGTCATGTTGCATACTCAAGAGCGCTGTGGCAATTTCCGCCGCCGCTCCTGCTCCCAGGAGATGGGTAAGCGTTGGCTTACACGAGGTCGCCAACGGCTGTTCTCCGGGAAACACACGCTCCACAGCCTGAGCCTCGGCGAGATCAGCCGCCTGCACCCCCTGCGCATCAAGACCGAGATAGCCTATCTCATCTGGCTCAAGCTCAGCCTGCCTGAGTGCCTGCGTCATCAGCGAGGCAAGCTTCTTTCCCTCATCGGACCAGAGGTTCTCTGCCCGGGGAAGATAGCCTGTAGCCCATCCTGCGATTTCAGCGTAGACATGCGCCTGCCGTCGTCGTGCCGCTTCCAGCTCTTCCAGGACCAGGAGCACGGCCCCCTCACCGACCAGAAAGCCTCTTCCTTCCGGATCAAAGACACGGTATCCGGCAGGGTTCAGCCGCCCGCTATTGGAACAGAACGTATAGGTGTAGGGCGTAATCGGAGCCTCCGCGCCGCCCGCGAGCATAACATCAGCGCGCCCTTCCTCAATAGCGCGAGCTGCATACCCGATAGCCAGCGCACTACTGGCAGTATCCGCGATGATCGTTTTACTCTGTCCCTTTAACCCCCAATGAATAGAGATCTGCCCTTGTGGGGCGGTCGGGAACCAGGCTGAGGCCACATAAGGGCTGACCTCCCGATATCCCTGAGTGAGCAAATTTCGCAGGCTTGGATCCGTCACCCCCCAGCCGCCATACATATTCCCGATATAGACACCCGCCGCCTCGCGATGCTGAAACTCAATCCCACTATCCTCAATAGCGCGATGCGCAGCCGCCATCGCCAGACAACAGAACCGATCCATGCGCTTGAGCAGCCGCCTGGAAAATGGCTGGAATGGCTCGCTCTCCTCTATAATCCCCGCCTGCGAGGTCGAATAAGGTGTCGCATCAAACGAGGTGATCGACTGTGCGACCGATTGGCCGTGTAGCAGCGTCTGCCAAACGTCCTCCGGCGAGGAACCGCCAGGAGTAATCAAGCCAATGCCAGTGATGACAACCCGGCGTTTCATACAGCATTCTCCTCCTCACCGACTCGCTGTAGTACAATGGTTGAATGAATGCCACCAAAGCCGCTAGAAAGGCTGGCAATCGTATTGCCGTGCCATTCTCGTGCAACATGCGGAATGTAGTCCAGATCACAGGCAGGGTCCGGCTCATCCAGATTAATAGTAGGGGGCAACATGTGATGCTCAAAGGCCAGGGCACAAGCGACCGCCTCAATCGCATTCGCCGCAGCCAGAGCGTGCCCGATCATCGATTTGATAGAGCTAACAGGTGTTTGATACGCTTTTTGACCCAGAGCTTTCTTAATGGCATAGGTTTCACAGATTGAATTTTGCCGGGTAGAGCTGCCGTGCGCATTCACATAATCCACTTGCTCAGGCGTACAAGCAGCATCAGCCAGCGCAAGCGTTAACGAACGGCTTAACGCATCACCTTCGGCAGGCAAATCAGTCATATGATAGGCATTACAGGTACTACCAAATCCGCTCAATTCACAATAGATGTGCGCTCCTCGCCTTCTGGCATGTTCCAGTTCTTCTAAGATCACAAGCCCGGCTCCTTCAGCCAGCACAAAGCCAGTCCGATCTTTATCAAAGGGACGAGAGGCACGCTGTGGCTCGTCATTGTGCTGCGAGAGTGCTCCAATCACATCGAAGCAGGCGACCACCAGCGGCGTGATGGGCGCTTCCGCCGCACCAGCAATCATCACATCAGCCTCTCCGCGACGAATCACATCTAGCGCAAAGCCCAGGGCATCGTTTCCGCCGGTGCATCCTGTCGCCAATGTAGAACACACACTTTCCGCTCCAAATTCGGTCGCTACGACTGCTGACGTTGTATTAAAGGTTGCCGCTCTATAAAGGAACGGGTGAGCCGCAGCAGGAGGCACCGGAACCGTCCCGCCCTCGGTTAAGACCGCGAAGTGCTCCGCCATCCGCTTTGTTCCTGCAACAGCCGTCGCGATGCTTACTCCCAGGCGAGAGGGATCAAGCGTCGTAAAGTTAGCATCCTGCATCGCCTCACGCGCCGCTACAAGTGCCAGATGGACAACGCGGTCATCCTGATCGAGCATCTGCGGCGTAATGCCGAAGCGTTCAGGAACAAAATCCCGGCACTCGGCGGCAATCTGGGAGGCATGCCCGGAAGGATCAAAGCAAGAAATGCGACTGACAGCGGAACGCCCCTGCCAGAGAGCCTCTGCGAATTCCTTTTTCCCGATACCGCTTGGTGCGACAACACCGAGACCGGTAATAACGACTCTTCTCTGCATAGGAAAGGCTCCTTCTTTCCGCATGGTGTAATGCGGGATACCCTACACCAAAGCGATGCCGCCATCAACAAACAGCGTACTCCCGGTAATATAGGAGGCAGCTTCACTGGCAAGGAACACAGCTGCACGTGCGACTTCGTCCGCTTGCCCCAATCGCCGAAGCGGTATCCTTCCTTCCTCAGCACGCGCCTGCTCCTCATGCCCCTGTACCAGGCGACGCGACATCGGTGTATCAATAAAGCCGGGAACCAGCGTATTGGCACGAATTCCCCGCGGTCCATAGGTTGCCGCGAGATCACGAGTAAAGGCGACAATCCCTGCCTTTGCGATGTTATAAGGCGCACGATTGGTGCAGGCACGCGTCACGCCACAGACACTCGCCATGTTGATAATTGCGCTTCCGGCTCTCATCAACGGGAGAGCGTGACGGCAGGTGTAGACAACACCTTTCAAGTTAATCGAGAAAACCTCATTCCACAATTCCTCTGGAATCTCATGCGGAGCCCCCCAGTTGGCCAGGATCGCCGCACTATTGATCACAACATCAATCCGTTCCCCGGCCTCCTGTACAGCCGCACGCACCGCTTGCTCATCCGCGACATCAACGGTCAGAAGGAGCGTTTCCGCGGGCAATGTTTTCCCCGTTGCATGCAATCCTGCTTCATCTCGATCAAGCAGAATGAGGTGTGCACCTTCTTCAGCAAAGAGCCGCGCACTGGCTTGTCCGATACCGGAAGCCGCACCTGTAATCAATACTCGTTTCCCCTCAAAAGACATGCCCATGCTCCTTCTTCCTTGCTTTGTGATAGACCATCTTTGAAATTGGCAATTGCGAGCTTCTCTACAAACGGACGAACAAATGTGGCCACCCATTGCTTCATGGCGGGATGGATAGAAAACGCTTCCAGCGCCTGCTGATCGGTAAAGCCCCAGAGGGCCGCATAATCATATATGAACTGCTGAACCGGCTCATCAGCAGGCAGGGCCAGATGACGCCCACCGGTGAACCAGGCCACCAGCCCGGTTCGCTCCGTACTGGCTTCCAGTTCCCGAATACAGGCCGTTCGCTGCTCCTCTGACACTTCAGGAAAAAAGCGATACAAAGCGAGATGTATAATCACCGGGAGACCCCTTCTTCCAGCCGACTCAGGGAAAGCAGGGACAGGGCATTCCCTCCCAGAATGGCCGCCTTCACCTCCTCACTTACGGGGAGCGCCTGAATCATCTCCAGCGCCTCATGACGCCCCAGGTGAGCAGGTGTCACCGGAAAATCCGAACCATAGAGCAGACGATCCGCTCCAAGAGCTTCCAACGCGCAGAGGAGCGCTGCCCGATCCATTGAATGCGTATCCACGTAGATGTTTCCGGCATAGTCGCGCAACCGACGGCAGATGGTCGCAACATCCTGCCGGTTGAGCTTCCCTTCCGCTCCGCTTTGCGCCGCAGCAACCAGTACCAGTTCATAGATGAGATCAAAGCGTCCAAGCACGAACGGGAACAGCCCACCAAGCTGACCAAACACCAGCCGGAGCTCTGGCAAGCGATCGAACACACCACTCAGCGTCAACCGGAGCAAACAGAGCGTACTTTCAACCAGCATCGAAAGGCCGCCTGTCAGATACATTGCAGCTTGCCCCTGAAGCGCTGGTTCACCCATATCCGCCAGTACATTGAAGCGCCCGCTGGTATGGACAAACACCGGGATGTTGAGCCTGGCGGCATGTTCCAACACCGGGAAAAACAGCGGGTGATCCAGAAAGCGTAAAGGCTGTCCCGGTCCCCTGTAGGCAGTCAACATCGAGAATGCTTGAACGCCCTGCTCATTGAGCACCCGATCCATCTCGACGACCGCTTCGGCTCCAAAGCGAGGCTCAACCCAGGCTGTTGCGATCAAGCGACCATTACTGCCCTTTGCCCAGGCAATAATCTGATCATTGACCATCCGCACCATTTCAGGTCCTGTGAGCTTCTCTGCCACCGCGGTCGTATGCATGGCCCCGGGTGCGTTGCTGCTAAAAGTGATCAACCCCGCATTGATCCCCGCCGCATCAAGTGCTTTGATCTGCTCCTCGGGATGCTCGAATGCCGGCGAAGCCCACATCCCGGGTAGCCCTTCATAGGGGGGCCGCTCTTCAGCGACCCAGGTGCGATACCGCTTCATCACCAGCGGAGGTAGCATATGAAGGTGGCTATCTATAACAGGTGGAATGCTCATAAATTCACCTTCTCGGTTGTATCAAGCCGCATCACATCAACAATACCTGCCTGTCCTGAAATCAGGCGAATAAAATCCTGACGTGAAGTCATCTGCTCAATAGGATCTATCAGTTCCTGTGCCCGATGCCAATAGGCCTCTTTTTCCTTGCTGGCATCATAAAAGTAGTGCACAAAAGAGATAACCACATCAAAGAAATCGCGGTAGCTCTCCTCGTAGCGTTTCAGCACCTCAGCTTCTCTCTCCGGTGTCTTGAGCAATCGATCAATTGCGGCGCTGGCAAGACTGCCGCCCCGTAAGGCCAGAAACACGCCAGTCGAGAATAGCGGATCTACAAAACCAGCGGCATCACCGGTCAGCAGGAAGCCAGGACCATAAAAGCGCTGACTTTTGTACGACCAGTCACGCGCGGTGCGATAGTTGCTTACGCGTTGAGCCGCTACAAGCAGCTTTTTCGTTTCAACCGAATTCTCCAGGGTCTCCTCAAACTGCTGCTCAAGCGCCTGTTTCCCTCCGGCATTCTCAGCAGGCATTACCAGACCAACGCTATGCGTCCCATCATGCAGAGGAATCACCCAGAGCCAACTATCATACATATTCTCAACCAGGATGTTGCCCGCGTTCCTGCCCGGCAACGTCTTTCCCCCCTGATAGTAGGCCCAGATGGCGACATTCTTTAAGCCCTCATCCCACTCTAGCAGGTTATATCGACGCGCAAGCAATGTATTCTGTCCGCTGGCATCCACAACAAAGCGAGCCCGCACCGTCGACGCCTTCCCGCTCCGGGTGTATTTCAAGCCACAGCAACGCTCATCTTCAAACAGAAAGTCAACCACGGTCGTATCTTCCAGCACCGTCACTCCACAATGGCGTGCGTTTGCCAGCAGAATACTATCAAATTCAGAACGGACTACCTGATAAGCATGATCATAGGGCCCAGTCAGCGGACCGGCATCCGCAAAATCAACATCCCAGGGTTCACGCCCTTGCCCCCAGACCAGGGTGATTCCCCTTTTTTTGACAAACGCGTGCTTTTTCATCTCGTCCGCTATGCCCAGTTCTTCAAAGACGGGAAGCACACCCGGTACCGTTGACTCACCGATATGGTAGCGGGGAAACTTTTCTTTTTCGACGAGCAAGACATGGTGCCCCTTCTTCGCCAGAAGCGTCGCACAGGTTGCACCTGCGGGACCTCCGCCTACCACAGCAACATCAAAAAATTGCTCCGCCATAATTGTTTGACCACTCTTTCTGCAAGTCCAAACGACGACAATAGTACGTCCTGACATACGTAGTAGATTTCGTCTATATCTGAGAAATCACCAGTTCTATCAGATCTCATTGGAGATGTTTTAAGTATAAAATACGGAATAGGAGAAGGACAGATCAACAAATTATCAACAAGCAATCAAATGCTCATCGCTTCCTGTGCATCGCACGTTCGGTGCAACTGAGCAAAAAAAATATGATGACAATCCGCGAGAGATTGCCACCATAGAAGATGATCCAGCCTATCTGCACCCCGTTGTGTCAGGCTCAGAGCCAGCCTGTGCTTTCTGGAAGGATATCATACGCTCTACAACATCTGTACTACTATCCATGTCAGCATCTTCCGCTGATATAAATCCTAATTCATAGGGATTCTTTTTAAAAAGTGCACAGAGCGCTCTTCTGAAGTTGGGACCAGGGAGCACAAGTCCTCGCTCCCAACGGCTCACGCTGAGCGCTGTTGTACCTATAAATTCTGCTACCTCTTGCTGGGATAAAGAATGCCACTCACGCACCCGCCGTAGAAGGAAATTAGGTTTTCTCCTGACTCTTTTCGTCATAAGTTGACTATCTCCCTTCCGATCAAGCTCAATACAAATGTCAAAACCGCTGCGGATCTTTCTAGTAGCAGAAAGAAAATGAGGGCATAGGCCATCAGCCATCACTATCTCATGCTGCTTTTGGCTCATCCCCCTCCCAGAATACCGCAATACTCCTCAGGAGTAAAAAATCTTGACCCGCTGCATCCTTGCCCAGAGGTGGACGGCTCCTATTCCTCCCCTTGATCGAGTAAGCACAAAAACCATCCAGCTCAAGCAACTCCCGAAAATCGATACAAACCGTTCCCACATACTTTCTGCCGCCACAGTAACACAGACGCAGCCAAAACAGGGCAAAAACATATCAAGATGCAGGTGCGAAATGTTTCATCATGCGCACCATCGCGCTACTTCCCATGCACTCAATACACTCGATAAGCAGTGCGACCCGGAAGCATGAGCATACAATGCTCGTTTGCAGTCGTTGCAGGAAGCAGCACCTGCCAGAGAGATCGACCTGTAGCTGTGGGCATCTCTCTCTGACTCTGTTGCCAGAAATGAGGCAATAGCGGAGCGATGACGGGCTGCCCCCACGCCCGAATCAAACGCACCACAGAGCAGAGCTGATCCATCAGCTAACGAGAACCTCCTTGCAAACAACCGGGGAAATGTGAGAATACGCCCCACTTTCACCCGCCGCGCTCGCAACGGGTTCCCCGAATCGGTTCGTAACCACGAGTAGGCTCTAAGATGCCGCGCTTCGGTATCCACGCTCTCACAATGAAGCACATATGGCAGCAGTTGCCCATGAAGTCGACCCGTCCGCCTGCCAATTCGCCTCACCTGAAATATCCCTGGAAGCAGCTGCGCCATCAGGCCTCCCATAATCACCCCTTTCCCTCGTTTGCGCATTTACCTGATACCATCGTTGTATTTCCATATACCGTCTGAGCAGTATTTGCTTCAGTGATCATCTCTATTCATTCCTTTCGTTATAAAAATCGGAGAGCACTCATCGCCTGATAGCGATAGAGAGAAGAAAAACACTATTCTGTCAATTCAGACTAAACACCGAATAATAATAGATGAACTACACAATACAGGTAATAAACATAGTACTCTATATCATGTATTTCTCTCCTCTAGTATAAGAATATAAACCAAAGAGAACAATGACCTATTTCACATTTTTATTATTTCTTTTCTGGGAAAGGATAATATACAAATAGACATGTTTATATATATTCTATAGGCAACAGAGAGCTATCCAGGAGAAGAGGGAACACAGACACATGTAACTTTTGGATTGATATATTGCTGTACTGGCACATCGCGCATACATTGCACATTTTTGGTTACACTGCCAGAATGCAAGATCCTTGCATGAGATCACTTCTTTTCCCCGGGAAACCAGCATATGGGAGCTATGACAGGCTAATCCCGAGAACAAGGCACTGAAGATCATCAGAGGCGAAAAGGGTTGCTCCATCTCCTGATTTTTTCAATCCCTGCAGATACTCATTTTTGCATGGTATAATATCAGCATACAGATAACATATCAGTATACTGACATTATACCAGCCCAAAAACCAAAATACAAGGGAGAGAATGGATATGGTAGCAGAAAGGATTGGTTACCATCTGAAACGGACCTGTTACGCACTACGCTCGCAAATGGATCATACCTTACGCACATTACAGCTCACAACACCGAAATATGCAGCGCTTTGCGCTATCGAAGAATATCCCGGCAGTTCAGGCAACAGGATCGCCCGCCGTTGCTTTGTGACCGCTCAGACAATGAACCTGATCCTGGTCAGTTTGGAGAAGGCGGGCTTAATTGAACGGCACCCTCACCCCGAATATCGACGTGTGCTACAGACCTATCTCACCCCTGAAGGGAAGCGAATCTTACAGGAAAGCCATCATAAGATTCTCTCTATTGAGGAGGCGATGCTCGCCGGGCTCGCAGAAGATGAACAACACCAGCTTTTACAGCTACTGCATTCCTGTGCGATCGCGCTCGGGAAAAGCTAGGAGCTTCATCATGTCGGCACACGCCACAACATTTCTCGCGATCAGGCGGGCAGGATGCCAGAAGGCCGCCCGGGCAACGACCCATCAAGTGCCGGAACTGGTCCTCCCGAGCAGCCACAGATCGAAAAGGAGGCAGCCCACCATCTGCCTCCACCACATTATTGCCCTTGAGAAGAGCGCCCGAGAAACTGGCTATTGTAAAGGTTTGCATACGCCCCCTGTTTCTCAAGCAACTGCTGATGCGTCCCCTGCTCCACAATGGTTCCGTGCTCCATCACTAGAATCAGATCAGCGTTGCGGATTGTCGAGAGGCGGTGAGCAACCACGAAGCTGGTGCGTCCTCTCATAAATGCACTCAGCGCATTCTGGATCAGCGTTTCCGTCCGGCTATCTACATCACTGGTCGCTTCATCAAGGAGGAGAATCGAGGGCTTTGATAGAATGGCTCTGGCAATTGTCAGAAGCTGCTTTTGGCCCTGGGATATATTGGAGGCCTCCTGACCAAGCACTGTATGATATCCCTCTGGCAGGGTCTTGATAAAATGGTCGGCATGCGCTGCGCGGGCGGCTTCCATGATCTCCTCTTGTGTCGCATCAGCGCGCCCATAAGCTATATTCTCCTGAATTGTCCCATGAAACAACCATGTATCCTGCAACACCATGCCAAAGAGACGCCGCAAATTCCCTCTCTTGAGCCGGGTAATATCGATTCCATCCACGCATATCTGACCCCCATTCAGCTCATAGAAGCGCAGAAGGAGATTGACCAGGGTTGTTTTTCCCGCGCCGGTCGGCCCAACAATCGCGATCGTTTGTCCTGGTGAGACATCGATATTGATATCATGCATCAGAATCTTTTCTTTGCTATAGCCGAAGCGAACATGCTCAAACTGTACCTGTCCCTTCGGGGCGTGGATCTCCACAGCGTCAGGAGCGTCGGGGAGCTCCTCAGGCTCATCAAGCAATTCAAAGACCCGTTCCGCCGAAGCGATCGCCGCCTGAATGATATTGGCAATATTCGCGAACTGTGTAATTGGCGTGGTAAACTGGTTTGCGTACTGAATCATTGCCTGTACATCTCCCACGGCAATCGCCCGCTGCGCTATCATCACTCCACCAAGCACAGCTACAAGCGTAAAACCCAGATTGCCGACCAGCATCAGAGAAGGCATAATAATCCCTGAAACGAATTGTGCTTTCCAGCTCTGCTCGTACAGTTTCTCATTCAGGCGGGCAAAACGCTGGACTGCCTCCTGCTCATACCCGAAGGCTTTCACCACCTTATACCCGGTATACATCTCTTCCACCTGACTGTTCAGTCCTCCAAGTGTCAATTGCTGTCCCATAAAGTACCGCTGCGAGCGTCGAGCAATCGCGGTCATCACAAAGAAACTCAGCGGCAGCGTCAGCAGGATCGCCAGCGCAAGAATCCAGCTAATGGTAAACATCAGGATAATGACCCCGGCAATCGTAACGGTAGAGGTAATCAACTGGATCAGGCTTTGCTGTAATGTGTTACTGATCATATCCAGGTCATTGACGGCACGGCTAAGTATATCTCCGTGAGGACGTGAGTCAAAGAACCTGAGAGGCAAACGCGTCAGCTTTTCATCGACCGCACGACGCAGGCTATACACCGTCTTTTGCGCCACATATGCCATCAGAAACTGCTGTAGATACGTGAAGAGAGCGCTAAAAACATAGAGGACTGCCAGTGATACCAGAATCCGCGCAATTGCCGCAAAGTCGATATGCCCCCTCAGCACCCCCTCAAAAATGGCAGTCGTAGCCAGACCCAGGATTTTGGGGCCGAGAATAGCGAATGTCGCTCCAAGCACGGCGGCAAGCAGTACCAGCAACAGGTGAAGCCGGTAGGGAGCAAGATATCCCATAAGCCGACGCAGCGTGGCTTTCACGTTTTTAGGCTTCCCTCCGCCAAAACCACCTTTAGCGAAACCACCGGCAAAGCCACCACCCGGCCTCTGTGGCGGGATCATCCCTTGTCTTACTTTCATGCAAGCTCCTCCAGTGATAACTGTGTTGCGACAATCTCGCGATAGGCCTCGCAGCTCCTCATCAATTCCTGATGCGTTCCCTTCCCCACCATGCGCCCTTCATCCAGAACAATAATGCGATCCGCTTCCATAGCGGTGCTCACCCGCTGGGTCACAAGCAAAACCGTTGCCTCGCGCGTTTCCTCCTTCAACGCCATGCGCAAACGCGCCTCGGTCTGAAAATCCAGCGCGGAGAAGCTATCATCAAAAAGGTAGATCTCTGGCTGCCTGACTAACGCCCGGGCAATCGCCAGCCGCTGCTTCTGGCCTCCTGAAAGATTCGTGCCCCCCTGCGTAACAACGCTGTCTAATCCAGCCTCCAGAGCGCGGACGAATTCCTGTGCCTGTGCTACCTGGAGCGCATGCCAGATCTCTGCTTCGGTTGCATCCTTTTTCCCATAGCGCACATTTTCACTGATAGAGCCAGAAAAGAGCTGCGGCTTCTGGGGCACAAAGCCAATTTTTGCGCGTAGATCCTGCTGACGTATCGCGCGTATATCAACCCCATTGACCAGGATCTGACCCTGACTCACATCGTAAAAGCGGAGCAACAAATGAGCGAGTGTCGATTTTCCTGAGCCTGTCCCTCCGATGATCGCGGTCAGTTCACCGGGCCGCGTGGTAAAAGAGAGATCATAGACAGCAGGTTCCTCCGCACCCGGATATTTGAAGGTAACATGCTGAAAAGAGACCAGTCCGCGTCCCTGGTTGGCCGTCTGGGTCTCCGGGGCATCGACAATTCCCGGCTTAAGCGCCAGCACCTCATTAATGCGCGAGGCAGAGGCGGAAGCACGTGGCAACATCACAAACATCATTGAGACCATTAACAATGAAAACAGGATACTCATCGAATATTGCAGCAGAGCCATCATGTTGCCAATCTGCATAGTTCCCTCATTGACCCGCATGCCCCCAAACCAGACAATAGCGATACTCGCCAGATTCATTACCAGCGTCATAGCGGGCAATAGCGCAGCTACCACCCGGTTGACATGAATGGTGGTGCGCATCAAATCTTCGTTCGCGCTGTCAAAACGCTGCTGCTCATACTCGCTACGATCAAAGGCACGGATCACGCGTACCCCCTTCAACTTTTCATCCAGAATCAGATTCAGCCGATCCAGTTTCACCTGAATACTGAGGAAGAGGCGAAGTGCATAACGCATCACGCCGATCAGCGCCACAGCCAGAATCGGGATCGTAGCCACCAGAATCCAGGCCAGATCGCCCCCCTGTGTCACTGCAAGAATAATGCCGCCAATACCCATCAAAGGAGCGTTTATCATCATATTGAGCAGTATAATCAAGAGCTGCTGTACCTGGGTGGTATCGTTGGTAGTCCGCGTGATCAGTGAGGCCGTCCCAATCCTGTTGAATTCATTAAGCGAAAAATGCTCGATACGCGTAAATAGCTCCAGGCGAAGCAAGCGGGCAAAACCGGTCGCGGTTCGAGAGGTGAAGAAGCTGGCAGTGATCGCAGCAGCCGCTGCAACCAGACCTACCAGCAGCATCAGCCCACCTGTTCGGATGATATAGACAAGATCACTCTTCACAACCCCTTCATCGATGACATCTGCCATCAAGGTTGGTAGCAAAAGATTGGCAATCGCCTGCGCAAAAACAAGCAGGACGATCAACACAACAGAAAAGCGGTAGGGCTTCAAAAAGCGCAATAATCGTATCATGTATCTTCCTCTCTATAGACATGGGTTGAGTAGGTTTCAGCAGTAAGCTGTGAGGAGGGCAAAGCGCAGGCGGAGCCAGCAGTGCTTTCGCAGAACAGGAAACATCCTGCATATGGTCGTCTTCTCTTCTCATTTCTTTCTTTGCCTGCATAAAGCATCATATCTCTATAGTATACCCGAATATGCTTTTCTATCCAGACACAGAAAATTTTACTTTCTCTTACTGCATGAGCAAAAGAACATTCACACTCGTTTCCTTCTGTGCTCCGCAGCAGAAGCCAAATGAGCGTGAAGTTCTCCCACCGATTTCTGAAATCGCTGTTGCTCTTATTTTGTACCCACACCCAGCACTGTCTTACCGGGAAGAATCAGTCCCTCAGGGCCCTCGAATTTCTTGAGCGCCTGCTTCATTACCTCCACCTGCTGTTCATCCTGCTCTCCCTGCGACGTTTGCAGAAATGCATCCAGCGAGGGATAGCGCAACTGGAAAGTGAGAACCCGCGTCTCGACAGCACGAAACCCTGCCG
This sequence comes from Thermosporothrix sp. COM3, assembly GCF_059696735.1. Lineage (NCBI taxonomy): Bacteria > Bacillati > Chloroflexota > Ktedonobacteria > Ktedonobacterales > Thermosporotrichaceae > Thermosporothrix > Thermosporothrix sp. COM3. Next base: position 7,464,124 of record NZ_AP019376.1, on the reverse strand, counting down.
CTTCTAGCTGTCCAGCAAACACAGCGGGATCAGAGAGTGTAAAGGGACCTGGCAAGTGTCCAGAAGCTTCTCTGATCTTTTTTGAGAGTGCAAAGAGATGAAAGAAAGGATTACTTTCCGGTCGGGACCAGACCAGTGCAGCAAGCTTCTTCCCCGGCTTGAGCACCCGCTTGATCTCACTCAGCGCCTTCTGAAGGTCAGGCAGAATCATCAACCCATAGCGGCAGATCACCGCGTCGAAGCTGTTCTCATTCAGCTCCAGCCGCTCAGCATTCATGACCCGTGTCTGGACCGTGTTTAGCCCTTCTTGCTCGGCCAGTTGCGCCGCGACAGTCAACATCTCCTCAGAGATATCTGTTGCCAGCACTTGGCCTGTTGGCCCTACCCGGCGCGCGGCCAGCCGGCTCTGCTCGCCGGTCCCCGCCGCAATATCAAGCACATGATCACCGGGCTTGAGTTCAGCGACATCAAGCATCTGTTGGGTAGCTTCTGCCATCGCGGCCTGACGCTGCTCCGCCCCCCGCTGCCAGAGCGTTGTAATCTCCGCTGAGGGTCGAAATTTGGCAAATGGAAACGTGGGTTCCATCAATTCCAATTCCTTTCTTTCCAGCCTCTATTTCACTGCGACACCAAGCAAAGCTTCTCCGGGAATTTCCAGCCCGTTCGGTCCTTCATAGGGCTCGAATATGCTCCTCATCTCCTCCAGGCGCTGTTGCAACTCCTCGGCGCTCTTTTTGGGACCGGGGCGCATCTCCCCCTGGGAGGATTGTAGAAAAGCCTCAAGGGACGGGTAACGGAAACAGAGCGGGAGCACCTCTGTAAACACTTCTTGAAAACCCGCCTCGCGAAACTCTCGCTCTAAAACAGGGCGCTCAGAGAAAGCAAACGGCGTCGGCACGCTTGAAGAGCGTTGTTGCGCAAACTGGACCGAGCTTTTCGCAAAGAAGTGAATCAGGGGGTTTCTCTCTGGCAACGACCACGTCAGGACGACGAATCGTTTGCCCGGCTTGAGAACCCTTCTGATCTCACCCAATGCCTGCTGAAGCCGTGGAACCGCTTCCAGCCCATGCCGACAGATCACAGCATCAAAGCTGTTCTCTTCCAGCTCCAACTGCTCGGCGTTCATGACACGCGTTTGAACAGCGCTCAAACCTTCTTGCTCGGCCAAACGCGCCGCTATCGCCAGCATTTGAGCGGAGATATCAGTAATGAGCACGAGGCCTGTTGGCCCTACCCGCTTTGCCGCAAGACGCCCCTGATCACCGGTCCCCGCCGCAATATCAAGCACATGATCGCCAGGCTGAAGCGCGGCAAGATCAATCAGACGCTCGGTTGCTGCCGCCATGACCTGCTTGCGCTGCTCGGCACCTCGTTGCCAGTGTTCCGCCATTTTCGTAGAGGTCCAGATTTCCGCTATATGTTGCTCCATAGGAACTTTTTGTGTATCAGACATCGCTTCTTCCTTTTCTATAACCATGAACATGCCCGCCGGGTCGCTCTCCCCGGCTGATTGACTCCCCACCATCGACAAGCAATTCAGTGCCATCCAGATAGCTCGCTTCGTCTGAGGCGAGAAAGAGAGCAACCCGTGCATAATCTTCTGGCTTTCCGATTCGCTTTAGCAGCCGCCGCCCCCCTTCTGGCTGCTTCTGCGCAACATTCTTGAGAAACCATTGCGCAGTTTTCGCATTCACGATCCCCCCGGGAACCAGGGCGTTCACCCGGATGTTGTAAGGTGCAAGCTCAACAGCAAGCTGTCGTGTCAAGCCTAAAACTCCTGCTTTCGCGGCTGCATGCGCGGTAAACCCCAGGATATCGGTTCCCTTGAGTGCTGACACCGATGACGTATTGATAATGGTGCCACCTCCCGAGCGAATCAAAAGCGGGATCGCGGCCCTTGTCATCAGGAACACGCTGTCTAGCTCATTGGCAAGCGTAAAACGCCAATCTTCCAGTGACATTTCAAGAATCGGCACATTGCGCAGGCGGGCAGCATTGTTGTAAAGCACATCCAGCCGACCATACACGCTTTCAACGCGATCAATCACCTGTTGTACCTGATCAGGCTCGGTAAGATCCACAGGATCAACCGAGAGCATCTCACCACCTGCCTCTCGCACCAGACGAACCGTCTCCTGTCCTCCCTCGCTGGAACTCGCACAGCCAACGACTCTCGCTCCCTCCTGTGCGAAAAGCAGGGCGGCGGCACGCCCCGTACCCTGCCCTCCGGTCCCTGTGATTAACACCACCTTGTCAGCTAGCCTGCCGCTCATACCTGCCCCTTTCTCTTGCGCACAATTACCTCAATTTTTCGATCGGGACGCAGCGCAAGGTTATGCTCCAGATCGAAACCCACCTCTGGATGGTTTGCCACGAGCTCAAATCGCAACCGTTGCGCCAGCGTCGCCAGCAACAGATGACCCTCCATCAGGGCAAAATGGTTCCCCAGGCAGACACGCGGACCTCCCCCAAAGGGCATATAGGCGTACCGGGGAAGCTGTTTCTCTCGTTCCGGGGTAAAGCGCTCCGGGTCAAAGCGCTCTGGCTCAGGGAAAGTATCAGCTCGCCGATGCATGGTATAGGGCGAGATCAAAATGATCGCTCCGGCGGGAATCTGGTAGCCATCAATGTCGAGATCATGCAACGCCTCACGACGGATCATAGGCGCGGGAGGGCACATCCTGAGCGTCTCCTTAAACACCTGCAAGCAATAGGGCAGGTTCGCCAGATCCTCATAGGTCGGCGTCCTTCCTCCTAGCACGCTATCTACTTCCTCCTGCACCTTCTGGTAAACCTCGGGATGCTGCATCAGCAGATACCATGCCCAGAGCAGCGCCAGTGGGCTGGTGCTGTATCCGGCAAAGAAGACCGGCCAGCATTCGCGAGCGATCTCCGCAACGTCTATCGCTTCACCCTGTTCGGCCCTGGCCTTGATAAGGAGATACAGAAAGTCTTTACGCTCTTGCGCTGGATTGTCACCATCAAACTGCGCGGTGATCGTGCGCACACACTCGGCCAGCCGCTCCCCAGCCTCACGCAGCCGCTTTCTTCTGGGAGTCTGCCAGCTTTTGGGCGGTGAGAAGGCGGTAAAGAGTTGCGCGACACTGGCTTTAAACATCCCATCCACTGCCGCAGCGAGCGTCCCATCTTTGCTAATCGCCTCCGCATTGAAGAGCACATTCCCGAGAATATCCATTGTCAGACTTACCATCTGTGGGAAAAGATCAATAACCTCACCATCTTTCCATTGTTGTTGGCGCTGTTCTCCGTAGCGAGCTACAACGTCAGCATAATGAAGAACATGGCGAGGTTGAAACATCGACGCCAGCGATTTCCGTTGCTGCCGATGGGCCTCATTCGCGCTGGTCACAATACCGTTGTGCAAACGGCTGCTTCGGAGCCGTCGTCCCCGATCAAAGCTCTTACTGTGCTGAACCAGAACCTTCTCAGCCAGCTCTGGCTCATTCACCAGAAAGTACGTCGAAAATCCCAGATGAAAGCTGGATACATCACCCGCCTGGGCCAGCCGTTGTAGAAAGTTCAGGCGATCATGTTTCAAGTCAAACTGACTTCCGAGCAGGGGCAAACCGCGAACGTACGCAACCTTTTTTGAGGTCACTGGTGAGCTGGACATACTGTTTTTACTCCTTTCCGCTCTCACAAACGTGCCAGACCGAAGCCTCCCGTTACAGGAGCATAGACCCCTGTCATAAAAGCGCTATCATCGCTCGCAAAAAAGGCAATGACTCGCGCGACATCTTCCGGCTGCGCGATCCGTCCCAGTGGCGTGGCAGAAGCGACGCGCTCAAGAAAGGCTGCCGGCTGCATCCATCTGGTTGCCTGCACCTGTACCATTGCTGGAGAGACCACATTCGCAGTAATACCGAGCGGTCCCAGTTCATGTGCCAGATACACTACAAACGTGTTCAGTGCGGCCTTCGCGGCTCCATTCGCGATCATACCGGGAGCCGCTGGTCCTCGTGAATGCTCGCTGGAAAGATAGATCAGCCGGCCAGCATGTTGGCGCTCCATAACAGGGACCACCGCTTTCGTGATCGTAAAGGCAGCCTGTAGCTCACCGTTGACCCTGGCAGCGAAAGCTTCCCAGGATAGCTCAGTAAAAGGACGCGTGCCAACCCGTGCGGCGATCGCGGCGAAGTGTCCCTCCCCCTTGCCCGCAAAGCGAGGCCCGGCGATATGCGGCACATGCCCTCCCTTCGTGCTCACCATGATATCGAGTCGCCCATAGCGCTCAACGATCTCCTCCACCATGCGGAGCACCTGCCCCTCATCAATCACATCAGCCTGAATAGCATGCGCATTCCCACCAGCAGCCTGAATGCTCTCGACCACTTCTTGCGCCCTTTGCTGATTACTCCGATAGTTCACAACCACTTGTGCACCTCGTGCAGCCAGGTCCCGCGCGGCAGCAGCTCCAATTCCCTGACCGCCTGCGCCGGTGACGAGAGCAACTTTCCCTTCAAGCGTCATCCCTGCTTCTCCTCTTCTGTTCTCTTGTGTACAATTACCTCAATTTTTCGATCGGGACGCAGCGCAAGGTTATGCTCCAGATCGAAACCCACCTCTGGATGGTTTGCCACGAGCTCAAATCGCAACCGTTGCGCCAGCGTCGCCAGCAACAGATGACCCTCCATCAGGGCAAAATGGTTCCCCAGGCAGACACGCGGACCTCCCCCAAAGGGCAGATACGCATACCGGGGAAGCTGTTTCTCTCGCTCGGGTGAAAAGCGCTCCGGATCAAAGCGCTCTGGCTCAGGAAAGTAATCGGCTCGCCGATGCAGCGTATACGCGCTTATCAGAACAGTACTTCCTCTGGCGAGATGATACCCCCCGACTTCGACATCATCTCGCGCCTCACGACGGATCATAGGCGCAGGAGGATAGAGCCTGAGCGTCTCCTTAAACACCTGCAAGCAATAGGGCAGGTTCGCCAGATCCTCATAAGTCGGCGTTCTTCCTCCTAGCACACTATCTACTTCCTTCTGCACCTTCTGACAGACCTCGGGATGCTGTGCCAGCAGATACCACGTCCAGATGAGCGCCATAGCAATGGTTTCAAAACCTGCAATGAAGAGAGTGCGGCATTCATCCAAGACCTGCTGATCACTCATGCGTCTTCCATCATCATCGCTGGCCTGCAACAGCAACGAGAGCAGATCGTTTTGTTCTGAAAGGTGCTCCGGGTTCTCCTTTCGCTGCTGGAAAGCACCTCGTATCCTTTTTTGCAAGACCTGCCTTGCCTGCTGAAGACGCTTATTGTAGGGGGTAGGCCAATGAATCGGGATCGCAACGAGCGAGAAAAGCACCTTCGCGCTATGCGCAAGGGCGATATCCATCGCCTCCATCATCTCGTCACCAGGGCGAATCTCCAGATCGAAAAGCACCTTGCTAAAAATGCTCATGGCCAGATCTATCATCTTTTGATGGAGGTCTATCACTTCCCCATGCCGCATTTCTTGCTGGAACTGCTCGCCATATCGGGTAATAGTTTCAGCATATGTTGCAAGGTGACGCGGCTGAAAAAGCGTCGCCATCAATTTCCGCTGCTTTCGATGAAACTCCCCATCGCTGATAATCAGCCCATTGCCGATAAATGCCCGACGTAAGTAGCGCCCTCGATGATAGAAAGTTGCAGCATGCTCAACCAGCACCTCCTGAATAAGCTGCGGCGAGTTTACCAGAAAGTGGGGAGCCGTACCGAAGGAAAATCCGGCAATATCTCCTAACTGAGACAAACGCTGTAGAAAATGCAAACGCTCATACTTAAGAGCAAGCTGACATCCAACCAGAGGCCAGCCCCGAAGGTATGGAATCTCTTTCGCCGTAATACTGGTAGCTATAGACATAAGACAGACATCCTTGAACAGCACAAATCACTTTTTCGCACTACATCGAGACTCTTTGTATAGGTTCATAAAAGCGATGATATGAACATTTCATCCTGTCAACAGTAAGTCTGTTCCACGTTTTCCAGGATCGCACGTGCATAACGCAGACCTTCAAACGTGCCGATATCGAATAGTGTTCCATCCTCGAACTGCGTGCCATATACCCTGAGGTTTTGTTTGATTGCTTCCAGAAAGACATTACTGAGCAATAATTCCTGCCCATGCACTCGTGAAGCATGGCTCACATAATGGTGTAATAGCTCTGTAAAGCTCGGCTCCCAGACCGCAACTCCCCAGGTATTGTAGTAAGTCGTCGTTTGCGGCTTATCGAAGATCTCAAGCACCCTTCCTGTTCCCGGCTCCAGATGCACGGGAGCAAGCGATTGAGGAGTTTCAGTCGGGAAGATACCCAGTGTGAGATCTGCAGCCTTCTTGCGATGCTCTTCCAACAGTTGCGCAAAGCAGTGCGTGGGCTGCATAATAGTATCTGGCATCCCCATGCACACCACGCTATCACGCACCCAGGGATACGCGCTATCCAACGCTCCCGGCATCCCCTCGGGCTCATCCTGAAAAAGGTAGCAGCAGTTCATCCCAAAACGCGACCCGTTAGTGAAGAAACGGGCAATCTCCCATTTCTGGGGCGAGATCACAAAGTAGAGATCTTGCACCCGAGCAGCTCGCAGCGCGTTCATGACATACTGGCTTACCACCATCGGCACAGGTCCCTTCTCCGAGGGATAATATCCAACCGGGAGCAATTCTTTCAGACCATTGTACGGCTTGAGCCGCTTCCCCAGACCAGCGGCAGGCAGGACACCGACTGTTCTTCTCACCGTTTCCCTCCTATGTTCCTGTTTCCCAGGAATTGAGATAGTGTTCCTGCTCGACGGTCAACGTATCGTATGCGACCCCCATCGCCTGTAGTTTCAGCCGTGCAATCTTCTTATCCAGCGATGCAGGCAGGGTATGGACTCCCGGCGCCAGCAGCTCCGAAGCATGCAGGAGATATTCGGCAGCCAGGGCCTGATTGGCGAAACTCATATCCATCACGCTTGCTGGATGTCCTTCTGCCGCACAGAGATTAACCAGGCGCCCTTCAGCCAGTAAGTAGACCTTCCGGCCATCAGCATAAGTATACTCGGTCACGAAGTCACGCACAGAGCGCTTCTGAAGCGTTAGCTGCTCCAAAGCCACTATATTGATCTCATCGTTAAAGTGCCCGGCATTCGAGAGAATCGCGCCATCCTTCAGACGTTCCAGATGCCGCTGATCCAGAACGTTCACATTTCCGGTCACCGTCACAAAGAAATCCCCTCGGGCCGCCGCCTCCATCGCAGGGAGCACCCGGTACCCATCCATAACCGCCTCAAGCGCTCGGGTCGGATCGACTTCACACACAATGACGTTCGCCCCCATGCCCTGCGCCCGGCTGGCAACCCCACGCCCACACCAGCCATACCCCAGTACAACGACGGTGCGCCCGGCCAGCAGACTGTTTGTAGCGCGAAGAATCGCATCAAGTGTGCTCTGTCCTGTGCCGTACCGGTTGTCAAACATATGCTTCGTCTCCGCATCGTTGACCGCGATCACGGGGAAGCGCAGAACCTCCTGTTGTTGCATGCTCTTCAGACGAATGACCCCGGTTGTTGTCTCTTCCGTTGCGCCCAGGACCTGCCCGAGGAGCTCGGTGCGCTCGGTATGCAGCAAAGAGACCAGATCACCGCCATCATCCATGACGAGAGCCGGCTTGTGGTCAAGCGCCAGATGGAGATGTCGATAATAGGTATGCGCATCTTCACCACGCATACCAAACACTGGAATCTCATACTCTTTCACCAGAGCAGCGGCAACATCATCCTGTGTAGATAGCGGGTTTGAGGCACACAGAAACAGATCCGCGCCTCCCGCCTTCAGCGTAAGTGCCAGGTTAGCAGTCTCCGTTGTCAGATGCAGACAAACTGAGATACGCACCCCGGTAAACGGTTTCGTCTGTTTGAATTCGTCCTGAATCAAGCGCAAAACCGGCATATCTCGGGCTGCCCATTCAATGCGATCTCTTCCCCGTGGAGCCAATGAAGGCTCTTTTATATCAGCATAGTACGCTTCTTTCATCCACTATCCTTTCTCACGACATACAGGTTATTCAGACGCGTTCTCCCGCAGTATCGGTAATCAGGTGATATTGCGCTAACTCTTGCAGAGCCACATCTACCTTATCTTCGATATAGGCCCCATCCAGTGCATGGATGGTATCCAGGATCCCTTCGTGAACCGGGATCTGAGCCTTAAAACCGAGCAGCGTTTCAGCCCGCTTTGTATCCAGGAAAGAATGTCTGATATCTCCGATCCGTGCTTTTTGGATGATCGTCGGCTGGATATCAACTTGCATCTTCTCCTGAAGCAGGGCAATGATTTCCAGCAGGCTTGTGGCTTTCCCGGTCCCGATATTCATGACATGAGCACCCATAAGAGAGGACTCAATGCTCAGGAGATTCGCGCGGGCAACATCCTTCACATGAATAAAATCCCGACTCTGCTTGCCATCCTCAAAGACCAGAGGCGGTTTTCCGCTCTTGAAGCGCGAGCAGAAAATGGCAAGAGGTCCCGTGTAGGGGTTGCTCAGAGATTGCCGGGGGCCATAGATGTTGGTGTACCGCAAACAAATCACCCCTATCTCTTGCTTATGTCCCGATAACAGGGCAACCTGTTCAGTGAAGTACTTAGTCAGCGCATACACAGAGGTCGGCTTTAAAGGATAATCCTCCGTAATCGGCCGAGGCTCTACAATCGTCCCATCCTCCGGGTCTCTGGGTTCCCACTGTCCTTGCTGTATATCGACAGCCCAGCGCACAGGAGACACTTTCACTTTTCGTACTGGATTCCAGCCGCACCCTTCCCCATAAATACTGGCAGAAGAGGCGACCACCAGCTTGCGAACCTGTGTCTTCTCTTTCAACAACACGTCCATCAAGGTCGCTGTCCCCAGTGCATTAGCCGAACAATACATATGAGGCTCATGCGCTGATTGAGCCGTTCCAAGCGCGGCAGCAAGATGGATAACGGCCTCGCAATGCTCCAAAAGGCGCTTCAGCAGCTCACGATTCTCTACATTGCCCTGGACAAATTGAATGTCGCCATGCGCAATATAATGAGCCAGATGAGGAGGGACCGCCGAAACAGTCCCATGTACCTGAGGCTCAAAGCTATCAAGAACCGTAACTTCATGACCATGTTGCAGCAAGATATCAACGGTATGGGAACCAACAAAGCCGGCCCCGCCAGTAACAAGGACTTTCATACACCATCCTTACGCTTCTTCTATTCTTGTAACTTCTTCTACACTTCTGCCTTCTTGTCTGCATTTCAAGTATACCCTGAAGGAGCGTTGAAAAACAGATCATCGCATCATCACGTACTAGTCAATTTCTGCTCTTCATCTGAAGCGCTTAGCTCCCTGTTGCTTCTCAATGTCGTGCATAGTGCATAATGGCATCAGCGGCCCTCCTGTATCCACCGGCTTCCTGTAGTTGTTGCTGTAGCTCTCCTGCGCGGACCGCAAAAGAGGGATCATTCGCCACGAGATCAACCGCGTCACGCAGACACTCCGCCGTTAACGATGCTTTCTCCAGTTTGATGCCCGCACCCAGTTCAGCGACGCGCGTCCCGATCGCCTCATGCTCGCTTGTCTCCGGGACAATCACCAGAGGCACCCCGGAATAGAGGCTCTCCATCACGCTGTTCAGGCCACCGTGGCTGACAAAGATCGTTGTCCGGGCCAGTATCTCCAATTGGGAAAACCGAGGCGCAATAAGAAAGTTTTGAGGCGCCGGCCCCAGAGCCTCCGGTTCTAGCTGCGTTCCTATTGAAAGCCTGACATGCCACGCAGTATCACCAAAGGCAGCAAAACAAAGCCGATAGAACTCGGCCTGGTTGGTATATATACTCCCCAGCGCAATATAGAGCTGCTTTTCAGTTTCGGCATCCTGTAGTGCGTGTCGTGCCTGCCATCTTGTTCGCAAAGAAGGACCAACAAACAGAAAGCGGCCGTCAAACTGCGCGGGATCGGGCAGAAAAGAGCGTGGGATAAAGGCGATACTCAGTGAGGGATTATCTTCGGTAAAGGAGTTCACTTCGTAGCGAGGGAGCCCATACCGTTCACACAAGCCAGCAAGCTCATGATTCAACGTCTGAATCATTTCAGAGGATGACGAGAAAACGCGCAGCAAATTGGCATAGGGATTGTCAGTAAGATCATAGCTTGCGCGAAGCACGATCCTCGGAATCTGTAGAATTTCCGCGATCAATCTGGCCCATAGAAACATTCCATCATAGAGAAGACAATCCGGCCGCTCAGCACGCACGCTCTCGACAAGAGATGGAACAATCGACATACATTGCTTGATCATATATGCCTGCAATACAGCCAGGCGTACTTGAATGTCATGAATGTGATACTCGGTACTGAAAGGTGACGTCTGTTCCTGAGAAAAGAGCTCGAACGGATAGGAGCGAAACACTGCGCCCGTCGTCTCAATCTGCGCACGAAATTCCTCAGGAAGATAGTAGATGACCTCTTCACCACGTGTTATCAATTCTTCCACAACAGCCAGCGTTGGCTGAATATGTGAGAAAGCAGGGAGGTTGAAAAACACATATTTTGCCATGCATCCACTCCTGAGCAGGTACACAAAAGGAAGCTAGCGCCATGCATACACATGCGAGAGGGTAATGGGACGCCCATTCTCTGCATTTCCCAGTCCTCGCTTATTGTCGCCGACAACCGTTTGATATCCCTGCTGTTGAAGCAATGGAAGCACCTTCTCTAAGAGGTAATCGCCATGCACCTCCATCACAATCTGGCGGATTTTTGGCCAATCCTGTGCATCGATCCCTTGCAGAATATCATATTCGCTTTTTTCCGCGTCAATCTTCAAGAGATCAACATGTTCAAGGGCCTGCTCGCGAAGGACACGGGAAAGTGTTTCGACCTTACAGAGCTGAGTGGTATGCCGTGTAAAGAAGAAATGAACGACCTTCTGTATCTCTTCTTCCGTCATCTGGCTTTTTTTCGCGTCCGGCACGTTCGCGAGAAACTTGTTGCGCATAATAGAGCGTGTCTCTTCCAGATCTGGCACTCGTGTTGAGTTCGAGTTATAGAGCGCGAACACCGTAAACTCTTCTTCTCCAGCGCGGTCAGCAAGCCCCATCTGAAACAACCGTGCATCGATGTTATTCAAGGCAACATTTGTACGCAAGGTCTGAAACGTCTCTGCAATTGGCTCAAAGGCATAGATCTTTGCACTCGGACAGACAGAGTGACAGAACAGCGTAAAAAGGCCGATGTTTGCCCCGACATCCAGCACAATAGCATTTTCCTCTAAAGTAATGCCATACGCGAGATACTGTCTTTCCTCGAATATTTCCGCATACAATTGCTTGAGCTGATCTTCATTGGTTTTCGCAACGGTCATGCCGTTTGGCAAAACATATTTCTCTTGCATGCATTCCTCGCTTCTTCTTTATTATGACGGTGTTCTTCTAGAGTATATAACGAGAGAAAGCTGCAAAACCAGATCATTCTATCATCATTTTGCAATCATCCTTGCCAGAAGCCATACAGGAGAGCACCAAAGGTACGTTCTCCGTTTGATTGGAAAGTGATGATCGCTTGATCTGGTTTCCTCCTCTTCTCCACGGTATACTTCACTCAATACACCTTGATATCACACAGGAGAAGCCTTTCATGCGTGCATTAGTCTATCAGGACTCCACCCTTCGTCTGGAGCAACAGTATCCCTGCCCGGAGCCCATTGAAGGGGAAGCCCTGATTCGCGTTCTACTCACCGGGATCTGCAATACTGATCTGGAAATTCTGCGCGGTTATATGGACTTCCAGGGGATACCGGGACACGAGTTTGTTGGCCTTGTTGAAGACATCTACGGAGATGCTGTACGCGAACGCTATGCGCATCTGCTCGGTCAACGCGTGGTGGGAGAAATTAATGCTCCCTGCCGTCAGGTGACATGCGAGTTCTGTCGGCAAGGGATCTTCACACACTGCCCGCGCCGTACCACCCTCGGCATCGTACAGCGCAACGGGGCCTTTGCCGAGTACCTGACCTTGCCAGTAGAGAACCTCTATCCTGTTCCTGAAACGGTCAGCGACGAGGAGGCAATCTTTGTCGAACCGCTGGCGGCGAACTTCGAGCTGCTGGAACAGATACACCTCAAACCAACAGAAACTGCATTGATCCTGGGAGATGGCAAGATGGGGCAACTGGCAGCTCAGGTCCTCTCGCTAATCGGCTGCGAGGTGGTGATGGTGGGTAAACATCAGGAGAAGCTGCAACTGGCGGAAGAACATGGCGTCACTGGATACTTGCTGACCGATCCAGCCAGCTTTCAGCTAGAGAACGACCGCCGGGCTGATCTGGTTGTTGAATGTACAGGATCAGCATCAGGGCTGGCACTGGCGCAAAGGCTCGTCAAAGCCCGAGGAGTCATCGCCCTCAAGAGCACGGTTGCTGAACAGAGTCAGCTTCATCTTGCCCAGATCGTGATTGATGAAATACGCGTCCAGGGGTCGCGTTGTGGCCCCTTCGCTCCGGCGCTTCGAGCACTCAAGCAGCACCGCCTCAATGTTCGACCACTGATCAGCGCTAGCTATTCACTTCACGAGGGGGTCCATGCCTTTGCCCATGCAAGCCAGAGGGGAGCGCTCAAGATACTGCTTAAGCCCTGACCCTCTCAGAATTGATCGTAAGATGATGAGACAATGATCTGTTCTTACCCGTTTCCTCATCATATACTGGTTCATAATGACTCCTTACCAGAAACGCTGGAACAGAGCATATCGTCCTATCGCCTGAACGACAGGCTCAGTTGGAGGATTTGGAATGAAAGTACTCGTTACCGGGGGGTGTGGATTCCTCGGCTCTCATGTATGCGAATTCTACAGGAAACGCGGCGATGAGGTGATCGCCTACGACAACATGACCAAGCATGAACTCGCACGAACGGGATATGCCACTGAACAGGCCCGCCGCTATAATGCCGATTTTCTGCGTTCCATCGGCGCTACCATCATTGAAGAAGATATTCGCGACTACGAACGCCTGCTTCGTGCTACTCAAGGGTGTGATTTTCTCGTCCACACGGCTGCGCAACCAGCAATGACCATTAGTTTAGAGGACGTCGATTTAGACTTTTCTACGAATGTTACCGGCACCCTTCATGTGTTAAAAGCGGCCCGTCATTATCGCATCCCGCTTGTTTCCTGCTCAAGCGTTCATGTCTACGGCAATCAGATCAATAACACCTTACAGGAGCAAGCGACCCGCTTCACCGCAGAGCCACAGGACATTGATGAAGCATATCCAACAATGCGGGGCCTGCTCACACCACTGCATGCCTCAAAGCATAGCGCTGAATCCTACGTACAGGCATTTATCGACAGCTATGAGGTTGAGGCGGCAAATTTTCGCCTGACCGGCTTCTATGGGCCCCGGCAATTTGGCGGTGAGGACCACGGTTGGGTTGCTAACTTCTGTATTCGTGCCGCCCTCGGCTGGCCCATAACCATCTTCGGTACTGACAAACAGGTACGTGATATCCTCTATGTACAGGATGTTGTCAACGCCATTCATGCCTTCTATGAGCAGCGAAAGCCCGGAACCTATAATATTGGCGGTGGATATGCCCACGCGATCTCGTTAAAGGAGTGCCTCGATATTATCTCACACACTCTTAAGAAATCTCTGGATATTCAGATGCAGCCCGCTCGAAAAGGCGATCTCTGGTACTTTGTCTGCAATTCAGCAAAAGCAGAGCACGCATTAGGCTGGACGCCGCATGTCTCTCCAGCTACAGGTATCGAGAAGCTGCTTACCTGGATTCAAGAGAATCGTACTTGTTTTCAAGAAAACAACAAGGCGAATGCATCGTCCACTGAGCACGCGAAGGGAGGAGTACAAGTATGAGTCGCTATCTCTTCTTCCCCTTTCCCCTTTACAGCCATATGCTTCCAACACTGGCAGTCATGGAAGAACTGCTTGCGCACGGGGAGGAGGTGACCTGTTTTCTCCCGGAGCATTTTCGTCAAATAATCGAGGCCACTGGTGCTCGCTTTCGCGCTTACCACTTCGACCTTGTTGAACAGGAGGAATTACAGGCCATCGGGCCAGCCGACGGTGACAAAAGCATCGCGCTATTCCTCTCGCGAATGTTCCGCAAAAGTCCAGAGGTGATACCTCCTTTGTTGGAGAGTATTCGCGAGGAACAGGGAGATTGCATTGTTGCCGAGTGCATGTTCCTGTGGCCTCGAATCGCTGCTCGTATCCTGCATCTACCCACTATTGGACTATGTCCAACATATGCCATCCCGGGAGCAGAGAGCGGGGACCGCACCCATGAACAGTTCAAAGCGAAACTCTATCAGCAGTTCAAGAAGCAGGCAACCGAACATAGCCCGCTTGAGGATGGGCTTGCGTTGTTGAGCCGCACCTATGGCCTCTCGATTCCAGAGCTTCGTTCGTTGCAGGGAACGGCAGAACCACTGACAATCGTGTTCCAGCCTCGCGCCTTCAGGCCTGATGGAGATACGTTTGACGAACGCTTCCTGTTTGTCGGGCCATCATTCCAACGCAAGCGCTATAGTAGCACCTCCTTCCCGCTTGAGCAACTGAATCAGCATCCACTTGTGTACATTTCACTTGGTACCAACTTTAACAATCAGCTTGACTTCTATCGTCAATGCTTCCTCGCTTTTAGCGGGACAGAATGGCAGGTGGTCCTTTCCTATGGTACCAGGCTTGATCCGGCACTCCTTCCGCCTTCCCCGTCCAATTTCTTGCTCGCGCCTCAGGTACCACAATTGGAAGTGTTGCCCCGTGCGGATGTCTTTATCAGCCACGGGGGCATGAACAGTGTCATGGAAAGCCTCTACTACGGGGTACCGCTGGTTGTCATCCCTCAGACACGCCAGGAAGAGGCCGCTCACCGGGTGCGCGAACTTGAGCTAGGCATTGTGCTCGATAAAGAAACACTGACTGCCGACCGGTTGCGAGAGGCAACAACACGCGCAGCTCATGACCCGGATATCCACGCACGCGCATCTACCATGCGACAGGCCATACAGGAAGCAGGGGGCCCAAAACGGGCGGCTGAAGCGATCATCCAGTTCACGAATGGCTCTCACTGAGATGAGAGGCACATTCCGCTATGGCGCCTTTTGATATGGGTGACGTTCTACCAGGATAGATCGTGCCATATCAATTGGCTATGCCTGGCACGATCCGCCGCACCTATTTCACAACCCCGGATATCAGCGGAAGAGAGCAGAAGAGTTGTTCCTTCCCCTGCCTACAGCCCTTTCTCCCTGATGAAACAGGGCCCCTCATACGAAGAGCCCTTATTACGCTTGTTCCGAGACTGGAATGGAGCGGATGGAATACGGTCTCCTCCTTGAAGCTTCAGGGGCCGTTCTTATCAACTAAAGGAGCCATCCGCACGCGCTCCGCTTCATCGAACACCTGTCCTCTATAGAAGATGAGCAACAGACAACAGAGTGTTACCAACGCCAGCAGGATATAACCCGGAATGTAGGTGTCCCAGATCTCTTTACAGAACCCCATAATCAATGGCGGAAAAAATCCGCCCAGGCCACCAGCAGCGCCAACCAGTCCCGAGACGACGCCCGCATCCTTTGCATAATACAGCGGCACCAGCTTAAAGACGGCACCACTCCCCACCCCCAGACAGATCGCAATGCAGATCAAGCATGCATTCAGGTACATCAGCGGGAGGTGGAAGATCAGCACACAGGCCAACAACAGAAGCCCGCCAAAGGTCGTCAGCAGGATACTCCAGGCTCCCACACGATCAGAGAGCCAGCCCCCAAACGGGCGCACCAGCGTTCCCACACAGACAAAGATTGCAGCATAGTTTCCGGCCTCCACCTTATCGAGCATATGCAAATCAACCAGCAGCTTCGGCAGATACAAGCTGAAAGCTACCAGTCCCCCAAAGGTGACAAAGTATAGCAAACTCAAGACCCAGGCCGGTTTCTCTCTCCAAAGCAAGGCCAGGCGCTCCTTCATACTCGCCGTTACAGAGGGCAACAGCTCATCATGGGCAGTCTGATAATAGACCAACGCGGTCAGCAGGGAGAGGGCCGCAAAGAGCAGAAACACGCTCTCCCAGCTCCCCAGGAGATGCGCAAGACGAGGTGCAAGGTTGACCGTAACAGCCGTCCCGATATTTCCGACACCAAAGATGCCAAGTACCAGGCCCTGCCGCTCTGATGGGAACCAGCGACTGACATAGGGCGCTCCCACCGCAAAGCTGGTTCCAACAACCCCTAACAAAAGCCCCCAACACACAAAGGCTAGATACGTACGTGCGCTCATCATGCCGAGCACAGGAATACATGAAAAGATGAGCAGCCCTGTCATAACCTTGCGCCCACCAAACCGATCGGTCAATGCACCCGCGGGCACTCGTAACACCGATCCGAGGAGGCTCGGCAGAGCGATCAAGATGCTAATCTCAAAATCATTCAGGTTGTACAGCTTCTGTAATTGTGGAGCAAAAGGTGATATCAATGAGAAGACGGCAAACGATACGGTAAAGGCAATCGTTGCCATGATCAGGGTAACAATAGCACGTCGGCTCTGCATGCATTTCCCCTTTCGATTGACTGAAACAGTGAAGGAGTCTTCGTGCCCACATCGGAACAATGTGTTCCTGTGCACGCGGCATCATACACAGATTGTCCTCGATACGAAGCAGCAGAAGCTCATTTGTGAGCGTGTACAACAGCGATCAACCCCAGAAAGCAGAATCCCTTTCCCCGGGAACGTGGTGGTATGACCTTCTTCCATCCATGCAGTACATCTCTATATTCTACTTGTTAAATATTATACGGTATCATCCCTCTAAATGAAAGAGACATTGTCTCACTTAGCACGCACAACATCATTATCAGAGCAGGTAACCAGCCGCCTCCCCTGACCTTATATTATAGTAAAGATCGAAATACACTCTGCAAAAGAGGTAGCAACGAGTTTTCATACAACAGATGCAGACGCTAAATTCATCTATCCTCATCTGTATCAGTCACGACAGGGACTTGTTCCTCTTCTATCGCATTCTTTTTTTCTCTATAAGAGAGAGGAGACAGCTTCTCCTCTCTCATTAACAAGTACTCAAGCCAGGTGATCACCATCTAGCCGCTGTAGCAATGCTCGGGCCGCCTGTATTACAGCATCATCCCGCTCATCATCCGGGACAGGAGTCACGCGGACGTGCGGTGAAATACCATTTCCCTCTACTCGACGTCCATGTACTAAAAGCTGCGCATCGGACCCGGAAAATGAAGCCCGCCTCCAGGGAGATTTACAAAAGCATTTGACCCAACCCCACCTGCTGTTTCTTCCCCGACCAGCAGTGCTCCACACCCCTGCAAAAGCCGATACGTCCAGTCTTCGCCCATACTGACTGTTCCACCACCGATTAACACCGCAAGGGGACGCGGATCAGGTTCCTCCACAGGCAAGAATACATCTTCATCCATCACCCGATTTTCTAACCAGCCAAAAACACCCCGCTCGGGAGCACTCACCATCGGGCGCAACATGGGAAGAAAGGGTACCGGCTCTCGCTGAAAACGCGTAAGCGCCGCAACAGTCAACGTCGGATAGCGACGGACATCGATAATCAGCGCTTTTGCCATCTTCAGGTCAACAAATGCCTGCTCTATCTGCACTCGCGAGGCATCCAGATAGCCGATTTCTGCCCATTCGTCCGAGAGCATTCCCCAGGGAGGCAACGTCGTCACAGCAACTGGCTCTGTCACAAACGAGGTGGGGTAATCAGCGACAACCTCCACTTCCCTTGTATGGCCCTGCTGATCCCGTACCCTTAAACGCACTACCGCACCTTTCGGAGAATCAAGCAACGCGCACAACAGATAATGATCCCTTGCCTGCACCGGATACTGCATCACCAGAGCAATAAGCCGCGTCTCCCGCTGCTGTACCGGCTCATCGTCGACCGCTTCCAGCACCTCACCGGGATAAAGTGGTATCTCTGCTGGTAGGGGCCCCATCACGGTTATCCGTCCTTTGACCCGCGCCAGCCGAATGCCCGGGACAGCCCCATAGGGGAAGATCGCTCGCTGTATCTGCCCATCGCGCCAGAACAACACAAAGTTATGTCCACCCCTACAGCGCGACGCTAAACGTTGCAGCGTCATAAAGTACGTTTCCCGCGTGCGTACAGCAGCGACTTCTTCAAGTGCTGGTACAAGCGCCTCATCCCAGTGTTCCAGATGATCGGGGTACGCATAGAAGCTACACATTGCCGTCCAGAGCTTGATGACAGCCAACATCCGCGAGGCCCGGGCGGGTAAACGCTCCTCTTCGATGTCCTGCGTCGCCTGCCGTGCGCTAGTCTCCTGCATCGAGCGCTCTTGCTTTTTCCCTGCCAGAAGTAGCAGCACCTCTTGTAGCGGCTCATTCGTCACGATATCGGGGGTATAGCGGATCGGGTGATCATGATAGAAGAGGATATGCTGACGCAAGCGCACTTTCCACTCATTTGTCAACGATAGTAGATGTTCCTCCGCTCGATAGGGCTGGCTCTGCTCACCCAGACAATACGCGCGACCTGTTTGCTGCAACAGAATCAGTACGGGTTCCAGTTGAGCGCTGGTTTCGCCTCCAGTCAACACAAACAGGGGGCCGGTAAAGACCAGTTCCCCCGGCATTACCGGTGTGCTGCTGGCCTGGATCACCCACTCGGTTGTATAGCCGCCAACCGTACGCCCGAGCTCTTCAGGGTCATGATAGCCAACCCGTTACACCCGAGCAAGCTGCGGCAGGCTGATCGGGCGCTCAAACAAACGAGAGATCAGTTCCGTACGCAGTCTTCCGTAGATGAAACGATCCTCTGAATGTCTTTCTGCTCTTGTGCCAGTCGTCTCACGAAAATCCAGAACGAGCGCCGAAGCTTGCTCATGGACAGCGGCTTCAACCGCGCCGGTGACCAGTTGGACCGCCTCATCCCATTGTGCAAAAGAGCCTGGCGATATCGCGAAATCAAACCAGTGCTTGACCCGTACATACGCCACGTTACCTGGCAGCGTCTCATACACCACCTCAGTTCGTCTCTTTGGTGACAAATTCTCCTCTATAGTAGAAACAAGCCCGGTTGATGGATCCTGCAACGTATCCAGAAGGCGAGTAAGCACCTCCCTTTGCCCGGCAGACAGAATCGGTTCAACTGCAACTTTCTCTGCTTCAGGCAGGAGCGCAGTCAAAATCTTTTCCCATTCCCGCCCGCGCTCCTGAATCAAGGGATGAAAAAAGGCCGCCGCAGACCATGTGCGTGCCAATAGATGCCAGAACGTGTCCATACAAGAAAACAACTCTCCTCTTCATTCCTCTATTGTGGTTGTACCCTATACACACCAGAAGTGTAGCAGTGCCACAAAGAGGGCAGGCTTTGTCAATGTGACAGGCCTAACTCCTTTTCAGAAATATGGGTGAGACCCCCACCAGCACAAAGGCCTCACCATCTCTTCTACAGTCATGCGTTCCATCATGCGGAAGCGCTGTATTGCACCGATCACAGGCTGTTCCAGCATCCACCAGAGCCAGCCCTGCAATAGACAGGCATTACCTGAAAAAAGATCCCCTTAGCTCATAAGCATAACACAAAGCATTCGGACAATAAAAACAGGAGCCGCATGACAACCATACTGCTCCTCTTCTATAAAAGAATTATTCCTCC
The DNA here is from genome assembly GCF_059696735.1 of Thermosporothrix sp. COM3. Classification (NCBI taxonomy): domain Bacteria; kingdom Bacillati; phylum Chloroflexota; class Ktedonobacteria; order Ktedonobacterales; family Thermosporotrichaceae; genus Thermosporothrix; species Thermosporothrix sp. COM3. Next base: position 7,444,421 of record NZ_AP019376.1, on the reverse strand, counting down.
ATTTATAACCCGCTTCCAGATCCTATAGAGAAGAGCATGCTTCCTTCCGTGGAGGTGTCACAAGCATGCGCGTCTTTTCTTTCCCAAGTGAGAGCAACAACGTCGGGATACGGGGTCCGGTCTCGCGACCACACACCAGTTGATAGATCGCAACAAAGAATGAGCGCTGAACCTGCTTCAATGCAGTATCCGGCTTCACATCAAGCGGAACCCCTCTGACCATCTTTGGCACGTTATACATCAAATCTGTCAGACCGACATAATTCCAGTGTTCATCGAACAACGAGCTAAACAGCGATAGCATTCGACGCTGCTCCTCAGACATCTGTTCATAGGCTGCGGTCTGAAATGTGCTCTGGATCGGGGTTCGTTCGTCATCGGGGAGATAATCATTGATCCAGTTGCGAGCACAGGTTAGCCTCGGCTCCAGCATCTCTGGGGAAAGCATCGCATCTCCGGTGCTCTGTGAGACAATACGCATCACCTGCTCGATATTGTCATGAGTTACATCGAGCAACGAGGTGAGCAGAGAGAACGAAACAGGCTTTGGCGTACGCTCAACTTCGCTCGATGCTGTCTGACAGGCCCGGCGATAGATATTCCTGTTGAGTTCAGAGGCCGTGCCCGCCTGCACCTGCCTCTGCAACCCATCCCATTCCTCATACAGCCTCAGGAGTCCCTGCCCAAAATCAATAGAGAATCCCTGATTGGGAGCGCGACGCGCGTACATCCAGCGCAACAAGGCAGGCTCCGCAATATTGAGCGCCACTTCTGGTGTTGCCGTCGTTCCAGAAGAGCTGGAAATTTTCGTTCGACCCTCCATGCCAACAAACGCGTATCCCACATAGTATGGTGGCGGCGTCTGATAAATCTCTTGAATAATGCGCTGCCCTACTGTAAAGCTACTCCCCGGCGTCGAATGATCCACGCCAGCAGGCTCAAAGTCGACAGGGAACGTGCTCCAACGCATCGGCCAATCAACCTTCCAGACCAACTTTCCCTCTACTTTGCCGTTCAGGCTATAGCCTCCGACATGCCCACAATCAGGGCAACTATAGGCAAGGAAGGCAGTTGCTTCATCATACGCCGTGATGCGGGGACTATCCCTGTGGCAGGTTTCGCAGTACACGCGAAATGGATAATAGGCAGCCCGCCGGGCCGCTCGCTCTTCCTCGGTCTCCTGAATTGCTGTCTGATACTCGGCCAGAATATCAAAAATTTCACCGCGCCGTGTGAGCGCCAGCTTAATCTTTTCGGTATAGAAGCCGCTCCGGTACATCTCTGATTGACGCACAAAGCGAGGAGCTATACCCAGGCGCTGCAAACTGCGTTCAAACTGATGCATATAGCGGCTGGCATACGAATCATACTCGCCGAAAGGATCAGGAATATCTGAAAGTGGTTGTCCCAGATAGCGGGAAAATGAAGCATCGATCCCGGCAGGAATTTTGCGCAGCCTGTCAAAGTCATCCCAGACATGAATGTGCTCAGCCTGCCATCCTCGCACCTTGAGTTCCTCGGTCACCAGATGAGGTGTGATGGCCTCTCGCAGATTCCCCAGATGCACAGGGCCAGATGGACTGATCCCGGACGAACAGATAATTGTTTCCCCTTCTCTTCCTGCTCGCCGCATGCGCTCTTCTATCTGAATACAAATTGCTTCAACCCAATCGTTCTTCATATGTGACTGCATCCCCCTGAAAAAAAACAATGTTGATCTTATCCCATCCCTTTTCCCAGCATCATACAGGAGTGGCATGTTAAATGCAAGCAAGCAGTAAGCGAGGATACCAGACCTTCTACTACATATTCTGTTCCCATTCATCCTGTACCTGCATCTTGACCTGAGAGACACCCTCAAGCGTGCGCAAGAGATCCAGCGCTTCCGCCAGCAGACGAATATCACGAGCGCGGCAGATCACGACAATCATTCGCTCTGCTTGCTCCTCCTTTATCTCAAGCGACCCGATTGCAAGCCGTTTCTTTGCACACATAGCGTATATGGTCCCTAGCAGGTTGTCAGTGTTGCCATCTGCAATGTGCACCTGCAAGCGATACTGTTTCTCCTCACGGGGAGGCAGAAAGTGCTTTTCAAACTTATGAAGGGGATAGAGAACGATCACAGCAAACAGGGTAGCAATCGTCGCCTCCCAGAGCATTCCGGCTCCACACGCCATCCCGATCGCCGCCACGACCCAGATTGCAGCAGCAGTTGTGAGCCCTTTGACGCGCTCACGGTCACGCAGGACATAGATTGCGCCCCCACCAAGAAAGCCGATTCCCGCCACAATGTAGGAAGCTATACGCGTCGGATCAAGTTGAATATGATTGAGGTGTAGCAATTCGGTAAACGAGTAGCCGGAAATAATAGTGAAGAGCGCACACCCCAACGAGACCAGCGCATTCGTCCTCATACCGGCGGAATGCTGCCTCAGAGAGCGCTCCACCCCGACAAGAATTCCCAGTACAACGGCCAGCCCCAATCGAAGTAAGACAACCTGAAGTGAAATCATAGAGCGTTCCATCTCCTCTGCATCGCGTCCCGATCATACCTATAAATACGGAGCAGCACACAAAAGAGATGGACGTCAATCCAATTCTCAAGAAAGATCGTTGCCAAAACAGAGATTCTCTTCTCTCATTCCGCACTGCTTTTCTCCCATACAATCCATACCTCCCCCACTGCATCCGCTCCAGACGAGTAGCTTACCCGAAAAATCAGCCACCATGCATCTGGTGGAACGGTTTCGCACAAGCTCAGCAATAGAGGCGCTTCCATCAGAAACGCGCAAAGATGGTAAGAGCGTCGGGGATTGTGATATGCTAACTGAAAAAGTCAGGCAAAATATCTGGCGCAAGGAATTTGGGGATAGATTTGTTTAGAAGGGAGACGTACCATGTCTGTGGAAGGAGATAGTAACACGATATCGTCCCTTGAACGCATTGCCAGGGAACAGGCGATTGACCAGTTGCGGCGCCGCAACGGCCTTATGAAAACGCTCGGCAGCGAAAACGGTGAACCAAAACTTGACTGGGTTGAAGGCGTTGCCCGGCTCTTACAAGAGGAGCACCTGCTTGAAGAGGTAGAGACAGACGCCCGAGCCATTCACCGGCGCGGTGTTCGTCATCTGATCTGGACCGGTATGGGCGGCTCGGTTATCACAGTTCATGTACTTTGTGCGATGGGCTTTGCCGCTGCCGGGGACCTGACGCTCTATCCACTTGATAGCACTGACCCTGCCGCCCTGAACCATATTCTTGAAACAATTGCCCGACAGAAGAACCTGACTCCCCCGTTTCATGATGCAGCTACGCTGCATACCTTGCTCGAAGATGTGATGATGGTTGGTGTCTCGATGGGTATGACCTCCGAAGAGCCAATCACTCACCTGACCTGGTTCGTAGAGCTACTTCAGCAGGCTCAGCTCACTCCATCTGAGCATATTCAGGTGATGACGCTGCCCGGCTCTTTTCTCGATCAGTTCGCGCAACAGCAAGAGGCCCCAAGACGTCCGTTACAACCAGATGGAGGAACAGGGACCGGAGGCCGTATGAGTGCCCCGACAACGCGTGTCTTTCTTCTCCCGGTCGCGCTCTACCTGACCTATACACACAGTTCAAGTTCCCTCAGGTCTATTCTTGCGGACGCCTGGCGCCATCACAAGCTGGATCTTGCCCAGGAAAGCCCTGATAAGCATCCATTCGTCCAGCTCGCTGCCACCCTCTCGGACGCCAGCCAGAACGGAGCCTGTCGCCTGCTTCTGGAAGTGACTGAGGAATGGAAACCGCTACTCATCTGGATTGAGCAATTGATGGAAGAAAGCCTCGGCAAAGGGGGCAAAGGGATTGTTGTCTTCGATGAACAGCCACTAAATCCACAGGGGCCCTGCTTTGCAACAGAGGGGATTGTGCATGTACGCATGACAGCGGACGAAAAAGCGGAGACAAGCCCAACCTTTCAGCTTTGTCTCCCCTATCTGGCAACCAGGACGCCAGAACAGCGGCTCTCTGCACTGGCATCCTGTTTTCTGGGCTGGCAACTGACGATGTCGCTCTATGGCTATCTTCAGCAAATCACCTTTGCCGGTCAGCCTGCGGTCGAGAACTATAAGGCGCGAGCACGTCAATTGCGCTCCCTCTCTGACCCGCTTGAGGAGATCCAGAACTGGAAACCGACGCTCCGTTACGAGCAACTTCGCCTGCTTACACCCGCGTTCATCGAACCGCAGGAGACACCCGCAGCCACCTTTGTGCATGCGCTCCGGCAAAGGGCATACGCCTCCCCCCAGGAGCTGGACTATCTAGATGTGACCATTAACGGCTTTTTGCCCGAGAATACCTGGCTCAGTATTTCTGCCGCGGCCCATAAAGCAGGCAATATGCTTCTCGGGATACCGGCGAAGGTGCGCCAGGCGCCCGCCGCCTATCACTCAACTGAACAGAGCGAGATGGACGGCCCGGATACCTTCGTGAGCCTCCGGATCCTGATTCGCGATCATGAATCCGTCATAGCAGGCGCCTACACCGACGCGTTTCTACGCGCCCAGGCTATTGGCACCTGGCAAGCCATGCTCGAACAGAAGCGCCTCTGTTTTCTCTTGATTATCGATGGCTCTCTTCAGGATGCGAGCGCCCCCCTTGAGCACTTCTTCGAGCAGACGATCCAGCTCCTGCAACCAGGAGAATAAGCAAGGAATAGTAAGGAGAGCTGAAAAGGTATGGATACACTACGCTTTGGCATTATTGGATGTGGCGTGATTGGCCCGGTGCATGCCGATGCACTGGCAACGATCCCGGGGACAAAGCTTGTAGCCGTCTGCGACCTTAATACGGAACGAGCGCAGAAGCTGGCGGACAAGCATCAGGCCACTCCCTATCAAGATATGCAGACAATGCTCTCGACCGAGAAGCCAGACGTTGTCTGTATTTGTACGCCAAGCGGGCTGCACGCCGAACATGCCGCCGCCGCGTTGCGCTCAGGCAGTCATGTCATTGTCGAAAAGCCACTTGATATTACTGTGCCACACATCGAAATGCTGTTGCAGGTTCAGCAGGAGACCGGACGCACACTCTCGGTCATCAGCCAACACCGCTTCAATATAGCAACTCGACAGGTGCGTGAGCTAATTCAACGCGGCGCGTTAGGTCGGCTCGTGCTCGGGAATGCCACGGTGCCCTGGTGGCGCACACAACAATACTATGATAGCGACGACTGGCGCGGCACCATCGCTCTGGATGGCGGCGTCCTGATGAATCAGTCCATCCACTCCATCGATCTCTTACAGTGGCTGATGGGGCCGGTCAAGCGTATTTCCGCCTACACTGACACGCTGGTACGCAGGATCGAGGCAGAAGATGTTGCAGTTGCCATTCTGCGTTTTGCCAATGGGGCACTTGGCACGATTTCCGCTACCACCGGGGCCTATCCCGGTGTCACCACACGGATTGAAGTCTTTGGCGATCAGGGCTCAGCAATCATTGAGGAGCAGCAACTGACCTATCTCAGGCTTTCCGACGAAGGGAAACAAAAGGCCGGCGAATACGCAACCATTCTTTCCGATGAGGAACAGGAAGGCTCCGGCGGTGCCGGTCAGGCCACAGATATTATGGTTGCCCGTCACGCACGCCAGATTGCCGATGTCGTTGAGGCGATTCGGGAAGGACGACGCCCGTTTATCGATGGACAGGAGGGACGTCATCCCGTCGAAATCATCCAGGGTATTTACGAGTCAGCTCGCACAGGAAAAGAGGTGATCTTCGCATGATCCGTCTCTCCGCGTTCGCGGATGAAATTTCAGCCGATCTGGAAGAGCAGATAGCCGTCCTGAAACAGGAAGGCATTCACTACATTGAGTTGCGCTCTGTCTGGAATACCAACGTGCTACACCTCAGCGATGAGCAACTTGCCACCATCAAGCAGCGACTGGAGGCCAACAACCTGCATGTTGCTGCTATTGGTTCACCCATTGGCAAGGTCCCGGTCACCGCACCTTTTGAGGAGCACATGTACCAGTTCGAGCGCGCCCTGATCGTTGCTCGCCGGATGGAGACACCATACATCCGAATTTTCTCCTTCTATCCGCCCGAAAACGAGCACGAGCGCTATAGAAGCGAGATTCTACAGCGTTTGCGTTCGCTAGCTGATCGGGCTCAGGAGCAGGGAATCACGCTCTTGCATGAGAACGAAAAGCTGATTTACGGGGATACAATCGCCCGCAACGTTGATCTACTGAGCACGCTTGAGCATCCTCATTTCCGTGCGGTACTCGATCCTGCAAATTATCTGGAATGCAAGCAGGTTCCTTTCCCTGACGCCTACACAGCTATCAAGCCATGGCTGGCCTACGTTCATGTCAAGGATGTCACCCATGATGGCACGCTGGTAGTAGCCGGTGAAGGAGAAGCTAACTGGCCCGCGCTGCTTGAGCAGTTACGGACTGATGGCTATGATGGCTTCTTCGCATTGGAGCCGCATCTTGCCGCAGCCGGTCAATATCAGGGGTTCAGCGGAGCAGCGCTGTTCCGCAAGGCCTCACAGAGTTTTCAGCACCTCCTGAAAACAATGCACTGGGAATACAGGTAGTTCACGACAAAGGAGTCACAAAATACCTATGACCACTATTGAGAATCCTAACGTTCAGGCCATTCGACAGCAGTTACGAGTAGCCTATAATGACCTCAATGCCCTGCTGGATAATCCAATCAGCGGGCTTGAGCCGGAGCAGCTCTACAGGCCCGCAGCTCCTGGCGAGTGGTCGATCATGGAGAATCTGGCTCACATCAACGAGTTCCTTCCCTATTGGGCCGATGAGGTCAGCAAGCTGGTTGCCCATCCGGGACAGAACTTCGGACGGACCATGAAGCATGAAGGCCGTCTACGAGCCATTGAAGAGCACGGTCACGACACGCTCGAACAGGCCCGGGCCGCCTTGCCAAAAAATTACGCTTATGTCGATGGGGTGTTAAGCAAGCTCACAGATAGCGACCTTGAGCTGACCGGGCATCACGTCACCTATGGCGAGCGTACCCTTGCCTGGTTTATTGATGAGTTCCTGGTGCGCCATGTCGCCGCGCACGTTGAGCAGATCAAAGGCTGCCTCTAGCGATCTGGCCCCTTCGGGCTGATGCTTGAAGGGGCTCAATCAACCAGCGGGAAGTGAACACTGAAGTGAGTGCCAATCCCCGGCGTACTTTGCACCGTAATTTTTCCCTGCATCTGCTCTGTGAGCGTTCGGGCAATCGCTAGCCCCAACCCCGTTCCCTGCCGGGTTCGCGCTCGATCCGCCCGATAGAAGCGCTCAAAGATATGCGGAAGATCCTCGCTCTCAATCCCGATGCCGGTGTCCTTGACATGCAGAATACCTTCCTGCTCTTTGCGTTCCAGCGAAACTGTTATCTTCCCGGGCAGCCCACTGACCGCATCTTTCTCTGGCGTATACTTGATCGCATTATCCAGCAAGATCACCATAATACGCCGCACACTCTCCTCATCTCCGTTCACGCGTACCGGCTCGATATGGCCCACCTCAAGCTGTAACGACGAACCCTCCGAATGCAGACCACCACGCACCTGACGCACCAATTGCAGCAGCACACGCTCCACCTCAACCGGATGCTTCCCCTTCTCTCTTTTCCCGCTTTCTTTGTCTGGTGGGAGCGCTCCGGCCGTATCTGCTCGGGCCAGTAACAGCAGTTCGTCGACAATACGTGCAAGGCGCAGCGTTTCGCTATGGGCATCTTGAAGCATTGTCTGCTGCTCCTCAACCGGCAATTCGTGCACATGTTGCTGTAAGAAGGCCAGATTCCCCTGAATAATGGTCAACGGAGCTCGGAGCTCATGCGAGGCATCAGCAACGAACCGGCGCTGCGCCCGCGTTGCCTGTTCCAGCGCGTCAAGCATATCGTTAAATGTATCCACGACCTCCGCCATCTCATCGTTACTGGCAGGGCGGCGCACACGCTGGCTGAGATTGCCTGTGTGGGCACTACGAGCGATACTACGGGCCGTTTGCACGATTGCGCTCAGCGGCCAGAGCACGCGCTTCGTGGTAAAGTGCATGCCAATCGCGGCGATGGCAAGGGCCACCAGCGCCGATACACCGAGCCAGATCGCCAGCGTACTTTTTGTGCGCTCCTCCGCCTGAAGCGTCTTGGCCGTCAGCAGCACCCCGATCACCTTCCCGTTGCCGGTCGTCTCGCCCTTCGCGTTCACCTGTGGCTGTCGGATCGGTTCGACATGAATACGAATCTTCTCTTTCGCGGGCCCGATGTCAATCACATCCGCTGGAAACTCACCCTTCATGGCAGCCGTAAAGCTCTCCTCCGGCGGCAGGACATAGGACGAGAGCGGCTGTGGGCTCTTGGTTTCATAGAGCGTCTGCCGCTGAAGATCAAATACCTTGACAGCTATACCCAGGGTGTTCTCTGACTCACTATGTGTATCAATCACTTTCAGTGTCAGCGGTTTGGGCCAGCTCCCATTTTGTGTCGGATGAGCAAGCAGAACCGAGCGCACATTTGTCTGAGCCGCTCCGGCCTCCGCCTTTAAGGCTCCTGCCGCTGCCTGATCGATCGATTGAGAGGAAAAAAAGAAGGCCAGAATTCCCGAGATCAGCAATACCACCAGAATCAAGATGGCATACGAAAAGGAGAGGTGCCAGCGCAACGAGTGAGGCGTTTTCGGTTGCAGGACGCGGTCCTCGTCTCTCACCAGGTGGGATGTATTATTCCTTAAAGACATACCCGATTCCGCGAACAGTGTGAATCAGCCGTGATTCTCCGTTCGCCTCCAACTTCGTGCGTAGATATCCAACATAGACCTCAAGCACATTGGATGAGCCTTCAAAGTCCATCCCCCAGACACGATCCATAATAATATCACGTGTGAGCACCTGACGAGGCCGCCGCAAAAAGAGTGCAAGCAGCTCGTATTCGGTCGGGGACAGCTCAATCTCTCGCGGTCCACGGTGCGCGATGCGGGTACCTGTATCAAGCTCCACATCCGCATAGCGTAAGATCTCATGCCGTTCTGCCTGATTCCTTCTCAGAAGCGCTTTCACCCGGGCCACCAACTCCTCAGGCGCAAAAGGCTTAATCAGGTAATCGTCGGCCCCAACATCAAAACCTTTCACCCGATCAGCAACGGCGTCGCGCGCGGTCAACAGCAAAATTGGCACATTATCGCCTGCGGAACGCAAGCGCTGCACTACCTCCAGGCCATCAATGCCGGGCAACATAATATCCAGAACGATCAGGTCCGGGGCATACTCAAGTGTGCGGCTTAACGCTTCGTCCCCGCTGGATGCGACAGTCACATTATACCCCTCATAGGCCAGAATACGCCTCAGCAACCCTGTGATATGGAGATCATCGTCAACAACCAGCAAATTTGCTTTCACAGCATCCTTCTCCGTTTCCGTCTGTTTTTCTTCTCCCAAAAATGAACAGGCATTATCATTCTCGCTACTAGTATAGCATTATCAAGCCGTCTCAAGCAGAGGGTTTCTTTGCGCAATCGTGTATCTTTTTCGCATCCTGGTCGCAGATTCGCCCACTTTTCTGTTTCCAAAGGGAAGTGAGATGTTGTAGACTTATAACATATAAAAAGCACCCACTATTTCTTAGAGAGCGAGGCATCTTTTCGGTGGCAAAGACTCACGTCAACGTAGGAGTCATTGGATGTGGGAATATCAGCTCTATCTACCTCCAAGCTCCGCAGAAATTCAACATTCTGAATATTGTTGCCTGTGCCGACATTGATATGGACAGAGCCCGGGCACAAGCTGAAAAATACAACGTTCCCAGAGTCTGCACGGTCGAAGAACTGTTAGCCGATCCTGAGATCGATGTTGTTTTGAACCTGACAATTCCTAAAGTGCATGCAGAGATCAGCCGAGCCGCCATCAAGGCCGGGAAGTCCGTCTATAGCGAAAAGCCTCTTGGCATCGAACGCGATGAGGCTCGACTGCTGCTCGAAGAGGCCGAGGCAAGCCAGTTGCGCGTTGGATGCGCACCGGATACCTTCCTCGGAGGCGGCTTACAGACTTGCATCCGCCTGATCGACGAGGGAGCCATTGGTACCCCGGTCGCCGCCACTGCCTTTATGGTCGGTCACGGTCCAGAAAGCTGGCACCCTAACCCAGACTTCTTCTATCAGATAGGCGCAGGCCCGATGTTCGATATGGGTCCCTATTATCTGACCGCCCTTATCTCTATGCTTGGTCCAGTACGCCGCGTCACCGGTTCGACCCGTATTTCGTTCCCCGAGCGCATCATTACCAGCCAGCCATTACACGGCACTCGGATCACCGTCACCACACCGACCCACGTCGCCGGTCTGCTGGATTTTGAGTCCGGTCCGGTTGTGACCATCATCACCAGCTTTGACGTCTGGTCACACAAGCTCCCATGCATCGAAATTTATGGAAGTGAAGGCACCCTCAGCGTCCCTGATCCCAATACCTTCAATGGACCGGTGTACCTGCGTCGCGCGGGCGAAACCGAATGGAGCGAGGTGCCCCTGACCCACGGCTACACCGAGAACTCGCGTGGTATCGGTCTGGCCGATATGGCCCACGCCATGCGCTCAGGTCGCCAGCACCGTGCCAATGGGAAACTGGCCTATCATGTCCTCGACATCATGCAGGCCATTCATGACTCATCTACGGAGGGCAAACACATCGACCTGAATAGCATGTGTGATCGCCCCGCACCACTTACTCCTGGACTGCATACCTGGGAAGACGATCAGGTACAGTAGAAATAGATCATCAAACATGTTTCTTTGAAGAACTTTTTCGAGGAGGAAACAGAGGTGTCACAGATCAAAGGACCAGCGATATTTCTCGCACAGTTCGCGCAAGACGCAGCGCCGTTTAACACCCTGCCCAACATCACCAACTGGGCGAAGGAGCTCGGCTATCTTGGCATCCAGATTCCAGGCAACGAAAGCCGTTTTATCGATCTGGACAAAGCCGCAACATCAAAGCAGTACTGCGATGATCTAAAAGGTCAATGTAACGGGCTGGAAATCACCGAGATCGCCACCCATCTGATCGGTCAGCTTGTTGCCGTCCACCCGGCCTATGACGTTATGTTCGACGCGTTCGCGCCCAAAGAGTACCGCAACAACCCACAGGCGCGCGCCGAATGGGCTACCCAGACCATGATTAAGGCGATCAAGGCATCTCGTAACCTTGATCTCAACGTTGTTCCGACCTTCTCCGGCGCGTTACTCTGGCACACTATGTACCCCTGGCCGCAGCGTCCGGCGGGTCTGGTTGAACTTGGCTTCAAAGAGCTTGCACGCCGCTGGCAGCCTATCCTGAACGCGGCGGAAGAGTACGGTGTTGATCTTGCCTACGAGATTCACCCGGGAGAAGACCTACACGATGGTGTCTCATTCGAGCGCTTCCTGGAAGCGACCGGCAACCATCCACGAGTACATATTCTCTATGATCCCTCGCACTTCGTCCTGCAACACCTTGATTATATCGGGTACATTGAGGTGTACAAAGAGCACATCAAAGCGTTCCATGTCAAAGACGCCGAATTCAACCCCTCACCTCGCTCCGGCGTCTATGGCGGCTATCAGGATTGGGTTGACCGTCCCGGACGCTTCCGCAGCCTGGGAGATGGGCAGGTAGACTTCAAGAAGGTCTTCAGCAAGCTGACACAGATCGGCTTCTCCGGGTGGGCTGTTCTTGAGTGGGAATGCTGCTTGAAAGATGCCGATCAGGGCGCTCGTGAGGGTGCACCCTTTATCAAGAGCATGCTGATCGATACGCCGAAACATGCCTTCGATGATTTCGCGGGCGGCGAGGTCAGCGAGGAAACCAATCGGCGCATTCTGGGGCTGGCATAAGTCCCCACGCTGAGGGAGGCATGCATGCCTCCCTCATACGGCAGCATTTGATGAGGAAGGAGATGAGAGACGATGGCTCGCGATGTAGCAAATAGACGATTACGCGCCGGTATTGTTGGAGGCGGCCCGGGCTCCTTTATTGGCGCAGTGCACCGAGTAGCCGCTGAACTGGACGGACAGGCGAGCGTGATTGCAGGCGCGATGTCCCGAGATCCGCAAAAGGCACAGGAAGCCGCAGCCGCCTGGTATCTTCAGCGCTCATATGCCAGCTTCCAGGAAATGGCTGAAGCTGAGGCAAAACGCGAAGATGGCATTGACTTTGTCATTATTGCCACACCAAACTATATGCATTTCCCGGTAGCGAAGGCGTTCCTGGAACAGGGCATTCACGTGGTGTGCGACAAGCCAATGACCCTCACGCTTGAAGAAGCGCAGGAACTGGTCAAACTGGTCGAAAGCAAGCAGATTATTTTCGCGCTTTCGCATAACTACACGGGCTATCCCGCAGTGCGTCAGGCCCGCCAGATGGTGCGGCAGGGAGCGCTTGGTGACATCCGCAAAGTGCTGGTCGAATATATTCAGGATTGGCTCATTGAGCCGGTCGAGCGTTCAGGCAACAAGCAGGCACAATGGCGTACTGATCCGAGCAAATCGGGGGTCGCAGGCTGCGTCGGTGATATCGGCACGCATGCGGAAAACCTGCTTGAATTCATCACTGGCCTGAAAGTGACCTCGCTGTGCGCCGACCTATCCACGTTTGTTGAGGGGCGCGCCCTCGACGACGATGCCAATATGCTACTCCGTCTGGAGAATGGCGGCAAGGGCGTGCTCACCTGCTCCCAGATCGCTGCTGGAGAAGAAAACAACCTCTCCATTCGCATCTATGGCAGCAAGGCAGGCCTTGAGTGGCACCAGCAAGAACCGAATACCCTGCTCTTCAAGCCCTTCGGTCAACCACAACAGGTCTATCGAACCAACATGGGCTTTATGAGCGACGAGTCAAAGGCCCTTTCGCGCCTGCCCGCAGGACATCCCGAAGGCTTCTATGAGGCTTTTGCTAACATTTACCGGCTTGCCATTGCCGATATTCGGCGCCTTGAAAGGGGACAGCCGCTTGAGGGAGGCTACCCCACCGTTCAGGATGGCTTACGCGGTCTACAATTCATTGTCAAGGCCGTCGAAAGCTCACAACACGGTGCCACCTGGGTCTCTCTCGATTAACAGAAAAAAGAGCCGGTAAAGCGACAAATGCTTTACCGGCTTCTTCATCGAGTAAACGCGTCGGCACCATTCGCCACAGAACGCACCTGTTTCATCATCTCGATTCGCTTTCGTGCCAGCAGAGCCGCAGCACGATTCGTGGAAACATGCTGCTCTTTCGCCAGTGAGATAACCTGTTCTACCGCCTGATACAGTCGCCTGACCGCGGCTTCCGCACGTTGCTGCTTGTACCCACCGGGCAACAGACTATCAGCGCCGACAATTACCCCACCCGCGTTCACAATATAATCTGGTGCATACAGGATGCCACGCTGCTCCAGAAGCTCCCCGTCTTGCTCTTCCTGCAATTGATTATTCGCTGAACCACAGACAATCTCACAACGCAACGTAGGAATCGAGGTCTGATTGAGGACACCACCCAACGCACAGGGACTGTAAATATCAACTGGCAGCGTCGCGATCTCACCTGGCGCAACCACTGTCACCTGCTCATGTGTTGCGACACTCCTGACGCGCTCTTCGTCAACGTCGGCAATCGTAACCAGCGCACCGGCCTGTACCAGCAGTTCCACAACATGCGAGCCAACCGCGCCAACGCCCTGCACAGCAACGTGCCGCCCCTGGAAACGCTCATCACCGTAGACGGCCTTCAAACAGGCTCTCATCCCGGAGACAACCCCGAGTGCGGTCGCAGCCGCCGTATCGCCCGGCCCACCAAGCGCCTCGGAGTAGATCGTGACATAGGGGCATTCCTGCCGCAGAATGTCCATATCCTCAAGGGTTGTGCCAACATCCATCCCGGTAATAAACAGGCCATTAAGCCGCCGGATAAATCGCCCCAGGACGCGCAGCAAGGCCTCCGACTTGTCCCGCTGTGGATCACCGATCACAACACACTTACCACCACCCAGATTCGCCCCCGCCGCCGCACACTTATAGGTCATCGCTTGTGCCAGCCGCAACGCATCCCTGATCGCCTCCTCTTCCGTGGCATATGGCTTCATCCGAATGCCGCCAGCCGCAGGGCCAAGCGTCGTATCATGAATAGCAATAATCGCTTTGAGGCCGGTACTCTGCTCCTGACAGAAGAAGAGATGTTCATAGTCGCCCTGTTCCATCGCTTGAAAGATAGACGTCATTGTCTTCCCCTTCTTTTTGAGAACATGCCATCAATAAATCTCTCTCCAGATTGTACCCCCAGAAGCAGGTATTTCTCAAATCTGCCAGAAGAAAAGGAGAGCAACACAGGAACCGGTTACTCTCTTTTCTACTCAAGATATGCTGCTTATCACGGCTTAAAGATAGCGGGTAAACTGCTCACCCAGGAGCTTTTCGAGAAATGGCGTCACCTGCCAGAATGCTTTCAACGCCTTATATTCCCCGACAAACTGCGCCTCTCCCCGCTCAGCACGCCTGATTGCACGGATCATCAGGTTTTTAGCTGTATGCTCTGCCGAGATAAACTCGACCACATCCGTTTTATATCCCATGATGCGCAAGATTAACGCTCTGAAGGTATCGGTCAACAGATCAGCCTGCCGCTCCTTGAGAATGCCATAGCGCAGGACAGGCTTGAATAGTTCCGGAGGATTCGCTGTGATCTGCTTATTGAGATCATGATGGCAGCAGGGCACAGCCAGAATCATCTTTGCACCCAGTTGAATGCCCTTTGCCAGCGCATCATCTGTCGCGGTATCACAGGCGTGCAGCGACAGCACGATATCCGGTCGCTGTTCGGGCTGATACTCGGCAATGGGCGAAGGAATAAATGACACATTGAGCCAACCAAGCTCTCGGGCAAGGGCGGCATTCTTTTCCATCAACTCACGATTAATATCGACCCCGACCAGTTGCGCAGGCACCCTTCGCACGGCGTTGAGATAATGATATACCGAAAACGTGAGATACGATGAGCCACAGCCACAATCCAGAATGTGAACAGGACCATGCTTGCCCAGATGCTCCACCTCACCGGTATGTTCCAGCATCTTCAGGAACTCATTGACCTGATAGTATTTATCCCGCATATCAGGCTTGATATTGCCCTGCGCGTTCATGATCCCGATGCCCTGAAGAAAGGCCCGGGCACTCTCTTCAGCCAGCGGTTGCGGTTTCGGACGATCATGCTGTAGAGACACTTCCTGCTTCTGCTCAACAGCCTGCCGATGAATGATCGCTTTCCCTTTCTTTGTAATTTGAATAGAGATCTGCGCATCGGTCAGTTGCAGCGTAATATGCCGCAGAGGAAGGGCCAGCGCCTCATCTAGTTTCTGCTTGAACTCTTCATCCCGATAATTTTTGGTAATATCTTTCCTGGCATCGAAGTAAGAAAACTGCATATGCCTGGCATTCTTAATAAGCACAGGACGCATCACAATTTTCTGCCATCCGGCTGCATTCTCGGCACACTTTGCAGTCAGCCGGACAAACTTCTCAGTGTCCTGTATCGCTTCACGTACTGTTGCTTGATAGGTCGTCTCACTCACCTTGCTGGCTCCTTCTGCACAAAGGGGATTTTGCGTTGAAAGACCCGTAACCTTTGTATATTCTCCTTGTCTGCAAGTAGGTCACGGCATATCTGCCCGCCCGATATTATAACACCCTTGTATAGAGCTCGCATGCAACGGTGCTACCAGCTCCCACACGATGAATAGCCGCAAGAGGCGGACTATGACAGCCCGCCTCGATAGCTCAGGCACTGGCAGCATTCAAGCGCTCAAGCTGTTCCGCACTCAAGCGAAGCTCAAGCGCCCCGAGGTTCTCCCGCAATTGCTCGCTTTTGCTGGCCGCACTGATCGGGATCACTCGTGGCGATCCCTGTAGCATCCACGCAAGCACCACCTGATTGCGTGTTGCCTCGACCTCTTCGGCGACCTCTGTCAGTACCTGTAGCCGTCGCTGGGTGTCGGGGCCCACATATTGCGCTGGCAACTCAACATCGTTGCGTGTGTATGAGCCGGACAGCAAGGGAGAATATGCCAGCAGCGAGAAGTCTGCATGCACACGACAATAGTCGAGCAACTCGTCATTCACACATAGCTGAACGCCGAAGTCAGCTCCCGGTTTGGGGCGCAGATAGCTATACCGCTGTTGAACACACTGAAACACTCTGCCCACTGGTGAGCCCGGCTGACCTGCCGCGCCTCCTCTATCCGCCACGTCATGCGATTGCTACAACCAAGCATAGAGACTTTTCCTTCTCTTACCAGACGATCGAGCGCCTCGAGCGTCTCTTCCAGCGGGGTCGCGCGATCCTCCATATGGGTATAATAGAGGTCAATGTGGTCTGTTTGCAGACGCTTCAGGCTTCCTTCGATTGCCTTTATAATTGTCCGAGCTGAAAGCCCCTCGGCCTGATCTAAGCCGCCGCCCGGGACAGTCGGTCTGGCTCCCATCTTCGTCGCGACAAAGATCTGATCCCGATTGCGCCGCTCCTTCATCCAGTTCCCCAGGAGCGTCTCGCTTTCGTCGCCAGTTGCTCCCTCAACCCAGAAGGCATAATTATTCGCCGTATCAACAAAGCAACCGCCCGCCTCAACATAGTCATCCAGAAGCTGATAGGCGATTTCCTTCGGAATCCTTGTGCCAAAGAACATACACCCCAGACAAATCGCGCTTACCTGTACGCCTGTTTTTCCCAACGGAACCTGCTGCATTTTTCTGATCCTCCTGATATTTGGTAGGCGTATCATATCCCGCTTCTCCCTTCGCCACATCCGCCCGCAGCAGCAATTTCGGGATCATCCTATTCGTTCTGTTGGGTAAGTTTTGGATCTTACAGCAGATTCAGTTCTCGGGCCCGTGCCACCGCTTGCAGCCTGCTCTGAGCCCCAAGCTTCTGACAGAGATGGCGTACATGCGACTTGGTTGTGCTGAGCGCCAGACAGAGCTCGTCCGCTATCTCCTGATTCGACAGACCCGCCGCCACAAGTCGCAACACCTCCACCTCCCGCTTGCTCAAGCGCTCCGTTTCTGCTCGCGGTACCACCTGAAATCGGGCGGCATAACGTCTGAGCACTGGATGCTCCAGAAGCACAAGTAGAGAATCATGCACATCGAGGAAAAGCCGCCGATACCCCGCTGTTTCCGCAGCAGCCAGCGCCTGACGGAGGAACGAAAGCGCCTGCTTCTGTCTGCTCAACTCGTTCAAGGCCAGCGCTTGCATCGTTCGGGCAAGCAGGGCATTTCTGAGATGCTTTTCCTCCTGGGCAGTCTCATACACGCCCTCAAGCAGCTGCACCACATCCTCATAGCGTCCCTCAGCCAGCCAGACCCGTGCCAGCAGGAGACGGAAGTCATCACGTTCTGGAAATGGAGAGTCATCAATCCCAAGCCTGTACAGAGCGCGCTTTGCACTCCCCACATCCTTCTGAGCGAGCGCTACCTGTACCGTCGTGGCCACAAGTTGATCATGCAACCACGGTACCTGTCCAACAATAGCCACCTGTTCGGCCTTCCACAGTAATTCCCAGGCATGCTCAGGCTTTTTGAGCGCAGCATAGATCAGCGCCTGGATGCAACAACCAGTCAGCACCGCTTTGATTTCACCGCTCTGCTCACCCAGTTCAACGCCCATTATTGCCTGTTGCAAGGCCGCTTCAAGCTCATTGCGCTCATAGAGCAGTTCGGCAAGCCCCACATGCACAACCGCCGTCACCGGGACCCGATCCTGCTCCCGCACACCAGCGATATGAAAGGCCTGAGCAAGAAGCGTCTGCGCCTCGACGAGCCTCCCCTGATTGACACAGTTCGCTGCCAGATAGCGACTTGCGAACAGAGCCGAGCGCAGGCTTCCCGCCGCTCGACTGCTGCGCAACGCCTCGGTTAGCAAGCGATAGGCCTCATCAAGATGTGCATATGCGCCTGCAAGCCCAAAAGCAATATCAGCTCGCAGAAGCGCACGCTCCATTGGCAGCAGCTGTAAGGCCTGTTGGGAGAAGTGTACTACAAGCTCATGCTTCTGCTGAAAGGCCGCAAGGCGTGCTCGTAGCGCGGCAATGTCTCCCTGCAACGATGCAGAGCCAGCAAGGCACGTCAGCAGCGCTTCCAGTTTCGATACCTCACCTTTACCACTCAATAGCAAGGTCCAGGCATACCAGAGATCCAGCAAGGGACGCCGTCCAGAGCCAATATCCGGTACACGCAATAGCCACCCCGATAACCGCCCGACCTCGCCGCGCTTCCAGATGAGTTCTTCACCATAACGCTCTATCAGCGCACAGGCATCCTCGATCTCGCCGGCAGACAGAAAGCCTTCTATCGCTTCATCCCATGCTCCCTGCTGAGCATGCCAGCGTGCGGCTCGCTCCTGAAGCAGCGTTACCTGCTCTGGAGCGCTTCGCCTGAGCTTCTCTTGCAGGAATTCAGCGAACAACGCATGATAGCGATAGTGCTGCCGCTCCTCATCCAGCGGGACCAGAAACAGATTCGCCCGTTCAAGTTCCAGCAACATTTCAGACCACATCTGGTCATTCCCGGTCGCAAGCACCGCGGTACAAAGGGCGGGTGTTAGCCTCGTCAAACAGGCAGTTGAGAGCAGAAAATGCTGTATATCGGGCTTCTGTTGCGCAAAGACCTCCTCAGCGAAGTAGGCAAAGAGCGAACGCTGACTGCCCGTGAAGCGATCCAGCACCTCCCCCGGTCGCTCCTGCCCCTGTAATGCCAGAGCCATCATATGCAGCCCGGCAATCCAACCATCCACCCGCGCATCTATCAAGGCATATTCCTCAGCCGTGAGCCGCTCACCCAGTGTCAACTGGAGAAACTGTTCCACCTCGTCAGCCTGTAACCGGAGATCTTCGGCCCGAAGTTCAACTAACTCCCCATACATTCTGGCTCGTCCCAGAGACAATGGGGGCACAGTACGACTGGAGAGAATCAGGTGAAGATCAGGAGGCATATGAGCAAGCAGAAACTCAAGCCCGGCATGAATACGCGGCTCTGTGATGACATGGTAGTCATCGAGCACCAGTACACCGCGTGGTTGATTGTTCAGCAAGGAAGCCAGCACCGTTTCAGGGCTCATCTGTGGGGTTGAATACAACTGCGTCGAAAGCGCCACCCCTCGACAGCGCAATAGCGCGTTCCAGATCGCATCCCAGAAACGAGATAACTCATTATGCCGCGCATCCAGCGTCACCCAGAACAGCGGAAGCCGCTCACGTTGTGCGGCATACCACATCGCGAGCAGCGTTGTTTTGCCAGAACCAGCCGGAGCCGTGAGCAGCGTGAGTTTGGCCTGTATACTGTGCTCAAGCCGCTGAAGCAGGGCGCGACGCTCAAGTAATGATTGATGATGCCTGGGAAGAGGGGGCGGCCCAAAACCAGAGAAAAGAACATCCTGTTCATTGTATTCGGGTTGCGACGATCCGATAAGCCGCTGCATTGCCTCATACAGACGCTCTAACGTCAGGTCTTCGCTGCGCCCGAGATACTTTTTCGAGAGCTTGCCCCGGCGGCTCTGATAGGCAATCCAGTACCAACCGCCACGCTTTCTCCGCTCTTTTCGGGCTGTAAATGATCCCGCCTCGTGGTGAAAGAGAAAGGCGTTGTTTGCTTCAAGCCATTTGAACCACAATGGAGAGCCAACCGGAATAGCACTGGTATTATCATGTAAAGTGTTGCGCTCAATACGCGGAGTTCTGTGAGCCATACACGCCCTATTCTACCAGAAAGATGATCCTGTACGAAAAAGCATAGCAGTTTGCTTTCACGTCTGTCAATCCATGCGGATGGCTCGGCCACAAAACAAAAAGAGAGAGGGAGAAAACAGATAGACGCTTCCTCCCTCTCTCATTGATCCAGGCGCTTATGGTTGCTTTGCACTACCAACAGCAAAGAGGCTACTATATTCTGGCGGCAACTGTGAACGAATATCGCGCAACTCTCCCTTTGTGATTGCCTCTTGCAGCACGCTCATGACAGCCTTTGCATGGAAGGTCGCTTTCGGCAGGTCAACCCCTTCCCGATCGGCAACACGCAGGAAGAACTCATCAAGATTGAACCGTTCACCCATACCAGCCAGACCGGAGAGTACATATTCAGCCATTTGCGAGGGGAGCTGAGAAGCCAGGTCTTTTGCTTCTCCTCCCGCCAGGCGTTCACCGAGCGTTTGCAAGGTCGCGCGTACCGCTGCCTCCGCATCGCCCCGTGAACTCATCCGTCCTCTATGCTGCACCTGGCCGATAAATTCATCATGTTGCATACTATACCCTCCTGCATCGGAACTCTCAACAATGGGATCCACTCTCTCTGAGGCACACGCATCACCGCTGCTCAATGTGACTCAACATTTATCGTCTGCTTGACAAAGCCACACCGAACCACGTATGCTTGAAGTACATCAGAATGTAGCCCACGAGAGGAAGCATAGCATGCATCAATATTGACGCTGATACCTGATAACCTATAAGCTCTGTCTTCCCTTCATCTACCCTCGTGTACATGAAGCGTTTTATTGTGTCCTCCGCCCCAACCGGGCCCGTGCCCCACCTACTGGCATTCCTCTCTGACTCACCTCACAAAATCAGCTTCATAGACACACGAAAAAGGAGAAACCAAACATATGATCATGCTTCCAGAAGAGTTTCACCATCACATCCTTAAGTATCATGAAGAAGAGGGGGCAGCGTGGCTGGAGCGCCTACCAACTATTCTTGAGACCTGCATTCAGCGCTGGAATCTCTCGCTTGAGCCACCTTTTGGTAATCTTTCCTTTCATTATGTTGTTCCTGCGACACAATCCGACGGCACGCCAGTTGTCTTGAAGGCCTGCGCCCCGACAGGAGAGTTTCAAGAGGAAGTTGCGGCTCTGCAACACTTTGCCGGTAAGGGCATGGCCAGATTGCTCGCCTTCGATTCCGATACAGAAACAATGCTGCTGGAGCGCCTGCTTCCCGGTACCATACTCAGCACCATCCAGGACGATCAAGCTGCAACTTCCGCTGCTGCTGCCGTCATGCGGAAGCTCTGGAAGCCAGTCTCATCCGATTATCCTTTTCCGACCATCCTGGAGTGGGGGCAAGGGCTCACCCGCCTGCGAGCCCACTACAACGGTGGTCATGGACCCTTCCCCGCTGCCCTGCTCGAAGAGGCGGAGGCCAATCTGACCGAGCTGGGTGCCTCCATGCCCGAACAGGTCTTGCTGCATGGCGACCTGCATCACGATAACATTCTGTCAGCCCACCGCGACACATGGCTGGCCATTGACCCCAAAGGCGTTGTAGGTGAACCGGCCTTTGAAATCGGGGCCTTTCTGCACAACCCGGGAACCCTGTTTAAGCGCCCTCATCCAGAGCGGATTATTGCACGCCGTGTCGATCAATTTGTAGATGAGCTCGGCCTGGATCGTAAACGGGTTCTGGGCTGGAGCATTGTACAGTCGGTGTTAGCCGCGTGGTGGGGCGTTGAAGACGCAGACCAGCTCTGGGAAGAAGCCCTGCGCTGTGCAGAGATCCTCTCGACCCTCAAACGCTGAATGTCCGATTTTACGCAGGAAGTGGCTCTCTTCGAGCTACTTCCTCTTCCACAGATCACACCTTTCTTTCTCCACATATATAGTGCAAGCAAGCGTTCAAGTATAACAGTGCATAAATGCACTATTGCCTGAAGATCTTAAATATGCTATACCTTTATATATACATATCTGTTTGCAAGAGTGTCTGGAAACAATCGAGCAGTGTGCAGCCAACAAACAATATCGACACGCTTCATCTTACAATAGATATTTTAACTGTAACTGCACTCTCGCAGAAAATAAAGTATAATAATAACAGAAATACTAACAGCAAGCATAGGGGTCAAGAATTGCTGTTAGCGAACGGTTACTCGTAGAGATAAGTGTTTGCACAAAAGATGCTTGCTTTCCTGCATCTTCATATCCGATGGAACTTCCAACCCGGCGCGCACCGGTTCTTCCTTTCCAGGTGCTCGCAAGCCTCGTATTCCCTGCACAGGAAGAGGCTTCAGGTTTTCAAGGATAGGGAATCTTTAGAGGGAGAACAGATGGAAGAAAAAGCATGGTCCAAGAAGAAACGTCACCCAAACCTGCAATTAAAAATGGAACGTGAACGCCGTTTCTGGACACTCGAAGATGTTGCCACGCGTATCAGCAACTTGCCAGATTTCGGACCAGGCGAGCCCGACCCGCGTACAGTCGGACGCTGGGAACGTGGCGTGTCTTTTCCGAGTCCACGCTATTGTCGAGCTTTGTGCACCATTTTTGAAAAGGAAGCCGATGAGCTAGGATTGATTCCTCCCTCTGTCGAGGCCAAAGGCACAAAGCCACTCGGACAAGCCGCAACGCCAAACCAGACCGATGCACCCGAGTCGGCCACTACTCAGAGTGCTCTTTCGCCGGATACGGCCATACCGGAGACACCCGATCTGGTAGAAGACCAACAGACAGAGAGCACCATTGCGCCTCAGGTCCTCCACGAGGAGCCGGACCCCAAAAACCGACTTCACCTGCTCAAACGCGTGCGTTCTTTCTGGATCGTTGGTGTCCTCGAGCACTCGCTGCACAATACGCCTCATCTGGCATTACGCCTGAAAACCCGGCCCGATGCGATCGACAACCCCTGGCAACATGTTATACAGGAATGTGCACAACCGTCCAGGCTTCTGCCCGCCGGGACAAGCATCTTGCATCTGTATGACGATGCCGATGGCTCCTTGCTTCTCCTGGGAGAACCAGGGGCAGGCAAAACGACGCTGTTACTGGAACTGGCAAGCCATCTCCTTGATCGTGCAGAAAGAGATGCCTCGTTCCCGGCACCCGTCGTCTTCCACCTCTCATCCTGGAATAACAGGCACACAACGCTGACTGCTTGGCTTATTACTGAGCTACACGAAAAGTATCAGGTACCGCGCCATCTGGGCCAGCAGTGGATTGAACACGGGCACATTCTGCTTCTGCTTGATGGGCTTGATGAGGTGGCCGGACCTCATCGCGCAGGCTGTATCGAGGCGATCAATGCCTATCAGCGCGAGCATGGCATGGTTCCAATAGTTGTCTGTAGCCGCCTGCATGAATACTTCGCGCTCCCTGTCCGGTTACAACTGCGCAGCGCCATTCATGTTCAACCACTGTCACTTGAGCAAATCGACGAGTATCTTGCAAAAGCCGGGCCCAACCTTGAAGCCGCCCGCACCGCCCTCAGCAATGATCCGATGCTCCGCGAGATTATGGCGTCACCTCTGATGCTAAGCATCCTCACGCTTGCGTATCAGGAGACACCGCTTCCCGAGCTGGATCAGAAAAACTCACTGGAAGCTCATCGTACCCATATCTTCTCTGCGTATGTTCAGCGAATGCTTGAGCGTCGTAGCCTTGACACGCGCTACCCGACCTCCCGAACCATCTACTGGCTTGCGCAGCTCGCTCGCCATATGAAAGAGCACAACCAAACCATCTTCTATATCGAGACGTTACAGCCTGACTGGCTCCAGAACAGCAAATGGCAGCACATCTACACCTTTCTTGCCACCAGACTGATCGGAGCACTCATCGGCATTTTCGTCAGTATCATCATTAATCTTCTTCTCTTTACAGATACCCCCATCGATATCTTGATCGATGCCTGTGCCGGGGGCCTGCTTGGCTCTCTTATCAGCGGGAGTACTTACCAGACGCTCAGGAAGAGGCTTCCCTATTTTCTGCACAGGTTCATTCCAGCAAGCGACCCCGGGAAGCGCCGAGGACTGGTCAAAGGGAGTGTCTGGCTGCTTCTCCTGTATGCATGTAGCTGTTTTGTGTTTTATCTGGTCACGACGTTTCTGGGGCTGGGCTTCTTTTTGCACTATCCGCTGAGCTCTATGCCACCACATATTCTCAACTTTACGCTTACCACCCTGTTATTAAGTATTCAGCTTCCCGGCCTCGGAGAAACCATTCGTCCCACAGAGATCATACGCTGGTCACGGCAGGCGTTTACCACGCGCCTTCTGAATCGAACTCACGGGAAAAACGCTCTCTTAATCAGCGCACTGACAACCCTCATCATCGCACTAACCTTTGGCTTTATGCCCAGGCCCCTGCTGGACTGCCTGGCTCAGGGAACTGCTGTCGGGCTCAGTCTCGGGCTGAATTACTGGCTGCTGTTGGCAGTCTTTCAGGGGCTTTCCAGTAACACCCTTTCTGAAGAGCACCGGGCCACACCCAATCAAGGTATTCATTGCTCGATACGCAATAGTCTGATCGTTTGCCTTGTCAGCGTAATCACAGTTGCGCCGGTCTACATGTTCAGTAGTGTGCTAGCGCACCTGCTCTATACCAGGACCCTGACGAGTCACGAGCTATTCCTGCTTCTGCCATATAGTATCGCTCAGGGTCTGGCTATCGGCATACTGGCCGGGCTTCTCAACGGTGGTCTTGCCTGTATACAACATGGCATCCTGCGCGCCATTCTAACGCGACGCGGCATCATTCCCGCGCACTTTCCACACTTTCTTGAGTATGCAGCCGAGCGTGTTCTGCTCCGCAAAGTTGGCGGGGGCTACATCTTTATCCACCGCCTGCTTCTTGAGTACTTTGCCGGATTGCCCAAAAACACGCAATCCAGCATCTGCCTTGCAGAGCAGCACCTGGTAGAAAAGCAAGCGATGATACCGTTACGCTAAATCGCCCCTTGCTTTTCGTATAGATTGTTTAGCTACTCCTGATCCCATTTCCGGACAGGAAGCACATCATCAACAAAGGAGAAACGAATATGACCACTGAGATGATTGTTCAGGCATGGAAAGATGATACCTTTTTGACGGAGCTTTCCGGCGAAGAACAGGCCAAGCTTCCCGCAAATCCAGCGGGAGACATCCAGCTTGAGGAGCTACATCGGCTCTTGCAGGGGAACGGCTCTCAACTCCATCACCTCGATTACACCGTGACAACCTGCCTGTCGCTCTGTCATCGGGGGCTCCCCAACATGCTGAACACCTTCTAAAAGAGTTGCATGCGCTAGTCTCCTTTCGCGCACAACGACTTGTCTCCCGCGAGGTATGATACAATGCATATCAAAACTCCTGGAGGCAAGTCATGCCACACCGCTACCCATTCGCCCCGGAACTCACTGATACCTATCTCGATACAGTTTGGAGCAGGCTTAGGCCGCATCTGCGTACCACATTTCTCCTTCCGAGCCCGGCCCTGTCTGACCTGTGTGGCTGTGAAGTTACTCTGGCCTGTGAGACCTTTCAACACACGGGCAGCTTTAAATTTCGCGCCGCCTACAATCTGGTCTCCGAAACAGAGAAACAACAGATCATCACTGCATCCTCCGGCAACTTCGGGCAGGCCATTGCGTATGCGTGCAAGCTGCTCAAAAAGAAATGCATCGTCGTCATGCCTGCTACCTCCGCTCAAGTCAAGATCGAAGCAGTCAGATCTTATGGTGGGCAGGTCGATCTGATCGACACGAACCGCATCAGCCGGGCAGAGCGCGTCGCGCAGCTCATGGAACAGTACCCGCACGCATTACAGGCCTCTGCCTATGACGACTTCAGAGTCGTTGCCGGAAACTCCACACTTGGACGGGAAATCTTGCAAGCGGCTCCCTTCGATGCAATACTTGTTCCGGTAGGTGGCGGCGGCTTAAGTTCAGGGCTCGTCGTTGCACGCGACCGACTTCAGGCCACGACAGAGATCATCGGCGCAGAGCCACAACCGGGAGATGATGCCGCCCGCTCTCTGCGCTCAGGCCAGCTTGTAAAAAACGAGCGTGAGCCCGCCACTATTGCTGATGGAGCACGTACCATCAGCCTCGGTGAACTCAATTGGAATATCTTGCGGCACGGTATAGCGGATATTATCCCGGTTCCTGATGCCTCAACACTTCAGGCGCTCCGTACCTGCTTCCGTACAGTGAACCTGAAGGTCGAACCGACCGGCGCACTGGCCATTGGCGCATTGCTCCAGGCAAAGACTCGCTTTGCCGGAAAGCGCGTCTGTTGTGTCGTCAGTGGGGGAAATGTTGATCCAGCGGTCTACGCGAAGCTGCTAGTAGAGGGATAGGGCGCGTTCCTTGCGCCTTATCCCATCAGGTCAGAGAGGAAAAAGAGAAAAATTCGAGAATTGGGCTTGCGCTCCTGAAGACGTATCGGGAAGATCAGAAACAAAGAGCGCAATTGATCCGCTTTTATATGACGAATCATCGATGGTTGCCAATGTATAGCCATTGACAATCAAGCTCATCGATGACCCCTTTGCCGCAATCACGATGTGGTTCATCTTGCCCATCGGACGAATGGCCCCGTGCGACCCTCCTTTCAGCATTGTCATCGTCTGACCGGTTTTATCAGCAGTATGATGCTTAAAGATCTGATAGGTTCCATCGCCGTAGAGCTCAAACCGATAGGATTGGGCGAGATCACTGTTCGGAGAAGCAGTACTCCGAATAAAGACGCCATAGCCGCCCCCACCCTTTTCTGATGCCCCTTTTGTTAGCGTCGCATCCACAAACAGCTTGAAGTCTCCATACTGCTTGGAGCCGGGAACCATGACCCACATCACTTTTCCATCGTCATGTTCAAGCGTCAGATAGCCATTGCCAGCAGATGCTGAAAACTTGTGTACAGGATCAGATGTTACATCCCATCCCTTATCGTTATTCTGGAACGCATCAGCAAAAAGTGGCTCTCCTGCGGGCGTGGGCACCGGCTTTACCGGGAACGGAGAATTCGCCTCTTCTAACTGCGGTTTCAGCACATATGTATATCCGGCAAAAGAACCACCTCCTAGCAGCACCAGCAGAGCCAGAACCACCCCGAGCACAACCATTGGTCGCTTCTTTGTTCTGGAAGAGGCGGAAGCCGACTTGCTGCTATGCTTATCGGTCGAAGGCTCAGTTAGTTTTGGGAATGTATCTGTACTGGGCAGCGAGGGCTGAGGTGATTTAGCCGGTATTGATGTCACAAGAAAAGAGGCGGCTTGCTGCTGAAGCATACCTGAGGAAGGCTGTGGAGCGACAGAAGATGTCGACAATGGCTGAGAGACATTCCACTGTACCTGCTTTGTTTGACCCCACTGTCCTGTGACTGAAGCGTGCTGTTGCCCCGCTTGTGTTCCAGAAGGAGGCGTAGCTGTGGTTTCCTGTGGAAGTGACTGTGACGAGAGATACTTGTTCCATTGAGATCCTGGTTTCGATTTGAACAGGCCCGATGTGTTAGGGCCTGACGATTGCTGCGGTGGCTGTTTCAATTGTCCCCAGGAAGCGCCTGCAAAGTGACTAAGTTTTAAACCAGAAGATGGCCTTTGTCCGGAGGAAGACCCAACCCCATACGGTGTGGACGCAGCGACAAACCCACAACTCTGACAGGCTCCCCCTCCGGCAGGGAGTATCGTACCGCATCGCTGACACTTCTGAATCGAATCACCTCCGAAGGGAGAAACAGGTGAGGACATATCAAAAACCTCCAGAACAACCTACAAATTCTCTTTTTTTCAAATGTTTTCATTTCTACAAGAAACATCGTCCTCCTCCCCTTGCCGTCACGCTCTTGAGAAAAATACCCTATTCTCTCTCCTTCTATCTTCCCATCCGCTGCGGTCTGCGTTTTCTTACTGGTAGCGGTTCATTTCAACCATTCTACAAGAGGCAAGATAGACCGTCAACACATACAAGACACCACATAGGAATATATTCACACATTATGAATAACGGCACCTGCCTATAGATGAGTTTTTAGCGCTGCCCTCGCGCTTTGAATCCTATAGATGCTAAACGTTTCTCTTGTTTGGCCTCAAGAGAGATGACCATAAAAAAGGCCTGCATCTCCCTGTCTCGACAGATGCAGGCCACCAGGAAGCAAAGCATGCTTCAAGGTTTCACGCCCCAGACTGTCTGGCAATACCAGAGACAACAGAATGTATCCTCTTCAGCCTCATCAAGCATGCGTGCATAGAGAACATCCAGTTCCTCCTGAGTACTCAAGCCACAACGTATGATAAGCGGCTGCAAGAGCTTGAAACCGGTACGCCAATCATCCATGATCGCGTCATGGGCTGGCATTCCCTTCGAGCCGTTGAGAGCGTGCGCCTGCGCTTGAATCCGGGTAAAACCCGCTTCTGCAAGCAGGCGATGCTGAACAGCGGTAATCCCGATAGAGATCCCTTCCGGAGAGAAACATTTCCCCGTACGGCGCAGCGCTTCCGCAAAGAGCCCGGTATACCGCGTCATGGCCGGGGCTGTTGTCACGCCTAGCTCGCTTTCATTGCTGCATAAAATGCCCCCGGGGCGCAAAATACGATAGCATTCCCGCAAGACAGGCACCCAATCATCAGTTCTTAAAAATGACGACATCAGACGTGTGTACACAATATCAAAGGATTCTGAAGGAAAATCCAGCTTCTGGCGGGCATCCATAATCTGAAAGCGTGCATTGCTCACGTCCTGGTCTGCCGCAATCATATTCGCATAGGCAGTCATCGTCTGACTGATATCGATCCCCGTTACACTGAGATGTGGATAGTGACGAGCCACCTCCAGTACCCATTCACCCGGGCCACTCCCGATATCAAGCACACTCTGCGCTTTCTCCAATGCGGCCATATCTGGAAAGAGTCCAATAGCTTCGGTGAGCATCCGGGCCTGCTTGATGAGACGCGCCATTTCAGCTACATTCTCTGCATCCATCATGTAGCTTGTAGGACGAGTTCCCTCACTCATTGTAGACAATTCCTTTCTTTACGGCATCCATTTCTTTTCTCAGTATACTATATTAAAAACCCATTTTGCCCTATAGCTACATGATTACCTGTACTTTTATCTGCACGGGCACACTTCTCGAAACACTGTATCCAATACAAAAAGCGAGAGAAGCTTGTCCTTAGCCGGCATGTCTACAGGAAAAAATAGCCAGAAAGCGGATATACAGTCCACTTTCTGGCTCTCAAATGCGAGAAAAAGGAGAGCGGCCATATTTTACCGCTCTCGTCATCTCTTCATCGCTCTTCCGGGCGCTTCTTTTCCACGCCCTCACTCTCAATGTGCGGATGACCTTCCCGCTGGATTCTCGGCTCCTCGTGCCTGACAGTTTCCGTGATGTCCTCTTCACCCTGCACTTCTCGCTTTTCCGCCGTCACTTCACCGCCAACAACCGTTTCTTTCGAGATATTCACGCGCTCTTCGCTGAGTGGAATGTGAATGGTCTCGCCCTCACCAATCTTCTCAGAGGTGGGATGCTCGCCAGAGACCGGATGCCGTTCAATAACGACCTCCTCGTGTGAGACCGGGACTTTGAAGTGCTTCTCTTCACTGACAACTTCCTTCCCGATGGTCACTTCACCGCTTTCTACACGCTCCTTTCCCAGATGGACCTGCTCCTCACGCAGAGGAATTGATTGTCCGGTTTCTGCTTGCGGACCTCTTTGCTGCGTCGTCTCCACGCCGCGCTGCTGGCTGATATTCCCGGGCCGTTGCGTCGTTTCTGCTCGGCCCTGTACGTTCCTCTGCTGCGCGATTCTGGCCTGCTCACGGGCGGCAGCTTCAGAAGTCCTCGTAGAGGGCCTCGTCTCCTCAGCCTCAGTCCTGTACCCTAACTTATGCTCGGATGTCTCTTCAGTGGCACCTCTTTGCGCCGACAACGGCTCTCCGGTGCGATTGACAGCACCCCTGATACCAGCTCCAGCAGCCGTGCCTGCGGCTCCTGCTGCGCCCCTCTCACCCATTGTCGAACGCGTTTCCTGCTGTGCGGTCTCTGTCTGCTTGGTGGGATGTGCGTATCCGGTCGGAGCGCCGCCAACAATATTATCCGCTCCACATGTAGTAAGAATACTGGCAGCCTGTTGTTCTCGTCCCTCGGCTCTGACCGAGAGGACCGGACGACCAGCACGGAACTCCTGATCATAGAAATCAGCCTGTGCTTCAGGAACGCCCAGATTCATCAGATCTCGCTTCAGGTCCACGGCCATCGCGCCGCCTTCATTCCACGCCAGACCAAGCTGATTCTGCTCAAAGCCGGCATCCCTCAAGCTTTCAAGCGCTTTCTTGGCTCCCGCCTCGTCTTGAAAGACTCCTATAACCAGAGGATGTCTGGCAGCCATAGCCTATACTCCTTTCTCTCAGCACAATGTAGCAAGAATGAAAGATTGTCATCTCCTTGTCCTGTAGACAGCATGAGCTAAATACATTCAGGAAAATCTCCCTTCAGCGCGCTCAGTCTGAACAATGACAAGCACCCATGCCATCTCTCCCCTTTACACGCGCACAGTTTATAGATTGATACACATGCATTTGAGTATAAATACTCTTACCATGAGCAATAGTGTTCCCCAAATTACAGGATATATCAAGAGGCAACAAAAAGCAGGGGCACGGCTCGGAAATGGCAGGCGCGCATCAGGAAGACAAGGGAGTGAGCATACCTGACACAGTCAGAGCTCACCCCTCTTCACACCCTGTCCTAGCGCCTGGTTACCATCGGGATCTCACGGCGAATATCAAATCGTAAACAGGCATGTGCACGCCGGATCGCCGCTTCCACAGCCTCAGGCGTCTCTCCGCGCGAGAAGATAAAGCCCAGATAACTCGCGCCTTCAGGCAGCGGCACCAGCGGGTGATGCAGCTTGGCCGTAATCTCGACCCCAGTAATCAGCGGGACCGCCCGCGCCTCTTCCACACCATGAACGCCTTTAAGCATACCTGCGGCTGGAATCGGGATCATCATTACCCCGGCAGCATTTCCTGCCCGCTCAATCATGCGCACCTCTTCGCCAATGGCATGGCGCAAGATCAATTCTTCCAAACACATGCCCGTCCCAAATTCCAGCACAGAGGAGCACAACCCACCGATCGAGCGACCGGCAATTTCAAGCATCCAGGGTCCCTGCTCATTGATACGCAGTTCTGCATGAACCGGACCATGACGTAACCCGAGCGATGCAGCCGCCCGGGTCACACAATCTGCGATCGCCTCTTGTGTCGCCCGAGGAAGCCGTGAAGGGGTGACGTAAATAGTCTCTTCAAAGAACGGGCCATCCAGAGGATCTGGCTTATCGAAGAGCGCCAGCACTTTGAGCTGACCCTGCGTGAGCAGCCCTTCGAGGGCTACTTCACCTCCGGGAATAAAGTCTTCTACCAGAAAAGTGGTATGCTCCTCATCATAGCCCTCTTGCAAAAGAAGACGCTTGAGACGATAGAAGGCCGTCGTAAACTCCTCTGGATTGTTCGCGCGAATCACGCCTCGACTCCCCGAGAGACGGCGTGGCTTTAAGACGCAGGGATAGGTTACCTGTGTGGCAAGCTCGGAGGGATCGGCGCTCAACGGGAAATTACGAAAGACAGGGCAGGGCACGCCAGCCGCCGACATCAGCCTGCGCATAATCCACTTATCGCGGGCAGCTTCGGCAGAATCAGGCGTGTTATGTGCCAGATGGAGTGCAGAGGCCGCATGAGCCGCCAGTTCCGTCGCGCTATCATCGACGGAAAGCACAGCCGTCAGGGGGTGCACACGCGCATAGTCCACAATCATTTGCACAGATTTGTCGATATCAGTAAAATCAAGCCCGAGCGGCACATGCCAGTATTCCGCCAGTTGTTCGGGCATATCCACGCCGAATACCGGTTGAAGATCCAACCGCTCGGCAGCACTCAGAAACGCCCCGGCCCGATAGGTTGCCGGCGACATCAAAAGCAATACTCTTTTTTTCTCGCGCTTTTCTGTATTCATACGTCTTATCTCAATCCTGCGCAACATCCACGGGCAGCCCCTTCGCTTTCAGGGCCGCAGCCAATCCAAAAAGGCGGGCATCACCCTCCACTACCCAGATAATCTCACGGGGTGATGTCGCATATTTTGGGCGCTCCTCGGGGCGCTCCCAATGGCATTCATACGTTCCCTGCCAATCGCGATGCTTCACGCGTCCCTGATAGCTCCAGGGATCATGCATCGGACGCCGATTGACAAAGCCAAAACCGGCCCCCTCGATACTGGCAAAGTCTTTGCTACGGAAGATTACTTTCATTGACTCTTTATCTCCAACGGTCTTGACCGGTATAGAACAGGCTCACTTACTTCACTAAAGATAGCAAATGGGAGCAAACAAGGCAAGAGAAAACGGTTCAGGTGCCCTCTGCTGACCTTCGTTATATAATAGGGGCAGTCGATCACGCCACCTTCCGCTTCGCCTTTGCCACTCGAAGCTGAAAGAGCGTATCAGTTTTCTGGAAAGAAGGCCCATCATGGACAAACGAGCACTCGTTTTTTGGATAGATGTTGATAATACACTACTTGACAACGATAAAGTCAAAAAGAGCTTTGACGAAGTGTTACGCGTTAACGTCGGGGAAAAGCTTACCCGGCGCTTCTGGGAGCTCTATGAGGAGATCCGGGCAGAGAAAAGCGTTATTGATATTCCGCTAACCCTCGAACGTCTGCGCGCAGAAACACCGCAATCCGAAATGGACGACTATACCTATCAGCATATTCACTCCATCTTCGAGCACTATCCCTACCGCGAAACGCTGTATCCGCACGCACTTGATACCTTGCATCACCTCTCAACACTTGGCACTACTGTCATTGTATCAGATGGCGACCCGGTCTTTCAGGCGGAGAAAATCGTCAATAGCACCATTGCGGACGCCGTCGAGGGGCGCGTTCTGCTGTATGTACATAAACAGGAAAACTTGCAGGATATGATCCAACAATACCCGGCAGATCACTATGTAATGATCGACGATAAGCCCACCATCCTCGACGACATGCATCACTTGCTTGGCTCACAGGTCACCACCGTTTTTGTCAAACAGGGGAAATATGCCAGCCAACCACTTCCCGAGGGCTTCACACCCGATATTAGCGTTGAGCACATCGGCGACCTGCTCACCTTCAGCAAAGAACAATTTCTGCCGCACCCAACACCCCATAAGTAAAAAAAGGATGTGAGGGAGAAACACAGCTTCTCCCCACATCCTGAAATGCTCCGACTAGGCTTCCAGTTTGACACGGAACGTCTTAATCTCGAACGGGCGCACCTGGAACTGCAAAGCATTCCCCTGGTACGAGGCGTCCGCAATAGTTTCTTCCAGCAGGTTACATTCCTGAGCCGAGGCAATCGGTGCAGAGAAGGTAATAGAACCTTTACCACGCTGGTTGTGAGCCTCATAGAGACGCACAATAAAGCCATCGCCATCCTCAGCGGGCTTGACGGTATCGATGACCACATGCTGACAATCAGTCTGCATAAACGAATACGCCGCAACACGTTCCTCCGCCGAAGAGGTCGAGGTGCTGCCAGTCACCGCCAGTACAGGAACGTTCAGCTCGTAAGCGCGGCGCACAACCTCTGCATCACGCCAGTCACCCTTGTGCGGAAGCAGGCTGTAGGTGAAGCGATGAATGCCCTGATCAGCAGTTGGGTCAGGCACGATACCAGACTTCAGCAGGGTCAGGCGCATGACATTATCATGAATGTCATGACCATACTTGGCATCGTTGAGCAAGCTGACGCCATAGCCCCCCTCACTCAGATCTGCCCAACGATGAGCACAGACTTCGAAGCGAGCCAGATCCCAGGAGGTATTGCGATGGGTCGGGCGTTGAACATTACCAAACTGAATCTCGTAGGTCGCCTGTAACGCATTGATGTCGACCGGGAACGCAGCTTTCAGCAGAGTCTGATGCTCGTGCCAATCAATCTCGGTTGAGAAATCAATGCGCGGCGAATTGCGCCAGAGCGAGATGCGCTGTTTCACAGTGGAGGCCATGAATGGGCGAATCACTTCCACGGTCACGCGAACCGGGCCCTCTTCGATCACCCGGATCTCCGACGCCTCGTGCAGCGGATATGGCTTCTCTTCATAGTAGAGATCGATATCCCAGGCATCATAGTTCATCGGGCGATCTTCGTACGCGATCAACTGGTTACCGTTCTGTCCTGGAACCAGGACATCACGCTCGGCAACCTTATCATAGATGCGGCTGATTTCGCCATTGGCAGCAAAGGTCAGATCATAGTACTGGTTGTGCAGCGCAATCAGGCCATCGGTAGTACGCGAAATGCTGCAAGGCACTTCGCTGGAAGCGCTTGCTGCCTGATCGGCCAACACAGCGCCAACCGCCGGGATCTGCAAGCCATCAACCAGATAATACTTGTGGCCATCCCAGTCCTCGACCTGCTGTGCGGGCAGATTGTTCACCTGCAACTCCGCTGGAATCTGAACCGGGTCAGTACGCTGCCATGCCAGCGTGTTCATAAGCACAAGATCACCTTTACGCCAACCGAAGCGCTCACCCAGCACAGAGCAAGCCTCGTCGCGAACCTTCTCGCCAAGAGCGCGCGCCTCGGCGTGAATCCTGGTTGCGTCCTCGTACACTTCGGTAATCGAGGAACCAGGCAGAACATCATGAAACTGGTTCAGCAGAATACCGCGCCAGCCCTTGTTCAGCTCTTCCTGGCTGCCAGTCAGGCCAGCCCAGGTGCTCAACAGCTCTGCGTCACGATAAAGCAGCTCATTGCGGCGGTTTGCCAGCTTGGTTCGTCCCTGAGAGGTGTAGGTACCACGATGATACTCAAGATAGAGTTCACCGGCCCAGGTCGGCAACCTGGGATCATCCCAGACACGCTCATACAGATCGCGGAAGAACTTCTCGGAGCGATCCCACCGCACTTCAGGATAGCCGGGCAGACTCTTCATGGCCTCAGCACGCTCCATCTGGTGCTCATCCGGGCCGCCACCGCCATCACCCCAACCACACAGGTACAGGATCTCATCGTTGATTTTCTGCTGACGATAGTTCTTCCAGATCCCGACCATATCGCGAGCGCGGAACGGGCCGTTATAGGTGTAAAACCAACCACCATCATCAGAGACAGGAGCCGTGACAAAGTGCGTCAGAACCTCGGTACCATCGATACCACGCCAGCGGAAGGTATCATTTGGCATGCGGTTGAACTGGTTCCAGCTAATCTTGGTGGTCATAAAGACGGGGATATCAAAGCCCCGCATAATCTGCGGCAGCGCGGCGCTATAGCCAAAGACATCGGGCAGCCAGATGTTATTGGGCTTATAGTCAAACTCTTCTTTCAGGAAGCGTAGGCCCTGCATAATCTGCCGGACCAGCGATTCGCCAGAGGGCAGGTTACAATCAGGCTCAACCCACATGCCACCAACAAGCTCAAAGCGACCTTCCTTCACCCTCTGCTTCACGCGCTCAAACACTTCCGGCGCATCCTCTTTCACCCACTGCAATGACTGTGGCTGGCTATGGCTGTAGTGGTAATCGGGGTAGCGCTCCATAAGCGCGAGAACTGTGGAAATAGTATGCACAGCCTTCTGTCTGGTTCGCCAGTACGGCCACTGCCAGGCCAGGTCAAGGTGCGCGTGACCGGTTACAACAACGCGGGGACGGTTGCCATCTTCCAGCCCATCCCGCAAATGCTCTTGCAGATAGGCGATTGCCTCTTTTGCAGAAGCAACGAAGCGAGCGCTTGAATACCCTTCGCGCAGATCAAGCATATTGTACGCCGCATTGAGGCGCTCGATCAATGTATGACGAACAATGTCGTTCTCATCCAGAGCAAGAGCAGCATCTAGAACGGTCTCGATCACATGATAGAGCTTCCAGGCTGTCTCATTGCGGTTATGAATGGTGAGGCCGCGGAAGGGAATCGGCTCTGAGGTATAGACCTGAATTGTCACCTCATGTGGCTGACCATCAGCGGCATGAGGAGGCAATTGAAGTTCTTTATGATAATAGTCAAAAGCGCCAACTGCGATCCCATCCAGGAATGCGGTCGCTTCCAGACGCAAGATAAGACCATCCGATGATGGAGAATCCCAATGGAGCTGAAGGATCACAGGATCATTCCGCATCGGCTCGGGAACCTGAAGCTCTGTCTTCAGCCAGACAGTAGCATGCTTCCTGCCCCAGAGCTGACCGACCTCAACCGGCTGCCACTCCTCGGACGCCGGAGATGGTGGGGGAGTCATAGGACCAGTGGCGGGCGCAACCAACACAGGAGAGAGCGGGTGCCGTTCTCCTGAGTATGCCTTGCGCAGGTAATTTGCAAGATGTGCTTGCAGCTTCTTCTCAGTAAAAGGCATATAAACCAAATCCTTCTCTAGTAGAAAAATGGCTCCTTCATTGTATCTTCCAGGCAAGCAGGCAGTAATGAATGTAGCCATTTTCTCTTATAGAGCCCTGGTACTATCCAGCCAGCAAGGCGGTCAGCACAGCGTTTCTACACAAGAAAATTTCTATCTATCTATTTACTCCTGCTCAAAGCAGAGAAGAGCTTTGTGTACTCACGCTCTTCCTGAATAGATAGGCCAAGCTGACTGAGACGACGAACGACCGCGCTGCATCCACGCTCAATCATCCATGCATTGTCAATGACCGTCTCTCCCTCTGCCGTCGCAGCCGCGATAATGAGCGCAGTTCCAGCACGAATATCATGAGCCGTGACCTGCGTTCCCCGCAATTGAGCCACCCCGGAAACGACTGCGACTCCCTCTTGAATCTCTATTGTAGCACCCATTTTCTGCAATTCCTGTACCGCAGAGAAGCGTTCCTCAAACAGCGTCTCACGCAGATACGACCTTCCTTCGGCCAGACAGGAAAGCGCCATAATCTGCGGCTGCAAATCGGTCGGATATCCTGGATACGGCCAGGTGATGACATTGACCGGCCGCAAGGGAGCAGTGCGCCGCACGCGAATTACCGAGCCATCCTGCCAGAACTCCACTCCCATTTGTTCCAATTTTGCCCGAATAACTCCCAGATGCCGCAAGTTTGCCCCAACCAGCGCCACATCACCTTGCGTCGCTGCTGCCACCATTGCCATCGATCCCGCATCCAATCGATCAGGCATAATCGTATATTCGACCGCAGAGAGCTCCTTCACACCCTCGATATGCAGCACGCCGGTTCCGATGCCCGAGATCCTGGCTCCCATGAGGTTCAAAAAGTGCGCCACATCGGCAATTTCGGGTTCCAGCGCCGCATTCTCAATTGTGGTCTCTCCCTCAGCCAGACAGGCCGCCATCATCAGGTTTTCGGTGCCGGTATGGCTTGGCGTATCCAGATAGAGATAGGCCCCCTTGTAGTCCTGCATCTTCATCGAGATGCGTTCGTTGTCTTCCGTTACCTCGGCTCCCAGACGAGCAAATCCCCGGTAGTGGAAGTCCAGTCGACGTTTGCCCAGCCTACACCCGCCAACCGTGGCAATAGAGGCCTTACCGGTTCGAGCCAGCACCGGTGCAAGGAAGAGAATCGAGCCACGAAACAGTTCGGTGAATTGAGCTGGAAGATCGCTCGTCTTAACGTCTGATGCATCGATAATAAGGACCTGGTCCTCTTCATGCAGCGTCACCTTCGCACCAAGCTCGCGAGCCAGAGAAATAGCGGCGAAGATATCTCGAATCAAGGGAACATTACGTAGAATCGTCTGCCCCTTTCGGGCCAGCAGCGAGGCAGCGATGATCGGCAGAGCTGCATTTTTCGCTCCTTGAATCACAACTGAGCCTTCCAGCCGCTGTCCGCCCTGCACCGTATAGCGCACCGCCTGACTGCTCAATACTCCATAAGGCGCTTCTTTAATAAATTGCTGTGGAGCAACCCTGAGCCAATCACAGAGCTGTAAAAACGTTTCAACATCTACCATCTTGCCATGCTCAACCCGAGAAAGGGTCGCCGGGCTGACATTGCCAATCTCTTCCGCCACCTCACGCAATCCGCGCTCGCCACGTTTTGCTTTTAATAACTCAGCCAGATAAAGGGTGTCCAGAAAACTTTTCATCGAAGAATCTCCATACGTTTAATCTATTAAACATTGTCTGATGTGTTAAACAGTATACAGTAGACGAAACAGAAAAGCAAGGGAACAAAAAAAAGGAGTGCGATGAAATTCCTGTTCAGATGGAGAAGCCCTTTACACCGGCAACCAATCAAGCTATGCTCTCTCATAGAGATACAATCAAAATAGGTGGAACTCGTACATTCATGACCCACAACACGTCCACAAGAAGAAAGAGCTTGACTGATGGCACGACAACGCGTCACCTTGAGTCTTCAGGCCTATCAGGAGATCCTGACCGATATCTACACACGGCCTCAGATTGAAGCCTGCGGGCTCCTTCTTGGCAGAATTGAGCAGGAAAAACACTGGCATGTATGCGGGGCAAAAGCACTCCGCAATATCTTTCAGTCACCAGTGTACTTTGAGTTTGCTCCGGAAGAACTCCTTGAGGCAGAACTAACCTATCCTGAACAGATCATCGGTGTCTATCATAGCCACCCAACCGGCTATCGCAAAGCCAGCCAGACAGATCGCACGAACATGCAGCGGGTCAACGTGGAACAGCAGATTCCCTGGATCTGGCTCATCGTCTGTGGCCCCTTTGAGCAGTCTCCGACAACACAGCATCCAATCCTTGCCTACTATCATGACGCCCACGCTGGCCTGCAACACCTCTCTCTCACGCTTGAACACCATCTCTGATCCCGGTTTGACAGCGGTCAGACGTATGTCTACAATAGCATACAGTGCTATTTTTTTATACGTGTGCGCCACACTAGCGGCATGGATGGGAGTTCATATTTGAAACGGAAACATATCTATCTTCTCATTCTGGTCTTCATCGGAGGCCTGAACAGTCTCGCGATCGAAATGTGTGCTCAACGCCTCTTAGGAGCGTATTTCGGCAGCTCTCTGTATATCTGGGCGGTACTGATCGGGCTCATTCTGATTTATTTAACTGTCGGCTACTATATTGGCGGCAAACTAGCCGATCGCTACCCCTCTGAAAAAGCGCTTTGCCTCAGTACTGCTATCTCCGCTCTCTTTATCACCCTGATTCCCTTTGTCAGTCAAAGCGTGCTTTCCTGGTCGATTGACGCGA
Source organism: Thermosporothrix sp. COM3 (assembly GCF_059696735.1). Classification (NCBI taxonomy): domain Bacteria; kingdom Bacillati; phylum Chloroflexota; class Ktedonobacteria; order Ktedonobacterales; family Thermosporotrichaceae; genus Thermosporothrix; species Thermosporothrix sp. COM3. The sequence goes on along the minus strand of NZ_AP019376.1, from coordinate 7,405,502 downwards.
TCGCGCATATCTCAGTCGGCGCTTTTCTGGGTTCACTGCTTGGAACAGTGCTCCTCTTCGCGGTTCCGGTTATTTTGCTTGGTCTGGTCTCACCCTTCGCAATCCGACTTGTGACACAAGAGCTTGACCGCAGCGGGCGCATCAGCGGCTCACTCTACGCCATCTCAACAGCGGGTAGTATCCTCGGGGCCTTTCTTCCTGTACTCTGGATGATCCCCACTTTCGGTGTGCGCCGGAGCCTCCTTATTCTGGGTGCACTGCTCTTTCTTGCCTCGCTCTGGGGATTACGCCCCTACTGGCGGTTTGCCGTGGTGATCCCGCTGATCGCAGTCGTTCTTCCTCTGGGACCCTTGAAAGAGATTCCCAACCTGATATACTACCAGGAATCGTACTATAATTACATTCAGGTCACAAAGGAAGCAGATGGAAGCCATCGTCTGATTCTCAATGAGGGGCAGGCCATCCACTCCATCTATTACCCGGACCTGAAACAGCAACCCCTGACAGGCTGGTACTGGGACTACTTTCTAGCCGCGCCCTACTTCAATAAAGGCTTCAAGCCCGAACAGCTCAAACGGGTCGCTATCGTTGGTCTGGCAGGCGGCACGATCGCCAAACAGATCACCCAGGTGTACGGCCCTGTCGCAATCGATGGAATTGAGATCGACCCTGCGATTGTTGAGGTCGGACGAAAATACTTCGATATGAACGAGAAAAACCTGACGGTCTATGAGCAGGATGGACGCGCGTTCTTCTCAACCACGCAAGCCAAGTACGACCTTGTGGTGATAGACGCATTCCAGCAACCCTATATCCCGTTCCAGCTCACCACAAAGGAGTTCTTCGAGGAGATTAAAGCGCATCTCACACCAACCGGCGTCGTTGCAATCAATACAGGTCATACCGAGACAGACTACCGTCTGGTGCAGGCATTCGTCAACACCATGTCCACGGTCTACCCGAGCGTGCACACCTTTGACGTGCCCAATACGATTAATACCGAGGTCATGGCGACCATGCAGCCCACCAGCAGCGACACCTTCCGCGTCAATATGGCCCAATTCGACCGCTCTACAACAATGGGCATTGTCGCCAGCGAAATGCTCCCGGCGATGAAAGAGCGAGCACCAGATGGCGGCCTCGTCTTCACCGATGATCGTGCTCCAATTGAACAGATTACAGATCAGCTTCTACTGAATTACATTCAGGGACCATAACGTGTTTCTGTGCCATACACGACGCAGAATATTGTATGTACAATGAAAAGATTAAGTAAGAGAAGTGCAATCACTTCTTCGGTGTATTATAGTATTGACAGAACACCACCTCAAACAATAGAATAAAAGAAGCAATCAGAGTCAGAATAATGTACTGTTTTGCTTCTCCAGGTGGTATGCTAATACAGATTGCACCCACGTATAGCAGAGAAACACAACTAGAAAGCAAAGAGGATAGACGATAATGGTGGCAGTCGCAGTCATCGGCGCACAATGGGGAGACGAAGGGAAAGGCAAAATTGTTGACGAGCTTTCAATGAAAGCCGATTTTGTGGTGCGATATCAGGGCGGCACCAACGCCGGGCACCGTGTCGTACACGAAAAGGGGGATTTCTCTTTTCGGATTGTTCCCTCCGGAATACTCTATCCTAATACAATCTGTGTCATTGGCAATGGTGTTGTGGTTGATCCCAAAAGCCTCATCATGGAAATGGAAGAGTTGCAGCAGCGGGGAATCGATATTTCACGCCTCTACATCAGTGAGCGCGCTCATGTCATCATGCCGTATCACTTCGTCCTAGATAAACTGGAAGAGGAAGCACGGGGGACTGAAAAAATTGATAGCTCGTTGCGCGGTCTGGGGCCAGCATACGTCGATAAGCATGCCCGCAGTGGTATTCGCATGGCAGATCTGCTCGATGTCGATACCTTCCGCGCCAAGCTTTCAACCATTTTGCAGCAGAAGAATCGCATGATTACCCAGATCTATGGGCAGCCGCCACTCTCACTGGAAGAGATCCACGGCGAGTACTTCGGCTACGGGCTCAAGTTGCGACCCTATATTGCAGATACCCAGAAAATGCTGCGCGATGCCCTCAGCGAGCACAAGATTATCCTGCTTGAAGGCACACAAGGCGCGCTGCTCGATGTCGATTTCGGAACCTATCCCTATGTGACCTACTCTTCCACTCTGGTAGCGAATGCCGCTGCCGGTGCAGGTTTGCCCCCTCGCTCCATTGATCGCATTATCGGCGTCTACAAAGCCTATACCACGCGTATCGGCAGCGGTCCTCTGCCAACAGAAATCTTTGATCCGGTCGGACTGGAAATGCGTAAGCGGGGGAAAGAGCATGGCCCCAATGACAGTCTCGAACGACGCTGTGGCTGGTTCGATGCTGTCGCAGGGCGCTTTATCTCAGAACTGAACGGTCTGGATGCAGCCGTCATTACCAAACTGGACGTTCTAGATACCTTGCCAACCATTAAAATCTGTACTGCGTATAATCTCCGAGGGCAGATTGTTCACAGCCTGCCCGCAACTCTGAGCGACCTTGCAGCCTGTGAACCCATCTACGAAGAGTTGCCGGGGTGGCAGTGCGATACCAGCAATATCAGCAACTATGAGCAACTCCCCCGGGAAGCTAAGGCCTATTTGAGACGACTGGAAGAGCTCCTTGAGACCCCTATCTATATGATTTCGGTCAGCCCTCAGCGTGGTCTGACCATTCAACTTCAAGATGTTCTGGCCCCCGAGAAATAGCACAGATCAGCGGCCTAGCGGTTTCTTCGCTATGGCCGCACCAGTCCGAGGATACTGAGCCGGGCAGCGTTTGCGCTGCTCCCAGACAAGCAACCTTCGTCCATCATCTAGCCCCGGAAGCTGAACCGGAACGTCCTCCTTGAACGCAGCTCCCACCATTGCGGCAGCACGCTTTCCGCTGGCAAGCTCTTCGCTCAGGTCGCCCTTTTTCGGCAACACAATCATACCCCCCACCTGACAGTACGGGGCGCAATATTCCAGCAAGACCGGCAGCGCTGAGACCGCCCGCGCCGTCACTATATCAAAGGAGGCACGATACTCGGGCTTCTGTCCCAGTTCTTCAGCCCGCCCGTGAATCACTTCGACGCCTTCAAGATGCAACATCTCTACCATATGCCGCAAGAACGTCACCTTTTTGTTAGTCGCCTCCAGCAGGGTGACCCGCCACTGTGGACGCACAAGCTTGAGCGCCAGCCCGGGGAACCCTGCCCCCGTCCCGATATCAAGCAAACGCGCCTCCTGCTGCTTACACACCAGCAACAGGGACAGGGAGTCCAGAAAATGCTTGATCAGGACCTCTTCCGGGTCTTTAATCGCTGTCAGGTTAAAGCGTGTATTCCAATCAAGCAGCTCGTCCCGGTAGCGCAGGAACAGTTCGACGGATCGTTCATCGATTCCAAGCTGTTGCAGGCCGGCAAGAAAATCATTGTATAAGCCTTCAGCCATCTCTCTCCTCAATCATCTTCATTCTCTCTTCTTCTGGCTACAGATCATGTGCGCGGCGAATAACGCGGATCTCATCACAGTGCTCCATCCAATGCCGTACCAGGATCCCGATCATCGCTCTGACGGATAGACGCCGCATATGCTCACCCTTTCCCAGAAAGACAAAGCGCTCCCAACTATCGGGCACCAGACGTACGATCTGTGCTATTCGCTGCCGATGAGCACGGATAAATGCCAGAGAAGGCTCAAGCGCACGTCGACCATACGCAAGCATTTCAGGCCAGAGCTTCTGATCATAGGGCCCCTCTTCAAGCGTCGCCCCGGATTGAGCCAGCGCGACCAGGATAGGCATCATATACAACCCCTCCACTTCTGCCAGATGGTGCACATTATAGCGTATTGACCACTCTTCTGGCGCCTTTTGGAGATCCAGTTCCGCCTCGGCCAGCCCCTCTAGTACCTGTGTCAGTTCTCGCATGCAACCCGTTTCATACCAGTCAAGCAGATGCTCAAGTGAACCCAATGCAATAAACTTGAGCGTGTAGCGATCCGGCATTTCAATACAGACATGCCGCTCCCCCCAGGGCCTCGTTTCAATCGAAAAGCCCGATGATATCCGCTGCCGGATGCTCTCTGCATCTCTGAGCCACGGTATCCCTTCCCCACGAAACCCGACCGTATCTCCCGGCTGAAAAACAAACTGCGTTCCGACCAAATACGCCTTCACATCCTCAACAGCAGCATCAGCCAGTAGCAGCGGGTCGCCGTCAGAGTCCAGCAGCAGCACCACCCCCTCGTCAAAACGCGCCTCCACTGTCTGAAAACCGACGCGTTCCACAAGAAACGAATGAAGCGCCTTCAGACTATGCACCTGCATAGCAATTGAAGGCGCTGGCGAGAAACCATTTACCACGCACACAGCTCCTTATAAGCAAGCAAAATAACGATGTTATCAAAGTATAGAGGAAAAATGAGCTTCCGGTAAGCCCCCAAAAAAAGAGAGCGGCGGATAGCAATAGTATCCGCCGCCCGCTGAAAGTCTAGTGCACAAATTTACGCTTACTGTTGAGGTAGTCAACCAGCAGGTATTCACCGAGGTTATCACGATCAGCATAGAACGTCCGTCCCCGGTTGATCTGGGATAGCTGGTTGACAAAAGCGATCATATAATCATCGTCGTACAGCATAAAGGTATTGATGGTAATGCCTTCACGCGTACAGCGCTGTGCTTCCAGCAAGGTCTGCTGTTCCGCGTAGGGACTCGGGAACGCAAACTGCCAGCCACCATAGCGCTCTTCATACCAGACGGTCGGGCCTCCATCGGTAATCATGATGATCTGCTTGTTGACGCCACGATGGCGCGCCAACAGTTGCCGCGCAAGCATCAGACCATGCGCCATATTAGTGCCACGGTCATTATCATAGCGACTGAGCTCAATCAACTCATGCGGCTTGTACTCACGCGCCACAAATGAGAAGCCCACCACATAGAGATTATCTCGCGGGAACTGTGAGCGAATCAGGCTTTCAAGCGCAATAGCGACCTTTTTGGCCGCCTGCTGACAACCGTTATACACCATACTCAGGCTCATATCGATCATCAGCACCGTGGATGACTGGGTTGAATACTCGGTTCGGTAGACCTCAAAATCATCCTGCGTGAGCCGGACAGGCGTTCCTGCCCCCTGACGAGTCACTGCATTCATCATCGTCTTTTCCAGATCGAGCAAGAACGGATCACCGAACTGATAGGGCTTACTCTCATCGGTTCGATCACCACCAGTGCCACGATAGGGAACCACATGTCGCCCGAAACCATCTCGTTTGAGCTTATTGAAGATATCCTGAAGCGCCTTCTGACCGATCTTCCGGATTGCCCGGGCCGTCAGTTCCCAACGGTTTCCGCGCTTCTCGATATAACCGGCCTCTTCCAGCATCTTCATCAACTCTTTCAACTGCTCAACGGACTGGTATTCTTCATCTCCTAGCAGTTCCTTGACTTTCTGGCTGTCAATCGCCTCCAGATCATCCAGACGACGGGCCTCCTGAAGCTCATCTTCCAGCCCCTCCATCTGCTGCATGCGCCCCATCATGCGCAGGGCCTCGTTCAGTGGCAGGGTTTCATTGCCTCTGAACGGGAACCGGGTGCGGATATCATCCATTGGAGCCAGGGCTTCCAGATGCGCAAACATCTCCATCATATCAACGCGAATCCGGTCATCTCCCAGCAGTTGATCTGACAACTGTTGTAGTTCCTCGCGTTGTTCAGGAGAGAGATTATCGAGAATGCCCTGCATCGCTGCCGACTGCATCTGCATCTGCTCGATCAGATCATCCAGAGAATTAACCCCCGGGAAGTACTGACCATGCTTTTGCATAAACGAATCGAAATCCGGCTCGTGTCCCTCGCGGCGCTCACGCAACATCTTATTCAGGTCGCGAATCATCTCGCGCAACCGGGTCACATCTTCCTGACTCATTGAGCGCAAGGATTGCTGCATTCCCTGAAAGAACTGCTGCATCATCTGCTGTTGCAAGCTATCCATCAATTCCTGAAACTTCTGGCGGGCCTGTGCATCCATAAAGTCATACTCGGAGAGCTTCTTCATCTGCCCCGGGATATCTTTTGGCAGGCTGTCCAGATAGTCCAGTTTGCGTTTTGCGATTGCTTCCAGCATGCGGCGCTTCTGCTCAGGAGACAGGCCATCACCCGACTGCTCCCCTTCAGAGGATTGCTGCCCTTCCTCACCCTGCTGCCCTGCACCTGACTGCTCCCCTTCAGAGGACTGCTGCATTCCCTCACCCTGCTGCCCGTTGCTCTGTTGTTCCTCCGCCGGCGACTCGGCGCCCTGGCGTTCAAGTCGTTGCTGAATCCCAGAGCGCTCCATCTGTTTAATCTCATCCAGCTTTTGCCGGAGATCATCCATCACGCCTGACGCCATGTTGTAGCGATTGAGCATCTCATTGCGCTGGCGGCGCAGGCGATCCATAAGCTCGCGCAAGCCCATTGCGCGGCGTCCATCTTCCCCGCGTACCCCTTCCTGCATCAGGCGTTTCATGGCCTGTTGCAGATTTCCATTTTCCAGGTAGTCATCTGAGAGGGCTTTCAGGATATCATCAGCATCGAGTCCCTCTAGCTGCTGCGTCCCATCCCAGCGTGAATACCCGTAACGTCTGCGAAAGAAGCGTTCTAGCATAAACCATGTCCTTTAGCGGCGATAGCGCACTTTTCCACGGACATCATCCTTATTGAGACGGCGATTCAGGTGCAATCCCTCAAGAATAAACTCGACGGATGATGCAATAGTCGCGGGGCTTCCCCGGCCTTTCAGACGGTCAATCGCTTTGCTAAGACCGCCAACCTTTGAAAGCTGATTCACATATTCCATCGCGGGCATGTCATCACCGACCTGAACGTGCAGCCCCCGCTCAAATCCAGCCAGCAATTGATCAAACTCACGCGCCTCAAAGTACTGGCCGAAAACGTTCAAAATTGCCATATTAATCAGCTTGCGCACAACGCGCTCTTCCTGCACATCGCCAATTGCATCCAGCTCAATCTTGCCACAGGTTGAGGCAAGGATAGCTGAAAGATCGCTCACCCGAGGCGCCACCTGACGCTCACCGAGGCGTAACGCGCGGCGACTGGCGTTACTGAGCACATTTTCAAAGTTCGCCACCGAAACACGCACGCTTACCCCCGAGCGCTGGCTGATATCGGTACTTCGCCGCGCCAGATGGGTAATCTCCGCAATCACTTCTTTCATAAAGTCCGGAACGAGGACTTCCAGCCCCTCCGTCTCGAAGTGATTGCTCTCCGACTCCATAATCCGAATCTCGTGTTCAACATCTGTCGGGTAGTGGGTGCGAATCTGCGAGCCGATACGGTCCTTCAACGGGGTGATAATGCGACCACGATTGGTATAATCTTCCGGGTTCGCACTGGCAACAACAAAGGTGTCCAGCGGCAACCGGATTTTATAACCGCGGATCTGAACGTCACGTTCCTCCATGATGTTCAGCAGACCAACCTGAATCCGCTCGGCAAGGTCTGGTAGCTCGTTAATACAGAAGATTCCACGGTTTGTGCGAGGAATTAAACCGTAGTGAATCGTCAGCTCATCAGAGAGATACCGCCCTTCAGCGACACGAATCGGGTCAACTTCACCGATCAGATCAGAAATGGTGATATCGGGCGTTGCCAGCTTCTCGCCATAGCGCCGCTCTCGGGGAATCCACTCGATTTCTGTTCTATCACCCAGTTCCGCGACTTTATCGCGCGCGTACTTGCTGATCGGCTCGAACGGATTGTCATTTATCTCGCTCCCGGCAATAATCGGGACATATTCATCCAGCAAATTGACCAGGCTTCGCGCCATACGCGTCTTTGCCTGACCACGTTCACCGAGAAAGATAATATCCTGACCGGAGAGTATCGCGTTCTCGATCTGGGGTATTACCGTCTCTTCATAGCCGATAATCCCTGGAAACAACTCTTCGCCTTTCCGAATTTTCTCTATCAGATTCTTGCGCATCTCTTCCTTTATGGAGAGCACTTTATAGCCGCTATCGCGCAATTCACCAATTGTCCGAGGTCGAGTAGTAATTGTCATTCAGTGCATAACCTTTCTTGGGGGACCGGCTTTGAGACGCATGCCTGACTCTGAGGAATGTTGCCCTATCAGACATGGGTCCCACAATACAAGAAACTAGTGGAACCAGTACTAGATTCTACACAGTCCGAGAAGATAAATGCAAGTCAGGCCGGTTCAAGCTGGCAGACAAAGGGCTATCTACTAGCTCGTCAACGGGCAACTGAGGCCGAACGAGCGCCTTACCTGCGAAAAAAGAAGGATTTGACGACAGAGAGCAACGTCAAACCCTTCCCAGAGGTCGAAACAGCGGTTCAGAAGAGGGATACCAGCGCTACAGATCTGGACCCTCTTCTCGTTTCAGGGGTACGATGTGGATATCCACATCCGGATTCAGGCGGAGAAGACGATTGATCACCGATCCATAGAGCATTTCTTCAAACCGGGTATGCGCGGGCTGGCCGACAACAATCTGTGTCGCTCGCTTTTGTCGCGCGATCTCAGCCAACAAAGCTGCGACATCATCCCCCTTAATGCGCAACACCTCCGCCCCCAGATCTTCAGCCAGCGTCATATGCTCCTCCAGGCGTTTCCGCGCCTCCGCACGATGCGCCTTGATCGCGCCGCGATACTTCACCAGCGCAAACAGACGGCGCAAGAAGGCCCGATATCCGCCAACCTCAATGGAAACTGCAACAAAGTCGGCATGCAGGCCATGTGCCAGCCGCCAGGCATCCCGAATAATCGAGCGGCTCTGCGGTCGATGGTCAAAGCCAACCAGCACCCGTTCATTGGTCTCCCAGGTTGTAGCCTGCATTGCATGTTCATCGAGATATTGCTGTAACTGGGACTCGGTTTTATTGGCGGTCAATCGGAGCGCGATTTCGCGGAGCGCCGTCAGGTTCCCCTCACGGAAGAAATTATTCAGCGCGGTCTCAATGCGTTCTGGAGGGTAAATATTGCCGTGTCGCATCCGCTGGCGCAGCGCCCGAGGAGCGATATCGATCAGCTCAACCTCATCGGCCTGATCGAGCACCCAATCAGGCAACGTCTCGCGAACTGTGATCCCGGTAATGTTGGAGACAAGGTCATTCAGGCTCTCCAGATGCTGGACGTTCAAAGTGGCAATCACATCAATCCCTGCCTCCAGAATTTCCAGCACATCCTGATACCGCTTCTTATGCTTTGAACCAGCCGCATTGGTATGTGCCAGCTCGTCAACCAGCGCCACTTCAGGGTAACGTTTCAGAATGGCATCTGTATCCATCTCCTCAAGCAGTACCCCCTTATAGAGAATCTGCTTGCGTGGTATGATCTCAAGGTCTCCTATCTGGGCCTCGGTTTGGGAGCGCTTATGCGTTTCCACATAGCCAATCACAACATCGGTACCGCGTTCCTTGCGCCGCCGCCCCTCATTGAGCATGGCATAGGTCTTGCCGACACCAGCCGCCGCGCCCAGATAGACACGCAGACGCCCTCGCCTGCGTGTCTGTCCTATCTCGGTACTGACCTGCTCCTCCTCATCAAGATGATACCGCTTGAGCAACGCTTCAGGATCAGGACGACCATCCTCACGCTGGAACTCTGGTGGCAGATCTGTCATACGCCAATGTTCTCCCGCTATTGCTTGAGCGCGTCCAGGGCAAGATTCAGCTCAAGCACATTGACATGCGGCTCACCGAGGAAGCCCAGGAAGCGGCCCTGTGTATGCTCCTTAATCACCTGCTCAACCTGTGCTTCGCTGATTCCCCGGGCCTTCGCGATACGTGGTACCTGATACTCCGCACCCGCAAGGGTAATGTCGGGATCAAGTCCAGAGCCAGAAGCAGTCACCAGATCAACCGGAATCGGCGTTCCCGGCTTCACATCAGGATTCTCCTTTTTCAGCTCTGCAATACGCTCCTCAACCGCTTTGGTCAGATTCTGGTTGGTTGGTCCCTGGTTGGAAGCGGTCGAGTTCTGTGCATTGTATGGCTCACTCCTGGAGCTATCCGAGACGCTCACTGTCACAGAAGGGCGTCCGTGAAAGTACTTCGGCTCGGTCCAGTACTGCCCGATCAGGTCTGAACCAATAGGTTTCCCATTTACCATATGAATGCTGCCATTCGCCTGATACGGGAAGAGAAGCTGCGCCAGTCCGGTGACTATTCCCGGATAAATCAGGCCGGTGATTATTACCAGAAGAATTGTAATCAGGACAGCGGGACGAATATAGTTTTTAACGGCACTCACAACCATGATAGCGTTTCCTCTTATCCTCAGCGGTAGAGCAACCCCGCGGGCCGCTCTACCAGTTCTCTGTTCAGGCCAGATGTAACAGCACCAGGACCAGATCGATAAGCTTGATCCCGATAAACGGAACAATCAAACCACCAAGTCCATAGAGCAGGAGATTCCGCCGTAGCAGGGTTCCAGCTCCGAGCGCTCGATACTTCACGCCCCGTAAGGCCAGCGGGATCAGGATGATAATAATGATAGCATTGAAGATCACCGCTGAAAGCACTGCACTATGCGGCGTCGCCAGATGCATAATGTTGAGCGCATTCAACTGCGGATAGGTGGCACTAAACATTGCCGGGATAATCGCGAAGTATTTCGCAACGTCGTTCGCGATACTGAAGGTAGTTAACGCGCCACGCGTCATCAGCAACTGCTTCCCTACTTCAACGACCTCAATCAGCTTGGTTGGGTTCGAGTCCAGATCAACCATGTTGGCGGCCTCTTTTGCGGCCTGTGTCCCGGTATTCATTGCCAGACCGACATCAGCCTGAGCCAGCGCGGGTGCATCGTTGGTTCCATCTCCGGTCATCGCAACCAGACGGCCACCGGCCTGCTGCTCCTTGATCAGCTTCATCTTGGTTTCAGGAGTTGCCTGCGCCAGGAAGTCATCAACGCCTGCCTCTTTCGCAATCGCCGCAGCGGTCAGTGGGTTATCGCCTGTGATCATGATCGTGCGAATACCCATGCGGCGAAGCTGCTCAAAGCGCTCACGCATACCGCCCTTCACAATGTCCTTCAGCTCAATCACCCCAAGCAGACGCGCCTGTCCTTTCCCTGCACCTTGCGTCACCATCTCAGCAACCACCAGCGGCGTACTGCCGGAACTGGCGATCTCTTTGACCAGCGCATCCAGCTCTTTGCTGCGCTGCCCACCATTCTCAATCACATATGTATTGACGGCATCGGAGGCACCCTTGCGGATCATGCGGACACCACCACCCTCGTTCAGATCAACGCCACTCATCCGTGTCTGGGCGGTGAAGGGAATAAAGGTAGCTCCAGTCTCCTCGGTTGCGTGCAGCCCATAGCGATCTTCAGCCAGCTTGACAATCGAGCGACCTTCTGGCGTTTCATCGGCAAGGCTGGAAAGCAGTGCCGCCTGCGCAAGCTCTCGTTCATGAACGCCCTGTGCAGGAACAAAGCGGCTGGCCATACGATTTCCCAGCGTAATCGTCCCGGTTTTATCGAGCAGCAGCACGTCGACATCTCCAGCCGCCTCGACAGCACGTCCACTCATTGCCAGCACATTGCGCTGAACCATGCGGTCCATACCAGCAATACCGATCGCTGAGAGCAGACCCCCAATTGTTGTCGGGATCAGACAGACCAACAACGCAATCAGTGTCGTGATCGATACCGCGTTTCCTGAATAGATCGCAAACGGCTCCAGCGTCACGACTGCCAGCAAGAAGATGATCGTCAGACTTGCCAGCAGGATATTCAGTGCGATCTCATTCGGAGTCTTCTGGCGGGCCGCACCCTCAACCAGTGAGATCATACGGTCAAGAAAGGTTTCACCAGGGTTCGCGCTGATCTTGACCACGATCCAGTCAGAAAGAACTCGTGTGCCCCCTGTGACTGCACTGCGATCACCGCCGCTCTCACGAATGACAGGAGCCGACTCACCAGTAATCGCCGACTCATCAACAGATGCAACCCCTTCGATCACCTCGCCATCACCCGGGATCACATCTCCCGCCTCAACCAGGACAACATCACCCTTGCGCAACTGTGGTGCCGAAATCTCTTCATAGGAGCTGTCACGCGAGGCAGAAGCCAGGCGCTTCGCCATCGTTGTCGTGCGTGTCTTGCGTAGCGCGTCGGCCTGTGCTTTGCCCCGGCCCTCGGCCATTGCTTCGGCAAAGTTTGCAAAGAGCACTGTAAACCAAAGCCAGAGCGTCACCCCTAGCACAAACCACATCTCGGCAGCAGGACCGGTAATGATCAGGCGAACCGCCTCAATAGTCGTGATGACGCTCCCGATCTCCACCACAAACATCACCGGGTTCTTCATCTGCCAGCGCGGATCCAATTTCTTCAATGCATCCAGCATCGCCCGACGCAGAATCGCCCCATTGAAAATGGAACTCGCATTGTTCTTCTTCTGAGATTTCCACTCTTTAGATTCTAAAGTACCGATACTCATTGCTTAAAACACCTTGCCCGAAAGCATCAGTAAATGCTCGACAATTGGCCCCAACGAATAGGCGGGGAAGTAGGTCAAAGCCCCAACGATCACAACTGTACCTGCCAGCAGGAAGACAAAGAGCGGGCCCGTAGTTGGGAATGTTCCCGGTCCAGCGGGAACCACCTTCTTCTTGACCATCGAACCGGCAATCGCCATTGTGGGTACAATAATCAGGAAACGTCCTAACAGCATCGCGAAGCCAATCGTCCAGTTGTAGAACGGCGTGTTTACGGCAAGCCCTCCAAACGCAGAGCCGTTATTTCCAGCACCAGACGTGTAGGCATACAGGATCTCTGAAAGTCCGTGCGGTCCCGGGTTCGCAATCGAACTGGTGCCAATTGGCAGTACAGCCGCCACAGCGCTCATAATCAGGATAGTTGCAGGCATTACCAGGATTGCCAGGGCAGCCATCTTCATTTCTTTCTTCTCGATCTTCTTGCCGAGATACTCAGGCGTACGGCCAACCATCAGACCAGCAATAAACACTGCGATAATGGCGAACAGGAGCATCCCATAGAGACCGGAGCCGACGCCACCGAAGATAACCTCACCAAGCGCGATATTCGCCATCGGGATCATACCACCAAGCGGGGTATAGCTATCATGGAAGCCGTTCACCGCGCCACAGGAAGCAACCGTTGTCACGACAGCAAAGAGTGCGGATTGCGTAATTCCAAAGCGAACCTCTTTGCCTTCCATGTTGCCGCCCGCCTGCAAATCAGTTACAGACAGATTCGCTCCTGCCTTTGTCAGCAACGGGTTCCCGGCTTGCTCGGCTGACATGGCAACCGCAATACCGATCACAAAGAGCAGCGCCATTGCAGCCCAGATGGCCCATCCCTGCTTTGTATTGCCGACTGAGCGTCCAAAGGTGTATACTAGTGCGGCAGGAATGACCAGAATGGCCAGCATCTCAATCATATTCGTCAGCACATTGGGATTCTCAAATGGGTGTGCCGAGTTCGCATTGAAGAAACCACCGCCGTTTGTGCCAAGCTCTTTAATAATCTCTTGCGAGGCAACCGGCCCCTGTGCAATAACCTGTTTCACGCCCTCAAGCGATGTCACCTCAACATAAGGCTGAAAGTTCTGCACCACCCCCTGCGAGACCAGCACCAGCGCCCCTACTATACAGATAGGAATCAATATATAAAGCGTGATACGTGTCAGATCTACCCAGAAGTTCCCGAGTGCCTGAGCGCTCTTGCGCGAAAGCCCACGGATCAGAGCAACCGCTATTGCGATGCCAGCAGCCGCAGAAACAAAGTTCTGGAACGCCAGCCCTGCCATCTGGGTCAGATAGCTCATCGTTTGCTCACCACCATACGCCTGCCAGTTGGTATTTGTTGTAAAACTGGCCGCCGTATTAAAGGCCAGATTTGGCTCGACAGCGCCAAATCCCTGGGGGTTCAAGGGAAGCCAGCCCTGAATGCGTTGAAGCAGATACAGAAACAGCATACTGGCCAGGCTGAACGCAAGCATGGAGACGGTATATCCGGTCCATTTCTGCTCCTCATCAGCCTTCACACCACAGATCCGGTAGATCAGATTCTCTACGGGCCGCAGGACAGGCGTAAGCCAGGTCTTCTGACCATTAAACACGTAGTACATATACAGGCCAAGCGGCTTCGTGAGGAGCAGCAGAATGACCAGAAAAACAAGGACCTGCAAGATCGAGTTCACCATTACAGGCATAACCAAAACACCTCAACAACAGCTAAAATTTCTCCGGTGCAAGCAAAGCGACAAAAAGATACACCCCGAGCACCAGGGCAACAATACCAACCAGAACGTATTCAACGGGAGTATTCATTCTCTGGTAGTCCTCCTACAAGCGGTCACATGCATAGGTAAATGCAACACAGAGTAGAAAAAACACAACAGTCGCAAGAACAACGAGCAGATCCAGCATTCTCACGCCTCCTCATCTGCACGGCAAGGGATTGAATTTGAAGTATAATGACGATCAGATGCGGCCTCAGCAGCCAGCCGGAGTAACGCATCCATCACGAACGGCTTGGGCAAGTAGGCAAGGGGGCGAAATTCCGCCAGGCGTCGTGGACTGACGCGAACCGCTGAGAGCACGACCACTGGAAGCTTACCCGCATGGTTTCCCTCTGGCAGCGGTTGAAGCACTCGCTCCTGTAAGGCACATCGCAGCACATCCCAGCCCGTTTGATCTGGCAGGTTGATATCCAGAATAATCAGATCAAACGTCTGTGTCCGCAGGCAATGCAACGCCTGTTCCACGTCAGTGGCGCTCGTAGTCAGATGCCCACGAGCCCGCAGGTTCCGCATAATGAGCTGACAGAGCATTGCATCATCTTCAACCAGTAGCAGACGTGCCCCTTGCATACTCACCCCTTTCTAGCGCTTCATACTCCGAAAGAACTTCCGAAAGCCACATCAGAAACTATACCCCCTGTTCGCTCAAGGTGGTATAAAAAGAGTAAAGAGGATTCTCAAAATTTGCTCAAGATTTCTATGGAGAGGACCGAAAGCATTTGATCTTTCTCAATTGGACTCGTTCTTATCATGGAAGAGGATTCTCAAGTTGTACTCAAGAAAAACAGTAGAATCCTTAAAATTTTCTCAGAAATTGGCACGAAAAAACCTTACTTGTTCCGTTGGGCTATGCTAAACTATGTAGATACGTGACCAGAAGCGAACTCATGGTCAGAAGCGAGAAACGTCATAGGCAAAACACAACCATTCTTTTTAAAGGATGACACAACAACATGGCACAGGAATCTGTGGCACCAACAACAGCAGACGTAACACATGGAGACGAGCAACACGGCAAACAAAATGCTCTCGGCCCTATTCTTTGTTGGGCCGTCGTCTTTGCCGATATAGGAACCTCTATTTACTACACCCCGGGTATTCTGTATCACAACGTACAAGGATTGGCAGGCTTCTTTGTCTTTCTGACAATGGCCGTCTTTGTGCTATTGACGCTGAAATACACTGAGGTTTCTCACCGCTTTCCGCAGGGCGGTGGTGTCGTAACGGTTGCCGCTCATGCCCTGAACCCCTGGTTTGGCGCATTGGGCGGTATGTTTATTCTTGTAGACTACTTTTTGACGGCAACAATCAGCTGTCTCTCGGGTGTTATCTACCTGAGCGTCGTTTTTCCGGCCCTACATCCCTGGGCGGAATGGGTCACTATAGGTGTGCTCATCCTGCTTGGCCTGCTTAACTGGGTCGGTATCAGTGAGAGTGCCAAAGTCAGTTTGATTGGCGCGGCAATTGCATTTGTTAGCGATATCGCCATTCTCATCACGGTATTCACACACATCTCATTTGGTGAATTCCTGGCGCTCTTTCCCCGGATGTTCCAGGAATCTCATCTGACGTTTCCTGCTTTACTTGTGGGCTTCGGGAATGCCTTCCTTGCGTTCTCGGGATTGGAAAGTATCTCGCAGCTTTCCCCGGTAATGAAATTACCTCGGAAGAAAACCGCAGGGCTTGCAATGTTCCTGGTGGTGCTAACGATAGGTATAACCAGCCCACTGCTCACGACCCTCTCAACGATGCTGCTCAAAGATGCAGCTCAGGATCCCGTTCGCAATGAGCAGATCATCTCGCTCCTGGCCGGTCACTGGGGCAATACGATCCTTCAGGCAGAAGTCGCGATCAGTGCAGGTGCCTTGCTGATCTTCGCCAGTAATACCGCGATTATTGGCGCATACCACGTGTTTATGGCGCTGGCACGGATGGAATTTCTTCCATCTTTCCTGCTCAAGCGCAATAAGCTACGCAATACACCGCATTTCGCGATCCTGCTGGCGGTCGGTGTCCCTATTGCGGTCCTGATTCTGGTCCAGGGGAATCTGACAATTCTTGGCGATATGTACGCCTTCGGTCTCTTAGGCGCCTTTGCCCTGACCTGCCTGGGTCTGGATATCATTCGTGCCAGAGACTGGAAGAAGGCACGGGAAGCGGAGGAAGCAGAAGAATGGGGAAGATTACTCGGTCCTTCAGAACCATTGACTGGTACAGATGGGCAACGAGAAGTAACAACCACGCACGATTTACAGCTTTCGGGCACTCCACAGCCACAGCGCACCGGTGCACTAGCAGCCAATACCCAGGAAGCAGAGGTTATGGCTTCGGAGGCCGAAACCAAAAGCCTGTGGTTTAAGATTGATTACTTCCTGGGTATACTCACCACTCTTCTGGTAACGATAGCCTGGACTACCAACCTGGTAACCAAGCATCTGGCAACAATTTTCGGCGGCGTTATCACCATCATCGGTATGGGAGTAGCGTATCTGGTCTATATTCGCGCCAAGAAGGTAACAGGACGCGTCCCTGTGCCTATCGTCGTCACGCGGATCGAAGGACGCATCCCGAATTCAGTGCTCGCTATTCTTTTGCCGGATAACGAACACAACAAGGCGGTTATTCGCGCGGCTATCACCAACGCGGATCAGGAGAAGCCAATTATGTTTGTCTATCTGAGTAACCGCCAGCCACGCCAGCAAACGCCTCGGATGATGGAAATTGTTGATCCGTATCTGGAAGACACGCAGGCGAAACAGTACTTCGGTCGCGCCGAAAGCCTCGCACAGCAGGCAAAAGTACCACTGCGCCGCTATGTGTATCTCCAGGGTGGCCCTGAAAGCGTCACACACATCTGGCAAATCGTGAATCCGCATGATACGGTCATTGCTGCCTCGGATAACGACTATATCAAAGACATCAATCCTGACCGTATTCGTTACGAGCTTACGCCTTACGGGAAAGTGGCTCACCTGCTGAAGACGTGGTAAACGCTTGCTTTATTCTCGCTCTTCGCTACTAAAGCGATAGCCCACGCCTGAAATGGTAAGAATAAAGCGAGGATGAGCGGGGTCTGGCTCTATTTTGCGACGCAACTGCCCGATATATACGTGCAGATAATGCGCCTCAGAGCCATACCCTGCGCCCCACACCTGCGAAAGCAACATCTGCCGCGTCATAATCTTCCCTCGATTGTTCACCAACGCCTTTAACAGATCATATTCGGTTGGTGTCAACTTCACATCTTTCCCGTTCACCTGTACAGCCCGCAGGGCAAAGTCAATCCGGAGCGGCCCGGACTCAAAAACAGGCTCGGTCCCTGCCTGCACCTGTGCCGAATGCCGTAAGGCCACTCGCACCCGCGCCAGCACTTCATTGATCCCGAACGGTTTGGAAACATAGTCATCCGCTCCAAGATCAAGCGCCAGCACTTTATCACGCTCGGTATCTTTGACAGATAAGATAATAATGGGCAGATTGGATTGTTCGCGCACCCGCTTACATACTTCCAGGCCACTGATCCCCGGCAACCCGAGATCCAGCAGAACCAGATCAGGCCGGTGACGCATGATCTCATCCAGTGCCTCTTCACCACTTCCCGTTGTAAAGACCTCGTAGCCATGCGCCGTTAAACTGCGCTGCAATGCCCGCACAATCTCGATCTCATCATCAACGACCAGAATACGTGCACCGCTTTTACTCATTATCCCTCCTGTACTCCCTTTTCTAAGGGTAACGTAAACCGGAAAAGCGCGCCTCCGCCTTCCCGATTCTCGGCCCAGATTCGCCCTCCATGTGCCTCAACCAGCCCGCGACAAACCGCCAGACCCAGTCCAGAACCCATAATGCTGGTATTCTTGCGCTTTGTTTCCAGTACCCGGTAAAACTTATCAAAGATGCGCTCTATATCTGCCGGAGGAATGCCCGGTCCGTAATCGCCAACACTGATCAGGAGGTCTTGACTGCGAGCCTCAACAGAGACCTCAATTGGTGAGGCGGGTGGCGTATAGCGCACCGCGTTCTCGATCAGGTTGGTAAGCACCTGATCCATCTGCAAGTAGTCAATCTCAACCGGGGGCAACTCATCCGGGATCGTCGTTCGAACCTCGCGTCCTCGCAGCATGGGGCTTAAACGCTCCAGCACGTCATAGATCAGCTCATTAACGAGATACCATTCTTTCTCTGGCTTTAACGCGCCTCCCTCAATGCGCGACATATCAAGCAGATTCCCGACCAATCGATTCAAGCGATCTGCTTCCGTCTCAATCGCTTGCGCAAAACTACGCCGCTCTTCCGGGTTCCATTCCACGTCCTCCTGAAGCAAACTACTGGCAGCCGCTTTAATCGAGGCCAGTGGCGTGCGCAAGTCGTGCGACACCGAGGAGAGGAGCGCGGTTCGTAAGGCATCCGTTCGGCGCAATAATTCTACCTGCAAGTTCTCCTGTTGTAAACGCGCCCGATCGATGACCGCTGTCGCCTGATCCAAAAAGGTCCAGAAAAAGGTTTGCTGTGGATCTTTCCGCACATCGCTGATCCGCAAACTGCGTGCCAGCGAAAACCGCCGCGAATCATCCTCAACCAGCAGTCGCGCCACGCCTATCACGCGTACCCCCACACGAAGGGGCAACATGCGCACATATAGATTTCGTTGTCGCCCTTCGCGTAGATCACGCCGAAACCAGTAGGAAGAGCTTGAATGAGGCCCGTTATCTTCTAAATAGAGATCGACAATCTTTCCTTCGCGCATGGCCGACTCCGCCGTTATCGCCTCATCAGCGGAGAGCCGCATATGCTCGGCAACATGGCAGGCGTCGGCCCGCAAGGTCAACACCCCACGCTCATCGGGCAACAGAATAGCGCAATCACGCACTCCAGCAGACAAGAACACCTGTAGAATAGAGTCTGCCACCACCTGAAGCTGTCGTTCAAGATTCTCTTCATCCAACGTTGCTCGCACCAGATTATAAAGGGCTCGCGTTTCCCCCTCACGCTTTTTAGCCTCCTCCGCCTGTTGCCGTAGACGAGCAGCCAACTGACCGGTAATCACCGAGATCAACAAGCAGATAAAAAGCGCTAACCATTCTTCAAACCGATGAATAGTAAAGGTATAGATCGGATCAACGAGCAGATAATCAAACGAGAGAAAGGCAACAATGGTCGCGACCAGCGCTGCATAGAGCCCGCGGGTTGTTGCCAGAAGGAGTACCGCCAGCAGGTACAGAAAGGTGATATTCGGAATCTTCGGATACAACCCGAACAGGAGGATAATACCCGAGAGACACAGCGCACTCACCAGACCAAGCAGCGTATCGATCAAACAGCGCTCTTTTCTTTCACCCCTTCTCGCCCCTAAAAATAATATCTGCTCAATAGACTTCTTCATCACGTCACCAGCGCAATCACAGTTCTCTCTGCCTGTCAATCAGGCAGTTTCACTGCCAAGCATATCACACAACAATGGACAACGAAAAATCCTTCCTCGCCCCGAGAAAAACACTGACAAGAAGCACGCTCTATGTTATACTCAGACTCATGGGAAAGCCACGCGTTCTTCTTATCTTGCTGCTTCTGCTGGTCGGATTGTCAGCCTGCGCACCCGGGCACACAGGAACGAACGTCCTTGCGTATCTCCGTGATGGGAAAGTATGGACAGCAGATCCTGACGGGAATAACGCCTTTGCGGTGATTTCTCCAAATACGGAGGTCATCGGGTATAGCTGGTCGCCCGATCATCATATATTCGCGTTTCGCAGTCTGGACCCGGAGTTTGCCAAAACGCCGGCGGCCCGACAGATCGCACGTCATCCGCTTACGGGCCTGGTCGCTGACATGCCTGCACTGGTTCAAACCGTTGGCGTTGACGGAGGCTACCCTATAGCCGTAGCGTTCTCCAATCCGCATACGCAATATAGCAATCCAGAATGGAATAAGGCGGGCACACGCCTTGTCTTCCGACGCTCGCAGGTCTCGGAGTCGGTACCGCTGGAAAGCCGTACCTGGCTGGTCACCCAGAACGATCAGCCCGGCGAAATTGCCGCTCGCTATCTCCCCGGGACATACTCCATACCTTCACTCTCATACCAGAACAATCTTGTGGCGGCAAACTCCGAACAAGGCTTGTACACAAGTACGCAGGAAGCGACTGATCAGCACTTCTTGACTCGCGAAGTGCTGCCCGGACACCCACTCCCGGCCTCGCTGGAACGCGTTCTCTGGCAACCCAACAGCAATGATAGCAGCGTCCTGTATGCCATCAAAGCGGGACCACAAAAAGAGGGCGAACGTTTACAGGTTCAGCTTATCCTGCACACCCTCTCCTCTGGAAAGACCACGACCTTGACAACCTGTACCTGCACACAGTTCGCCTGGGCACCAGACGGAAAATCCATTCTGTATAGTGATAGCAATGACCTTTTCCTGCTTGATCTTCAGACAAAAGCAACCCTGACCTTGCCCAAAGCAGGCAATAGCGTGCCCTACTGGTCACCAGATAGCCGCTTCCTCCTGCTCGATGGCGACAACTCCCTGCAAATGGTCGAGCCTGCACAGAAACGGATCACCACCCTCTTGAGCGCCGAGCATTCCAAGAAGCAGGCATCATCAGTGATATTGTCTTCGCCTGAAGCACTCCTTCAGCCAGTGACAAACAATATCTGGTTCTCCAATAGCCGTCAGTTTCTCTTTCTTACCCGAGATCGCTTGCTCTGGCAGGGACACCCCTTGCAACAGGGAAACGGATTGTATACTATCACTATTGATACGACAGGCAACCCACAGGGTCAACCGGTACAGGCCGCAAGTGGCAACATCCAACAAGCCGGGTGGGCCTATCAGGATGCAAATACATCTTTCCTGTTTTAAGGAAAAGAAAGCAGGTGCATAGTGGATAAGGACAAAGAACGCTTCAGGATTATTCATTCAGCAGACTTTGAAGACGATGAA
The DNA here is from genome assembly GCF_059696735.1 of Thermosporothrix sp. COM3. Lineage (NCBI taxonomy): Bacteria > Bacillati > Chloroflexota > Ktedonobacteria > Ktedonobacterales > Thermosporotrichaceae > Thermosporothrix > Thermosporothrix sp. COM3. Next base: position 7,384,232 of record NZ_AP019376.1, on the reverse strand, counting down.
GAAGAATACAATGACATGGAGCTTCTTGAGCGCCTCGAATCGCTCCGAGAAGATATGGAAGAGCTTGGTGTATCCTCATTAGCGGATGTTGAGCGCCGCATTGAAGAGCTTCATCACAAATTGGAGCATCACTTCTAGTTTGAAACCAACTAACACAAAATGCCTGCCGAACATTTCCATTCGGCAGGCACAACGTTTCAGCCAGGGTATATCAAGCACCACCAAGATACGCCTGACGGACAAGGTCATTGGTCAGTAGATTCTTTGCAGTATCACTCAGAACAATCTTGCCTGTCTGTAACACATATCCTCTGTCGGCCAGCTTCAATGCCATCGAGGCGTTCTGTTCTACCAGAAAGATCGTCTTTCCCTCTTCCCGAATCCGTAAGATGGTCTCGAATACGGTCTCAACCATCAGTGGAGACAATCCCATAGACGGCTCATCCATGCATACCATACTGGGACGGGAAAGCAAGGCACGTGCCATTGCCAGCATCTGCTGTTCACCACCCGACATAGTCCCCGCCACCTGCTTCAGGCGCTCCTTGATACGCGGAAAGATTTCGCAGACATGTTCCAGATCACTTTTGAACTCCGCTTTACTTTTCCGCGTATACGCTCCCATTTCCAGATTTTCCAGCACCGTCATGCGAGAAAACACACGTCGTCCTTCTGGAACCAGCGCCAGACCAGAGCTTACGATTGCATCGGTCGCTTTTCTGGTAATATCTCTATCATTAAATATGATAGACCCGCTACGAGCTCGAACCAGCCCAAAAATGGTCTTCATGGTCGTGGTCTTGCCCGCAGCATTTGCCCCTAGCAAACAAACGATCTCCCCCTTGTTGACTTCAAGCGAGACGTCCTGTAAGACCTGACTGGGGCCATAGAATGTATTAATATTGCTTAAACGTAACATGCTCAAACCTCTTGATCTCTTCGTCGTTCAAGCCCAGGAACACCTATTCGGCCCCTGTTGCCGGTTCCTGTCGTTCATTGCCTTGAATCACTGATTGTTGTTTGCTAACTCTCGGTTCCTGAGACTCACTTGCCTCAAGCTCCGCATCCTGCTGCCCGGTCACTTCTCCCCCTGGTTCCTGGAGTTCACTCGCTTCCGAAGCTATCTCCTGTGACTCAGCGATCTCTATCCCTGATTGTTGTTGCTCGCTCGCTTCAGAAACTGCATCCTGCTGCTCACTCTCTTCAGCCGACTGTCCGAGATAGGCAGCGATGACGCGTTTGTCGCGGCGTACCTCTTCAGGCAGACCTTCGGCAATCTTTCGCCCATAATCCAGCACAGCGATCTTATCGGAGATGCCCATTGTCACCGTCAGCTTATGCTCGATCAGCAGGATGGTCAGGCCAAGTTCATCACGCAAGCGGCGCACATACTGGACCGCTTCTCGTGTCTCCGCCTCGTTCATTCCCGCTGTTGGCTCATCTAACAATAACAACTTCGGGCTCGCAGCAAGTGCGCGCGCGATCTCAACGCGCCTTCGATCAGCATAGGACAGGTTCACAACGTACTCATCTTGCCGATCGACCAGAGACGAACCAAAGAAGCTCAGGAGCGTAAGAGCCCGTTCACGAGCCCTCTGTTCCTCTCGCTGGACGCTCGGCCAGCGGAAAAGCGCCCCCAGTACGCCCGCTTTGAGCTGACTATGCTGGCCAACAAGGATGTTTTCCAGTACAGTCATATTATTAAACAGACGAATATTCTGGAATGTTCGAGCGATCCCACGTTCTAGCACCTGGTCAGGATTGAGACCGACAATGGACTTGCCAGCGAGCGTGATTTGACCCGAGGTAGGGCGATAGATGCCGGTAATCAGGTTAAAAACCGTCGTTTTTCCCGCTCCATTTGGTCCAATAATACTGACGATCTCCCGCGGATATACCTTCAGATCAACATCGCTGACGGCAACCAGGCCCTCAAACTTCTTGGTCACCCCGCTCAGCTCAAGCAAGGGCTCGCCATCTGGTCTCCTCATCTGTTCTTCAGACATGCGCCATCTCTCCTACAATACTGCTTATTCAACCCGCACCTCTTGCTCAAAATCGGGGCTCCCTGGAGCAGTCTCTAAAGCGCCTACATCTTCTTCGGGTTTATTTTCCGTATGGTGTAGCTCTCGCTTCCGGCGCGAGCTTGGCCAGAGGCCCTCAGGACGATAGAGCATGATCGCCACAAGCAGGACACCAAAGATCAGCCCTCTGATGTTATTCAGCGATGACAGGCCAGGAATCGCATGCAGAACATGGAGTGGGTTGGTGGGATTACTGGCAAGCGTATCGAGCTGAGCAAGCACCAGCACATTGATCGCATAGACAGCTATCGCGCCCAGAATCACGCCGGGGATACTCCCCAGGCCACCGATAACGACCATAGCCAGATAGATGATTGAGTCACCAAAACTGAAGTTGTCAGGCGTCACACTTCCCAGTTTTGCCGCCTTATACATACCCGCAATCCCGGCAAAGAAGGCACCGGCGGCAAAGGCGAGCAGCTTGGTCTTGGTCAGGTTGATGCCGGAAGAGGACGCTGCAATCTCATCCTCACGAATAGCAATCCAGGCACGCCCAAGCCGCGAATCACGCAGCCGTACATTCGCAAAGATGGTAAAGACAATCAAGGCCATGATCAGGTAATAGTAAGGTACAGGCGTGATCGAGCTCCAATCCACCCCAGGTGCGTTCGGAGAGAAGATACCAATCAAGCCATTTGCGCCATTGGTATACATATCCAGTTCCAGGAAGACAACCGGGATGATCTCACCGAAGCCGAGCGTCACAATCGCCAGATAATCACCTCGTAAGCGAAGCGTTGGTGCACCAAGTGCGACCCCCCAGAGCGCCACAATAATCGCGCCAATAATCAGCATCGGCCAGAACAGCCAACCGGCTGTAGCCTGGGCAATAGGTATCGACAACAATACTTGCAATTGAGGCGAGCCGACCAACCCCCAGATATAGGCACCGATCGCAAAGAAGGCAACATAACCGAGATCCAGCAATCCGGCAAACCCGACCACAATATTCAGGCCCAGTGCCAGAATCACATAATAGCCAGCATCGTTATAGCCAGTCAGCCGACCATCCATACCAAAGCCAAAAAGCAGAGGATCAAGGGCAGGATAAAACAGCACAAACGCAATAATCAGTACAGAATAGATCCATTTCGCACCCTTGCTCATAAAGGGAAGGTCATGCGGCACAAAGTCGCGCGCCTCTTCCTGTTTGCGTTCCGTCGAAAGCGTTTCGAGCTGCTGCTGCTTTCTCCAGATCGCGCGGCGAGTCGCGCCTTTCCCCTCCTCATTGCTCACCTGTGAGGAAAAGGTGTGATGTACCGCCAGACGCCCACCCCAATAACCGAGGAAATACCCGGCAATTGGAAACACAATCGTCCTGATCGCAATCCAGAGCCACAGTGTCGAGGAATTGAGTGCTCCACTGAGGTAGTAGATGATATCAGCGACCAGCATCACTACCGAGAACACCAGGCCAATCCAGAAGCCGCCAGCAGTTCCCCGTGCCAACATCGTCTGCTTACGCCCCTCATCCAGGACCTCAATCTCTGCCAGTGGCGGGGGCGGCGTATAGTGCAGCCACTGATGCACCCGAGGACGCAAAAACAGGTAGATCGCCCAGACCGGGACGCTGATCGCCAATCCCATAATCAGCCCGGTACTTCCAGAAAGGGCACAGATCAATAACGGGATGGTCACCACAAAAATGACGTCTGCCCAGAGTTCATACATGCTTCTGCGACCACTATCAGCGGCGACCAGATAGCCTCCGAGCATCAAGAAGGCAGGATACAATACCAGAAGAAAGATCGTGGTCTGAATCAGGGTAGACCACGTAAACGCTGTATAGCTGCTCTCTTGCGGTGAAACGTAGGTCAGGAAGACGCTGTTCAGCATCCCCTCACCGCTCCAAACAAGCGTGAAGATACTGAGAGGGACAAGCACCGCCACGACCCATTTTAAAAGCAGCTTGCGTGTTTCAAGATCAGGACGAAGCATTCTTAACGCCAAGATGCATCACCTCACTCTTTTCAAAAAATGATGACAGGAAAACGCTTCCTGCTGCTGTTATACTTTCTCGGGCGTGTGTTGTCCCAACAGACCAGAAGGCCGGAACACCAGAATCAGAATCAGCACAACAAAGATCAAAGCTCGATCCCAGGCTGCGCCACCATGCGGGAGCCCCCACCCGGTTTTAAGGGAATCGGGGATCAGAGAAACCAGATTGTAAATCAAGCCGAGCACGATGCCACCGAGCATAGCCCCCCGAATGTTCCCAATACCACCGAGGACGGCAGCAATAAAGGCAACCAAACCATATTGATACCCGATTGAGTAAATGGTTGCCCCATTTTTCAGGCCATAGATAAACCCGGCTGCCCCTGCAAGCGCCGCGCCTATCAGAAAGGTGACGGAGATGATAAGATCAACATTTACCCCCATAAGAGCCGCGGCCTCGCGATCCTGAGCGACAGCCCGCATGGCTTTGCCTACTTTGGTGCTGGACACCAGCCACTGCAAGAAGACCATCAAGACAATTGAGATCGCCAGGACAAGCAAGGTAATATTGTCGATTGTGACCGATTCGCCCGGTGTTGCCAGACAGGTCACATGGAAGGGGGAAACAGAGTCGATACGAATGGGGTAAATGCAGTAGTCAACACGGTCGAGGATCTGGGGGAAGCGAATGTAGTTAATGCCGTTCCAGAGCTTACCCACATCCTGCAAGATGAGCGAAACACCAATCGCGGAAATAAGCGGTGCCAGACGAGGAGCATTACGTAAGGGCCGGTAGGCAATACGCTCAATGATGACACCGAGCACCGCGCAGACTATCATCGCGCAGATACAGGCAACCAGAAACAGGCCAACTAGCCCGAGAAGATTGGGCTGCGTTTGATCGGTCACACCTAAGAGGGTCAGAACGGCGATCGAAACCATTGAGCCAATCATAAAGATGTCGCCGTGAGCAAAGTTGATCAGCTCAATGATGCCATACACCATCGTGTAACCGAGCGCGATGAGCGCATAAATTGAGCCTTGAGCAATACCTTCCTTGATGAGCTGGAAAATGTGTACAAGCATAGGCGGTATCCTACTATTCCTCAACAAAAGCGACGTTAAGAAGATGGAGGCAGGAGGGAAAAGCGCTGTATGGCTTCACATCCCCCCTGCATCACTAGAGAGTGTTGGTAAGTACGTGCGGATCAGCAAACTCTAAGGGGATTTTCAGAGCCTTCAGCCTTATGACGCCTTGCTAGCATCAAGCTGATCAACAAACTCGTATTTACCCTTTCCGCCGGATTCCTTGATCTGCCAGATGGAAATAACCTTGTTTGAGGTATCGCCATTCTGGTCAAAGGAGTGATGACCGGTTACGCCATCGTAGTTGGTCTTTGTCATGGCATCGATCACCGCCTGACGGAACTTCTTTGCACCATCGGTATCGTTCGAGTCTTTCGGGGTCACAGCTCCGCCATCCAGGGCTCGCTTGATCGCCTGAATGACAATCATCGCGCAATCATAAGCAGCAGCGCTGTAGGAACCGTACTCGGCCTCGCCAAATTCCTTGTTATAGTCCTCGATAAACTGCTTGGCGGACGGAAGAACAGTCTCGTTCACTTTCGCCTGACTGGCGAATGTCGGGCCGCCTTTCGCGCCAATCGTTGAGGCAAATGCATAGTTCTGAAGACCATCACCGCCGGCAAAAGGAATATTGCGGGTTGCGGGATCGTTCAGCACCTGACGCCGGAGCTGCGTGCCACCTTTACTGTCAGTACCACCGAAGAATATAACATCAGGGTTTGCCTGCTTGATATTGGCGACCGTGCTGCCATAGTCATTACTCGGCTGCTTGCTCTCACGGTTCCCGACAAGCTGCCCACCGGCTTTTGTCCATTCGCGCGCGAACACATCGGCAAGGCCTTTACCATAGGTAGAGGTATCATCAATGACATACGCCTTTTTGTAGCCCTTACCCATCAAGAACTTTGCCATTGCGAGACCCTGCAAATCATCGGTCGCGGCCACGCGGAAAAACGTGACTTTCCCGGTCGGACGCAGGCGAGAGACCTTATCATCAGCTCCGGTACACCCGATTTCAGGACCACTGCGCGTCAGACACTGGTTCGTGGTTGATGGAGCAATCAGGGTAATGGGGGCCTGGTTCGTCACCGGCATTTCTGCCTCAGCCACGGAACTGTTAAACGGGCCGACAATACCTGCGATAAGCGCATCACCAATAAGATCAGTTACATTCTTCTTACCTACGTCCGGGCTGTACGAACCGTTTGGTCCCACATCGTCCTTTGGCACAAACTGAAGGGTATAATCACCAAGCATCTTCTTGTCGTTCGCCTGCTTGATCGCCAACTGGACGCCATTCTGTGCCGGTTTACCGTTCGCGGTATCCAGACCGGACACAGGGAAGTCGCTGCCAATCTTAATGATTTTGGAACCACTTCCGCTTGGCGAGCCGGTATTCCCACCGGCTTGCGGGCCACAGGCCGCAAAAAGGAGCAGCATAAGCGAGCATACACTGCCCAGGGCAAAAATACGTGACCAGCCTCTCTGCATGTGTTGTTAGCCTCCTTAGCAGCTTTACAATTTTTACAAGCAATGCAGGGAACCCGGGGAAGCTAGAACAGAAATCCTGGCAAACGTGAGCGAAGCAGAAATGCGTTAGCCAGCATAAAACTCTACAGTTTCATGCTCTAGACTCCTCCTCTGGTAATTACGTTAAGAACCGATGAAATCTCACCTGATTTGTACAGGAATTCAGTACTGATTTTAGAAAGTAGGGACATATTTTATTGAACTTCTACAAGAAGTAATTGGATAACCTTAATCTACTACCTTTGGTCACGTATGCCTCTTATCTAATGATTGAACGAATTATAAGCACTATAGTTCAGCATGTCAATATACTTTTTTTCTTCCATAGACATAGCATCCAGTCAGGACAGAAGTGTGAAAGTCCTTCACAGCGTCCCGCACGCCTGGAGAGAAAGTAGCGATACTGATGACTCTCATGAAATTTTACCGGTCTTCTCGGGTATAGCTTCGACAGAAGAGGGAATATAGAATCAATATAGTATTTCTTTATTTTTCAGAGTGGGAAAGAGAAGAGGCAGGAAGTTCCCGCACACACTATGCCGGGAACTTCTCACAGAAGCGACGGAAAGCAGTAATCACCTGCTGACGTGTGTTGTCAAGCGATCCGCTGTTATCGATTACCTCATCTACCAGAGGGATTTTCAAGGTAGCAGGGGTTTGGGCATTGATTCGCACCAATGCATCAGCGGCGCTCAGGTTACTGCGCAGTTGCAGACGCTGCAACTGTTGTTCCTGCGAGCAAAGCACCAGCCATTTGCTCTGGCAGAAGCGTCCGGATTCGCCTTCCAGTAACTTTACAGCATCGATAATCGCGATACCAGAAGGGCTGACTTGTGCCAGTTCCAGGCGGAGCGCCTCGGTGACGGCGGGATGGACAATCCGTTCAAGCTGTTGTAGTGCTTGTGCATCCTGAAAGACCAGGTTTCCCAGTTTCTTTCGGTCAACGCTCCCATCTGTTGCGAGAAAATCATGTCCGAAAGCGCTGGCAATGGCGTGAGTTACGGGCTGTCCAGCAGTATAGAGCTGATGTACCAGTGCATCGGCATCAATGTAGCGCTCAGCGCCCAGTTCCAGTAACATCTTTCCAACCGCTGTCTTACCACAGGCAATATTTCCAGTTAGGCCAAGAGTGCGAGGCATTTGGCAGAGGCTCCTCTACATGATATGATGTCGGGGACACATTGAGTATACCATAAAAAAAATAGGTACCGCTCACCAGGGTGGTCAGGCCTGCAAAGCATACCGGGTCAAAAGCCCGCTACATTGTGAACGGGCCGCCAAAAGTACCTCTTACCGCGCTATATGTGGCATCCCCCTTTTTTGTAGCGTACAATGCCTAATAGGCTGCGAAAAAGAATCATACAAGCATTGAGGAGCTTCGATGGGCAGACGACTGGGACTCATTATAGGGATCAACACCTATCAGGACCCCACCTTTCAACCATTACAATTCGCAGAAAATGATGCACGAGCACTGGCCCAATGGCTCGTCAATAATCAGGGCGGCAAATGGTCTCCAGGAGACGTACAGGTCGTTCAGGGGCAACATGCAACCCATGAACTCCTGAAATCCCTGTTCACCCAAACCTGTCTGCAGGTTGCCCTCCCTGATGATCTGGTGTTTCTCTACTTCGCCGGTCACACCTATATTGATGAGAGAAGTGGTCAGGGCATTTTAGCTGCAAGTAATACATCATATCAGGACCCAACTACCGGCATTCCATTAATCACAATTGCACAGCAACTCTTTGCACAGAGTCAGGCAGGGCAAATACTCTTCATAATTGATAGTTTCCAAAGTGGCCGCCTTTGGAGCGCTCGCCGTGCCAGTCCATATGACTTCAGCCCTCTGTGCAGCCCTGCTGTTACCAGCGCTCTTCAGCAGCAGCCAAATCGCATGCTTTTCTTTTCCTGCCGCGGCAATGAGTTCGCGCCGGAAACAGGGATGCAAAAACTTGGCAGCTTTACTCATCGCCTGATAGCTGGATTGTGTGGGCCAGCCAATGACCCCACACTCGGGCGCCCAACAATTGAAAGCATCTATTCGTTCTTACAGGGCTCGCTGAGCGATCAGCAGAAACCGCAGATCATCGGCCAGATCAACTCGCCCGTTATTCTGGCAGGTGATCCGCTACCCGATCCCTCTCAAGAGCCGGTAGCAAGTAAGCCGCAACCGCAGGTTTATCACGATACTCCAGGTTCGCAATATCCACAGGGGGCATCGCTGGCAACTGCAACAACTGTACGGACGCAACAGAATGAGCCTTCAAGTGGGCCATTGGTCAACCATAGCGCCCTCTCGGCTTTTCAGAACACGCCGACCACGGATAACACCCAGGCAGTTACCCCTATGCTGGCTCAGGCCAAACAGCTTGTCCAAGCCAATCGCCTTGCAGAAGCGATCATGTACGTCGAGCAAGCTCTGCAAGCCTCCCCACAAGATACTGAGGCGCTGACACTCAAGGCGCAGGTCCTTGGAACGATGGGAAGGCTTCAGGAAGCATTCGCTGTGATCGACCAGATGCTTCAACAAGACCCTGAGAACGCGCTCGCCTGGAGTATGCGGGCGGTCGTTCTGAACAATGCAGGTCAATATCAGGCCGCGCTTGAGGCAGTTGAACGCTCTCTGGAACTCAACCCGAACAATCTGGAAGCGTATAACATCAAAACCGGGATTATGGAACACCTGGCCACGACGCAATCACAGCATGGGAAGACAGGAGAGCTAGCGGCCAAGCTCATTGAGGAAAGCAACAAAGAAGAGGGCAGGACAAGACCTTTCTGGAAAGATGCAGCCCTCCAGATCGTCGGCCTGCTTATCGGGGTTGTGGGAATCGCGCTTCCGCTGGCACTGCCAGGCACACTGGCACTGGCGGGCCTGGTAGTGAGTAGTATTGGTTTTGCCCTCTACTGCATTGCCGCAATCCGTGGAGCCTATAGCAAAGGCATCGGTTCGGCCCTGCTGACTATTGTACTAAGCGTCCTTCTTGCCGCGCTTGTCGGGGGAGCAGCACGCTTTGGTCTTTCTCCGCTGATTGATCTGGTGCATAAGAAACAGGAGCTGTTGGGCGCAATCTTTTACGCGGCCGTTGCATTGGTCGCCATCGCAATTCTTGCGCCCGTGCTCGCGATTGGAAGCTTTTTTGTTGGCATTCCACGTCGTCGTAAAGGGAAATAAGGAGGCTAGCTGGCAACGTCTGCCAGCTCCTCCCATTCACTCAGGAGTGCATCCACACGCGCTTTTGCCTGCTCATAGTCCTCATTCAAACGCATCAACTCATCCGCATCGGCTTGTAAAGCAGCTTCAGATAGAGCGGTTTCCAGTTCTTTCACCCGGGACTCTGCCTTCTCTATCTCACGCTCCACATCCTCAATGGTACGCGTTTTTGTACGAGTGCGCTTCTTATTCCGCGTGGGCGCCGCCTCTGGCTTCTTCTCAACGGTCTGCTTCTTCTCAACAGTGGGCTTATCGAGCACCAGAGGTCGCTTGAAGCGCCGATACTCGGTATAATTTCCCTGGTACGGGATCAGCACCCCCTCCTCAATCGCCCAGATTTTAGTTGCCAGGCGATCTACAAAGTAGCGGTCATGCGAGACAAAAAGCAATGAGCCCTCAAACTCGCTCATCACTTCTTCCAGAAACTGGCGCGATTGCAGATCCAGGTGGTTGGTTGGCTCGTCCAGGATCAGGAAATTTGCACCTTGCAAGGTTAACTTGGCTAACGCGACGCGGCTCCGTTCGCCACCACTCAACGCATGGATTGGCTTAAAGACATCATCCCCTGAAAACAGAAAACGCCCGAGAAAGCTGCGTGCGCCCTCCTCGCTCAACGCGCTGACCTGTCGAATCTCATCGATAATTGTGCGGTCCATATCAAGACCAGAGTGCGTCTGCGAGTAATAGCCAATTCGCACATTATGCCCAAGCTGAATATGCCCGCCAAGCGCTGGAATCTCCCCGATAATCGTACGCAGCAACGTCGTCTTACCCGATCCATTCGGCCCAAGCAGCCCGATACGATCACCGCGCTCCAGTTCCAGATCAGCACACTGGAAAAGCGCCTCGCTGGGCTCGTGCCGCTTCTTGAAGCCGACTATCAGCTTACGCGCAGAGAGAACCATACGCCCGCTATCCATCACCGGACTGAGTTCAAAATGCATCTCAGCAAAGTCCTGTGGGCGCTCAATGCGTTCCATCCGGTCCAGCAATTTCTGGCGTCCACGGGCCTCTTTACTGCGTTGTCCGGCTTTATACCGCCGAATAAATTCTTCGGTTCGTGCGATATATGCTTGCTGCGCCTCATATTCTTTCAAACGCCGCTCCATCCGCTCTTCGCGCAGGCTCAGATACTTTGTATAGTTTCCCGGGTACTCCTCAATATGACCAAAGGCAAGCTCAATCGTACGCGTCACTACTTTATCCAGAAAATAGCGGTCGTGCGCAACAATCAGCATTGCTCCGCTCCAGGAAGAGAGATATTCTTCCAGCCATTCCAGAGACTCCAGATCCAGATGGTTTGTCGGCTCGTCCAGCAACAATACATCCGGTTCCTGCAACAGCAGCTTACCCAGTGAGGCCCGCGTCTTCTGTCCGCCACTCAACTGCGCAAAGGGAGCATCCTGTTGCTCACGAGTAAAGCCCAGACCATCAAGCACCTGCGAAACGCGATGTTCATAGGTATAGCCACCAGCATGCTCAAAGCGTGTCTGGAGCTCCGCATATTGCTGTAGCAACTGCTCATAGACGGCTGGTTGGGCCTGGGCTTCAGGAGCAGACATACGCTGAGCCAGCGCACTTAATTCCTGTTCCCACTGCCGCACCTGCGCAAAAACGGTCAGCATCTCCTCTCGTAACGTATTACCAGGCTGAAAATCCGCCATCTGCGACAGATAACCAATGCGGACATTGCGCGCGACCGCTATTTCTCCCGCATCAGGCTCCTCGCGTCCCGCCAGAATATTCAAGAGGGTAGACTTCCCTGCACCATTTGGCCCTACTAAACCGATCCGATCCCCTGGGTCTACTTGAAAACTAACATCAGAAAAAATGAGTTCAGCACCAAAGGATTTCGCCAGATTCGTCACTGTTACAATTGGCATTTTTACATCACCTAGCTAGACAAACATACCTGTAGACATTCTTTCCAGGGCAATAACGTTGAGTAGCGTATCATAATCGCTATCCCCCGCGCAAGAGAAGCCAGCCAGCACACAAAAAAGCAGCACTCACTATCCCTTGCTTATGCGATAAAAGGATAAGGAAGAAATACCGGAGGACAAAAAGCGTGCAACCAGGCATTTGGACTCAAAAGCAGTTCCTGGCATCCTCGCCACAGCAGAACCGCGCTCCCAAACCATCCGCGCTCTTCTGGAAGAACATGCTGCTTCTGGCATTATAGCATACCGTTGATCGTATTTATACACCTTCTATAGAATATCTATCGGCCCTTCCCCTTGAAAAATTCAATCCTCACGCCGAAAACATCCATTCTGCCAGCCATCCAGAAAGAAGAATGGAAATACGCCTCTAGTAGGAACGATCCCCACCTGTAGACTGATCCCTATTCCCGTTCAGTGCACTATACTCAATACAAATCGATTTCAAATCCCTCTACCTCACTATAAAGCAATGCAAGAACAGGAGTTTTTTTCTACATGAATACGACAGCAACGACCCCATCTAATGGGGGACGCCCGATCAGTTCCTTTCAACAGGTAATGCGCTACTGCTTCCTGGTGGCAGCCATTCTGACAGAGCTTGGCATTGTCATACAGGTGTTTTTTGCCGGCGCGGGCATCTTCGCACAGGGCTCATGGTTTATGTATCATGGCATGCTGGGCAGTACAATCTTTCTTCTACCACTCTTACAGCTTGTCTTTGGCCTGCTTGGTAGGCTTCCCTGGAAGATCAACCTGCTGAGCGTACTGGTTGCCATCCTGATTATTGTCCAGCCCTTTCTCATCTACCCGTTTCGAGCCGCTGGCATTCCTATTGTTGCGGCCCTCCACCCGGTCAATGCCATGCTCATTTTTCTGTTAGCGCTCACCCAGGTCTTGCAAGGGCGGAAGTATACGCGCACGACCAACATCCAGCCAGAATAGAAGGAAAGAAGAACCATGCGTATTCGCTTCATACTTGCCCCAGCGCTGCTCGGCTTTCTGATTCTGACACTACTGGTCGCCTGTGGCAGCACATCAACTACGACCAGTACAGAGAAACAGCAATCAGCATCTGATAATGAAGTACATATGACAACAAACGACTTCGTGCAAAAATCGATCACTATTCACAAGGGAGAAAGCATCACGCTGATCGCAGATAACGCTGTTCCGCATTACATCTCAAACGGCACCTGGAACAACGGTTCGGCAAAGCCTAAAGCGGAGGCAGGAGCTCCCACCGCGAACAATATCACGATCAATGGGAACAGCACAGGCAAGCTTGGCCCATTCAATACCAGCGGTACATTTCAGTTCTACTGCACGATTCATCCGGGCATGAATCTCACGGTGATCGTCCAATAAAGAAAAAGGAGGCTACTGGGGTAGCCTCCGCCTCGTTGTTTATTGCGCTCCTCGCGCCGCAAGCTGCACATTTTCCACCGGACGTTTCTTCCAGGGCCACTCGACCAGAATACAGTTGTAACACAACACTGTAAAACAGGCGGAGATAATCGTTGAGTGCAACAGCGCCGCCATCAACTGCCCTCCCGACGCGATCGTCAGCCAGCCGCTAAGAGCCTGCGCGGTAAAGAGCGCAAAGGCAATCAGGCTTGTCCAGAAGATATCACGTCGTCCCTTCTGCAAACGAGCAACCAGAACAAAGAAGATCAGAGACAACAGCCACAGCGAAAGGGCACAAAAACGATGCAGCATCTGGATACCGGCCAGGGTCGAGAAATTGGGGAAAATTGTTGGGCCACAGCCCGGGAACTGGAAGCCACAGGCCATTGTCGCCTCAGTATGCCGCACCAGCGCTCCTGTATAAATAACAATATAGGTAATAACTGCTAGCAGCCATGCACCATACTGTACCACTTTTGCCGCGGGCTGCTTCCGCTCCCGCACTGGTGTATCAGCCGGCTGGCCGGGCTTGATCTGGAACAGTCGAATCGTCAAAAGAATGACGCTGGCAAACGAGATCAGCGAGAAGCCGAAATGAAAGGCAAGAAAGATATACTTTCCCATTGTGCCTTCAAACATCACCGTCAATGCACCTAGAGCGCCCTGTAAGATCACAAAAAACAGGCTCAGGCCGCCAAAAAACTTGACGCGAAAATCATGACGGAACGTCAGCCAGGACCAGACCATCAAGATCAAAATCAAAGCTCCATCAAGCCCTGAAACAATACGGTGACTATATTCAAGGACCGTCTCAACCGGCATTGATTCTGGAATTAACTGGCCGTGGCAAAAAGGCCATGATCCTCCGCATCCTCGACCAGAGCCGGTTTTCGACACAATCGCACCCATCAGCACCATAATATAGGCACCGATCGCGGTTAAAATAGCAAATGCTCTCATCAAACGATGAAACTTCACGTACTCTTCCTCCTTAGAAACTGAGCAGGATACCAGAGGCACCAGAATCGCTCTTTCCTTTTCTCACGCGTGGTATCCTCTCATCCCCCCTCACAGGATAGCCTTTCTAGAGTCTTTATGCAAGCAGATACTGCAATGAATCTCATGACATCATAAAGGGTTTGAGGGCTCGATACACAATAGTCCATGTTCGGTACAGCAAGCAACACTCGAGCTCCCCGCCGTCCTTTTCTGGAGGTTAGAAACAGCATAAACACGTTTCACCTGCTGACAGGGAGAGATTCCTGCATCGAATTTTACCTCTCAAAGCAAGATGAAGACAAGACCAGGACCGAAGTTTCGATCCTCAGCCCTGATCCTGGAATCACCTCCGACGCAAGCGATACACCCCCACCAGCGCGGTCAGAAAGACCATGAACAGACCAATACCCATACATAACAACACCGGACGGGCTCCAAGCGGCTCTAACAGCAGACCACCCCAGATCAACGCCCCAACCGGCTCAATCCCGAATGTCAGGAAACGGAACGCACTGTTCACGCGCCCCTGTAGCCCATCCGGGATGACCGTCAGGCGATAGGCTACCATCGGCACGGCATAGAGTGTCCACATCGCTCCACAGAGCATCCGAGCCAGGAAAAGAATAACTGGATGCACAGGCAACGCAGCCAGAAGCAGGCTACACGCCATTCCAGCAATGGCACCAACCAGTAGCCATCCGGTCCTGTAACGACGCTGAAACCAGGGAGCCGCCCAACCACCCAGTACCACCCCGATACCATTGGCACTGACAATCAAGCCAAGCCAGAGCACATCCAGATGCAAATCACGCTCTGAAAGCACAATCACCGCTAGATCCGACGATACCAGCAGAAAATTGATGAGCATCGTTAATAACGCAAGCGCCAGCAAAATACGCTCTGTAAAGAGGAAACGCAGCCCTTCTAGCATGTCCCGCCAAACTGAACGCAGAGGCCGCACCTCCACCTTGCTCTGAAACGGACGCCTGATACAGCCTAATGAGAGCGCAGACAGCAGATACGAGATGCTATCAAAGAGAAATGCCAGCATCGCACCCACAACCGGCGTTCCAGCAAGCCGGATCAGCAAAGATCCCAGGTTCTTTCCAAGCAGCGGAACACCATTTTCGGTCATCTCACTGAGCGAATAGGCCCGCGCCAGATGCGCCGAGTCTACCAGACGCGGTAAAGCCGAGATCTGAGCCAGACTGAAGAAGACACCCGCCGCAGCCGCCACAAAAACCACAATATAGAGATGTACCACTTCCAGCGTACCGGTCACATAGAGCAGCGGCACAAGCCCCAGAACAAACCAGCGCACCAGATCAGCCACGATCATCACGAGCTTACGGTTCCAGCGGTCAACGAACGCCCCAACAGGCAAACTGAATAACAGATAGGGTAACAACGTGAGCGTCTCAACGATACCCGCTGCCGAAGCTGAATTCGTTAATGCCAGCATCAGTAGAATAGTCGCAAACTGTGAAAGAGTGGTCCCCATTGTCGAGACGACCTGCCCACCAAAAAGGAGCAGGAAATCTTTGTTCCGCCATAAAGAGCGTGACCGCTCCTGCCCTGTTTTAAGAAGAGATGATGACATATATAGTACTCCTTCGTGTTGAGATAAAATGAAATGTATTCAAACACGAAGAAGCAGGGAGGAGCTCTAGCAAGAGCCAACAATAAGCTACGCCAGATAGGGGCTACCGGCGTACAGAGAGAGGTATATTGATCTCTATAGTGTTGATAGAGATATCGCGAAGGACGGCCAGTCTCGCTGGCTCAATTGGCTCAATAGAAAGGTATCAACGCAATTTTTCTCAGATCTAGATCAGATGTGGAAGTGATCCCGGCTTTCACCCCGTTTGCAAAGGGTAGCACCGAGTGCAAAGCTCACATGAGACAATAGAAGACGGCAGAGTCGAACCTGTTCCTCCTCCCCGGCAGGCGCATCTACCGAGGGACTCTCATCCTCTATTGATCTACGAATTCCGCTAATAGCAGCATAACAGAGCGGCTTTCGCTTCGTCAAGGGTAAGAAAGAAAACAACGACGAGAGGAAAAAGAGAAGTGGAGGCGACCGGGAGTCGAACCCGGCATCCTGCTCCAGAGCCAAGAGCTGCGCTACCGTTACGCCTCACCCCCAACGGCAGTATAAGGCGAAAGGGGTTCGAACCCTCTATCTCCATCTTGCAAGGACGGTATTCTCACCGTTAAACTACACCCCACACTGATCGGATCAACCGATGAGGCCATTATAACCTGTTTCGTATTGTGCAGTCAAGATTGCATTTCTATATATCAATTTCACTACCAGGGAACCGAGACATAGTCTTTGTAGAAATGCCCGTATGTCAGCTTACCATCCACTATCCCCTGAAAGATTGGATCACAGACGCGTGCCGCCGCATCTACAAGATCAAGCGGCAAGATCAAGTGCTCGTCCTGGATATCCACAGGCGTCTGCAACGAGATCCAACCAGGATCCACACTGTTCATATAAAGAGAATCCGCCGCCAGCTCCTCCGCCGAAGAATGGGTCAGCATATTCAGAGCCGCCTTCGCCATATTCGTGTGGGGGTGCGTTCCACGCTTCTTTTGCGCAAATTGCCCCTCGGTCGCAGTGACGTTCACGATAAAGCGATGCGGGAACTGGCTTCGTTTCATCAGTGGACGCAGGCGACTGATAAGCAGAAATGGCGCGGTAACATTGACAACCTGTACCTCCAGCATCTCTGTCAGTGAGATATCAGCCAGGCGTGCAGTCCAGCTATTCTGCTCTGCAACGGCAAGCGGACCAACCTCTTCCTGCGCGACCGGAGGTGCCTCTTTGGCCGACGATCCAGCGGGGGCCAGTAAAGCCCGAAAAGGCTCCTCTCCATCTTGCATCATAAACGCGACCGGAGGTAACACAGCCTGAGAACGCTCAACCAGCAACCGCTGTTCCGCTGAAAGCTCGGCTCGCTCACCTGCCAGAAGAGCAGCATAGGCTGAGGGCGGCTGTTTGACCGTTTGTGCCGCATTGTTAATCAGAATATCCAATCCCGGATAGGCCGAGGAAAGGTAGTTGATAAATTGTTCCAGCACTGGCAGGGAGCGGAAATCAAGGCCATAAATATGCAGCCGATCGCGCCATTTCTGAAAATCAGGCTCACGGCTGTAACGTCGGGCTGCGTCATAGGGAAAACGTGTTGTGGCAATTACCCGGGCTCCTGCCCGCAAGAGGCGTAGAGCGGTCGCATACCCGATTTTTATTCGTGCTCCTGTCACCAGCGCAATGCGCCCTGTCAGATCTCCGGGGATCGCCCGTTTCACATAGTTGAGATCACCACACTGCAAGCAGAGCCGCTCATAGAAGAAGTGATGGTGGGTATAATTCCGCTTGCAGACATAACAGGTATATGCCTTGTCAGACTCCAGGGTACGAGAAATATGAATAGTGCTCTGCACAAAAGGAATACCATCCAGCACGGGATTACGATAAAAGAGACCGTGCCCCTGCGCAAGCAAAAAATCGGGACGCGACAGCATCTTCTGCCGCTTCAGACTGGCATCCAGTAACAACGCAAGCACTTCCTGGCTCTGTGTCTGCGTATCTTTTAATGCCCGAAAGGCAATAATCCCTAATGGGAAGAACTTTCCAAGCCGACGCGCAGGCCTCTGTGTTGCCAGAATCTCTTCTAACTTCCGTTCGGGCAGCAGAGTTTTAGTGGAGGCGGTCACCCGCAAGAGCGCTTCCAGCCCTGCCGTATCGAGCGTGTCAGCAAGCTGGACAGTGACAAGCGCCTGACGAATATCAAATATCCCTTCTTCCTCTCGCATCAACATGCTCTCAATCGTCCGATCATAGAGCACCAGATCAACACGAGATGAGAGCTGTTGCCGCTCGTTACACAAACGGCCAGACCCAAGCCCGTAGCTCTGTGGGAGTAGCTGGCGTAATTCAGCCCGCAGAAGCGCCAATGCATCAGGTTGTGTCAGATTCCTTTTTATACAAGAAAGAATAGAAGATAGGTGTAGGCGAATATCAGTCATCGGTCCTCAAAAATGCGTTTCTACCCGGAACAACATAGCTTCGCATAGACTACCATCCTGTATAGATGCATGTCAACGCCGATGATCATGCCAGAATCAAAAAGCCGGGCGCATTTCTGCAACCCGGCACAACC
This sequence comes from Thermosporothrix sp. COM3, assembly GCF_059696735.1. Taxonomy (NCBI): domain Bacteria; kingdom Bacillati; phylum Chloroflexota; class Ktedonobacteria; order Ktedonobacterales; family Thermosporotrichaceae; genus Thermosporothrix; species Thermosporothrix sp. COM3. The sequence goes on along the minus strand of NZ_AP019376.1, from coordinate 7,365,862 downwards.
TAAAAGCCTACTTCTTCGTTGGCAGGACGCTTTTGACCAGCTCTTTTGCTGACTGCTTGATAATACCACCCTCTTCGGGATCACCCTTCACAAGCGCTTCCAGGTAGTTCTTCGCTTGCTCAAACGTGATATGCGGCGGTAATGTCGGCACCTCACCAGTCACACAGGCCTCATAGACTACCGGACGATCAGCCTTTAACGCCTCATCCCATGCGGAAGCAACATCTTCCGGCCTCTCAACTCGGATACCTTTAAAGCCAAGCGACTCAGCAAACTGTGCATAGGGGAAATCAGGCAAATTCTGGGTTGCTTCCAGCTTAGGATTACCGGACAGAATACGCATCTCCCATGTGACCTGATTCAGATCACGATTGTTGAGCACCATAAAGATGATACGGGGATCGCTCCAATTCTTCCAGTACCTGGCAACCGTTATCAGCTCGTTCAGCCCATTCATCTGCATCGCGCCGTCACCGGTCGTACAGATAGGGATGCGATCAGGATACGCGAACTTTGCGGCAATCGCATACGGAACCGCAGCCCCCATAGTTGCCAGGCTCCCTGAGAGCGAGCCCATGTTCCCCTCTTTCATGCGAATAACGCGCCCATACCAGTTCGCGGTTGTCCCGGCATCAGCAGTCAAGATTGCATTTTCAGGCAGCCGCTTTGAGAGTTCCAGGAAGACAAGTTCCGGGTTCACCGGATCGGCCTTCTCCTGTGCCCGGGCCTCGACCAGCTTCCACCAATCGGTGACATTCTTCTCGATTTTCTCGCGCCACGAGCGATCCTTTTTCTGCTGTAACAGCGGTAGCAGCGCCCGCAAGGTCTCGGCGCTATCACCTCTGAGGTTGACTTCCATTGGATAGCGCAGGCTCAAACGAGCAGGATCTATATCGATCTGCACTCCCCGAGCCTGTCCCTCTTTTGGCAGAAACTCGGCATAGGGAAAGCTCGACCCGATCATCAGGAGTGTATCGCACTCCATCATCATATCCCAGCTTGGCTTTGTACCAAGCAAGCCAATACAGCCGGTAACATAGGGCAGATAATCGGGGAGAACGGCTTTTCCGAGCAATGCCTTCGCAACACCGGCTCCCAGCACTCCAGCCACGTCCGCAACTTCTTTACTGGCACCCAGGGCACCGGCACCAACCAAAATCGCAACCTTTTTGCCCTCATTCAACACGGTAGCGGCTCGCTGCAAGTCTTCCTGTTTGGGAACAATACGAGGCTCCGAGTAGCCTATACCGGTATGGATAGTATTATGCGCGTGAGGCGGGTTCTCAACTGCCCCCATCTCTTGAATATCCTTTGGCAGAATCACGCAGGTTACGGTACGCTCTGCCTGAGCAATGCGAAATGCACGATCTACCAGATGACGTACCTGCATCGGGCTGGAAGCCATATGAACATACTCACCGGCCACATCTTTAAAGAGGGAGAGCAGGTCAACCTCCTGCTGATAGTTGCCACCAATTGCCGGACGCGCCGCCTGACCGACGATAGCGACAACCGGTTGATGGTCCATCTTGGCATCATAGAGTCCATTAAGCAGATGAATCGCGCCGGGGCCGGAAGTAGCAAGACAGACCCCCACTTCTCCGGTGAACTTCGCATGCGCTGTCGCCATAAAGGCAGCCATCTCCTCATGACGCACCTGCACGAAATCAAACAGATCTTTATGCCGCTCTAACGCACCCAGTATGCCGTTAATACCATCACCGGGATAGCCGTAAATACGCTTCACATTCCACTGTGAAAGACGCTCTAACAGAAAATCGCTGACTTGAGCCATAACGTAACTTACTCCTCCTAGCTAAAAGACCTTCTAGAGGTTCTCTCTTGTCAGACATGCAGTCACACTGCATGCTCAAGCCCACTGACCAACGGTCCCTGATACCAGAGGATCCATCTATCAGGATGATGCGGCGGGCACAAATACTTCACCCACTTTCATCATAAACACTGTTCCCTACCACTTGATGTAAACCAGCACGAGGCTTTCTTTACCATGCAGTCATAGAAACGCGCCATGCTTGATTGCTTGAGAGAATACGGCCAGCTACATGAGGTACACGATTTCAGCATGAGACATGTTACGTAACGCCGGATTGAGACCGGAACCAGCCATAAAAAAAGCTCTTCCGCAGAAGAGCCTAGTTTGTAAGTCTCAGAGCCGATCAAGCACAACGTTTTCGTAGCCATATTGTTTGAAATAGGCCAGCAAGGCAGGCCCATCAATCAGCGTGATTGGCAAATCTCGGACAAAGTCCCTCGAATTATCACTGAAGCGACTTGTTGCAACAAGAAAGCCTTTCGTTGCCTTCTCTTTCAACATAGTTCCATAAAGAGCCCGAACGGTTTCTATTGGAACCATATTTGTATAGCGTTTCACCTGCACAACAAATTTGCCCCCACGCAGCGGATCAGGATCCTTAACCACAATATCAACCCCACCATCACGGCTCGCCTGAGTCACTGATATTGTTACCCCATGTCCACGGAATATTTTCCGAAAAAGTTCCCCCACCAGATGCTCAAACTCCCGCCAATCGATGGTAGCAAGATTGATAAGCGGCTTCTCAGGAGAACGTCCAGACATACCTGTCGGAGTCAAGGCAATGGACGCTCTGTTCAGTACCATCGCTTTTGACATCACTTGCCCCGTATTCTCGCCAAATCCCCCATCCAGTCTACGTACACATGCTCTCGGCTGAACCAATTCCAGATTGATTGTTGCCAATACATCCCTTGTGATATCTAGCATAATAACATAGGTATCGACAGGGCGGCCGGTAGCAGGGTCAATACTTCTCACATAACCTCTCACCTGCAATACATTCACATGGGGAGACATCACATATAAAAATATGCGATGAGCGACAAGCAAAACTACCTGACAAAGAAGTTCTTCATAAAGCTCTTTATGCGCCTCGGGGCGGAATGGAACCGGCACAATCCTCTTTTGATCTGCAACATAGACATATCCCTGATACCATTTCAATTCCTGCATATCAGGAACACGTAACAGAATCTTTGCGGTCTGGTTCTGTATATCAAGCGTTGTATCATATTCCTGTATGAAATTTTCCGGAGCCTCCAGAGCAGAGAGTACCTCGTTGACTACATTGACAATGGCCTCACCTTCACCACGCTCAAAAGCTTCTTTCTGCTTGACATACGCTTCCCATGCCTGCTCCTTCTCCACCACAAATGCCTCAAAGTCCCGGCCATAATGTTCCATTGCCAGTTCATGTCTTTCTCTTCGTCGCTCTGTCAAACCAGGAAACAATCGTTCCGGCAAGGACCAATATCTAGGTACCTTATACATCTTTAAATATGTTTCAGGAACAGGTTCTTCTTTCCCAAAGGCAAAAGGAGGATATAGTTTCTTTCCTTCTTTCACTTCCTGTATTGCAGGCTTATCCTTCTCATAGCTCCGAAGAAGAAACCGTCTCAAATCTTCAATTCGCTTCTCTTCACAAGCAGTCAGATTATCGGCTTTCCTTCTCTGCTTTTCCGCTTCCCAGTGCTCACGCTGTTGCTTCACCTGCGCCTCAAGCTCTTCTTCTGAGTATGCTGTAACAACGTGCGATTCCATCAATTCAAAATCCCAAATACGCTTCTGGTACTTTTTTGTTGCACCCATCAGAATAACTCTTCCTCTCTCGCATACATAGAGCATCAGCACTCATAAAAGCTGGATAAGTCACCCAAATATCTTCTCCTCTCCTTTTCCAGCCCATCGTACTTGAAGAGTGATGAGTGCTGATCTGTTGGGAATCAGTATAGCATAAGGATGAGTTAAAAACATGTTTGTTCAGACATAAAAAAGTTCCCCTGCGAAGCCATCCAGGGGAACTTTAAGAACAACAGCTTATGTCAGATGCTCGGCAATCAATTGAGCCAGATGCAACACGCGAATCGGTCGTCCTTCCGCGTCCACACCACCGCGCAAATGCATTAAACAACCGGGATTATCCGAGACAAGCAGTGCCGCTCCTGTCTGCTCCGCATTTGCCAGTTTCTGCTGTAACATCCGTTCAGCCAGGCGCGGTTGCTCAAGTGAGACGGAGCCACCAAACCCGCAACAAACATCCGATCGGGGCATTTCTTGGACCTCGATATCCAGAATCTCACGGAGAATCGTTCGCGCCTCGGAACGAAGGCCCAGGCAGTTACAGGACTGGCACGAATCGTGATAGGTTACGGTATCATTCGGCCCCGGCCGCCTGACCGAGAAACGAACGCCTTGCGCCAGCACCACACGCGCCATAAAGCCAGTAAAATCAATGACGCGCTCGGCAACGGCCTGAGCTCTACGCAGCCAACCAAGTTCATCCAGATCCTCAAAGAGCCGAATATAATCCTGGAGTACGGTCACCACACAACTTGTAGAGGCACTCAGAATATAGTCGACACCTTCGCGGTCTATCATCTGCTCAAGCGTCCTGATTGTCTGCTTTGCCATCTTTGCCCCGTTGACCGTATCGCCGGAGTTCAGCGCGGGAAGTCCACAACAGTTCTGGCCATGAGGAAAGATCACGCGCACACCCGCCGCTTCAAGCACCCGGATTACAGCCTCTCCCATCTCAGGATAAAGCCTATCCGTCATACAGCCAGCAAAGTAGGCCACAGTCAAGTGAGCCGATGTTCCAGACGGCTGCGCCTCCGAATGCGCCTTCACCCGATCGCGAAGAGGCTTCACAGCCAGTGCAGGCAGACTCCGCCAGCGCGTCAATGCAGCCATACCGCCGATAAAAGGCAGGCGCGAAAACAGCCGGAGATTCCGCGAACGCACAAAACGACTTCCGCGCGTTGCCGGAAACTGAAAGAAACTCCCAAACCGCAGCAAGATATCAAACAGACGGGGACGAGCCATTATCCCGAAAACAGCTTTCTTGATTGGAGACAGACCTTTTTCCCGTACCACTTTCCGGCGCACATCCAGAATCAGCGAGGGCAAAGGAATCTCAACCGGGCACACGGTTTCACAGGCATTACAGCTCACACACAGGCTTTGCGGACCGGCTCCTGCCTCAATGCCATGATGGAAGGGCGTCACTACCAGCCCGATAGCACCACTATAGATATGACCGAACGCATGGCCGCCCACCTGCTGATAGGCCGGGCAGATATTCGCACAGGCCGCACAGCGAATACACCGCAGCGCTTCCTTGAAACGAGGATCAGCCCGCATCTCGCTCCGCCCGTTATCCAGTAAAATAATATGCATCTCCCGCTCAGGAGAAGAAGGCCCGGTAATAAACGTGGTGTAGCTGGTAATCGGCTGCGCGGTCGCACTACGAGCCAGCAAACGTATCTGCGTCATCGCGTCAGCAAAGGTCGGCAGCAGCTTATCATAGCCCGCCATCACCACATGGACTGGAGGCAGTGACGTCACCAGACGCCCATTTCCCTCGTTGGTCTGCATCATGACGGTGCCGCCTTCTGCAATTAACGCGTTCGCACCACTGACTCCCATGCCCGCCGTTAAAAACGCCTTACGATGCTCTTTGCGGATGACCGCGACCTGTTCGGCCACATCTTCACGCGAGATCTCACGTCCGGTGGCTCGTGACAGCGTCTCGCCAACCTGCTGCCGCGTTTTGTGAATAATCGGCATGACCATATGCGAAGGGCGCTCATGCTCAAGCTGTGCCACCCACTCACCCAGATCGGTTTCAATCGCGGTGACGCCACGGGCCTCTAAGTAGGCATTCAGTTCCGTCTCCTCACTGACCATTGTCTTTGACTTCACCACAAGCTGAATGCCCTTGCGCTGACAGAGTTCATAGATATAGCGGTTAGCATCCTCAGCGGTTCTGGCCTCATAGAGAACGGCGCCAGCGGCTTCAGCCTGCTGCTTAAATTGTGCAACCAATTCTTCTTGGCGCTCAATCGCTTCATCTTTCGCCGCCTTCAGACGTTCCCGCAGCCGCTCAAAACGGAACTCTTCCCCATATTCCTGTTCTGCTGTAGCAAAAATCTTCTCGCGAGACTCACGCCAGGAAGGCGCAAAGCGTTCCAGCGCACGCTGCAAATTTTGATCATTCAGGGCACGATCCAGCCGCTGAGGGAAGGGCTGATGCTCATGTCCATTCTGAGCCGCTCTCTGCTGGATAACAGGCAATTCCTTTTGATAGCGAATCGTCATGGCTGGACCTCCTGGTGAGCTACAAGCAGAACACACAATGCCTTAGGCCCCTGAACGCCGATTGTCAGGGTACGCTCGATATCCGCGGTACGACTGGGCCCGGTAATCAGCGTCATATGGTGTCGTTGTGTGGGTCCAGGGCGCGTTAGTTGATACAGGCGCTCTCCGACCTGATCCAGGCCCGGAACAAGATCCTCGACTCGCACCAGCACAAAATGGGTCAACGTCAGCATACTGACCGCCCGGGCAGCAAGCACATTATCCGCGACCAGCACAGAACCCGTCTCAGCCACAGCCAACTCAGCCGCCGAAAGGCCTACCGGAGCATCGGCAATCCCGGCAGGGGTCTCGGCCTCACTGATCTGAATTTCTTTCGCGGCAAGCAGAGGAAGAAGCGCTCCCCAGAGAGCGCAATCAGCAAATCCAGGTGGAACAACCAGGGTACGCCCGGTTAAAGCGCTATGAGAGGCAATTGTGTCAGCGGCGGCAGCAAGGTCTTCAACAAGCCAGCATTCGCCTCCACTGGAAGTCAGACGATGCTGGAAACGAAGATATAGTTCTTGCGCATCCATGCGGCTCCCTCTTTTCTCTTACTTCGCGGTCCAACCGCCATCAATCACCAGGGTAGAGCCGGTGACAAAAGCAGCTTCATCCGATGCAAGATAGAGGGCAGCATGCGCAATCTCATCGGGTCTTCCCATACGTCCAAGTGGCTGACGCGCCCCGAGCTGCTGAATCATCTCTTCCTTGTTATCAGGGTAATGGCGATTTAAATAACCCTCAACGAACGGCGTATAGACGGTCCCGGGACAGATCGCGTTTGCTCGTATGCCCTGTGAGACAAAGTCGATCGCCACGGAACGAGTCATACTGATAACCGCGCCCTTACTGGTACTATAGGGGAAACGGCTCTCGACGCCGATCATACCAGCCGCCGACGCAATGTTCACCAGCACACCCCCTTGAGGCTGCTGCTGAATCATCTGGGAGATGGCATATTTAGAACAGAGAAAGACACCCATTGCATTGACGCTCATCACCCGATTCCAGTCCTCCGCGGTCGTCTCTAAGATCGAACCAACATGGCTGATCCCCGCGTTATTCACCAGAATATCGATCCGCCCCTGCTCCTGTACCACACGCTCAAACGCAACCTTCACCTGTTCCTCATTGGTAACATCCAGGCGCAGGGCGAATGCCTGCCCCTCTTGCTCCAGGATCTCCTGCACCACTGTTTGAGCAGCCTCTTCATTGATATCTGCAATATAGACACTGGCCCCCTGTCTGGCATAAAGCAAAGCAATTTCTCTGCCGATGCCGGAACCAGAGCCAGTGACGAGCGCGACTTTATGATCCAATCTGAACATTGATTTTCTCTGCCTTTCCAGCTTATGGGAAGCCTTCAAAACGCAATAACAAACGTACCCTCTCCCTTGATCTGAGGCCACGTTATTCCGCGCGCAACTCTCCCTGTGAAAAGAACTCTCCGCGATGAGCACGCTCATACTCTGAGAGATCATCCAGTGTCACAACAGCAAGCGCCCGGTCTTCGTAGGTAGCGTCCATCTCAAAGCCAAAACTCTGCTTGTGCACCTCAATTCGCGTCGCGTGACGTAACTGAAGCAGGAACCAGCGCGCCGAAGCAAGAGCCCCCTGCAAGCCACATCCACGCGTGCCAATTAAGCGATCAACGATAGCGCCTGTCCCATCTCTGGCAATTAAAATATAGCCATTTCGAGTCTCTTTCTCTTCGCGCTGCCAGTACCAGGGAAGCCAACTTGTTCCTGGATCTGAGGCAGAGAGCCAGAAAAAATAAATTCCACGGGTCGTAATAACACGATAGACTCGATAGGTGCAGTTTTTATCCAGGCGCCTGTGTGGCTGTACATCACCGTCAAACGGTCGCCAATCGGATGCCTCCAATTCCTCAGCAGAGAGTCCTATCTGCACTGCGAACGCGTGAACAGCCTCGCGCCCCCGATCTGCGAGCAGACGGTCTTTATGCCAGGGGAGCGCTTCAATGATGCTATCATCAATCTCGTTGATATTGGCATAGCGCAAATCGCGTTCATATTGCACATGCCCGGCATAGCACCGCCACTGTGGAATACGCATCCAGACCTTGCCCGCCATCAGTACCTCTCTATAGCGAATGTAGACGCCTCTTTTACAGTCCTTTCGCTGGCATTTCAGCACCTGTTCCATAGATGAACACCTTACTCTCCCATCTGCGTACCATAACTCTTTCTCACAGATTACACCACATGTGCGGTAAAAACAACAGCGCTGTGTGACACGGGAAGAGTAAGCCCGGTGGCCTCTGCGGGGGCCACCGGCACTTACAAGAGGCGGGAAGGCAATGGTAACGTGTACTTATTCCTTCAAAAAAAGCTCCACGACAGGAATCAGCACATTCGGGCGCAACGCCGGCACATGGAGCACCAGCGTCTCTTCATCGCCTCCAATGTAGGCACCGCCCCATTGTCCAGCAACGCCGGTGAAGCGCACCTCGGAGGCATCGTGAAGAAACTGAGCATACTCGACCTTGCTGAGCAGACCATCAAGCACAAGCGGTCCCATCGGCCAGCTATAGATATGCAGGTAAAGCCGATTGCCCCGCTGCGTCAGACGGCAATTATCCGGCGCCTTGAACTCGCTTGCCGTCGCCCCATAGATCGAGCGACTGTGCAAGCGCATCCATTCTCCAATGGCCTGAAGAGAGGCGACTGCACGCGGCTCAAATTCGCCGCGCCCATTCGGACCAACATTCAACAGCAGGTTACCACCATTGGAGACGGTATCGATCAGCATGCGCACCAGGACATCCGGGGTCTTCCAGTTCTGGTTATCGCGATGATACCCCCAGCTCCCGTTCAGCGTCTGACAGGCCTCCCAGACGACACGGCGCCCGTTGATCGTCACCCATTCGCGCGGCTGGATCTGTTCTGGCGTATCAAAGTCCGCCTCTTCGGGCATCTCCAGACGATTGTTAATCAAAATATCAGGTTGCAGTTCACGCACCAGCTGGATCAACTTTTCGGACTGCCAATCCTCGCGTCCTTTGCCTTTTGACCAGCCCCAATCCTCATGCGAGTAGGAAAAGTCAAACCAAATAATGTCGATCTTGCCATAGTTCGTCAGAAGCTCACGCACCTGCCCATACATATACTCGCGATATTTCGCCATATCACGATGCTTGTTCTGCTCCCGAAACGCAAGATCATCACGCTGTGGATGAATTCCATCAATGGGAAATTCTGGATGATACCAATCGAGTAGCGAATAGTAGAAGCCAACCTTCAGCCCTTCAGCGCGAAAAGCCTCAACCCAGGGACGCAAGAGGTCTCGTCCATAGGGCGTCTTTGTTGCTTTATAATCGGTCAGGGCAGTATCCCAGAGACAGAACCCATCGTGATGCTTAGCCGTAATAACGGCATATTTCATGCCTGCCTGTTTTGCCATGCGCGCCCACTCACGCGGGTCATAGAGGTCCGGGTCAAAATGATCGAAATAGCGCTGATACGCCTCATTGGTGATTCGTTCATGGTTTCTCACCCACTCGTGCCGCGCCGCCGCAGCGTAAATTCCCCAGTGAATGAACATCCCCAGACGATCATGGGTAAACCAGCGCACACGCTGCTCTGCGTTTGTGGCGTCTGTCTGTAACATCATACACTCCCTGATAAACTGTGAGCCTTTTTTCAATGGAACACTCAGGCTTTCTGCCAGACCGCTCCATCTGGATATGCATATGCATCCAGCGTCTCTGGAAGCATCGTCGCGCTATAGCCAGGGGCCAGGGGCGCCTTATAATGTCCGTTCTCAATCACAACCGGATGCACAAAATGCTCATGCAGGTGATTGGCGAATTCAAGCATACGATCCTCAAGCGAGGCACTGACACAAATATAGTCAAAGATCGAAAGGTGCTGCACATATTCACAGAGTCCTACACCGCCCGCATGAGGACAAATCGGGATGCCAAACTTTGCCGCCATCAAAATAATTGCCAGCACTTCATTGACCCCGCCAACCCGGCAAGCATCAATCTGACAGAAGTGGAAGGCCTGAGCCTGAAAGAGTTGCTTGAAGATCACGCGATTCTGGACGTGCTCGCCAGTAGCCACCTTGATCGGCGCGATGGCTTTCGCGATGGTTGCATGCCCAAGCACGTCATCGGGACTGGTTGGTTCCTCAATCCACCAGGGATTATAGGGTGCCAGCGCCTTCATGTGGGCGATCGCCTGGTCAACATCCCAGACCTGATTGGCATCAACCATCAAGCGACGCTCGGGGCCAATTTCCTCTCGCATGATACGAATACGTCGCAGATCATCTTCCAGATTGGCACCGACCTTGAGCTTAAAGTGCGTCCAGCCTTTTGCCAGCGCCTCTCGTAAAAGCTGGCGCATCTGCTCATCGCTGTAGCCAAGCCAGCCAGCCGAGGTGGTATAGGCCGGATAACCACGCCGCCGGATCTCTGCTTCACGCTGCGCCCGGGTTGGCTCGTTGCGCCGCAAGAGCGTCAGCGCTTCCTCTGGTGTCAGCGCATCCGTAATATAGCGGAAATCGATACAGGACACCAATTGTTCTGGCGAGAGATCAACAAGGAGCTTCCAGAGGGGTTTCTGTTCCGATTTGGCCCAGAGATCCCAGACCGCATTCACCAGCGCAGCCGTTGCCAGATGAATCACGCCTTTTTCCGGGCCCACCCAGCGTAACTGGCTTTCAGCGGTTAGCGAACGCCAGAAGGCCGCCATATGAGAAGTTATCCCTTCCAACGTCCGACCAATCACCAGCGGGGCAAGTGCCTTAATCGCCGCAACACAGATCTCATTGCCGCGCCCGATAGTAAACGTCAGGCCGTCTCCCTGCAATGCTGGATCGTTCGTTACGAGCGTCACATACGCCGCCGAATAATCAGGATCGGGATGCATCGCATCTGACCCCGCCAGTGATCGCGACGTCGGGAAGCGAATATCACGAGCCACCACATCCGTTATGGTCAGGGGCATAGGTATTATCGCTCCTTACTACACAAAAAAATCAGGGCTGCTCACCACCACCATAACTTGTAAGCAACCGCCGCACCTCGTTTTGATAATCAGCCTGTACAGTGAGAATATGCGTTTCCATTGCCTTCACAGCGGCCTCTGCATCTCCCTGTTTTATTGCTGTCAGCACCGCTGCATGCTGCTCGGCAGAGAGCAACAATGAGCCAGGCGTTCCCCCGATGACGAGTTTCAGCGCCCATCGTTGCAAACGAAACGTCTCATTCACGGTATCGACCAGGAATTGATTGTGAGAGGCACGAGCAATACCAAGATGAAACTCAATATCACTCGCAATAAACTGGTCCCATTGACCGGCCTCTGCACTGCGCTTATTCTGTTCAACCGCGTTTTCCAACGCACGCAGTTCAGAAAGCGTGACTCTTTCCGCAGCCAGCCGGGCAGTCAGCATCTCCTGCAATCGCCGGAATTCCAGCAGGGAAAGCATATGGTCATGATCAACTGGCATGGAGAGAACAATAGCTGCGGTTGCCAGTGGTTGCTCTGTAGAGGTTACGTAAATACCACTCCCGCGCCGAGTCCGAACATAGCCCCGGGCGGTCAGTAATTTGATAGCCTCGCGCACCATTGCACGACTTACACCTAATTGTTCCCCAAGGCTCGACTCCGTGGGGAGACGATCGCCAGGTTTCAAGCCAGTAGTCTGAATCAGCTCAATGATCCGATCAGCTACCGTTTCATATCCTGGTCGGTAAGAAGTTTCTACTATCGCTATATCTTTATCGGTCATATTAATAGCTACAACTTCGTAAATAAATATGACTCATCGCTTTTTCGATTGTACCATAAGCAGTTGCAGAAATGCAAGAGAAACTGGCATCTCATGCGAAATTCGAAGACCTCTTCCTTAAATTAGTCTGACTCATTTTCTCATCCTGAACAGGTACATTTCTGCCTGAACGCGAAGGCCATTGGCCCTCTTCTCTTTTGCCTGCCCCAGTTGAAGCAAACACACAAAAAGCGGAGTAATATTAACAATAGGTCCAGGAACAACATCCATTTACATGAAGGAGCAAACGAGCATGATGAATGGTCAAACGATCGCGTCTTTTATCTGGACGGGATACAGTCGCGGCAAACGCCCAGAACGCAACGAAGACCGCATTCTTCTGAAGAAACGGCGTGGACTTGCCGCCATTTTCGACGGTGTTGGTACCGCAATGGGCGACGTCGGCTCCACGCTAGCGGCTGAGACGATCCAGCAACACTGGCGGCAACAGCCCACCCTCTCTGCCCTGCCCTCACTACCTGAGAACATTGAGCAACTGATCCAGCACGCTCACCAACGCATTCATGAGGAACGCGACCGCCGTCAACAACAGAACGCTGATGGTAATCCTGTTCGCATCGGCACAACGCTCGTGCTTACCCTGCTCTGCCCCCAACGCACCGAACAGGGCTATCCGCTTATTTACGCTCATATTGGCGATAGCCGCCTGTATCGCTATCGCGAAGGCATACCGCTGGAACGATTGACACTGGATGACAGCTATATCAATCACATGGTGACACAGGGAGCACTTTCAGCAGAGGCAGCCCACCGCATCGATCAAGCCACCAGCCGCGAGCAACTTTCCACGGAAGAGATGACCTATTTTGAACAGCGCAATCGTATCACGCAAGCTCTTGGAACCGACAAACCGCTGACCATCCACCTTGAGCAGACCTTTCTGAGCCCCGGTGATCGCTTGCTCCTCTGCACCGATGGCGTGCACGACAATCTCACCGATCAGGAAATCACACAGGTCTTGAGCCAGACAGCCTATACGAAACTCGCCCGCAAGCTGGTACAGGCGGCGTACCAACGCTCTTTGGAGAAGGAACCACTCCGCGCCAAAGCCGATGATATCAGCGCGATTGTGATTACCTGTCGGTGCTAGCAATACCCGTTAAAACTGGAAGCCTGTTCTCTCTCTCATATTTCTGCTACAATGTGGACAATCAGAGTTGGAAATGAGGAAGGTAGCTATGCAGCCCGAAGGCCGCTCAATGCGTGAAAACATTCTGGCAGCAGCCGTACAATTGTTCTCTGAATACGGCTACCATGCAGCGCCACTCCGCGATATTGCCCGCCTGGCCGGAATACAGGCAGCCAGTATCTATCACCATTACCCCAGCAAGCAAGCGCTGCTCGTTGAGATAATGGAAAAACATATGCAGCAATTAAATAGCAAGCTGGAGCGCATCCTGCATGAGTATCATGATCCACTCGATCGTCTGCGCGAGGCAATAGCGAACCATATTCGCCTGCATACCAGTAACAAAGCTGAATTCTTTATTATTGATACCGAGTTACGGGCGTTGGAAGGGGAGCATCGTACACGGATTATCGCTATGCGTGACACCTACGACGCTATGATTCAGGAGATCTTGCGAGATGGCATGGAACGCGGCGTCTTTCACCCAAGCGATGTAAAGGTAACGTCCTATGCCATCATTGCCCTCTGCACCCAGGTCTCTTCCTGGTTCCGTCCCGGCGGTCGTTTAAGTGTCCAGCAAGTTATTGATATTTATTACCAGATGGTAAGTCAGGGGCTTGTGCGAGTTCCCGAGCATAAAGATGAGCAAAAGCGGGAGGAATCAGTGCGTACTTGACGCCCTGTTTTTGCAGCAGCAATTGAAGCGCGTCAACAGCAGCTTCCAGCGGAAGATACGCGGAAATTAAACGGGTCACATCGACCTGCTTGCTCAGAATCAGCTCAAGCGCCTGAGCAAAATAGGTAGGCGTATGGTGAAAGACCCCCTTCAGTGTTAACTCGCTGTAGTGAAGTGGCCGGGTGGCAAACTGCACGTGAGAATCAGATGGGCAGCCTCCGAACAGATTCACCAGTCCACCGGGGCGTACAACCCGCGTTGCCAGCGTCCAGGTCTCAGGGGTGCCAACCGCTTCAATCGCGACGTCCGCACCGCGCTGGTTCTCGGTCTGCTGACGAATCGCTTCACACTGCTCATCCATTGACATGCCGGTCACATCCAGCACAATATCTGCGCCAAAAGTACGACCCAGAGCAAGCCGCTGCTCACCTCTTCCGGTCAGAATAACACGCGCACCGCGCAGCCGGGCAACGGCAACCAACAAGAGCCCAAGCGGCCCGGCCCCGAGGATTACAACGGTATCGCCAGACATAATCTCGCTAGCCTCAACGCCATGCACTGCACAGGCCAGTGGCTCGGTCAATGCAGCAGCAACAAATGAGGTGCCTGTGGGCAACACATACAGATTATGTTCGACAATGCGGGCAGGCACAAGCAGGTATTCGGCATATGCCCCGTTCAACAGTAACAGATCTTCACAGAGGCTATAGCGCTTACGTCGACAGTAGAAGCACTGAAAACAGGGGGCTGAGTTCGCAACGGAGACCGCATCTCCTTCATGGCAGCGCGTCACTCCCGGGCCAACAGCCGCCACGATACCCGAAACTTCGTGCCCAAAACCGCCAGGACCATTTTGAAACAGAAGCGGATGGCCGCGTCGATACGTCTTGAGATCAGTGCCACAGGTCGTAGCCGCGGCAACCTGGATGACAATCTCCCCAGGCCCCGGCTGCGGTACCGGGCGCTCCTCTAAACGAACATCCATAGGAGCATAGAACATTGCAGCGAGCATGAAAACACCTAGCCCTTCACTTTCCGATACAGATTTTGGAATTGTTATATCATATCTTGCTGCATATTGAAACCGCCGATACATACAAACAGCTACAACTAGCAAGCATGAAGCAAGGCCATAAAAAAAGAAACGGAACAGCTCCAAATTCGTTTTAGAGTATAGATGATATTTGTCTGTTCCCAACAATGCCTCATTTTTTGGCATTCCGTCCAACGAAGATGCATTGTGATACGTAAGACAAAGTGTATTTCCCTTTGATTATCAGGAATACAAACAAACAAACAACAGGTGATACATTACAATGGTGGAAGAACATCTGCAACCCAAGCAGGACACGAAATATCGCCGTAAATGGAGACTTATTCTGCTCTTTGTCTGTCTCCTGGTGCTGATCGCGGGAAGCAGTATCTATATGGTCGTTCGCGCGACAGGGAAACAGGAACAGCAG
The DNA here is from genome assembly GCF_059696735.1 of Thermosporothrix sp. COM3. Lineage (NCBI taxonomy): Bacteria > Bacillati > Chloroflexota > Ktedonobacteria > Ktedonobacterales > Thermosporotrichaceae > Thermosporothrix > Thermosporothrix sp. COM3. The sequence goes on along the minus strand of NZ_AP019376.1, from coordinate 7,350,575 downwards.
GAAAAGGCCAAACACATTACACCGACCGTTGCTCACCCCACAGAAACACCCACTGCAACTGTCACCCCATCAGCGCTCTTTTCAGATGACTTCAGCGAGGCAAATAAAGGCTGGCTTATCAGCAACAATGATGGCTATATCCGCTCCGTTTCCGAAGAGGGTCTGCTGATCGGTAATACCAATCACCGCATCACAACAGAAAGTATTCCGGTCTATTCACCATTCACTGATTTCGAGCTCACCACAACCTTTGTATTTCAAGCTGGCGACGATAATGATAGTATTGGCCTGTATTTGCGTGGCGACAACAATCTTGACCATAATTATCGCATCGAAATATATGGGAATAATACATATACCATCGCCAGAGAATCCTGGAATGTCAAAAACCATAGCCCGGAAGAAACAATGCTTGTGGATTACACGACCAGCAAGGCGCTCAAACCACGCGGTCAGGCCAACACGCTGCGCGTGACAATGCAGGGTTCAACCCTTCAGCTTTTCATTAACGGGCAACACGTGCAAACCGTTGAAGACTCCGAATATCAACAGGGACAGATTGCGCTCTTCGTCCGCAATGGCTTTAGCTCTGGAGGCGCACAGGCACTCTTCCAGCAGGTTGAAGTCTATCCGCTCCCCACTCCGGATACAACCGCAACGCCAACCCTCGATAGTACGCCATGATGGGCAAACAAGGGCATGCAGAAGGAGAGCATGCAATCTCTCCTTCCCTGCCAACACCTCTCTCCTGCTCACACGGTAACATCTATCAAACACAATAGATTACAATGAAACATGATGTCATATTTGAACGTGTACATATACAATATTCATAAGCACAGGAACTATATGTTACAATAGAAAGAGAAGCTACCTGTTCTCAAGTGAGCAAGAGGAGAAATGCAGAGTCAATGAGAGTAAAACATGTAATGACCCCGAAGGAGAAGGTTATTACGGTCAATGAAGACCAGACTCGACAGCAAGCAGCCCGGTTGTTATCAGAACATAATATCAGTGGCTTACCTGTCGTCAATCATGAACAGATCGTTGTTGGCATTGTCACAGAGTTTGATGTCATCGCCAAAAAAGGACGCCTTGTCCGCGATATTATGACACGCGGCATCATCAGCGTCACCAGTGAAACAGATCTGGAAGAGGTCCGAAGAATACTTATCAGTGAACGGATACGCCGTCTACTGGTCATCGATCAAGGCCGCTTAGTTGGTATTATCAGCCGCTCAGACCTTATCAAAGAAGTGGCAAAACATTATGTTTGCCCTATTTGTGGTGAGCTGATGCATATGCCAGACCCCCCGCGCGAATGTCTGCGCTGTGGGACTCAAGAGAACGCAACAGAACCTGAGCTTGTTGCACCAGGCTTCTAAAGCCAGTTCGTTGCGTCATTCCGCACGAGGTATATGAGGACAGATCATGCTTTTTTTACAGGCTAGCCAACAGTCCTCATGCTCGTATCCAGGATCCGCAGAGAGAAAACGAATAACAGTCGAACAGGTAGCATTGCCGCAACCACTGTCGGTTGCGGCTTGCCATTTATCCCCGGTCTCAACGCAGATACTACCCCGATCTGTATACTACCTATAGAGAAGAGAGATCGGGAGAGCAGGAAATGACACAGCCGCTTCGTATTTTAGTTGTCAATGATACCCAGGATATTCTGGATATGTTCCGCATTCTGCTGGAAGAAGAGGGCTATGAGGTTATCCTTTCCTCTTATCCGCTTCAGAAGGTTGGCGAGATAGAAAAACTTCATCCGGACCTGATCATCCTCGACTTTATGTTCGGTAGCGAGAAATCAGGCTGGCAGATGCTTCAGCTTCTCAAAATGCAGCGCAGTACAGCCTCCATTCCAATTGTACTCTGCACCGCTGCTCAGAATGCAGTACGCGATCAAGAAGGATATCTGACCGCCAAAGGGATTCGGATCGTCTATAAACCCTTCGATATTGATGAGCTACTCATAGTGATCAAGGAAACCCTGGATGCACAGAAGAACGCCCATACAGTCAGGAAGCACGAGGAAGCACCATAGCAGCCCGGCAATATAACCGTATTCAGTCAGGCAGCGTATACCGCTTATCAATCGCGGCACGGATCCGCTCTCTGCTCTCCTGTGCGGAAAGCTGCATATCGCGTTCGACTTCCTCAGCTTCTCGGGCCAGATCAGGATCTTTAATATCCTCCCGGAACCAGTGCGAATAATCTCCTTTGCGCAGATGAAACAGCCAGGTCTCATCATCAATACCCTGAGCAATCTGCATAAAGATGATGAGATTCTGCGCCCGCAGGTTCAGCCTTCCCTCGGGACCGCGGAAGTAGAAGCTCTTTTCGCCAACATTCCCTTCTGCGTATTTTCGCCGATGCCGCAGGTGCTCTTCTTCAGGGTGAGCAGGCACAATCTGCACCGCGGGCGTCGTCGCATCACGGAACCAGACCAGTGCCGCACCCGAATCTATGGTTGCGGGCAGCGGTCCAATCTCTGACAGGCCAAGCGCGCTGCAAAACTCACGCAAGACGGAGGGAGCCTGTGCCCCCACGAATATGGCAACATCTATCAATTCCAGGACGCGGCGAGCTATGCTTCCTGGATGCGCCGTAATAAATAGGAGATTGAACAGGTCACGCATTTCGATGAATGTAGCTGCATCAAACTCGGGCGAGAATATATGATGAGCCTCATCAAAGATCAGCCAGTGAGGATGACCCAGACGTATCTGAAGCTCTCGTAGCGAGGGCAGCAGGTTCCGGGCGATCATCGGCCTATCACTCAACGGACAACCGAGCAGGTTCATAATGGCCTCTTGCTCTGGCTTCTCCAACAGTTGCAACATTTCCTGGGCAGTGGGCTCTTTCTGACTACTGCCAAGAGATGTGGCCGCCTGAAAGGTTTCATAATCACCCTCAGGATCGATCAAGCAAAACTGATAACACTGATCAATAAGCTGCTCTAGCAAACTCATTGCCAGTGTAGACTTTCCGCTTCCAGATGCTCCCGCAATCAGCATATTTGTGCGATTGACATTCAGGATTAGCGGCTCATTGTTCTTCTTTGTCCCGAGTACAAGCTTGCATCTGGCAACCCGTCCATCAATCTCGCGAAGGTCATCAGCAACTAGCTGATCAACCAGCTCCACCACCCCATTACCGTGATCCGCCTTCGTCACATAGTCGGCTCGATCCTTCAAAGCAGGCAGAGCGTTTGAGACCGCGACCGAGCATTCACACAGTGAAAGGAAGGAGTGATCGTTTTCAGCGTCCCCCACACCTACCACATTATGCGATGAGATCATGAGCGTATCGAGCACTCGCTTGAGCCCGGTGCCCTTGTTAATACCTGCCGGGAGCACCATTACTGCCCCCTTATTAAAGATCACCTGATGCTCCAGACCCAGTTCATGAATAGCTTCTATCACCGTTGTCTCATACGGGCTATGCGTCGAAACAATGACTTCTCCGACTTCTAGAGGCGTGACCCCCTTTGACCGCAACAGTTCAACAAATTGTGGTGGCGGTGCCTCTGCCAGAAGCTTCTTTGTCCCGCTGGCAGGCGAATAGAAGAGGGCACCATTTTCCGCAACAACCCAGGTGAATAGATCCAGACGAGGAAAGATCCTCTGTATATCTTCCAGCAGACGTCCGGTAATCAAAAGGAGCTTTCGACCCGATGCAACAACGCGTTCCAATGCATGTATTGTCCTCTGGCTGACTATCCCATCTTTTGCCAACGTACCATCATAATCGCAGGCAAGGATCATATAATGCATAGCTGTTCTCGTCCTCTCCGTTTAGACTGCACCACAAGAGAAATCACAACACATTCTCCTGGATACAACACGGTTCCTGCTCTATCATGGTGTCAACGATAAAAAGGGCCGAAAAGTCCTTGTCAGGTCCCTTCGGCCCAAGCAGTACGATTAGCGAAGCTTCAGTGTCTCTACAATCAGATCGAAAATGTCTGTTTGATTCAGCACTCCACTCACCTTTTGCGCGTTAGGCCCTATAGCAGCAATCCGCACCTGTGTTCCTGTATGGGACTGCGCTTTCCCCTGTGGTGCCGTTGCATAGCTGACATACAACAGAGAGCCATCCTTTGTGATCAGCTTGCTAAAGGCTCCGGGCTGCTTCGAGTCCTCTGGCTTTTGAATAATCTGAGCTGTTTGCCCGTGATCAGCCATAACCAGAATCAAGGTCTCCGGGTGGGTCTGGGCAAAATCCAGTCCCACTTTCACGGCGGAATCAAAGGCTATGGTCTCGCCTATTTGTTGACAGGGACTCATAATGTGGCTCTGTTTGTCGATTGAGGCACCCTCAACTTGAAGCAAAAAGCCCTTCTCGCTGCTTTTTTGCAGGAGTTCAAGGGCCTTTAAGGTCATTGCCGCCAGTGAGGGTTCATTGGCAGGCCGTTGATTCTGCTGGCAGGTCTGGGGGCCGCTTCCAGGATAGGGGCGCGCCGCTTCTCCTTTCCATTCCAGACTCATATCAGCATCGTGGAACAGGCCAAGCACATGCTTTCCCTGCGCTTTCTGCATGCCCGCCGTATCGGTCACTACCGTATAGCCCCGTGTCTGCGCGACCTCCATCAGCGTCTTATTACCGTTCTCAATCACCTGGGAAAAGCGCTTTTTTCCCCCCCCAAGTAGCACGTTGACCTTATGATCGATCTCCTGTTCGGCAATCGAACCAGGACCACCCGCACTTTTCTTATCCTTCGGGCAAGCCTTCATCTCGGCTGGGCTACGACAATCCCGATCGCTGACGTGCGCCACTGCCGCCGCAGGTGTTGCGTCTGTCAGGTCCGCCGTGGTGATATCACCGGTTGCGTAACCTGCCTTCTGCGCCAATTCAAGCAGGGTGGGCAGATCCTCATCTGTACCTGGCGTTGTCGAGATCCGTCGATTGCTTGTCTTCTCTCCGGTTGACCAGCCAGACGCACTGGCGGCTGAACTGGTTACATACTCGGGACGGTGAGGCTTTTCTTCCTGCACCGCATAGGTGGTTACAGAGCCGACAAACGGCAGACGATCCAGAGAGAGCCTGCCCGCCGCCCCTACAGCATAGTTCCGGGCAAGCGTGATCTCGGAATCGCCCATACCATCTCCAAGAAACAGAATGACTTTTTTTGCCTGCTTATAGGTCTTGCTCTCTGCCGTTAACAAACTCTTTGCAAACAAAACCGCTGGCACTGCGATGGTTACCAGAATCGTCACCAGCAAACCGATGGTTCGTGCTCTCCTCAACCACACGTTCTCCTCCTCGCGATTTCACAGCACTCGATCATTGCCCTACAAAGCGGATTCCCACCCCTACAAAAACATCATATTACCAGTATACCCGCTTTTCTTGATTTAGAGCAAAGTACAGTAAAAGCACAAATACATCTCTATTCTTCAATATGCATGTTCTGGCAAGCGCTCACGTATCCATGTCGCAACCGCCTGCACCGTCTCTTCAAGAGAGTGCTGGCCGGTGTCATACAACGTCACGCGCTCAGGTGAGGTCGCAGCCTGTTCTCGAAAATACTGTTGGAAGGAGATCATGCGCTCGATCACTTCCGGCGCATGCGTTTGGCGCCAGGCGGGACGATCATGCAGCCGTTGCGCCAGCAATTCATCATTACAGACCATTGCCAGTGCATGTATCTCTGAAAAGAAACGCCCTTCAGGAGAGGATGCGCACCGTTCGGGCAAGAGCGAGCCACACAGGACCACAGCCAGTCCCGATTGCTGAATGTTCTTTGCCATCCGCAACCAGACAGAGACATAATCTTCGTCGCTCACATTGGTTGCTCCCCAGAGGATATCTGTTTCCAGCACAACACATTCACCACGCAGCTCTGACGCAAGCGCGAGACAGATCGTCGTCTTTCCAACTCCGCTGGCTCCCGTAATGAGAAACAGTGGTAGTTGCACAAAGGGATAGTGATACTGACAAACCGGGCAGATCGCAAAGGGCCCGGTCCGGTCTATCACTTTTTCAACGCGATACTCTCCACAGCGTGGGCACACATTAAACATCGAATAGCTCTCCTTCTCCATGCGACTCCAACAGGAACAATGTAGCATACAAAGAGTGTTGCAAGCAAAAAAAGATCTCCCGAGCGAATCAGAAGATCCTCTCGAGAGATCCACACCCCGTTCACACACACGAACCTATCAGGCTTTGCTCTTCTCGACAGCTCTCGCTTCTTTCCGTTGAGCCAGCGATCCCGTCCAGGGCGTCCCGAGCAGTGGCAGGAGATAACGGTCAACACCGTAGTATCCTGCGATGCGCCATGCCAGAATGAGGAACACAGAGAGCACGGCCAGAACCGGGTTCACGCTGACTGCCCCTGCCAGCAGGAAGTTCAGGTTCATGAAGAATCCGAAGAAGGCAGCAATACCGGTCAACGCCCCGACGATCAAGCCCAGTCCTACCAGGAATTCACCAAACGGGATGACATACGAGAAGACATGCGCGTTGGGCAGTACTGCGTTTTCAAGGAACCATGCATACCAGCTCTGCACCGCAGGATGTGCCCCTGCCGCGTTCTTGAGCGCACCCTGGATAAACCCATGCATTGCCGCATCGCCACTGGTCAGCCAGGATGTGCCTTCGGGCTGTCCAAACAGCGTATACCCGGTTAACTTCTCCCATCCGGCGGAGATCCACTGATAGCCAACATAGAGGCGCACTAGCAGCCAGAGCCAGGCAACACGCGTATCTGAAAACAGGAACCGCACCACAGGGGATGCTGGAATATTCATCGCTGATTTTGGCTGTACTTTTTGAAAAGTATACATGATATCTATTCGACTCCCTTCTGCACGAAGATTGCTTGCAGTCTCATCTGCGGTTCCGTTCCGCAGTTTGTATTTCTTCCTTGTCTCTGGCCTTAGTATGCACTCTGTAGCTCACAGCACCGTCTCATGCCTGTTGCTTTTCCTCTCAAGCGCGTCACAAAGGGGAAGGCATCACTTTTTCCTTGAAAAGCACCATCGTTCCGGGAAGAGCAGTACCATAAAAACACGTTCCCTATCCTGAAGCACTTCTTCTTCTATCCTGAAGGAATTTGTGAGCGTTTTGTGATACCAGAATGCACCACAACAGTACATCAAAAAACAAGAATCCGTATAATGGGAATGTCCATCTCGCAGGGAGTCAAACAGACAATCATCATAGGAAAAGGGAGGCTATAGCATACCTGGCGACTCCCATTTTTCAGAGAAGATGCCCTATCCTCAGACGCTTGTAGCAGGAACTATAAGACGACTGAATAGATAGATCGAAACAATTGAAGGAGAGCGACCCATGTCTGTCAAAAAAACAACCATACTGGTAGCGGATGATGACCCCCAGTTGCTTCGTCTGGTATCGCGCAACCTGGAATTTGAGGGCTATGATGTACTCGCCGCAAGCGACGGACAGCAAGCCCTGGAACAGATTGAAAAACACGCTCCGGCTCTGGTCTTACTGGATGTGATGATGCCCAGGCTCGACGGCTTCACTGTGTGCCAGCGCGTTCGCGAGTTCTCCTCTGTCCCTATTATCATTGTCACTGCTCGCGGTCAGGATCAGGAGAAGGTGAAAGGGCTGGATCTTGGCGCTGATGACTATCTCACTAAACCCTTCAGCGTCGATGAGTTGCTTGCTCGCGTTCGGGCTGTTCTGCGCCGCACGCAGCTTTCTACCCAGAACGATGGAACAGGTCTGCGTACTATTACAACCGTCGGGGATATCACCATTGATTTCGCACAGCACCTCGTTACCATCTCAGGGAAAGAAATTTCTCTCTCCCCAACCGAATATCGCCTGCTTGAGTATTTAGCACAAAACACCAATCGCATTTTGACACAGGATCTCTTACTTGAGCATGTCTGGGGGCCCGAATATATCGGTGAAAGCCATATGCTTCAGGTCAATATCAATCGGTTACGACGCAAAATCGAAAAAGACCCGGCTCACCCCTCCTATATCAAGACCAAGATCGGGGTAGGTTACGTACTAACAGAGCCAGGAAAGAAAGCAAAGTAAAGAGCGTCCGGCAGGGTTACCGTGATGTAGCCCTGCTCCTATCAGAACAGATCGCAAGCCGGGCAAAAAGCTCCGCAGTCTCATACTTGATTTTTACCTTGTCCGGCTATTACTCTTTAAAGAGGTTAGATACTCATACTCATAGCCTGCTTGAAGGAGAAATGTTCATGTCTGAAGAGAACCAGGGCTCCTCTGCCCTTTCCGAGCAAGGAACAATCAGCATCTCATCCAGAGAGCTCGGCCCCCTGCTCGATGTGCTCCCAGATGCACTGGTCATCGTCAACCAACAGGGAACCATTGTTCTGGTAAACAAGCAGGCTGAAAAAATATTTGGCTATACCCAGGCCGAGTTACAGGGACAAACTATTGAGAAGCTGATCCCACAACGCTTCCGACAACTTCATGTTGCGCACCGACAGCACTATTCAAAGGCTCCCAGAACGCGCCCGATGGGACTGGGATTGCAGCTCTATGGCACTCGCAAAGATGGCTCCGAATTTCCTGTTGATATCAGCCTGCGTCCACTTCAGCTTGACGACCAACCGCACGTGATTGCTGCCATTCGCGATGTCACTGCACAGCGCCGGGCGCAGCGTGAGCGTATGCAGCAGCTTCAGCAGATTCAACGACAGAGCGAGATCATCAATCTAGCCTACGACGCTATTCTGATTCGTGACCCCATCGGGCGTGTACTTTTTTGGAATCATGGAGCAGAACGACTCTATGGCTGGTCCACACAAGAGGCTCTGGGGCGTATCGCGAACACACTGCTGAAAACGCGCTTCCCGGATGGGAAAGCAACAGTCAATGATGATCTCGAACAGAAGGGCAAGTGGGAAGGCGAGCTGATTCATAGTGACCGAAACGGCAATATGCTTATTGTTGAAAGCCGTCAGGTACTTGTCCGCGATCAGGCAACCAATGAGCCAAGCGCCGTCCTGGAAATTAACCGCGATGTGACGGAACGCCATCGCCAGGAACAGAAGCAACAGGCAGTGCATGCCGAGACGCTGGCCCGGCTCTCGTTCCTGCGCGAAGTGCTCGACGCCCTGCCAAACGGTATCCAGATCGTATATGGGCCGAAAGCGCGTCTGCTTCTCGCGAACCGGGCCACCCATCGAATGTGGGGCGCGTACTGGAAGCAAGATCAGCCGATGGAGGACTTTCTGAAGCAGCATAATATCCATGTGCTCGATGCAAATCAGCAAGAGATGGCTCTTTCGTCCTTCGCCACGCTTCGCGCTGTCCGGAAAGGCGAAACCATCCTGTATCATCAGGAAACCATCCGCCAGCCTGACGGGACCAGCCTCCCCGTTCTGGTAAATGCGATCCCTGTGCGGAAAAAGCAGGCAGATATTTCATTTCTGCTCCAGTCCGACACTGAGTCCGTGGAGCAGCAGCAACTTGCGATTGTTGTCTATCAGGACGTCACCCCCTTAAAAGAAGCCGAATATTTGAAAGATGAGTTTATCGGGATTGTGGCACATGAGCTACGCACGCCGCTGGCGGTCCTGATGGGCTATGCAGATACGCTGCTGGTCCAGTCCGCACGCGGCCATGGCGCACCTCTGGCCGACTGGCAACAGGACGCCCTGCAAGACATTAAGCAGGCAACCGAGCGCCTTGTAACCCTGACTGATGGCTTGCTTGATGTGACACGCCTGCAAGCCGGGCGTCTCCTTCTGCACTGCACCGCCACAGATCTGGATGCGCTGGTACAGCGTGTCGCTTCGCACCTGCAACAGACAACATCACAGCACCAACTCGAAGTACATCTGCATACGCCCGCGGCCATTGTCTATATGGACCCACAGCGCATCGATCAGGTCTTAACCAATCTGATCGAGAATGCCATCAAATACAGCCCACAGGGTGGCCCTATTTGGATCGAAGTGCGCACCAATCCAGAGCAGCAAACCGCGATTGTCAGCGTGCAGGATCGTGGCATAGGTATCCCGAAACGACAGCAGGGGCAAATCTTTGGCCGTTTTATGCGCGCCGATAACGCTCAAGCCTGGGGCATCACTGGAACCGGTCTGGGGCTCTATCTCTGTCGCCAGCTTGTCGAACGACATAAAGGGCAGCTCTGGTTTGAGTCAGAAGAGGGGGTTGGCTCAACCTTCTTTATGTCGCTCCCGCTACTCAGCCTCCGGGATGAAGAAACGTCTCCACCCACTACCTCAGCAAACTAGTAGACAGGTCGGGAGTCAGATGCAATACTCCCGGCCCTTTTCCTGCCCGGATGTGACCGAACTGTGAGACCCTCATCTCCATTTGAGAGCGCTCCGTGAGTATTCACACCTATAGTATCTGGCAGGAGATGAATTTCTCAGCCAGCAGTCGCATTTTAAGAGAAATGATCCGCTCTTCACAGGAGAGGGGAGGTTTCTCCCTGCGTATAGAACCGGTCAGGTTTTTCGACGTTTAAAGAGGTATTGAGGTTATGGATGCACTCACTCTTGCCAGATGGCAATTCGCAATAACAACGGTCTATCACTTCTTTTTCGTCCCCTTGACAATCGGCCTCTCGCTTATTGTTGCCATTATTGAAACAATGTATGCTCGCACAGGCAACCTGCTTTATAAGCGTATGGCGACATTCTGGGGGCGGCTTTTCCTCATTAACTTCGCGATGGGCGTGGTCACCGGGATCGTTCAAGAATTTCAGTTCGGCATGAACTGGTCCGATTATTCGCGCTTTGTCGGTGATATTTTCGGCGCGCCCCTCGCAATCGAAGCGCTGCTCACCTTCTTTCTGGAATCAACCTTTATCGGCCTCTGGATCTTTGGGCGGGATAAGCTCCCCAAAATGGTGCTTGCTGCCTCGATCTGGCTGGTGTTTATTGGAACCGTGCTTTCCTCTTTCTGGATTCTGACTGCGAACTCGTTCATGCAGAACCCGGTCGGCTTTGTAATGCATAATGGCCGCGCTGAGATGCATGATTTTGTCGCTCTGGTCAGCAATCCGAATCTCTGGAGCCAGTTTCCGCACGTTGTGCTTGGCGCACTGACCACAGGCGCATTCTTTGTCCTGGGAATTAGCGCCTATCAACTGTTGCGCCGAACAAAGCAACAACAGTTTTTCCGCACCTCGATCAAAGTAGCTCTGCCAGTTGCCATTATCGCAACCATACTTGTCGCAGGCACAGGACACATGCAGGCACAGTACAAAGTGCAGTCGCAGCCCATGAAAATGGCTGCTGCCGAAGCGCTCTGGCATGCGGAAGACCCTGCTCCGTTCTTGCTGTTCTCTTTTATCGATGAAAACAACAAAAAGAATACGTTCTCGCTTGAGGTGCCCGCTGGCCTCTCACTGCTTTCCTATAACTCGCCTTCCGGTCAGGTCATGGGCATTCATGAATTGCAGGCCCAATATGAGCAAACCTATGGTCCGGGCAATTATATCCCGCCCGTTGCGCTGACCTTCTGGACCTTCCGTGCGATGGTTGCTGCTGGCATCCTCATGATCGTCCTTTCGCTGTTGACCCTCTTCTTTATGAAGCGAAAGAGTCTGGAAAAACATCGCTGGTTCCTGTGGGTTCTGTTGTTTGCGCTGGCCCTGCCGTATATCGCTAACTCGACCGGTTGGATCATGGCAGAGGTGGGCCGTCAGCCCTGGGTCGTCCAGAATCTGTTGCAGACCGCCTCAGCAGTTTCGCCAACGGTGAGCGCGGCTTCAGTGCTTACCTCGCTGATTGCCTTCACCTTGCTCTACGGTGTGCTGGCAGGGGTCGATGTCTTCCTGTTGAGCCGTTATGCCAATAAGCTCGAAGATGAAACGCCGATCACCCCGAAAGAGCAGTCCAGGCCCAATGAACACATCCTGTTGGCCCCAAAGCTCAGTTAGAAGGAGGTAATATCTGATGACGCTCAACGTATTATGGTTCATTCTGATCGGCGTTCTCTTTACAGGCTTCTTCTTTCTTGAAGGGTTCGACTACGGCGTCGGGATGTTGCTACCCTTCATGGGTAAAGATGATGCCGAACGCCGCTGCATTCTTCAGACTATCGGACCTTTCTGGGATGCAAACGAAGTCTGGCTCCTGACCGCCGGTGGCGCGATGTTTGCCGCCTTCCCGAACTGGTATGCGACCCTCTTCAGCGGGTTTTATCTGGCACTGTTACTGATGCTGCTTGGTTTGATCCTGCGCGGCATCGGGATTGAGTACCGGAACAAGATGCCCGGGCTGCGCTGGCGGCGCTTCTGGGATACGATGATCTTTGTGGGAAGCCTGCTTCCGGCCCTGCTATGGGGTGTCGCGATTACAAATATTATTCGGGGTGTTCCCATCGATGCCCGGATGAACTATGTGGGAAGCTTCTGGGATCTGCTGTCGCCCTATGCCTTGCTCGGTGGCGTGCTCTTTGTGATCCTGTTCCTGCTTCATGGTGCGGTCTTTGTCAGCCTGAAAACAAACGGCTACCTGCATCACCGTGCCCTCACTGTTGCGCGTTTGCTCTGGGTGCCCACCGTTGTGGTCACGCTGGCCTTTGCGATCACCGGACTGCTGACAATCCCGGCATTCCAGCATAGCCCGGTCACGCTTCTCGGGATGGGGCTTCTGGCGCTGGCACTTGTACTCAGCGGTCTGTTTCTCTGGAAAGAGCGCAGTGGCATGGCATTTATCATGATGGCCGTCACCATTGTAATGATGACGGTGACCGTCTTTCAAGGGCTCTTCCCGAACGTGATGATTTCCAGTCTGAACCCGGCATGGAACCTGACCATCTACAATGCGTCGTCGAGCCCCTACACCTTAACCGTCATGAGCTGGATTGCCCTGACATTGGTTCCGTTTACGTTGATCTATCAGGCCTGGAACTACTGGGTTTTTCGTAAACGCATTGCGCCGGTCCATCAGCAAGCAGGCTACTAACACATTTCCACCTTCTGACTAAAGCCCGGGGGGCAGGTCCGCTTCTACACCTGCCCTCTTTTCTTCTTGTGGCATATGCCTCACTTCTGCGGCATTTCCTGCACACCAAAAGCGCCGCTTTTAACCTGCCTCAACAACGGTTGCACCTTCTCCCATTGCTTGCTATGCTGCAAAGAGAGAGCATATCTCAGAGAGAGGATGAGCAGCGATGAGACATCTGAGCCCAAACGAACAACGAAACTGCTGGCTTCTGGCCGGTGTGCTACTCCTGCTGGCAGCCATCACGGCCCTCCATTATTTGACCAGCGTCCACCTGGTTCCCTATCATGTTGTCTATCGGAGCCTCTACTTTCTCCCGATCGCGATGGCCGCGGTGCTCTGGGGAGTCAGGGGCGGGCTGATTACGGCCTTGCTTGTCACTGCTCTCCATTTACCCTATATGCTTTTTATCTCTCATGAAACTTCCGACTCTTTGCTTGACAACATCCTTGAACTGATTCTCTTCTATGGAGTCGCGCTTCTGGCAGGAATTCTCTCTGCAAGGCAGCAGCAGCAACGCCGCGAAGCGCTCCGCATGCGGACATACATTGACGGAATTCTCGCCAGTTTGCCCATCGGAGTAGCAACCATCGAGCCCACCGGAAAGATAGCACTTCAGAACCCGGCAGCCGTTCACCTGATTGGTAAAGAAGTGCATGATTTCCCCTATCCCATACAGCAGGGCTACAGTGAGTGTCAGTGGCAGGGCCGCGCCCTCGGCATCCATCGTTCAACCCTGTCTAGCGCCCTGGGTGATGTGATTACGATCGAGGATCTCAGCGAGCAGAGACGGCTTGCGGAGAAGATTCGTCAGGCAGAACGTCAGGCATCACTGGGAAGACTCGCAGGAGGGCTGGCCCACGAGATCCGTAACCCACTTGGCATCCTGCGAGCAACGGCGCAACTGCTCGCCACACGCTTGCAGAATATACCTGAGGTTACACGCTATACTCAGGTCGTCACCACCGAGTCAGACCGCATAGATCGTCTGATCAGTGAGATACTCTCATATGCGCACCCGCGCTCACTCTCTCTGGAAGCAGTTGCGCCTGGGCCATTCCTGGAACAGCTTCTTCAGGATTGTCAGCCCTACGCGGAACAACACTCTATCTTGCTAGAGATCGAGCGGCGTGACAACCTGCCTATCATTTCTGCTGACACCGAGCTTTTGCGTCAGGCCCTGCTGAATCTCCTGCTCAACGCGATTCAGGCAAGTTCACCGGGACAGACCGTCACCCTCTCTGCGCAACAGGCAGATACAGCGCTCTGCTTTGCGATCTGTGATCGTGGTCCTGGCATCTCTGACACGATTAAGGGGCGCATCTTTGACCCGTTTTTTACTACTCGCGATGAGGGAACAGGGATGGGATTGGCAGTGGTCGCACGTATTGTCTCTGATCATCAGGGAAGCATTGAGCTGGAAGAGAGACCAGAAGGTGGCACCCGGGCCCGGCTCTGCCTTCCTCTACAGAAGGAGCAACCATGAGCGAATATGTGTTAATCGTGGATGATGAGGCAAATATGCGCTGGATCCTCTCCGAGGCACTTCGTACCACCGGATTTGAGCCCGAAAGCGTCGCCAGCGGACAGGAAGCCCTCGCGAAGATGGCCGAACGTACGTACCAGCTTGTGTTGCTGGATCTGAAACTGAAAGGGATGGATGGTCTGGCAACGCTGCGCAAACTACGTGAACGCTGGCCTGAAGTAGTGGTCCTTATGCTGACGGCCTATGGCACTGTTGCCAGCGCCGTCGAGGCCATGCAGTTAGGCGCCGCCGATTACCTGCGAAAACCGTTCGATATCGAAGAATTACACTTCAAGATTCAGCGCGCGCTTGAGCGGAAGGCTCTGCAAACCGAGGTACACCACCTGCGTAATCTGAGGAAAACCACTCAGGAGCCTGTCGGAAGTCATCCGCGCTGGCTTCAGGCTGTAGAACAGATTCGCTCGCTCACACGATTGACCCCCGATCTCCTTTTCCTCGGTGAGCAGGGGAGCGGCAAAGCCCATCTTGCACGCTGGTCTCATCAACTCAGCACACGCTTTGAAGCGCCTATCGTCGAGCTGGATCTTCAGCATCTTGCAGAGGCACAACTTCAGCAGCTCCTGCAAGGAGGGCGCATGCTGGTGGGAGCAGGGACGCTCCTTCTTCGTCACGCCCATACACTCGCTGAGCCCGCCTTAGAAGCGCTTATTCGCCTTTTTCCAGCGACAGAACCAGCCACACGCCCGCGCCTGTTGCTGACCAGTGAACGCCCTCTGGCGCTATTTCAACACCTGCCAACCATTCCAGTACCGCCACTGCGCGACCACCGGGAAGATATCCCGCTGCTTGTTCAGCACTTCACCCGGCAACCATTCACACAGACAGCATTTCAGGTACTGGAACATTACGCCTGGCCCGGTAATATTGCTGAACTCCGGCTTGTGGTTGAGCGAGCTGCGGTGCTGGCGCAGGGTGCACTCATTACTGAAGGGCATCTACCGGAGCGGGTGCGCCAGGCTCCGCCGGCTGATCAGCCGATCCGCCTGCCACTGGAGGGACTCAATCTGGAAGCAGTGGAAATCTCGCTCATTCGTCAGGCGTTGGAGCGCACCGGCGGCAACAAAACTCGAGCGGCAGAGCTGCTCGGGCTCACACGCCATACACTGCTCTACCGCATTGAAAAATACCACCTGGAAGATTGAAAAAGCATGGGGGAAAGTGCTTCCCCCACCTTTCCTAGTGATGTTGTTCTCCCTCCGACGATTGCCCATACCAGCTCTTTTCCCACTGCTTCATCTGATCTATTTCCTTCTGCTGGGCCGTGATAATGGAGTTCGCCAGGTTTTTGATCTCCTGATGTTCTGCCTTCTGTTGCGCCTCCTTCGCCATATCGATCGCCCCCTGATGATGAGAGATCATCGCGGCCAAAAAGCGCTGATCAAAGGGCTTGCTGGTATCATCAGAGATCTTCATCTCTCCCATATGCATATCAAGCCCGTTGGTCTGGGCAAGCCCCGGATACCACTGCTTGCGCCAGTTCTGCATCTCGGTAATCTCTTTTTGTTGATCGGTCACAATGGAGTTCGCCAGATTTTTGATCTCCTGATGCTCTGCTTTCTGCTGCGCCTCCTTCGCCATATCGATCGCTCCTTGATGATGCTTCACCATACCATCGATGAATTTCGCATCAAAGGGCGCGTTACTGCTTCCCGGAGGAGCACCCTCCTGTGATGTGCCACCACAAGCCGCCAGCAGGACTGCCAGTACAACACCAAGAAGAACAAGAGAAAAACGCTTCATCTTTTTGTCACCTCTATCTGTTTATTCATTGCCGCATACTCGGCGCACACAGGGGAGCGTATCACGCATCCAAAAAAGAGCAAAAACAACCCTGATTTGAGCATAAAAACCATCCCAAACCGTAGCAAAAGCAACACCAATGCTGTATTTGCCTCACTCTCTACCAGCCCCTTCCTCCTCAAAAGATGAGCGCCCATCTCGGGCTCGTTGCAAAGAGAAGAGAGGCTCCTGCTATTCTCGAACAAAATGTCTCCTGCATCGTAATTATTCTGTCAACAATTCTCATCTAAAAAGTGATATAGAACAACGAGAGGTTGTATAGAATGGAAACTCGCTTCTATCAAGCACGTGATCTCGATATTGAACGCATCGCAAGGGACGTAGAGGCTATTTTTCATGCCCAGGGATATCAGGCACAGCGGATCGGCAATCGCGAACAGATGATTGTACAAATCCGCAAGGGAGGCGATCTTGAAGCGTTGATAGGTATGCAGGCAGCCCAAACCATTACGCTCAGGAGCGCACCCGGGGGCATTGTAGCAGCCATCGGAGCGGGACAATGGATCGATAAAGCAGCCATCGGTGTCATGGGACTCTTCCTCTGGCCGCTCTTCCTGACAGCCGGGGCCGGCGTGCTGCGTCAGGCTTCGCTGGAAAGCCAGATTGTCTCAACGCTAGACTCCATTATCCTGCAACATCGGTCAGACGTACATATCGGTCCGGTACCTCCGCACATGCAGGGCTATACACAGCCTCATCCACAATCGCAGCCTGCCCCTCAGCAGGCCCCACATGGAAAGCTAGAATGTAGCAACTGTCATGCCGAGAATGACTACGATGATTTCTACTGTTCCCAGTGTGGAAAGCCATTGGCTGTGCGGCAGCAACATTGTCCACAGTGCCACGCAGCGGTCAAGGCGGATGCGGCATTCTGCACGAAATGCGGCACAACACTTCCAGCCTCCAAGAAATAAAAAAAGGGGCTGCCTGCATGGCAGCCCCTCCGGCTCAAGAGCGAAAAGAATTTAACTTCCCCAGACATCAACTAGATAGCGCTTCTGCTCGGTCAATTGCTGCATCCACAGTTCCGCAGCCTGAGCACTCACCCCCATCTTCTCCTGATAGAGCGCAATGAACGTCCTTCTGACATCTGGAGCCATCTTATTTGCATCCCCACAAACATAGACAACAGCGCCCTGTTGCAACAGGTCCCATACTTCCTGCTTCCGCTCTTTCAGCTTGTCCTGCACATAGACCTTTTTATCTGGATATTCACGCGAGAAAGCGACCGAGAGCGAGGTCAGGCCTCGTCGCTCAAACTCCCTCAATTCATCCTCATAAATGAAGTCCTGTTGCGCATGACGGCAGCCGAAAAAGAGCAGCGATGGTCCCACGTTCTTTCCTTCATCCTGAAGCGCAGCTCGCTCCTGCAAGAAGCCGCGGAATGGCGCGAGACCGGTTCCTGGTCCTACCATAATCAGAGGCGTTTCAGGGCTTTCAGGCAGCCGGAACGCCGACTTGCTATCCCGCACAAACGCGTAAACGGTATCGCCTTCCTGCATCCGCTTGAGATAATTGGAGCAGACTCCCAGGTACTCACCGCTGCCGCTCTTTGCCTCACCCTGCACAACTCCAACCGTGATGGTACAACGACTCGGATCTTGTAACGGAGATGAGGAGATCGAGTAGTACCGTGGCCGAATCGGGGCCAGCATTTCCAGATAGATCGAGAAAGGTAACGTACAGGCCGGATATGTTTCAAGCACGTCAATGAGCGACTTTCGCTTGAGCAACACTTCCGAACGATAGAGCGCAGCGCTGGTCTCATCGTCTCCCGAAAGAGCAACCAATTGCATCTTCTCGGGCGGGCATTCTGTATATTCGACCAGCCGCTTGAGCTGCGAGCGCGTGGCGACGTCTTGCAGCTCGACATAATCGGCCAGCAAGTCATAGACACGGATCGGCTCATTGACCGGAATATGCGTTTTACGCGTATCGGTCTTACGCAACCGGATTTTTGCCTCCGGATCAAGCTGGAAGTGCGCGGCCACGCGCCTGATCTGGGCATCGTGATTTCTAGCGATAATGCCCAGGTGATCCCCCGCACGATAGGATACCTGCTCGGAAAGTGCCAGTTCTATATGGCGGGTTGAGCGCTCCGAGGGCGTCGGACCATCTTTTGTATGAAGCTCCCGATTTGCCAGTACCCGCATCGGCAGCGCTCCAAATGAGGCTACAAACGGGTTAGGAGCCTGCACGTCTGAGAGGACCTCAACCTCAAAAAGAGGTTCCTGAGCGCTCCGGCTCTGTTCGTCCATTTCGAGCGAGAACGTCTCACCAAGCGCTTTCCAGAGCCCCTGATACCACTGGTGGAACTGACCATCAAAGTCATCGCTGGCATCGCCCTCACCACGCTGATACAGCCGCTTCGCCCCATAACGCTCCAGGGCATCATCAAGCTTTCGCGGGATCGCCTGAAAGGTCGCGGCCCACTCGCGGTTTCCACACCCAAAGACGGTATAGCGAACGCCATCAAGCTCGCCGTCGTGAGCATACTCATCCAGCCAGCGGCAGAATTCGACGGCGTTATCAGGAGGCGTACCGTTATAGGAGGCCGTCACCACCACAACAGCGCCTTCTCGGGGCAATTTCCCGGCATACTCGTCCAGCCCGGCAACAGAAGTACGGAAGCCGTACGCGGTGCCGTCCTCGGCAATATGCTGTGCGATATCCTCGGCAGTGCCCAGATTCGAGCCATAGAGCACCAACAATGGCGTATTATGCTGCTTGATTGTCTTCGGCCTTGCTTCAATCCGAGGCTGTTCAATCTGCACGACCGGACTCTGCACCGCATGCGTTGTTCGTTTGCGCACCTTCATGCGGAACCCCTCTGGTTTCAGGGTCAGGGTCTGTTTAATCCGCAACTGGTAATTCAGATGATCGATCAGTTCAAAGCGCTGAAGGAGCATCCCCATCACCAGTGTCGCTTCTTGCATCGCGAATTGACGACCAATACAGGCCCGCTGACCATTGCCAAAGGGCTTATAGGCATTGGCCGGGCGTTTCTGTTCCGCTTCACGGCTAAAGTGCTCGGGGTTAAAGCTCTCCGCATCCTCACCCCAGATACTCTTATCCCGATGCAGCATCGGAATCAGGATCGTGATTTCCTTCTCTTTTGGCAGGAAGTACTTGCCACCGATTATCGTATCTTCATACGGATAGACAAAGAACGCGGGAGCAGTCGGCCAGAGCCGGAGTGCCTCTTTGAGGATCTGCGAGACATAGTGCAACTGGTTAATCTGCGCAAATGTCGGCAAGACTGTCGGATCGGGGCCAAGCACACGATCCACTTCCTCATAGGCCTTTGCCAGTACATCGGGATGCTTCAATAAGAAGTAGAGCGCAAAGGAGAGCAGGCCGCTTGTCGTCTCATGTCCGGCGATCAGGAACGTGATGATCTGATAGCGAATATTGATATCATCAAGCCGTTCCCCTGTCTGCTTATCGACTCCCTCCAGCATATAGCTGAGCAGATCCTTTTTCCCGTTCTCCAGTGGGCCTCTCTCCTTGCGCTCCCTGATGAGCTTATCTACCATCGCGTTCATAAAGTCAATGTCGCGCTGGAACTGTTGATGTTCCCGCACCATCAATTTATCTTGCAAGGGAAGCCGCCGTAAGCGGACCATTGCTTCGGTCAGCGAGCGGACCATGGCATCAACAAACGGATGCATATCTTCTCGATAGAAGGAGTTAAAGCGATAGTCAAAGCCACACAGGCCGATGGTGTCGAGCGTCAGGCGCGTCATATCACCGGGGACATCAATATCATCATCGGCGTTCAAGCGCTCCCACTTCTCCATCAACTGTTCAGCAATATCAAGCATCATCGGGAAGTAGCCCTGCATCGCTCGCTGACTGAAATTCGGCAACAGAATATTATGCGCCTTTCGCCAGTTTGGTTCCTGGGTCATTGCGGTAAACAGACCATCACCGCCGAACTCCCTGACATTGCGCAAAGGCGCGGACAGTTTCTTGTCGAAGCGCTTTTCGTCCGAGAGCTCATCCACCAGTTCAAAGCCAGAAACGATTACGGGGCTTCTCCCAGGCACCTCTAACTGAAAAATTGGACCATATTTGCGCGCCAGCTCCATCATACCAAGAATGGGCTTCTCGCCATCAACATCAAACAGATTCCCTACAAACGGTTTCGCGGGCGGTCGAGGAATAGGTACCGTTCCCTGCTTTTCAACAATATGCATATTTTCTCTGCTCCTTGCCTGATTGGAGAACATCGAAAGTAAAACAGAACACGTATTTCTTTTTATTAAGAGAATTGGAGAGGCTTGAGCGTGCAAGGGCCATGCTTTCGGTCAAGCCTTCTGGACAGGTAAAAACATTTATGGCTTTTCGGTGCGAAGTTGTGCAGAAAAGACGTGTGGCGGCAGGCCGAAACGTAGCAGCCGCACCACTTGATCGGTCATCTCATCTGGCTCAGGAACCTCATTTTCAAACCACCACATCACGCTTTGAATCACAAGCCCTGTAATCAGATGTGCCAGCAATGACAGGTCAAATCCCTGCACCGCTTGTCGCCGATGAATGTCTTCAAGCGTTGTCAGAATGAGTTGCGATAACAGATTCTTCGCAGTATAGATGCTGGATATGGCTTCTTCACCTGTCAGCACAATCCGGAACAGGGCACGTCGTTCATACGCGAGCTGTAATATGACTCGAATAAGAGCATCCAGTGTAGGTCCTTTCGGGTCCTGACGAAGAGCGTCCGTGGCGTGCTGCATCACTTCGCTGAATCCTTCTCGGAGCACGGTGGTGAAGGCCTCATCTTTATCGCGAAAATAGAGATAAAAGGTACCTACCGCGACACCCGCTTTTTCAGCGATTTCAGCAATGCTCGCATCATGATAGCCGCATAACGCGAAGACTTCTTGCGCCGCTGCCAGTATTTCAGCACGTGTCCGTGCTCTGCGCCGACTGTACCGGCGTTTTCCAGAAACTGAATCTTCATTCATAAACTGAATTATAATTCATTTTTGCAAAAAGTCAAGAGTATCTTTTCAAGAGGCGCGAGGGACAGGCAGAAATTCAGAGAAGCAGTTTTATTTTCCCTCTTGTATCAGCACATCTCAATGAGAAGTCAGCAAGCATACAAATGTCTGAAAACGCACGACATGCCCTCCTATACCACACCTTCCGACACTCTCTGCCTGATCGCCCCCTTGTCAACAACCTATTTTTGTGGTATAAACGATTTAGCAACTGTTAAATCGTTTAAGCGTTTCATCGAGGGAGCAAGGTCATGAATAGTCCA
This sequence comes from Thermosporothrix sp. COM3, assembly GCF_059696735.1. NCBI lineage: Bacteria > Bacillati > Chloroflexota > Ktedonobacteria > Ktedonobacterales > Thermosporotrichaceae > Thermosporothrix > Thermosporothrix sp. COM3. Next base: position 7,329,019 of record NZ_AP019376.1, on the reverse strand, counting down.
TTGGAAGACCAGCCCAATCAGCCAAAACGCAAGGCTCGCGCCTCCCGGCAAGCAGAACAATGCCAGGTCCACGGTGCAAATCAAGAGCGCGTGGAGCGAGGGCGGCAACTGCTGATTGAAGAACAAACCGCCTTCGAGGTTGCGGAAATTTTTCGGGCTCTGGGCGATTCAAGCCGCGTCAAAATTGTATACAGCTTGCTTAAACAGGAGCTCTGCACCTGCGACCTTGCAGCGATCACCGGAAGTTCCGAATCCTCTGTTTCACAGCATTTGCGTATTTTACGTCAACTCCGGCTGGTAAAGAGCCGCAGACAGGGAAAACAGGTCTTTTATAGCCTGGACGACGCCCATATTCGGACCTTGCTGTTGGTCTGTCTCAATCACGTACGCGATGATAACGGCCAGCAGCACGAAGGACTGGGGAAAGTACTGGCATTATTTGAGCAGGAGACGCCTGCTCGTTAAAAGTTCAGCAGCCGTAAGGATACTCCTTTCGTAGAATGGGGAAATAGTATGGCAATTCAAACAACTGAGCTTGACCTTGCCTCTCTAGGAGCCGATTCCTGCAAAGACTGTGTGCAATCTCTCCTTCTGGAGATGACAGGAGTCAAGAAAGTCACATTGAAAGATTGTGGCTGCCATCTGAACATAGCGTATGATGCGCAGCGCTCCACGCCAACCCAACTGCAAACGCTGCTTCTCGCCGCACAGCAAAAACTTATCCCGGCCATTCGGCATGAGAAGCTTCAGTTGACTGGCGTTGATTGTGCCGAGTGCAGCCGTACGCTTGAACGAGGAATTCAGAATTTGCCCGGCGTCCTCCATGCTCAAGTCAACTTTGCGAACGCGCAGGCGCTTATTGCCTATAATCGAGAACGCTGTACACCCGCCCAGATTACGCGCTGCGTGCGTGAGCTAGGCTTCGGCATTCAGGGAGAGCAAGCAAGTCATCAGCATATCGGCTGCGCCTGTGGCGAAGAACACACCCATGAAGAGCATGCCATCCAGTCCACTCCCTCACGCCTGCTGGCTCTCTGGCAGCGTGTACAGCTCTGGTTCCCAACAGCCGCCGCCGCCAGTTTCTGGGTCATCGGTTTTCTGCTCCCCTACCTCAATGCGCCCACGCTGGCAAGCACGATTTGTTTCATTCTAGCAATCATTATTGGTGGATATCGTGTTGCCCGTAGCGGCTATTTTGCCCTGGTTCGCAGCAGGACACTGGATATCAACATTCTGATGACGATCGCTGTTATCGGAGCCGGCATCATCGGGCAGTGGGAAGAAGGGGCTGCGGTTGTGATTCTCTTCTCTCTGGGCGAGATGCTGGAAGAAAGCTCAATGAACCGCGTGCGCAAGTCGCTACATGCATTGATGGACCTTGCTCCACGAGAAGCAACCCTGAGAACGTCAGCGGGAGAACGTCGTGTCCCGGTAGAACAGCTACAGCCCGGAGATACGATTCTTATTCGCCCGGGAGAACGCATTCCAGCCGACGGCCTGGTGAGTGCGGGCATGACCCTGGTCAATCAGGCTCCCATTACCGGCGAAAGCATCCCGGTTGAGAAGCTGACCGGTGATGAAGTCTATGCGGGCACGATTAACCAGCATGGCTCGCTCGAAGTACAGGTGACGAAATACGCGCAAGATTCGACACTGGCGAAGATCATCACGCTGGTGCAAGAGGCGCAGGGCTCGCGAGCACCCATTCAGCGCTTTATTGATCGCTTTGCCCACTACTATACGCCCGCTATCGCTATCTTTGCTGTGCTCCTGGCCGTCATTCCGCCAGTGGTGCTACAGGAACCCTTTGTTACCTGGCTCTATCGTGCGCTGGTGCTGCTGGTAATCGCCTGTCCTTGCGCACTGGTCATCTCAACGCCAGTCGCAATCGTGTCGGCTGTCAGCCGCGCCTCTCGCGCTGGAATCCTGATCAAAGGTGGTGCTTTCCTTGAGATCTTGAGTAGCCTGAAAGCTATTGCCTTTGATAAAACGGGTACCATCACACAAGGCCGTCCGGCAGTCACCGATGTCGAACCGCTTAGCAACCTTTCAGAGGAGCAACTGTTACAACTGGCCGCCGCTGTTGAGATACATTCAGAGCATCCGCTTGCCAGCGCCATACTGGAAGAGGCAAAGGCTCGTGAGCTCAACTGGAACGAGCCAGAAGCGTTTCAGGCGCTCCCTGGTCAGGGTGCACAGGCACTGGTTGAACAGCAAACCATTCTGGTTGGCAAACCTGCGCTCTTTGCGCCCCTCGAACCAACCATTGAGCAACGTGTGATCGCGCTGGAGGAAGCCGGTAAAACGGTGCTGATTGTTGGTGTAGAAAAGCAGCCGGCTGGCCTGATCGCCGTTGCTGACCAGCTTCGCCCGGAGGCCGCCGAAGCACTGCAAGATCTGTATCAATCCGGAATTGCGGCGACCACAATGTTAACGGGAGATAACGAGCGCACTGCCCGGGCCGTCGCGCGTGCTGTTGGTGTGACCGATGTCGCGGCAAATCTCTTACCAGAGCAGAAGCTGAAGGCTATCGTGCAACTGAACGAGCGCTATCAGCGGGTCGCAATGGTTGGGGATGGTATCAACGATGCCCCGGCGCTGGCGAAAGCATCGGTCGGGATAGCAATGGGGGCAACAGGAAGTGATACGGCTTTAGAGGCCGCAGATGTGGCTCTGATGACCGATGACCTGCGCAAGCTGCCATTTCTGCTGCGACTCAGTCGGGCGACGATGCGAACCATTCGCGTCAACATTACCTTCTCGCTGGTCATTAAAGCCGTCTTCTTGCTGCTGACCATTGCCGGTATTGCCAATCTCTGGCTTGCCATTCTGGCAGATACAGGGGCCGCACTTCTGGTAATCGCGCATAGTCTACTTCTGCTTCGGTCCCGCTCTTGAAGGAAGAAAACAAAGGGCCCTGGCACAAAAGACAGGGCCCTCTTTGTAGTCTACAAGGAGAGCTCGGTAAGAATAGCCTGCTTCAACATCTGATAAACGTCGGTCTGTCCTCGTTCCGCGAAAAAGAGCAACGCCACCAGCGAGATATAGCAATGATAACACTGTATCCGCTCCTCAAGAGTTGGAATGGGAGTCTTGCAGAATTGCGAGTAATCCTTGAAGGCCTGAAAGAAACTCCCGCCAAAATCCCAGAATGAGCCCCATGAGACATCAAACAGGTAGTCACCATAGGAGGCACTCCCCCAATCAAGCACAGCGCTGATTTCGCCGCCCTCGGTCAGCACATTATCAAAGCTATAGTCTCCATGAATCAGATAGCGTTCCTGAGGACAGAAGGTGCTGAGCGCTCTCATATTCTCATAGAGCCGGGTACATAGCCCACGATCCAGGCAAGTGGTACGATATGCCCGCTCCATTCGTTCGGCCTGCTCCCCTTGATTCACCGAGAGCAAATAGTCCGTCCAGCTCGCAAACATCCCGTTCCCCTCACGATCCAGGGGACCATAGCCACGACTCTCACTGACATCACAATGATGAATACGGTCCAACATCTCGATCATGCGCGGAAGCAGTTGTGTCACTTCAGCCTCAGGCAACTCCATTAGCATCTGGCCGGGCATCCTTCGCGAAATGGCATAGGCAAAGTCCCCCCGCTCCTCAAGCGCGATCACCTCCGGTACAGGAATCCCCGTGTGTGCATAACGCCGATAGATCCAGGCATCGCGCTGAAAAAAGATCGCCTGCTCGTTCACACGCAGGATATAGTCCGGACCGCCCTTCGTTGACACGATAAACGCCTTCGAGACCTGCCCCGATCGCACTGGTTGAATGGCCTCTATTTCCTCCGAAAGCCACTTTCCTGCAAGGGCTGCCAGTTCTTCAGGTGCAAACTCGCTCTTCATCAAACAACGCGCTCCTCTCGCTTATATTGTCCTATCTCTTGCACCCCACTCTACCACAGGCAAGCAACACCTTCAAAACCCTGCTATAATTATATTGAAAAATGTGTATATTCAGACAGGCAAAAACCACGGCCTCTTGACGAATGCAATTAGGGTGTGCTAATATCCGACTAAAATAGTAAGGTTTTAGCGCCCCGAAGTGAGCACGCAAAAGCCTTACTCGAAGAAAGCAAAAGCCCAGGAGCTTGACAGTGATAGAGAGAAGATTTTGCGCTCAGATTTCACGAGAAGCGGCTGAACCCTTTATCGGCACCGCCGTTCATATCGATGCGTGGTTGTTGCTTGAATACACAGGGCCCTGGAATTATTATGCGGTTGAAGACAGCGCCCTCCCGGAATCGGTCAAGGGGTGGATTGCCTCGCTTAAAGAGGCCTACCCGCGCTTTCGCACCCAATTTATCAGGCAGAACACCCGAATTCAGAAAACCATTACCTGCTTCTTTGTCATCGCACAAGAAGGCAGGCAAGCAGTCTACAAGTTCCAGCTCGGAAGCTATGAAGATCTGCTCTCCATTAATTTCTCGGCAATTCTTTCCGGTCACGCATCATATGACTCCTATCTCTCACAAGATCCTATTTTTCTTGTCTGCACCCACGGTAAGCATGACCACTGCTGCGCCAAGTTCGGAATGCCAATCTATAACGAACTGACACGACTGGTTGGCGCTCAGGCGTGGCAAACCTCACATGTGGGCGGAGACAAATTCGCAGCCAATCTCGTCTGTTTCCCACACGGGCTCTACTATGCACGTGTCACCATCAGTGAGCTTCCGCACATTGTCGCGGCCTATCGCAATGGTGAGGTCTATATCCCAAAGCTGCGGGGGCGCTCCTGCTACAGTCCTATCGCACAGGCGGCGGATTGCTTCTTGCGAGCCCAAACGAGGTCCACGGCGCTGAATGCTTTCAAGCTGGTAGATATTCAGGAGGTAGAAACGGATACCTATACCGTGACCTTCTCCTCTCATACAGACCACAGCATTCATATGCTCACCCTGTCCGTTGAGCTCAAGAATGTTGCCTGCTTCTCTACCTGCAAAGGAATGCACCAGAACCGCATCACCTATACACGGCTTCAGAAGCATGATGTGCTTCTGCCAACCATGCATTCACCATCACGGCTCGCATTACACTTTGCTTAGGAGTTTCTATATATTATGTTGAGGCATCTATCCGCCACAGCAGGACATCGTTTTCCGAACTGGCGGTTTCATAGTCTGGCGCTCTTATTTTGTCTCTTCTCTCTTCTTATTTCAGCCTGTGGAGGGCAATCCGCCAATACCAACGCCTCCAACACCGATACCGGTGACCGGGTCATCAAACATGCAATGGGTGAAACCAAAGTGCCAGCCCATCCCAAACGGGTCGTAGTGCTGGACACAGGTGAGCTTGACAACGCCATTGCACTGGGTATTACGCCTGTTGGTGCGGTCTCCGCATTCCCGGATGGAAAACTATTGACCTACTGGGGTGACAAGACCAAAGCTATCACGCTTGTTGGGACGATCGCACAGCCAAATCTGGAAAAGATCATGTCTCTCTCTCCTGATCTGATCCTGAGCAGCAAAGTTCGCCACGAGAAGATCTATAAAGAGCTCTCCGAGATTGCGCCTACCGTCTTCACTGAAACCGTCGGCGCACCCTGGAAAGAGAACTTCAAGCTCCAGGCTGAGGCACTGAACAAGATAGACGAATACAATCGCCTGATGAATGCATACAATCAGCGCCTGACCGAGTTCAAGCAGAAGATGGGAGCCAAACTATCCAGCACCCATGTTTCAATGGTGCGCGTTCTCTCTGATCGGGTCCGTATTTATCAAAATAAATCCTTTGTCGGTACCCTGCTCAAAGATGCTGGTCTGCCACGCCCTGCGGCTCAGGATAAAGACGACTTCTTTATTGAGGACAGCAGCTATGAGCGCATCAAAGACATGGATGGTGATGTGATCTTCCTGATGAACTATGGAAACAGCGAGGATCGGCTTGAGGAGTTGACACATCAGGCACAATGGAAACAGCTCCAGGCAGTCAAAAGCGGGCGCGTCTATCGTGTCTCCGACGACATCTGGGCTCTCGGGCTTGGCATTGGTGCGGCAGACAAGGTCATAGACGACCTGTTCACCTATCTAGCAAAGTAGTTTCTATGGCTTATAGTAAAGGCTTAACAACAATCCAGAATGGACCATTTCGTAAGCAGCCGCTCCCGGGTTTACTCCTGGGAGTATTGCTGCTTGCACTCGCTGCCTTCACCAGCCTCGCTATCGGTTCCGCGAACATCGATCTTTCGACCGTTCTGCACGCGCTCTTCGCCTTTAGCGGAACCCCGGATCAGTACACTATTCGAGATATCCGTGTTCCCAGAACGTTAATTGCGATCTGTGTCGGGGCAAGCCTGGCAGTAGCTGGTGCATTAATGCAGGCAGTCACACGCAACCCACTGGCCTCACCAGGCACAATGGGAGTCAATGCCGGGGCCTCGTTCCTGGTTGTAGCCGTTGCCTTCTTTATGGGTGGAACCTCGCTTCAGATTTATTCGGGGTTCTCACTGCTCGGCGCGGCGGGAGCCGGACTGCTGGTCTATTTCCTGAGCTCACTTGGACGCAAGGGAATGACACCCATCAAGCTTGTCGTTGCCGGCGCTACCATTTCGACGCTCTTTTCATCGCTTTCACAGGGTTTCCTGACTATTCGTGAAAGCGCATTAGACGAGGTCCGTTTCTGGCTGGCGGGCGCGGTTGCCGGACGCAACATGTCCCTCTTCCTGCAAGCGCTTCCCTATATGGCAGTGGGTCTACTTATCTCTCTCATCATCAGCAAGCAAGTAACCATTCTCAGTCTGGGTGACGACGTTGCCCGTGGCCTGGGGATACGGGTTGGCGCGATCAAACTGGTCGCCGCTGCAACAATCGTCCTGCTTGCAGGTGGTGCGGTCTCCATTGCCGGGCCAATCGGCTTTGTCGGCCTGGTGATTCCGCATATTGTCCGGGCACTGGTAGGCACTGAGTATCGCTGGATCATTCCCTATAGCATGATATATGGCGCGTTATTGCTGCTGCTCTCGGATATCGTCGCTCGCATTATTTTCCATCCTGGAGAAGCCCCGGTTGGCGCAATTACAGCACTGGTCGGTGCCCCCGTCCTGATCTGGCTGGTCAGACAGCAAAACGCCAGAAAGGGGAAAGAGAATGCGTGATTGGTTCGTCTTCCGCTCAAAAGCGCTTCCCCTGTCGTTTCGCGTCAAAAGAAACGTGCCACTGGTGTTGCTGATCCTGCTGGTACTGATCCTGGCCGTCTCGGTTATCTCTATCAGTGTCGGTGAATTTCAGATCTCGATACCGGATGTGCTTGCGACCCTTTTTGGCGCAGGAGATAAACGGTTCACCTTTATCATCATGCGGCTCCGGCTTCCACGAGCCCTGATTGCGATTTTTGTGGGCATGGCAATCGCCGCCTCGGGCGCTATTTTACAGGGCTTAACCCGCAACCCGCTGGCCTCTCCTGATATCATTGGTATCAGTCACGGAGCCAGTTTAGCCGCCGTCGGCCTCATTATTTTTGCAAGCTGGATCTCGATTACCTTCGTTCCCGTGGCTGCCTTTCTCGGGGCGGGTGTGGCAGCACTGCTTGTTTACCTGTTGGCCTGGCGCAAAGGCAGCTCGCCTATTCGTCTTATTCTCGTGGGTATCGGCCTTTCCGCAATCGCCTCAGCGCTGGTCCAGATCATGATTTCCACCTCGGAGATCTTTCGGGTCAATCAGGCACTGGTCTGGCTGGTAGGAAGCATCTACGGGCGCAGTTGGGGTGAGTTCTGGGCATTGGTACCCTGGCTGGTAATCTTTCTACCGCTGGCCTTTTTCCTGGCGCGTCATCTTGATGCTCTGCATCTGGGTGATGATCTGGCCCGCGGACTTGGAAGCAATATCGAACGCTTACGCCTGATTCTGTTAATCACCGCAGTAGCGCTGGCTGGAAGCTCGGTCGCAACTGCCGGGACCATCGCCTTCGTTGGCTTAATGGCCCCCCATATCGCGCGGTTGCTGGTTGGTCCCTCACATAACGGCCTGCTTCCGACAGCCTCTCTGCTCGGAGCTTTGATTGTCGCACTCGCCGACCTCCTGGGACGCGTGTTATTCGCTCCTATCGAGGTTCCTTGCGGTGTTATTACAGCCGCGATCGGCGCACCTTACTTTATCTGGTTATTACTCAGGAGCCGCAATCTATAGGAGGTTTTTCTTGATGAGCGCACTGCAAGCAAAGGATATCACCGTTGCCTTTGACAAAGTTCGAGTACTTGAAGATTTAAATGTAGAGATCCCAACAGGAAAAATTACCGCGCTGGTCGGAGGAAATGGCAGCGGCAAAACAACACTTTTACGAGTACTCTCACGCCTGTTGAAGCCAACCGGGGGCACAGCCTATCTTGATGGAAACGCAATCGCTCATCTCCCTCCCCGAGAGATTGCACGGCGTCTGGGCATTCTGCCACAATCGCCTGTTGCTCCCGAGGGCATGACGGTTCGCGAGCTTGTAGCCCAGGGGCGTTACCCCTATCAGACGTGGTATCGGCAGTGGTCAGAGGAAGATGAGGAGATGGTACAGAAGGCTCTGGAAACCACCCATCTGACCGAACTGGCTGAACGCCAGGTAGAGCATCTCTCGGGCGGCCAGCGCCAACGGGTCTGGATCGCGATGGCGCTGGCACAAAACACGCCGATTCTGCTGCTTGATGAACCGACAACCTATCTGGATCTCGCGCACCAGGTCGAAATTCTGGATCTGCTGGACGAGCTGAACGCCAGAGAGGGACGCACCATCGTCATGGTTCTTCACGACTTGAACCAGGCTTGCCGCTATGCTCATCACATCGTGGTGCTTCAGAAAGGAACAATTGTCGCTTCAGGCGATCCCTGTGAAGTGATAACAGAAGAACTGGTACGCGGAGCCTTTGGCATTGAGTGTCGTCTGATTGCCGATCCTCTGACCGGCACCCCGCTCTGTGTCCCATCCATGCGACGCACGAACTGCGATAACTGTGTCATGCGGACGATCCCCCCAAAGGTCAGCGTCTCCTGAAGATCGAAAGATCCATAAATCAGGATATCTAAAATAGAGAAAAGAATAAATGCCTCTTTGTCAGGCGCTCCCACAACGGGAGCCAGTACAAAGAGGCATCTTTTTCTTCTGGATGGTCGTTCTCCGCCGATATATTATTCGACCTTGATCCGAGGATCAACAACCGAGTACAGCAGGTCCGAGATCAGGTTACCGACCACAGCACAGGAAGCAAAGAGCAGGGTTGCTGCAACAATCACCGGATAGTCGCGGTTATTGATCGCGTTCAGACCAATGCTACCAATGCCAGGGATGTTGAAGATCTGCTCGATGAAGAAGGAACCTGTAATCAGGAAGCCAACAGAAACGCCGATCAGCGTTACCAGAGGAATCAAAGCGTTGCGGAACGCGTGACGATAAATAACAACTCGCTCCGACATTCCTTTCGCACGTGCCGTACGGACATAGTCCTGTCTGAGCACTTCCAGCATAGTGCTACGGGCATAGCGTACAAAGCCAGCAAAGCTCAAAGCCGCGTATACGACAATCGGCACAATTTTATACTGCAAGTCTTCCCATCCATACTGCCAGGGTTGACCCCAGTTCGCGACAGGCCAGGGGAAACCGGCTTTATTCAGCCAGACAATGAAGACCTGAGCAAATACTGCGAGGATGAAAGATGGCAGCGCCCACGTTAACAGTGAAAGACCAACCACCAGCGTATCTATCCAGGTGTTTGCTTTCAGCGCTGCAAGAATTCCCAGAGGAAGCCCGACACAAATCGTAAGCAGGAAGCCCCAGAAGCCCAGTTCGGCAGAAGCAGGGATACCCTGAACAATCATTTCAGATACCGGGCGCCCGATCTCCTGATATGAGAGACCGAAATCCAGCTTCAACACACCGCCCATATATTCAACATACTGCTGGAGGATTGGCTTATCCAGCCCATACTGGTGTCTGAGCTGCTGATAGACCTGTGGATCCTGGTGCTGACCCATCATGTTCCTGATAGGATCACCCGGGGCAAGTCTCCCCATCATAAATGTGATGAAAGAGATACAGAGAACGACAAATAGGAAACCTATCAGGCGTTTAATAAGAAATTGGACCATCCCTATCTCCTTGTGATAGTTATCAGCTTTTTGTTAACTCGGCTGACAGTGCTCTATTGTATATACGCATGCAAGCTCAAGATTCTCTCAAGAGAGACGCCCGAGGGTGCGCGCCTTTCGCCAAGAAAAACATGCTGCCACACGTCAGCCCTGATTGTGACTCTTCGCTGATGTTTGATTATCTTTTACCTACCATTCATGGAATACAGGCTTTTCGCTCTTTCCATGATGATAGTGCGATAATCTTTCTATTAGGATAGGCACCTCTTCAAATGAGGTTGATATAGAAGAGCAAGAGGGAGGCTTGCTCACGACCACTTCCTATCTCCATCATAACAGAGGGATCTTTCGATAAGAAATGGTCAAGAATATAACACAGAGTATATCACGGATGCGCTAAAAATGAAACGCCGCCTCTTTGCTCAGACACCGGTTACCCGCTCCCGCAGCGCTGGATTAGCGAAAAAGAAAAAGGGTATCTCCCGTGAGAGCATACCCTTTTCTTCTTACCATCTGCGTTCCTCTGGCGAGTTGCGCCTAACTATGCGTTCTCAACCACGGCCTCTTCAGCCTCTTCCGCTTTGCGCTTTCCGCGGATGGTGATAAGGCTTGCCAGGCCAACCAGAACAACCAGCGCCACAATCACGATCACGTACAGACCGATCACTCCTGTGCGTGAACCAAGACCGGACAGAATACCAACCAGCGCGAAATCAGCGTCACCGAACGTGGTATTGCTCAGACCTAATGAGCCCATAAAGGCCAGCAGAAGGGCAGGCAAAAATGTAATCAGCAAACCATTGATGAAGGCGCCCAGAATCGCACCAAAGCGGCCACCTGTCGCGTTACCGTAGACACCAGCGGTACCACCATCGAAGAAATGGGGTACCATACCGGGGATAATCAACGCCAGCCCGAGTGGGCCCATCAGGAACAGACCAACAATACCACCGACCAGGCTTGAAATAAAGCCAAAAACGACGGCATTGGGAGCAAACGTAAAGGTGGTCGGGCAGTCTAGCGCGGGCAAGGCATTCGGTACAATGCGCTCCGCGATACCCTGGAAGGCAGGCACAATCTCCGCCAGGATCATACGCACGCCCATCAGGATGATTGCCACACTTGCACCAAAGGTCAGCGCTTGTGTAAAGGCATACATCAGGTAATTGCTACCACCGGCCTGAGAGGCGATCGCAGCCGGTCCAGCGATAATGGCCAGGATCAGGTAGATCACGATGACAGTCATCGTGGTCATAACCAGTGAGTCGCGCAGGAAGCTGAGCTGCTCAGGCACCTCAATTTCCTCGGTAGAGCGGCTCTTGTCCTTCATTACCTTGCCAACCCCTTTACCGATCAGACTGGAAATGATGTATCCGACCGTGTTAAAGTGCCCCAGAGCAAAGCCTGCTCCCTCGGTCACCTTCTGAGTAAAAGGGTGGACAAGTGCAGGCAGCACGGTTGCAGCAGTACCGAGCAGAAGCGCACCCAGAATGATCTGGTTCACGCCAGTAATACCAGCACTTCCCAGCACCACTGCCAGCAGGGTCGCCATAAACAAAAGATGATGCCCTGTCAAAAACACGAATTTTGCAGGAGTAAAACGCGCCAGCAGGATATTGACCACAAAACCGAGAGCCATAATCGCGGCTGTCTGGGTGCCAAACGCCTTCTGCGCCAGACCAACAATGGCCTCATTCGTCGGCACCACCCCATGCAGGTGGAAGCCAGCCTGTACCATCGCTCCCAGTGGGGTCAACGTTCCTGAAAGCAGGTCCGCACCCGCAGACATAATCAAAAAGCCAAGAATGGTCTTGAGGGTTCCTGATACCACATCGCCGGCGGAGCGCCGCATAAACAGCAGGCCGACCAGCGCAATGATACCCACCAGCAGCGCCGGTTTACTCAAGATCTCATTGACGATAAACTGAAGAACTGCTACAAGAATATCCATCTCGAATACCTCTTCCGCATGAAAGATTTGGGCTTGTGGCTACTCCGGATTCAGGAGCCCTTTTTCTCACCCTGTACGATTGGAAGAAGCTTCTCGCCGATCTCTTTCTTATCAACATAGTTCTTCACAACGACGACAGGAATGTTCTTGTTTTGCAGGAGCTTGGAGAACTCCGACGACGTAACAATTACATCAGCGGTTTCAGATTTAGCAATACCAATATCTGCCGTACGAACATCCGCTTTAATCCCGGCGCTCTTCAGCACAGACTCGATACTCATTTTCAGTACCATACTGCTGCCAAATCCCATACCGCATACTGCGAGAATCTTCATGATTTCCTCCTTCATAAAAGAAACAACAATACAAAAAGGGCTTCTACTCACCAGCCTGAGCAGCCGCAATGATCTGTAATACTTCGTCAACCGAAGTACTGTGACGAATTGTCTCCATAGCCTGCTCATCTTCGAGCAATCCGGCGAGAACAGCAATCGCCTCTACATGCTTGCTGTTGTCCTCGGCTCCCAGAGCGAAAGCGACACTGACTGGATCATTATCCGGATTGCCAAACTCAATCGGAGGATCAAGGGTAACCAGGCTCATACAGAGCTGCTTTACCCCATCCTCAGGCCGAGCATGTAAAAGCGCGACTCCCGGAACAATCACCATATAGGGGCCATGCGTCTTTAATGAGTGTTTCATGGCTTCTATATAGCGCGCATCTGCATTTCCACTTGCAACCAACAACTCGCCCGCTTTCTGCACAACATCCATTCGTCCTGTTGCACGTACCTGCAAGCGAATTGTCTCTTTCGTTAACAAATGATCCAATTGCATAGCCACAATCCATCCTTTGCGCAGTGAAAAATGGTGTATTTTGTATTACCTTATCGACAATTCCACGCGATTCTATATACCAGTTATCGGAGAACATACCCGCTTGCCCCCTGCTCTCCCATCATCATCGCCTGGTTGCATATAAACAGTGTAGCACACAAAGCTCCTCTTTTTAAAGATCAGTTTATATGTCAGAGCATGCTCAACCGGATACCTTCAGCGATAAAAAGAAGAAAACGAATGGACAAAAAAGAGGCGAGCCCCGTGCTTGATTGATCTCCAGAACCGGCCTCTTTTTTCCTATGAACTCTACCTATTACAAAGAACACGCGAACAGGGGAAAAGCTTCCCCGGGAAGGGATGGAGCTATGCCAGCAGCGCACATCCCTAGCCCTTGAGTGCTCCCATGCGCACACCTTCCAGGAAGTAGCGCTGAAAGATCAGGAAGAAGACAATCATTGGGAGTGCAGCCAGCGCCGCACCGGCAAAGATGATACCATAATCGGTTGAAAACTCGCTCTGCAAGCTATTCACGCCAACCGGCAGGGTAAAGCTTGCCGTATCGCTCAACACAATCAACGGCCATAGGAAGTCATTCCAGTGTCGCACAAAGGTAAAGATTGCCAATGCACCAATCGCGGGCTTACAGAGAGGAAGAATCACATGCCAGAACACCTGAAGCTCGTTACAGCCATCAATGCGTGCGGCATCCAGCAACTCGGACGGAAGCGTCTGAATATACTGCCGCATCAGGAAGATGCCAAAAACATTAGCAAAACCTGGCAAAATGACGGCCCAGAGCGAGTTCAAGAGATCCAGTTCACGAGTCACAATGTACATCGGAACCAGGGTGACATAGGCAGGCACCATCAGCGTTGCAACAATAATCCAGAACAGGATATTGCGGCCCGGGAATTGCCGTTTCGCAAAGGCATATCCAGCCATCGTATCAAAAAGCAGGTGAAAGAGCGTAATGGCAATCGAGATCAGAAAGCTATTGAAGCCCCATGACCAGTAATCTGGTGCGCGGGTCAGCAGGCGTTCAAAATTGGAAAGGCTGGCATGCAACGGCACCACATCGGGCGGCGTCTTCAACGTATAGGTTGTTGGCGTCAGCGCGGTCACAAACAGCCAGTACATCGGCCAGAGCGAGATACAGCTTGTTACGATCAAGACAAGCCAGGCCAGTGCGGTACTGGGTTTGAACGGCGCTTTGCGGACGGTTGGCGTTGCCCGAAGTTCCATCGTTAATACTCCACATCCGTTTTAAACACACGAAACTGTACAACAGCCACAGCGGCAATCATCAGAAACAGGACAAAAGCCTGTGCGGAAGCCAGCCCATAGCGGAACTGCTGGAAACCATTCTCATAAATCTGTGTCACGATTACCTGAGCGCTATCGCCCACGCCCGCCGGGATCATCACAAAGACCTTCTCAAACACCTCAAAGCTGGCAATAGTATAGAGCACGACCAGATAGAGCGTCGTTGGCTTAATCAAAGGAAGCGTGATATGCCACCAGCGCCGAAATGGGCCCGCGCCATCGATACGCGCCGCCTCATAGAACTCGGTGGGGATACTGCCCATCGCAGCATTAAAAAGCACAACCCCGGTTGCTGGAACCGTTAAAACGGTCGACAGAGTAATGCTTCCCAGAACAAGATTCGGGTCGGAAAGCCAGCGCACCGCAGGAAGATGGACCAGACCAAGCAGATAATTCAACAGGCCATATTCACTGTTATAAATCCAGCGCCAGGTAATCGCGATAATCACCACACTGGTTACAGCCGGAAGATAATATGCTGCCAGAAAGAACGTTTTCCAGTGTTTGCTTCGTCCCTGAATCAAACTGGCAAGCGCCAGTGCAATCAGCACATTTGCGGTGACCGTGATGATGGTATAGAACAGCGTATGCTCGATTGCCCGTAAGAACACGCCATTCTCAGTTGTAAAGGCCCGTACATAATTGGAAAAGCCAGCCCATGTCCCATCCCAGGCGAAATCATAGTTCTGGAACGAAATCACCAGCGCCCAGAGCACCGGGATCAGAATGAAGACGGTGAACACCGTAAAGCTTGGGAGAACAAAGAAATAGCTCCATCCATAGGCTTTGAAGAAGCGAGCGATTTTTCCACGAACACCGGAAGGTCGCTTCAGATTTTCTTTTTCTAAAGCAATGTTCGACATTACCTACTCCTCACACGGAAAGCAAGTGGCTTTAACGCTTTGCTGTCCATCTCTCCCAAAGAGCCTGTGAGCCAAAAACGTTAAAGCCACCAGGAACAGCCATTGCCTTTGATTAGCTACCGGACAAAATAGAATTGATCTCGCTGGCAGGCCCGTCTAGAGCCTCCTTGACCGATATCTTGCCCAGGACAGCTTTCTGAATGGAGTCATGCAGAATTTTCCGAATCTGAGGCCACTGCTTAATCATCGGGGTAATATAGGTGTACTCAACAAACGGCGTAAACATGTTGATAGGATCTTGCACAACAACGGATTTGCGTGAGCCGGGTGCCAGATAGTAGCCGTCGACATCTTTCGCGACCTGAGAGCCGGTCAGATAGCGTGCCATTTCCATCGCCAGCTTGAGCTTGTTTTCGTCGCGCAGATTTGCGACTGAGATCAAACCAATACCGCCAGCGGTAATGTGTTTCCCGCTTGCACCGATAGGCATCGGCTTAACCACAAAGTTCATATTCTTGTTCCGGTAGGTCTTTGAAGAACCACTTGGCTCACTGTACATGGCATAATTGCGCTTTTCGCTAAAGCCGGTAATCAGATCAGCGGGTGCCTGGGTGCCAAAATCGGGAGGAGTAACCTTGTATTTCAAGGCCAGATCAACCAGCTTTTGCAGACCGGAGTAGCCTTCAGGGGTATTAAAGGTGTATTTCTTGTTATCCTTGCTCAGCGGATAAGCGCCGTCGCCCATAATAATAGGCCAGGTGTTTACCACACCTGCGTCAATCACGCCTGAATACCCGTAGACTTTCTGCCCGTTGCTGCGGGTAAAGGTCAGACGTTTTGCTATGTCAACAAACTGCTCGTATGTCCAATCGTCAGGAGGAACTTCTACACCGCGTTCTTTAAAAATATCAAGGTTGAGGAACATACCAACCGGCGGAACCCATAACGGCCAGGAATAGTGCTTCCCATCATCTCCCCGTACGGAGTCCAGGAGTTGCGGATAAATATCTTTCTTGTCATCCTCGGTCAGAAAATCGTCGATAGGCGCGACCGATTTTTGTGCTACCAACTGCTGTAACACATCAGAGGGAAGACGAAATACATCGACGGTACTGCCACTCTGGACAGCCTGCACCAGCTTGGTAAAACCGGCCTGATCACCGGTATATCCGGTCACATCGACAGTCAGACCAGCATGGCTTTTCTTAAAGGCAGCAACCGCTGCATCGGTCAGTTTCCCGGTATCATTTCCTCCTTTTGGTGAATATCCTAAGACCCAATACCGTAACTTGTTGTCCTGGGCAGATCCTCCAGAGCCACCACAAGCAGCAAGCGCAGCCCCGAGCATCGTTGAACCAACAATGATCTTACTCCCGTTGACAAAGAAGTGGCGACGCGTCATTGAACTAACCATACCATTTACTCCTTACCAAATTGGCAACATTGCCAGGTTGAGCCAGACCCCCTTGAGGTCATTGTTCGAGAACCAATTGAACGACCCGGCTTCAATGCCGAATCAAAAAAAAGAAAGCCAGCGGGAACTGTCATACTGACAGAACAAATGATGCCTTAATCACTCACCAGTATCTTCAATAGGTAGATGGCGCCAAAATGAAGAAGCTTTTTACCCATACCCCTTTCTTTCCATATGGGCCTTGTAACACCGTTGAAGATAATCCATTCTAGCGGTTCATTATCGGGCGTCAATAGCAATAGAAACCTCTACTGAATGCATAAATTATACATAACCTATCTCACATTTTGCAAGACATTTAAAATCTCTCATATAGAACTATCCATTGACTCACATTGACCGGTAGAAACATATATCACATGTGAACTTTTCCTCCATTACTTCCATTTCTAAAGATACTATAAAAAAGAGAATAAAAGAAATGATCACATCCCCTTCGTGGCATACCTTTCTCCTCCCACTCCTTCACGGCATTCGTGCCATTCTCGCTCTTCACCAGTCATGCCAAAAAAATCAGTAGCGGTACCTTCGCGCAAGGTACCGCTACTGATTTTCAAGAAGGATGTGAGGTTGTCAGTGACTGCTTCTTCTACTATCTATTAAATTATGGTGTGTTTTCTCGTCGCTTGCTCAAAACAATCCGGGTGTATTACGGCTGGCAGACCCATTCAACCCAGCTATTGCCGTCACGCTGGAAGATCTCATGAGCAGCATTGATGTTTGCCCAGGGATCGGTGAGCGAATTACCAGCCTGCGATGTACCAGCCCATGTGGCAGGCATGATCTGGAACAGTCCAGTTGCACCAGAAGGATTGTATGCGTTCGGATTCAGGCTCGACTCACAGGTTGCAACACGGACAGCCTGATCGCCATACGGCCCAAAGACCTGATGAATCATGTCAACGATCGAACCGCCAGCAGCGCTGGTTGTAGGCTGCGAAGGGAGTGCTTTCGACTCGGACGGAACATTCGTCGTCTGGGTAGCGCCACCGGTCGGAATTGTCAATGACTGACCAGCATAGATCACGTTGACGTCAGCGATTCCGTTGGCAGCCGCAATCGAGGAGACGTCAGTACCAAAGCGGGCAGCAATACTGCTAAGAGTATCTCCGCTAACAACCGTGTAGGCCTGCCCACCGGCTGCATGTGCGCCTGTTACGCCAGCCAGTGCCATGACACCGGCTAATGCGGCGACCATAAATCCAGGTGCAAACTTGCGGAAAATGCTGAGCTTCTTGCCATTCTGTCCTTTTGTCCACTTGTCACGTCGTACTTGCAAAGTACCCCTCTTTCTTCTCTGTAAAGACTAACTTTGACAACCTCTAACTCTAGCTTCGGCTTACCTGATCATTTTCTTTAATCTTTTTTTAAGATTCTATTTTTTATCGATCAGGCTAACCACTATACTTTGTGTTCGGCTTCCTGGTTCAGATCTTTAATCTTTTTTTAAGATTCTATTTTTTATCTAACCAGTCAACCACTACACTTTGTCTTCGGCTCTCCGGTTCAGATCTTTAATCTTTTTAAGTTTTGATCTTTCAGTGAGCCGTCGACTGTTCCATTTTGTCTTTGGCTCTCCGGCTCAGATCTTCAACCTTTTTCTCAGATTTGATCTTTTACCGAACCGTCAACCGTTACATTTTGTCTTCGGCCCTCTGGTTCAGATCTTTAATCTTTTTCTTAGATTCAATCTTTCAACGAACCAGCTAACCGACCACCCAAGCCCTGGCAACCCGCTTCTTCATCTTTCAGCTTTTTCTTAATCTGGAACCGGGCAACCTGTTCAACTCAGGATGTCAACATAATACATTGAAACGTTTTGATACGCAAAGACACAGGTCAACCATAGCCCATTGGTCCTAATAGAGACATGCCTGTCCTGCCTGAATGATATATACAGGTATTTCGGGCGCTCTTTTATGTCAATCCTTCCCCTCTCTTCTAGCTTTTTTCTCAGTAGAACTGTATCGCACAGGAAAACAAAGCCCATTTTTTCACAATGAGCGGAATAGCGACGAATAGATACATGCATAAATACAAAACCCTCACCATACACATCATCCCCTCTCTTTTTTTTTGCAAATGACCCCTCTCAAGACAGAGCCATAGGTATTCTGCAAAATCATTCTAGTATTTGGTGGGTATCTGTATAGTGGAAGTGGAAGGTAACACCATTCCAATACGCAAAGTTGATACACCGTTCGTCCTACGTAGAACAACGAAACCATACAAGCGGACTTTACTTGTTGTCCGTAAAGCAGAGCCATCTCGCTCTGCATTCACATGAAAAGGAGTAGCATCCCATGAAACAAAAGCAAGTTGTTGGTAAAGACGAGTTGATTCACCAGATCGCAGCCAGAGCCGGTCTCAACCTGAAAGAGACCAACAAGGCAATCGACGCATTTACCGAGGTCGTACGCGAGAATATCGAGCGCGGCAATGAGGTGCGCCTGATGGGCTTTGGTACCTGGGAATTACGCGATGTAGCTCCCCGTAAGGTGAAGTCGATTCGGGGTGGGCAGCAGATTACCATTCCTGCACGCAAACGCGTTGGCTTCTCAGTGGGAGCCGTGCTTGCACAGGCCGCGCAAGGCTCTGCAAAAAAAGCAACCGCCGAAAGCAAAACAGCCAAAGGTACCAAGAAATAAACAACACAAAACTCATCCCTCCATTGTGCAGCAACGAAGCTTGATTGGCTATTTGCACAATGGAGGGATCTTTTTTGTATGTTCAGATCTGTTCTAGCTCACGCTCATACTTCTGCTGTTCCGAAGGCTGTAGCAGACGGAATCCTCCGTTCTCATTGAGGTATACAAAGCGCGATTCACGAAAGAGGACAATCATATCCGGCTTCCGATCGTGGTTAACATCGACAAAACGCAGCGTCACCGGTATCAGTTCATCGTTCTCTCCATATAATTGTGGGCCCATATAGACCTTCGGTTTTGAGGAATCGCCACCGGGGAATTCAATAATCTGGATACGCCTGTTGTGGTTGATAGCAATAAAATGACTGGGGATACCATTCTGCTCGCTATGCCCGACCAGGGCATCAATCTGAAAGGTGCGCGGCCGCCCGTATTGGATATCATCAAGGGTCACGTTGATCCAGCTCACGATAGGGGCAAGCAACAGCGAGAGCGCCAGCATGACCAACATTCCCAATCCAAGATAGAGTAGCGAATGGCCCGATCCCTTTTCGCTTTTGCGGGCTATAGCACGGCGCCTCAAGTCGAATCGACGGAGAAACCGGCCTGCGATGCCTGGCGCTTCAGTGCTCTGTGCCTGTGTCCACTCTGTAACATCATCTGTAGTATCGACAGCAGGAGGACGAGACGCGCGCTGCACAGAAGGGGTCGTATCAGTCGTTGTCGGTCCACGCTTCCCAAAAATCGGGCGATGACGCACCAGGCTCCTCGGTGCAATCTCTCCGCCATCTTTCGCTAAGATCGGCATAAGCAGGCAACTCCTCTCCTCGCAAACTAAAAGGATGCCAGTCTGAAGAAGAAATAATACTTACGCCCGGAGGCTGGCTGCGTCATTCGCTTGTGTCGCATCGCAAAAGGAGATCTCGGTTGTGCGGTTTTGCATGCCGTTCCTTCAGCGGCAACATACCAACATTGTACTGCAATATGCCAGTATTCCAGACAGAATACCTTTTCTCGTGCATTGTCAGCAGATATTATAGCATAGGAACAGCAGCATTTACCAGTGCCTATAATGCCTTTTCGTTTTCCAGGATGTTCTGTAAATCGGCAGGGAGAGGTGCTTCCAGGAGCAGTTGTTCTCCAGTGCGAGGATGCTCAAATTGAAGCTGAGAGGCATGTAGGAACTGACGCCCAAGTTGTATATGATGCGAGATACGGCGCCCCGAACCATACGTAGGATCGCCCGCAATCGGGTGTCCGATCGCCTTAAAATGGACACGAATCTGATGGGTGCGTCCCGTTTCCAGTTGAGCCAGTACCAGCGTATGGCGGGCAAAGCGTTTTAAGACCCGAAAGTGGGTCACCGCGTCTCGGCTCCCCGTGGCCGTGATTGCCATCAATTGTCGATTGCGAGGGTCGCGTCCGATGGGAGCATCGATACTCCCCTTATCAAGCGCAATATTCCCTTCAACCAGAGCCAGATAGCGCTTGATGATTGCGCGCTGCTTCATCATCTCCACAAGCAATGCTTGCGTCGGTCTATTTTTCGCCACGATCAAGAGGCCAGAAGTGTCTTTATCCAGCCTGTGAACAATTCCCGGGCGCATATCCCCCTCTGCGTCTTGCAGTTGCGGATAGCGCGCAACCAATGCATTGACAAGCGTATCCTCATAATGGCCGGGAGCTGGATGCACCACCATGCCCGCAGGCTTATTAAGCACCAGCAAGTCATCATCCTCATAGAGGATATCGAGTGCCACCGGCAGCGGCAAGACCTCCTGCGGAGGTGTGGGAACTGTCGCTTGCAAGACTTCGACAGTATCATTTGCGCGTAAGGCATAGCCCGGCTTTCTGGCTCGTCCATTGACCAGAATCGCGCCCTCGTCAATCAACTGTTGTACGCCGCTGCGTGAGATCTCCGTTAATCTGGCAACAAGATAGCGATCCAACCGCTGACCGACAGCTTCCGGTTCCACCGCAAAGATCTGCTGCGCATTCGCCTTATTTCCATCCATATTGTGCATAACCTGTCCTATTCCACCTCAATTGCTACTCGTTTGAAGAAGAAGAAGGGGTCGAGCTCTGAAGCTTCTTCTCTGCGCCCTCCTCCTGTTCTGAGTGGTGAAACCCGTTCCAGAGAACCAGAATAAAGAGCAAAACGACCCCCACCGAGATACAGGCATCAGCAATATTAAAAATGGCGAAGGAAAAATTCAGCTCTGGAATACGAAACGAGAGAAAATCAACCACATATCCACCGTAGCGGGCCCTGTCAATCAGGTTCCCGACCGCACCACCGATAATCATCCCGAAGATAATTTTAGAGAAGAGTGAGCCGGTGTTCAGATTCCGAAAATAGAGGTAGCTGATGACGACTATCGCCACCATAATCAATACCGTAAGCAGCAGTGGATTTGAATCCAGCATACTAAAGGCAGCACCATTATTTTGAATATAGTAGATACTCAAATATTTCCCGATAATCGAGATCGGGGGCTTACTCTCCGGGGGACTTAAATGCGTTACGACCAGGAACTTAGTCCACTGGTCAAGCGCCAGAATCAGAAGCACTGTGAACAGCGCAATTGCGTCATAGATACGAGCACGTTTAACCGCCACGCTGGATATTTCTTCCTTTCCTCAAAAATACAGAGGGTACAACAGAGATTATGCCTGTGCTTGAATTATAGACAGGGAACTGAAGAGCGTCAAGGAAGCCCCTTTCAAAAAGCGCCCGTATCTTTCTTGCTGGAAGAGCCAGAGGAGTGCGGCATGCACTCCCCGCACCCATAGCACTAGTAGAAACGCTTTTCCGTATTATCAGGTCTGGCACGACTTAAATTTTGCTGTTCCAGCCGTTCGGCATCCTTGACACAGCGAGATGCCCAGGGCATCGCTTCAAGGCGTTTTTCCGGGATCGGCTGGCCGCAGTCCACACAGCGCCCATATGTTCCCTCATCGATGCGCTTTAACGCATCCTGGACCTCGGCCAGCAAAGCCTGTTGATTGACCAGCGTTGATTGCTCTTGCTGTGTTTCCAGAAAGTCAACGGCTGTCTCTTCAGAATCCTGGGGACCCTCGCTAATCTGGATCGGATCGACCGGCGTTGGATACGCTTCTGTTAAACCGTCGATGCTGCTTTTCAGATTTTTCTCTTTCTCCTGTAAACGTTGCTTCAGCTTTTGTATATCAAGCGTCATGGCGACTGACCTTCCTTTCTCCCAAAGCGTCTCTTATCCAAAACACGTAATAGAAATGAAAGCAGTCTCATAGCCCTGTCTTTCCAGACAGAGATACGCACGCCTTCTATCAAGACCCGCGTCATACTTTCGAGGGAGGACAAAAAGGACCACATATACAGTGTGGGTTATAATCAATGTAGAAGATTGCCTTCAAGCAAGAGCATACCGTGTTTTTGCGTGATAGAAAGCGATATCTTCGGCTGTTGGCGGTTAAGAGCTACTAAGGATGTGAGCAATGACATTATCGCAACCACAATCAGGAAATACTCTCTCTTCTGAAGCAGAGCAGCGAGCAATACCATCTCTTTTCAGCGAGTTTGACTTTTATCTTTTTGGACAGGGAAAACACTATCATATCTATGAAAAAATGGGGGCACATCAGCGCACCGTGAACGGAGTCTCCGGTATCAATTTCGCGGTCTGGGCCCCAAATGCCCGCATGGTTTCCGTCATTGGCGACTTCAATCACTGGGATCGAAGCGCGAATCCTATGATTTTACGTCACGCTGAACTGGGCATCTGGGAATGTTTTGTGCCGAACCTGAAACCCGGCACGCTCTATAAATATGCCATTTACTCACGCTTCAATAACTATCATGCGGACAAAATAGACCCCTATGGCTTCGCCTTTGAACTGCGCCCCAGCACCGCCACGATTGTCGCGGATATCAGTCAGTATCAGTGGCATGACGAGCAGTGGATGCGACAGCGCGGGCTGCAACAGGACTTTCACGCACCAATCTCGATCTATGAAGTCCATCTGGGCTCCTGGCGACACGTACCAGAACGGCATCAGGAAGGTGCCGTTGAAGAGGATCGCTTTATGACTTATCGGGAGCTGGCTCATGCGCTGGCCGCCTACGTCAAGAAAATGGGCTTCACCCATATCGAACTACTTCCGGTCACGGAATATCCCTACGACGGTTCATGGGGCTATCAAACCACCGGCTACTACGCACCAACCAGCCGCTTTGGCTCCCCCGCTGACTTTCAATACTTTGTCGACTATATGCATCAGCAGGGCATCGGCGTGATTCTGGACTGGGTGCCGTCTCACTTCCCCAAAGATGGGCACGCCCTGAGCTACTATGATGGCACGCACCTCTATGAATATGCAGACCCCCGCAAAGGTGAACATAAGGGATGGGGAACCTATGTGTTCGACTACGGACGCAGCGAGGTCTGTAACTTCCTGATTGGTAGCGCCCTCTTCTGGTTGCGGGAATATCATATTGATGGGCTCAGGGTCGACGCAGTGGCTTCCATGCTCTATCTCGACTATATGCGTCCCGCGGGTGAATGGGTCGCGAACCAGTACGGCGGTCGTGAGCACCTTGAAGCAGTGAATTTCTTGCGCCAGTTCAATGAAGCCGTGTATGCAGAAATCCCGGGCGCGATCACAATCGCGGAAGAATCCACAGCGTGGCCGCTGGTCACTCGGCCTACCTACGTCGGCGGTCTGGGCTTTACCTATAAATGGAATATGGGCTGGATGCACGACATGCTTGAGTATATGCACCTTGACCCGATTCATCGCCGTTATCATCACAACAATATCACCTTCTCGCTGATGTATGCCTACTCCGAAAACTTCGTGCTCCCCTTCTCACACGATGAAGTCGTTCATCTGAAGGGCTCGCTGCTGACCAAAATGCCGGGTGATCTCTGGCAGCGATTCGCCAATCTGCGAGCGCTCTATGGGTACATGTGGGGGCATCCCGGGAAAAAGCTGCTGTTTATGGGGGGGGAGTTCGGGCAATGGCATGAGTGGAATTATAAAGAGAGCCTGGATTGGCATTTGCTCGAACCGCCCAGTGATCCTCACCATGCCCAGTTGCAAACCTATGTGCAGGAGCTCAACCGCTTCTATCAGACAGAGCCTGCTTTCAGCGAACTGGACACAAACCCGGAGGGCTTTAGCTGGATTGATTGCTACGACACCGAGAACAGCGTGATCTCCTTTATGCGCAAAGGCAAACACCCTGAAGATACCGTAGTCGTAATCTGTAACTTTACGCCAGTTCCGCGTTCGGGTTATCGAGTCGGGGTGCCGTATGCTGGCGAGTATTATGAGGTATTGAATAGCGATGATACCCGGTTTGGCGGTAGCGGCATACGCAACGAACAACATATGCCAAGCGGGCCGCTCTACTGGCAGTCCTGCCCACATTCTATTCTGCTCACGCTGCCTCCACTCAGCACCATCTTTCTCAAGTGGCACCCCCCTGGCAAGCAGGAAGAAGACAAAGCGGAGGCGTGAACCGGGCCAACAAAAAAGGAGGCGGAGTTCTTTGATAGCTCCTCCTCCTGCTTTTCTTTTCGGCTACCGGATTGACTTCTCACGGTTTCTGTCCTCTTTTTCGAGTTCATGGTTGCGCTGATACGCGTCACACACAAGCTGACAGATCTCCTCGGGATCATCCGATACCTGAATCAAGTCCAGATCCTCAGGTGACACCTTGCCTGAATCCAGCATGGTGGTCCGAATCCAGTTGACCAATCCCCCCCAGTATTTCGAGTCATAGAGGATTACCGGGAAATTGCTGACCTTCTTTGTCTGGATCAGTGTCAAAGCCTCAAACAACTCATCCATCGTGCCGAAACCGCCAGGGAAGATAATAAACGCGTTTGAGTACTTGACAAACATTGTTTTACGCACAAAGAAGTAGCGGAACTCAAGGTCAATATCCAGATATTGATTCGAGGACTGTTCAAACGGCAGCTCAATATTGCAACCAATCGAGAGATTCTCGCCTTCCTGCGCCCCTCGGTTGGCCGCCTCCATAATCCCCGGCCCTCCACCGGTAATCACGCCGAACCCGGCCTTTGCAAGCAGCCGTGCAGTCTCTATAGCGGCCTTGTAGGCTGGATCACTCGGTTTTGTTCGCGCCGAACCAAAGATCGCCACCGACGGGGGAATATGAGCCAGTTCATCAAACCCATTGATAAACTCGCTCATAATACGGAAGACTCGCCAGGGGTCCGTAATAGTAAAATCGAAGTTCAGCGCACGCTCAAAGGCATGCTCATCAGCATGTATTTTCTCCAGCGGTGTAGGTTCACTGGGGCTGACCAGAGGCTGAGTCGGGCGACGAAGCAATCTCTCGTCCTCAGTAACCGCTCGTCCTTCCCCTCGCCAATTGCGTATGTTCTCCCCACGCCGACGGCGCTTATACGGCTTATAGTGACCATGTGCGTTCGCATCTTCATTCACATGTGAATGGCCGTTCTGTGTACTGCGATGAGAATCGTCATTTTTCATAGCTTTTCGCCCCACAACACACTTTCTTTTGTGATATTCTATTTCTCTCCTGCATGGTAGAAATAGCCTGTGCGACCCAATTGAAGAGTCAATGACACCCCGCGCTCTCTCTTTCTGAATACTGGGGAGTTCCCGCAGAGCCGCGAATAGAGGAGGTTTCAGCCTTCTCACATAGAGACGAGGTATCCATTAGACATTACGTATAAAGCCGTTCTCCAGTTGCAAGTTGTACAGCTTTTCTGCTGCGATAGAGTTTCCCGTCCTCATCGGGTGAGCCCTTCCAGGGGGCTTTCTCGCTCATACTGTAAAATGATTAAACCGGCCAGCACAAGCACACAACCCACGCTCTGCCAGAGATCCAGCGTCTCTCCCAACCAGAGAAACGCGATCAGACCGCCCGCCACCATTTCCAGATTCGCCACAATACCAACGCGTGTCGGATTGACCCGTTGCAAGGCTCCGAGATGCAGAGCGAACGGAAGCGCCATCCCGAGAATGCCAACAGCCAGAATCAACAGCCCATTCATCCCGCTCCAGGTTGTCGCGGGAATTGTCCAGGGCGGCTGTACGCAGAACCAGATCAGCGCGGCAATCAACGAACCATAGGCTGTAGCCGCCAACGGAGACATATCGCGACTCACGCGCTCGCCAAGCAACAGATACGCGATAAAAAAGAGCAGCGATAGCAACGCAAAAAACAGGCCCCAGGGATCTAACGAGCGAAAATCGGCGCGCCAGATGCCCGTGAGAAGCAGCAACCCCCCAAAGGCACAGACCAGCGCCAGCAAAACATGAACGGTGGGGAGCTTGCGTCGCCAGATCGCTTCACCAACCGTCATCCAGGCGGCAGCACTGAACTGAATGGTCAGGGCAATCGCGATCGGCAAGCGACTGATCGCCATAAAATAGGTAAATGTGACCAGCGCCAGCGTCACACCAAAGGCAAGGAGCCATCCCAGGGATCGAACAGGCACCCGCAAGGAGCTCCGAAGCCCGGGAAGCAGAACGATCAGCAGGCACAGGCCCCCGATCAGCGTCCGAAACGCTGTCAGCGTAATCGCCGAGACGCCTCCCGCGAAAAGAGGCTTTGAAATATTGCCATTCAAGCCAAAAAGAAGAGAGGCGGTCACCACCATCAGGTAACCAACCAGACGGGCAGACGGTTT
This sequence comes from Thermosporothrix sp. COM3, assembly GCF_059696735.1. Taxonomy (NCBI): domain Bacteria; kingdom Bacillati; phylum Chloroflexota; class Ktedonobacteria; order Ktedonobacterales; family Thermosporotrichaceae; genus Thermosporothrix; species Thermosporothrix sp. COM3. The sequence continues at coordinate 7,302,166 of NZ_AP019376.1, read as the reverse complement.
CCGTCTCTCTCTTCCTCTGCGCAGCATCATGAGATCTGCCCACCACACAGACTACAGTAGCGTCTATTCGTTTGCTCCCGGCCACAATGCGGGCAGCGCACCAATTCAGTTTCTTCACCAAGCGGGGAGGTTGTGCGTCGGCTCCCGCTGGTATCAGGGGGAGGCGTGACAGGACCGGTTGTATAGCCAGGGCGCCACATGCGTGGATAGCGTCCTTCAAGGATATCCCCGTATTCACGGCTGCCTGCCCAGTCAACAATCTCACGCGCCCGCACAATAATCAGCGGATGGCTCACCGGTGCGATCAGTAACAGCTTGTAGAAGCGGTCCAGCATATTTGCATCGACATCGTTATAGAGGTCGGCCTGTTTCAAGAACTCGCGAGCATTCATCTGATCACGCTGGAATAATGTGCCTCCGGCAAGCTTCATCATCAAGGACAGCATTACATCTGGATCCTGCACTACCAGCATGGCCGCACGATCGGCCGTAAACTCTGATTTGCGGTCCCATTCCAGAAAGGCCCCTTCCAGCGTGCGCCCGATAATGCGTCCGATACCGAGCGTCATATCACCGACAATGGAGAGTATCGCGCCGATGCTCCTCGCCATCGTCTTATACAGAACATGCCCCGACTTGATATGACCCAACTCATGGGCGAGAACTGCCATAATCTCATCATCGTTCATCATATCAAGCAGCCCGGTCGTTACCACGATAAAGGGGTTATCATGGCCGCTGGTATAGGCATTGGGCACCGGGTACTGTGAAACATAGAGCTCAGGTTCCTGAACATCAAGGATCTCACAGGCATCCTGCAACAGACTATGGAGCTGCGGGCACTGTCTGGGCGTTACCTGCACCATCTGGGCAACATGCTGAATATGGGAAATACGTTCCGGAACCAATTCGATAAATTTGCGTACAACAACATCCAGCCCCGGCACTTTTTGTAGAGCATTCAGGGCCGCGCGATCATATGGATGTTGAAGCGCAACCGGGTCAAGATCAGGGAAGCGACGCCGCTCCGCTGGCTGAGCAGTGGTCATAGCATCTCCTTTTCTATTGCACTATCCTGAGAGCGGATCGGGGATCTTTCCGAAGGCCCCGAAAGAGCTTTCAAGCATTTATGCAGGCTGTTTTACATCAAACTCCACCATAACAAAGGGAAGCTTGAAATGTGCAACTGTATGAGCCCACAAACGGATAGCCTGCGCTACTATTTCGTTATCTCTCGGTTGAGATAATCTATCCCGTGGTCCCAGTTGTGGAATAAGCACACGAATACACCACGTGCCATTTTTACGCTTCAGTTCCAGAGGAGTTGCAACCCGCAAGAGCGAGGCTACCCGAGGGGACTGACGGTGGACAAATGGTACTATATCCGCCCAGAATTCCAGCAGTAGCGCAACAAATTGAGAGGAAAACTCATCATAGTGATAACGGGGCTGTTTCTGATGTTCCACTGGTGGGGCCTCCTCATCGAGTATCTTTCTGAACTCCGCTCAAGTATATCACATCATCCCTCCCTTTGCGGCTTTTACCATCTTTCAACGTATTACCTCTACAAGGAGCGAGGAAAAAGCCGTTACAACTTCCACCATTGACTATGCCACTCTCGTGCCCGAGTCAAGGCCTCCTGTGTCTCCTTGAGCAGGATCGTTGCGCTCGTCTCCAGCTCATCAGCCCCATCATAGAGATCAACAATCCCAAGATCCACACCAATGAGCGGCTCGACGGCTGCCGCGGTACAGAATGGAACATAGGGAGCGCTATAGCCACCTGCCTGTAACATTACCAGACGCCCATCACATACCTCTTCCGCCAGTTGCACCATCTGCCGGGATATCTGCCGAAAGCCATTCATCGTCATCATCAACTGAGTGAGGGGGTCCAACCAGCTTGGGTCCTGACCTGCCGTAATCAGAATGAGCTGCGGACGAAACTGTCTCCCGATTGGGACGACAAGCTGTTCAAAGGCCATCTGATAGCCCTTATCTCCGGTTCCGGGAGGTAAGGGAATATTTACGGTCAAGCCCGCGCCCGCGCCCTGCCCAATCTCTTCCAGATTGCCGGAATCCTTCGGGTACCAGTTTTGCTGATGAAGCGAGACGAACAACACATTGGGGTCATCATAGAAAGCATCTTGTGTGCCATTGCCATGATGTGCATCCCAGTCGACAATCATCACACGCTCAAGCCCGTAGCGCCTCCGTGCATAGAGAGCTGCCAGCGCCGTATTGTTAAAGATGCAGTAGCCCAGTCCCTGATTACGTGTCGCATGGTGGCAAGGAGGACGCAACAGTGCGTAGCAGTTGCGAACCGTTCCCGCCATGACTGCATCAACCGCATTCAATGCGCCGCCAACTGCATAAAACGCCGCTTCCAGCGAGGTGGGTTTGATTACCGTATCCTCATCGACATATCCCCATGCGCCCTGAGAAGGGCCACCGGCTGCATATGCCTTGATCCCTTCTATATAGTCGCGTGTATGGAATAAGGCCACCTCGTCTTCGGACGCTGCACGCGCTTGTAGCGGCAGCATCATGGATGCCAGACCGGATTTTACCAGAAACTCATGTGTACGACGGGTAATAGTTACATCCGAGGGGTGAGGCTCAGGCGCAAGCTCAAAGGTGCGGTCACGCAGCCTGACCGTTGTCTCCACCCCACTATCATGAGCAAGAAAGTGCGTGTCAAAAAGAAAACCGGTACGAAACTTTTGCACAGTCAAAGCAATCCTTTCAGCGAGGGTTAGTAAAACACGCACCTAGCATATCATATTTTTTCGATAAACTCCTTCTCGCCGCACCAATCAAAAAAGACCGCTCGTTCTATGAGCTGTCTTGTCAGCGAGCTACTCCTGAACCACATAGCTTGGATCAGGGCGAGCCCCCAACCAGAGATAGGTTTGTCCATCCGACTCTTTGCGCTTCTCATGGATCTCCTGATCCAGCTCCTCGGCTGGAAGCGCCGTCAGAGCATCGCTTAAAGAGCAGCGCACACTGTTCTGAAACCCCTCGACGGTTGCCCGGCTCTCACCTTCGTCAAGGCGAGCATTGAGATAGTCGCGTAACCGCATCTGATAAAACCTCCTTTTTCTTTCTCATTCTGGCAATTCTATTCAGATTCACGCTTTCCCTGTGCCATATGTGTCTTGATTTCGATTACCATTACGAGCCCCTTATGAAAGAATAGGAAAGCGGTGTAGTGTTTGGAGGCAGACTGAGCGAGCAGGTTCTCGTCATGCTGCTGGATAGCAATAACAAAGCAGCTTCTTTTTTCTCCTGCCGCTTCTGTTATAATTGAGAGGCACACAGCTATTACCAAACCTATATGACTGTTCAAGCGTCCCAATCTCTGACGCGGGCAAAAGGCGATTTTTTATTCCAGTCTTTGAAATTCGACCAGAAGGGAGGCTTCAGTGTACTGAAAAGGAGGGGATCAAACGTTTAACTATCAGGATCGTATTTCGTACCTTTTCCCAGTAGGGGATTTCGTAGCGCACTAATCTAAGATCATCAAAGAATTTGTTCACAGTATTTGCCCTGCCAGCTTTTTTCTAGTGGGTCTGATCACCTTCCGACACGATGGAGCAACATGCTAAAAGACCAGAAAAGGAAAATCATCCCACATCGGTTTGTGAACATGTACATGTTCCGGCAAGTGGTGTATAATGCGAATGCAGGCATGCAAAGCGACCGAGACAGGGATGGTGCAGACAAAAATGTGTATCAGAGACAGCAACTGCTCCAGACCCTTACTCCGTTCGGCAGGCAAAGAGGGAGACTTCTTCAATGATAGAGACCGTTCCATCTGGTACCGTTCTTCATGGACGATATCGCATCGAACGTGTGCTGGGCAGCGGTGGGTTCGGACACGTTTATTTGGGATTAGATCTGACAACATCACTGCATTACGCAGTGAAGGAATATTTAGTTACAGGGGCAAGTGGGCAGGAACAGCTTAAACACGAAGCCAACGTGTTGAATCAGTTGCATCACCCCAACCTCCCCGCTCTCCAAGACGCATTTATGGAGCGGGGTCGTTATTATATGGTTTTGAACTATATTGAGGGGAATGACCTGACCGACCTGATTCGTATTGCACGCCAGCGTAACGATATCGTTCCTATCTCACGTATCATGGGCTGGCTACTGGCTATCTGTGACGCCGTCCATTTCCTACATAATCAACGGCCCCCTGTGATTCACCGCGACATTAAACCCGACAATATCCGTATCACCTCGGATGGGACAGCGGTACTGGTTGACCTGGGAAATGCGAAAGCAGCCGCCGATGGCGCGCGCACGCTTTTCTTTATTCGCCACCAGGGCACTCCTGGCTACGCGCCACCGGAACAATACCCCGGTGGGGCCGGTACTGATATCCGTTCAGATGTATACGCTCTCGGTGGGACTCTCTTTTTTGCTCTCACAGCTCACGAACCCCCAAGCGTCTCTATACGGAATCAGGCCATGCAGCAGGGCCGACCTGACCTGCCAACTCTGCAAGAGGTCCTCGCGAATAACCCGCCCGAGGAGACCCCGGAGCAGCAGGCAGCGCGTCAATTCAGGCTTGGTGGGCCAAAACCCGGAAAACCGGCGCCTCGTCATATTCGTCATGTTGCGCAGCTCGGGACCCTCCCTCCTCAACTGCTGCAACAACTCAACAAGGTGATTCAGCGGGCAATGGCTCTGCGACCCAAAGACCGTTATCAGTCGGTCGCTGATTTTGCCCATGATCTCAAAAAAATTCTGTCGGCCCTCCCGCATCCGCCACAGCCGCCACAGCCTACCAAGCAGGATCACAGCACACAGCCTGCACTGGATATGGTCTATGAGCAGATGATGGCCGATGGAAAGATCAAACAGGGCTCGCCCGATACGGCAACTTCGCCGATGCCCGATCATTCGACGCAGGCGGCGCATTGTCCACGATGCAATGCGCCGCTTCAGCCGCATACCCAGCGCTGCCCAAACTGTGGAACAACTCTTTCATCGCAACCAACACCAATGAACACAGCTCAGCAGGGTGCAGGCGACCAAACCTTGTTCATTAAACAAAATAACGGGATCTTCCAGCAAGCTCAGGCAGCTTATCAGGCTCAGTCAGCCGCCCCTGCCGCCACCATGCCAAAACAGGCACAGACACCGGGGTTCTCTGGCCCAATTCCGGCTCAGTCGGCCTCCGGCCCCCATTCCAACCAGATGATGTACGCCTCTGGCGGGCAAACCGGTGCACAACCGAGAAGTCACGCGCCAGCCTCTCATTCTCAACCCAGATCGAGACTTATCATCCTAGCTCTGGTTGCAGTGGTGGTTCTCATCCTGCTCATTGGTCTCTTCCTTGTGCTCAAATAGCGCAGCGTCACAACGAAATCATCCCAAAAAAGAGACAGCAGCATCCATCGCGAGAGGAAGTGATGCTGCTGTTCTTTTGGCTTGTTATGCCCACATTTCTTGAAGAGATAACCGAATGCGCTCGAACCAGGCCGGAAGCGCTGCCGCCCACTCAAGGCGTTCCAGTACATCTTCAATGATCGGCTCCTCTTGTTCAGGGCGCTCGTAAAAGAGATCTTCCAGCGGGCCATTCATGGTTGCGATTGGTGTGATAATCTGAAGGGCATCGGCCAGCAACGCCGCTTCGCCCTCTGCGGGCGGATAAATCTGCCCATAGGCATCGAGGAACACACGCAAGCGCTCCGGTTCAAAACCTCGCTTCACCAGAGGACGCGTCAGAGAGCTGCCCGGCAGCCAGGAGAGACCACTAAAGTAGAACAGAGCAAACGCCAGCTCAAAGATCCGCTTCTCCCAGCGAGACGCATCAAAGCCCGTGACAGCGGTCACATCATCCGACGAGAAGCGCAGATTCAACGGATGATAGTCCCCGTGAATATGAAACTCGGGCAGGTTGCGCGCCCCACCAATGGAGACCATCGCTGAGGGAAGCATCTTTTCCCATTGCTCTACCAGATGTTGCATCGCGGAAGAGAGCGCGTAGACCTCGGTCTGTTCGGCTCTGGTCCGGGCCATTGCCAGCCAGTTCTGTACCATCGCCCCGATATGCGCTTCGGCAGGCCAGCGGTACTGTGGTCCCTGATAGCGCCGCGAGGCCTGATGTAGATGAGCAAGCATCGCCGCGGCCTGCGCCGTCCACTGTATACCACGCAGGCTCATCGAGCTAAAGAGTTCGCCTTGTGGCACTCCCTGAAGCTCAAACGTTTCGCCATCTACCATAACATACGGCTGCTGATCGGGCGCCAGCCGAAACGGGGGAATGGGAATACCGGCATCACGCAAATAGTGCTGAAACGCATAGCGATGCCCATAGTCTTCACCCAGGGGATTCTCAGGGCGCTCACGCAGCAAATACCGCTCCCCCTTGATCTCAACCAGCAAGCCCAGGCTGGCCGCGGTCGAGCTATCAGCGGGTCCCAGGTTCTCCCAATCCCGCACGCCGAAGGCCTGCATTACCCGATTCGGGTCAAGCACTTCTTCCTGTATCTCGTTCCTATCCGTCCTCTGTTCTTCCATCTTACCTTCAAATCATCTAGACTTCGGTCGGCAAATCCTGACGTACTCCCCACTCGTTCCAGGAGCCATCATAATTGGTCAATCTGGGATAGCCAAGCATTGCAAGGCTAAAGAGGACCGTTGTTGCCGCCACACCGCCATTACAATACGCAACAACACGATTATCGGGCGCGACCCCCGCAGATTGAAATATCTGCTTGAGTTCATCATTGCTGCGAAACGTCCCGGTTACGGGATCAATCAACTCCTCGCGAGGAATATTCAACGCCCCGGGGATATGGCCCGCCCGCCCGGCTCCACGAGTGACAGAGCCGTCATATTGTCCCTGATCGCGTGCATCAATAAGCTGAATACCCTTCTGCCCGATCATCTTCAAAACGTCTTCGGCGGTAGCACGCAGTTCAGCCTGCACGCGTGGCGTAAAGGTCGCACGCGAATACGAGGGAATGACGGTATCCAGAGGCCGCCCTTCGCGCTTCCACTTGGGCAACCCTCCATTGAGCACCACTACCCGCGTATGTCCATAGTAGCGTAACGCCCACCAGAGGCGCGTAGAGAACTGGGAAGCGGGATGAGCATCATAGGCAACTACAAGCGTCTGATCGCCAATGCCCAGGCGCTCCATTACCTCTGTGAAGCGTTCTGGCGGAGCAATCTGCGCCTCTACCGGATCGTCATGGTTCACGATGTCGCTGCTCCAATCGATATAGACCGCGCCAGGGATATGCTCCTGCTCATACTCATCGCGGGCACCGACATAGAGCGCGTCCTGTACTTTCTGACCTTGCTCGTTCTCCCGCTCAACGGTACGAACATAGCCACGCATATCAACGATGCGAATCTGTGGGTCATGGAGATGCTCTTCAAGCCACGACGTTTCTACCAGAAATTGATTGCGTCCAGTCTCCAACATGAGCCCCCTTTCTATGCAAAGAGTCCAGATGCGTCTGGATTCTCAGTCCGAACGAAATGCGCATTGGCTCCGAATACCTTCATGGGTTTCACCTCAAGAATACGCATGGAGGAATTGGGCGTCTGCGTTGTCACAAAGCGCTGAATGGTCAGTCCTAACGGACGAGCAAGCACCAATGCCGCCGTTGAGGCCAGGATCACATTATTGGCGGTGCTATATGGGCGTTTCAAGCGGGCAATTGCCATCGCCGCCAGACCAGACAGAATACCCGCAACCGCCAGATTCGTGCCACAACGCTCATGAACAGCCATATCTGGATGAGTGGTACGCAACAGGTGCAGGGCCTCCTCTGCCGCAGGCAGAATCGCCTCCGTCGGCACATTGCCAAAGGCGAAAAAACCGGCAGCAAACGAAATACCGGAGAGGCGCACTTCTGGATATTGACGCGATAAGAGAACAATCGTCGCATGCTCTAGCGCATGGTTCTGCTTGACCGCTCCACCCAGAAATATCTGCTGTGTCGCTTGTGCAATCGGATTCATAAGCATCACCAGATCCTTATAGAGTATTCGGACCAGGCTCTAACAGCCTGTCCTCATCAAAGATAGGTTATAGAAAACACGACCACCTCATCACCAAAGTTGATTCGGTCTCCATCGTTCAAGACGACTGGATGCGTCAGCCGCATATTGTTCACGAAGGTGCCATTTGAGCTGCCCAGATCGGCCAGAATCCAGCGCCCATCTGCAAACCAGAGGCGAGCGTGGCGCCGCGAAACTGAAGGGCCAGCGATAATCAGATCGCATCCGTTTGTGCGCCCGATAGTTGTGATGACATCCTGATGGAACCGAAACGAGCGCCCGGCCATCGCGCCACTCTGAATCGTCAGCCGAGCCAGAGGAGCGCGTCCGGTATGGTCAGTATAACGATCATGAATCACATCGTTATCTGCCAGCTTATAGCCGCAATAGGTGCAAAAGTGTCGTGTTCGAGGGTTCAACGCCTCACAGCGGAAGCAGGTGATTGGCGCATCGGGAGGCAGTTGCGGACTACTCGTCGGCGGCAAAGAGCCAGAAACCCGAGGAATGTTTCCCGCAAGATCATATTGAATCGGGGTCCCAATCCGCCAATGACGCGAAACAGAGAGATTGCTTGCAGCCAGAGCGTTTACCAGCGCTTCGATCAACGCTTCTGCCGTCTGGAAGCGATCAGCAGGCTGCTTCGCGGCCATCTTCGCGACGACATGGACAATCTGTGGCGGCACACCGGTCGCCAGCAACTGCTCAACGGGTAGAGGTTCATTGACGTGCTTCAGCGTGATCGACAGGGGATTTTCAGCAACAAAAGGAACACGTCCTGTCAGGCAATGAAAGAAGACGATCCCCAGAGAGTAAATATCACTCCGACGATCCACGGCCTGCCCTGTTCCCTGCTCAGGAGACATATACTGAGGGGTACCGATCCCGGTTCCAACGCGGGTAAGATTGGTTGTGCCCTCAAGAATCTTGGCAATGCCAAAATCCGAGAGCAACAAATGTCCATCTCTACGCAAAAGCATATTTGCAGGCTTCACATCACGATGCACGATGCCATTGCGATGGGCACAATCCAGCCCCTCGGCAGCCTGAATAATAAAGTCTGCCGCTTCCTGCACGGACATAGGTTTCTTGAGACGGTCCTTGAGCGTTCCCCCATCAACATACTCCATCACGATATAGGTAATACCGTCTGTTTCGCCAAAATCATGTATCTGAACAATATTGGGATGAGCAAGCTTGGCAACAGAACGCGCCTCCTGTTCAAATCGCTTGATAAAAACAGGCTCACGCGCATGATATGCCGGTAACACCTTTACGGCAACATAACGGTCGAGGGTGGGCTGATACGCTTTAAACACGGAGGCCATACCACCGGCACCGATTCGTTCTACAATCCGAAAGGAACCGAGAGTCTTTCCAATAAGTGCACTGGCATCGTCTCCCTCAGCCGCTCGACGAGGATAAACGTTCTCTGGTTGCATACCCCTGACAACTCCCTCTGTTTCTGCCCTTTTTCTCTCACTCTCGCGACACGCTGTGTGCCCGCTCCCCGCCATAGCTGGCAGAGAGGGGCACTCGTCTCCAGTAGAAAAGACAGAATCTGCGGCAATAGGCAGAAGCAGAACTGTGATGAAAGGACAGTGTTGCTTTTTCTACTTGATTATACAGATTAGAACGTTCCCTGTCGAGGGAGATCAAACCCTTTTAGCCTTCAAGCAACAGCGTTTCAGGGTCTTCAAGCAGCTCCTTGACCTTCACCAGGAACCGCACAGCTTCACTACCGTCAACAATGCGATGATCGTATGAGAGTGCCAGATACATCATCGGGCGAATCACAATCTGGCCATCAACAACAACAGGTCGCTCTTCAATTTTGTGCATCCCTAGAATGCCAACCTGTGGACCGTTTAAAATAGGCGTTGAAAGCAGAGAGCCAAAAACGCCACCGTTTGTAATAGTAAACGTGCCACCTTGCAGTTCTTCCAGGGTCAGCTTACCAGCACGAGCCCGTTTCGCCAGATCAGCAACATCACGCTCTATCTCCGCAAAGCTCTTCCGATCTGCATCGCGCACTACCGGGACAATCAGCCCTTCCTCAGCGCCAACCGCGATCCCGATATCATAGTAGTGCTTGATAACCATTTCGTTGCCCTGGATCTCTGCGTTCAGACGAGGGAAGGCCTTCAATGCCCCAACGACGGCCTTTGTGAAGAACGACATGAAGCCCAACGAGACATTATACTTCTCCTTAAATGCCTCTTTGCGCCGCTTACGAACATCCATAATCGCGCTCATATCGACCTCATTAAAGGTCGTCAACATGGCTGCCGTATGCTGCGCTTCTACCAGCCGTTGCGCGATCGTCTGTCTCCGCCGCGACATGCGCACACGCTCCTCACGCCGATATGGCGACTCGGGCGCCATCAGTGGCGGAGCAGCAGGGCGTGGCGGTGTTGGCCTCTCCGGCGGGGGCGGAGGTGCCGTCACAGGAGCGGTGGGCTGTTGCGCGTTCTGTTCAAGGTACTGAATGACATCCTCTTTGGTCACTCGACCATGCGGGCTGCTCCCCTTGATCTGGGAGATATCCACATTGTGTTCAGCCGCGATACGTCGTGCCAGGGGCGAGGGCGGACGCTGATTCTCGCTGACAGTAGCAGCGGGCTGAGGTTTCTCGACTTCTCCAGGAGGAGCCGCAGCCGGTTGCGCAGCCTCACCGATCAGGCCAATCACCTCACCGATTCCGACGGTGTCGCCTTCATGCTTCAGAATCTTTTGCAGCACACCATCCTGATCGGCGGAGACCTCCACGTTGACCTTATCCGTTTCCAGTTCGGCCAGGGTTTCGCCGCTCCGAACTGGATCACCTTCCTTTTTTAGCCAGGATGCAATAGTTGCATCGACAATTGATTCACCCAGTGATGGTACACGAATTTCAGTGGACATGCTTTCCTCCGGTCTGTTTTACTGGTAAGCCGGAGGCTTCCGCTACAATGCGTTCCTGTTCGGCAACATGCATATCGAGATAGCCAACAGCGGGGCTGGCATGCTCGGGACGAGAAACAACTTTTATCTCCAAAGACTGGCCTACAAGGTTTGCAAGATGCGGATACATATAACTCCAGGCTCCCATATTACGAGGTTCTTCCTGCACCCAGATAATTTCTCGCGCATTCGGGTACTGCTCCAAAACCTGCTTCAATCTGCGGGCAGGGAAGGGATAGAGCAACTCAACTCGCACAATCGCCGTATCGTCGCTATGCGCACGGCTCTCATGCGTAAGCAGATCAATCGCGATCTTGCCGCTACAGAGCAAGATGCGGCTGATCCGTTCTCGGTGTTCCTGCGCTTTTTGGTCATCGATCACCGGCTGGAAGGAACCATGTACCAGATCCTGCAAGCGGGATGTTGAGAGCGGATGACGCAACAGACTTTTCGGCGTCATCACCACCAGCGGGCGCGGATACCGTTCTAGAAGATGCGCCTGCAAACGCAGTAAATGGAAGTACTGCGCCGCAGTCGTACAATTCGCTACACGCCAGTTGTCGTCCGCAGCCAATTGCAGAAAGCGTTCCAGACGGGCGCTGGAATGCTCAGCTCCACCTCCTTCATAACCGTGAGGAAGCAATAAAACAAGAGATGAGTCCTGCCGCCACTTGGCACGTCCGGCGGCGATAAATTGATCGATAATCACCTGAGCCACGTTAGCAAAGTCACCGTACTGGGCCTCCCAGAGCACCAGGGCGTCCTGCGCACGCACGCTATAGCCATACTCGAAGCCCAACACTCCGGCCTCGCTCAATGGGCTGTTAAAAATGGAGAACGACGCCCGGGCATCCGAGAGGTGCTGCAACGGGATATAGACGCTGTTATCATCCTGACTGTGCAGCACAGCGTGGCGATGCCCAAACGTGCCCCGTTCGGAGTCCTGACCGGTCAGGCGAATCGGTGTGCCATCAGCCAGAATAGACGCAAAGGCCAGCGCTTCGGCCTGCCCCCAGTCAATCCCGCCCTCCGGGCCAAGCGTATTCGCACGACGCTGCAAAATGCGGGCCAGCTTGGGATGAGGCTGAAAATCTTTCGGCCAAGTCAGCAGTTCCTCATTATATGTAATGATCTGTTTCTCGCTGAGGGGCGGCGGAACGAGGTCCTCATCATCAAGCGTCACCTCTTGCTTCGGCAGGTTGTTGGCCTCGGCCTTGATGCCATAGACACCGTGCTCGGCTTCTTTCTTCGCTCGCTCCAGCACCTCATATGCCTCATTCACCTGCGCCTGGGCCTCTTCCTCGGTCAGCATACCCTCCTTAATCAGGCGACGCGCCAGCAGCTCACGAACCGTCGGGTGCTCGCGGATCAGCTCATACATATGGGGCTGCGTAAAGGCGGGCTCATCTCCCTCGTTATGGCCCCACCGCCGATAGCCAACCAGATCAATCAACACATCCTTATGGAACTGGTCTCGATAGGCATGGGCGATACGAACAGCGGTCAAACAGGCATAGGGATCATCGGCATTGACATGAATGATAGGAATATTGAAGCCTTTCGCCAGATCGCTGGCAAACAGTGTAGAGCGTGAGTCGCTTGGTTCCGTTGTAAAGCCAAGCTGATTATTAACGATAATATGAATCGTGCCGCCAACCCAGTAACCGCGCAAATGCCAGAGGTTCAGGGTTTCTGCAACAATTCCTTCGCCCGGGAAAGCAGCATCACCGTGTATCAGGATGGGAAGCGTGTCATCAACGTCCAATAGAGGAGAACCAACCACGGAACGGATCTCCTGCGATGCGCGCGCCATGCCCTCAATCACGGGATCCACAAATTCAAGGTGACTTGGGTTCGGAGCAAGGGTGACTTTCAGCCCGACAGAGGCACTTTCACCCAGGATCTGTTCAGCGCCCAAATGATACTTCACATCCCCCGACCAGCCATGCCCGAAACTATCGGTCAGCATGGAATTCTCATCCAGTTTGGTATGCGCGAATTTCGCCAGGATCTCGGCATAGGGTCGCCCCAGGATATGGGCCAGTACACTCAGACGGCCCCGGTGTGCCATCCCGATCATTACGTTTTTGGTCTCTGAGTCGATGGCAGCCGAGATAATCTCATCCAGCATAGGGACAAGAACATCCGTGCCCTCAATCGAGAAGCGCTTCTGCCCGGGGAACGTTTTATGCAGATAGCGTTCAAATGCTTCAACCTGAGTCAGGCGTTTCAGCAGGCGCTTCGCATCCTGTGGACCGGGGTCTCTATGGAAGAGCCGCAAGCCAACAGCGTCGCGGAGCCAGCTACGCTCATCAGGGCTTTTCACTTGATCAAATTCATAACTAATAGTGCCAGAATACATCGCACGAAGCGCATTGATCGCTTCCAGCGCGTTACTGGCCCCCTCAGCAGCATGACCACCGATCACCGTAGGCGGCATCTTCGCCAGAATATCGTTCGTCAGGCCATAAGTTTCCGGCAATAGAGCGGGATCGCCTAACGGTTCACTCCCAAGAGGATCAAGGTGTGCGCCAAGATGTCCACGTTCACGAATGGCATGAGCAAGGGCCGAAGCCTGCACGATATTCTTGACATCCTCTACAGGTACATAGCCAAGCGCCGCCCGGGCTTCAGCAGCCTGCGACGTGGCCTGCGCCTCCTGTTCAGGTCGCCAGGAATCAAAAACGGCCCTGGTGGCCTCGTCAACAGATAGGGGGTCATGCTTATACCGTTCGTATAACTCCAGAACATATCCGGCATTGGGTCCATAAAAAGCTTTTAAGTTGTACATAACGTTCCTTTTTACGTTGACACAAGTACCGCTTTTAGCTCTTATCTCAAAGCAAAGCTCACCATCGAGTAGGTTGCTTGTGTCTGATTTACAGCTTGTTTTCTACCCACCCCTATGGTATCATAGCTGTGCGAGACATTGAATATTTACAAACAAATAATCCTACCAACTGTTATAACGAACACCATAGTATACCCGTTACAGAATTACTGAGGCAAGCAAAAAACAGTCTGCCCGGTAATTGAAAAGGCTAAGATGGAGCCAGTAGACTCGCTCTTTCTCTGGTGCAGAGAGTCCGGGGTTGGTGCGACCGGAACCAGAAAGCAAGTCGAATATCACTCCAGAGCCGCTCTGCTGAAAACAGAAGAGTAAGCAGCGCCGGAGCCTCCCCGTTATCAGAGAGGATGTAATCCAGATCCTGGAATACGCGAAACGAAGTGAGCCAGTGCCTCATTGCCTGGCTAAACAGGGTGGTACCGCGGGAGCTCCTCTCGTCCCTTGATAGGGAGAGGGGCTTTTTTTATTGGTTCTGTAGTCTCAGAGAGGTACACAGCATGGAGAAAACAAAGCTGATCTACCACACAAACAGCTACACCTATGAATGTACGGCCCGTGTTGTTGCGGTTGAAGGCGATGCCATCGCACTCGATGCCACTGTGTTCTATCCCGGGGGCGGCGGGCAAATGGCTGACCGTGGTTCCATTTCATGGGGTAATGGCGACTACGAGGGCAATGTCATCGCCCTGAGCAAGCGCAATGACGTGATATGGCACGTGCTTGATTGCAGCCCTCCAGCGGTTGGCACCGAAGTAGTGGGCACCATCGACTGGATGTTCCGCTACAAAATGATGCGCACACATACCGCTCTCCATATTCTCTGTGGCACAATCTGGAAAGAATTTGGCGTCCAGGTAACCGGCGGGCAAATGTATCCCGACCGCGCTCGCATGGACTTCGCAATAGATAATCTGGATAAAGAACGCATTGCCTATATCGAAACGAAAATCAATGAAGCGGTAGAAGCCGATTATCCGATACGGGTCTATACCCTGCCCCGGGAAAAGGCGTTTGCAATTCCTGATCTGGTACGCACTAAAATTAATTTGCTTCCGCCTATGATTGAGGAAGTTCGCATAGTGGAGATCGTCGGGCTCGACCTGCAAGCGGACGGCGGAACACATGTCAACCATACAAAAGAAGTCGGCCATATCTATATCACAAAGGCTGAGAACAAAGGCCGCATCAATAAACGTCTGGAAATCGTGCTCGGCGAAGGCTAATCGTTCTCACGATCACTCGCACTTATCCTTTTTCTTTATACAGTTGCACCTTTTCGCTTCCCACAAGGTGCAAAGGAGGTCACTTTGTCAGTTACATCATCCGTTTTCAAGCCTGTGCTCGGGGCTGATAAGGTAGAGTATCCCAAACTGGAACAATCAATCCAGCAATGGTGGGATCAGCACAATATCCGTCAGCAATACATCAAACGCAATGAGAACAGCGAGAAGCGCTATTCGTTCCTCGATGGTCCCATTACAGCAAATAACCCAATGGGCGTCCACCACGCCTGGGGTCGCACCTATAAGGACATCTATCAGCGCTTCAAGACCATGCAGGGCTACAAGCAGCGCTATCAGAACGGCTTCGACTGCCAGGGACTCTGGGTTGAAGTTGAGGTGGAAAAAGAGCTCGGCCTGAAGACCAAGCGGGATATCGAGGAGTTCGGAATTGCCCGCTTTGTCGAACGCTGTAAGGAGCGCGTGTTCCGTTTCGCGAAAGTGCAGATGGAGCAATCCATCCGCCTGGGCTACTGGATGGACTGGGGCAACGACTATTACACGCTCAGCGATGAAAACAACTATACTATCTGGTACTTTCTGAAGAAGTGCAAAGAGCGTGGCCTGATCTACAAAGGACGCGATGTGATGCCCTGGTGTCCTCGCTGTGCCACCGGCATCTCGAATATGGAGATGGAATCTGAGGGCTATAAGGAGACCACGCACCTGAGCCTGTATGTCCGTTTCCCGCTGGTTGACCGCCCGGGTGAATACCTGCTGGCCTGGACCACCACACCCTGGACGCTGACCTCAAACGTGGCCGCTGCCGTGCATCCTGATCTGCCCTACGTTCGCGTTGAGCAGGATGGCGAGTTCTATTACCTCGCTGAAGAGCTGCTGCCGGTTCTGAAGATGCTCAAGGGACGCGACAAGGGCGAGTATCGCGTGACCGAAACCCTCAAAGGCAGCGATATGGTTGGCTGGAAATATCGTGGCCCCTTTGATGAGCTGCCCGCCGCGCAGGGCGTCGAGCACCGGGTGATCCCCTGGAAAGATGTCAGCGCAACCGAGGGTACTGGCATTGTCCATATCGCTCCGGGCTGTGGTCGCGAGGACTTCGGCCTCGGTAAAGAGTTCAATCTGGCCGTGATCGCTCCCGTCGATGAGTCAGGCGTCTATGTGGACGGCTTTGACTGGCTGACCGGGCAGAAAGCCTCGGAGGTTGCACAGCAGATCGCCGAGAACCTGACGCAGAAAGGGATGCTCTATCGCCCGCAAAACTACCGCCACCGCTACCCGACCTGCTGGCGCTGTAAGACAGAACTCATCTTCCGGCTGGTTGATGAGTGGTTCATCTCGATGGATCAGTTGCGCTATGAGATCATGGAAGTGGTCAAAAAGATCACCTGGCTGCCCTCATGGGGCTTTGACCGAGAGATGGACTGGCTACAAAACATGGACGACTGGATGATCTCCAAGAAGCGCTACTGGGGTCTGGCACTGCCTATCTTTGACTGTCCGAAGTGCGGTACCTTCGAGGTGATCGGCAGCAAAGAGGAGCTTAAAGAGCGCGCCGTCTCCGGGTGGGAGGAATTCGACGGCCATAGCCCACATCGCCCCTGGATCGATGCCGTGAAGATCAAGTGTCAGAACTGTGGCACGGAAGTCTCACGCATTAAAGACGTCGGCAACCCGTGGCTCGATGCCGGTATCGTTCCCTTCTCGACACTTGGCTACCGCACCAATCCCGAATACTGGAAGCAGTGGTTCCCGGCAAACTTTGTCACCGAGTCCTTCCCTGGCCAGTTCAGGAACTGGTTCTACTCGATGCTGGTCATGAGCACCGTGCTTGAGCAGACCAATCCCTTTGAAACGCTCTTTGGCTATGCGCTGGTCTATGGTGAGGATGGCACCCCGATGCACAAATCGAAGGGCAATCTGGTGATCTTCGATGATGCTGCGGAACGTGTCGGTTCCGATGCCATGCGCTGGCTCTATACAAACCATGTGCCCGAGCAGAATCTGAACTTCCCCAACATCCCCACCAGGGAGGATATGGAGAAGGCCGAGCAGATGGGCGTTCCCGTGCGTCTGAGCGAGAAATGGATGCAGGTGCGCAAGACCATTGATAAGATCTGGAACGTGTACTGGTTCTTTGTGACCTATGCCAACATCGACCAGTTCGATCCGACAGCCTATCAGCTTGCACCTGAGAAGCGCAGCGAGCTGGATCGCTGGATTCTCTCTGAGCTACAGGAAGTGATCCGCACCGTCACACATGGGCTGGAACACTATGACACAATCAAGCCAGGCGCAGCCATTCAAGAGTTTGTGGACGATCTGTCAAACTGGTACCTGCGCCGAAGCCGAGAGCGCATCTGGAAATCGACGCTCGATGACGATAAGCTCTCAGCCTATCTGACACTCTATGAGTGCCTGACAACCCTTGTCACACTGCTTGCGCCATTTATGCCGTTCGTCACCGAGGAACTGTACCAGAATCTCGTGCGCAGCGTCAACAAAGCGGCTCCGCTCAGCGTTCATCTTTGTGATTGGCCCGTTGCCCGCGAAGAACTGGTCGATGAGCAGCTTGAAAAAGAAACCCATCTTGTAATGCGAGTGGTCGGACTGGGTCGCGCGGCCCGTGAAAAGGCACAGATCCGCGTACGTCAGCCGCTGCATGCACTACACGTTCGTGTGACCAGCCCCGAGGAAGAGGAAGCCATTCTCCGCCTGAAAGAGCAGGTGCTTGAAGAGCTGAACATCAAGGAACTGAAGCTGATGAGCGGCGATAGCGATATGCTGGCATATACACTGAAGCCGCAGGCAAAGGTACTCGGTCCCAGATATGGCGCTCTGGTGCAGAAGATCATTGTTCATTTTAAGAACCTTGATACGCTCGATACGCAGAAAGCCGCCCAGCAGCTTAACGCCAGCGGAGAGCTGACCATCACCGTTAGCGATCAGAGCGTAACCCTCACTCCGGAAGAGGTACAGGTCATCTCGACCGCTCGCCCCGGCTATGTCACGGCTGAAGAGCGCGGCTATATTGTGGCGCTGGAAACGACGATCACACCGGAGTTGCGTGAGGAAGGTATTGTGCGCGACCTGACCCACTTTATTCAGGACATGCGCAAGAAAGCCGGGCTCAATATCGAAGACCATATCGGGTTAGCACTGTATACTGATGCAGAGCTGGCGAACATGCTGATCCACTATGGCGAGGAGATCCAGAGCGAGACGCTCGCTCGGAACCTGCTCATCTCCGTCAGCCAGAAGGATAAGCCATCCTTCGAAGAGCTCTACCGCGAGACCATCGCCCCCAATGAGCTCAAGAAGCTGGATCATTATACTGTCGAAGTCGTCATCGGCAAGCTGTCATAGCAGAAACAAGCGAAGGGCTCTGGCACCCACAGGGGTGACCAGAGCTCCCTTCTTTTTAGCCCCACTGCTCAAGAATCGAGGGAAGATCTGACAGAGTCGTAATCACGGCAGACGGTGTGATGTGCTCAGGTTTGGGCCAGGGATAATCATTCTGACGCCAGACACCACGCATCCCGACGGAAAGCGCTCCTCCTACATCGTCTACCATGCGATCACCTACCATCACACATGCTGTTGTTTCGACTTGCAAACGTTTCGCGACTTCGTGAAACACATAGGGATGCGGCTTGGAGTAGGGCAGATCAGAAGTATAGGCAACCACATCCAGCAACTCGGTCACACCGTGCGCCGCCAGATCCGCATCATGCCAGGCCCCGGCCCACCATGTATTTGAGAGCAGCCCCAGGCGATACCCCCGCTTGCGAAGTAGCAACAGCGTCTCAACGGTATCAGGGAAAATCTCCGCCCAGCCAATAACCGCCTGTGAGTAACCATCCAGCACCAGTTGCATCGCCCGCTTGTTCTCAGGGAGCCCCAGATAGTGGAAACCATCACGGATCAGGCGTTCGGGCTGGTCGCTGGTATGCACTGTCACCACTCTGTCCCAGTGTTCTTTTTCCGCACGCCGCATAGCCCGCACATATTCCTCACGCAAGGGCCAATTGTTCTCGGGATACCTCGCCACCAGATAATCATAGGAGAGGGCCCAACGACGCTCTATATCCTCATCCCAGTCCGGCCAATCCAGCAATGTGCCGCCAAGATCAAAAATAACAGCTCGAAGAGAGGTCAAGTAGTACTCCATTTCTAGATCAAGCGCTGCCGGCACCTGATACTTTCATTATTGCAGGAAAGAAAATATGTCCGCTTGCTTCTCTCCAGGGAGCTTTATTATACACTCTCTTCTCACTTTTTCCCAGAAATAAAAAACCCTGCTGTGTCTCCAGCAGGGCTCTCACAGCATCCTCAGGGCACAAGCCCTTTCCGCCGCATCTGTTCCAGATCATATTCAGCGGGAGCAAGCGGCTCCACACCGGCAGCCGCACAGGCCCAACCAATCAGCGAGAAACCAATATGCAAGCCTCGGGCAATTGCGTTCGGCTCTTCTTCAGAAATAGAGCGCAGGCATTCCTCACGCAACTCGATGACCTTGGTCTCGGAGTAGCGCCCATGATAGCCCTCCAGAAGCGCTTCATGTGGTGCGAAGCTCTGGAAAGGAATATCACTTCCCGCCGCCAGCAAGAACAGCCAGTAGCCGACCTGACTTCCCTCAAGAATTGTATCTGGTTGCCGCCCCGAATGGACATGCTCACCGCTCTGCACTTCCGCCAGCTCATCAAGCTCATCTCCTAAGCGAGACAGCAAATAGGAGTGACTGCGCTCCTGAAGCAGGCGCGATGTATTTGACTCTTCGCTCATATCATGATCGCGCAGATAGATATAGACGCCATAGAGTTGGCGCATGGCCGCCTCCAACTTCTGGCGTATTTGCGGAGAAGCCACATCTGGCGCCTGCTGATGATACACCTGTGCGGGATCAAAGACACGTTCGGCCACGATCTTATACGAATTGTCTGGCTGAATCTGGCGATAATAACAACTGCGGTAGCCATCATGACAGGCAGCTCCTCCGTGCTGAACCACGCGAACAAGCAGGCTGTTCTCCTCACAGTTGACATAAAGCCCGCGCACTTCCTGTACGTTTCCCGACTGCTCGCCTTTCTTCCAGATTTTCTGGCGTGAGCGACTGAAGAAATGGGTGTAACCGGTTGTTCGCGTCAATTCAAGCGCCTCTTCATTCATAAAGGCAACCATCAAGACCTCGTTCGTCCTGTCATCTTGCACGACAACGGGTATATATCCCTGACTATCAAACTTGAGGGATAGATCCATCTCAAATACCTCCCGGCAAAAAGCAACGGCGAAGACGCGCCGCTTCTACTTGCATATTGCTTGGTATATAGTACCACATCACTCCGTCTTTCTCGGCTCGCTGCAAAGAGCCCTGCCTACAAGAAAGAAGAAAGTATGCTGAACCAGTAGAACAACATACTTTCTCCTCATTCAACAGAAAGGTCACACGAAGAATGATTCTATGCTTGCTTTTTTGCCTGCTGGTATCGTTTTTCAACCTCATCCCAGTTCACGACGTGCCACCAGGCGTTCAAATAATCGGCACGCTTGTTCTGATACTTCAGATAGTAGGCATGCTCCCATACATCATTGCCCATGATCGGGTACTCATTTTCGAGAATCGGGCTGTCCTGATTGGGTGTCGACTTGAGATGCAACTTGCCGTCTTTCCTCATGACAAGCCAGACCCAACCAGACCCAAAGCGCCCGGCTCCCACCTTATTGAACTTCTGCTTAAACTCGTCTATCGAGCCAAACGTTGACTTGAGCGCCTCGGCAAGCTCTCCCTGAGGCTCCTTCTTTCCGCCCGGACGCATAATCTGCCAGAACATAGTATGGTTGACATGTCCTCCAGCATTATTACGCACCGTCTCGCGCTTCGCTTCCGGTATATCGTTCAGCTTGCGCAACACATCTTCCGCAGAGGAGGCCTGTAAAGCGACCTCTTTCAACGCCGCGTTCAGATTTTTGACATAGGTAGCATGATGCTTGTCGTGATGCAGTTCCATCGTTCGCGCATCAATATATGGCTCCAATGCATTGAAGGCATATCCCAGAGGAGGAAGGGTAAATTCCTGTACGGTTTTGGCTGCATTGGTCTGATCTACCTTTGCTTCAGGAGCAAGATTACTACAGGAGACAAGCACACCGCTTCCAACTGCCAACGATGTAAGCTGTAAAAATGCTCTTCTATTTATGTGGTCCTCTCTATCCACAGACTCCATACCTTTCTATCCACAAAAATTTCTTCGCACTTCATCAGGAAACTCTTTACAAGCTGACAAAAATGCAGAAACAGCTTCTGTAAAGAGGATATACATATAGTATATTCGTCTGACAAAACCAAACCGTGCAGCAAAGGACCACAACAAATAAAGAGCTGCAAATACTATCATGAAGAGGGTAACGCAATCTTCTACAAATTCGACCTTATCTCGAATCGAGGATCATGATTTTTCTCCCATACTACAACCTCTATTTCCAGAAATTCTAACAGGTTCCGCTTCTCTTTGTAGGTGAATTCATAGTCAGGATCGTTAATCTTTTCTTGTATACGTTCACACGTTCTATATACAGTGTTCAACTTTTCCTGCGCCTTCGCCCATTCCCTGCGCATTTTTTCCTCGTCTCTTAGCTCTGCTTCACACTCTTTTTCCTCTTTGGCTAGCTCATGCAATCGATTGGTAAGATATGCTTCTGTCCCGGGATCGAGTATCTTTCCCTCATAAAGCCTTGCAAGGTTAGCTCGTAAGGAGTTCTGCATCTCTCTGATCTCTGCCAACTTCGCTTTAACATGTTTACGTCGGCCCTGAGTCGGGTCTTTTGACCGCCTTTCTTCAATTTGCTTGTCAATGATGGAAGGATTGAGCACGATCTTCTTTGCAAAATTCCATGCTGCTTGATCAAGGATAGGTACAAGGATATAGCAGCCGGGGCATTGATATAGGCCATTGTACTTCCTGCTACAGTTATAGCCTATCTGATCACGCTGTCCTTCAGGTCTGTTCTTGTAATGGTTAACTCGCCTGTTTACTGTTAGATTGGCCCCACAATGACCACATTTCGCAATGCCTGCCCTGAGCAATGCATCTTCTGGTCTGCGATTATTAGGAGCTGCTATTTTTTTGTTGCGCGCAAGATGCTGCTGCACAACCTCAAACATATCTTTGCTAATAATTGCTGGTATGGGGACTTTAATTTGCTCGTTGTCTGGCCTTATCTCAAATTTAGGCCATTTCCTCCCGGGAACCTTTACAGTCCGTTTTTTAAATATGGGATATTCTCCGCAATAACCGGTATGTCTGAGCATTCTACTAATCACAGCAGGTTGCCACAGAATAGGTCCATCTACAGCCTTTGATTTAACTTTTTCTCCCTTGGATACGCTAGGTGCTGGTATCTCAAGCTTGTTAAGCCTCTGCGCGATGCGACGAATAGGAATACCTTTATATGCACAGCGGAAAATAAACTTGACTACTCTTACTTCGGTCCATGTTACTTCCCGATTATCTTTGATGGTTTCGAGATTTGGAGTAAGACCTGATCTTTTGCCCTTCTTATCCAGCGTAAAATGATAGCCATAAGGTCGTGAAGAACTTCCAACGACTTGCGGTGGTATATTGTCCTCTGGGCTTCCTAGCGCTTTCTGTATCTTCCCATTAGTAGTTCTTCTGACTAAATCATTAATTTCTTCCTCCGCTTTATGTCCTTTAAACAGTCGTATTATTTCCCCCACTAGACTATCATCGTCTGCGTGTTCCTCTGGATCTGTTGTCAGAATTCTGACCCCCAATTCTTTGAGCTGCATCCTATAGAATTCGCGTTGTAGCCCTTTGCGTCCTAGCCCTCTATCCAGCACTTCCATACATAGCACATCGAATTCCTTTTGCTCTGCCAGTTCTAGTATGCGATTCAAGGCTTCTCTGTAACGAAAATCTAGACCTGTATATGTATCTCTGATAATATGGTTGGGATCTAAAATTAGCCCTAACGGTTCTATCAACTTTTCGCGAACGAGTCTCTCCTGATACTGATGGCTGAGGGTAGTATCTCTCTGTTTAAGAGTGGACACCCGTGTGAGTATCAATGCCCGCAAACCTCTATACTTCTCTGGATCGTACATCAAAACGACTCCTTTCGTTGTGTTGCGCTTCTTTCAATAGCAAAAACATGTATAAATTAACTGAAAAAGGTATCGCTTTCGCTGTTGCGACAGTAACTACACCTTCCCAATTCTAACACTTTTGCCTATAAAAGTAAATACGCTAACGCTATATCATAAACGCTAATCCCCCAGACATATAAACTTGACAGGACTATGCAAAGGGAGTAGTCTTGATGTGAGAACGGAAACGCTTAAGAAGAGGGGTTATGATGGCAAGATTAATAATTAAAGAGCTGGCAGAACGACAAAATATAAGCCAGTCTCGTCTACAGCGTGAAGCTGGTGTTACTATGTCTCAGCTTAGAAGATATTGGTATAACCAGAGTGAAAGCGTTGTCCTAGATGCATTGGAGCGTATTGCAAAAGTGCTCGGTGTTAAAACTGGTGATCTGATCGCCGATAACGACGAAGCACAACCTGCAAAGTAGCAATTGCAGTGAGCGGGGCTATTCCAGCCTCCGCGTTTTTTCAGCTAAGTGGGTGACGTTGGCATTGGAGCGGGCTGAAATAAAATGCGGAGGATCACGGACGTTGCCGCAGGTAAGGAATGGGCCGTGTGGGAGTGCTGCTACCTGCGGCAATTCTGAACGCTCCTTTGTCACCCTTTCTTCAGGGATGCACAGCAGACATCACTCAAAGCCGCACAGTGACACCTTTATCATGGAGATACTGTTTTACATCCTTTATACGATATTCGCCAAAGTGGAAAATAGACGCCGCAAGCACGGCGTCCGCTCCGCCCAGTGTCACTCCCTCATAGAAGTGCTCAAGCATCCCAACACCACCCGAGGCAATCACCGGGACCGAAACAGCCTGCGCAATTTTTGCGGTCAGTTCAATATCATAGCCCTGTTTTGTGCCGTCCCGGTCCATACTTGTCAGCAGGATTTCACCAGCGCCCAACTCAACACCACGTTGAGCCCACTCAAGCGCATCCATTCCTGTCGGCGTGCGTCCACCATGAATAAAGACCTCATAGCCACTTGGTAATGCAGGATTGGACCGGGCATCAATAGCCAGCACGATACACTGCGCCCCAAATTGCTCAGCACCTGCACGCAGCACCTCCGGATGCTGCACAGCGGCGGTATTGAGAGAGGTTTTATCGGCACCCGCATTCAGAGTTGCGCGAATGTCCTCAATTGTGCGAATACCGCCACCAACTGTGACCGGGATAAACACACGCTCAGCGGTGCGCCTGACTACATCAAGCATCGTCCCGCGCTGCTCATAGGAAGCGGTAATATCCAGAAACACAACCTCATCCGCTCCCTCATCATTGTAGAGCGCAGCCAGTTCAACCGGATCACCGGCATCACGCAGATTCACAAAGTTGATCCCCTTGACCACCCGTCCAGCAGCCACATCAAGACAGGGAATAATCCGTTTAGTCAACATTGGGCCGCTCCTCTTTCTCAATCACGCGTACAGCGGTCGCAAGATCAACCGCGCCTGTATAAAGGGCCTTGCCAATAATCGCGCCTTCCACTCCCAGTGCAGCCAGTGCTTGCAAATCCTCCAGAGAGCTCACGCCACCAGAAGCGATCAACGCGGCAGGAGAGGCCTGTTGCATCTCGCTCAGAGCCGCAAGATTTGGGCCAACAAGTGCCCCATCTCGGGCGATGTCTGTATAGATGAAACGGCGCACCCCGAGCAGCGCAAGCTCCTGAGCCAGATGCGTCGCCTTTACCTGGGAATCCTCCATCCATCCAGCAATAGCAACATAGCCATTGCGAGCATCGATTCCGACAGCGATCCGTTCATCCCAACGCGCGAGCGCCTGCTTCAACAACTCGCGATCGGTAATCGCAACAGTGCCGAGAATCACGCGCTCGATTCCA
The DNA here is from genome assembly GCF_059696735.1 of Thermosporothrix sp. COM3. NCBI lineage: Bacteria > Bacillati > Chloroflexota > Ktedonobacteria > Ktedonobacterales > Thermosporotrichaceae > Thermosporothrix > Thermosporothrix sp. COM3. The sequence goes on along the minus strand of NZ_AP019376.1, from coordinate 7,277,105 downwards.
GTGCTCAAGAGGTGTTCGATATGACCTGGAGAGCGCAAGCCGCCGCCGACCTCAATCTTCAACGAGGTCGCCTGACGAATGCGTGCAATCAGCTCTACATGAACGGGATGCCCCTGAGCAGCCCCATCCAGATCAACCACGTGGAGCCAGCGCGCTCCGGCCTCCTGCCAGCGCATCGCAACCTCAACGGGGTCTTCCGCATACGTCGTCATGCGGTTATAATCCCCCTGAAATAGACGCACACAGCGCCCATCCTTGATATCAATAGCAGGAAAGAGAATCATTGCTGCACCCATCTGGCAAAATTTTTCAGAAGCTGTAAACCAACAGCGCCACTTTTTTCGGGATGAAACTGCGTGCCCCAGACCTGTTCCGTCACAATTACCGAGCAATAGGGCGAACCATAATCCGTGACAGCAGCAACACCACTCTGCTCATGTGGCTCCACATAATAAGAATGGGCATAATAGAAGTAGGAGTCTGGGGCAATCCCGGCAAAAATGGGAAGGTTCTCACGCAAAGGCCGCACCTGATTCCAGCCCATATGTGGGATCTTGGGCCCATGCGGAATACGTCGCACCTCTCCGGGAAACAGCCCCAAGCCAACCGTCTCACCTTCTGCATGGTGATCGGCCAACAACTGCATACCAAGACAGATCCCCAGGAACGGCTTTCCCTGCTGTGTCGCCTCCCGAATGGCATCATCCAACCCATGCTGCTGCATATGCGCCATCGCCGCGCCAGCAGCACCCACACCGGGCAGGACAACCGCGCTTGCCTGTTTCACCACAGCAGGATCATCTGTTACCTGTACCGCCGCACCCACATATTCAAGCGCTTTCGCGATACTGTGAATGTTCCCGGCTCGATAATCAATAATGGCTATCATTGCTTAATCCTTCCAGGAGAACACACCATTATTCCCCATATAGACAGCATACGTCAGGCCAACCCACCCGATCAGCGGAGGCATCCGCTTCGGATCAAACAGGTTAATGGTCAGCAAAGGACAGCAGAGCAATGCAGATTGGATGATCATTTCCCAATCGTCAGGCAGTGAATCAATCGAGCGCAACCAATCAAGCAGTGGATAGATCAAATGCTTGAGCTTGGTCTGAAGAAGCGCCAACCGCACCGGCGCAAGCGTAAAGTCATACTCAACGACAACCTCCCGCTCCTCTTGATCCAGACGCGCCTGAAGCGTGCACGTTGGCTCGACCTCAAAGGGAAAGTACATCCAGGTCGCAAACACGTTGTGAAACAGCGGCTTAATTATATCGAGCAGCGGTGAATGGCGTCCCGCAAACGCTGGATCAAAGTAGAGATAGTCCCGTTGCTGCTCTAAAAAGACATTGCCAAAGTGAGCATCACCATGTCCGACCACCGTTGCCGCCTCACGCGAGGGGAGCAAAGCCACCTCAGCACGCTTGATAAGCTTCCCAAGCGTATATGGCTGAACAACCCCATTGATTCGCCAGCGATAGGTCAGAAGCTCCTCAAAAGGAATCCCGCTCTCAGGATGCCGGGGCAAGGGAATACGCTTTCCCGTGTAAAAGGTCTTAAGCCGCTCACCGGTGAGCCGATGCCAGAACAATTGATGAACAGGTGCTGACGCATGCTCGGCAGGCGAGACGAACTGCAAGCTATCGCGATAAATGGAGAGAAGCCGCTCACATTCACGTTTTTCCGCTTCCACCAGTATCTCTTCAGTTGCCCGATGCGTATCGCCGGTCTCTACCTCGCGCATAAGATCGAACATCACAGGCCAGCGCACCACCGGATAGATGACCATCTGGCGATCTTTCTCGTGCAGCGTTCGTACCGGTCGCACAATGTGATACCCGGCCTTCGTCAACAGCTTCGCATTATAATATTCGGCCAGGATCCCCTGATCCTCGATATGGGTCTTGAAAAAGAACTCCCCGGTATTGCTCCGATAGATACCGTTAAACGAATTGAGCGAGGTCGCTTTCGGCGTCAGAGAAACGCTGGCAGTCGCAAGTTGCATATGCAGATAGAACCAGCGTTGTAAAAGCAGCTCCGCCTTTGCCTTCTCGGTAAATTGAAGCCGCTGAATCGTCCCAAGATCGTCAAATTGCGCCACCAGCTCTGGAACCCGGGTAATATCCTTCAGCAGAAAATCTGGCTGGCTCTGTTCAAGCAGCGCTCGTGCTTCCTCTGTGCGCACGCCGGAATAGACCGCGATCGAGATGGCGTTTGCAGCCTCGGCACCACGGACGTCGCTTGGCGTATCGCCCACCACAATAAAGCTTCCTCGTGGCGGAAGCGGCGCATCAGGTCGATGCTCTGGACGAAACGCCTTCAAGAATGGGAAAGGATGCGGCTTGGAAAGAGAGAGTGTATAGCCCTGCTCGCGATAGCTCTGCTCCGCCTCGACCACCTGTGTATCAGTCACGATATGGAGCTTATCGAAATACTGATACAGATCATACTTTTTCAGCGGCGTTGTGGCCTCCTGCCAGTCACGCCCGGTACACACCGCCAGGGTATATCCCTGAGCCCTCAACGCCTTCAACGCCGTCGTAATCTGGTCAAGCGGGAGCTGTGGCTTCTCATCATGAATACAGCCAGGCTTTCCAGGCTGTAGCGGCTTCCGTCTGTAAGACTGCTGGTAGAGCGTATCGCCAAGGTACCACTCCTGAAAGATGTTCTGAACAAACTTCCAGGAGTCGCTGTACCGGGAAAAGATCTTCACATCTTTGAGGCCAGCTCGCTGCTCGGCGACCGTGTTAAAGCGATCCAGCAGGGCAAAGCCTGTATACCCGCTAAAAATGGGATCACTGAGCGAACAGAGGCGCTGCGGTCCGATCTCGGGCAGTGTCACCTGAGCAAGGGCTGCGCGGAAAGCAGTGTTCCAGTCTTCCTCCCAGGGACGCAGGGGCTGTAACGCCTCTCGGGCTGACGCAGGTAACAGCGAAAGCAGATCTATCAGGTACAGACTGAAGCCAGCATAGCACGTGTCCCAGTTGGAGTTCACAGCACGCGCTTTGAGACCCTGAATCAGTGCTACCGGAAAGACGGACTCTGCCAGCGCCTTCGCCTCCTCGGCATGCTGTGGAGCATGATACTCCTTGCGTCCATCGATATTCCAGTAGCGAGGACTATAGAGCAGCTCATGCAGTACCAGGCCTGCCGCTACCCAGTAGCACTCTTCATTCGTAATGACACCGTCAAGATCAAAAACAATAACTTTCTCTGCCATGCCTACCTCAACCTTTTCAGTCGTTCACGCAGAGCACGCACACTTACCGAGCTCTCGGTAAAACGATAGGTAATCGGCGTTACGTGAACATGGGTCGCCCCGGCAGCACGAAGCACCGCGATAATCTCCAGCAGTTCTGGAGCCGAATCGCCGACCCGCGCCACACCTGAAATGGTATAGGAGCCCGGCGCCGCACCATCATCCGGCGTCATCAGACGAAACTCGGTCGAAATACCCATCGCCTTGAGACGCTGATTGATCCTGGCACAGGTTTGCTGCACAAGCTCCTGATCATTGCAGCTCACATAGGCTGTCAGCAGCGAGCGATTACGCGCCTGAACCCGGGCATCAATCATTTCCAGAATAATCTCGGTCATCTTCAGCGCATGAGCATCCTGGCCAAGCAGGCGAGCATTGCCGATCAGACACGATTGAGAGCGCAGCACAACACCATCTTCAAGCAACTTCAGATGATTCTCGCGCAGCGTTGTACCTGTCTCGGTCAGATCGACGATCAGATCAGCGGTATCAGTTAACGGAGCCGCTTCAAGTGCGCCATGAGGCGAGAAGATCTTACAATGAGTAATATTATGACGCCGTAAGAACTGCCCCGTCAATACCGGGTATTTCGTCGCGATCCGCAGGCCACGCCCTTTATGCTGCCTGTAATAGCCGACCAGATGCCAGAGATCCGCGCAGGTACTCACATCGATCCAGGTTTCAGGCACCGCTACCACCAGACGGCAGCTTCCATAGCCCAGATCTTTGACCAGCACCAGCACCTCTTCATCCTCTTCTACCTCATCCGTCACATCATCGCCATAGCCCCGGTGTTCGGCAAGAATGTCATAGCCCGTGATTCCAAGCGCCGCATCCCCACTCTGCACCAGTGCCGGGATATCAGCCGCCCGCTGAAAGACGACCTCTACATCAGGCAGGCTCTTCATGCTGGCAAGATACTGGCGCGGATTGCTGCGGCGAACCTTGAGCCCACATTCCGCCAGAAAATTCATGGTTGCTGCTTCCAGAGCGCCCTTTCCAGGAAGCGCCAGACGAATGCGCTCACTCATAGATACTGCTCCTTTACCGCCACATAATCGCCGAGAGTCGCGAGAGGAACAACTTGCTCGGTCCCTGTCGCCAGGTGTCGAACTGTCACCGCTTCCTGAGCTCTTTCATCTTCTCCCACTATCAGCGCCAGCGACAATTCTTTGCGTGAAGCCTGCCGCAAACCAGAACCAACGCCATGCCCGCTCACGTCAACTTCCGCCCCCACCTCCATTGAGCGCAGCAGCTGTGCAACATGCAGCGCATAGGGCACGTCCTGCCCGCTGACCGGTATCACCATCGCCTGTACCTGCTTCTGGGTCGGAATGCTCGTTTTGGGCACATAGTTCAGCAGGCGCTCGACGCCAAAGGCAAAGCCGCACGCATTGACATCACGCGATCCCCCAACCGCTCGCACCAGGCGATCATAACGACCGCCACCGCATAACTGCGAGTCGAAGCCTGCCACATCCTGTGCATGTATCTCAAATACCAGTCCGGTATAGTAGTTGACCCCGCGTCCAAGCGAGAGATTGAGAATAATCTGCTCGGCAGGCACGCCGCACTGACTCACGACCTGCACCAGTTGCTGAAGCTCGGCCAGCGGGGCGGGATCAAGGTCATAGCGATCCAGTAATTCACGCAGCCTGCCAAAGACCTCGGGAGGCGGTCCCGAGACGGCATGCAGCGCCTTGAGAAACTCCAGCGCACCCATAATCTGGCGTCGCTGCTGGCTTCGTCCCATCTTCCAGAGGAAACGTTCAATTACCTCGCGTCGCGCATCATCGTCACCAAAAGAGATGCTGATACCACTCAACAACGAGGAAATATAACGCTCTTCAATCTCGCCATTTGTGCTCGAGGGCGTTGCGCCTCCCGAGGAAGCAGGGTAAAGCTCTTCCAGTCGCGCCTGAACATTTCGCTCTCCCTGGGGAGAACGGTTTATCTGTTCCATTAAACTGAGAAGTAAATGGGCCGCATGACTATCCAGATGGAGTCGATGAATGAAGCCGCTGGCAACTGCAATATGTCCCAATTCCAGGCGATACTGTCTGATATCCAGAGCATGGAGAATCTCACAGGCCAACTGAAGGATCTCCGCATCTGCTACTGGAGCGCTTCCGCCAAAGAGCTCAACGCCCAGTTGTGTATGCTGACGATAGCGACTGCGACCGGGTGCCTCATAGCGGAACACAGGCCCGACATACTGAAAGCGTAACGGCAGGGCCTGCTGCTGATAATGGTCTAGATACAGTCGACAGATCGAGGCCGTAAACTCCGGGCGCAGACAAAGATCGCGTTGATGCAAACGAAACGCATAGAGGTTCTGCCACAGTTCCTGTCCAAAGCTGACATGAAAGAGATCGCTTCGTTCGAGGAGAGGAGAGTCAACATGTGCATAACCGGCCTGTGCCAGCAAAGAACCGAGTTTTCCAATCACCCATTGCTGTTGCTGATACACGTCCGGCAAGAGATCATACATACCACGCAATCGCTCAACGCGCTTCCTCATACCAATCCTTTCAAAATAGCATAGCTGCACCGACAAAGCCTCAGAGAGGGGCTTTCCCCGCTCTCTGAAGCGCTTAACGGATAATCATGGTACCGGCACCCTGATTCGTGAACAGTTCGCGGAGCAACACATGCTGCTCACGGCCATCAACAATATGGACTCGCGGCACGGCAGCCAGCGCATCCAGGCAGGCCGATACCTTCGGGATCATGCCACCACTGATAATCCCCTCTTCAATGAGCTTGCGGGCCTCTGCCTCGCTCAATTCTGAAATCAGGGTCCCATCGGCTCCACAGATCCCGACAACATTACTCAAGAAAATGAGCTTTTCCGCATTCAAAGCGCCCGCGATATGGGCAGCAGCCAGATCGGCGTTAATATTCAGACAAGAGGCTCCAGCACCCTGAGCAAGCGGGGCAATGATCGGGATAAAGCCCTGTTCAATCATTGCCTGGATCGGTGCGGGGTCTACCTCATCAATTTCGCCCACATATCCCAGTCGCTCATCAGCGATATGAGCACGCAGCATACCGCCATCGGTTCCGGTCAGCCCGACCGCATTTCCCCCCAGTTGAGCTGTCATCAACACCAGACGCTGGTTAATCTGGCCGGAGAGAACCATTCGCACCACTTCTAATGTCTGCTCATCAGTGACACGTAGCCCGTTGATGAAGCGGGTCGGGATCTGTAAACGGGTCAGCCACTCATTAATATAGGGTCCGCCCCCATGTACAAGGACAGGGTGAGCGCCCAACTGGTGGAGCCATACAACATCCTGCAAGACTTCTTGCTGATGCTCAAGCATGCTCCCACCTAATTTTATCACCAGAATCTTGCCTTTGAGAAAGTTAATATACGAAATGGCCTCACTGAGTACCTGTGCAATAAGATGTTGATCGCTGATGATATTGCCCTCCGCATCCAGCGAATAGGTAATCGCCATGAAAGAAATGTACCTCCTTCACTCTTACCGCGCGCTTCACCGGGAAGCGCCGATTTCAGGAATGAAAACTCAGGGATAAACGCCGATTCCCGCCAGTCCAGTTGTTTCCGACAACCCGAAGAGACGGTTTGCATTCTGCACAGCCTGACTGGATGCCCCTTTCATCAAATTATCCAGGCAGGAGACCACAATCAGGCGCTGCGCTTGTTTGTCAACAACGGGATAGATAAAGCAGTGATTGCTTCCGTAGCTCCATTTGGTATGAGGTGGTGTATCAACGACGTGCACAAAGGGCTCATCAGCATAATATTCAGTATAGAGTTCTCGCAATGCCTCCTTTGAAGCGTAGCGCTCAAAAGCCTCCGGCTTCAATGAGGCGTAACAGGTCGCCAGGATGCCCCGGGTCATCGGTACAAGGTGAGGAATAAATGTAAGGCGAAGCCCATTCGCAAGCGGATGCCCACCTGCTTCAGCACCGGCGATCAACTCTTGAACAATCTCAGGCTGATGACGATGCCCATCCAGGCCATATGCACTGATATCTTCATTGGCCTCCGAATAGTGTGTGTTCTGCTTCGGGCTGCGGCCAGCACCACTGATCCCAGATTTTCCGTCAACCACCACATCAGGCTCAACAATGCCAGCGGCAAAGGCGGGCAACAATGCCAGAATCGCTGTTGTCGCGTAACAACCGGGGTTCGCCACGATTGATGCCTGTGCTATCTGCTCACGATAGCGCTCGCAAAGCCCAAAGACAGCGGTTTCCAGCATCTGTGGAGCAGGGTGAACATGTTTGTACCACTGCTCATAAACGGCGACATCATGCAAACGGAAGTCAGCCGAGAGATCAACAACTTTTGTTCCCTGTTGCACCAGTTCAAGCACCGCTTCCGCCGCTGCGGCATGGGGCAGACAGACAAAAGCGAGGTCCGTTCGTGCAGGCTTCTCGGTAATCACCATTTCAGGATGCACCGATGAGGAAGCAGTGAGGGCACGAAGCTGAGGGAAAACATCGCACAACCGTTGCCCGACGGCGCTCCGCGCGGTCACTGAAACGACTTCAAATTGTGGATGACAGGCCAACAAGCGCAATAGTTCCAGGCCTGTATAGCTTGTCACATTCACAATAGAGACACTGATCATAGCAACCACCTATCATGACAGATTAAAAAATGGCAATAAAAAAAACCCTCATCCCTATCTGTTACACAGGGACGAGAGCCGAAACAATGCTCCCGCGGTACCACCCGGATTGCCTTTCCCTCAGGTAGACTCTCTCATCACAGTCTCCATCATTACCACACCATCGTGAGGGCGGAAAGACCACTCTCTGGCTCAGATCTCTCTGCATGGGAGCCTCTACCATCCGACCTACTTACTCTCAGACAAACGAGAATTTTCTTCGGTCAGCCGCTCACGAACGCGTTCTGAAGCTGGCTCTCCAGCCGGCCTCTCACCATACCCCGGTTCGCTGTTGGTTCCATGCCTCATACTGGTTTCGATCACAGCGGGACAGATTCCTGATATTCGCTTGTGTAGACCGACATACCCCAACCGGTCTCTTCTCTCTCAATGAGAGGGCTCTATCAATTGAGGTTTCTTCCTTCATCCAGCCGACGCTTGCCATCACAGGAAAACGGGCTGTCCAGAAGCGTTTGCGGTTGTTCAGACCCGCTCGTTCCCGACTGCCGATCGGTACGACGTAGCGCTTGCCCGGGCTTCTCAAGACCCTTCGTCAGCAAGCCGCTCTATACCTGCAATGCTCTTCTATAGAGAGACGAGTATTCACAGCCAGAAGTCACATCTTTTTCCTTCTGTCAGAATCGCGTTTCCTCATCCTGTCCGAAAAAACAGGACTTCTCATCCTCTCAAAGTAAAGCATAACAGCAGCAGTACCAGATGTCAACAGAGCGAAAAAATCTAGATACTTTGGATATTGACGATCGCCCGGATGGGGGAGGTCTCGTCCCCAAAAATAGGAGTAGCAAAAAGTATGCTTGCCCAATACAGCAACATCACGTACAATATGGCCTGCACCAAACCATCATTTATACAACACAGAGGCAGAAATTCATGACAGCGCGACGTGAAAAGACGATCGTTGCCCTCTCATCAGTAGGAGCCGCGATCGGACTGACAGCCTTGAAAATCATCGTTGCCCTGCTCACCGGAAGCCTGGGTATTCTCGCCGAAGCGGTTCACTCTGCTCTAGACCTTGTTACAGCGCTGATGACCTTCTTTGCCGTGCGTGTTGCCGACAAGCCAGCCGATGCCGAACACCACTACGGGCACGAGAAAATAGAGAACCTCTCGGCTTTTATTGAAGTCGTCCTGTTGATCCTCACCGCCCTCTGGGTTGTCTATGAGGCTGTCCAGCGGCTCTTTTTCCACGGTGAACAGCTTGACCTGAGCATCTGGGCCTTTCTCGTGATGGGTATCTCAATCATCGTCGATTACAGCCGCTCCCGTGCCCTGCTCAAAGTTGCACGCAAACTGGGCAGTCAGGCCTTAGAAGCGGACGCACTGCACTTCAGCTCGGATATCTGGAGTTCCAGTGTTGTAATTGTGGGTCTGCTAGTCGTCTTCCTGAGTAAACAATTCTCCCTCCCAGAGTGGCTGAGAAATGCCGATGCCCTCGCGGCGCTTGGCGTCTCGATAATCGTCCTGCGGGTCAGTCTGCGCCTCGCACGGGAAACCATCGACGCCCTGATTGATCGCGCACCCGAGGAGCTTCGCGAACAACTGGGCACTGAAATAGGCAGCATCAAGGATGTGATCGAGGTCAGGCGCGTGCGCAGCCGCCGCGCTGGCAATAAAACCTTCACCGATCTGATCATCGCCGCCCCCCATACCTTCAGCTTTGAACAAACCCATGAACTCAGCGAGCGCGTCGAAAAAGTGGCAATGGACGTTGTGCGCCGCATCTCTCCACAGGGAGAAATAGATATCGTTGTACACGTTGAGCCAGTAGCAGCACCAGATGAGACCCTCAGTGAGCAGATCCACTATCTGGCAAAGAAACAAGGCATCCATGTTCATGATATCCACATTCGGGAGATTGAAGGCAAGCTTGAGGCCTCCTTTGATGTCGAGGTACAGTCCGATATGGATCTACGACAGGCACACGAAGAAGCCACACGTCTTGAGCAAGCCCTGCTGCAACAGAATAAGCTCCTTCGCCGCGTGACTACCCATATTGAAGCCCCCAATCACACTATTCTGCCCCGTCAGGATGTCACCAGACACTACACCGAAATGGCTCAACGGATTATGCATATTGCCGATATGATCGCGGGCAAAGGGAGCGCACACGATATTCGCCTGTATCGCCCGGCTCCACAGCTTAAGGAACACCATCCGGTAGAACTGGACCTTGTGCTGCATACTGTGTTTGACGCCCACGCCCCGGTCAGTCAGGTGCATATTGAGGCCGAAGAGATCAAACGAGCGCTCAGGCGCAGCTATCCCAATCTGGGCAGCATTATTATTCATACCGAACCTCCCGAAGCGCAATAGTTGAAGATACTCCCCATCGCGGCAATTATCGCGTATAATTTGAGCATATCTCGTTCAGGCACTTTCACGTCTCCTTACAGCCGCAGTAAGTCATATGAAAGGATAGAAGTAACATACGTGAGCGATAATATTGATGCACTGATCGGAAAAACCCTGGGTACGTGTACCCTTGAAACGCTCCTGGGACGCGGCGGTATGGGCGTTGTGTATCTGGCGCAACAGACGCGACCTCACAGAAAGGTTGCAGTCAAAGTACTCCATTCACCTGTTACCCTGGACCCGCAGGTCTATCAGGAATTCCTGGCTCGCTTCAGGCGCGAAGCAAATGTGATCGCTAGCCTGGAACACCCGCATATTCTTCCCATTTATGAGTACAATGAACAAGACCATCTGGCCTATCTCATCACCCCCTATTTAACAGGAGGCAATCTGCGCCATCTCCTGAAAAAGCGCGGGGCTCTTTCCCTGATAGATGCATCACGGTATATCGATCAGGCAGCCTCAGCCCTTGATTATGCCCATGCACGCAACATCATTCATCGGGATCTCAAGCCCTCCAATTTTCTGCTCCATGAAGATGGGCGCCTTGTTCTCGCTGATTTCGGTCTGGCCCGCATTCTACAGGAGACACCCCGAGGGCAAACGCTGACACAGACCGGGGTCCTGCTTGGCACCCCCGAATATATGGCCCCGGAAATGGTTCAGGGAACAACTATTGATCATCACGCCGACATTTACGAGCTCGGCGTGATGCTCTACGAAATGTTGAGCGGTCAAACACCATTTCAAGCAGAGACTCCTTTTGCTCTGGCAGTCAAACAGCTACACGACTCCTTGCCCCGGCTTCATGAACAGAGAAGCTCCATTCCTGAGGCCGTCGACGCCGTGATGCAAAAGGCAACGGCCAAACAGCCAGCAGAGCGCTATAACTCTGCCGGAGAGATGGCAGCCGCCCTCCGTCAAGCCATCCAAACAGCGGGGCATCCACAGGCAGCCGACGATATACAGGAATATATCCCTACAGTGCTGACGCCGAGCCCCTCGAGACAAATACCAACCCGGGTCCCCGGAGTAACCACGCAGCCACGAGAGCCAAGCACACCACCACCCTGGCAATCAGCTCCGACACTGGTGCCACCATCACACGGCGGCCAGACACAACCACCAGTCAGTTCGCCCTCCAAAGAGCAGCGCTTCTGGCAAATCATTACCGTTGGGTTACTCGTCGTCCTACTACTAACAGTCGGCACTTTTGGCTTTTTTCTGCTGCGTGGCCCCAATGCGAGCCCCCAACCAACCGCCACCGCGCCAGCGACAACCCAACAGCATACAGAAACCGTGGCAACAACGATGACGCCGAGGGAGACGGCAACAGCTACGTCTGCACCATCCCCTCCCCCTTCACCGACACCGTCGCCGACGCCAACCAGCAAGCCGATCAATACGCTCCAAACGGGCCCATTGCTCTATGCAACCGGGATGGTTGGTGAAGAATGCGACCGCCAGGGGGGAATCTGGGACAATTTCAACGGAATACAGATTACCTGCTTGAACAGCGGAGGCACACAGCTTACCCATACTACAGCCACACAACAGCTACAAGGAACCTTCCTTAAAGCGCTGGCAAGCGGTCAGGCCTATGCCTCAGACTATGTTGTACAGGCCACCTTCCGCATGCAGGAAAATAGCGGGACCTTCGGGCTGTATTTCCGCAACCAGCCCGGACAACAACAAGGGACCTACACAGTTCTTGTAGCGCCAAAGCACACCTGGACAGCAACAGTGTATAATAATGAAACAGGAGCGCCGACCCTCCTGACGGAAGGGACATTCAACGCAGGAGGAACCATCACCCTGTCAGTTAAGGTCAGCGGCGCAGAGTTCAGTTTCTATGTCAACAAACAGTTGATAGAATCCTTTTCCGATTCTACATACACTCTTGGAACAGCAGGTATTGCTCTTGATGCAAATGCAAGCGTGGTATGCACCAAATTCGAGCTATATGCTATCGGCTGATTCCGCTTGTGAAGCGCGATTAACACGTACAGTCAGGAGAAAGTACTAGCCACTACCATCCTGAAAGACTGTATATTATAGTAAAGGGGTAGAAGAACGCCACAGGCCCGGGCCTCATAGTTACCCTTCTGGTTTGCCTTCATGACACGTTTGAATATGCAGATGTGCACAGTGATAGGAACAGAAGGGTATACAATGTACAGGGCCTCGCTTTGAGAAGGGAGCACCCGTTCTTGCAAGCAGTTCAGTCTCGTGGCGTCATCCCGGTCAACGAAATCAGGAGAGTCCTGCACAACCTGCGAAGATATAAAGAATAACAATGAAGATATATTTCATGTGAGAGGATTGACGAGCGTGATAATAGATTACAATGAGCTCATAGGTAAAACGCTCGGAACATGCACAATCCGGCGTCTCCTCGGACGAGGTGGAATGGGTGCGGTCTATCTAGCGCAACAGGCGCGGCCACGGCGTACGGTCGCAGTCAAAGTCCTGCTTCCAGCAACAGTCATGGAAAAACGACCGCGAGCAGAGTTCCTGGCGCGCTTCCGACGCGAAGCGGATGCGATCGCCGCCCTTGACCATATCAACATCATGCCAGTCTATGAGTATGGTGAGGACGAGGATATTGCATATCTGGTCATGCCTTATGTGACCGGCGGCACACTCAAGGACCGCCTGGAACAAAAAGGCATACTACCTATTGAAGAAGTAATCCCGATCATAGAACAGGCTGCTGATGGCTTAGACAGCGCTCATGCTCAGGGCATCGTCCACCGGGACCTCAAACCGGCAAATATCCTCTTTCATGCAGATGGCAGAGTCTTGCTGGCTGATTTTGGGCTGGCAAAAGTGCTACGCGATATCAAGGAAAGTGATTTCAGAACACATGGCACACCCGCGGGCCTGACCAGCGCCGGGACTATCGTTGGTACACCTGAATATCTTTCTCCAGAACAGGGCACAGGAAAGCCAGTCGACCACCGCACTGATATCTATTCGCTTGGGATCACCCTTTTTCAGATGCTCGGAGGCACTGTTCCTTTCACCGGAACCTCTCCTGTAGCAATCGCGATCAAACATACGCTTGAGCAGCCGCCCTCACTTCGCAAGCTGAACCCTAAAGTGACCCCTGAAATGGAGGCCGTTGTCTTTAAGGCAATCGCCAAAGAGCCGGAACAGCGCTATAACAGCATCGGTGAGCTTGCACGTGCCCTGAAAATAGCAGCAGAGAACGCAAAGCGACCACCGGAGACAAATCTATCCAAATTTGTCGATATGCAGACCATCACACCGCCACCGGAACCCAAACCCTACACCCCCGACACTGCCGGTATCGATGATGCAGAGACGCGGCTGGAACTGGAAACAACCGGGCCAATGGCAACACCTCCATATCCTGCCGGTGGACAGCCGCTTCGCACCTCGTCACAACCGGCAGAAATCGGGATGGGAGGAAGCCCCTATAGCGCGCGAACTGTTGCCCATACGCCGACCAGAATACCGCCACAGATCGCACCACAAACGCCATCACGCCCATTAGAACAGGGACAGCCGCAACCTGGCCCTCAGCTCTATAGTTCGCAGAAAGTGCCCTCTGCTCCTTCTTATAAGAACGGCCTGGTCTATCCTCCGCCACAAACGCCACCGGTTCCGCCAGCGACACCTGTTCAGCCGAATACCATACAACAACAGACAGGCGCCAGACGTCAGCCACGCTTGATGGTAATGCTTGGTGTCCTTCTGGCGCTCCTGGTAATCGTTGGCGGACTGGCATCCTATTTCTATATCCTCAATGGGAATAACAAGGCCAGTAGCACACCTCCAGGGGGAGCACAGACCTCGCTCAACGCTACCGCCACAGCAACAGCACAGGATAAGAAGCCGCTCAAAGAGCTTCATCTACCCTCACCCATCGTCAATGCAGGCGAACGTCTTTACGGAACAGAACAACCGGGCCCTGATTGCGATCAGCGCGGAGGGAAATGGAAGACAGTTGCAGGCCTCACCGTCACCTGCAATGACACTGATGTTACCTTGCATGCCGGAGGAAACGCCGGAGGACTCTTGCTTCAGAGCTGGCCCAATCAACCACAGGGATTAACAAACTATGTTATCCAGCTTCAGATCAAGGCCACAAGCGGCTCGTTCGGGGTGATCTACACCAATGAGGACACCAATAAGCTCTATGATGCCTTTGTCTTCAATGAGGCTGGGGCATGGGTCGCGGAGGCTCATGACGAGAATATGCAGGTGAAGAATAGCATGACATCTTCCCCGATAGCGTCGGGTATCTCAAATCTGCATGATGAAATCACCATCGCCATTCAGGTGCAGGGCGGCAATGCCACAATGCAGATTAAAGATGCCTATAATGGTAATGCGATGAATCAGGTCTCCTCCTCTTATGCCTGTGGTATTCTTGTTCAGCCAGGCTCAAGCGTGGTCGTCAAAAACGTCGCCATTTATGCATACTAAAAGCTCCAAGAAGGAAGCGTCCGGGAACAAGACCCCGGACGCTTCCTTCTTTCTGTCATTGATCATATTACAAAACGTAGCACCATCAATACTACGGGGAATGGCTTAGTGAAAAAGGATAAGAACAATCATTTATTCGAGCACGTCTACGATACTTTCGAACTCATCATCGCGATCCCGCTGTTCTGAATCGGGAAACCAGTTACGAACGCGCTGAGCTGAGATAACTCCTTTCGCTTGACGTACCAGTGATGATGGATCGTGTTCCGACGAAGCAGCAACTACTTCAGCTTGCACCTGATCGGGAGGACATTTTTGAAGCTCTCTTGTGATCGTATGCAGTGCAGATTGCAAGCTTTTGATCGTATTGAGAGACTCCGCAGAGGTACTGATGCCAGCCTGTTGCGCCTTCTCAAGATTTTCACGCAAGGTCTTGACCTGACTCGTGAGCTGTTCTTGCAAACGGCGTAGCTGCTGGCACCTTTCAGGTTTATGCGTCATTACACCCTCGCTCTAATGCATTTGCTCATTTGAGACATTTCCCCCTCTGCAAAGGGGTTCACAGTACAATGCCTTTATACACTATCAGACACACATTGTGCAATGCAAATTCGTCCACACAGCCCTTTTATCTTATCACAGCCATGAGACCACTTTCAAAAAGAAAGGAAAACCAGGGTTTCAGCCTGTACCATTGGGAGCGAAACTCTGGTTTTCCTTTTCAATCAAGGGCAAAAGTGCGCTACTCTGCCTCCTGCTGCTTGCTAGAGCACAGTACTATTTGTATAGGCCTTCTGCAAATCCTTCACCGGCGAAATCATCTTCTGATCTACCATAAAGCGAGCCGTCGCTTCCCAGACCGCCGGGTCATTATAGCCAAGTTTGCCCTTGCCCTGCCATGTCGGGATAGTCGCCTTCAGCACTTCCAGGGCGCCAGCTGTATCAGTCAGGCCAGGCACATAGCTCTTGCTGATCGTGACCGCCTCTTCGGGATTCTTGATGACATCCTGCAACCCCTTCAGCGTCGCCTGTACAAATGCCCGCACTGTCTTCTCATCTGTACGCAGCATCTCCTCGGTCGCGACAATACCATTCGAGACCAGCGGATAATTCTCCGAGACCGCGAAGGTACGCACCTTGACCCCGCGCTTCTGCAACTGAAGCGGCTCATTGTTGGAGTAGCCCATAATAGCATCAACACGGTGCGCCAACAAGGCCGGAACCTGCGTAAAGCCGATTGACTGAATCTTGACATCGGCCTTTGTCAAATGTGCCTTATACAACAGCGCCAGTAGCCCCACATAAGAGGCCCCGTATTCTCCCGGAACCCCGATAGTGTGTCCCTTGAGATCCTCAAGCGACTTGATCGACGAGTCCTCGGGCACAATCAGGCTCACCGGATACTTTTGAAAGATTGTCCCGACATTCACGGCATTGACCTTTTTCTCCCGGGCAGTCAGGAGTTCATCCCCACTGACAAACACAAAGGTGTTCTTCCCGGCAACCATCGAGCCCACCAGATCAGGCACAATCCCATGATTGAAGGTGACATCCAGACCAACTTCATTATAATACCCCTTACTCTTGGCAACATAGAAAGGGGAAAACTGCACATCAGGAACATACCCCAGACCGATAGAGACCTTCTTCGCGCCGGGGGCAGGAGTTGCAGGGCTTCCTGCTCCGGTAGAGGTGGCTCCTCCACACGCAGCAAGCAGCAAGCCCAGGGCGAGCACCAACATAAGCGCTGATGACAGCGCAGAGATTCGACGACGTACAAACATCTGCTTTATTGACTCCGTTCAATCCAGTAATCATGCAACCGGAAAATACCGGCTATCAGTAGATGATCTTCGCCAGCTTTCCCAGTAGCCACGTACTGCCATAATATGCCACAGCCAGAACCACTAAGACAAGTAAAGTAGCGAACATAAATGCGGTATTATATTGATTCTTGGCAACCAGCAGTAAGGAGCCAAGCCCCTGATCGCCGCCCTGCACAAACTCGCCTACCAGAGCGCCTACAACCGAAAGCGTTAACCCGGTGCGAATCCCTGCCACGATTGAAGGCAATGCCAGCGGGAACTCGATATGCGCGAACATTGTCCAGCCTGATGCCCCCTCAACTCGCGCAGCATCAATTAACGGCTTTTCAATTGTTTGAATACCAAGCACGGTATTCACAACCATTGGGAACAGCACAGTGAGTGCGCAGACATACATGTTGGGAATCCAACCATACCCCAACCAGAGTACCAGCAAGGGGGCTATCACGATCGCCGGGATCGCCTGTCCCGCCGCCAGATAAGGGTGAATAGCCGCAGCCAACAGCCGCGACTTCGCCAGACCATAGCCAAGCGGGATCGCAATAACCAGCGCCAGCACAAAGCCTAACAGGCTCTCTTTCACCGTCACCAGCACGTTATTCAGATAGAGACCAGAAGCGATACCATCATTGAGAGCGGTAAACACATCCTGTGGTGC
Organism: Thermosporothrix sp. COM3; assembly: GCF_059696735.1. NCBI lineage: Bacteria > Bacillati > Chloroflexota > Ktedonobacteria > Ktedonobacterales > Thermosporotrichaceae > Thermosporothrix > Thermosporothrix sp. COM3. The sequence goes on along the minus strand of NZ_AP019376.1, from coordinate 7,259,885 downwards.
GGGCAAGAAGAGCGCATTTATCTGTCCCTGATTGGTGCCCAGATACCAGCCAAGAAACAACAGGAGCGCCAGTACCAGAGGAGGCACAACGGAAAGCAAGATGTTCGCGGTACGAGCATGCTGACGGGCTCTTTGATGCCGCATACGTGCGGCAGAAGTCATTCCATGTGGTTGCTGCTCAAGCAACGCCTCATCCTTGATTGGTGAAATCACACTCATTTACATCCCTCTCGGTAGTTTTACAGACGGAAAAACACGACAAGACACAGCTTGTCCGTCGAAAGCCACCGACCCAGGGGGAAATGTTGCGAGGGGAGATACATGGCGATCGCGCATAGCACACACAAGATATGCATGTTTCATGCGATACAGCACGCACACCTTATGCACATATATACATATATAGAAACGCTATGCCTCTCCCTGCTCGAAAGTGCAGGAAGATACGATCTCTTTTCAACCTTCTCCCATCCGGACTGTAACCGTCGGCTCTGGAACTTCCCCAGATCCACTGCATACTGCAGGTCGCGGGCTTTACCGCCGGTCGGGAATTGGAAATTCGCTTTCCTCACCCTGCCCCGAAGGTCTTTTCTTCAGCCATAGTATGCCACAAAAGGTCATAGGCATGCAAGGAGAGATCCATCCCCTTGCATATACCCGAGCTTAGCGATTTTCGACGCGATGGAACGATTCCCCATACAGAGAACCAATTTTCTTCCCTACCGAAGCAGCCCAGTAGCGCAGCATTGGCACAATAGCTTCAAAATCAGCAGAAACCTGGCTGGTATGTGCTCGCAGCGCCTCTAGTTTCGTTTCAAAAGTCTCGGTAATATCGACATAGTGGTTCTCCACGGGAGCGCCCACAATGTAAATCTCCGACACCTTATGCGGCTTCAAGCCTTCTGCCAGCAGTTCAGGGAAATCCCAGGGATTCTGCGAGGCCGGGTAGAGAGCCGCCAGCGTCGCTTCACCGGCAGCCAGATGATCTGGATGATGGCGCGGAATGCTCAATTCTGGAACCCAGGTCCGCTCAGGAGACTGGCAGATCACACGCGCAGGCCGATATTGTCGCAGCAGCCGCACAATATCTTTGCGCAACTCCAGCGTTGGCCGCAACATGCCATCTGGATACCCCATAAAGATGACATCTTTCACACCGAGGATACGGCAGGCGTTCCGCTGTTCTTGCATTCGGGTCTCGGTGATCTGGCGTCGAGCTTCCGGGCTCACATCAGTGGCATCATCAGAACCACCACTTCCACCATCTGTACAAACGACATAGTACACATCCCATCCCTCGCGCACCCAACGCGCAACGGTCCCAGAGCATCCGAACTCGGCATCATCAGGATGGGCCATAATAACCATAGCGACTTTATTCTGTTCTTCCTGTACGCTCACTTGTTTCTTCCTCACACTCTTTTCATACAGAAGGCCTGAAAAAGAAGGGCGCATCAACACCCTTCTTGCTGACATCCAGAACCCTTTATTCTCAAGCATATTATATGCAAGCAGTTCAATTCTGCACACCGTCCAAAAGGACAAAAACGGGCTCTAAGATTTTCCATCAACATTGAAGCAAAATAGTGTCCCTGGACAGGATCTCTTTTGACCTCCTGGTATTTCTGTATAGCTATAGAAACAATCGAGCAACGAAAAATATGCCGCCCTCAGCAACAAAGGCGGCATATTTCTGAGCGATCGCAGAAAGATCAGGCAAGCAATGTCTGTTCGCGATGTGGACCAACGCCCACACTATGCAGCGGGACCTCGGTCAGCTCGGTCAGGCGATCCAGATAGGCCCGAGCATTGCGCGGCAGATCCTGTAGCGATTTCACCTGACTGAGATCCTGCTTCCATCCCGGCAGATACTCATAGACCGGCTCGCACTGCTCATGAATAAACGGGTCAGGCAGATCCTGCAAGATCTCTCCCTGATAGCGATAGGCTACACACACCGGGATCTCATCAAAGGTATCCAGCACATCCAGCTTGGTGATTGCCAGGCCAGTACAGCCATTGAGTCCGGTGACAAAGCGCGTCACGACCGCATCAAACCAACCAACGCGCCGTGGACGGCCCGTTGTCGCCCCATACTCGCCCCCAAGCTGGCGCAGATGTTCGGCCTCTGAACCTTGCAGTTCGGTTGGCATTGGCCCTGTGCCTACCTGCGAGCTATAGGCCTTTGCGACGCCGATCACCCGATCAATCCGATACGGAGGAATACCAGCGCCAACAGCGGCCCCCGCCGACGACGGATTTGAGCTGGTTACAAAAGGATATGAGCCCCAGTCGATGTCCTTCATCGCGCTTAGCTGACCTTCCAGCAAGATATTTTTCCCTTCGCGCAATGCTGTACGCACCAGAGGCACTGTATCAACAATACGCGGACGAAGCTGCTCTCCCCATTCCAGACAGGCAGAAATAAGCTGCTCTGCATCAAATGGCTGCTGCCCATACACATGCGTCAGGATTGTGTTATGACGACGCAAGATAATCGCCAGTTTGTCGCGCAAAACATTTTCATAGAACAGATCACCTATCCGAATGCCGATGCGAGCCACTTTATCCGTATAGGCCGGACCAATCCCACGGCCAGTAGTCCCGACGCGATACGCACCACGTGCCTCGTCTTCCACCTTATCCAGCAACTTATGATAGGGCATCACCACATGAGCGCGATCAGAGATCAGCACATGGTCGATGGGAACACCTTGCGCTGCAATCTCCTGAAGCTCCTCTAGCAGGGCCGGAGGATCAATCACGGTTCCGGTGCCCAGAATGCAGGAACAGGTAGAATTAAAGACACCCGAGGGGACGAGATGAAGCTTGAACTCCCCAAAGCGATTGACCACGGTATGGCCTGCATTGCCCCCGCCCTGAAAGCGCATACAGAGCTGAGCATCCGCACTCAACAGATCGACAAGTTTCCCCTTGCCTTCATCGCCCCATTGTGTGCCAACGACAACTGTAACAGTCATAAGATATGCTCCTCAAAACGTAGTCAGGCCAAACATGCCTGAAAATAATACAGCAACTAGCGCAACGACTCATCCAAAGCAGCCGGAAGGTGAATCGAGCGTGAGCCCAATGTAGTGATCGCCACCAGGCGCTCAGCATCCGCCTCGGGCAACAAGCGCCGCCGCAGCTCGACCAGATGTGCCCCGAATGCTTCTTCCAGGTCATCCGAGAACCGCTCATAAATCGCGGCAACATATGCCTCATCACGTATCAATTTTTCCACGAGCCGTACCAGAGTACGGTTTTGCGTCACCACACCAGTTGCGGGCGCGTCAAGCGATGCCACCAACGCCTCTTCAAAATCAACCGCCAGCGCCACCAGATGGCCACTGACCACCTTCTCCGGTCCCTCGTGCTGATAAATCGTTGCGAAGTCGGCCTTAGCTTCACCAAAGAGATTCAGGATAATAGTGCAGCCACGGTCTCGCGCATCACGTAGTGCGTCGGCCAGCGCTTCCAGATCTTCCGCCCAGAGGCTGGCCGCAATGCGATGTTGTGCCGCGTTCACCAGTTCAAGCAAACGTGCCTCAATACGACCTCGCTCGTTCAGCTCCCAGTAATGCCCAACGGCATCGGGCTGCTCAAGCGCAGAGAGCTGCTGTTCCAGCGCCCGGCACCGTTCCTCCGTTTCGGCCTGAATTCGCTTCAACAAACGCGCAGGAGGAACAGGCGCATACCGTACCGGTTCCGCACTGACCGCAGTTACCCGTTCTTTCGCCGCCAGCGTCTCCAACGCCTGATAGGTATTTGCCCGGGGCAAACCTGTCCCTTTACTGATCTCATAGCCGGTAGAGAGGGGATGCTGAAGAAGATAGACATACACCTGCGCTTCGGCCCCGGTGAAGCCGAGATGCTTCATTTCCTCGATGGGTGTGCCGGTCATGAGATTCTGTCCTTTCTGCATAGGGTATAGTAGTAGCAAACACTACTACTATACCGAACTAACAGGAGCGCTGTCAAGGGAGAAGCCAATATCATTTTTTGCCGGGAAGTCTTTTGCTCATCTTTTTGGGGCGCGAGAGAAGCTGTCTCGTGCTCCAGCTCCCGATCATTGCCGATTGCTCATGCATGATATACTAGTGTTTAAATTAACGTCTCTCTATTTCAGCAGGACAATGCATGGAGGAAAAAGCAGTTGCGCCTGACAACCTACGATAACATCAGCGGTCATCATCAACACATCTTCGTCTCATCTCACTTTGATGACGTTGTGTACTCCTGTGGAGGAACACTGGAGGCTCTGGCGCGCACAGGAGCGCGTCCACTCGTTGTCACCGTTTATGCGTCTGCCCCCGGTCCAGAAATGCCTCTCAGAGAAGAGGCCCTTTCTATTCACAAAATCATGTCGCTCCCTGAGACAACGCCAGCACAGGAGGTTGTTGAAATCCGTCGCCTCGAAGACGCCGCCGCCTGCGAGCATCTGCACAGTGACTATCTCTGGCTCCACTACTATGACAAGATCTACCGCGATACGCCCTTCGCCAGCGATGAGAGGAAAATTCCCCAGATTCACCCGGATGATCGCTGGATCGAAACGCAGCTTGCGCAAGAGCTTCTTACGGTTCAGCAGCGCCATCCAGATGCAATATGGTACTTCCCGCTTGCAACTGGACATCATGTCGATCATCTCAGCGTTTATGAGGCTGGAGCACTGCTTGAGCAAAGCGGAGCCACTGTCTATTACTACGAAGACTTCCCGTATGCACTCCGCGCCGCGCCGCTCTCACTTGAGGACCGTATGAGCGAGCTCAAACGCTCCTTTACGCCGATGCTTGTTGACATTACCGAGACCCTGACCTGCAAGGTCGAAGCCTCGAGCATGTATAGTTCACAGACATTGATGAACTTCGGCAGTCAGGAACAGCTCGTCGAGCAAACGACTACCTATCCGCGCACGATCAAGCCGGAAAGCGGTCGCTGTTACGAGCGCTACTGGCAACCAGCAAAGTGATCTATCTCCACCCATAGCCATTTTCAACACAATAAAAGAGCAGGCTCTATCACAAGCGAACCTGCTCTTTCTTTGCACCTTCAGCCTTGATCTTCGTCCCGCTCAAACAGGACCAGGATCAGGCCACCAATCATCGCCAGATTCTTCATGAAATGAATGCGCTGGCCGGTACGATTGGCGGGATCATCTTCCTTCCAGAAAGGGTGTCCCAGCAACGTTGTCGGGATCATCGTTCCAATCAGCGTCAATGACGCGAGCTTCGGCAGCACATCGACCGCAAGAGCGGTACCGCCAAGCAACATCAACGCTCCATTCAGAATCGTTGCCTGGCGAGCCTGAGGAATACCACTTGCCTCAACAGCTTGCGCGATTCCCTCGGGATGCATCACCGTGTTTGCGCCACTGGTAATAAAGATCGCTGAAAGCAACCCCCGCCCAACCGTTTTCAGTAGAGACATAGCTTCCCCCTTTCGATATATACCTTGTCATGCAGGTAACTGATCGAAAGCAAGGAAGCAGCCTCTGCTGAAAGATGAGCCTGCTACTGCGTCAGATACACCTCCGACCAGTCACCGAAGTAGAGACCATTACTGTTTAAGGTCACGCCATGAAGCTTAGAAGAGAAGACAGCCGTCATTGATTTGTGCGTCAATGGTAGCCAGCCCACATCTTCAATAGCGATACGCTCAGCTTTAGAGTACAGATTCAGGCGATCCTGCCCGGAAGCGTTCTCGGCCTGCGCAACCGTCTTATCAAACTCTGGATTGTTCCACAGGCCGTTATTGTTGGCGGATGTTGAAAGCAGGCTCAGATCCAGCCACTCATACGGGTCCGGGAAGTACACACCCCACTGAGTAAAGCCAAACTGGACAGTTCGTTTTGATGTCTCCTGGTTATAGGTTGTCAGCTCCATCGGGTTCAGCTTCACCTGAACACCGAGAGCATCTTTCCACATCTGCTGCAAAGCGGAAGCCTCATCCTGTGGCACCTGCGACCCCGGATAGGTAAAGGTCACAGGCGGCATCTTACTCACATCAGGATAAACTGATTCCAGTAACTGCCGGGCCTTCTGTTTGTTGAAGGGAATGCCTTTGTAATCAGTCTGCGCGCCAGGTTGACCGGGCGGGATAATTGTATCGGCGACCGTCACCGTATCCTTAAAGATATTTTTTGCCAGCGCCTCTTTATCGATGGCTGCGGCAAAAGCCTGACGGACAGCAGACTTATCAAACGGCGGCATCTTATTGTGAAAGAACAGCAGATCTGTCTGTAAGATAGGCTTGCGCACAAAGCCCGGCAGCTTCTTTGCAGTCTCCTGATCGGCAGGAATCAGGTTCCAGATTAAATCATACTGGTTTGCCTGATAGGAGCGAAAAGCGGTTGCAGGATCTTTGATAAAGAACATATCCACTTCGCTCAATTTCGTCTTTGTTCTATAGTAATGAGGGTTCGGCACCAGAACCATCTTCACGCCCTTCTCCCAGGATTTCACCATAAAGGGTCCGGTTCCCGCGCCGGTGTTGGCGATGTTCTGGGACCAGCGATCCTGTCCATATTTCTCGATGACCTGCTGATTCAAGGGATAGAAGAGGGAGACGGTAAGCAATTGCAAGAAGTAGGCCGTGGGACGGACAAGCGAGACCTGTAATGTATGCTCATCCAGCGCCTTTACACCGCTGAGCGTTTTCGACTTGCCGGAAATGACATCCTGCGCTCCGACAATGGATTCCATCAACACCGAGGCTACAGGTGACTTCACTTCAGGCAGAAGAGCACGCGTCCAGGTCCAGACATATGACTGAGCCGTCACAGGAGTTCCATCCGAGAACTTGACGTCTGGTCGGAGCTTAAAGGTATAGACTTTGTTGTCCTGCGAAATCTTCCACGACTCCGCCTGATCGGCGACGACGTTCAAATCTTTATCCGAGCGCACCAATCCACTAAAAATCATATTAATGGCAAGATTTGAATTCGAGTCGGGACCGCTTGCCGGATCAAGTTTCCCGATATCAGCCGTGCCGACATTCGGGAAACGCAGTACCTGCTTTTGTGCAGGTGTCTCACTGTTACTCGTAGCACCTGTACTACCACCTCCACAGGCTGAGAGTAGAAGAAGCAGCAAGCAGGCGAGCGAAATAAAAGTGAAGCGTGTGTCCTTTTTCCGCACTAAAGGCATAATTATCTGTTCCTCTTTCTTCTCGAAAGTCCACACAAACTTGTAAACAAACAATGCATTATTATACATCCTCAGAAGGGGATCGCGCATCGGCGCAACAGCGACGATACGAAAAAGAAAACAAGACAAAGGGTGTCTTTTCTTCCAGATAGAATGGCATCGGAAAGTATACCCCCCCTTCCTTGCAGGAGAGTATCACCATAAAGCAACACTTTATTATTTGCAGCATTGCATCCAAGCGTATATAATACAACACGAGGAAAAACATGAATACAGAAATTCGCATTATTCCAATAACCGGCATAGGTGAAGTGGCCCCAGGAACTGACCTGGGTCTTCTCATCTTTGAAGCATTACAGCACCAGAACTGCGCCCTTCAGTCTGGAGATATTCTGGTCATCACCCAGAAAATCGTCTCGAAAGCCGAAGGGCGTATTGTCCATCTGGAAGATATCGAGCCATCGCCTTTCGCGGTGCGATTTGCCGCTGAACATAACAAAGACGCGCGACATGTCGAAGTGGTGCTTCGCGAGAGTAAACGCATCGTGCGCATGGATCGAGGGATTATTATCAGTGAAACACACCACGGCTTCATCTGCGCCAACGCTGGCGTTGACGAATCCAATGTGGAGGGCGGAGACATTCTGACCCTGCTTCCCGAGGATTCGGATGCGTCGGCAAGCCATATTCGCCAGCGTCTTCAGGAGCTCCACGGCGAGACCGAGAAACTAGAAATAGCCGTCATTATTTCTGATACCTGGGGTCGCCCCTGGCGCAGCGGTCAGGTCAATATGGCAATCGGAGTCGCAGGAATGAATGCGCTGACCGATTATCGAGGGCAGAACGACCCCTATGGCTTCGAGCTTCGCGCCAGCATTATCGCTGTTGCAGATGAACTTGCCGCCGCTTCAGAACTGGTCATGGGGAAAGTGAACGCAGTTCCCGTTGCCTTGATCCGGGGCTATGAGTATCATCCTGGCACCGGCAATGCAAAGACACTGCTTCGCGAAAGCAGTCAGGACATGTTCCGCTAAGCAACAACCGATATACAGGGAGCAACCGTGGCTATCGATTCCAACACCAAAACAACAACAGGCAGGCAGCTCAACTCACTCGATGAGATCATCAGTGGCCGCCGCAGCGTTCGGCAGTTTCAGCAACGAGCCGTACCGCGCGAGTACCTTGAACGCATGCTGGAAGCCGCTCGCTGGGCACCATCACCACACGGGCGCCAGCCGTGGCGTTTCGCTGTCGTCACGCGCCCCGAGCTCAAGCAGGAGCTTGCCACTCAGATGGGTGACGAATGGAGACGTAATCTGGAAATGGACGGGCAACCCGACGAGATCGTCACGCTGCGGCTGGAAAAATCACGACAGCGCATTCTCAACGCGCCCGCCATCATCATTCCCTGCCTCTACCTGGAAGAGCTGGACACCTACGCCGATGAGCAGCGACAGGCACATGAAACAACCATGGCCATTCAGAGTATCGGCGCTGCCATTCAGAATATGTTGCTCATGGCCTACTCACTTGGGCTGGACACCGGCTGGATGTGCGCCCCACTCTTTTGCCCGGGAATAGCCCGCGAGGCGCTGGAGCTGGATCATGCCTTCATTCCCCAGGCCATGATTATTGTGGGCTATGCGGCAGCCGATCCCAAGCGCAAGCCTCATCGCCCCATTGAAGAACTGATAGTACGTTTCGATTGAGGATAAAGTCACCATGATAGTAGTGCTTGCAGGCGGGGTCGGCGCTGCTCGCTTCCTTCAGGGAGTGGTGCAGGTTGTCCCCCAGGAAAATGTGACCGTTATCGCCAATACCGGAGATGATCGCGAGTTTTATGGGCTCCACGTCTCCCCCGATGTTGATATTGTGCTCTACACCCTGGCGCATCTGGTTGACGAAAAGCAGGGATGGGGCATTCAAGGCGACACGTACCATACTATGAAGCAGCTTACCGCCTACGGTTATGAAGATTGGTTCGCCCTGGGAGATCGAGACCTTGCCACCCATATTCATCGGACCAACCTGCTCCGTCAGGGAAAAACGCTGTCCGAGATCACCGAGCAGATGCGCGAAAAGCTGGGACTTTCACTGCGCGTGATACCGATGACCAACGATCAAGTCGCTACCCACGTGCAAACGCCGGACGGCCTTATTCACTTTGAGGAATATTTTGTCAAGCGGCGTTGTAATGATGAAGTACAGGGTATTACCTTTGTAGGCGCTGAAACTGCCAGCCCTGCCCCGGGCGTACTTGAAGCGATTCGCGAAGCCGAGGCAGTGCTACTCGCACCAAGCAATCCCATTGTCAGTATTGGCAGCATCCTTTCCATTCCGGGTATTCGTGAAGCCGTACGCCAGACAAAGGGAAAGGTTGTCGCGGTCAGCCCGATTGTCGGAGGCGCAACGATTAAAGGGCCAGCAGATAAAATGATGCGCGGTCTGGGTATGGAGGTCTCAGCAGCAGGGGTCGCCCAAAGCTATCAAGATTTTCTCGATACAATGGTCATTGATACACAGGATGAAGGGCTCGCCCCGGCAATCGAGCAAGCGGGTATACAATGCATCGTGACCAATACCATTATGCGTGATCTGGATGCGAAAACCGAGCTTGCCAGAACGGTACTGCGTGCAGCGGGGGTGCTCTAAGTCAGTACACATAAAGAACAGGCAGTGGTAGAAACATAATGACATATAAAGCGCTTATTCCCGTCAAACGTCTTACAGAAGTGAAAAGTAGATTGGCTCCCCACCTCTCGCAAAAACAGCGGGCAGACCTGGTCCTTGAGATGCTCCGGCACGTTATTGATGCCTTACAGACCAGTAATGCGCTGGATGCCATTCTTGTTGTCAGCGCGGATCCCCATGTGCTGGCTCAGGCCAGTGCCTGGGGGGCACAGCCCTCACCCGAAGAGGTACCAGGCCACAACGAGGCACTCCATGCGGCAGCGATCCGAGAGCGCAATGCAGGAACCGGGGCACTTCTGACTATTTCTGCCGATCTGCCGTTGCTCCATCCTGACGACATCCGTCAGATGCGCAATCTCGCCGAAGAGCACGCCGTTGTTCTGGCTCCCTCCCGCGACGGGACCGGTACCAACGCCCTGCTCACTCGCCCCCCTCTCGCGATTCCATACCGTTTCGGACCTGGCAGTTTCCAGCTTCACCGCGAGGCAGCACAGGATCTCGGCTTACAGCATACGCTGTATACCAGCATCGGGAGCGCCCTGGATATTGATGTGATTGACGATCTAACCGCGCTCAAATACCTGAAAGCCGAGGCCGTACGAAATCGCAATTCGCTAGTAAGCTAAACAAAATCGGAGCACTTATCACATGACAAAGAGCCTCTCAGCAAAAGCACGTACTTTCCTTCAGGAGCGCCGCTTTGCGGTCCTGGCCACCATTAATCCGGATGGGAGCCCGCAGCTTTCCGCAATGTGGTATCTGCTTGAAGACGAGCATACCATCCTGATGAACACAGAAGCAAACCGCATCAAAGCACGCAACATACGTCGAGATCCACGTGTCTCTGTTTGCTTCGAGGATGGGGGCTATCTTACCATCTCAGGGACCGTTGAGCTGATCGACGACCCGGATATCGCGCAGCGTGACATCTATCGTCTGGCCGCACGATACGACGGCGAAGAACAAGCCCGGAAGCAGATGGAAGTGTATTCCAAAGAGCAACGGGTTTCTCTCCGTATCAGGATTACCAACATTGTTGAAAACATATGAAAGATAAGGAGCAAGCTACAATGGCAAAACAGATTCCTGAAGCTTATCAGAAGCTTTTTAAGGCGAAAAGCTTTGCGCACCTCGCAACCATAATGGCCGATGGTACCCCACAGATCACCCCGGTCTGGATCGATTTTGACGGCCAGCACATCCTGTTCAATACGGTGAAAGGGCGCACCAAAGACGTCAACATCCGCAAGCGCCCTCATGTTGCGCTCTCCATTATCGACCCGGAGAACCCCTACCGCTATGTCTCCATACGCGGGAAAGTGGTTGAGATTACTGAAGAGGGGGCAGAAGAACACATCGATCACCTGGCCAAGCGCTATCTGAATCAGGATAAACATCCCTTCCGTCGCCCCGGTGAGGTACGCGAGATCTGCAAGATTGAAGTCGAGCACATTGTTGGCTAGCCAGCGAACAAAGGGGCCAGGTTGTAATCTATGCCTGGCCCTGTATCCGCTCCTTACGAGAGCGATTTTGCTGAATAACTGACTTTGATACCGTTCTCATCAGCGCTTGCTCCAGTTGCACAGTAGGTAAAACCGGGAAGCAGCCGGGCCGGATCTACCTGTAAATAGGTATTCACCTTCCCCTCAAAATCGGCAGCGAAATTGGTTGCTGGAATCCCTCCCATATCGGCATGAATCATCCGGACCTGCACCTTACAATCCTGCACATAGGGCTGCATCACAAGCGTGAAATGCTTGGTAGTCTGAAAGCCGAAAATCGTTATCTGATCATCTCCGGTAATCGCGAACTGATTGTTCTGCTGATAGGAGACCTGTGCATTACTGACCTGCCCGGGAAGCTCAGAGGCCGCCGCATCAATGTTCTTTGTCAAAATCTGCGAAAGAAATGGATAATTGAACTGAACAACAATTGCGTCTTTCCGATTGGCAGGCGTCTGTGTGACCGGTGGGCGATCACCGCCAAGAAACCATACGGCAAAGACAGCAAGACCAACTGCACCCACCAGGACGCCAAGTAAGAAGGTCAATAGCAAGCATCCAAGAGGCCGTCGTGCCTTTGGCGATCGCGGAGCTGAGACTTTCGGGCTGGAGGATGCAGGAGATGGGGCAGCGGGCCTCTGTATTGGCTGCGTTGTATCATCATAAGAACTCATCAGTCTCTCCTTTAAACACAGTACTCATCATCATTTCAGGCCAGGGTACAGCGTCATTTTTGCCAGAGTATCACGTTAAATCAGTAATCTCCTATTGTACAATATGCCTATGCTCTCTTTTCATTGTGCCGAGATACTGATACTATATATATCTATTTCTATCAGATCTTCGAGACAAAACACATCATCGTATCTCATCGGGCTCTATCCAGTGTGCATCATACCTTTCTGTGCAGGATGACGCAAGTTTCCAGCACAGTCTTTTCCTCTTTTTTGTGCACATTGCACAAACCCAACTATAAAACTTTCGGACAAAGTAACTGTAGTATCCCTTTCCTCGGAGCGATACTATATCTACAGAGAAAAGCACTCAGCGACTTGCTGAGCCAACAAGCACAGTATCTTATGCAAAATAACTAATAGAAATACGTGAGCAATGTGTGCTGCAAGAACCGGCAAAGGTGCAGGTATTTACGCGAAAGTCTGAGAAAACAAGAGGAGAGGTAAGCAGATGACTCCAGAGGAAGTCTTACGATTTGCCGAAGAGAACGGCGCAAAGATGGTAGACCTGAAATTTTCCGACCTGCCCGGAAGGTGGCAGCATTTCAGCATGCCCATCCGTCAACTCTCTGAAGATATGTTTCTCGAAGGTTTGCCATTCGACGGATCAAGCGTCAAAGGCTTCCAGGCGATTCACGAAAGTGATATGCTGGTCTTGCCAGATCCTGACACAGCATTCATGGACCCATTTACCGCAGCACCAACATTGAGCCTCATCTGTAATATCGCCCATCCTGGCTCTCGAAAGCCATACAGCCGTGATCCCCGTTACGTTGCTCAAAAGGCTGAAAATTACCTGCGTACGAGTGGCATTGCAGATACAGCATACTTTGGCCCGGAAGCGGAGTTCTTCGTCTTCGACAGCGTCCACTACACCTCAACCGATAACAAGCAGTGCGTCGAGGTTGATTCGGATGAGGCAGCATGGAACAGTGGCCGCGATACAATGGCTGATGGCAGTCGCAACAAGGGCAGCTTTATGGCGGTCAAGGGCGGCTACTTCCCTGTTGCCCCCAATGATACCTTGCAGGATCTGCGTACAGCGATGGCACTTCAGCTTGAAGAACTGGGCATTGAAGTCGAAACGCAGCACCACGAGGTCGGCGCGGCAGGACAGTGTGAGATTGATATCAAGTTCGGTACCCTGCTGAGAACAGCCGATAACATCCTGCTTTATAAGTATGTTATCCGCAATATGGCCCGTCGTTTCGGCAAGACAGCAACCTTTATGCCCAAGCCGGTCTTCGGTGATAACGGCTCTGGAATGCATACCCATCAGAGCCTCTGGAAAGATGAAAAGCCCCTCTTCTACGATCCTGATGGCTATGCCGGCCTTTCTGAGACAGCTCGCCACTACATCGGCGGTGTGCTGATGCATGCACCTGCCCTGATGGCGATTGCCGCACCGACCACCAACAGCTATAAGCGTCTGGTGCCCGGCTTCGAGGCTCCGGTCAATCTGGTCTTCTCCCAGGGCAACCGCAGTGCTGCTATTCGTATCCCGAAATGCACCAGCCCGAAGGGAACACGCATCGAGTTCCGCCCGCCAGATCCAACGGCAAACCCCTACCTGCTGTTCTCGGCTCTGTTAATGGCAGGTCTGGACGGTGTTCGCCGCCAGATCGATCCAACCGATTTCGGTTATGGCCCGATCGATAAAGACCTGTACCATCTCCCGAAGGAAGAGCTGCGTGACATCTGCTCGGTTCCCGCCTCGCTGGAAGAGTCGCTGAAGGCTCTGGAAACCGATCATGCCTTCCTGCTCGAAGGTGATGTGTTCACAACTGATCTGATCGAAAAGTATATTGATCTTCTGCGCGAGGAGTCGACAGCAGTACGGTTGCGCCCGGTGCCCATCGAATTCGCACTGTACTATGATGCATAAACAATTTCGCCTCCTTTGAAATGAGAAGAGCCACCCTGACCACAGCATGGTCTTGAAAAATGGGTGGCTCTTCTCATTTACATGTAGTAGCCGCCATACAGGACATAAGCCCATACATACGTCATCTGAACGGGATCTTTCCCCAACGAAAGTGTTAACAATGTCCACAAAATGTGATACTATATGAATCTACAGGGCGTTTTAAAAGCAGAACGCGCTGTAGAAAGCACCCTCTGAAAGGGCACCAGCAGAAAGGGAGCAACTGACGTCATGGAACCACTTGTTGATAGCTATGGCAGACGTATCAAAAGCATGCGTATTTCGATTACTGATAAATGTAATTTCCGCTGCACCTATTGTATGCCTGCGGAAGGGCTCCCCTGGCTGAAAAAAGCCGAGATTCTCAGCTATGAGGAAATTGTGCGCATCAGCCGAGTCGCCGTTAACATGGGCATTGAACAGATTCGTCTGACCGGTGGCGAACCGCTTGTCCGGCGGGATGTTCCTGATCTGATCCGTCAACTCCATACGCTGGAAGGCCTGCGTAGCCTGAGCCTGACCACCAACGGCGTGCTCTTGAAGCAGCAGGCGCAAGCACTGGCAGAAGCAGGACTCACCCGCATTAATGTCAGTCTCGATTCCCTGGTACGCGAGAAATTTGCCCAACTCACCCGGCGTGATCAAATTGAACGTGTCCTGGAGGGTCTGGAAGAAATCAAAAAATATCCCTCAATTCATCCCATCAAAATCAATGCCGTGGCAATGCGCGACTTCACCGAAGAAGAGGTACTCGATTTTGTGCGCTTCGCCCGCGACAACGCCTTTGTTGTCCGCTGGATTGAGTTCATGCCCCTCGACGCCGACCAGATCTGGCGGAAAGAAGACATCCTGACCGGCGCGGAGATCAAGGCCATTATCGAAGCAGCTTATGGACCGCTTGTACAAATTAAAGGCGATCCCTCAGAAACCGCCCGCCGCTACACCTTTAGCGATGGTGTGGGCGAGATCGGCTTTATTAATCCGGTCAGTGAGCCTTTCTGCTCCTCCTGCGACCGCATTCGCCTGACAGCCGATGGACAATTACGCACCTGCCTCTTCGCTACTGAAGAAACAGACCTGCGCTCAGTGGTCCGCTCCGATGCCAGTGATGCACAACTCGCAGATGTGATTCGTCAGGCGGTCTGGCATAAGGAGCTCAAGCATTATATTGGAGATAAGCGCTTCAAGCGTGCAAGTCGTACTATGTCCAGAATAGGGGGATGAAGCCGTAGCGTCAAAACTCGGTTTCTTCACCCCTTACCACAGTACCATACTCCGACGTTAGTTTCTATTCAACAAGCATATAACTTCATGTAGATACACTGTTACCTCAAAGCGTTATATTCGTTTCTATAGTCAAATGGACATCTAATGGAAGTCCTGAAGTATTAAGTTTAGCACGTATTATAGAAGATATTCCATTGGTCGGGAGTTTAGGACCAGAAAGAGGGGCTCTGTGGAATACCATGACAGTGATCTACTGACAGTTCGAGAAGTCGCAAAACGATTGCGTGTTGATGATACTACCGTCAGACGGTGGATCAAAAATGGAGTTCTAGACGCAATCACCTTACCCCATCGTGGCACACGGCAGGCCTATCGCATCCGCCGTTCCACGCTAGAGCGGCTTCTGGCTCCATCACAACAACCGCCTCTTCAGTAATAACTGAGGGCCTGTTTGTGCTGTCCATCGACTTCGGTAGTATTTCCTCTACTACCGAAGTCTAACACCTTGTAGCACTGCAAGATAGGATCTCCGCAAAGAGAATAATCAGGCTCCCCGACAAGGAGAAAGACCAGAAAAGAGGCCTAGAGTTCCCGCCGATACAGGCGCATACCGGAAGGCACCACAGCTTCAGTCGGACGCATTTCACACTTTGCCGCCAGACGCTCGGCACCGGGATGACTGCTCGGAAGGAGCGCCTCAAAATAGACCGGAATTCCCTCTTGTTCCGCCTCAAAAGCGAATTCAAACGCCAGTACCTGTGCATGATTGAGCGCTCCACGCAAGAGAAGATGCCCCCCATGTTGTCCGCGTAGACGGGGCAAGACAGCCCCCTGACAGAGAAAATGGTATCCCTCCTCATCGCGCAAAAGCTGCACGACGGTAAACCCTGCTTTTTCCCCCTCAAAACCTTCCAGTGTCCCGGCCTGACTCCATGTCGCCAGTTCGTCCTCGTCATCGGTCACAACAAAAGCATTTGTAGAAGGCTGAAGTGCATCCAACCACATAATGAATTCACTCTCACTCATCTCCTCCGTTCCATCAATACGCGCAGCCTCTTGATGAATACGAAATAGAGCCACTTCATCCCCTTCTCGAAAATTCCGAATACGCATATTCTAGTAACTTTCTGTCTCGTATACAACAAAAAATTCAGTCTGTCCAGGCTACCAATTATATAACATATCTAACAGCTTCAACAGAGTGGCAGTTCTCCTGGAGGCATTACTGACTACAGCTGTGCTTTTGAGATATACTTTTGATATGAGAAAACTCATACTTTTCTCCCTGCTCTGACATCCATTCGCACTAACATGTTAGAAGGAGTAACACAGCTTGACAGATCAGCATCTTGAACGCATCCGCCAGGACACACCCGCTACATCGACACACATCTATCTAAATACTGGCACATTCGGCCCACTGCCGATTTGTGTGGCCCAGGCCATGCAGCAGCAAACGGAAGACGAGCTTCGGGGTGGACGTATTGGAGGCAAGCCCTTTGAGAAGCTTAGTGCTATCTATGCAGCCGCTCGCAGCAATGTAGCACAGTTATTACATGCCAGCATCGATGAAATTGCGCTTACCGATAATACCGGTGAGGGTCTGAACATTGTCTGCTATGGCTTCAACTGGCAGGCAGGAGATGAAGTTATCACCACCGATCACGAACATGTCAGTGCTCTGGCTCCCCTGTATCAGATCCGCGAGCGATTCGGCATCTCTATCAAGGTGGCTGAACTAGGCCCTCGCGCTGACGCACCACTTGCAGAGACGATAGAACGCCTGATTACAGAGCGAACCCGCCTGATCGTGCTCTCACACGTCACCTGGACGACCGGAACCGTGCTGGACATCGCTTCGGTCAATCGCATGGCCCACGCGCATCATATTCCAGTGCTTATTGATGGCGCTCAATCGGCAGGTGCTATTCCCATCGATGTCAAGGAGCTGGACGTCGATTTCTATGCGCTTCCTATGCAGAAGTGGCTCTGTGGTCCCGATGGAACCGGAGCGCTGTTCGTCAGCCAGGAGGCACGTGAGTATATTCAACCAACCTACGTCGGCTACTGGTCAGCAAAGTCGTTCCACGGAGACGACTGGCAGCTTAACGAGAGCGCACAGCGTTTTGAGTTAGGCGGCCGCCAGACCGCAGCCATTGCCGGGCAGAATGCCGCACTGGAATGGCTTGAAAAGACGGTTGGCTATGACTGGCTCTTCGCCCGTATTTCCCAGCTCCATGCTTATGCTTATGAACGCCTGCAAACGGTGCCGGGTTTAACACTGCTTACACCGGTTCCCGGAGCTAGCGGTCTGCTCGCATTCACCCTTGATGGCAAAGCTTCCGATGAGATATCAAAGCAACTCGCGGAACACCATAATATCCTCATTCGTGATATTCCGGAAACAAAGGCTCTGCGCGTTTCCACCGGTTTCTACAATACAGAGGCCGAGATAGATGCATTGGTTGCCGCGCTCTGCTCCCTCTAAGTTCATAAGAATGCTGAAGTGTCCGCTCCATTGGCGGCCTTCAGCATTCTTATCGAGCTTCCACCCGCCTTTATTCCCCCTATACTGGCTTGTCCTGGCCTCACCATAACCTTGACTTTTACCAGAAGTGCATGCTATGCTATCCTGCAAAGTAAACGTTTTCTTCTTTTATTCAAAAGGAGCAAGGGGATTACATCCTCCTTTTTGAAACGCCAGAGGAGACGACCAGAGAAGATGAGATGATGCCCACATACAGCATAGTACGCCCGGGTGAAGGGAGGGACAGACGGCACCCGCTTTGAGTTGAGACCCTGTTTAGCGATCTCGATCCGGCCGCTTCCACCAAGCAGCTCACATCCGACCCACTCATACAGAACACGAAAATACCTAACAGGCAACAAGGATTGTTGCGCAAGGAGAAAACATATGGCAGAGAATCTGTCGGTTCACTCGCCAACGCAGGCAGGCAATACAATTCAATCTCCTGCACCTGACACACAACTCTCTCCACAGAAAGCGCTCCCAAAGAAGAGAAAACAAAGTCGCTTGCTTCAACAAATGTGGCGAGAACGCTGGATTTACGTGCTGGCCCTGCCCGGCATTGTGTATTTTCTACTCTTTCATTACTGGCCTCTGCTCGGCAATATTATTGCGTTCCAGGACTACTCACCTTTCCTCGGCTATTTTCGCAGTACCTGGGTAGGCTTTGCCAACTTTGCGCGTCTATTTACCGACCCCGATATTCTCATCGTGCTGAAGAACACGCTGGTCATCAGCCTGCTTCAGCTTATCTTTGTCTTTCCATCTGGCATCATACTTGCGCTCCTGCTGAACGCGGTCGTCAGCGAGCGGCTCAAACGCCTGATGCAAAGCGTTGTCTATCTCCCTCACTTCCTGAGCTGGGTTATCATCGTCAGTATCTGGCAGCAAATCTTTGGCGGAGATGGCTTTATCAACCATCTGATCACCGGCACAGGCGGCCAGCCGATTGATTTTCTGGGCAACCCGAACCTGTTCCAGCCAATGATTATCCTGCAAATTATCTGGAAAGAAAGCGGCTGGAGTACCATTATTTTTCTGGCAGCCCTCTCCGGCATCAACCTTCAACTCTACGAGGCAGCCGTTGTTGACGGTGCAAGCAAGTGGCGTCGTCTCTGGCATATCACCCTTCCGGGTATCCGAAACATTATAGCCCTGCTGCTTATCCTGCGGATTGGAAGCGTGTTGAGCACAGGCTTTGAACAGATCTTCCTGCAACAAAAAGGCATGCCAATGGAGGTTGCAGAGGTCATTGATACCTTCGTATACTCGCGTGGTATTTTGAATGGCGAGTGGGGGTACACAGCAGCCGTGGCCTTAACCAAAGCGCTTATCGGCCTCATCCTGATCTACACCTCAAATAAAATCGCCAGGAAATTCGGAGAGGAGGGCTTACTTTAATGGCACCCTGGATGACAAAACGAACGTTTCTAGAACGCTGGTCACTGCGGCTCGTGATGCTTCTGATCGCGATTGTGATGATCCTTCCTTTCCTCTATGTCGTCTCGGTCAGCTTCTCCAGCTACAAAGACGTGGTTAGCGCGAATCTGGTGATCTTTCCGCTGCATCCAACTCTTGAAGCTTATCAATGGGTGCTCTCGGGAGGCAGTATTCTACAGAGCTTCTTTAACAGTGTCATTATCACCGCCGGCGGCACCGCCATTAACATGTTTATGACAACCACAATGGCCTATGCGTTGAGCCGCAAAAATGTTCCAGGCCTGAAACTCATTCTGTGGATGGTGTTGCTCACTTTCCTGATCTCTCCGACCATGATTACCAGTTATCTGGTAGTACGAGATATGCACCTGCTTGGCACATGGTGGGCGCTGCTGCTACCGGGCGCGATCAGCACCTTTAACCTGATCGTGATGCGCCAGTTCTTCATGGGACTGCCTGAGGAGCTGATAGATAGCGCTCGCATTGATGGAGCCAGTCATCTGCGTATCCTGTGGAGCATCGTGCTTCCGCTCTCAAAAGCCTCACTGGCCGCGATCGCACTTTTCTACGCCGTGGCTCACTGGAACAGCTTCTTTAATGCCGTCATGTATATTAATGATCCGCAGCTTTACCCGTTAACGCTGATCTTGCGTCAGATCGTGCTTCAGGGAACCATGCCACCCGATGCAGCCACCCTTTCCTCAACACCGCCGCCCAATCTGACCATCCAGATGGCCGTGGTCGTTATCACAATGGTGCCTATTCTGCTTGTCTATCCGTTCTTGCAGAAACACTTCACAAAGGGTGTGCTTACCGGCTCGATCAAGGGATAGGAGATTGTATCAATGTCAGTTTCAAAGAAAGTAGCCCTGCTGGTTATCCCGTCGCTTCGGCCTCAGATTTTCACCGCTGGGGCCCTGCAACAGCTTTACGCCGTGGCCGATGTCGCCACACTGCAAAGCGAGAATCCGCAGGAACAGGAGCTACTTGAACTTTTAGAGGGGGCAGTGGCCTGTATCACTGGCTGGTCAACCCCGACACTGACCGACACCATGCTTGATCAGTGCCCCCATCTGCGCCTCGTCGCTCATACAGCAGGCACAATTCATCACCTGATTCCAGACTCCTTCTTTGAGCGCGGCTTGCGCATCACGCACTCAAACTCGGCGCTTGCTGAAGGGGTAGCCGAGTTTACCGTGCTTCAGGCGCTGCTCTGCTCGACCAGACTGCATGAGTTTGATCGTGCAATCCATGCAGCGCACCCGCAATGGCATCCCATTCCACCGGGACGCCTGCTCAGCGCGCAGGTCTTTGGTATCGTGAGCGCCAGTACCATTGGACGTGAGGTGATCAAGCGACTGCGCCCGTTTGGCTGTCGCATTCAGGTCTATGATCCGTTTCTAAGTGACACGGCAGCGCAGGAACTGGGAGTCAGCAAGGTCGACCTTGAGACGCTCTTTGCCACCTCGGATATCGTCTCTCTGCACACGCCACTGCTTCCCACGACACGAGGAATGATCAAGGCCACGCACTTCGCCCGCATGCGCGACGGCGCTATTTTCCTGAACACAGCACGCGCTGGCCTGGTTGAAGAAGAGGCATTGATTGCTGAGCTGAAGAAGGGACGTATCTATGCCGCGCTTGATGTCTATCATCAGGAGCCACTGCCATTAGAGAGCCCGCTACGCAACCTGCCAAATGTGGTTCTCTCGCCTCATATTGCAGCTCTTACCAGAGACACGCTCTTTAAACAGGGACAGATGATGGTAGATGAGGTTCAACGCTTCCTTCAGGGCGAAAACCTCTGCTACGAAATCAGTCCCTCACAGCTTGCAACAATGGCATGACGCCTCCAGAACGGTCTTTCCGCTCCCACCAGCTACTCTGCCAGGAGCGGATTTTTTCTTTCTTTGACTGCATAAACCCTTTTTTCCGTTTGTATTATTACAACGCTTCTCCCCCTTTTATATCTATTTCTGACAATATAACTCTGGCGTCGAGAGGAGATCCAACCTTTCATAACAGGCAGACAACGTTTTCTATTTCTCTCTTGACGAATAGGCTTCTCTCATGCTATTCTACGGCTAGAAAAGGGTAAACGTTTTCTATCCCTTGCCCCTGCTGTCGGAGAAAGTTGCCTCTGTGTTGTTGGGGCTATTTAGACATATGGGCCAATGGGCAACGATGCTCCCGATCGCTTCACAAATTATCTGTAAACAGTGACGTTTGCATCGACTTCTATTTGCTTTGAGGAGGACCCTTATGAGCGACGTTTCACAGCCCAATGAGAAAAAACAAGGTATTTATAATCGTCGCCGCTTCTTTCAAGTCGCAGCTCTTTCAACCGGCAGCGCTCTGCTCGTCGCCTGTGGAGGCTCTGACCCTGCGCCGCTCACGAAAGTGACACCGGTCGCAACCATTCCAGCGGCACAAGCGACTGCCACGGCCACGGCCTCTATCGGAAAAACCTTCTTTCCTTCAGGTGATCCCAATATCCCGGACGCCTACACAGTCCCCCCACCTCTGACACAGTCGGTCGAATATGTCCCGGGACGCGGCAACAAAGTGAAATTCTTCTGTCTGAGCTACAAGACGCCGCCTACTCCCCTCAATCAGAACAAGTACTGGCAGGAGCTGAACAAACGCCTCAATATCCAGTGGGAAGCTAACCTTGTCAATTTCGATACCTATAATGAGAAAGCCACAGCCATTCTGGCAAGCGGGGATGTTCCCGATCTCTTCTATCTCAGTGTTACTGACAATCCTGCACTGCTGACCCCGGTCCAACAAGGAGCCTTCACTGATCTGACCCCATTTCTGACCGGCGACGAGTTGAAAAAGTATCCCAATCTGGCGAAATTCGGCGAAATCACCTGGAAGAACTCACGCCTGAATGGGAAGATCTACGGCGTGCCGCGCCCGCGCCCGATTCCCGGGGGCGTCCTGCACATTCGACGAGACTGGATGAAGAAGCTTGGTATCAAGGACCCAACCAATAAAGATGAGTTCCTGGCAATGCTCAAGGAGTTTATGAAGGCGAAGCCGGATGGAGCGCAGTGCTGGGGCATTGGAGGCCTGGCAGGTACAACGAATTTCATTTACAACTCTTTGGCACCCCCAATATCTGGCGGCTGGAGAGCAGCGGCAAGTTGACCTACTACTATGAAACCGATGAGTTCAAAGCGGGCATCGACTATCTCAGAACCCTCTACAAAGAAGGAGTCATCCATCCTGATGAAATCCCTGGTAGAGGCAATAGCGCCACTATTGATAAACTCAACGGAGGTAAAATCGCGGCCTATCAGGATGGTTGGGGCGGCTTCTGGAACAAACGCCTTGCGCTCAAGCGCATCAAGCCAGAATCGGATCTCAGCATGCTCATCCCGTTCAATGCGGATGGCAGCCATAAAGCCAACCATTGGACCGGCCCCGGCTTCTATGGAATGGCCGCCATTCCTGCTCAGGTAGGTGGCGATGCTGAGCGCGTGCATGAACTGCTGCGTATCCTTGACTATTTCTGTGCTCCCACCTTTAGCATTGAGGGTGACTTCATCGCAAAGGGGCTTGACGGTTGGGACAATCAGAAAGACCCCAAAACTGGCGTCAAGAAACTGACGCCAACCGGTGACAAGGAGATCGCAGAACTCAACTACATCGCGAACCCGCCCTATGTCTACTACTTTGCGGAAGATCCGGAGTTTGGTCCTGCCTTCCAGAAATTCGATCGGGAGTTGCAAAAGATCGGCATAGCAGATCCGACTACAGGAAAGGTCTCACAGGCACAGACCAAAAACAACGCGAAGTTGAACCAGATCTATAACGACCGCTTCTATCGTATTGTCAAGGGTGCTCTTCCCCTCAGCGCAGTTGATGATCTGGCCAATGAATGGCGCAAAAATGGCGGTGAAGATATCCGCAAAGAGTTCATGGACCAGCTTCAGAAACAATAGAACAACTCTTCTCCTTTGGGCAGGTACAGGGGTCATCTCTTGAGCAAGGATGGCCCCTGTCTTTCTTTTATAGAGCAGATCTAGCGCTCGCCTGCTGCGACAGCCTCTTCCAGCCTCAGGGAAAGAATACTTGAAGCGCTATTGCGCATAGAGACTCCATAAATAACCTGCGCTGTCGTCATCGTAACGCGGTTATGCGTGATCACGATAAACTGTGTCTTCTGGGACATGCGTCTCAGGATATCACAGAAGCGGGTCACATTCGATTCGTCAAGTGCAGCATCCACCTCATCCAACAGACAGAATGGCGGTGGGTTAATTTCCAGCAACGAGAATAATAGTGCAGCCGCTACTAAAGCGCGTTCCCCACCTGAGAGCAACGAAAGATCCTGCACTTTCTTTCCGGGAGGCTGTACAATCACTTCTACCCCGGTCGGCATCCCCGCGGGCGCATCTTCATTGCGTGAGGTGACCAATTCCAGTCGAGCCATCCCCCCATTAAACAAGGTAGTAAAATGCTCTTTAAAGCGCTCATTGACGGCGCGGAAGGTTGCCTCAAATTGCCGGGCCATCGTTGCATCAAGCTGCTCAATAATGGAGTGCAACCGTTGTGAGGCCTGTTCCAGATCAGCTATCTGGGTAGTCAGGAACTCGTGACGAATTCGTGTTTCCTCATAGAGCTGTGGAGCGTTCTCGTCACAGCCGCCCATTGCCTTCAAGCGAGAACGCAAAGAGTCCACCCGCCTGCGCAGCTTACGCAAACGCGTTTCCTCCTCCTCTGTAAGCTGTCCGTCTCCTGTCTCATCCTCCCGGTTCGCGTAGCGCGAGAGCTCTTGCGGGTCTTCAATCCCCATCTCCTCCTGCAATTGAGTAAGCAATGTCTCTACGGCATCTCGTGCCCGCTGGCATTCGAGCAAGGAGCGCCGATAGATATTCTCCTGCTCATTCTTGCGTTGTTGAAGCTGCATTCGCTCTCGGTCAATCGCTGCAATATGTTGCTCTACATCGGCAAGCTGTGCCTCAACGGTTTGCAGATTCGTAGCAAGCATGTTCGCTTTTTCCCGGGCCTGTCCCCGTTCGTCGCGCAGGCGCTCAAGAGTGGTCAGAAGCTCCTGTTTGCTCTGTTCTACTTCCTTTGCACGTGTCACCTGCTGATCGACCTGGGAGCGCAAATCCCGGGCAAGGGCCTGCTGTTGTACCAGTTGTTGTTGTAACGATTTCGCCTCCTGCCGCTTGACGGCCAGGGCGGTGCGCTCACGGTTCAACTCATCCTGACGGCGCCGATAGACGGTCGCTCGCTCTTCCATCTCATACTGTAACTCTTCGACAATCCCCTGCAATTCACGTTGTGACTTCTCATGTTGCTGCACCCGCTCCTGAACGGCGACAAGCTCCTGCTCAAGACCAGCGACTTCCGCCGCGAGCTGCTGTTCAACCGAAGCAGACAATTGAATCTCGGTCTGGAGACGTTCAAGCTCACGCTGAGAACCCTGCACCCCCCTATTCAAATCATGAATCCGCGCTCCCAATTTCTGGATCAGCTTATCCAGAGCGTTCTGTTCAGCTCGTCGGCCCTCCTGTGCCCGCTGAATCTCGCTCATTAAGGTGTTTAGCTGATCAAGCGCCTCCTTCTGCTCCTCAAGCTGAGCGGGCAGCGCTCGCAGCTCACGTTCATATGCAAGCAAGCCCTGCTGACCACCATCTTTCCCCTCACCACCCGAAAGCCAACCATCCACATGCAGCGCATCTCCTTGAAGAGTAACAACAGAAGTAAAGGGCAGATCGCTATCAGAGGAGATACTGAGTTGTAGCACCCATTCCATGAGTTCTCGGGCTATCGCAAGATCTTGAACGACGACAGCTCCACGCAGCAGGCGCCGAAAAAGCGGGCGAAAACGTGGCTCACATTGCACCAGTTGCCAGGCAAAACCACACACGCCTTCACATACCTGTGGCTTCTCGGCCAGAAAGCGCTGCAAGATGGCCTCTTCTACCTCCCCTTGAATCTGACTCACAACCTCATCCTCCCCTTCACGTTCCAACCAGAGCAGCATTGCCTTGCCAGCACGCGACGTTTTCAGATATTCCCGGCAGTTCAAAGCATCTTCGAGCGTCTGAACGACGACAGCCTGCATATAGGAACCAAGCGCCGCCTCTATCGCCTGCTCCATCCCTTCCGACACAACTCCCAGTTGTGGTACAGGCCCGATCAGCCCTCTCAATTTCTCGGTGGGAGCCCGCAGCAGCGCCCGTACTCCGTCACTATAGCCACTCAGGCTTTGTCGCCACTGCTTCAGCATATTCAAGCGATCCGAAAGGGTACGCCGACGGCGCTCCGCCTCGGCAAGCAGGTTTTTCAGCCGCTCATATTCCTGTTGCGCCTCAGCAATGCTACGCTGAACAGCCTGTCTCCTCTGTGTTGCCTTTTGTTCCTCGCTCCGCTCCTCTTCCAATCTTTGACGTTCGGTCTGAAGACGCGCTTCAATGGTCTGAAGATTGTGCTGCGCTCTGGCAATCGTTTCACGGCGTGCCGCCAGCGTACGGTTTCGCTCACCCAGTTGCTTCTGCAATCGTCCCAATTCCGTCTGGCTGGAACCAAGCCGGGCCTGCAACTGGATCAGATCATTCTGAGCTCCTCGCAAGCGGCGTTCATCCATCTCATATTCTTTTTGCGCTTTCGCCACTTCTGCCTCAAGGGTTGCCAGACGTGCTGAGCCATTATCAACTGCTTCTTCAGCCAGATCACATTGTTCTTCCAGGTCAATCGTCTGTTTCTGCACCGCGATCAGGCGTTCGCGTAAACGACGTTCCTCTTGCTGAAACGCGGCTCGCTGGCGATCGAGACCGCCCAGGCGTTCTTCGTTGACTGCAAGCTCACGCTCGATCTTTTGAACCTGATTATACGCTTCATTCCAGAGGCGACGCACCTCCGCAATACGTCCCTGTGTTTGCTGACGCGCAGAGCGCAGAAGTTCACTTCGTTCATTTGCTTCCTGCAAGGCTCCTTCAAGCTGCTGCATCTTCCGGGCCTGCTCTTGCTCTCTCTGCTCGGTAAGCTCTTTCGTTGTCAGCAGTCTCCGCCACTGCAACGCATACCAGGAAAGCAACACATCCTGTAACTCGGTCGTGAGCTGTTTATATTCGAGCGCCTTGCGGGCTTGCTCTTTGAGAGGGGCGAGCCGTGGCTCGATTTCGCTTACGATATCACGAACCCGTTCTAGATTCTGTTCTGTTTGCCGGAGACGATTTTCAGCATCGGTACGCTGGACCTGATAGGGACGAATACCAGCTGCATCCTCAAAAAGCCCGCGTCGTTCTTCGGCACGCAGGCTGAGTGTCGCGTCAATCATCCCCTGCCCGATCACGGTATAGGAATCGTGACCAATACGCGCCTGTGCCAGAAGCAACAACACATCCTTCAGGCGGACCTTTCGCTTGTTAATCAGATACTCATTCTCCCCTGAGCGGTAGCTTCTCCGGGTGACGGTGATCTCGCTATACTCTGAGGGAATCCAACCAGTACTATTATCAATGGTCAGTGACACCTCGGCCATGCCAAGAGCCGCACGACCGTGCCCACCCGCAAAAATAATATCATCGCTCTTCTTGCCGCGTAGCTGCCGCATACTCTGTTCACCCAGAACCCAGCGCATGGAATCCGCAACATTGGACTTCCCGGCCCCATTCGGGCCAACAACGGCAGTGATTCCCGGGCTAAACTCAAGCACGGTACGTGCGGCAAAGCTCTTAAAGCCAAGCATCTCCAAGCGCTTTAAATACACAGCCTGGTCCAAGCCTCCATCTAGATATTGCCAGATGTAGCGAATAATAGCATAGAGCATGGTTGCTGGTCGAGAGGGAAGGAGCAAGCAGCCATGCTCTCGAAAACAGCCATATATTTCTTGGCTATATGAAACACACGTAAAAAAGATATGTTCGTTGGTTCTCCTTCCTTTCTTAATCAACGAACACGGCCTCCAGAGAAAGGACAGCTATTCGCGTGGTAGAACATCCCAAAGCAACCAGACAAAAA
Source organism: Thermosporothrix sp. COM3 (assembly GCF_059696735.1). NCBI lineage: Bacteria > Bacillati > Chloroflexota > Ktedonobacteria > Ktedonobacterales > Thermosporotrichaceae > Thermosporothrix > Thermosporothrix sp. COM3. The sequence continues at coordinate 7,232,709 of NZ_AP019376.1, read as the reverse complement.
TGGTAATAGAAAACCCACACAGATGTTTTTAACCGCCCTGATAACTCCCCTTACCATATACCACCAAATCACGCCTTTCAAGATATCGAACTGTTACCGTTCCACGCAAACAGGGAACCACTGCTTCATGCGCAACCTCATCTACCAGAACGCCATCAGCCTCCCCTTCATGGCTATAGGAAATGCACTCGCGCAGCAAAAACACCTCCTGTCCGCTTATCAACTGCACCGGAAGCTCACCCCATGCACCCACACCACACACAAAACGATAGACATGACGCGCCTCCCATTGCGCAGCCGGAACCACAAAATCTTGCTCAGCCGGGAACGAATAATAGCTGCTTTGAGCCTCATCCTGTTCCTGTACCTGCGCCTCTCCCCGAACAAGCGCCTGAACAGCCCGCACGAGCAAGACACCGCCCAGTTCTGCACAGCGTATTTCCAGTTGCTCATAATCAATTCCCTCTGGCACAGAAAGTGCTCCCTGAGCCAAAATCGCGCCACTGTCCATCTTCTCTTCAAGCAGATGAACACTCACCCCGGTACGCTCGCATCCAAACCGAAACGTCCAGAACAACGGCACGGGACCACGGTTCGCAGGCAGCAGCGATGGATGGACATTCAGACTTCCCAGACGAGGTATCCGCAATACCGACCGCGGAATACGCGTGGAAAAACAGGCAACACAGATCAGATCAGGCCGATAGGCCGCCAGCATCTTCCGAGTCTCAGGGGCAGAAAGCGAAAAAACATCCCAGACCGGGATGGAATGCTTCCAGGCTATTTGTACAATAGAGGTATGGAGCGATGAGCGAACGATGGGGAGAAGCACACGTTTCCCCGCAGGCGGCTCGCGCCGCCGATAACCCTGCAAAGTTCTCCCCGGCAACGCCTGAGCGGGAAGAATCACAGCACAAACCTCAATCCCGCTTTTCAAGAGAGCCGAGAGGACCGGCGCGGAAAAACTCCCTTCCATACCAAAAAACAGAACGCGAGGTCGCTCTGGTTCAGAATGTTGATTTGACATGCTACTTCACATCTTGTAGTATCACTTTAAGGCGGATTCGCTTATCCAACGTATCAGGAGTTCCATCATGCCACGAACGGTCTATTGTGTCAAACTAAAACAAGAGCTCCCTGGCCTGGAAAAGCCACCTTTTCCCGGCGAGCTAGGGCAGCGCATTTATGAACATATCTCTCAACAAGCCTGGCGTATGTGGCCAGCACAGAGCATGCAGATTATTAATGAGCGGGGCCTGAATATGGCTGACCCTGAAGCCCGCAAGATCCTGCGCAAGGAAATGGAAAAATTCTTTTTTGGCGATGAAGCCAGATCAACGCAGCAACAAGAGCCGGGTCAAAGGCTGGTCTACTGTGCGAAATTGCAGCGTGAGCTTCCCGGCTTAGAGAAGCCGCCATTCCCGGGACCGCTTGGACAACGGATCTATGAAAGTATCTCCAAGCAGGCCTGGGAGATGTGGCCAGCCCAAAGCGTCCTTATTATCAACCATTATGGACTGAATATGGCCGACCCCGAAGCCCGCAAGATCCTGCGCGAACAGATGGAAGAGTTCTTCTTTGGTCAGGATGCTCGCATGCCAGAAGGTTGGACACCCGAAGCGGCAGGAGCTGGACCACAGCGCAAGGGCGGGGGTGGCGTCGCAAGGAAGAAATGAAACAACAAGGCAATATCCTACTTCTCTCGTGCTATGAACTGGGCCATCAACCATTTCACCTCGCCTCACTCTCAGCGATCTTACGGCAGGCAGGCTACGCCCCTGTAGCCGTCGATACTGCCGTAGAATCGCTCACAGATGAGGCAATCAAGCGTGCTCGTTTCATCGCCATCTCTGTACCGATGCATACAGCTTTGCGTCTGGGTGAACAACTGGCCCGACGCATCAGAGCGGTGAATCCACAGGCATTTATCTGCCTCTATGGGCTCTACGCGCTTCTCAATGCCGAGCATCTACTGCAAGGAACTATCGATGCGGCAATTGGAGGCGAATATGAAACGCCACTACTCAACCTGATTCAGGCACAGGAACAGGGCTCAACGCTTGAGATTCCTGGAGTCTACAGCAGGGAAGCAAGCAGCGGCCCGTGGATAGCACGAACACCCTTTATTATACCCGAGCGACAACAGCTCCCCCCACTTACGAGCTATGCTCGGCTACAATGGGGCGATGAGATCAGGCTAGCAGGCTACACCGAGACGACACGTGGCTGTAAGCACACCTGCACCCACTGCCCACTAACGCCTGTCTATAACGGTCGCTTCTTTGCCGTTCCGGTCCCAATCGTGTTAAATGACATCCGTGCTCAGGTTGAGCAAGGAGCACAGCACATCACGTTCGGCGATCCCGATTTCTGGAACGGCCCGACTCACGCAATGCGTATCTTACGCTCCATGCACCGGGAATTCCCGGAGCTGACTTTTGATGCTACCATTAAAATTGAGCATCTACTAAAACATCAGCACCTGCTCCCGGAGATGCGTGAGCTAGGCTGCGCCTTCGTCGTTTCAGCGGTCGAGTCGCTCAATGATCTTGTACTCCAACGGCTGAAGAAGGGACACACCGCCGAAGATGTCGCAACCATCTGCGATATTATGGATCAGGTGGGCGTGGCACTCCGACCCTCTCTGCTTCCCTTCTCTCCCTGGGAGACACTGGAGAGCTATCTTGCTCTACTCCAGTTTTTTGAGGATCGAGGCTACATTGAACATCTTGACCCTGTCCATCTCTCCATTCGCCTGCTTATTCCACCGGGTTCCGCCATTTTGGATGCCCCTGACCGCAACGAATGGCTAGGGAAGCTGGATGCAGCCGACTATACCTATCGCTGGCAACATCCAGACCCACGTATGGATCTGCTTCAAAAGCAGGTTGCACACCTGGTAGAAGAGGGTGAACAGTGCAAAGCAGACCCGGTTGAGACGTTCTTCCAGGTCAAAGCACTGGCACTGGCAATGCAGGATCAGCCATTCTCGGTTGCAGACGCGGTACAGCACTATCAGAAACGCGAAGTCTTGCCGCATCTGACCGAATCGTGGTTCTGTTGAGCAGAGCCGACGCGGGACCAGTTGGGTTCCACACGCTAAATCTCATTGTTACCCTTTTCTATCTTTCTCGTTTCCCTGATAGTAGAGATGTTCTCTCTGTTATCAGGGAACCGGGAACATCCCGGGATTCCCGCATACATACCTCCTTTCTTGATACTCGCTCAATGTTTGCACAATGTACCACAAGGAGCCTTATTCATGACAACAAGCCCCACTGCCAGAAGAGTACAGGAAGAGCTTCACAGGCGCGGCTTTGATTGCACTGTCATCGAGCTCTCGACACCTACACGCACCGCGAAAGAGGCTGCTCAGGCTGTTGGCTGTGGCGTAGAGCAGATTGTCAAATCGCTGATCTTTCGGGCAACCGACAGCAATAGCCCCATTCTTGTCGTTGCTAGCGGGTCCAACCGCGTCAACGAGGCCAGAATCAGTCAGCTTGTAGGCGAGCCAATCGCGAAAGCGGACGCAACCTTTGTGCGCGAACGCACCGGGTTTGTGATTGGTGGCGTTGCTCCCATCGGTCATAAAGAGCCTATTCGCACATTTATTGACGAAGATCTCCTTCAATATAGCGAGATCTGGGCCGCCGCTGGAACACCCACCTCTATTTTCAAACTCACCCCACATGATCTACAGACGATGACAGATGGCCAGGTCGTCACAATCAAATAGCACGCCACATCGGCCCTCCGGGGCCGATTTTTGGGTCCGCTACCGCTGAAAAACCTCCAGAAACGCTCTATTTATGATGAGACGAGAAAACATGTTTCTCCCTCTCAGAACACAGAAGGAGATTTTACCTCTGGACTTCACATTGAGCTCATAAAAAAATGAGGATACGATTTTACCTCTTTATGAATAATAAATCATAATTCCCTCTTCAGTTTTGAATTGCCTCTCTAAGTAATATTGTTCCCAACAAAAACCGTTATAAATATGCTATTCTTAATATATAAATATACCGCTACTTACCTCAGGGTATTTTGTTCTCCACATTATGCCAAGTGGAATGTGAAGTTGAAAAGGAGGAAATTAATTTGTTAGCCACTGTTTGGCAAACGTTTCGGAAGGCTCCCAATACCCTCAAGAATGAGGAGAAACTGGGAGATTTTACTGCTACGCCCAGGGTGATCTGGCTTTCAATCCTTGCTATCGTTATTGGCATCTTCAGCACTTTTATTGCCCTTGTTCTATTAACCCTGATTCGCTTCTTTACCAATCTCTTCTTCTTTCAGCGCTTCAGTATTGAGGATGTTTCCCCTGCTACCAATCATCTGGGTATCTTTGTGGTGATTGTTCCTGTAGTAGGTGCATTGCTGATCGGTCTGATGGCCCGGTATGGTTCGGAGCGCATTCGTGGGCATGGCATCCCCGAAGCGATCGAAGCTATTCTCGTAAATGGAAGCAAAGTCGATCCCAAAGTAGCACTGCTGAAACCTGTGTCAGCAGCCATTTCTATCGGCTCCGGTGGCCCCTTTGGCGCGGAAGGGCCAATCATCATGACAGGTGGAGCATTCGGCTCGATGATCGCCCAATTCTTCCATTTTTCGAGTGCCGAAAGAAAAATCATGCTGGTTGCCGGGGCCGCCGCTGGAATGTCGGCAACCTTCGACGCACCCGTTGCCGCAGTACTGCTCGCCGTGGAATTATTGCTGTTTGAATGGAAACCACGCAGCCTGATTCCTGTCGCGCTGGCAAGCGTGACTGCGGGCTTTCTACGCTACTACTTCCTGGGCGCTGGCCCGCTCTTCCCGGTCCCGGCTCATCCTGCGGCCCTCGATTTCTGGGCACTACTGGCCTGCATTGCGACAGGAGTTCTGGCAGGGCTGCTTTCCTGCCTTGCAACCATCCTTGTCTATGCCTTCGAGGACCTGTTCCACCGCTTACCGCTTCATTGGATGTGGTGGCCAGCCATAGGAGCGATCGCGGTCGGCGTCGGCGGCCTGATTTTCCCGCCAGCCCTGGGCGTTGGATATGACAATATCGGAACCATACTTCAGGGAAACACGACTCTGACGCTGCTCTTCGGTATCCTGATTGTGAAACTGTTGATCTGGGCGATCGCGCTTGGCTCGGGAACCTCGGGCGGCGTGCTGGCACCGCTGCTGATGGTCGGGTGTGCCCTGGGAGGTCTCGAAAGCTTCATCTTCCCTCATCAAGGCGGCGGCTTCTGGGCCCTCCTTGCCATGGGGGCGATGCTGAGTGGTACAATGCGCGCCCCCTTGACGGGAGTCATCTTTGCGCTTGAGCTGACCCATGATCTCAACGCGCTGGTTCCGTTGCTGATCACCTGCATGCTCTCGTATGGCTGCACCGTTCTCCTGATGCGCCGCTCGATTCTAACCGAAAAGATCAGCCGCCGGGGCTACCACCTCAGCAACGAATACGCGATCGATCCCCTGGAAATCCTGTTTGTACGAGAGGTCATGCGCACCAACATTATCGCGCTGCCAACACAGGTGACACGAGATAACCTGATACAGCTACTCAACAGCAAGCAACTCAAGCAGGGGAAACAACTGCTCTTCCCGGTCATTGATGAGCAGAAGCATATTCAGGGCGTTCTCACACGCAACGATCTTACCCGGCTGATCGATGAGGTGCCTGCCATAGGCACGCATCCCCTTTCGACCTATCTGAAGACGAACCCCATTGTCGCCTATACTGATGAAAACCTGCGCACAGTAGCCTATCGTATGGCCCAGACCGGACATACCCGCTTCCCTGTGGTGGAACGAGCCCACCCTGATATATTGGTAGGCATCGTTGCGCTGAGCGATCTGTTGAAAGCGCGTTCACGCAACCTGCATGAAGAGCGACAACGTGAGCGTATCTTCCAGATTCATACTCTGTTTTCCTCTCGAACCAGAGTACCGGTTAAATAAGAGGATAAGGGAGGGTCTGAAATGTCCCTCCCTTTCTCCTGATTTTGTGAGATAATGAAACCATGAAACTCATAAACCCATGAATACGTACTAGGTAGGGGAAAACTTCTTCTCAATCAAACTATCTCCGAAAAGTAAGGAGAGAAAGAGTATCGTGATTGAACAGTCAATACACTCCTCGGAAGGGGACAAGGTCGCAACGAAGACGATCTTAGTGGTCGATGATGATCTAGACATTGGCTCCTGGTTAGTTCAAGCCATCGCGGAAGAAACGCCATACGAAGCCTTCTACGCACAAGACGCCTTCGAGGCGTTGCGCATATTACAGGATCAACCCTGCGATCTTTTCCTTTTAGACTATCAGCTCCCGGGCATTAATGGCCTGGAACTTTATGATATGCTCTGTTCGTCTATGGGCATCGACGTGTTGCCCGCTATTTTTATCAGCGCAAGCACCAGACTCCCACAACAGGATATTCAAAGGCGCAATTTACGCAGCCTCAATAAACCTTTTGAACTCGACGAACTTTTGCACACCCTGCATGAACTTCTAGAAGAGCCAGTCTAAATGCAACATCCCGCTCGGGAGTTCTTTATCAGAGAGGGCGTGGAAGTGGAATATCACTATATAGTATAACAGAGACGGTATAATAAAAGAGAAGCGTTTCTAGAGTTGTTTCCAATGCGCTCAAACGTTTTCAAACAGAGTTTTGATGGCATACCCGTGGCTGCAATCGCGGGAATGCTTTCATTGCAGTTGTTCAAAGGAAGAAGGTAGAGAATTTTATGGACACATCCACTAAGAAACAGGTTCTACGCATGTTTACCTACGGCTTGTACGCCGTAGGCTGCGTGGATGGAAACGACGTAAACGCGTTTACCGCGAACTGGCTGACACAGGTCTCTTTTGAACCACCTCTTATCGCGGTCTCCGTCGAGAATGATGCCAAATCACTCCCGATGATCCAGCGAAGCCGCAAATTCACCGTGAATGTGCTTCGTTCGGGACAGCGTGAACTGGCTGGCAACCTCGGGAAATCCGCACTGAAATACCCCGACAAGCTGAAAGATATCCCTTATGAACTGATCGAAGAACAGTATCTGGTGCTCAAGGATGCGCTGGCTTGGGTTGCCTGTGAAGTCCGGCATACCGCACCGGCTGGCGACTCAACCCTGATTATCGCCGAAGTTGTAGGCACCGGTATCCTTGCTGAGGGACAGCCACTGACAATGACAGAAACTGGCTTCCGCCACGCAGGCTAAAGGAGTTTATATGCAACAACAGAGCAGCATTTCTGCTGCATCGGCATATCAATGTCCATTCTGTCAAAAGGAGCACCTGAGCGGATATATTCTCCGGGAAAGTGCCTCGTTCTACATAGTGGTTGACCACGCCCCTCTACTCAAAGGGCATCTCTTGATTATCCCGAAAAAGCACTATAGCTGCTATGGAGCGGTCCCTGCCGAGCTGGATAACGAACTCCAGGAGCTCAAGCAAGAGGTTGCACACTTCTTTTCATGCTTCTATCAACAAATCGCATACTGGGAGCATGGTGTCTTCCACCAATCCGTCTTTCATGCACACCTCCACTGCTTCCCGCTCGGACCAGCCCGCTATGATCTAAGCGAGCAACTTCATGTTCACATAGTGAAATCTCAGGATGATGTCAGACAGTGGTACCAGCAACACGGCCACTATTTCTACTTTCAGAGCCCCTCGCAGCCCGAACAGCAGGGGCTCATCTTTCCGCCAGATCGCGGCATCTATGATCGCATTGCACGGCAGGTCATCTGGCCCTCGGTTGCCGCTCAAACCGGACAGACGCGCTGGCATACGGCAGCGGAACGGCTTGCCGTCGGACAGCCCGCTATAGCCGAAACCCGGCTGTATTGGAAGCAGTTCCAGACAGGTTGTCAGATCAGCTAACAACGTACAAAGATGCATCAGAATGCGATATAATACTTGAGAGCTCTTGCGGATGCAGAGCACAGGATGCAATCGTTCAATAGTGCTTAGAAAGGCAAAAAGATCAATGGCGATCCGTAAAGCAGGTTTTAAAGTAGGTGTCATTGGCTGCGGCCTTATGGGAAGCGGCATCGCACAAACATGTGCGCAATCAGGTTATGAAACAGTGGTGCGTGAGGTCAATCAGGAGCTGCTTGATAAAGGACTCGCGCGCATCCATTCCGCCTGGGAAATGATGGTCAACAAGGGGAAAATCACCCAGGGCCAGGCCGACGAACATAAAGCACGTTTGCATGGTACGGTGCGACTGGAAGACCTCGCGGACTGCGATATTGTGATAGAAGCAATCATCGAGAACATGGAGGAGAAGCTGCGGCTCTTCCCTGCGCTTGATGCGATCTTGAAACCCGAAGCCCTTATCCTGAGCAACACCTCTTCGCTCAATATCACTCAAATGGGCGCTGTGACCAAAAGACCAGAACAGGTATGCGGACTTCACTTCTTCAATCCAGCACCTGTTATGAAACTGGTCGAGATCGTCAAAACACTCTCCACCTCCGAGCAGACCATTGAAACGGTCCGTGAATTCGCTATTTCGCTCGGGAAAACGCCGGTGCTGGCGAAAGATACAGCCGGGTTTATTGTCAATTTCCTGCTCATTCCCTATCTGTTGGCCGCGATTCGGATGCTTGAAAATGGAATGGCAAGCAGGGAAGACATTGACACTGCGATGAAGTATGGATGTGGCTACCCAATGGGCCCCCTGACGCTGCTCGACTATGTAGGGCTGGACACCACCCTGTGGGCAGCAGAAGCTATTTACGAGGAGTATAAAGAGCCACTTTATGCGCCGCCACCCCTGCTGAGGCGTATGGTGAATGCCGGAATGCTCGGTCGGAAAAGCGGTAAAGGCTTCTACGATTACAGCGAGACCAAATAGCACAAAAAAGAGGGATGAGAGCATACGCTTTCATCCCTTTTGTTCTTTCTGCTTTGCTCTATGCCAACCCTAGCGACTCACAGCAGATGCGGCAACCCGACCCGGGTTCTTCGGCATAATCTTACGCCGCTCGCCAACAAACTTCTGAGGCTTCGGCGCTACTTCCTCCGGGTGGAAGGAACCGCTTGCATCAGTATTGATACCAGGATAGTTCGGACCGTAGTTATAATGGCCTGTCTGTGCCGGGGATAGCGGAGAACGACCAAAGAGAGGTACGCCGTTCAACGCCGGTAGCGTTCTATCCTCAACATCATCGTACAGGTCATCCGGTACGGTGTTCAAACCACGCTTGAGCAAATCATCTTCGCTCACAGTAAGGCGCAGAGTGTTACCCTGGCTTGTCTCCTCAATCACATCATGAGGGACATAGAGCACCTTCGCAACAATATCACCGCGTTCAGCTAGAATATAATGACTAAAACGCGCCTCCACCCTACCGAGCCAGTTTCCATCTTTATCGACAACTTCCTGTCCAATCTGGAAACGAGAAGCAGTCTCTACCACTTTATAGCGCTCTTTTGGCTTTTTCATCGGATCTTCCAGTGCCCACCCCATAATACCGACAATGATAAAGGGGGCTCCGACATACGTCAGAATGGCACTATCAGGAAAACCAAGCATGCCAGCGACGGTGATAAAGATGGCCACCGTTAAAATCAGAGGCCACAGGCTCGGATTGGGAAGATGGATATGATGCTCTTCTTCTGCGCTCGTCGCCTCCGCCTGTTCAACTACGGGGGATTGTTTTGCCTCGTCTGCTGCGAGACTAGCACTTCGAAGAGTACTGTCCATAAGCTCCGCTTTCCTCTAAGAAAATGTGTACTATCCGCGAGGACTGCTTCTTCCCTTGCATTGTCCTTGATCTAAGCATAGCACAATCCTCGCGGTTTGACCAGTAGCAGCCCTTGCTTGCTTTCTACTGGCGAGGTCAAGGATAGTGTTTCTCATATTATAAGAGGGTTGATCAACCCCTTTCAGCATCAATACGCATTCATTCCTCTAAAGCCGATTTGAGAGCAGATATTCTTTCATTTCCTTCTAAAAAGGGTGATATTTTCTGTTTTTCTATCGTATTATAAAGTACACAAAATATTTTCTGTGCGCCTGTTTTATGATCCTGTAATCTGTATTTCGTTCTATTATATTGTTGAATGTGATTAGGAGATCACAGGATGGATACAAAAGATACGCTCTCCTCCCCCGATGAAAGCACCAGGCCAGCTCTTCCTGAGGACGTTGAACAGCCAGAACAACACGCCGAAGCAGTTCCAGAGCCGAAGAAGTCCCCGACGCCGATGCAAGAATCACTGCGTCGCTTCAGGCGTGATACTCGTTCCATGATCTGTTTGGCAATCATGATTCTCTTTCTCCTGATCCCTCTGATTGGCCCGCCGATCTACCGCAATATCGGGCCAGTCATGACCACCTCGACCGGCACACAGATACATCCGCAAGAATATCGTGACCCTTATCATCAGGAGCTTGATAATCAGGATCAGGGACCATCGGCCTATTATTGGCTGGGGACTGATAGCATTGGTCGCGACTTACTGGCACGTCTGATGCAGGGCCTGCTTATCTCCTTTGCCGTCGCTATTGTCGTTGAAATTGTCACCGATGTTCTGGGCCTGATAGTAGGCACTTTAGCAGGCTACTTCGGTGGCTGGATGGACCAGATTCTCGCCAGATTTACTGATATCATGTTCGCGTTTCCCGGACTGCTGTTTGCCATTCTTCTGACAGGGATTTTCGGCTCATCGGCGGATACCTTTTTTGACAAGGTTCCGCTTGTTGGCGGCAACGGCTATGCGCGTCTGATTCTGGTCTCCTGTGCGCTCTCACTGGTATCATGGCCATTGGTTGCACGGCTAGTTCGAGGACAAACGCTTCAAATTAAAGAACAGCCCTTTATCGAAGCCGCCCGCGCCTCGGGAGCATCCAGCAGCAAGACCATTATTCACCATATCATCCCGAACCTCTTCTCTCTCATTCTGGTTCAGATATCATTGAGCATTGGAGGGACCATTATTGGTGAGGCCGGACTGAGTTTCCTCGGTCTGGGTGTCCAGCCTCCCGGTTCCAGCATTGGTCTGATGATTAATGATGCCGCCAATCTGGTAGACACGTATCCCTGGGAAGTCCTCTTCCCGTCCATCGTCCTGACCATTATTGTGCTCTGTCTCTCATTTATCGGTGATGGCATGCGTGATGCCTTTGACCCCCGCTCGAAAGATTAAGCCAGCAATGGTCCCCGGCGCGTCTTGTTCCGGGGACCATTGCTGCTAGGCAGTTACCTGGTGCAACAAAAGATCTTCCTCATAGATCCGTCGAATAATCGACTCAATCTCTGGCTCTTGAAAGGTCACATCACGCAACGTCACCCGCTGTCCAAGCCAGGCCACCAGCTCATGAGCAGGCATCGCATCTCGATGGAACTGCAACCAGATCTGCGGTCCATCAGTGCGGACCAGCTGCACCTGCGCTGGCAGATCAGGTAGCAGCACCTCACCGGCCTCATCGCGAGGAAGCTGTTGCAAAGCCGACTGCTCCAATACCGCAATCAACATACGATCCTTACCAAAGGTATCGCGGATCTCTGTAACCGTGCCATCATACAGCTTATGCCCATGATCGATAATCACCATACGCTGACAGAGCGCCTCGATATCGTCCATATCGTGCGTTGTCAATAGAATCGTCGTACGGCGTTCGGTATTGAGCTGCTGCAAGAACTCCCGGATGCGCGCTTTCGCAACCACATCCAGGCCGATCGTTGGTTCATCCAGATAGAGAAGTTCCGGTTCATGTAATAGCGCTGCCGCGATATCGCCACGCATACGCTGCCCTAGAGAAAGCTGACGCACCGGCGTATCAAGAAATGCCTTCAGATCTAGCAACTCACAGAGTTGTGCCAGATTGGTCCTAAATCGTGTCTCGGGCACCCGATAGAGATGCCGCAGCAATTGAAGCGAGTCAATAAGTGGGAGATCCCACCACAACTGTGAGCGCTGCCCGAACACAACCCCGATCTTCGCGGCCAGTTCACGCCTTCGTTCAATCGGCACCAGCCCCGCAACGCGAATCGAGCCACCTGACGGCTGCAAAATACCGGTCATCATCTTGATGGAGGTACTCTTTCCAGCACCGTTCGGCCCAATCAGCCCTATCATTTCGCCACGCTCCACACGCAACGAAAGCCCCTGCACCGCATGCACAAGTTGCAACTCCGGATTCACAATACTTCTCAATCCACCCAGAAAGCCCGGGCGGCGCTTTGCCAACCGAAATACTTTGCTGAGATGCTCTATCTCGATAATTGCGGACATAGCACAGTTCCTTCCTTCTAGCTTCCTAACTTCCTGTCCCCTGATAATGGCGAATCCCGATGCGCCAGAGCAGCGAGGAGAGGAAGGCAAAGACAACAGCACAGATTGGAGAAAGAAATGCAACAAACGCGGGAAAGCCAAACGGCAATGGTCTCCCTAGAATATAGCAAGTCGGAAAGTACGCACCAAAAGCGATAGGCACGATAAACGTAAAGAAACGCTGTAACAGATCATTATATATAGTGAGAGGATATTGCATCATCTCACGTCCACCGTGCGTCACCATATTGATAAGTTCGGTTGTTTCCACCGTCCAGAAGCAAATCACCGCACCAATAAGAAAAAGCGCTAGAAAAATCGTTGCTGTGCTTAGAACGCCCAGAAACAGCACAAGCACTTTATCCAGCGTCCAGAGACTACGCGGAAGCAGCACCAGGGCCAGACAAAACACCAGAATGCCCTGTGTCACACGCCCGAACTTGCGCAGCGTGAACTCGCTTCCAAGCACCTGAAGGAAAACGCTATTCGGACGCAACAGGAAGCGGTCAAAAGACCCCTGCCGAATGATCAGCGAGAAATGATCAATGCCCTCCCCAAACACATCAGCCAGTCCGAAACTGGTATAGGTAAGAGAACAGAGCAAAAGGACCTCACCTACTTTCCAATCCAGCAAGGAAGGGAATGGGATAAAGTAGAGCAACAGAGCCACAAACTCCAGACCTGTCATCAACAGGTAGGCACCAATATCAGCAAGTAGGTTGAGCTTATACTGAAACTGTGACCGCACCTGAAGCTCCAGAAAATGCCCATATAGACGCAGATCATCAAACACATTTTGAAGCATGTTCTTCTCCTATCCTCCCTGCACAATGACACGACGCGTAGCACGCGCTGTCAGAAAGCGCATGACAAGGATCATTCCGACACTCCAGCACAGCAAACTGACAAAAGCCCACCCCATTTGTGCGGGGCTCACCTTGCCCAGTAATACCTGGATTGGAAAGTTCATCAGACCATTAAAGGGGAGGACTTGTGCCAGCCCATAGAGCCACCCCGGCAGGAAATACAACGGGATATAGGAACCGGCAAAGAATAACGCCACCGTGACCGCCAACCAGACCATTGCCCGCGCCTCCACTATCCAGAACGCAATGATGTTGTAGAGGTAGCGATAGGCTATCCCCAGGACAATCGCCAGCAGAAACGCCAGCACGAAGATCAGCAGCTGCAAAGACCCGGCAGGGAAACCGAGATTGAATAACAATGTTCCAGCAATATAAATTGGTACTCCCCGAAAGAGCGTGTAATACAGGCTGCGTCCCAGTTCACGGCTGAACCAGTACCAACAGAAATCACACGGCTTACTCAGATCTGAGACAACTTCACCTGTACGAATGGTGTTCATGAGGTCATACCAGGCGAACGGCATAACGACCATCAGGAGCGCTTGTGCCAGCCAGGTATAGCGCAATGTATCCGTCACTGTATACCCGTCAACAGATTGCCTGGCATGATGCAGTGCGATGATTACAAAGCTAAACAGAGAGCCAAAAAACGTATTTGTTATCAGACCCGCAATATTTGCCCAACGATATGCCAGTTGCCTCCGAAACGAGGCAAGAGCAACATGGAAATAAAAAGGGAACATAATCTCTCACCTTGCCTTTTTTTGTTCGATGCGCAAACAGAAGCCACTGTCGCACTCCTGGAAGAGGGCAACGTGCTCCAGATGCGTATTTCAGGACAACACTTAAGTGGATGGATCTTTTGAGGGCATGCGGAAACACAGGATAGTGAGGAACCATCCTGTTCAATTGCACAACAAAGGTAAGGACCTGGGATTATAGCATACTACTCATGGGCTGTCAATTATTTTGCCTCATGCGTTTGCTGATCAGAGCCTTTTTGCGGTTCTTCCTGCTGCGAGTTTAATAAAGGAACTGATGGCGGCTGCTCACGAGGAGTCTGTTCGTGAAGAGGGGTCGTCATTCTCTTACTCGGGTGCGCCCGCTCTGCCGGGAGCTGCTGATGATAATACAGGCGATTAGAGAGTAACGCATGATTGGCATTCATCGCTACCTGCATCGACTCAACTATCTGTCCAAGTTGCTCTATACTTTGAAACAGCTCATGGATCTGGGCACTGCTGGAAAAAGGAGAAGCCTGTTCGCGCTGTAGATCTTCACGGATACTGTGGAATTGCATGGTCAGATAATTCTCTACATCTCTGAACCATCCCTCAAATGTCTGATGCAGCGTTGAAAGTCGTCGCTCCAGCACTTTATCAACAACCTCGGCAATATCATCCCAGGGTATCTCGGTCTGCACCTCAATCGTGTCATAATCGGTGGCATGGTGTTCATGATGCTCACCTTCGCCATCATAGTGAGAGGAGAGATGCTGATTAAAAAGCTCCTCGATTGCAAGGAGCTGTGCCGCGAGCGCGTTTTCCGTTGTTCCTTGAAACTGCTGTCGTTGTTGTTCTAGTTGTCGCTCCATACTCTGCGTCATATCTCGCCGCCAGGATGTGTGCTGCTGCTTCATTTGCTCGTTCCATTGATGCTGTTGCGTGTTCAAACGCTGCGTCAGAGTGCGATACATGTCTTGTTGAAAAGAGGATAAGCGCTGCTCTAGCTCGCGTCGAAGCCCACTGAGGCGCTGATCAAATGTATGTTCCAGCTCTCGGCGATGAACAGACAATCGTTGCTCAAGTATTGTGTTAAACGCCTGTAACTCATCTTGCGTAAACGCCATGAACAATCCCCCTCCTCTTGCATTCTGGCAGCTTACTAACGTATGATGCCAGTATAAGTTTACCTGAACGTGATGTCAATGAGCGCCTGTTAGAACGCCAGAGATGGCTATTTTCCAGGAGGAATATATATGCCTCGGGCTATAGACTTTCATGTACATCTTCCAACGACGGAATTTATGCAGGTCACGCTTGGCCCCTATGCAAAGGCCGCCGAACGCTATTTTCGCACCGAAGTTCGGCTCAAGGACATCGAACAGATCGCGGCTGATTATGCCGAACAGGATATCATTGGCGTACTCCTTGCCTGGGATGCGGAAACTGCGACCGGGCTTCCGCCACTGGGCAATGACTATATCGCCGCCATCGTTAATCGGTACCCGGATCAGTTCATCGGCTTTGCCAGCGTCGATCCCCACAAAGGCAGGGCAGCCATCAAAGAAATAGAGCGGGCCGTCAAAGAGCTTGGCCTGGCAGGCGCGAAATTTCACCCGGGCGTACAGGCCTTCTATCCCAATGATCCACAGTTCTACCCCCTGATGGAGAAGATTCAAGAGTTGCGCATACCTGCCCTCTTCCATACAGGGACGAACGGTCTGGGCGCAGGAACCCCCGGCGGCATGGGCATTAAGCTTGACTACACCCGCCCGATTTATCTCGATACACTTGCCGCCGATTTCCCTGACCTTATTATTATAGGCGCACACCCATCCTGGCCCTGGCACGAAGAGATGATCGCCATTATGCAACATAAGACCAATGTGTATAATGACCTTTCTGGATGGGTACCCAAACGCATCCCACAAGAGCTGCTTAAAGTAGCCGCCACGCGCCTTCAGGACCGCTTTCTCTTTGGCTCTGACTATCCATTTATTACGCCGCAACGCTGGTTTAAAGACTTCGATACACTGAACTACTTCACGCCTGAAGTACGAGATAAACTACTCTGGAAAAATGCCCAGAAGCTCTTAGCACATACGCGCGTCGCGCAAATGGAATTTAGCAGTGCCGTTCAAGCTTCGTAGACAGTTACCCGAGAGCAGAGAGCACGATTTCACTCTGCTCTCCCTATGGAATCCTCCTCCTACAACTTTTCGCCCTCCAAAAATAGCCTCTTCTCACGTCTAGCCCAAAAAGATCATTCTGTTGCAGGATTGCAGAAGATCAGCTTATCCTACAAAGGGGAGACCACGCGAAATCGTCGCGACAAAACGGCTCAGTTTTTCATCAATATATTCAAACAAGTATACATTTTACCAATAACTCCAAAAGACTATGTCAGAAGGAAGATCAATTTATGTCAGCACATGGACGCGACAACAACCACAAGCCTTCTTTCCGCTTTAACAAAAAGCTCCATCTTCCAATCATTCTCTTGGCTATACTTAGTGCCTCGCTCTGGGCTGTTGGCTCCTTTGCCGCAGGTATTGCCGCTGCTGAAGACGAAAAGAACAGAGCGCTGACCATTACACCAACGCCTGGCCCATCACCAACAATAGTATTTACACCCACTCCAACACCAACCATTGAGCCGACACCCAGCCCGACAATTACCGGCGATTCAACGCCGATTGGCAATCCGGGCAACATTCCCAATGTGATTACCAATGGCAGTCGCAACCGGCTTGAAATCGCTCTGACATTCGATGATGGCCCCCATCCCCAGTACACGCCTCAGGTCCTTCAGATTCTCAAGCGCTATAACATTAAAGCGACTTTTTTCTGTCTGGGCCAAATGATACAGGAGAATCCTGACCTTGTCAGACAGGAACACCAAGCGGGCCATGTGGTCGCCAGCCATAGCTGGAGCCACCCCGATCTCACTACACTTTCAATGGACCAGCTACAAAAAGAACTGAAAAATACATCTGATTTAATCTATAACACTATCGGTGAGCGTCCAACTCTGGTACGACCTCCCTACGGAAGCTACAACAATAACGTCGTACAGGTAGCAAACAGCCTTTCCGAAAAAATCATCATCTGGGATGTTGATACCAACGATTGGCAGCGCAAAGGCGTTGACTCGATCGTAAACACCGCTTTTCAGGAAGCAGGAAAAGGTTCTATCATTCTGATGCATGACGCTGGCGGAGAGCGCTCGCAAACAATAGCCGCCCTGCCACGCATTATTGAGGGCTTAAAGGCGCGTGGCTATAGCTTCGTCACTGTCCCTGAGCTGCTCTCACATATGGGATAAGATCATCCTGAGAGACTATCATTTCACAGATAGTCTCTCTTCTTTCAGCACTTATTCCCCTTCTTGTAAAATGATAAGATACAAGGATAAAAAGGCATCTACTACATGCTTCAAGGAGGGCAAACCACATGAGCGAGCTGGAACACCTTCTCCCCCTTCAGAATACCCTTGGTGAGGGCCCTCGCTGGAATGAGGTCACACAGCGCCTGTACTGGGTCGATATCGTCAACAAATGTTACTACCACTACACACCCGCTACCGGCCACTATGAGCAGATCCATGTCGGCACCCAGATCGGGACACTGGCATTTCGAGAGCAAGGCAATCTGATTCTGGCGACGCAGGAGGGCTTCGCTTTCTGGGATGAACAAACCCGACAGCTTCACCACCTGATAAACCCCGAGGCGGAGAAACCCCATATGCGCTTCAATGATGGAGCTGTTGACTGCCAGGGACGCTTCTGGGCTGGCAGCATGGATGAATATGAACAAGAGGATATTGGCACCCTCTACCGGCTTGATCCTGATGGTTCACTTCATATAATCCTTACTAATCTGGGAATCTCCAACGGGATTGGCTGGAATCCCGACAACACCATCATGTATTTTATCGACTCCCCACGCCGTACTATTTCCGCATTCGATTTCAATGCCACCACCGGCACCATCTCCAACGAGCGTCCCCTTGTAACTATCACTGATGCAGGCACCATCCCCGACGGGTTAACCGTTGACAGCGAAGGGGGCATCTGGTGTGCTCACTGGGGAGGAGCAAAGATCGTGCGCTATACACCAGATGGCGAGGTTGAACGCATCATCCCGATCCCAGCGCCCCATGTTACAAGCTGCACCTTCGGCGGCCCACGTATGGATGAGCTCTATATTACAACCGCCCGCAAAGCTCTCTCCACCGAACAACTGGCTCGTTCCCCCTTCTCCGGTGACCTGTTCCGTCTGAAGGTTGGCATTCGGGGACTTCCCGTCTACCGTTTTAAAGGATAATGCACACACAACAGGGCCTTTCTCTCAAGGTCCTGTTCTCTGGATATATCGGCACAGACGGGAACTATTGACCAGCTTTCATCGTCTCCTCAAATAGGTATATCTCTATCTGCTTTATCAACATTCAAGACTGAACATTTGGGAGTTTCTATACGATGAAAAAAATCAGGTTGCCGAAAACGAGAAAAGCTCGTGTTCTCTACGGGATAGGAGGAAGTCTTCTCATCCTGATTCTTCTAGTTATTGCTATCAACACGATCAATCATCTCTCAAGAGGACGGACGATCCAGTCTACTATTCTTCCGTCCAGCATCCAGACCGATTCAAGTACTGGCAAACCCACACTGACAAACACCAACGGCAAAAACGCTATGCCGCCCTCAAAAGAGCAGACAGACACCCCATCCACTACCACCCCGCAACAGCTCATCAAAAGCCTGAATGTCTCAATGGAGTTTCAGGACCCAACGAAGACAGCAAAAGAGCTGGAGCACTGGATTATGCAGACCGATCCTAAAGCCAGCAGCGAAGGCATTCAATATCAACGCTCATATACATCTGCATACGTCATCACAATGACCTTTTCGGTGCAGGCAAACATCTACCCACAAGTACGGGCCTATTTAACCGACTATGCCAAACAACATCAGGGACAACTGCTGTCTCTCCAGGAGGCCATTCAAGATGTGACAGATAGCACAATTGATCTAAAATCCCGAATCAAGAATCTGGAAGTTGAGCGGGACCGCCTGAACACACTAATGAAGCAGGCAACCGAGATGGCTGATATTCTTGCCATAGAGGAAAAGCTATCAACGGTTGAAACTGATATCGAGCGCTATCAAACGCAACTCGATTCCCTATCCAAGCAAACGACAATGTATCCAGTGACGATCACCCTGTCACCTCTAAACACAACAGTTCCCACAACGCCCGATACCCCTTCCTGGAATATTGGCGAGGTGTTCGCGGAGGCATGGAGTGCGTCTCTGGAATTTGCTCAGACATTAATCAGTATTGTCATCTGGCTCCTGGCCTTCAGCATCTACCTGATTCCGCTCGCGCTCATTGTCTGGTTGATTCGAATGTTCCAGAAAAAACGTGTTCAGACCATCGCTCCCAAGATAGCGACAACCGCACCGGTGGAACCCCATACCTTCGAGCCAGCAGAGCCCGATAACGAGAAACAGCCTGCTGAACTCACTAAATAATATCGAAAACAAGGGAGTAGAGCGTGCAGCCTCCACTCCCTGCCCTCTTCTCTTGCTATAATACGGCAAAACAAAGAAGAGAAGGAGAACACCGTTTTGCAACAAGAGCAACTCACAACCTACCTTCAGCGACAGCAGCATATCAGCGAAGAAGAGGCATTATGGCACCCGCTACGCATGCAGCTAAACTGCTATCTGATCCAGGAGCTTCCCCCGCTTGAGTTGGTAACCTCGGTCCGGTGCATCGTCTTTCAAGAGGAACAGGTTCTTGTCGTCAAAGATCCTTTCAACGTGCATATTCAGCCAGGCGGAAGGCGCGAGCAAGGAGAAAGTCTGGAAGAGTCATTGCGGCGCGAACTCCTTGAAGAGACCGGTTGGGAGATCCAACAACCCTCGCTTCTGGGAGTCAAGCATTTTCACCATATAACCCCCAGACCGGAAAACTACCAGCACCCTTATCCTGACTTCCTGCAACTCGTCTATTGTGCCCGGGCAACGCTCTATAGACCAGAAGCAAAAGAGGTTGACGGCTTTGAACTCGGGGCGGATTTCCTCCCTGTTGCTGAGGTGAAACAGCTTACCCTGACTGCCAACGAGCGCATTTTCCTGGAAACCGCGCTACAAACACTCGGCATTTGCGACTAGTGTCTAAGCAAGCGCGTCAAGCATCGCCCGAATAAAGCCGACAGCAACCGCAACCCAGTCGAATTCCCGGGTCCAGGCCACCCATTCCTGCTGGGTTGGCCATCCGGGTCGATAGCGGCTCACCATCTCGCGAGGCATCATAATCGCCCACTTACTCCCCTCACCCAGACCACCCGGGGTCAGACGAACACAGATATTAAAGACATTCTCCTGTGGCAAGCGCTTTTTCCAATCAGGCATTGTCTTCAGCAGCGCCTCCTGTCTCCACTGTGTAAACAGGACTGGCTTCTCTTCCCCGGCCTCCTGACGCACCGTCGTCACCTGCCCGAGTACAACCGAGCGCTCCCACTCAGGAAATCGCAGCCAGACCGAATAGCGATACTCATTCAGCCCCATCGCCACCAGAAACGCCTCACGTCCTTCGCGGGTTAAACGTCGTTCAGTATCATTCTGCCAGAACTGCACCATTGCATCGAGTCGTTTTCGTTTCTCTGCTTCACTGGCCTTTGCCAGCGGCCCCGTAGCCGATGGATATTCCATATTCGCTCTTCCTTTCAGCCTCTATTCCAGTGCTCTAGAACCAGCGGGCATCTCCCGTTGTAACCAGTCCTGCAAATCGAGAGATAAAGGTGCAACAAAGGTTCGTTCTTGCTTTTCAGGATAATGTCTCACAGTGATACTTCTTGCATGTAAGAACTGACGTGTCAGGCCAAGCTGTTTAGCCTGCTCCGTCGCATAGAGCTGATCGCCGACAATCGCCCATCCAATTGCCGCGAGATGAGCGCGTATCTGATGCGTTCTCCCTGTGATTGGATGCACGTTCAGCAACGCAAAGCCACGCTCAACAGCCAGTACCGTACAGGCTGTCAGCGCGTCCTGCCCACCCTCAATGACAACGCAGCGCCGATAATCCTCGGGATCACGCCCCAGAGGGCCCTGAATCACAAATTCGCAGCCCTGGCATATCACCTGATCTGGCGATCCTTCTAACGGCACAAGCTCTCTATTCTGGCTGATTGAGACCGTACAGGCCGTTCGAGGGCGCGTCCACTCGGGTGCCCCCCGAGACACAACCGCAAGATAGCTCTTCTGAATCGAGCGCTCCTCAAACTGTTTGACCAGAAAACGGCGCGAACGCTCTGTACGAGCCAGTAATACCACGCCCGAGGTATCCTTATCCAGACGATGTAACAAACAAGGACGAGGCAGCAGCCCTTCTTCTCGTTCGATCCTCTCATACATCTTTTGCCGCAGCATAGCCTGCACCTCAAGCGGCGCTTGTGCCCACTCCGGTTTATCTGGCGGTCGAGGAGGCGTCCAGCTCTCTTGCTCCTGACAGGCCAGCAGTGCTAAGATAGCATCCCACATCGTGCCATCTGCATGCTTATATGTCGGATGAATAACCAGCCCTGCCGGTTTATTCACAGCAAGGAGATAGTGATCTTGATAAATTACCGGGATATGAACCATTTCCATGAGCTGAGTATAGATTTCCAGAAAAAGAGCGTCAATAGGGAGAGTGAACCAATAGTCCTGGTATACCAAACAGGGCAGGGAAGCGGGGTCAGAAATCAGGTGCGTGCCCCTGGTTCTGGCATATCTCTACTACCGTATTTTCCTCCATGTACAAGCATGATAGAATGGTAACAAACATTTGCTAAGAAACACTATTGCAAGCAAATAAAGAGGTCATAATACATGTCATCAATTCGCTATTTTGAAGAGCCGACATTGCGAAATCCCATTGCTATTGTGGCGTTCAGCGGCTGGAATGATGCAGCCGAATCAGCCACAACAGTAATGAATCATCTCATCAACCTCTGGGCACCAACAAAAATAGCCGAGATAGAGAACGAGGACTTTTTTGTCTATACGGAGACCAGACCAACCCTCAAGTACGTCGAGAGAGGACGACGTGAGGTGATCTGGCCTACACATCGTTTTCTCGTTCATCGTGATCCAGAGCGCGACCGGGATATCATCCTCTTTCTTGGCCCCGAACCACAGTTGAAGTGGAAGACGTTCAGTAAAGCATTCCTGGAGGTCTGCCATCACTTCCACGTGTCGGAAATCGTGTTTCTTGGCGCTCTTCTTGCAGACATTCCCCATTCTATCAATGTTCCTGTTACCGGCTCTTCAGAAGATGCAGCCATTCAGCAGCGACTTCGCTCGTTTGATCTGCCAGCTTCCGATTATGAAGGCCCTACAGGTATTGTTGGGGTCCTGCATGAAGCCTGTCAGCAGGAAAATATCGACGCTGTGAGCTTCTGGGCTGCCGCTCCGAACTACCTTGACACCGCGCCCAACATCAAAGTCGCCGCGGCCTTGCTCACCTACCTGAACAGGTATCTGGAACTTGATCTGAACCTGAGTGTTGTCTATGCAGAGGCCGAGCGCTTTGAACAGCAGGTTACCGAAATGGTTGAAAGCGATCCCGAAGCCAGCGAATACGTTCGCCAGCTAGAGGAACAGATGGATGAGGATGAGGAAGAGGATACCATATCCATATCTTTCAAACCAGATTTCCTTGAGGAAAGTAGCCCCCTGCCACAGGCAGACCTGATTATTCGCGAGATCGAAGAACTACTTCGGAAAGAACGCGAAAAGAAACCGCAAAAACACTACGATGATGATGAAAAGGATTGCGAATGAATAAAGAGCTCTACAGTCTGAAAGAGATTCTTCATCCGCGTTCTGTCGCCATTCTGGGAGCCTCCCGCGCTCCCCAGAAATGGGGGCATGTTGCCGCCAAACAACTGATTCAGGGCGGCTTTCAAGGCGACATTTATCTGATAAACCCGACCAGCAAGGAGATCCTCGGGCGTCCAGTCTATCCTTCACTGCTCGACGTTCCAGGACCTGTTGATCTGGCCGTCATCGCAACCGCATTTCCCCATGTTCCTCAAGCCGTTGACGATTGTATTGCACATGGCGTCAAAGGTATCGTCATTATTACAGCAGGCTTTAGCGAAACCGGCCCCGAAGGGCGTGAGCTTGAACAGAAGCTGGTCGCTCGCTGCCGTGAGCACGGCATTCGGATTATCGGCAGCAATTGCATGGGGTTGTACGTTCATCAGTCAAAGGTCAACGCACTCGGCATGATCTTTCCGCTACCTGAAGGCCCCATTGGCCTCGTCTCACAGAGCGGAAACCTGGGAATGTATTTCTACGCACAGGCCCATCTCGACGGTCTGGGCTTTACCACCTTCCTGAGCCTGGGCAACGCAGTTGATGTCAATTTCCCTGAGTGCATGCAGTATCTGGCCGACGACCCGAACACAACCGTAATCGCGGGCTATGTTGAAGCCATTGAGGAAGAGACGTTGCGCCAGGTTACGAAAGAGATGTACGACCGAGGACACTACAAACCAGTCGTGATCCTGCTCAGCGGCGCAACAGAAGTCGGTGTACGCGCTGCTCTGGCACATACCGGTTCACATGCCACTGTGCGTCCGGATCATGATACCAGTCTGCTTGGCAGCGGCGTTGTGCGCGTGATTCGCTCAGACGAGCTTTTCCCGGTCGCTCAGGCGCTAGCAACACAGCCCCCCACGCCACATGGCGGACGGCGCATCGCGATTATCGGTGATGGGGGTGGTAGCTCGGTCGCGACCGGCGATGCAGTCATCCGCGCCGGACTGGAAGTGCCCATTCTCAGCGAGGAAACGCAGCAAAAACTCCGAGCCCTGATGCCCGCCCGCGCTACCTCTACCAATCCGGTCGATGTCGCAGGTGCCGCTGATGAGGATCCGCTTTCTTTCGCGCATCTGGCCGAGGTCTGTGTCAAAGATCCTGATATCGATGGCGTTATTATTACGGGCCTCTTCGGAGGCTATCGCTGGCTCCTTTCCGAAGAGTTTGGACCACGCGAGGAGGCCGCAGCGCGAGCAATCGGTGAGTTGGTTCGCCAGTATCAGAAACCAATCCTGATCCAGACCATCTACGCACGCCACGATATCCCGGCGCTCCATATTCTGCGCGAAGAACGCGTGCCCTATTACGAGTCCGTTGAGATTACCTGCCGGGCTATGGCCGCGCTCTCCGAAGTCGGACAATTTCTGGAAAAGCAACAACAAGAAGCATAAAAAAGCATACAGCGTTCAGAGGGAGGCGTGAACACGCTCATGCCTTCCTCTGCTTTCTGCTTTATATCTCAAAGGTCGCTTGTATGCGCCGCGTAATAGCATACGCCTCACTGACCATGCGCTCTATCAGCTCTCGCGTTGTTGGTATATCATGGATCAGGCCCGTCACCTGTCCCGCCCAGACAAACCCTTCATCCAACGCTCCCGCAAGCGCCGCCCGAACATTGACCGAGCCACGAATATAGGGCAACAGACGCTGGACACGCTCTTCAGCAGGCAGAGCGTCCTGCTCCATCTCCTTTTCAACCTGAAGAATCTGCTCGACCCGGGTACCCTTGAGTGCTCGTGCAGGCCGTCCGATCGCTCGTTCAATGATCAGTGTATCGGTTTCCTGCGCCTCGATCAGCGCTTGCTGATAGTGTGGATGTGCGTTGCTCTCCTGTACCGCCACAAAGCGTGTTCCAAGCTCGACCCCATCAGCTCCCAGAGCCAGCGCAGCAGCCAACCCACGTCCATCAGCGATACCACCACTTGCCAGCACCGGAATCCTGACAGACTCGATCACGCGTGGCGTCAAAACCATTGTACCGATATCGTCACGTCCGAGATGACCTCCCCCTTCAAAGCCGACTGCAATCACAGCATCCGCTCCAAGCGCTTCGGCCTTCTTCGCAGCACGTACACCCGCAACCAGCACCATTGTCTTCACCATCACCCCACTTTGCTGTATCCGTTTCAGGAGTTTCTCAGGGTTTCCGCCTGTAATGCTGATTACAGCAGGCTTCTCTTCCAGAGCGGCATCAAGAAAGGGTTCCAGAGGAATGTGGCCGATCGGAAAATTAACACCGAAGGGCTTATTGGTCAAACGGCGAGCTTTCTGAATATTCTCCCGCAACTCCTGTGGCGTTTGAAAACAGGCACAGCCAATCTGCCCCAGACCTCCGGCATTGGAAACTGCGGCCGCCAGTTCAGCGAAGGAAAGATGCGCCAGACCACCCTGCACAATGGGATAGCGAACTCCCACCAGTTCCGTAAAGCGCGTCTGCATTCGTTCGGGCAATTGTACCATTCTTCTCTATACCTCTTTCTGAAATAAAAACGTGCCTGAAACGTTCTATCACATTTCAGGCACACCAATCAATTGTGGTTCAAATCGCATTATCTTTTTCTACATCAGAAGAGCGAGCCCGAGTACAAAAAGCAATACAATCACTATCAGCAGAGCGAAAAGCAGTACGGTAATCCTGCGGACATAGACCTTTGCCATGCTCCCCTCTGAACCGAGCATGTCATAGTATTCCTCTTCTGCAACCACCTCCTGGCTTAATGCTATCAACTCGCGAGTATGTTCAACTGGTTTTAAAGCCCCTTTTGCGTGCAAGTACATATTAAATCGCACACCAGCCACGATTAATAACACGGGCATTACCAGTCCTAATAAGCCAAGCCAGTTCATGATTTCACCGTCCCTCTGGCACGCAGCCAGAACTACAGGGGCTCGTATTTCAGCATATCTATTCATTTTGACGCTGAAGCGATGCAAAAATAAAAAAAGAAGGTCGTCTTTCAACGATCTTTTTCGAGATGACGACCTTCTTACTTGCTTTTTTACTGGATAAATCGCTTCTTACTGCTTACAACACAGCGGTTACTTTGCGCGAGGTCCCCTCACGCAAGAAGCCAAGCACGATCCGGTCTCCCGCTCCATGACTGCGAACGACCTGCTGTAGATCTTTTGGCTCAGCCACTACATGTTCATCAGCCGAAACAATCACATCCCGTCGCCTCAATTGTGCCCGCTCAGCAGGACTCTCACGCCGCACCTCTACAATCTCCATACCATAACGAGAGCGCAATCGATACTTTTGTCTCAGTGCCTCATCAATCAGCACTCGCATACCGCCAACTCCAAGCGAGACCCCAGATAGCGACGCTGCCTCCTGCTTCTGCATAATCCGCACAATCGCATCTTTGACCGTCTCTAACGGCACCGAGAAGCCAAGCCCCTGCGCCATCGGCATCATTGCCGTCGTAATGCCAACGACGCGCCCCAGACTATCAACCAGCGGGCCGCCGGAATTGCCGGGATTGATAGAGGTATCCGTTTGAATAAGATGTTCCATCTTATACTTGCCGGGTACATCCAGTGTGCGATCAAGGGCACTGACCACACCAGCCGTAACTGTCCAGTTCAATCCATAGGGATTCCCGACCGCAACCACCAATTGCCCTACCCGCAAAGGAGCTTTCCCAAGTTCAGCAACGGGAAGCCGATCGGCCCCAATACGCAGAATCGCAACATCTACTGAAGGATCACTTCCTACAAGACCTGCATCAAAGGTGCGCCCGTCGGCCAGCGTCACCCGAATTCGGCGAGCATATTCGACCACGTGCGCATTCGTGAGGATCTGTCCATCTGAGGAATAGATGAAGCCGGAACCAATGCCGCCCCCATATTCAGGGCGAGCCGTAAACCGCCCGTACCGCTCATGCTCAACGTCTATCCGTACCACGGCAGGGCCCACACGCTCCGCCGCAGTGATAACCGCGTGAGAATAAGCGTCAAGCGCTTCCGTATCTTTCTCGAAGATTGCCATAGCTGGTACCATACCTTCTTTGTGGAACCATCATCAGTACCGATATGTGCGAGGCTATGACTCTCCTATTTCTCTCAAGTGATCTCTATTGTATCACAAAGCAGCATGCGCAAGCCCGAAAAACAAGCTACTACCACAAATCGGAAATACCTTATAATATGTATTTAAACGGAACACAACCAATTCTATCCACTCTTCTGTTGTAAGAGAAGAGCCAATCAGAGAAGGAGTCTTACACTCAATGTCCCGGCAACAATTTTCTCAACAGCTTCGTCGTGAACGGGAACTCCGTGGCTGGTCACAGGCAAGACTGGCCGCAGAACTGGGAACAACCCCAAATACAGTGAGTGCATGGGAACGAGGTATTTCCCTTCCCTCTCCCTTTTTCCGGGAAAAGCTCTGTGCGCTCCTGGAAAGAAACGCGCAAGAAATGGGACTTATTCAAGCTGAAGCCAAAGAAGAAGCCTTGCAAGACATATCATATACAACTATTGAGATCCCTTCTAATGAGCAAAAACCAATTGAGCAAACAATCTTCTCTCACAAGACAGCACCAACAAATGTAGCACCCCAAATTATCAATCGGCCGCTGGATATACCCGAAGAGACACGTCCTCCAGCCAACAAAAAAGCCCGAAAGCTTCTGCTCCTCACCGCTATTCTGCTTATTCTCTCACTCCTCATCGGGGCAGGGAGTATCTACCTGACAGCGCAACAGCCGAATCCCTATACGCAAAAAGGCACCCTCGTTCTGGAAGATACACTCGCAGCCCAGAACGTGCATCTCAACTGGCAGGAAGGGTGGAATGAAAACCATGCAAGCTGCCAGTTTCGTAGAGAGGCTTATTTCTCTTATCAGCCGCTAGAGGGCTTTTTCCATGCCTGCATAGCCCAGGCAACCAATTATCAGAATTTCGCCTATGAGGTCGAGATGACACTGCTCTCGGGCGATTATGGCGGTCTCATCTTTCGCTCAATGAACAGTATTGACTCAAAGTACTATCTCTTCCGCATCCATACAGATGGCCGTTATGCACTCAAACTCTATATTGATAAAGTAGACGACCATGCGCCGATGCTGGCAGAGGGAACCTCGGCAGCGATTCGTACAGGTATAGCCCAGACGAACCTGCTTGCCGTCGTCGCCGACAAGGAGACGATTTCCCTGTATGCCAATCATCAGAAACTCGCCACCATTCAGAACAACACATATACACATGGACAAATAGGACTTTTTGCGGGCAACGAAATGCAGGCACCTGCTGAAGGCTTTTTCCGCAATCTCAAAGTCTGGACATGGTAGAGGCCACTTTATTTTGTAGAGGAAGGAGTTAGGACACTACTGATTGCAGACGTGAGCGCTTGAATCGTGAACGGCTTTTCAATCACCCCGGCCTGAGGCGCGACCCGCAAGGCAAGCGCCACTTCTGAAGGAGCGGCAGCCGTACAGAAAATCAGGGGAAGAGAGCGCGTCTCAGGATGTGCTTGCAAGGAACGCAAAACGTCCAATCCATCAATATTGGGAAGGTGGAGGTCCAGAATCAGGACATCAATCGGCAATATTGGTCGAGCCACACTCACGCTCTTTTCCCGCCTGCCAATGGGAGAGGTGAGAGCAGCCAGGCACTCCCGTGGATGCTCATAGATTGTGACCTGATGCCCTGCATATTGCAGCATCGTTGCACAGAGACGAGCAATACGCACATTATCTTCGAGTAAACCGACCTGCGCCATGATTCCAGAACTTCTATACTGCTTTTGTCTTCACAGTGAAGATTGTAATGTTTCAATGCATATTCTGTCAAGCGGAGCCCCTTTCGGTGTAAGAAGGCTCGACGCCACCCCATCTATGCAGTACAATCTTACGTAGCGCTTACTATTTCAACAGAGAAACCAGGCGGAATAACGATCTATGAGTGAACAGAATCCAGCATCCCCAATCAGTGTCGTACGCTATGGAATGGGCAAAGAGATTCGGCTGTACAAAGATGAACTGGTAATTACCGGGCAAGAGGTTGAGACGGAGACACGAGTATATCTTCAGGACCTCAAACGGCTGATCCTCATGCCCGGAGACCCCAATCCATCAAAGCTCATCCTCATGGCTGATCTGGTGGATGACACAACAGTGATGCTCGCTGAAGGAATGACCAACGCAAAGGACTTTCGGG
Source organism: Thermosporothrix sp. COM3 (assembly GCF_059696735.1). Lineage (NCBI taxonomy): Bacteria > Bacillati > Chloroflexota > Ktedonobacteria > Ktedonobacterales > Thermosporotrichaceae > Thermosporothrix > Thermosporothrix sp. COM3. Next base: position 7,203,806 of record NZ_AP019376.1, on the reverse strand, counting down.
CTATGTTACCGCAACTACTGGAACTGCATCCAGACTTGCAGCTTGATCCACCCGATATGATTGAGCAGCTTCGGCAGGCACTTAACACACGCCGTGCATGGACACTGACTTGCTATGGAGCCATTGTTCTTGTATGCATCTTTCTTTACGTGCTTTACCTTGTAGTCGCATATTTAGGCGCTCATCGTCCATAATCCAACCTTGAGAGGTGCAGCCTGTCTACTCCTCTCAAGGTCAGCAACACTTACTCTTCAGCATTCTCTTTCGTCTCGGCAAGACGCACAGCCCTTCGGCGCCGCCGACTCCTTGTCAGCACCCAGTAGAGCGCCACGAAGAGGACAAGTATGAGCACCCAGAACAGAATACGGCTGAATGACCAGCCACCATTCATCCCGGGGAACAGATAAACGTCATTTGCAGTTGCAGCAAAAAGTTGTGAGTAGTTCTCAGCACCCAGAGCAAAGGCATAGACGATCGTTCCCTTAGGCAAACCTCCAGCGATCAAATTCCAGCTCTGACCGCCATCATTGCTCCGAAAGGCGCCCTTGTTCGTGCCGATATAGAGCGGCGTCTTATCGTTTCGGAAATCAACCAGCAGGGCCAACACTTTGGCCCCGGTTAAAGGAATTTTACCAGTCTTCCAGGTTTCTCCCTGATCCTGGGAGATATACAGCCCCTTATCGGTACCTGCATAGACCAACCGCTCCTGTCCTCCTCCTGCCGCAGCGGGAAGCACCACATTGACCGCCGTGTTAGCAGGCAGATTATGCTGAAAAGAGCGCCACAAGCCCCCTTGGTCGTCCGAACGGAATACACCGGCAGTAGTAGTAGCCCATATCTGCCGGGCGGATGGGTCATATGCAAGATACTTGATCGCAGCATTTGTGGGAAGCCCCTGGCTGACGGCCTTCCAGGATGTCCCTTTATCCGCGCTAACAAAAATACCATGCCCCGCAGTTCCAACATAGACACGGTTAGAACGTCGGTCATCAAACAAGATAGAGGTATATCGATCAGCAGGTAAGCCCATCTGTTGCGTCGAAATAAGCGTCCACTTCTGCCCCTCATCCGTGCTCACAAACAAGCCCTTCTCGGTGGCCGCGTACAGCTTCTCTCCAGGGATATCAAAGGCGAGAGCCAGTACCGGATTTGGCTTTGACCAGCCCTGTCCCCGTTCTGTCCATTGTTGCCCACCATCGGCGCTGACAAAAAGCGTACCCTGCTCATCAGCAGCATAGATTGAGGCTGGTTTGGCGGGATTCACAGCGAGGACGCGCACCGCATGTTTCTGCAAATTGCTGAGTTGCCATGCTCCACCACCAAGTGCACCACCATCAGTGCAGGCAGAAAGCAGCAGTATCAATAGCAGGGCCGGCAAAAGGACATAAACGTGCATCACTGGCCGCCTGTGCGCTTTCACGTCCCTGTAGAGCGCCTGTAACATCTGAATTTGAACCTTCACTCCGCTCTCCTTCATTCAGAGAATGAGCTGTATTTCTTCGCCTCTATTGTGTTGACGAGCACAATAGTAGACGTGTGCAGCAGTTATAATGTCTTCCAGAGCAATTCCTACCCCCTTATAAAGGGTAATCGCATCGGGCGTTTCACGCCAGGGTATATCAATGCTTACAATCTCAGAAAGCTCATGCACCTCGCTCAAGTCAAAAAGCCCCTCATTCGCTGGAATAATCAAATCCCCGGCCTCGACACAGGCCTGCTCCAACGAATCAGTGACGACCAACGAGCAATGTTGGATCGTCGCGCTATCCAGTTCGCGCCTCTGGGCCCAATTGGAACCAATGGCGTTTATATGGCATCCGGGCTTGAGCCATGCCCCTTCAAATACCGGATAGCGTGACGTCGTCGCTGTGATAAGAATATCGGCATATTCTACCGCCTCTTTTGCAGTAAGGACAGGCCTGACATCAAGATTGAGCAGGTGAGACATTTCCTGGCAAAAGAGCTCACGAACAGATTGCTGTCTGCAATACACCAGGACAGTGGAGAGTGCTGGAAGCAGAGCGCACACACCCATGAGTTGCGTAACAGCTTGCTTGCCCGCCCCGATCAGTCCGACGATATGCGCATCCGGTCTGGCAAGATATTTCGTCGCCAGCGCGCTCGCCGCTCCAGTCCGCATCGCCCCAAGCCATTCAGCCTCTATGATAGCAAGCAAGCTTCCATCATGGGCACTAAAGAGAAGGACAACAGAGCGCACACCTTCCCTGAAGGCTGTATAGGTTTTATATCCCAGAACACCAAAAGTTGGAGCAGCCGCGGCTTGCGTATTCAACACTCCATTCGGAATCATAATGCGGCTGCGCGGCTGATTCACAACCATTCCCTGTGATTGGGCGTTGAACGCCTCCTCCAGCACCGCCACCGTATCATGCATGCTCAATAGAGAGCGCACATCATCTTCACGCAAAATCAACGCCATACAATAACACTCAGGAATGCTTTATAGCTTACTTTCCTTACGAATAATGCGACGAATATACACAACAGATTCCTGCATCTCATAGCCCTTTGGCAGCTTGATCTGTTTGCTACTCTGAGGGAAGAGTGTATCTTTAACCTCATTCAACACAGGAAGCGCCTGTTGCGTTGTTTTGGCAGCCGGGATCAGACGGCTCAGCAGGTTGCGCCGCAATAGTTCCAACCCGACGCCCAAAGCCAGTGCCCCGACACCAGCAGCAACACTCTTCGGAACTACAGGATTCTGTAAAACGGCCGGTAAGCGAGACGTGACAGGGACAATACCGCGAGATGGTGTCGCTAATTCAGCACCACACTGCTGACAATGCGTTTCCTCTGCTGCATTTTCAAACTGACATTGAGAACACTTCATCTATAGCCTCCTCACGAGGTGCTCTTTCTGTTTTTCAATATCTCAGCAATAGCCTCTATAACAATAGCGTTTTCCTCGATGGTATTATAGAAGTACGGCGAGATTCTCAATAAACCGGAATAACAGTCTACAATAATATTACGAGCAAGCAGTTCTTTCAGCATATCCTGAGGTCGCTCGACTTCCAGAGCAACAATAGGGCTCCGCCGCTCCTGTTCCAGCGGGGCATGCACCTTCCAGCCCAGCTCACGCGCCCGAGCAATCAAATCATTACTCAAATAGCGCGAACGCTCACAAATGCTCTCAACGCTTGCCTCAAGGACCATATCCAGGCCGCCATTCGCGGCATAGATAGCGGCCATCGCAGGCGTTCCCAACTCGATGCGTCGGGCATCACTCCGAAACACCAGTTCCTCTATGCGATACTGAAACTGCTCCTGATGACCAAACCAACTGGCAATTGTCGGCCAGAACGACGAGAGCAGCCCTTCACGAATGTAGACAAACGCCAGTCCCGGGCCACCCATCAACCATGCCTGAGTACTGGTCACCAGAAAATCGACATCCAGTGCGTTCACATTCACAGGAATCAAACCAGTGCCCAGATAGTCATCAACTAATACATACGCACCATGACGATGCGCTGTATCAGCAACAGCACGAATATCCTGTATATAGCCACTGGCACCATACACACGCGAGGTCGCGACCAACACGGTCTGCTCATCTACAACCTCTTCAAACAATTCCGATGGCACATAGACCCGATCCGGGCTTCTCACAAACTGGCACTCAACGCCATAACGCCTCTTTGCCAGCCACTGGTAAGCCAGAGAAGGGAACTCCATATCCGAAAGGACAACCTTCTTCCGCTGGCTGTAATCAAGAGCAGATGCAATAGAACTCAGGGCAACAGAGACACTGGGGGCTATCGCAACCTCATGCTCCTGCGCCCCGATAATGGAAGCAAATCGGTTACGTGCTCTGGCAACTTCTTCAAGCCAGAGATCCTGCCGTGCCTGGCTTCCCCATTCATTCCAGGTGTCCAGAAACCGGGTCACGTTCTGAGATGAACGCCGAGAAAGCGCCCCACAAGAGCAACTGCTGAAATAAGTCTTGCGCTGCAAGATAGGGAACTCATTACGATATAGAAGGAGTTCAGGATGTTCTAGTGCTGGAGGGACGGGATATTGCATCCTGGAATCGCCCAAAGTCATCAACGCTAACTCCTTTTAACGATTAGTGCTTTGCCAGTCTCTACCGAGAAACTCACCCTGCTTGTATAGGGACGCATTCTATTCACTTATTTTAACAGAGGCTACCTAAAATTCACATCCCTTTCCTTCTGGCCCGTATCTCTATTCCTATTCCGAGCATAAAAAAAGGCCTCTGCTCAAGGCAGAGACCATCAATAGCTTATAAGTTTGATTACTTCGCAAATTTGGCAGCAAGCTCACGAGCTCCCGGCTCAACCAGAATAGAGCCATCAGGAAACACAATCGTCGGCACGACGCGCTTTCCACCATTCAGCTTCACAACCAGCTCGGCAGCGCTCTCATCCTGCTCAATGTCAATTTCATCATAAGCGATGCCATGGGAGTCGAACCAGCGCTTGGCGAAACGGCAATCGCCACACCATGTGGTTGAATACATTACAATCTTTGTGTCGTTCTTTTCCTGAATTGTTTCGGCCACGGAAAAAACTCCTTGAAAGCTATAGTTATAAGCGAGGGATGCTTCCTCAAGAGTTACAACGTATAGCAAAGCCGATCTATTCCCCCAAAAGAACGTCAGCGGCCAAACATGGCTACTTGCCTGGCTCTACTGGCGATGGAGAGCCCCAACCACCACCTCCCGGAGTGGCGATAATCAGGCGGTCTCCCGGTTGCACTCGGAGATGGACCTTCCCGGGTAGCACCGTTTCTTTTCCCTCGCTTAGCAGCCGATTTTCGCCCTTTGCGCCGGGCTCCCCTCCCTGTAGTCCATAAGGGGCAAAACGCCTGCGATCGGACAGCAAGGTCACCTCGGTAGGCACCTCAAATTGTATCTCACGCACCAATCCATCGCCTCCACAGGCCGCACCCACGCCACCGGAGCCCTCACGCAGTTGATAACGCATGATCCGCATCGGATAGGCATACTCAAACGCCTCAACAGGTGTGTTCAGCGTGTTACTCATATGGACATGAACTCCCGAAAGTCCGGATTGCCCGAGACTGGCCCCCATCCCGCCTCCCATCGTCTCATAGTAGGCAAATGGCTGTTGCGTACGCGGATCGAAACCACCCGCCGTAATATTATTCATGGTCCCCTGACCGGCTGCGGGAATCGTTGCCGGGAGAACCTGTGCCAGAGCTCCCAGCACAACATCTGTAATCCGCTGCGATGTTTCCACATTTCCCTGGGCGACAGCCGCGGGAGGCCGTGCATGAACAACCGTTCCCTCAGGAGCCAGTACGGTAACAGGCGCAAAAGTACCTGCATTGGTTGGCGCATCTGAAGGCATCAGACAACGCACGACATAATACACTGCCGATCTGGTCACCGCTGCGACCGTATTCACATTGCCCCGCGTCTGAGGGCTACTTCCACTGAAATCGACAGTAATATGTTTTCCCTGTACCGTCACAGCCACGCGAATCATCACAGGCTCATCAGTAACGCCATCATCATCTAAATAGTCGACAAAATAATAGGTCCCATCAGGAATCGCTTCAATGGCGGCTTCGGTAATGCGTTGTGCATAGGCAATAAGCGCATCTATATGGGCCTCCAGCACCTGTATTCCCCATCTCTCAACCAATTCCTGTAAACGCCTGCCAGCCGTCCGATTTGCCGCTATCTGGGCCGCCAGATCACCGCGTCGCTCGTCAGGAGTCCGAATATTGCGCAAAATCAACGAAAGTAAGGGCTGATTCAGCCGCCCTGCATCCCATAACTTGGAAGGAGGAATAATTACCCCCTCTTGATACACCTCGGTTGCAAGTGGCATCGAACCAGGTGAAATCCCTCCAACATCGGAATGATGTGCCCTGTTCGCCGCGAATCCAATCAAACGTTGCTTTCCCTCAACCTCGACATAAATCGGCGCAATCAAAGTGATATCGGGAAGATGCGACCCACCCAGATAGGGATCATTCAAAATAACGACATCACCGGGCGCAAACTCTGTAAACGCAGCCAGCGCAGAGGCCACAGAATCGGGCATTGCTCCCAGATGCACAGGCATATGATCTCCCTGAGCAATCAGTCTACCACGTATATCAAAGAGCGCACAGGAAAAATCACGCCTCTCCTTGATATTTGGCGAATAGCTACTCAGAGTGAGTACTGTTCCCATTTCCTCAGCAATAGCAGTCAGAGCGCTACGAAAGATTTCCAGACTAACAGGCGTTACATTTGGCGTCTTTCCCATGACTATTGCTCCTTCATTTGTTCAAGCAGAAGATTCCCTGTCATATCAACCCGTAAGCGCCACGCAGGCGGTACCACGGTCGTTGTATCATATTGCACAATAATTGCAGGCCCCGAGAGTTCGGTATCAACAGCCAGAACAGACCGCTCATAAATCGGCACAACAAAAGGCATTGCTCCAGTCTCCGAAGGGAATAGAGCCGTCCGATATGCAAATGGCTGTATCTCGTTCGTGTTCTGGGCCTTTCGACTCTCAAGGGCTGGTTTATGGGCTTTTCCTCGTGCCTTCAAACGCACATTCACCACCTGAACGCGCTCATTCGGGTCACAGTAACCAAAGCGCTGCTCATGAGCCATATGAAATCGCTGGACAGCCTCAACAATGGAACCAGTAAAGGGAACAAATAATTCATAGGATTGTCCGATATAGCGCATATCTAAGTAGCGCTCGAGCACAATATCTTGCTCAGCAATTCCTTCACGCAGAAGATCCGCATGCCCTTGTGCTTCCAAAGACGCTAGAGCGTCGATTATGGGCTGTTGAGCCTCTTCGACAGGAACCATGATAGTCTGCACATAATCTTTTAGCGTATCGGCGACAAGCATTCCCAGAGCTGACAGTACTCCTGGTGTCGTTGGAATGAGCACTCGAGGGATCCCTAATGCTGCCGCCAGTTCACAAGCGTGTAACGGACCAGCTCCACCAAATGCAACAAGGACACAATCACGAGGGTCGCTGCCCCGAGCAACCGAGATCACGCGAATAGCTGCTTCCATATTGGCATTCACGACACGAATAATACCCAGAGCGGCCTCTTCGACTGTTGTTTCCAGACGAAGCGCGATCTTCTCTACTGCATTTCTTGCTCGCTGGACATCAAGCGACATCGTGCCACCAAGAAAAGCCTCAGGGATCAACCTGCCAAGAACAACATTCGCGTCTGTCACTGTTGCTTCCGTTCCACCCAGACCATATGCTGCCGGGCCGGGAGATGCGCCAGCAGAAACAGGCCCAACTTTCAGAGCACCACCGACATCGAACCAGGCGATACTACCACCACCCGAACCAACTGTATGAATATCAATCATCGGCAACTTTGAGGGATACCCCCCAACCGAACCCGATGTCGTTTCGTTGATACCACCATCAATCAAGGCGACATCGGTTGAGGTTCCGCCGATATCAAAGGAGATCGCTTTCTGAAAGCCGGAAAGCCGTGCAACATAGGCTGCGCCAACCACACCAGCCGCAGGCCCGGAAAGCAATGTACGAGCCGCTTCCTTCCGCGCGGTTGTACAGGAAATAGAGCCACCATTTGACTGCATAATCCGAAAGGTGATTCCCGAGGGCAGCTTCTCTTCCAGAGAGGCCAGATATCGGCTCATTAGCGGGCCAACATAGGCATTGAGTACGGTTGTACTGGTTCGCTCATACTCACGAAACTCCGGTACAACCTCAGAAGATGCGGAGACAAAATAACCGGCCTTTCGTGCAGCATCAGCCACCGCTTGCTCATGCGTCGGGTTGGCAAAGCTAAAGAGCAATGAGATAGCAACCGACTCAACGCCGGCCGCATGGAGGGTACGCAAAGCCTGTTCCAGCGTCATCTGATCCAGAGGGAGTATCTCTTCTCCTCGCTCATTCAACCGCTCTATAACCTCAACGCGCAACGAACGAGGCACCAGGGGAGGCTGTTTCTGAACCCGCAAATTATAGATCTCAGGTCGAGTCTGGCGCCCAATTTCCAGCACATCTCGAAACCCTGCGGTCGTAATTAACCCTGTAACCGCTCCCTTTCGCTCAAGAACCGCATTCGCAGCTACTGTAGAACCATGAATCAAAACGCGCAACTCATCAAAAATACCGAGGTCATTCAATCCACGGAGAATCGCTTTTGATGGATCATCGGGTGTAGAAAGCACCTTGTGGACTCGCAACGCACCTTTCTGGAGCACCACAATATCGGTAAAAGTTCCGCCAGTATCAACACCAACCAGACGCGTAACCATTGCCTTACTCCTTCCCCTTCAATAACAGGTTCTCGGGCGCCGATCTCTCCCTCTTCTATAGCGACAGGATCAAAAAGAAAAGGGAACATATGATTCCAGCAAAAGAGGAACAATGAATTATAGTACACGTTTCCCCAATCTGGCGCTATACTTTAGCAACAATTTGGCCTGTATCATTAGCCAAAAAGGGATACACGAATAATACTCTATTTCACAGTTCTCGTGAAGAGGATTGTAATTGTGAAGGCACATACAGATAGAGAGCAAGCGCTTCAGTGCTACACTGGAGCGCTTTTCGCCTGATGGCGGACCAAAAATGCAAAAAGGCCCGTCCCCGCTTCCGGGGCGAACCTCTTTCTCCTGTCCACTGAAGACGAGAAAGCACGTTTCTAAAGAGCGATCATTCAATTTTGCCGAACTGTCATCGATGCTGCACCCGCTCGGGCACCTTCCTCTGCACCACTTCCCCTCACCTCCGAGGCAACGATTCAACAAGCCGTTCGACCATTAGTCCCGTTCCGCTTCGCCTGTTACCAGACGTCCACGCACGGTCTATCTACCAGATCTTCTTTCTGGGGTCTTGGCTCCCTCCTCTCGGAGAGAGCGGGAAGACTCTTCTTGGGGTCGGCTTCGCGCTTAGATGCTTTCAGCGCTTATCCTTTCTTGACGTAGCTACTCAGCTCTGGCCCAGGCAGGCCAACTGACGCACCAGCGGTCAAGCCATCTCGGTCCTCTCGTACTGAAGATGACTCCCCTCAATCTTCCTGCGCCCACGACGGATAGAGACCGAACTGTCTCGCGACGTTCTGAACCCAGCTCGCGTGCCGCTTTCATGGGCGAACAGCCCAACCCTTGGGACCTACTCCAGCCCCAGGATGCGACGAGCCGACATCGAGGTGCCAAACCCTGCCGTCGATGTGAACTCTTGGGCAGGATCAGCCTGTTATCCCCGGGGTAGCTTTTATCCGTTAAGCCACACTCCTTCCACTCGGGAATGTGGGATCACTAAGCCCGACTTTCGTCCCTGCTCGGCCTGTCTGCCTCGCAGTCAAGCTCCCTTCTGCCTTTGCACTCTCTTCGGGTGATGTCCATCCACCCTGAGGGAACCTTTGGACGCCTCCGTTACCCTTTGGGAGGCGACCGCCCCAGTCAAACTACCCGCCTGACCCTGTCCGCATGCCAGCTTATGGCTCACGCGTGAGAAACAAAACACAACGAGAGTGGTATTTCACTGTTGCCTCCCCCTCCCCCACAAGGAAGGGTTCTCCGGCTCCCACCTATCCTACGCACGTCCTGCCTCGTTTCCAGGCCAAGGTGTAGTAAAGCTCCACGGGGTCTTTTTGTCCTGTCGTGGGAAACCCGCATCTTCACGGGTACTTCAATTTCGCCGAGTCCTCTGCCGAGACAGTGCCCAACTCGTTGCTCCTTTCGTGCGGGTCGGAACTTACCCGACAAGGAATTTCGCTACCTTAGGACCGTTATAGTTACGGCCGCCGTTCACCGGGGCTTAGATTCATGGCTACGCTCACCACTCCTCGTAACCTTCCGGCACTGGGCAGGAGTCAGCCCCTATACTTCCGCTTTCGCGTTCGCAGAGACCTGTGTTTTTGGTAAACAGTCGGTTGGGCCCATTTCTTGCAGCCTGCTCACCCCCGTGCCTCTCAGCACGAAAGCTACTCAGGCCCCCCTTCTTCCAAAGGTACGGGGTCATTTTGCCGAGTTCCTTAGCAGAGGCTCCCTCGATCACCTGGAGAGACGTCTCCCTGCCTACCTGTGTCGGTTTGCGGTACGGGCAGAGCATGATCTCGCTAGAGGCTTTTCTTGGCGGCATGGGGGCCGATGACTTCCGCACCCTCTTCGGGCGCTCGGCCCTGCTGTCACGCTCACTGTGGCCGGGATTTTCCTCGTCCACGCGCTTCAGACAGGGCACCCGTCCTGTCCATTCGACGGGCTCACCTTCCTGACCGCGTCCCCCCTTCACTCAAACGATCTGCTCTGGTGCAGGACTGTCCTACCTGCTCTCCATCGCCTACGGCTTAACGCCCTCGGCTTAGGTCCCGACTAACCCTGGGACGATTGACGTTGCCCAGGAACCCTCAGGCATTCGGTGTATCTGGTTCTCACAGATATAACGCTACTCATTCCGGCATTCTCACTTCTTTTCCCTCCACCAGTCCTCACGGTCTGGCTTCTCTGGTCAAGAACGCTCCCCTACCATTGATCTCATATGAGACCAATCCACAGCTTCGGTAAGATGCTTGAGCCTCGGTACGTTGTCGGTGCCAGTTCACTCGACCAGTGAGCTATTACGCACTCTTTCAATGATGGCTGCTTCTAAGCCAACATCCTGGCTGTTATTGCGCACTGACTCCCTTTCACACTGAGCATCTTTTAGAGACCTTAGCTGGTGGTCCGGGCTGTTTCCCTTTTGACGACGAAGCTTAGCCCCCGCCGTCTCACTCACAGGGACGCACTCGTGGCATTCGGAGTTTGATTGGGTTTGGTAACCAGCACTTGGCCCCTAGCCCATTCAGTGCTCTACCTCCACGAGGGTTCTTGCCTGTGGCTGCACCTCAATGCATTTCGGGGAGAACCAGCTATCTCCGTGTTCGATTGGCATTTCACCCCTACCCACAAGTCCTCCCCCAGTTTTGCAACACTGGTGGGTGCGAGCCTCGACGAACTTTCACATTCGCTTCACTCTGCTCATGGGTAGCTCACACGGTTTCGGGTCGGTTCCTTGCCACACGCTGCGCCCTCTTCAGACTCGGTTTCCCTCTGGCTCCCCTTCTTTACCGAAGGTTAACCTGCGACAACGAACCACTCGCCGGATCATTCTACAAAAGGCACGCCATCAGTCCTTGGTCCTCCTTGAGGACAGTGACCTCTGACAGCTTGTGAGTACGTGGTTTCAGGGTCTCTTTCATCCCCCTCTCGGGGTGCTTTTCACCTTTCCCTCACGGTACTGGTTCACTATCGGTTGCCAAACGTGTTTAGCCTTGGAGGGTGGTCCCCCCAGCTTCCCACAAGGTTTCACGTGCCTCGTGGTACTCAGGATCCCTGCGCTTGTACAGCCGCCGTTCTCTACGGGACTCTCACCCGCTCTGGTCAGGCGTTCCAGCCTGTTCGAGTAGCGATTGTGCAAGGGAGTGCAGGTCCTACAACCCCATCCGTTCCGAAGAACGAATGGTTTGGGCTCTTCCCGGTTCGCTCGCCACTACTACGGGAATCTCGGTTGATTTCTTTTCGTCGGGTTACTGAGATGTTTCAGTTCACCCACTGCCCTCCACCTTGCCTATGGGTTCAGCAAGGGGTATCCAGACATCACTCTGGATGGGTTGCCCCATTCGGATTCTCAGGGCTCATCGCTTGGATGCAGCTCCCCCTGAACGTTTCGCCGGTCTCCGCGTCCTTCATCGGCGTTTGGCACCTGGGCATCCACCTCGTACTCTTGTGCGCTTGTGTGCAATCTGTGCTCTCTTGATGATGAGGTGTTCATGGTCCTTCGGACTGCGTCCTCCTGGATGCAGACCGATGACCTTTTCAGCAAAATTGAAGGATTCTCTTCTTTTGCTTGCTTTCTTCTTCAGTTGTTCAGGTACGACGGGATATGATCCTCTGTGAGGAGGGGTATGCCTCCCTCACGTGCTTGGTGCGAGGACCTTCACCGCTGAAGAGTGGAAACCAGCCACTGGCCGGTGCTGTCTGTTTGGTTCCTGCTCGACCTGGGATCGGATGAGTCTGCGGGGACAGTTTCCTGTCTCCCTCATCCTGTACTCCCTAGAAAGGAGGTGATCCAGCCGCACCTTCCGGTACGGCTACCTTGTTACGACTTCACCCCAATCACCGACCCCACCCTCGACGCCTGCCCCCTCAATGAGGTTAGCCCAGCGGCTTCAGGTGTTGCCGACTTTCGTGGTGTGACGGGCGGTGTGTACAAGACCCGGGAACGTATTCACCGTAGTGTGCTGACCTACGGTTACTAGCAACTCCGACTTCATGCAGGCGGGTTGCAGCCTGCAATCTGAACTGAGACCGGGTTTGATGGGATTGGCTCCCCCTCGCGGGTTGGCTGCCCTTTGTCCCGGCCATTGTAGCGTGTGTGTCGCCCAGGTCGTAAGGGCCGTGCTGACTTGACGTCATCCCCACCTTCCTCCGCTTTGTAACGGCGGTCTCGCTAGAACATTCAACTAGCGACGAGGGTTGCGCTCGTTGCGGGACTTAACCCAACATCTCACGACACGAGCTGACGACAGCCATGCAGCACCTGTCACACTGTCCCGAAGGAAGACCCCATCTCTAGGGTTGTCAGTGTGATGTCAAGACCTGGTAAGGTTCTTCGCGTTGCATCGAATTAAACCACACGCTCCGCTGCTTGTGCGGGTCCCCGTCAATTCCTTTGAGTTTTAATCTTGCGACCGTACTCCCCAGGCGGACCACTTAACGCGTTAGCTCCGATACCCGAAGGGTCGATACTCCGGACATCTAGTGGTCATCGTTTACGGCTAGGACTACCGGGGTATCTAATCCCGTTCGCTCCCCTAGCTTTCGCATCTGAGCGTCAGGTACTCTCCAGGGCGCTGCCTTCGCCTTCGGTGTTCCTCCGAATCTCTACGCATTTCACCGCTCCACTCGGAATTCCGCACCCCTCTAGAGCCCTCAAGTCGGACAGTTTTCGCACGCCTTCATCAGTTAAGCCGATGACTGTCAGTGCAAACTTACCCGACCGCCTGCATGCGCTTTACGCCCAGTAACTCCGGACAACGCTCGCCCCCTACGTATTACCGCGGCTGCTGGCACGTAGTTAGCCGGGGCTTCTTCCTGTGGTACCGTCCTTGCTCGTCCCACAGAAAAGCAGTTTACAACCCGAAGGCCGTCTTCCTGCACGCGGCGTTGCTCGGTCAGGGTTGCCCCCATTGCCGAAAATTCCTCACTGCTGCCCCCCGTAGGAGTCTGGGCCGTTCTCAATCCCAGTGTGGCTGATCGTCCTCTCAGACCAGCTACCGATCGTCGCCCTGGTAAGCTCTTACCTCACCAGCTAGCTAATCGGCCGCAGGCCCATCCCAAAGCGCCCTTGCGAGCTTTGCTCCCGAAGGAGCGTATGCGGTATTGTCGGCGATTTCTCGCCGGTATTCCTCACTTCAGGGTAGGTACCCACGTGTTACTCACCCGTCCGCCACTCCCTTCCACGAGGGAAGGGCGTTCGACTTGCATGTGTTAGGCACGCCGCCAGCGTTCGTCCTGAGCCAGGATCAAACTCGCCATTCAAGCGTTGTTTCTATCTCGACATATCCTCACAGGATATGCGATCATGCTTGGTTGTTGTTGTTTGATCTGCTCAATGGAACAGATCACAGAATCAACAGGAACTGACATTGCACTCCTTCTTGGAAGAAGGAGCCTCCGTCCATGCGGTTCTGTTTTCCACTCTTCAATTGTCAAGGTACTCGCATAACGCGCATAAGCATCATTTCTTTTGCTTTCGCGCTCTTCTCGATTGCTCCGGTATTGTAGCAGTTCGACCTCGCTTTGTCAAGCCTTTTTTTGAACGGGATTTTCGTCCCGTCATCATTGCGGCTTGCCATCCCTCACACCGGTCACGTTCCTGTTTGAGAGCGTTGTAATCTTCCGCCCGATCACCTCTGTCACATGACAGCAGCGACCGTTCGTCGAAAACAACACGCGGGAATCATGAACCCGTGGAGAGCCACCTTACCGTGGCGCGAGAACTGCATGCGCTTCTTGTTTGGCCGCCACTGGGACCTTCAAGAGCGAACCTGCGTTCGAGGCTTCGTTAGTATGCCACATCGACACGTCCTTGTCAAGTCCCTTTTCTGCCCCGTCATCTCGGGCTGCGGGCCTTGCCAGCCGTATTCCCTGCGGCGAAGCGTATTCTCGCACATCCCCTCGCTCTTGTCAAGAGGGAATTTCAAACAAACAAAAAGCAGAGGGGAAGCCAGGCACAGCAGTTCCCCTCTGTCACTCAGGCATTTGCCGTTGCGGGTCGCTGAATACGCTCTAGCAGCAGTTCTAAAAAGCGCTTCCCACCGCTTCTGAGGAGTCGTGGATTACGGGCAATCATTCCCATAAATAACCCGGCACTATAATCACAGTGCAGTGCCTGAGCTACCTGCGCGGGAGTCAGGCGTTTCAACATATCAAGCGCTCCATTCCACTGCTCATCGCTAAATGCCGCAATATGCTTATTCACCAGATATGAGATCTCCATATCACGACCAAAGCGGGCTCGCCACTGTCTATCAAAGCGGCTAAGGAACTCAGCTGAGTTATCACCGGCCTTGATAGCATCTCCAGCGACAGCGCCAGCCATCTGCCCAGAGTACATCGCGAAACGAATTCCTTCTCCAACCAGAGTTGACCCATGAGAGCCAGCATCACCAGCAAGCAAGAGCCCCGAACGCGAGAAACGCTCTACAGGCCGTTCAGCAGGGAACAGTCCCGTATGATACTCAATCGGACTGGCTCCCTTCAACTTCTCCTTCAGTTGTGGCATATTCCAGACATTGTTCAGATAAGGGCGAGCATCCTCATCACTATCAGGATGAATCACACCAACGCCAAGCCGAACTCTTCCATTTCCTCTGGGGAAAGCCCATGCATAGCCCTGAGGGGCATAGATACTTCCCATAATTAAGTACACAGTGTCCTGAGGATAAGCCGGAGCGTACAAATCATACTCCGCACCAAAGCCATAGCGATGGAAGGCCGAGCCCATCTCGGTACGTACGCCAACATGACGCGAAAATCCACTTGCATCAATAACGACATCAGCATACAAGCTGCTTCGCGCGCTGACATGATTTTTATACGTAACGCCAACGATGCGCTCGCCCTCGCTCAATACCTGATCCACTGTATGACGTACCCGAATTTCGGCACCCGCTGCTATCGCTCTTGTCGCCAGATACTGGTATAATCCGCGGATATCAACCACACAGGCAAGCGCAGTATCATAATGGAAACTGACTTCACGGTCAGGAGAAACAAACACAACGTTGTGAATAGGGTGATAAAGATGCTCGGGAACAGAAAGCGCTTTCATGTCGCTTATCCAGCTACCTCCGCTGGTATGAATGGGGTACCCTATTTCATTCTGACGCTCAAGGACAACAACTCGCGCCCCTTTAGATGCAGCGGCTTCTGCCGCAGTAAGGCCCGCTGGCCCTCCTCCAACAATCAACACGTTATACGCTTCAGACATGGAATTCCTTCTACTTTGAGAGTATGGAGAATGCAAATTTGCAAAACAAATAAAGAAACCGACCGGCCGGTGTCGGGAAAGAACAGGATCACAGATTTGGTTATTGAGCAACAATCATTACTCTATAACACCAACCATTCTGTTTGACATAGTATACACGGTGCAGTATTCCAGCGACAATATCAGAAAGCAAGGCCAAAATACCTTATCAACCGCCTGGCATCAGGAGATCATCCAGGGTACGCAACTTTTTTCCTCCCTGACTCGTGTATTTCCAGAGGGATACAACATTTGAACCGAAGATGGACATTAGAATAGTTTCAAAAGAGAACATTCTTATTCGCTCTAGCCTGTGGGCAGCGCGATTTTATACCAGGCTGAAAGGAGGGCTAGTATGTATACTCGCACTACAGTCGTCGGCGTGTTTACCGACCGTACTCAGGCCGATTATGCTATTGAACAGCTTCAGAATGCAGGTTTCACAAACGAGCAGATAGGTTTCATCGCACGTAATCCAGAGACAGGAGATACAGTCACAGAGTCAGGAGCTGAGGCAAAGGCAACAGCAACAGCCGCAGGTGCAGTCGGCGGCGGCGTGGTCGGTGGCGTTGTTGGAGCAGGCATTGCCTTGCTTATCCCGGGAATTGGTCCGGCTATTGCAGGTGGTGTGCTGGCTGCAACACTTGGCGGTGTCGCAATTGGAGCCGTCGCCGGTGGGCTAATCGGAGCTCTTACTAACATGGGTATCCCGGCGGATGAAGCCAGATACTACCAAGAAGAGATTGAAGCCGGTCGAACCCTTGTGACTGTAAAAGCCGGTGACCGCTATCAGGATGCGCTTACTATTCTGCGCCAGAACGGGGCCTATGTACGCACAGATAATGAGGTACAGCAAACCGATCAGAACGATGTCCAGTATACACCTGAAAATCAGGTACCGCCTTATCAGCGCCCAATGGATACCGCTTCTACAGAACCAGGCCCGGTTGCTTATCCTGGCGGAACACCACTCGGCAGCCCCGACTACACGCAGTATAATGAGCCAGCCCCAGAGAAGATGCAACCTGCTCATTACGAAGGTTATACACCCGAGAAGCAGACACAAACAACCAACTATGAAGGCTACACTCCTTCAGAAAAACAGGTACCAGCCGAAACCTATTCACACGATATTCCCCCGGTAACCGAGCGAAAAGAACACGAAATCAGTAAGCGTGATCTCACCGAGGAAGAACAACGGAGACGCTCTACAGAATCACCTTATGATCGACGCTAACAGCAAACAGGTGAGGAGTTACAAAAACTCCTCACCTCTCTTTTTTCTCTAACCCTCTATACATACTCAATCAATACCTTTCTATCATTCATCAAAGAATCACTCACTTTGAGCTTACGCAATAATCGCAGAAACGGTTCTCCAAACACTCATAACGCACCCTATCCGTTCGGCTTCTAGCACCTCCATTTCCGAATTTCGATACAAGAAAAAGAAGAGTAGAGTAGAGGATGCAAGAGAAAAGAGGCGCAATGCACTATGGCAGCCTCTGAGAATAGAAATTTTGACGATAGAAGAGATTTATGCTATAATTAGAACACGATTTCAATGTATCTCTCCGTACACTAACGTATTTTGATCTTCTTATTTCACCGTAATTCGTACGCTTTTTAGTGAGTGCCACTACACAAGAGGTTAGTGTACAACATATGAGCATATTCCAGCTTACCCAAACAATTCAAATCGTCCCATCCCTGCCCGCACGCTCTGGGAAACGTCCATCACAGCCGGTCTTGCCAGGCATGGAGCCGGAGGCTGAGGTCTCACCTAAGGTGAGCAACCGTCAGATAGCTGAAGTGCTCTCAGGGATCGCAGACCTGCTTGAGAGTCAGGCAGGCAATCCTTATCGTATTCAGGCATATCGTAATGCAGCGCGAGGCATCCTGGACCTGGCAGAACCCGCAGCAGATATTCTGGCTCGCGGAGAGGCGCTTCCTATACCCGGACTCGGCGACCGCCTGCGTACCCGCATTCGGGAACTGGTGGAGAAAGGTGTGATGACCTTTCATAATGGCCTCTGTCTTCCTGCTTTGCCAACCGGTGTACGGGCCTTACTCAATGTCGAACACGTCGGCCCTTATACTGCCATCAGGTTGTATGAAGAACTGGGAATTGACTCTGTAGAGAAACTATGGTGGGCAGCGCAACAGCAGCGCATCCGCCAGCTCTCGGGCTTTGGCGCACGTAGCGAAGCTCGCCTGAAGGAAGCCGCACAGAAAGCATTAGGCGGTCCAAAAAAACAACAGTCCCTGAATGAGATCGCCTGAACATCACACCTCTTACTCCCTCAGCCTGCTACAGTCAATTGTAGCAGGCTTCCTACTTGCTCTCTAAGAACCGCGAGCGTCTGCTTATGAGCGCATCACCAGACACGTTGTCGTTGCATGCGCATACAGTTTACCTGCAGCGTCTATCAGTTTTCCTTCAGCAGTCGCGATACGACCGCCAACATGAATCACCTTTCCCTCGGCATAGACTGTTCCGGTCTCGGCAGTCAAAGGGCGTAGATAGTTTATCTTCAATTCAATCGTCGTATACCAGACACCCAGGGGTAACTTCGAGTGAACGGCACACCCAACTGCCGAATCAAGCAGCGTCGCCGCCACTCCCCCATGAACTGTCCCAAGCGGGTTATAATGATATTCAGCAGGACGACCGGTGAAAACAACGCGCCCCTCCTCCACTTCCACCAGTTCCATTCCAATCAAGCACGCAATGGGGGGTGGCGGCAAAGTCCCATGCTGAATCGCTTTCAAATACTCGAAGCCGCTCATGGCTTTTCCCTGCTCCATCAGCCGCTTTGGATCTTCCCAGGCAAATGTACGTGTTCTTTCTATCCGCGTCTCTTTCTCCATTACGACAGACATTCCTTCTGCTGTTTCTCTTAAAAATCGCCTCGCTGAACCATATCAATAAATCGTTGTTCCAGCTCATATGTACGCTTTCCGGCTTTGCCAGAACCGATAACGAGATCATCAATCTGTACAACAGGCGTGATCTCTTTTGATGAGGATGATAGAAATGCCTCATCAATTTCGGGTAGTTCCGAAACGAGAATCGGTCGTTCTTCAATTGCGAAGCGTCCCTGAGCTAACTTCAATACAGTATCTCGTGTGATCCCAGATAACACCCCCTCACGAGGCGTAATCAGGGTATCTCCGCGAAAGATAAAAAAATTGCTGCGTGTTCCCTCCAGCACCTCGCCTGCTGCATTGACATATAGAGCGTCGGCCGCATTCTGGCGTGCAGCCGCTTTCAAAGCTCGTATTGCCTGCACATAATTTGACGTTTTCGCCTCCGGTAGCTCACGCCCTACCCGTGCTGTAATGACTTTGATTCCACGCTCAAAGCGCTCCATATCTCGCTCAGGCAATGGAGTTATTAACACAGCTAGAACTGGTTTCCCTGTCGGCAACACACCATCCTCGCTCTCACCGCCGGTTACAAGTACACGAATCGAGGCATGAGTATACGTGTTGCGCTCGATCACCTCATGAATGATAGCCGCAATCTCAGTCAGGGTATACGGTACTTCCAGATCAATCAAGGACGCCGAGTGAAACAGGCGCACCAGATGATCGTGTAGATGAAATGGGCGGCGGTTATAGGTTCTTAACCCCTCAAAAACGCAGTAGCTCCGCAATACAGCAACATCATTAATTGAAAGAGTTGCCTCATTGGGATGCACCCATTTTCCGCCAACATACCAAATAGCAGATGTATCCAGCATCTCGCAAGCACTCCTTCCAGGGGGTGATCAGAGCGGCTGGCCCTGTTGCAACCATGCGATAAACTCTTCCGGTACAGGCATCGTTGATAGACGACTCTGCCGCACCAGACTCCAATCATCAAAAAGATGCGACTCCTTGATTTCCCGCAAGGGAATCGGGCGCGTCAAATGACGAACAAAGCCAAGCTCAACCACCCAGCTTTTCGCATCGTTCGGGTCAGGGCGAGGCTCTGAAAGCACTTTTGCCACACCGACAATAGCCGCCTCCTTACCGCTATGATAGATCAGTACCTCATCACCTAGCTGCATAGCGCGAATCGCCTTTACTGCCTGCGGATTGCGCACGCCATCCCACGTCGTTCGCTTTTCTCGTTCCAGATCTAAAATAGAATACTCACCTGGTTCCGTTTTTGCAAGGTAAAAAGCCATCCCACACCTCCTTCTACACGCAAAGTTACCAATCAGAGGATAAAAAATAGCAAATCCTCGTTAAATTTTTCAACTTTTTCCCCTCTGTTACCGTATATAAGATGTAGCCGTGAAGAAAATAGCATGGCTACACATTCAGCATACAACACTGGCGAGCGATCCGTAAACAAATCAGCTCACACCAGTAATCAGCCGAACGCTTTCTGCGCAGAGTAAGCAAACGGTCGTTTCCTATTGAGCATTCCGTATACGTCGAAATAGAAGTAAGGAGAGCTAACCATGACTCAGACAAACCCGAATTCCGACCCCAATATTGAGCAGAAGACCTATGGTGTTGAGGAATTACAGGTCGTTGGTGAGCAGCTTGTCACAAAAATCAAGGAACTTCTTCACGAAGGAAATGTCCGTCGCGTCATTATCAAGCAGGACGGTCACACACTGCTTGAGATCCCGCTGACTATCGGCGTTGCAGGCGTTCTGCTGGCACCGCAGCTTGCAGCTATCGGCGTTCTGGGCGCACTGCTGACTCGCTGTTCCATCGAGGTTATTCGCTCAGGCGAGAAAACCCCGGAGGAGCGTCGGATTGAAGAAATTCGTCAGGATGAGGTTCCTCCTACCCCTTAAAAAGCATACATGCGAAAAGAAAAGCGCTCTCGATATTCTCAGAGAGCGCTTTTCCTCGGTTCTGTTACAATTTGACGACGCTCAGGACGCGTCCATTTGCTACCTGCATCCCCCCCTGCATACGGGGCGCCGGCCCCAGATCCGCAATGCGTAAAGCGGTTACCTGATTACTACGGGCATTCTCCTCCCATGCCAGAAGCACATGATCCTGCTCATGTACCAGCATTGTTGAGAAAACGCGATCAGTCTCAAGCAACTCAGTGGTAACGACGCCAGCCGTCGCGCGTCCCCGTTGCGGGTACTCGCTGAGCGGCACCTTTTTGACAGTTCCCTGTACGGTGACAACCAGTATACTGAACTGATCTGGCTGTGCTTCTGCCTGGTCGGCATCCAGATGCGATGCACTGATCACAGTGCCGCCTTTCGCCAGCGAGATCGCAGCCACTCCCTGACCTACACGCCCTTGTGAGCGGAAGGTGTCATCGCTGAAGCGCAACGTCTGCCCATAATCAGTTGAGACAAAATACTCACCACGTCCGCTTGAGAGCAACGCAGCCACGACTTTATCTCCCTCCGCGAGCTTCATATCCTGTACACCGTCCACATCTGCCGTCTTATACTCGCTCAGAGGTGACTTCTTAACCTTGCCATATTCGCTGAAGGTAACAAGATAGCGCTCCTCCTCATACGAACTGATCGGCAGAATGCTGACAATCTCCTCCCCCTCTTCCAACTCAAGCAGATTGGCGATTGGCTCACCTTTGCCCGAACGAGTCGAGGAAGGGATCAGATGGGACGCAAGCTGAAACACGCGTCCACTTGATGCGATGCAGAGCAGGTATTCACCGGTTGCCGTCGCGATTACCTGCTGTAGCTGCTCATCACTCCGAACTGGAGTATATACAGCAGGCTCACCTGGCTGCTTACTCTTTGGAGTATAGGTATCCGCCGGAAGCGCCTTCAGCATGCCGCCACGAGTGTACACAACGGTCAGCGGCTCACGCTCATGCAGGCTTGGTACCCGGGTAATCGGCGTGTGAATTGTGGCTTCAGCATCAATGACCGTGCGACGCTCATCCCCAAAACGCTTGATCAACTGCTGCATCTCACGTTTTAACAACGAGAGCAAAGTCCGACGATCTGAAAGCAGGCGTTCACGCTCACGAATACGCTGCTGAAGCTCTTCCTGCTCTTTGAGATACTTACCGATGTCGAGACGCGTAACCTGTGAAAGCGTCATCGAGGCGATCACATCCGACTGTCTGGGAGTCAACTGATACAGCTCCTCGATTGTCCGCCGCGCCGCAGCTCGATCCTCCGATTGCTGAAAGATGCGCACGATTTCTTCCGCATGGGTAGCACCAATCATCAGACCTTCAACCACATGCAAGCGCTCCTGAGCTTTGCGCAGCTCGAACTGTGTGCGCCGCGTCAGAACATCAATCTGATGCTCGTTCCAGTAGTTCAGCAGTTCCAGCATACCAACTTGTTTTGGTTGACGGGCCTGCTGCATTGGAGTACCGAAGAGAAAGACCATCTGAAATGAAAGCGCTACCTGCAAATCGGTTTCACGATAAAGCTGAGTAAGCACCTGCGCCGGGTCTGCATCTTTGCGCAGTTCCAGCACAATGCGCGTGCCTTTCTCGGTATCGCTTTCGTCGCGCAAATCAGCCATCAGCCCTTCAAGCTTATGCGCATTGAACGCCTTGATAATCGAGGCTTTCACCTTATCGCGTCCGATCGGCGGGATCTGTGTCACTACCAGTGAGCGGCTGCGCGGTGTCTCCTCAAGCCGCACATCGGCACGTACAATAATACGCCCCTTGCCGGTAGTAAAGTAATCCTTAATCCCCTGGATACCAATAATCTGGCCTCCCTGCGGGAAATCCGGGCCCTGAATATATGTCATCAGCTCTTCAACCGTCATCTCAGGTTTATCGAGCAGAGCAATACAGGCCCGCAACACCTCGGTCAGGTTATGGGGGGGAATATTGGTCGAGAGGCCAACCGCGATCCCACTCGACGGATTCACAATAGGTGGAATGCGCCCGGGCAAATAGTCCGGCTCCAGTACCTTCGGGTCCTGCTTATAGGTCGGATGCAGCGGGACCGTTTCGCATTCCATATCGGCCATCAGCGCTTCAGCCAGAGGAGAAAGGCGCATCTCGGTATAGCGGTAGGCAGCAGCTGCGTCGCCGTCCTCACTCCCCATATTGCCCTGTCCCTCAATCAAGGGATAGCGCATCGAGAATGGCTGCGACATACGCACAGCAGCATCGTACACAGAAGTATCACCATGAGGATGATAGTTACCAAGAATCAACCCAACTACCTCGGCACTCTTCACCGTTGAGCGATTTGAGAGATAGCCAGCCTCCCGCATCCCGCTGAGAATACGGCGATGAACTGGCTTAAGGCCGTCACGAGCGTCGGGTAGCGCTCGATCGGTGACTACAGAGAGGCCATATGTCGCAAAGGCATGCGACATAATGACCGAAAAATCTTCTTGAACAATCCCCGGTTCAATTGTGTTATCCGAGACACTAGCCATACACTACACATCCAGTTCTTTCACTTTACGAGAATGTTCGGCCAGGAAGACGCGTCTCCGCTCAGCATTTCGATCTTCCATCAACTCTGCGACCAGCTTGGAAGCCAGCACGCCATCTTCCATCGTCACGCGTTTCAACACCCGGCGAGCAGGATCAAACATTGTCTCACGTAGCTCTTTGGCGTTCATCTCGCCAAGCCCTTTAAAGCGCTTGAACTCCATATTCCGTGCGTCGGGATGCGTGCGCAAAAACTCCTCACGACTCTCATCGTTCAGCAGCCAGATGACTTTGCCTCTGTACTTGACCGAGTAGAGCGGAGGGCAAGCAATATAGACATGGCCGCGTTCGATCAGATCACTAAACTCCTGGTGAAACAGAGTTAACAACAGACATTGAATATGCAGGCCATCAACATCCGCATCGGTTGCAATAATCACGCGGTTAAACTTCAAGCGTGTGATATCAAATGTGTCACGCGTCCCAGTTCCCAGGACATTGATAATCGTGCGAATCTCATCATTTTCTACGATACTCTTCAGGTCGGCTTTCGCGACGTTCAGCGGCTTCCCCTTCAGCTTCAACACAGCCTGGAAGTCAGAAAAACGACCCTGACCGGCACTACCACCCGCCGAGTCACCTTCAACGATAAAGAGTTCGGCTCGTGATGGATCATTGGTATTACAGCGTAAAAACTTCTTGGACAGCGAGGTATCCATCATCTCGCCATTTTTCTTATTGCCAGCCCGCGCCAATTCTTCTACCAACAGCGCTTCATTGCGAGCCTTCTGCATCTGCTGTATCTTTTTGAGCCACTCTTTGCCCGGTCCCTGATGATGTTCAAACCACTCTTTCAACCCCTCGTCAACGACTGAACGAACGATACCTTCAACCGGCGCATTATTCAGACGATCTTTTGTCTGCCCCTGGAACTGAGGGTTGACCAGCTTCACCGAAATGACCGCGTTCAATCCTTGCTGGATCACTTCTGGCCTGAAACCGTCTTTTTCACGATTTTTGATGACACCAAACTTCAAGGCGTAATCATTGACCACTTTGGTTAAGGCCGCCTTAAAGCCCGTCTCATGTACACCGCCATCGCGGGTACGCACCGCATTCGCATAGCTGTAGAGCGCGATCTTATATCCAGATGTGGGCTGAAGCGCTACTTCGACCGAAACATCATCCTTCTCTTTTGCAATGCCGATAACATATTTAAACAGTGGATCGCTGGTTCCCTCCGACAGATCACGCACATAATCAGGCAGGCCCTCGCGTGAGTAGAAGACCTGTTGGACCTGCTCACCCGAAGCCTCATCCCAGGCATCCAGATGGAACGACACACCACGGTTCAAATATGCTGACGCCTTCAGACGACTGATAATCGCTTCCAGTGAATAGTAGGCATCTGGGTCAAAGACGGAACGATCGTACAGCCAGCGGAACTGTGTTCCGTGCAGCGATGGATCACAGGGCCCGATATGATGCGGCAACGCGGTACCTCGGCTAAAAGTCTGGGTAAACTGCTGCCCTTCTTGCCAGATTGTCAACTCCAGACGCTCCGAAAGGGCATTAATTACCGTTGTGCCAACACCATGCAGACCACCTGCTGTCTTGTACACGCCTTCAGAGAATTTCCCTCCAGAATGCGGTACAGTCAGGATCACCGTCGCTGCAGGAAGATATTCACCTTGATAAAGCATAGGATCGAACGGCAAGCCACGTCCCTCGTCTCGCACTGTCACCCAGCCATCACGATCGAGAGAAAGCCAGATATGTTTTCCATACCCGGCCACAGCCTCATCTACAGCGTTATCAAGGGCCTCCCAGATCAGGTGCAACAGCCCCGAAGTAGAGGTCGAGCCAATATACATACCCGGGCGATGGCGAATAGCCGCGATGCCCTCAAGTACCTGAATATCGGCAGACGTATAATTCGATCCTTTCTTCTCAGATCGGGAAGCTTTTGCCGTTTCAGATGAGGCTTCCCCATTCTGTTCGGTAGGACTTTGTGCCACTAAAAATGAAAACTGCTCCTGAGTCGCGCCTACCTCGTCTTGAGCAGGAGGGAGTGCTTTTGGGGAACGAGACATCAAACCCTATACCTCTCTTTATCATGCTTTTTGCCTAATCAGGATAACGTCTAATATCTGGAAAGTCAAGATAACCCGGCTTCTTTTTGGGTCATAAGTTCTATGCATTCCTTCTTCCCTGCCCGCGCAAAAATGGAATCTCAGTACTTTTCCTCGGCAAGTACAGACATGGTAGAAGGCCAAACGATAAAAAATGATGCTCCAGCAACACCATTGCTCTAACCGACAAAGATACCACTTATGATAAAGGATTGATACATAGAAACTCAATAGGCCTGCTAGACTGATGATCTATGTAAACCTCGTTTTCGCTCGGTATTGTATTTTTCTTTTTTCTCGATTATAATTATCCTGAATTGTTCTATACTTACTCATTTACCTATTCTTAACCTTACATCAGGGAGGATGGCAAAGGCTTATGCCTCGTCCGTCTAAGCACGTATCACCAGATACGCTAGGGGGTCGCATAAGAGCTGCGAGGGAACAATTGCAGCTATCTTTAGCAGAGGTCGCTGGCAATCAGTACAGTCCCAGTCTGATCTCACAAATCGAGCGAAACAGAATCGAGCCTTCAGTGGACAGCCTGCGGTATCTGGCCGAACGGTTACATCTCCCCCTTGAAGATCTACAATATCTTGCACAACAGAATAAAGAAACCGAGGATCAAGGCTCTCAACCTGACCAGCTCTTTGAAGAGACCCGAGCAAGGGCCACGCTCCATCTGCAAAAGAAAGAAATCGCAGCCGCGATTCAATTATTAGAGCATCTCTACTTACCAGAGATCCCACCCCGGCAACGTTGGCGGCTCGCCGCGTTACGGGGGCAATGTTTCTTTGAACAGCGCAAATTTTTGCGGGCACAACAGGATTTTATCTACGCGCTCAGCATTTGTCCACCTGAACCAAAATTCCTACCTCAGGAGCAACGGCAGGATCTCATGCTACTCCACTTGCATCTCGCTGGCACCTGTCGCGAGCTTCAGCAACCTGAGGATGCCCTTGAACACTATCGGACCGCACTGCATATCATGGATCGTTCAACACCTTCTGGCTATGTGGCTGAGGCCCATTGGGGAATGGCGCTCCTCGCTTCCTCGCAGGCTTTCCGTCTCCCTCGCAAAGCAAGCGAACGACACCAGAGCAAAGAGGCCTCCCTTCAGACCGCACTCAAACACGCAGAACAGGCCCGCTCTCTCTATTGCGCTATCAACGATCAACTCTCCGCGGCGGCTGTCACTCATCAGATCGCCCAGCTCGAATATGCACTTGGGCAGCATGAACATGCTCAAGCTCACCTTCAGGAGATCCTGCATACCTGGCTCTATACGCTAAAACAGCCTCCTGCCAGCACACGAGAGGGACAGCGACGCCAGAAAGAAGAGGCAAGCGTTGTCTCTGGCGCGGCCTGCTTGCTCGCAGATATCGCGCTGGAAGAAAAGCGCTTTGATGAGGCCCGCAAGTATGCAAATCTCGCGCTAGAAGCCGGACAACGCAGCTATAAACGGCGGCGCGCTGATGCCTACACGATACGGGGCCGCATTCTGGAGGCCATTGATCCCCATATGCCTGAAGTAGAAGAGGCATTTCGCAATGCTACCCGCGAGCTGGCGGACACTCAGCGTATTTCCGCTCGCATTAGCGCCCATGTTCGCCTGGCCAGGCACTATCTGAAAATTGGCAAGATTCAGGAGAGTGAACACGAGCTAGAGCAGGCTCGCCTGCTTTCTGACCTTGTGAGCCACAGCGGAGATGATATCACAACCGATGAACTCTCTTCTGCGTAGTTTGTAGTGAAGTTGGAGTGAGATGGAGTACTCATTTTTGCTCTACCACCACAGGCGAGGAAACGTCATAAGGGGTAACACCAGATGAAACCAATCACAGGACAATACGAGTGCGAGCATCGTTCGGGTGTGGGACTGGACTACTTCACGTCACGCATCGATCGGTTAACCCTCTACCCGAACGGGCGCTTTCTGCTCACTGTTCAGGATCGCAGCCGCATCGCAAATGCCGCGCAATCATTCCTTCAGGGACAGCAGATCTCACATAGCGTACCAGAAACCAGATACGAAGGAAGCTATACACAGCAGGAAAAGCTTGTCTCGATGCAATTCGACAATGGACGCCAGGAACAGGCTCAACTTTCATGGAACGGGGAAGGGCTTCAGATCGGCAAAAACTACTTTCAGAAGGTCTCCGACTCAACCATGCTGCCGCCCACCCATCGCGTGCAGAAAGATATGAACGACATTGCCAAAGGCCTGAAAATCGCTGGCACGGTCGGCAGCTTCGCGCTGAAAGCGGCCAAAACGATTCAGAAGACGGTGCAAACCGTGCAGGAGAATCCTGCGCCACAGCAGCCCAATCAGCCGCCATCTCCGGCGCCAAACACATCACCCCAGACGCCACCGCCGACGCCACAAGCCAGGCCACAGGGTGCCATCTTTTGCGAGATGTGTGGGGCGCGTTGCCGCCCGGGCAAACGCTTCTGTAACCAATGCGGGGCTATGCTCTATTAGAGTGAGGGGATAACTCCTTCATCAAGATATTGTACGCCTCTATCACCCTTTGCATCTGACGAGGATCACCGCCTCGATCGGGATGATAGCGCATTGCCAGTTGTCGATATCGACGCTTAATCTGTTGCGGGGTCGCGTTCAGGGGCAGCCCGAGGACGCTAAGCGCCTGCTGTTTCAGGAGAAACGAGCGGGCGGGGTTGGCCTTACTCTGCCAGAACGAACGCACCCCGACTCGCACCACATCCCAGAGCAGGGATGCAAGCGAGGGCGAAGAACGTGCTCTCATACTATTATGCCTCGTCAGTGCGTTTTTTCTCCGATAGACAGAGACGATTGTATCCCTCAATTCCTCTGTTCTCTCCAATAATAATATATGTCTCTTTTTTATGCAATGAAACTGCATGAGAACCAGAGGCCGTGAAAGAAATAACCAATATATCTCTGCTCAGTACAATTGTATAGATACTCTCAAACAGGAAGAGCGACTGAGACAGAAACAATTCTCATCCATAGAGGGATGCGATTGTGACTCTTGCACCACCATACACGGCGGATCGAAAGGAGAAAGATGGGATGCAGAAAGATGGGATCCAGAAACTAGAGCACAAACTGGCCGACGCAAAAATCGTCAAACAAACTGAGAAAAAAACTCATGTCATCCAGGAATTTATTACCAAGTTTAACAATGACTGGTCGATGAATCTGGCAGGCCTACTGGCCTATAACCTGCTTATGTCAATGGTGCCCATCGCGATCGCGCTGCTGGCAATTCTGGGCTTTACGCTTGGCTCATTTACCAACCCCGCTGATATGCTCAAGCCAATTGAGACCATTTTTCCGGGCCTGGCAGGCAACCAGAACGCAATGACAATCGCGTTTCAGCAGGTCGAGCACCTGAGAACTAGTGCATGGGCGATGGCCATAATCGCTGTCATTCTGGCCATATGGAGCGGCTCACGCCTCTTTGTGACTATTGAGGGCTGCTTGAATATCATCTATCGTTTGCGCCCGCGCCCTTTTCTACAACAGAATCTGGTTTCTATCTCTATGCTTCTGCTTTTTATCGTGCTGGTTCCCATCATGATTATCGCTGCCAGCGCCCCAACGCTGATTCTCGGCCTGGTTGGCTCCAATCCAGCCCTAAAGATGGTTCCCTTCCTGGGAGCGGTAGTCCATAACCCGCTCATTTCCTATCTGAGTAGCGTTCTGGGCGGTATTCTGGTTGGCTGTATCCTTTTCGGCGCCATCTACACGATTATGCCCAATCAGAAAATCAGCTTTCGGACCAGTTGGTGTGGTACGCTTGTTGCAGCCGTTGCACTCGAACTCTTCCTGCTGCTCTTCCCGCTCTACATTCAGCATTCAATGGGCAGCTACACAGGACAGGTAGGCTTTGCCGTGATTCTTCTGCTCTTCTTCTACTATTTCGCCGTCATCTTAATAGTCGGCGCAGAGGTAAACGCTTTCTTCTTCGAGAAGGTCCGTCCGCTTCCAAACGATGTGGTTACGTTTATCAGTACAATGGGCGGCATGCTCCACCTGAATACAACGCAACGCGAGCCCCATTATGTCGATAGTACTCCAACAGAACAGGCAGAAAAGGCGCGTACAGCCTCTATTGCGCAACAGCCAAACAAAGCAGAGCACCAGCCAGAGCAGCGCAAACAGAAACCCACCAGAAAAACCGCTATCAATCCAACCCTGTTAGAAGTCATCATGGGAACCGCGCTGGCCTTTTTGCTCCAATGGCTCAACCTGCGACGCGAACAGAAAAAGAAACCCGCCAGATAGTATAGCCTACAGCGCCTCTAGAGCTTTCTGGAGGCGCTTTTTGCAAGACTGGAAGGCCGCATCAGCGCCTGCGCAGGAAGATTGTATCAGGAAAAAGCGCTCATTACCTGTACCGGCATATTCCTTGACGTGCGTCATGAGGATCTGTTACACTTTCACTCAAACCAGTGAGATTCTCAAAAACCCCGAAACACAGCCATACAAGGGCAAAAGCTTTGCAATACCATTTCAACAGCGCTCTGTACCGGTTGTATCTCCAGACGAGGTCAGAATATGCCTGATAAGCGTCCTTTATCGACGAGTGGAGAGGAACATCATCAACTCCTCAATGCCCTGCGTGAAAGCGAACTGTTGAGAGAATTATCTGAACTGCTTGCCTCATCGCTGGACCCAACCCGAATCCTTCAGGTTCTGGTGAAACGGACGACGGAAGTATGTGAGGTGGAACGGTGCGCCGTCTGGCTCCTTGACGAAGCGCAGGGAGTCTTTCTTCCTTCAGCCTACCATTTCGCTACGCCTCAATTAAGAGGCAAAAAGCTACAAATAGCTGATTATATCTGGCACCGGAGCCGCCTTCCCTACAATGACCCCGTCGTACATCAGCTCTTCCACCAGGAACACAAACACCTCTCGATTATTGACCTACGCAAAGCCTCAAGCCAATTTATGCGCACCATCGCGGAGAAATTCTTTGTACACTCTGTATTGTTGGTCGCACTGATCCGTGAGGGCCGCCCCGTTGGCGTCATGTCACTGGATAATCCCGGCAAAACGGTCACATTTTCTCCCGAACAGCAACAACTGGCTCAGGCCATCGGTCATCAGGCAGCCATTGCGATTCACAATGCCCGCCTCTATCAGGAAGCCCAGACCGAACGTATGCGAGCCGAACGACTGATCCAACGCGCTCAATCTATTTATAAAGTCGCCGCAGCCGTCAATTCAGGAGAAGCACTTGCGACGATTCTGGATATCGCGTCAGAGCAACTGGTGCAGGGTATGGGAGCAGAAAGTACTGTGATTGCGCTGCTGCATGCAGATCACCTTATCGTTACAGGAACCGGCGGCTCGATCGCACCAGCCTCGGATTTTCCCCTTTCCCCCGCACTTTCCCTGCTCCCGACCTGTGAACAGGCGGCAATAGAAGGTTCTCCGCGCTTCATCAGGACACACCAGGCCGAAGCAGAAGAGCGTGCTTGGTTTCAACTGCTTGGTTCGAGTGCTTGCATGATTGTGCCTCTGGTGGGTGAGAAACAGCAATCGGGACAACAAAAAGACACCACCACTCACTGTCTGGGTATAGCCTTTATCAATTATCCCCGCGAAGCCCGTACTCCGACTTCTGGCTACTATGCCTTCGCGCTGGATATTGCAGCCCAGTGTGCCCTTGCAATCGAGAAAGCGCGGATTCTGGCGGAGGCCCATCAGGCCGCCACCCTGGCAACCGAACGCGCCAACACCTTGAAAGCAACATTTGATGCGATGAGCGAAGGCATCCTTGTGCTTGACATGGATGGATTTGGCATTATGCACAATAGTATGGCCCGTCGCCTGCTCACGCTTCCACACAAGAAACCGATTCAAGCCGCTGAGATCACCCGGCTACAACGCGCCTATACTCTGCAAGGACAACCCATTCCGGCTGAAGATTTTCCGCTCTTGCGAGCCTTGCGAGGCGAACATATCCGGGGAGAGCGCTATATCAGCCGCCAGATGGACGACATAGACCGTATTATTGAAGTCAATGTTGCCCCGGTCTATGCAGATACGGCGACGCAAATGGGGATCGTCTGCGCCTTTCGTGATGTCACCGAGCAGGTTTATGCTGAACGGCGCGTGCGGCGCGCCCTGGATACGATCCTCCATGCAGCTGAGGCTATTTCCAGTCAGACCGACATTGAAGAGCTCCTTCATAGCTTGCTTGCCCGCACATTGATAGCGTTAAATTGCAATCGGGGCATGGTGCTGCGTTACAATGAGGACCAACAGGACTTTGTGCCCTTTATCGCCATTGGCTTTGAGGATGAACGAGGACTTTCCTGGCTGGAAGAACAAGCAAGTTGGCTCTATCCAGAGGGCGACCAGTACGCCGGCTTCCGCCAGCGCATTCTGGCCGGGAACGTGACCCTGATCAGCGGCGATCAATGCCCGGAACATCCCAACCCCTACTACGAAACCATGATCCTCGCCGCGCCCATCAAGCATAATAGCACGCTTCAAGGGCTTATTTTGCTTGATCGCTCCCTGCTCCTGCAAAAAGAGCAAGAGGGACAGTCAGGCTCAACACGTCCACTCTCCAACCCGCTCTTCTCTTCCTGGGACCTCACGGTTGTGGAAGGGATTGCCCAGTTTGCGGGCCTTATTGTGGAACAGGCCCGCCTGCAACAGGAGGCCGAAACGGCGCGTCTGAACGAGGCCATTATGCGACAGGCAAACGAGCTCAAAGACGAGTTTCTCAGCATCACAGCCCATGAATTCCGCACGCCGCTGACCATTATTGTCGCCCATGTGCAGATGATGGCCCGCAACCTGAACAAACATCCTGATCTTAACAACACACTCAGTGCCAAGCTCCATGATAGTATTTCCATCGTTGATGATCAGGCCCATCAATTAACCAACATTGTGAATACCTTCCTCGAAGTCACTCGCCTGAATAAGGGTCAGATTATCATCAAAGAAGAAGAGATCAACCTGCCAGATATCATTCATCGAGCCGTCGAAGATCATGCGACAACCTCTCCCATCCATCAACTTCACTTTAACATGAAGGAAGGGGAATACCGCGTGAAAGGTGATAGCGCACGCCTCTCGCAGATTTTTGCCAACCTGCTCCAAAATGCGATAAAATATAGCCCGCAAGGGGGGCCGATTACAGTTACCCTCCAAAAGAGGCAGCATAATGGCAAACTAGTCGCAGAGGTACATGTGGAGGATAAGGGCGTTGGCATCCCTGTTGAGGCTCAATCTCGCCTTTTTGAGCGTTTTTACCGCGCCCCCAACATCTCACACAGTCAATCACGGGGCGTCGGCCTGGGCCTCTATCTGGTCGCGCAATTCCTCCATCTGCATGGGGGCACGATCCGCGTAGAAAGTAGTGGCATACCAGGTGAGGGAAGCTGCTTTATCATCACATTACCCCTGTTAGAAGGAACCTCATAAATATGTCTTCTTTACGTAGCTGGATTCTGGAGCGAGCGCGAAAAGCGCTTGAACAGGAGGAATGCCAGGATGCGTCACATGACTTTGACCATATAACGCGTGTACTGGCGCTGGCAGAAACAATTCAACAGCAAGAGGGGGGCAATCTGCCCATTATCTGGGCAGCCGTCGCTTTTCACGATATTGGGCAGGAGCGCGAACGCCGTCACGGAGGTGATCACGCCCTGATTGGTGCCGAGATGGCAGGCGATCTGCTCACACAGACACCGTTCCCACAGGATTCAATCCCGGCAGTACAACAGGCTATTCGCGAACATCGCATGACAGGCGGCAAGGTTCCCACACAGCTAGAGGGGCGTATTCTCTACGACGCGGATAAAATAGACTGTCTTGGCGCGATCGGTATCGGGCGGCTGTTCTGTATTACCGGGCGCTACAATCAGAAGGTCTACTCCGAGCTCCCCGCCGAGATCGAGACGCCAGTGGCACCACAAACGATCCGGCAACTGCGTCGCCGTCCTGACTACTCGCCAAGCATCGAATTTGAGCTCCTCTTCGGGAATCTGCCGGAACGAATGACGACCAGCACGGGGAAATACCTGGCAAAGGAGCGCTATACCTACATGAAAGCCTTCTTCAAGAGATTGCGTGCAGAGGTGGTAGGTGAACTCTGATGAGTTCGCCTACCAGACGACGAAATTGAACGCTGTCCGCTTCGTTGTTGGAGCAGTAAGGTGAACCGTGAAGCCAACTTCTGGCTGAAGAGAGACATACTGCACAACAACCGGGCCGGGATCAGAGAGCAACGTTACCCACACGACGCTACTGCTTGTGACGGCTTGCAGATGAATCGAAACATCACGTTGCCCTTGTTCAAAGACACCCGAGCCATGTACGGGCTGCCGCTTCAGCTCCTCTTGCTTTTCCCGCAGCCTGATTGCTGGCAGGATTCGACTTTTATAGCGCTCAATCACCGGAATATGGGCGCTTGTGGCTTTCTTAGGCCCGGTCGAGAACGCCGCCGGAATATGAGCGCTTGTCATCGCTTCAGCGGGCTGCTCGGGCTTTGGTGGCACGACACAGCGGATCCGCTTTAACGTCGGCATCTCCTGGGTCTTCTGTTGTGGAATAGTTTCCAGGCGAATCTTTGTATTTCGTCCAGCCAGGCGCTGTGGTCCTGTCCCAAACTGTGATGGCCCGATGTAGCCCATGGAACTGGGAATAGGCGTTGGCCAAACCGGTACAAACGGGCTCACAGCGGGCGTCTCCACCGTCTTGAACTTGCTCCATTGATCGTCTGGCGTCGCCACAAAATCCTGTTGAGGTAGTGAGCCAAGCGACGGCATTTCCGGTGCTGGCGAAATGATCCGAATCGGGCGTGTATCCTCCTGTTCCGTCTCTTCAAGGCCACTTGCGGTCACTCGCTCGCGTGGCTGTGCCGCAAAAGAAGACGAGATCTTCTTCATAAAGCGTGTAATGATATTCAGGTTACGCGGAGGCGAGGTAACAGGCTCCTTTGACTGCTTTTCCACAACGGGAAGCTGTGGCCGCGTAGGCACCTTCGTCCTGGCCGAAGCTCTGGTAGTAGTTGCACCTTTCGATGACGGAGCCGCACGAATAGCCCGATGTCGCAAACTGAAGCGGGGAGGAATGAGAGCGCGTGCGGAAGTACTTTCACCACCCCCCTCCGCATCCTGTACCTTCTCCCGTAGAGCCGCTTCAATCGAAGCCGAGAGATCATGCCTCTCTCTGGCCGTTCGAGCATACCACGTCTTTTGAAGCTGCTCTTCTGGCTCTCTATACACCGACATTTCAGCCCCCAAATTCTCACCTTTCCATCTACAAAAGATATATTTTGGAACGTTTACAGGCAGTATAACACACGTCTTCTCAAGTTCAGGCATTGATAGCCATAATAGCACATGCCTCATCTCTCGCATGCAGCGCCGCTTGTATAGTTCAACGATTCTCTATACAAAAGCAGAGCAAGATACCTCTCTTCCTTTGAGAAACCGGGAGCTCTTGAGAGGCCGCTTCCCATTGTTCAGTTTGCTTTGGATAGAGCTATTTCAACGTCCCTGACACGATAAATAATTGTGTTCCCGGTCCTCTAAAAAGACAGTCATTCCTCTATTTCAGCGATTACCTTTTCCCCCCGGGTGTAAAACTGCGTACAACTAAAACAAAACAAACAGGTAGCTTGACAAGCGGAGCCTTCATTCAAAGACTGGATAGGAATTTCAGGAAAAAAGTATTTAACTTCTTGAAAGTCGGCGACGAAACCGCTACAATAAAGCCTGATCCTAGTAGATCAGAAAGTCAATCCCGTCGGAAACGATGGGATACATAGGGCTTATAAAGCTAGACTTCGTAGATAGGAAGGATATTTCCGGGATGAAACTCAACGGTACACACAAGTTCCATGCACCTGTAGACAAGGTTTTTGACGCAATTCTCAATCCTCAGGTCCTTCAAGCAAGCATTCCAGGTTGCGAATCTATCGAATATTTAGATGGGAACCGCATCAAGGCGAACATCTCTACTCCGCTGCCTGGTCTGAAGGGACCCTATGGCATTGTGATTAACCTTGCCCGCGTTCAGAAACCCAACTACATTGAGCTTCAGGTCCAGCGCTCCGGGACTGGCGGTTCCGTCAATGCCGTAGCACAGATCCAGCTCACGCAGGAACCCGACGGAACTCTGCTGTCCTATGACGCAAATGCGGAACTGGCAGGTGCAGTCGCCGTTGCAAACAATCCTATCGGCCAGGGTATCGCGAAGAACACGCTTGGTACTATCTTCAAGAACCTGGAGAAGAACATTGGCTAGTTGCTCTATATGAGCAAAAAGGCCCGGTCCTGCATAGGTCTCTATGCGGGCCGGACCTTTTTTCTTGTCCTGGATATTGCTCAGGCTTCTCCGCTCTCAAGCTTCTGGCGCAAGCACTGAAAAAACTGTGAGGTTACTTTATCAGCAGTCCCCTTGATAAGCCTTGCCCCTACACTGGCAATCGTCCCGCTGATATTCACCTGAGCACTCCAGTCCATCTTTGTGTGAGTATCATCCAGCACACTCAGATTCATCTTGCCTGAAAGGTCAACCGCGCTGCCAGGAGCCTTACCACGCGCCTTGACAAGCATCACTTCGGGTTCCTGCATCTCGGGACGGGTTACGTCCATCGTGAATTTAGCTTTGACCGGGCCAACACCTACTGAGATCAGCGCTTTCCAGTGTTCCTCACCCAACACTTCCATACTCTGAAAGCCGGGAGCACAGGAGAACACATTATTGACATCGAGCAAAAAAGACCACACCTTCTTGATAGGCGCTGCTATTGTTTGTGAGCCAGAAAATTCCATACGTCCCCTTTACAACCTTTCTCTCTATTCTGTAGAAAAAAGACTCAGCTTGACTGAGTGCTACCGCTGCTCAGTACAAAGAAATAACGACATATGTATCATATCACAAGGCGAATGCGTCCCCTCTCCATCGCACTCCTCAAGCTCACCCATTTCAACTCAACCAATTTTCCTGTATAGTAAAAGGGCAGCCGTTCACTGCAAAACGGAGTATCAATAAAAAGGAACATCTAAAACTATGAGTCATATCTACAGAAATACTGTTTTTCTTGTCCGACACGGCGAGAATCCCGCCAACATTACCAAAGAGTTTTCATCAATTCTGGTTGATTATTCATTGACCGACAAGGGCGTGCTCCAGGCCCATCAGACCGGCCTCTTCTTTCGGGATAAGCATATAGATGAAATTTATGCGTCGCCACTCAAGCGAGCCCGGGAGACCGCATCGATTATCGGCTATGAGCTCGGGCTTCCAATCACCGTTATGGAAGAGTTCCGCGAAATCGGTGTTGGTGATCTGGAACGCAGGCCTCCCACTGTCGAGAACTGGCGCATTCACGACCAGGTCTTGCAGGACTGGTACACCGGCAAGTTTGAGAGCCGCTTTCCCGAGGGCGAAAATCTCTTCATGGTCGCCGATCGCCTGCGGCGTGGCCTCAAGCAAATGACGCTTGGCAAGCAGAACAAACGCATCATTCTGGTGGGGCATGGCGGTCTCTTTATGGTCGCAGCGCTGGCAATCTGCCATCAGTCCCTGGGACAGGAACACCTTGCGGGCAACCATAACTGCTCGGTAACTGAGCTCGACCTTGAGACCACCGAGGAAGAGGTCTCAGGCACGCTGAGATGTTGGGCCGATTATGGGCATCTCTCAGGGCTGGCCGCCCAGGTCATTTCAGGGTCATTCCAGTACGACGAATAGAGCAGCATCAAAAAGGAGAGCTACACCTTCTCCTTGGTGGCTCTCCTCTACTTCATCTGCTAAAGCACGCGGCAGAATACAGATTTCAGATACCCCGTCTCAGGCATTGCCAGGCTGGTTGGATGATCAACGCCATGTGTATACACTTCCAGCATCTGCACACTACGCTGCAAACGCTGTGCTGAGAGCGAAACGGCACCAAGCAAATCATCCAGTCCGATCACGCCCGAACAGGAGCACGTCAACAGAACGCCACCGGGGCGTAAGACCTGCATACCCAGAGTATTCAGCCGCCGATATGCTTTGAGAGCCTGCGCACGAGCCCCCTGATTCTTGGCAAAAGCGGGCGGGTCAAGCACAACTACATCAAAAAGCTGACCCTCCGTCCGGGCCCGCTCCAAATAGTCGAACACATCCTCTGTATAGAAGTCATGCATGGCAGCATCAAGACCATTCAATGCAAAATTCTCGCGGGCCAGTTCAATAGCGGCAGCCGAGATATCTACGCTCACCGTTCTCGTTTCCTCTCCGGCCAGCGCCGCATAGACCGAAAAGCCCCCCGAGTAGCTAAAGCAGTTCAACACCCGTTTCCCTCGTGCATACTTCTGCAAGGCCTTGCGCTTATCACGTTGATCAAGGAAGAAACCGGTTTTCTGTCCCTGCCAGGGATCAATCAGAAACTGCACTCCGTTTTCTCGTATCTGCACCCGCTGCGGCACCTCACCGGCAGAGACAATAGGTGCCTCTACAGAGAGGCCTTCACGCCTGCGTGCCTGGCCCTCATTGCGCAACAGAATGCCCTTCACCTCTACCTCGGCCTGCAATGCCGCAATCACATCCGGTAAGAGCCGTTCCATGCCCAGGGTATGGGTCTGCGCAACCAGCACATCCGCATACCTGTCAACCACGAGGCCAGGCAAACCATCACCCTCCGAGTGAATCAGACGATAGGCATTGGTCTCCTGCGGCTCAAATACCTCACGCAATTGCAAGGCCTGCCGAATTCGTTGTCGCAAAAACGCTTGATCAATCGCCTCTTCAGGATTACGCGTCAAAATACGGATAGCAATATCAGTACGCGGATTATAGTATCCACGGGCGACAAACTGCCCCCGCGCTGATTTGACATCGACAAGAGCGCCCGGCTCCACCCAGTGAGGTGGCTGCTGCAAAGCGCCCGAAAAGATCCAGAGATGCCCACCAAGCAAGCTCTCATCACGATGCGGTTTTAAGCTCGCTGTGGGGTAATGCGTGGCAGTCACAATCCTTAACTCTCTCTCATAGTATGATGCTCCCTATTATGCCATAACTTGCCAGGAGGAGAAAGAGCGCCACATCTTTTAACTCTCCATACGCCGAATATACGCCTCATATTCAAGGGGAAGCAGCCGGTTATACTCAGAGGAAAGAAGCGGAGAAGTAATGATAAAATCGGCGCTGGATCGATTACAGGCAACTGGAATGTTCCACACAACCGCGATCCGCAACAGCGCCTTTACATCGGGATCATGCGGTTGCGCTTCCAGCGGATCCCAGAAAAAGATCAGACAATCAATTGCTCGCTCCACAATACCAGCCCCTATCTGGAGGTCACCGCCGAGTGGGCCACTCTGGAAACTATGTACGGGTAAGTCGAGTTCTTTGGTCAGCAGCATGCCCGTCGTTCCGGTCGCGTACAGCGTATGCTGAGCCAGCGCGTCCCGATTGAATCGCGCCCACGAGATCAGATCGTCCTTCTTGTTATCATGTGCCACCAGGGCAATTTTCTTTTTCGGCCCGATTGGAAGCTGACTGTAACTATTCTCGTTCATCGCAATCACCTGCCTCTTCTTCAAATGGAAATAAAGTCTCGCGCCATCCTCACAGTAAGCAATGGGACAGCACAGCCGTTGCAATTATATCACTTCCCTGGTTGGTTGGTCGTTTCGCCTGAAGCAAGCGCTAAAGAAGAAAAGAGCAGGAGAGGACACCCCCAAAAAAAAGAGAAAAGATGAAACCTGTAGAGCTTCACAGAGGTACAGGTCTCATCTTTCTTTTTTGTACATCATAATGAGTTGTCTATTTTACCGTTGCTGGTTGTTCAGATGAATCGCGGCAACGACCGGGCCAGCATGATGTTCAGCCTGGCGCAGTTCAGCCTTACGAAGGTTAAGAGCACTATTGATAAGAGCGATATGCGTAAATGCCTGCGGATAATTGCCAAGAGCCGCCTTATTCGAGGCATCGATTTCCTCGGAGAAGAGACCAAGCGGTCCGGCATATGACAGCAAGCGTTCAAACAGCGAACGCGCCTCATCAACCCGGCCTTGCATAGCCAGATTATCGACTAACCAGAACGTACAAATTGCGAAGGTGCCTTCGTGCCCTTCCAGACCATCATCTGAAAGGTAGCGATACACAAACCCATGCTCATCGGTCAGCTTTTCCATGATCCGGTCAACGGTCGAGCGCATGCGCGGATCATCTGGCGGAATAAAGCCTACGAGAGGCAGCAGCAGATTAGAAGCATCCAGAGCGGTATCACCATAGGACTGCGTGAAGGCTCCCAGTTCCGTATTATACCCGTTTGTCAGGATATCGGCCCGGATCTGATCTCGCACCATCATCCAACGGGGCAGATCCGCTTCAAGATTCAATTGCTGTGCTGCACGAATACCCCGGTCCAGCGCGACCCAGCACATCACCTTCGAGTAGACGTAGTGACGATAGCCGCCGCGAACCTCCCAGATACCATTGTCCGGCTCATGCCAGTGCTCGCACACATGCTCTACCAGAGCCCGCATCAGATCCCATAGGGGACCCTGCAACGTCTCGCCATAGCGCTCAAAACCGCCCTGACGACGATAGAGGTGGATACAGTCCAGCACCTCGCCGAAAACATCCATCTGTTTCTGCTTGGCAGCTCCATTACCAATGCGCACAGGTCGGGAACCACAGTACCCGCTCAAGTGAGAGAGCTCCACTTCAGGGAGATCGCGTTCACCGCGAATGCCATACATGATCTGCAAGGCCTCGCCCTCCACAAAAGTCAGGTTGCGCAACCAGTGAGTAAAGGCACGCGCTTCATCAGTGAAGCCCAACACATTAAGAGCATAGAGAGTAAATGTCGCATCACGCAACCAGGTAAAACGATAGTCCCAGTTACGCAGGCCGCCGAGCTCTTCGGGTAAGGAAGTGGTAGGAGCAGCAACAATAGCACCTGTAGGGGCGTAGGTCATCAGCTTCAGCGCCAGTGCGCTGCGCTGCACCCACTCTTCATAGGGACCGCGATAATTACTGGACGCGACCCATTGCCGCCAGCAGTGCAGAGTACGAGCCAACTCGACATTAAAATTACGACGATGCAGTTCATCCTCAACCAGACGACGCGCCGCCTGAGCGCTGCGACCAACACCAAGCGCAAAAGCCAGGCGCTCACCCTCGCTGAGGGTAACGTTGATCACCACTGAAGGATTGCGGTCTCCTTCTTCCTGTACCACCTTGATGGAATACGAAGGAAGCAACTGAGCGCCAACAACAGCAAGACCCAGATGCTGACCACCGCCAGAGATCACAACTCCCTTATTCTCTGAAGCGAGAGAAATGTCACTCGGCGAAGCAGCATAATTCGGGGTCGCCTTCAGTGTAACCTGAATGGGCATTTCCCCATGAGTACATTCAACAATCCGAACCAGACAATGGCAGGAACCATCCTCACGGGTCCAGGTATTGTTGTCCATGCCGCGATAGGGCCAGGCTTCCAACGTTTCGACCGGCATAAAATCGGTCA
Source organism: Thermosporothrix sp. COM3 (assembly GCF_059696735.1). NCBI lineage: Bacteria > Bacillati > Chloroflexota > Ktedonobacteria > Ktedonobacterales > Thermosporotrichaceae > Thermosporothrix > Thermosporothrix sp. COM3. Next base: position 7,163,305 of record NZ_AP019376.1, on the reverse strand, counting down.
GAAGCATCTCACCGCTAATGCTTGTAAAACGAGTCTGTAAAACGTTGCTTCCACGCAAGTAGCGCTGGATGCCAGGAATAGTTGCATCCTCTGGCGCAACCTGGAAGAACCCACCCTGATCAGCGTCTAACAAACGACAGAAAATGGCCGGGCTATCAAAGTCCGGTAGACACCCCCAATCTACAGAACCGTCGGGAGCGATTAATAAGGCCGAATGACAATCGCCAATGACCCCGTATGCGTTAATTGGTAGATAAGTGCGATTGAATTCGTTCATCCCAACCATGTGCAGCAACACTTCCTATTTTGAACTGTTCGACGTTGAACTGTTCGCCAACATCCTTAGAGACGCCTTAACGAGTATTAAAGAACCCTTAGAAATTTTCAACAGGTGCCTTATATCAGGAAAGAACGCAGGACCAACGGGAATAGTAACAGGTTTTCCCATTTAATTTTTTGATAGTACTTTGATAATACCTTGAGGGCACCGCAGTGCCTGTAGCTCCGCATCCCGCGCTCTTTTTTTCTTCTTTAGCTCACAATCATGCCATCCCTTGAAGCGAAATAGCAATCCCTTCACCTCTCCCCTCTTCTCAAGTGTCGACTGGCAATCAGATTCCTTTAGGGAAAAGGGCAAAAAAATCTTTGTTTTTTCTTTATGGTTCGTTACATACTTATAAGTAAAGAGTCCGTAGGTCATCCCGCATTCTGAAAAAGGGAGAAAACCAATGAGAACGATACAGCATATGCTGCGTCATCCAGCAGGCCGAATCGGCGTGACGCTTGGTCTTGCAATCGGCTTTATCGTGACTGTAACCGGGGGCACCAGCAAGGCGCTCCTCTTTGCCGGGCTTTGTCGCTATCTGGCCGGGCGTTTACCAAAGATGTAAGAGCACTTGAAAAGCAGAGGTAAGCTATCCTATCTCTATTCCTTACCTCTGCTTCTCTGTTTCCGAGTCTATTTCTTTACCAGTGAGCTCGCCTCTATCGCAAGACGAACCACCTGCGCCAGCCCTGTTCCAAGAGGAGAAATCGTGACCCACTCCTCTACTGTATGCGCCTTATGCCCCTGTGTGACCCCTACGCAAACAGCAGGTATGCCATAGCTGATCGGAATATTAGCATCTGTACTTGAAGAAGTAAATCGGGGCTCCATGCCGAGCCACCGTAAAGTACTAGCAGCCAGTTGCACTAAGGGATCCGTTCTTTCCCTGCGGCCCGCCGGACGCTCGCCAAGTACGGTAATTTCTGTTTGCAGGCCATCCTTTGCAGTCCGCTTTACAATTGCCTGGACCTGATCAGCCAGCGCCTGCAAAGCCGCGGGATCAGTGGAGCGCATATCCAGCAAGGCCGAGGCCTCTGCCGCGATCGTATTGACAGACGTCCCCCCTTCTATAACTCCCACGTTATAGGTCGTTTTCGGTTCCTCGGGAATCTCAAGAGAGGTAATCCCCACGATCAGGTGAGCCAGACCATGAATGGCACTGGCCGTACCAAAAGCGCCATATGAATGGCCTCCCGGCCCTTTCACGGTAATGCGCCAGCGCTTTGAACCAACAGCCTCATGCACGACATAGCCCAGGCTCCCATCAATGACCAGCACTGCGCCCAACGTCTCCCGGAACCGATCGACGGCAGTTCGTGCACCACAGAGGTTGCCAAGCCCCTCTTCTCCCACGTCGGCCACAAATAACAGATCCCCCTCGGTTTCCAGCTTCAGCTCATCCAGCATATCCAGCGTTGCTAGCAGGGACGCTACGCTCAAGCTGTTATCGCCAATTCCGGGCCCTCGTAAGATATCACCTTCGCGTACCACATTCAGCGATGTCTCAGCCGGGAAGACGGTATCAAGATGTGCCAGCAGCATTACGATTGGGCCCGGGTGGCGCCCTTTGCGCCGCACATACACATTTTGAAGCGCATCTATCTCCGGTTCATATCCGCGCTCACGAAAAAGGGAGGCCACAAACTCTGCACGTTTCCCTTCTGCTCCCGTTGGAGCGGGAATAGTACAGATCTGGATTCCGGTTTCAACAACCTGTTCCAGATAGGCCTGAGCCCGCGAACGGATATGTTCAAGTTGACTCTCAGTCAGGGACATGTTCCACTCCTTTCACATCGCCTGAACGGGCACTATGAAGCGGCTCTATTGATCTCTATCTCCCGAGCACTCTCCTCTTATTAACAATTACCCTACAGGCGATATTCCGTCTTCTCCCTTCTGATTATAAGCACTGACCGCACGCAAAGAAAGCCGTAGCGTACCTCTTCAGATGCAAACAAGCGGGAAGCAATAGAAACTTCTGAGTCGATACAACACCTGCCCCTTGTATTCGTATATAAGCACAGAAGCCCTTCTCCCATTGCAAGAATCATTTCATCGCCAGGGAACATGGCACTCAAAACATGATATAATAGGTACTCCTTGATTCTCCTTATTCTGCTTAATGGTCGCCACCATTGGCAAAAACGTTCTGCCGGGGGTTAGGATGTCTCTTGAAGGACAACTACTCGATCAGTACCGCATCGAATATCTTCTAGGTAGCGGGGGCATGGGAGATGTGTATCTTGCCCGAGATACGCTACTACAAAGAAATGTCGCCATCAAAGTGATCCAGATGGCAAAAACACTCGACCAGGATGAGCTACAGGAAGCAATTCGCCTGTTTAAGCGCGAGGCAACAGCGATCGCCGCTCTGGATCATCCGCACATCTTGCCACTCTACGCGTATGGAGAAAAACAGATCGGGAACCAGCGCGTTGTGTATCAGGTGATGCCCTATCGCAAAGAAGGCTCGCTCAGTAAATGGATAAAAGAGCGATATCGCGACGAAGTGCCTCCTCCCGAAGAGGTCGCCCGGCTGATTCAACAGGCCGCCGACGCGCTCTATCATGCCCATGAGCACCAGATTATTCATCAAGATGTCAAGCCTTCTAATTTCCTGCTCCGCATTCGGAACGAGGCCCCATCACAACCCGACCTGTTGCTGACCGATTTTGGGATTGCACGCCTGAACACAACCACCGTCAATGTCAGTCAGGTTGTTCGAGGAACACCCCATTTTATGGCTCCCGAACAATGGAAAAACCAGCCCGTTCCAGCGACCGATCAATATGCACTGGCAATTATTGCCTATGAAATGCTCACTGGACAGCCTATCTATCAGGGCTCGACCGAACAGTTGATGTATCAACATCTGACAACATCACCCATCCCACCCAGTCAGCTCAACCCCCGACTCTCCACAGATGTTGATACCGTCCTCTTGCACGCGCTCGCGAAAGCGCCAGAAGAGCGTTTTCGCACAATTACGGCGTTTGCCCGGGCATTGCAGCAAGCACTTGGTACGTCCTCACCCGAGCGTATTGTACCGCCTCCTCCTCCCGGACAATCCGACATCAGACATATGGCGAACTCCAATCCAACCCCCGAGCACCCGGTGACACCGGCAAAGCCATATCCAGTGACGCCAATCCACACAGCACCTACACCTTCAATTATGCCCACAACTAAAGCCGAACAGCCGTACTCGCCATTTCCTGCCCCATCATATCATTCACTGCCTCAAGGAAAACCGCGCCGCAATAACCTGCTAACCCTGCTGGTAGCGCTTAGCGTGGTCATCTTTCTTGGCAGCACTATCACAGCAGGGGCAATTCTCTGGCCGTCTTTTTTTCCTGCTTCGCCACCACATATAGACTCGCATGCAACGGCGACTGCACAGGCCAATGCTACAGCATCAGCCGTACCACCAGTAGTAGCGACTGCACAGGCTAATGCGACTGCGACCGCTATTACAGCAACCCAGGTTGCAGAGACGCAGAACGCGCAGCACCCCTATCCGAGCTACCTTCCCGGAAGTGGTACCTTGCGCTACTATGACCCACTCGTTAAACGCCTGTACTGGTACGATGGCGAAGAGAACAAGGAGTTCGGTGGAAAATGCTCCTATACCCGGAACTCACTCGATATCACACTGACAAAGCCAGATAAATCATACTACTGTGGAAGTACCTTTACCGAGAAAAACTTCGCGGTCGAGGTTAAGATGACCTTTGTCAAACCGGGCTGCGGAGGTATTGTCTTCCGCTACAATGAAGACCGGGAAGAAGGCTATTACTTCGCTCTCTGTACTGATCAATACTACGGGATCTACAAATATACTTCTCAATCTCAGGAAGGCACCAACCTGATCGGAAAGAACAAATTCAGTACCTTTATCAATGGCAGCTCTGGAGAGCAAAATGTGGTCTCAGTTGTCGCTCAAGGCGGAACGATTGTGCTGTTTGTGAACGGCAAACAGCTTGAAGCACTCAACGATACCAGCTTCTCAGAGGGCATTATTGGTATGACAGCCAGCACACAGACAAAACCTACAGAGATCGCCTTCCAGGATGCAAAAGTCTGGCAGGTATAAACAACGAGGTCAGTATGACGTTAGAGGGACAACAACTCGATCAATACAGGATACTCCGTTTCATCGGGCGAGGTGGCATGGGCACCGTCTACCTCGCCCGCGATACGGTCCTTGAACGCGATGTTGCTATCAAGGTCATTCATATGAATGAGGAGTTCTCTGAGGCAGAGCTTCAGGAAAACATTGAGCTCTTTAAAAGGGAAGCACGTACCATCGCAATGCTGGACCACCCGTTTATTCTGCCACTCTATGCCTTTGGCGAGAGTCAGCTAAAAGAACAGCAGAACATCATCTACCAGGTGATGCCCTATCGACAGGAGGGTGCGCTGAATATCTGGACGCGAGATCCCGAACGGCTGGCTCAACTGACACCACACGATATCAGCATGATGATCACACAGGCCGCCGAAGCGCTACAATATGCTCACGATCGCCAGATCATCCATCGAGATGTCAAACCCTCTAATTTTCTGCTCCGGGACAGGCCAGATCGTCCACATCTCCCTGATTTGCTGCTTGCCGATTTCGGGATTGCCCATCTGAATATGGTCACACGAAGCGAGAGCCGCGAAATCCGCGGAACACCGCTCTTTATGGCTCCCGAACAATGGCGCGGTCAGCCTGTCCCGGCCAGTGATCAGTATGCGCTTGCGATTATGGCCTATGAAATCCTGACGGGTCAGTATCCGTTCCGTGGCCCTGTCCCCGATATTATGTATCAGCATCTTGAGGAAACCCCACGTGTTCCGAGCGAGATTAAAAAGCAGCTTCCTTCTGAGGTTGATCAGGTCTTGCTTCGTGCCCTCGCCAAAGAGCCTGAGGACCGATACCCCTCCATACGCACTTTCAGCCAGGCACTCCAGCAAGCACTGGGAACCACGGAGCCGCCCGCCCATTCCATTTCCCTCAGTGGACCAGTACAAACCCGACCATCCACATCGCTCAAAGAACAAAGCGCTCCCACCCGGACCCCCCGAGGGATAGAGACACCTTCGCTCGTTCGCAAGCAAACCGATGCACTCTCAATCGAAGCGTTACCCACCCAAAGGCAGACGCCACCCGCCCAGAAACGAAAACTGCCACTACTCGTAGCCTGTGTAATCGTGCTTCTTCTTATCAGTCTTGGCAGTATTGGCCTGTACCAGACACTGGCACATCCCACAGCGTCAGAAACGGCCACCACGGCCCCGAAAACACAGAAACAGACTTCGGCCCCTACCACAACTCTGCCAGCTCTTCCCTATCCTTCCTATCTTCCCGGCATGGGGAAACTGCTGTTTATCGACCCACTCGACAAGCCGAATAAGTGGGAGAACGTCACCGCACCCAATCACAAGGGGGACTGCCAGTTTCGGAACGACGCCTATCATATCCGCAAGCTTGCGCCACACAGCAGACAATATTGCTCAGCCGATCTATCAACAACGAATTTCGCGCTTGAAGTCCAGATGACCATTGAAACGGGGGACTGTGGAGCCGTGATCTTTCGCCAGCAGAAGGCAACCTTGAATTATTATTATGTTCAGCTCTGTCAGAACAGCTTCGTGATCCTGCGTAAAAGCACAAATGACCAACCAACCATCAATCTCAGCGAAAAGGAGCTCCCTCCCACGACCAAAAACGAGCCCCATCACCCATACCTGATCGCGCTGGTGGTACGCGGTTCTACCTTCCAGCTTTTTGTGGATAAAAAGCGGATTACAGAGGGCAAAGATACCGCATTCCCTGAAGGCTCATTTGCACTGGCGGCAATCAGTCAGGATCATCTGACAGAGGTTTCTTTTCAGCAGTTCAGAGTCTGGAGTATTTAGGCCATAAAAAGAGGGTCTCAGTTCCTCACTGAAACCCTCTTGCTAAGCCTCTCAGGGCCGTAACCAGCGCGCGATATCCAGTGCATGATAGGTAATAATCATATCAGCGCCCGCGCGCCGCAAACCGGTCATGATCTCCATTACAATCTGCTTCTCGTCGATCCAGCCATTCTGTGCCGCTGCCTTGACCATTGAATATTCTCCACTCACGTTATAGGCGACCAGCGGCAGATCATAATTTTCTCGCACTCTCCGTATCACATCCATATAGGCGAGAGCGGGCTTCACCATGATCATATCAGCCCCCTCCGCAACGTCAAGCTCGACCTCACGAAGCGCCTCTCGCACATTGGCCGGGTCCATCTGGTACGACCGCCGATCCCCAAATTGGGGCGCGGACTCAGCCGCCTCACGAAATGGCCCGTAGAAACCTGAAGCATACTTCACGGAATAGGCCATGATTGGCAAACCGCTAAAGCCGTGCTCATCGAGTGCATGGCGAAGTGCCTCAACACGCCCATCCATCATATCTGACGGTGCAACGATATCCGCCCCGGCCTCCGCGTGCGACACAGCCATACGCGCCAACAGCACGAGTGACTCATCATTCTGAACCGTGCCATTCTTTACCACGCCGCAATGACCATGACTGGTATATTCACAGAGACAGACATCTGTAATCACCAGTAGCTCGGGCTGAATGGCCTTCAAACGCCGAATCGCCTGTTGAATAATGCCCTGTTCTGCGTAGGCCTCTGAGCCCACTTCATCCTTGTGCGCGGGAATCCCGAACAGCAAGACTGCCGGAATCCCGGCCTGTACAACCTGCTCCGCGACCGTATCCAGCGCCTCAACAGGCCACTGATTGACGCCGGGCATCGATTCGATAGGCAGTGGCTCTTTGATGCCTTCAGCCACAAACAGCGGATAGATCAACTGCTCGACGCTCAGGCGCGTCTCTCGCACCAGCGCGCGAAGCTTCTCATTCTGACGAGTTCGCCGCAAACGAACAGAAGGGAAAAGAGACATAACAGCGCCTCCTACGCCAGCTTACGCAGTACATGTTCGGCAGTTCGAGCTGCCTCTTCAAGCATCACATCTTCTTGCGCAAGCGAGATAAAACAAGCCTCAAATTGAGATGGTGGCAGATAGTAGCCAGCCGCCAACATCTCCCAGAAGTAGCGGCTAAAGCGGTCTGTATTCGCACGTTTGGCCGATGCATAATCGGTCACCGGTTCAGAGGTGAAATACAGGCAGAACATCGCGCCGATACGCACAACTTGCGCCTCCACACGCGTGTTACGCAAAGCACGTTCCAACCCCTCACCAAGCAACAGGCTTTTCCGTTCCAGCGCCTCATACTGTCCCGGCTTGCGCAGCTCTTTCAGGGTCGCAATACCAGCCGCCATAGCCAGCGGATTCCCGGAAAGGGTTCCAGCCTGATACATTGGCCCGATTGGCGCAACTACCTGCATAATATCCTTACGCCCGCCATATGCACCAACGGGCATCCCGCCGCCAATAATCTTACCAAAACAGGTCAGATCTGGACGAATACCGACCCGCTGCTGCATGCCACCGAGAGCAACCCGAAAACCAGTCATTACCTCGTCAAAAATGAGGAGCGCCCCATGCTGACTGGTCAGTTCACGCAACGTCTCAAGGAAGCCGGGTTGCGGCAAAACAAGACCCATATTGGCCGCGACCGGCTCAACAATCACCGCCGCAATTTCGGCAGGATAGAGCTTAAAGAGCTCCTTTACGGCCTCACTATCATTGTAAGGAACGGTCAGGGTATTGGCAGTGGTTTCAGCCGGAACTCCGGGGCTATCCGGCAACCCGAGCGTGGCTACGCCAGAACCGGCCTGTACCAGCAGCATATCAGCATGTCCATGATAGCAGCCGGTAAATTTCACAATCTTACTACGACCGGTAAAAGCGCGAGCGACCCGTAAAGCACTCATCGTTGCCTCGGTCCCGGAGTTGACAAAGCGAATCATCTCAACCGAGGGCACAAATTCCATTACCAGCTTCGCAAGCTCACTCTCCGCCTCGGTTGGAGCGCCAAAGCTAAACCCACGCTTGCTGGCCTCGATCACGGCTTGCAGCACCGAGGGATAGCCAAACCCGAGAATCATTGGCCCCCAGGATTGCACAAAATCGAGGTACCGGTTTCCATCCACATCATAGAGGTAGGGGCCCTCGGCATGGTCAATAAAAACGGGCTCACCCCCGACACCCCGGAACGCACGCACAGGACTGTTCACGCCTCCCGGCATGAGCTGCTGCGCCTCCTGAAAGAGCGCATGCGAGCGCGTGTGCTTCAACTCTTTTTCCATACGTACAGCCTCTTCTTCTCTCAGGCCCCGATTGCATCGAGAATCTCGGGGAGAGACTCATTGATGCACAGGAACATCGGCGTATCACGCAAGGTATACTGACTGGCCTCCGATTCGCGCATCTCCTGCACGAGATCCAGAAAGTCCGCGATACTATCCGACTCAAAGGCAACCACAAACTCCTGATCGTCAATGCCAAAGGAGTAGGTTGTGTTAATGGTAATATTCGGATACTTGACTCCCATCCGAATATGCTCATTCATCATGCGTTTGCGCTCCTCAAGCGAGAGCTTATACCAGGGGCGCGTTTTGATAAAGGGGTACACAAACAGGTATTTATCATCACGAGGCGTCACAACTAGCCGTGGATCATGCGAGCCCCGAACATGTTTCCCGACATAGACAGAACGCTTGGTCATTGCCAGAAACGCTTGCGCCTCATGCAGGTAGGGTCCCATCGGGCTGCGTCGAATCTGGCTACTCAACCAGCGCAGATCCTCTACATCATAGGTCGCAGTCCAGAGCATAAAATCACAGTCTGAACGAACGCCATACAGGCCATAGCTGCGAATCAGCGCTTTCTGACTATATTCTTCGTAAATGCGCAGCAACTCCTGTCGTCCTTGCTCGCGCACATCAGCGGGCAAGCGCAACCACTGCGGATCCAGTTTGTAGAAAGTAAAGCGGACAAGCTGCCGAGGCTGCTTCGCTTTGGGTTTCGCTGCCTCGGGAGCTGTCTCTGTATTGGTCATATCGTTATTTGATAGGGTTGTCTGCTCTGTCATTTTTTGCATCCTCATAATAGTGAAGTATTGCCTCGACCAGACCGGGTATCGTGAACTCCTGCGCCTCAATCGTCACATGCAGGCCAAGTTCACGCGCTGTCTGAGCCGTAATCGGTCCAATACATGCAATCGCGACTTGCGAGAGATCTGGCTGCTGTAATCCCTGGGCGGTACAGGTATTGAGCCAGTGTACAAAATTTCGGACGGTTGACGAACTGGTAAAGGTTAAAAGGTCAAGCTGCCGTGTTTGCAGCATCTGAAATACAGCCTGACTTTCCGCAGCATTTCCGGTTACAGGGACCGTAAAATAGGCCGCAACCACATCGACAATGGCGCCGGCCTCACGAAGCTCGGTGATCAATACCTCACGAGCCTCGGCAGCACGGGCCAGCAAAATGCGCTGCCCAGCGAGAGAGTGTCCCTTCCGTTGCGCATCCTCTCGGAGAGCCGCCGCTACCCCCTCGGCAATAAAGGTTGACGGAACAAGGTTCGCAGTCACGCCATAGGTCTGGAGCGCTGCCGCTGTTGCCGGACCGATAGTCGCGACCCGAGCTTTGATCTGAGTCGGATCGTATCCGAGGGAACGCAAGCGCTCCATACAGATCTTCACGCCATTCGCACTGGTGAAGATCACCCAATCATAGCGCTCATACAGCCCGAGGAGCGCCGTATCAAGCTCACTCCAATCATCAGGTGGTACAATCGTGATCGTTGGAAGCTCAATGGGAAAAGCGCCCAACGAGCGAAGTTGCTCGCACAATACCGACGCCTGTTCCCGCGTCCGCGTGACCAGAATACGCTTTCCTTCAATCTCAGCCATGCTACCTCTCCCTTTCCATTTGCACCTCGGCGATGATCTCGCCTGCACCCTGTTTCAGCGCCAGCTCAGCAACCTGAATGCCAAGTTGCTCAGCCCGCTCTATCGTAGATTGCGTTGTCCAGGGAAGCGCCGCCTGCACCGTGATCCGCTTGCGCCCATCCAGGCTGGTCACCAGACCAGAGAGTGTCATTTGCTCATTCTGGAGCAGCGCGTGCGCCGCCACGGGAAGATAACAACCTGCGCCCAAATGACGCATAAACATGCGCTCAGCGGTCGTCGTCGCCTGAACAGTCATATCCTGTAGCGGGCGAAGTATGTCACACCAGGCGGGCTCATCGCGAATTTCCAGGCCAAGTGCTCCCTGTCCCGGAGCCGGAACCAGCGTCTCGACCGGCAGATAGAGAAGCTTTTCAGCCAGGGCTTGATGGGCCTGCAAACGATGCAGCCCGGCAGAAGCCAGTAGAATCGCGTCATACGCGCCCGCCTCAAGCTTCCGCAGGCGCGTATCAACATTGCCCCGGAGCGGTACTATCTCAGCCTCAGGGCATAGATGCAGAATCTGAGCAGTACGCCGCAGACTACAGGTACCAATGCGCGGACGCTCTTTCCCTCCCTGCAATCGACCATCTTTCAAGGCAAAGGGTTCCCGTGAGATCAGAACATCGCGCACATCTTCACGCGGGCCCGTTACAACCACCCGCAAACCCTCCGGCTGCGCAGTCGGAAGATCCTTCAGGCTATGAACAGCGAGATCAATTTCACCCGCTCGCAGAGCACGTTCAATCTCGGTCACAAAAACACCATCGCCACCAATACGAGTCAGCGGTAAGTGCGTGACTTTATCACCCGTGGTATGAATCTGCTGTACCCTGATCTCAAGAGTGGGCCAATGGTGACGAAGCCGCTCGATGATCCAGTTGGTCTGTATCATTGCGAGCTTGCTTGCTCGCGTTCCTATTGTTATGCTTTTCATCTTCCTGTTCCAGAGCAAATAAATAGCGCATCGCTTCAGCGTAGACATGCCCCTGTCCATCAGCCGCAGCGTCCTTTAAACGACGAGTGGGCATATGCAAGAATTTATTCACCAGCCTATGCGTGAGTTCCTGGACAGCAGCAATCTCGCGCTCTGAAAGAGAGGGAAGCTGCCGTAAGGTGCGTTCCAGTTCCAGCCGCCGCACCTGATCGACCAGACCGCGCAGATCGCTGATAGTATCCACAACGCTGAGAGAGGCCAACCAGCGCTCAAATTGTTGCGTCTCTTCCGCCACAATCGCCTTGACATGCTCAACCTCTTGCAGGCGCAAGCGGATTCCTCGCTCGACCTCCATATGCAGGTCATCCAGATTATAGAGATACACATCAGGGAGCGAGGCAACATCAGGCTCTATATCTCTTGGGAGCGCGATATCAATCAACAAAAGAGAACGCCCGTTTCGCCGCTGCATTACCCGTTGCATGAGGTCCCGAGTAATCAAAGCGTGGGGAGCCCGAGTAGAGCTGATCACAACATCCGCTTCAACCAGCGCCTCTTCAAGCTCATCAAAAGAACGGTGCGAGGCATTCAGGGATTGGACAAGGTCAATAGCGCGCTCAAATGTGCGATTGACAATCACCAGGCGACGAGCGCCATTATCATACAGGTTACGAGCAGCTAATTCACTCATCTGACCCGAACCGACCAGCAGGACTGAAGCATCCGTCAAAGCGGGGAATAAATGACGCGCAAGTTGCACGGCCACATGACTGATCGAGGCAGCATTTCGGCTGATCCCCGTTTCACTACGAGCCCGCTTGCCCGTTGTAATGGCCGCACGAAAAAGAGCGGAGAGCACTGGCCCCGAAAATCCTCCCCCCTGAGCAACCTCAAGTGCATCCACTACTTGACCCTGAATCTGCGGCTCTCCCGGGACCAATGAATGCAGCCCACAGGTTACCGCAAAGAGATGAGAAGCCGCTTCTCTGCCTGTAAACACAAAGGCATGCGCTTCCAGTTCTTCCAGAGGCACCTGACGTTGTTCAGCAAGAATGCGCAACAGGGCAGGACGATCGCGCTCAGCATCGTCACTTACAGCATAAAGCTCAACCCGATTGCAGGTTGAGAGTAGCACACATTCTCGAAACACCTGACGCGCACTATGCAGTACCTGGGCAATCTGCCGAGACGAACAAGAGAGACGTTCCCGTAAAGAGATCGAGGCGGTAGTATGATCGACGCCGACTACAAGAATCTGCATTGAAACCTCGTAAATCTTATAAAAATTTCAATCGTCTATAGAGATTTTAGCGATTTTTTGCCATTCGTCAAGGTCCGAAGGCTGGAATACTATCAGGTAAAAACCGTATATTTTCTCCGGTGCCCTTCATTTCGGCATAAAACCCCTGACAAATCGCGAATTACAGAATCAAACGGCATAAACGTGAGCAGTATTCCCGCCAGAATATTCTCTCTTCAGGAAATACGTTTCCCCTTCTCTTTGTAGCAAAAAAGAAGTGAACAATTCAACATCTCTCATATTTATTGTACTGATCTCGAACGTGCCAAAAATGGCCCGGCTTGCGGGTCCTGTACTACCTGCTCGATTAAATGCCGATGCGAACGCAACAGTCCAGCCGGCAGCTCATCAGGAGCGAAAAAACGAGCTTCTAACACTTCGCGTGAATCAAGATGCAACTCACCGCCGACCAGCCGAGCGAGAAACGTCACCTCAACACGGAGCTTGTAGCCGCTCACCATCCTCAACAGGCGCTCCACGGCAATAGTGTAACCGGTCTCTTCCTTCAGTTCACGAATCAATGCCTCATCCAGTGCCTCACCTGCTTCCATATAGCCTCCGGGCAGTCCCCAGGAACCAGGCTTCCAGAAACGATGACGCAGCAGCAACACCTGCTCCTGCTCATTGAGAATCACGCCAGAAACACCTATCAGAAAAGTGGAATGCGTCAACCAGAGAAGATACCATTGAAGTGGACCAATTTTAAGCCGGCGCCAGAGTCGAACCAGTAGAGAGGTCATGGTTTCCTCCTTCACAAGAAGCAGCCCAGGAAGCCCACGACTTTCAAGCCGGGGCGGCATGGGCCTGCTGCAATGGCAGCTCAAGCAAGCCAAAGAGAGAACAGCAGATGCATCTTCTCAAACAATACAAATCTCTTCAAAATACTTGACACGCTCTTCTCAGCAGTACAATCAACCTATGCAGCAGAAGCCGATCGCGCATAAGCTGGCACACGCGTCAAAGGAGAATGCTTCTCGCCCGGTCCTGCCGAGCGAGAATGGAGCAGTTGTCACTTGTCCCTGATGTGCCGGACAAGGAAGCCAAAGCAGAGCACCTGCGACGGTTCTCTGAGCTGCAATGGAGTCCAGACACAAGCCCCTCCTCCAGGTGAGGTCATTGATCGATAAAAGCCCTGGCAATAAAAAAGGGAGCAGCCAGAAGCCATATTCTGCCTGATCCCTTGCTCATCCTACGATGATTGCGAAACCTGTTCAGCGGGTCTGGGTCGTCCGCCGATCTGTCTCCATGCGGCCTCAATACACTGTTTTAAGAGCAGCACATTAGTCAGTGGGCCAACACCTCCGGGAGTCGGCGTCACCGCACCAGCAACCTCGGCCACCGAAGCGAAATCTACGTCACCGACAATGCCTCCTTCGGGCAGCGCATTAATACCCACGTCGATGACGGTTGCTCCGGGTTTCACCATCTCTGCTGTTACCATATTTGGCCGACCCACAGCCGCAATCAGCACATCAGCCTCACGCGTGAGCTCAACCAGATTGGTCGTTCGCGAATGACAGACGGTAACAGTGGCGTTCTTCTGTAAGAGGAGCAACGAAAGCGGCTTACCCACAACATTACTGCGCCCAATGACCACAACACGCTTTCCCTGCAAGGGCGTTTTGGTGCGCTCAAGAATCTCCATCACCGCAGCAGCAGTAGAAGGCACAAAACTCGGGAAGCCCAGGAAGAGGTTTCCGGTATTCAAAGGGCTGATCCCATCGATGTCCTTTTCTGCTGCGAGCGTCTCCGCAACCATCTTCTGTGAGAGATGAGCGGGCAAGGGCATCTGTACAATCACACCATGCACCGTGACATCCTGATTCAAGCGCACCAGTGCCGCGTGTAATTCATCCGCTGAAATATCGGCGGGCAACAATTCCAGGCGGGCCTCAACCCCGAGATCCTTTGCAATGCGCAAAATAGCCTTACTGTAGACACCGGAAGCGGGGTCACCTTCTACACGCACAATCACCAGTCCCGGAGCCCGTCCCTTGACCTCTACAAAACGCTGCACATCCTCTCGTAACTCGGCCCGGATTTCCTTCCCCAAAGCGCGTCCATCAATTGTTGTTGCAGTCATCTAACTATGCTCTCTCCCCTATTACTTTCAATACCTGTTGATTGCCTGTTGCAATCCGTTCCAGTGCATGTTGAAGCCGGTCCGACAATTGATGCACCAGAGTCGCATCTTTCAATGAGTCCAGATTGATTTTCACCATGTAGGAACCCCCGGTTCCTGCACAGCTTGCCAGAGCGGCAGCGGTCGCGACATCGCTTAAGACATTCTTATTGCCAATCTCGGCAATGCGCAAACAATACAACATCAGGGTTGCGGCGCTTTCAACCACATCAAGGGGAACCTGTGCAGCCTCAGCGAGCCGCTCCTGAATAGCCCGAGAGCGAGCGGCCTTTTCCTCGGCAGTCTCTTTCGGGAGTTTAAAGCTGGCAGAAAGATGACCATACGCCTCAATATCTGCCTGTATCAGATTTTGAAAGCGAGAGCGCAGCGCCTCTGCCTGCTGAATAAGCGCTTCTATCTCTTGCTGAACATCCAGATATGCTTTTTTTCCAAGCGTCAAACGGGCGACCATACAGACCAATCCGGCTCCCATTGCTCCATTTAACGCCGCCGTAGAACCGCCGCCCGGCGTCGGCTGACCGGACGCCAGATCGTCAAGGTACGTATGTAAAGGTTTATCCAGGTACATTCACTCTACTTCCTGAAATCAGAATCAAAAAGAACACAAGCCCGGGAAACCAGCTCCCAGAGGAATATTCTAGCACTGCATCAAAGTGCACGTCGAGCTCCGCCGGATGACTGAAACAGGTGCTTCCCTTATGCCTGCAAGATCGTATCCTGAGGCTCGACACTTCCGACGTGAGCGCATTCGGCATAGAGCGGGCACGAAGAGCACTTTGGCCGCTGGGCATGACAAATCGTGCGACCATGCTGGATCAGATCAACATGAAAGGTATGCGCCCATTCAGGCGGCAACACTTTTAAGAAAATAAGGTGTGCCTGATTGGCGCTTACCTTTGGCCCAATAAAGCCGAGCCGTCGTGTCAGGCGATGTAGATGCGTGTCCACCGGCATCAGAGGCAATCCCAGATTAAACAGCATAACACAGGCTGCTGTTTTAGGGCCAACCCCGGGAATTTTCTGCAAATACCGCCAGGCATCCTCATACGGTTGCTGTAACAGCTCATCCCGCAGAAACACAGACAGCGGCTTCGTTCCCCCTTTTGCCTCCTGCCATTCCCCGATTGTATGCAGGGCATTTTGAATGCGAGGCGCTTTCACATTCGCCAGGCCACCACATCGTATTGCGTCAGCAACCTCATAGGTTGGAGCGTCACGCACCTGTTCCCAGGTCGGAAACTTCTCGACCAGTTGGCGATAGGCACGCCCTGAATTGATATCCGAGGTATGCTGTGAAAGAATCGTGCCGATTAGCCCTCCTAACGGATCCATATCGGGTCGCCAGGGCGGTTCACCGTAGGTGGCAAGTAGAATGTCATACACACGCTCTAAATGCAGCCAGGCCGTCTCTTTTACGTCCATTGCTACCCTTTCTGCGTGACCGGCGTTGCAAGCACGGTATCGTAGAACATCAATTCATATTCATGACTGAGGCGTACAGCTCGTACCACTTCACGCCGCTCCTCTGGCGTCTTGAAACGACCGAGCAGGACATCATCAATCGGCGTGACCTGCTTCCCGATCTCATCATGCACCGTAAAGAATGCGACATCATCCGCCGTCAAACCATAGTGGCGCATCAAAGCAGGACCAATTCGAGCACAAATCTGGACAAAGATATCCTCACTCGCGCTCACCGCCGCTAGCTTCTCAGCGGCTGAGCCATAGGCAAGCATCCAGTAGAAGAAATTGGTCAATGCCATACAGCCAGCCAGAGGCTCAACCTGCTCAAAATCCTTGCGCGTGAGCCCGATTGCTTCGCCAAACCGCAGCAACAGGGTATAACCACCAACTTTAGGCAGAAGCTTCTGAATCAACATCTCCTGAAGCTCTAAATCGGGGGTAGAGGCAATCGCCAGCGCATCGAGACGATAGGCCTCCCGCACAAGCCACCAATCTTGAAGCGCGAAAAGCCGCAGCCGCTCTACGTCAAGCGTGCCATCCTCTATCTGTTGCCAGAGGGGATGGAAAAGCAAACGACGCCGTAACTGCTGAATATCCTCCGTGACAAACGTATCCGCAAAACCCACGTTCTCTATTTCACTCCTTTCACACCACTGGAAACGCCACAAGTAGCGTGGATTGTCTGGTCTCTTTTTCTCAAAACAGGGCTTCACAATCCCTGAGTATCATTGTATGCCACAGAAGCGGTTTCCTGTCATCCCTTTAGCCTGATAGGACTGCATATGGAGAGAAAAAAGGAAGAGGTACACCTTACACCGCCCTTCCACCTGGCAAGCGCATCGACAGGAATAGATGCCTCCTGTCGATACACTTATTGACGTATACAATGGCTCCAACAGCGGAACCAAAACTCCTGTCTATCCGACATTCGTTCATTGCTCCCTCTACTAATGAGAGACCGCCGCCGAACCAAAGAGCACAAGAGCAAAAATACCACCGATCACCAGCGCTATAAGAAGACGGATCAGTAAGCCGGTAGCAGAAAAAGATCGCCTGCGCGAAGCCAGATTGTTTGGTGGAGTTGGCTTTCCTTGCGTTGCCACAGTTTCCCTCCAATAGATGCGAATGATTCTCTATTTCAGTACAACAATGCTTCCTCTTTACAAAGGGAGAAACGCCGGGCATTCTCCCTCAAGAGATATATACCGGGTCTGTGATTGTAAAACGCATTGGCACAGGCACTCATAACGAAGCGCTACTTTTTGGCCGTCTTCTTCTGACATTCGTCACATTCGCACATCGACCGCAACTTCTCGTAGGTAAAGATCCCTGTGCGGTGCCCATCAGCCCAAACCGGAGTCAGCCCATAGCGTCCCACTGGCTCCAGATTAACCAGCGTAGTCTCTTCCTCACTCAAACTCTGGCGACTCTGAAGCATTCCCGGCTGTCCACCCTCACCGGCACACCAGGCGCATGGACAGGCCCAGCGCAACTTCTCCCAGCTATGGATACTTTCATGCTCATCACTCCATGTCAGGATCAACGAGCGGTGTTCCTCGTCAAGCAGAAAAGAGGTCGGGACAGGATGATCGTACTGCATCATATATTCTTTATCCCTTCGCGGATTTTTCAACGTATACCAATAGTACCGAAAAGGGATTCCCCATTCGGTATTTCAGACAGGTTTATTATAATATGGTTTTAGTTTTTTCGCATCGTATGCCCGCTTTATCCAATCAATTCGGTACGCTGGTTTGCCTGCACATTGTTGACCGCCGACCAGAAAGAGAGAAGGTCTGAAAGCATGTTGAGCGCCAGTGCTCTGTTGCTCATGAAGAGGAGGGAAAACACACAGGAGAGCGCCAGATGGAGGCCATCGTGAGACAGGAATCCTGAAAAACTGGCAGCGAGATGATATACAGAATAATGACACAGAATGATATACTATTTTCCAACGTCGCCCCGTAACCCATCTCTCTTTCACGAGGGCGGTAGCCAGAACAGCTCAATAACCAATATGAAGAACTAGCACAAAATGACAGAAATCCTGAAGAAAGTACATCCTTTAGTAAGCAAAAATGGAGCGATAGCATGGAAATGGTGATAGTTGGGGGAATCGTTCTCGTAGTGAACCTTGTGGTTCTTGCCGCTGCATACAAGCTCTTCCAACGGACAGCGGATAATATTCAGGCACAACAGCAAAGTTGGAAAGATGCACAAGAGGCTCGTATCCAGCAATGGCAGGAAAAGCATCAGCAGCTTTTTGCAGAGCTTGAGCGAACCGTCCTGACGCGTACACAGCGTATACAGGAAGAGTGGCACCTGCAACAAAAAGAGAACGAGGTAACGAAAAAACAGCTACAGGCCAGATTTGAAAAGGCAATCACCCAGGCCCGAGCAGAATATGAAATGGGACGCATTCCTCGTATCGAGGATGTGCCACTTCCTGTGAAGGATACAGCCCGCACAGAAAAGCCTGAACCACGCATACCGCCTATCGCCCTGCGCGGTGCGAACCTCTCTCAAAGAGACCTCAGTTCGCGCTATCTTGGGCATTGCGATCTACGAGATACGAAGCTTACCGAAACAAAATTCTTTATGGCCGACCTCTCATGTGCACGGCTTGAAAACGCGGACCTTTCTGGCGCAGACCTTTCCGGGGCCAACCTGACCTATGCGGATCTCCGTGGTGCAAAGCTGGTGAAAGCGAACTTCTTGACCACCGATCTGTATAAGGCCGACCTGCGCGGGGCAAACCTGCTCCAGGCACGTAATCTGTCGCGGGAACAGCTTCAGAGCGCTATTTATGACGAGCATACGCTTTCAGAACTGCTGGATGAGGATGAGGAGAACGGCACCACCCTCACCGGGATCAAAGCTGTTCGTCCTTCCCAGAAGCTGACCAGTGTCACGCCTTCACAGAAAACGCCCGCGCTCAATACACCAATCCCGCAATCAGCACTTCCCTCTTCTGACCTCGGACAGTCCGTTACGAAAGAAGAGCAGAAAAAGTCTGCCCCGGAGCCAACCCCAGCACCCTCATCCTCAGAAGATCGCAACGAAGCACAATCCGCAGAGGATGCCGAAAACTTTGATATTGTCAAAGAGCTTGAAGCGCTTCTGAACGCCGCTACTCCACTTGATCCTATTACAGGCCTGCCCGCAGCCGTTGAGCCAGAAGAGCAGCAGCAAGCAACAGAGCCCGAGCCGAAAAGCACCGAACAGGCTCCCATCGTGAAACAGCTTTCACCCTTGCAGAACGACCTGCTTCCCGATCTCACCGAATATGACGAGACCCCGGGGGATACAGAGTCGGCGCTGTCGCCACTCCTTTCTGATAGCAGCCTGCTCGATCTTGAAAAGGCCAACCTCTCTGAGGAGCAGCGTCAGGCTGTCTTTGTCAACACGCCCGGGGAAACCAAAGAGCGCAACACCGCTAAAAAGAGCAAGGCATAACGCTCCCGACACACTTCAAGGACTGCAAATCTCCTCTGACCACAATACAAGAGAGCGCAAAGGACAAAGAAAAGTCCTGCGCCCTCTTTCTCTTTTCAAGGAAAAGGGATGGAAGTCAGTGCGGTTTAATGTTACACTTGTTTAAGTTACCCCTGCAATACCAGGACAACATAAAAAAAACCAGAGGATAAACTAGCATGGGAAATGAACAAGAACTACCACTTGCAGGAAAAATCGCCCTGGTAACAGGAAGCGGTCAGGGCATTGGACGTGCAACAGCGCTTCACCTAGCAAAAGCCGGTGCAGATATCGTCGTGAACTATCGCAGCAAGGCACAGGCCGCAGAGGAAACAAAGGCCAGCATTGAAGCCCTCGGACGCCGTTGTATTACCGTACAGGCAGATGTCAGCCAGGAAGAGGATGTTCTTCGTCTCTTTAATACGGCACAGAAAGAACTCGGTCCCATTGCCATCCTTGTAAACAATGCAGGTACCACCAATGATAAGCTCGTCTTACAGATGTCTCTGGCCGATTTCGAGCAAGTCATTGACACAAACCTGCGCTCTGCGTTCCTCTGCACCCGGGCAGCACTGCGGGGCATGATGAAGGCACGTTGGGGCCGTATCGTGAATATCAGCTCTGTTTCTGGTCTCCTCGGCCAGGCCGGGCAAGCGAACTATGCCGCCTCTAAAGCTGGAATGATAGCCCTGACCCTGAGCACAGCCCGCGAAATGGCAAGCCGGAATATTACGGTAAATGCAGTCGCTCCCGGGTATGTACCCACAGAACTTTCATCCAAGCTGAACGAGCAACAACAGCAGGCGATGCTTGACGCGATCCCCTTAAAACGTTTCGGCACGGCTGACGAAATAGCAGTAGCAGTCTGCTTCCTTTGCCTGCCACAGGCCAGCTATATTACCGGGCAGATCTTGAGTGTTGACGGCGGAATGTCAATGCACATCTAAGCGCTATCTTAAAAGGTATAACTTCTATAACAGAGAGCCGCAGGCAACAGGTCTGGAGCATTTTCGTAAGAACGCTCCAGACCTGAAAATTTATTTTCTCCGATCAACCCAAAAAGAGGTGCACCTTTGCCTTTTTCTCTGAAACAATTTCGGCGGAATCGCTCTCTAATCTTTCAACGATGAACAACTTACAAAGGTAAAGGAGGCTACGCGCATGAGTCTCATTGAGACAGAAGAGACAAATAAATTTACGTTTGAGCCGTTCGCGGCCCATCCATTCTATACCGAAGTAAACCGAGCATTGGTCAAACAGGCACTGGCAAAGCTGGCCTCATATCCTCAGGATAAAAATATTACGATTGTTGATATCGCCTGTGGCACCGGTGCTATCTCACGTCTCATCATTGAGGAAATGCAGCGACTTGGCCGCCTCTCGCAACTTCAACTGATCGGGGTTGACCCATCAGCCGAAGCTCTACGCAGAGCACAGAAAAGCCAGGATGAAATGAACCTGGACGTCAAGACCCAATTTATTCAGGGCGATGCAGAGGATCTACCCGACATTATCCAGCATGCGGATATGGCCTTTTTCTGCAATGCCATTCATCTTATTCCCGACAAGCGAACGACTATTCAGAAAGTCGCCTCTATCCTCGGCCCTCAGGGCATTTTTGCCTGCAACAGCGCCTTCTATGAGGGAACCTATGTTCCAGGCTCCGAGCGCTTCTATCGCACCTGGACCCGCCGCGCAGTAGGCTGGCTGCGCAAGCAACACCCCGAATCGCGTCTCTCCAAAAACGGGAAGGCAACCGCCATGCAATGGCTGACACGTGAAGATTATATCTCCCATTTCCAGGATAGCGGCTTCGCTGAGGTTGAAACAGAGCAGAAGACAGTCGATATCTCGCTTGATGCCTGGAAAGATCTCGGCCAATACTGGCTCTTCATTGAGGGCGCGCTTCCCGGCATTCCGCTCGCCCAGGGTGCAAAAGCGCTGGAATATGCTGTCTACGAGGCCGGCAATGAACTGGGACTGACCGAGGTTCCTCGCACATGGCTGCAAATCGTTGGTGTAAAAGGTTCCTGACCATACATCCCCGGAGTAAAAAAGCATATCTTCTTCAGAGAGAGGCATGAGAGGACAACGCTGTCCTCATCCCCTCTCCTTTTTTTGCGAGGCAGTATCTGTTGACTTATGTATATATGCATGCTAATATGGCATAATAGAAGCTGTACTATATCACATAGGGAAACATGATCTATGGAAGAAGTACAAAACTGGCGGGACATATTACGAAAAATAGTCGAAGACAGTAAAGAAAAACAGCGCCTTATTCAGGCCCTTTCTATTTCCAACATCACTATGAGCCGCTGGATCAACGGCGAATCAACACCACGCCCTCCCAAGTTGCGCTCACTCGTCGGTCTACTTTCCCAGGACTATCGTGAGATGATGATTGCGGCATTGCGAGAAGAAAAAGGGCTTGGAGAATTTGTTAATCCGCTGGATGATGAAACTCCTCAAGATATCCCACCGGAGTTCTATGCGCAGGTTTTGTTGACGCGGGCCACCACGCCCCGACCTTTGCGCTACTGGTCCACCTGCGATCTAATCTTGCGTCAGGCGCTTTCACAACTTGACCCACACCGTCAGGGCCTGGCGCTCTGGCTGATCCGTTGTATGCCACCCTCTGGGCCTCATAAAAAGGTACGCAGCCTGCGCGAATGTCTCGGAATGGGAACTCATCCCTGGAAGGAGAATCTAGAGCCCGATGGCATGTTTCTCGGCGCGGAGTCGCTGGCCGGACACGTCGTCACTATGTTCCACCCGCAGATTGTTGCCGATCTTCAGGAAGAGAACACCATTACGCCACAGGTGGTCACCGAGAATGAACGCAGTTGCGCCATCTACCCGATTCTCTATGCAGGGAAAATTGCAGGCGTCCTCTCTGCTCTCAGTCAGCAAGTCGATTACTTCTCGGCCTACAATCGCAGCTCCCTGCTCCAGAAATACGCCGACCTGATGGCCCTTGCCCTCGAACCATCAGATTTCTATTCGGACGAGGAAATCATGCTCCATACCATGCCCCCACAGGAGAAACAAAAAAAATCCTTTTCTCGTTTCAGCCAGATCTTCCGCGACGTTCAACAGACCGTTCATGACAACGTACAAAGCGATCTGTTTGTCTGGCAACACCTGGAGGAAGAGCTACTAACACCCAAACAGGACGCACCAGAAGCGCATTGACAGAGCACATATCCAGGGTCTACACTGAGGGCAAACACGAAACCTACAACAGCACAAGGGGAAGGTCTGCTGTGGCGGTATTTGATGATTTTCACGAAACGCTCGACCCTCGCTGGACTCAAACCTGTCTGGGGCCGGGAACACTCTCCGTATCTCAGTCTATCCTGCGTATGATAATCCCGAAAATCGCCCGGGGAGAATACGCGGATGCCCAGATTGATGATTACGGTACCCTGACACGCGCGCAGTTTCCCTGGCGTCCGCCTCTGCGGATGGAGGTAACAGCTCGCGCCTCGCATCCAGCTGCAACGCGCACCAGTACCGAGGATAGCCCGCATATTCTGCGTGGAACAGCAGGTTTCGGCTTCTGGAACTACCCCTTCTCAGTTCGTGGGGATATTCTGATGCTTCCAGAGTCGGTATGGTTCTTCTACGCCTCTCCCCCCTCAAACATGGCGCTCGTGCCCGGCATCCCTGGCTGGGGCTGGAAGGCTCAGGTTATACACAGTATGCGCCCGGGAACGCTGCTGGCAACCCTCCCCACCGCACTGGCCACCGGTTGGGGTCTCCTGACAGGAAACGAGCGCCCGGCCTCACGCTGGCTTCAACGGCTAAGCGGCGCACAGGAAGCACTCCTTGATGTCGATATGACAGCCTGGCACACCTATACCCTCGAGTGGCACGCACAGGAAGCGCTCTTCCTCGTCGACGGGAAACAGGTCTTGCGAGCCTCCAATCCGCCAAAGCGGCCCCTCGGTTTCGTTGCCTGGCATGACAATCAATATGCGGTAGCAACACCTCGTGGCGTCCTGCGCTTCGGGAGTGTCGCCTGCGAACAGCAATGGCTTGAGCTAGATGTTATCCGTATCGATCCCCTCTAGCACAAAAAAGAGGCGGCAAGTGGTTTCTGCCTGCCGCCTCTCCCGATGCGTTACTTTTCCAGAGCCTCTACCTTGTTCGCGTAGGGAAGGATCTCATCAATGATGCCATATTCCTTCGCCTCTTCCGCGTTCATGTAAAAGTCACGGTCAGTATCGCGGCGAATGCGCTCCAATGACTGGCCTGTATGGAAGTTAATAATATCGTTGATCTCATCACGCCGACGCAAAATGGCACGTGCATGAATATCGATATCGGTGGCCTGTCCGCTCAAGCCCCCCGAAATCAACGGCTGGTGAATATGGATACGCGCATGCGGCATTGCGTAGCGTTTGCCCTTTTCACCTGCCATCAACAGAATGGTACCGAAGCTGGCGGCAAAGCCAACACAATAGGTCTCAATCGGGCAGGGAAGCACACGCATCGTGTCATAGATGCCCATACCGGCGTCAACTACGCCGCCCGGCGAACTGATGTACATGCTGATCGGTTTCTTACTATCCTCAGAGGAGAGATAGAGCAACTGCGCCACAATCAGACTTGCCATGTTCTCTTCAATCGGACCATTCACCAATACAATACGGTCCTTAAGCAAACGTGATAATAGGTCATAAGCACGTTCGCCTCTCGCAGTGTTTTCCAGAACTGTTGGAACATAGACGCTAGCCATAGCTGTAAGCTCCTTTTTTCATCTATTTCTCGGGTCGCCAATCATTCAGCCACCAATCAGTGTGAGGCATACCACTTGCCTTCACCGCTTTCTGTAAATCCTGAAGGTCGTAGGATACACGACGTAGATCAACCTGCAACGTTCCCTTTTCGCGGGTAAGTAAGGCATATTCAGCAAGAGCGGGATTGTATATCTGCCGTGTCTGCCAGTCATACGTATAGGGTAAACCGACACTACCAGGGTTCACGATTACCGAGCCCCGATACCAACGGTACAAGGAGCGATGCGTATGACCACCGGCCATAATGTCAGCTTGCTCACCCGCAAAGATACCGTCAAGCTCCTCATCCGACATCGGCGCCTCAACTCGCTCCATATTTGAGCGCGGAGAGCCATGAAAACAGAGTAAAGAAACGCCATCCAGTTCCAAACGGTAGACTGGCTGAAAACTGCGTATATACTCCTTCTCTGCGGTAGAGAGCTGCTGTGCACTCCCACAGATCAAGCTCTTCGATTCGGCGCGCTTCCTCATCTTCGGGCTGCTCCAGCGCAGAACGAAGAGCCCATTCGTCGGTATTGCCCATCACGACGGGACACACCAGCGCTTGAAGCCGTTCAAGGACTGCCTGTGGCTGTGGTCCGGTTCCTACCACATCTCCCAGACAGACAATCATATCAGCGCCACTCCGCTTGATATCGGCTAGAGCCGCATCTAGAGCTACCCTGTTTCCATGAATGTCAGCAATGAGAGCTACTTTCATGCACTATTCTCCCTCACGGACGAAGTAGTAGTATACTTTTCCGGCGCGCCCCTCGGTTGCGTTCAGAATATTGACGAGCAGCCAACCAGAGCCACCTAACTCGTTCAATGCCTCTTGATCCGGTAGCGCTTCTTCGCGCGGATCAAAGGAGAGCACACGATATTCCCAGTGACGCGGCTCACGCTCGATCTTTTCATACACTTTTGGAATATGGAATGTAGGGCGGTCAGGTTGCCCATTTGACATTAAAGAGCGTATACTGTTAGGAACAAACATAGACAGTTACTCCTTTTTCACTCACTAAGCTTCGCTCGTTCTCTGACTTGAATATAGCACGCGCATAGCCTATACTGATAGAGAAATTCTATGCTCACAGCATGCCTTTTTCTGTAGCAATGCTCAGAGCATAGCTTGTTATATAGAAGGAGGCGACAGCATGGCGGATTTACAGGAGATCTTAGGACGTGTCATCAGACAAGAACGACAAAATCGCCACCTGACTATCAAAGAGCTAGGAGACAAAGCCGGCCTATCTGAGATCTATGTTGGTGAGATCGAACGAGGCCAGAAATACCCTTCAGCCAGAGTGCTTGAAAGTCTGGCAAAAGCACTAGATCTCGATCTGGCAGATCTTCTGGAATACATGGCCGAGGAGATTCGTGCCGAACGCGAGCCTCAGGTTACCAGTGTCATCGGCTTCACGATCCCGAGTCGGAGCGAGCCACGTCGCGTGACAGTCAAGCGCCTGGTGAATATGCTAGATGATGGAGATATCGAAAGTGTGGCGAACTTCAGCGCCTTCCTTCTCTCCAAACATCTCACCCCGGTCTAATACTTTCTTCGCAAAGAGAGGTAGGAAAGATACTTCAATCCCTACCTCTTTTTTTCTGCTACCACATCAGTCAATCAACATGCAGGACGACCTTTAACGCTTCACCTGGATTTGCGACCAGATGAAACGCCTGCGGGGCCTCCTGAAGCGGGAAACGATGGGTAATAATAGACTCGGAACGAATCCGACCTGTACGCAACAGATCCAGCGCCTGGCGTGTCTCATAAGGGCCTGCTGAATAGCTAGTGCGCAGCGTGATCTCCCGGAAAAACAGATGATTTGGCTTGACCGAAAGCTCGTCAGCCGGAGGCGGAGGCGCAAACAAAAGCACAGTCCCCCCCGGGGCGACAAGATCAATACCCTGCTGCATAACACTGATCTTCGAGGGTGTCACGATCACAACATCAGGCTTGAGACCATCATTGACCGCTGCAACCTGCTCTTCTATTGACCCGTCCTGCGGATCAAACGCAACATCAATTCCGGCCTTCAATGCAGCCTCACGCCGATAGGCAATAAAATCAGATATCATTACACGCAATGCGCCGCGCATCTTCGCAAGCTGTCCGAGCATCAAGCCATTGCTTCCGGCCCCCAGAATCAACACACTATCGCCGGGGCGAATATTCGCCCGATCGATCCCGCGCACGCAGCAGGCCAGCGGCTCAACCAGCGTTGCCGCCTCATCAGAGAGTGAGTCGGGAAGGGGTAAAACGTCAAGCTGCACATTAGGAGCAGGCACCCGAATATATTCCGCCAGCCCACCAGGATAGAGGCGCGTGGCACGGAAGGTCGCACACTGTGAGAAAGCCCCGCGTTGACAATAATGGCAGGTCATACAGGGAACGTGGTGATGAATAAAGACACGCTGCCCGGGCTTGAACTGATCAACGCCCTCCCCAACCTGCACGATCACGCCGACCGGCTCATGACCGGGATAGAGCGGCGCACGGGGCTTCATATACCATTCCATCACATCACTGGCACAAATACCGCAGGCCTTTAACTGGACCAGCACTTCGCCCGGTCCGATTTCCGGCACCGGCTTTTCTACAAGGCGAACATCATCATTCGCATGATATTCAACTGTATACATATACGCTCAATGTCCTTTTTCCACTTAACGCTTCGCAGGAACCACGCAGAGGAAGCCAAATGGTTCATCCCCTACCGTAAAGAATTGATGAATCTCATTACCCGAGATATAGATTGCATCTCCCTCTCTCACCTCATGCTCCTCATCACCCAGACGCAAACGAGCGCGACCATGCAACACATAGACTCCGTGATCATGCGCATGCTCATCCAGTGAGGTATGGCCTCCGGGCTGAACCGCAAAATAACGCATATGAAAATGAGGTGAGTTCTCCTCAAAGCCGACTAGAATCTGTCGTGAAGCCCGGTCCGCCCGGCTATTATCGGGACCATATTCGCGAACTTCCACATCTTGCCAGCGGAATTCACCGTTCTCCAATCCCTTAAAGCGATGAATTGCACTCATGTCTACCCTCCAAACAGAAAATAACATCGTTCTTTCCTGTCATTGTACGTTATGATATGGCAACCTACAAGCCACAACAAAGAGATTCGCAACCTTGCTTGACAAGAGAGCATACATCCACTACACTTAGCTGAGATAAATAAGGGAAGAACGCGTATGCCTTGTCTTGAGAGAGCATATAAGAAAATAACACTGCATCAGCAGCAAAACCAGGCTTTGTTACGGTCTGGTTTCTTTGACATGCCCTTGCTCTAAAAGACACGCATTCAGCTATCGCCAGACCGGAACCACGGTCCTGGCGATTTTTTTATGTCCAAAAAAGCACAACAGAAAGGAGAAAAACAGGTGCTATCTTTCTTTATACAGGGGCTCTTCCTGGGCCTGACAATAGCAGCCGTCGTCGGCCCGATGAGCATTCTCTGTATGCAGCGAACTCTTGCCCGGGGCTGGCTCTATGGCTTTATCTCCGGTATCGGTATCGCCACAGCCGACGCGGTCTACGGCAGTATCGCGGGACTGGGACTGACGGCAATCAGTGACTTTCTGCTTCACTACACTTTCTGGTTCCGCCTGATCGGAGGCCTTTTCTTGCTCTATCTCGGCGTTAAAACGATATTCAAACAGATCACAGATGCCATCGAGAAAGAGCTAGCTGGCGGACATATTCGCGCCATGCTCACTACATTCCTGTTGACGTTGACCAACCCGACAACTATTCTCTCGTTTGCCGCCATCTTCGCGGGTCTGGGAGCAGGCTTTGACCAGGGGAACAGGTGGGGTGCGCTTATCATTATTCCCGGGGTCTTCCTCGGCTCACTCCTCTGGTGGGCGCTCCTGACCAGCGGTATCAGCTTTTTCCGCCAGAGGCTCAAGCAGCGCTGGCTTTTCTGGATCAATCGTGTTGCCGGAATTGTGCTGAGTGGCTTTGGTATCGCCGTGCTTGTCTCGCTCTTCCTGTAAAAAAGCGTCTCGTATCTGCAAGAGATACGAGACGCCTACCGTTTCCATGCAAGCAGAACGTTACGGTCTACTTGTACTTATCAGCATTCGCGCAGGGCTGCTCGCTGGTAATGTAGATCTTGGCCCAATCATCTGGTGGGGTGAGCGCCTGAGCATTGTCTTCAAGACCCTTGATACACGGCTTGCGCACCGTCACCGTCTGCCCCTGATAGATGGGCAACCAGGCAACGTCGTCCACCAATTTCTGCTCAATCTCGTTATACAGCTTCATACGCTGATTCTCATCAGCAGTAACATCAGCCTGAGCCATCTTCTTCTGTAGTTCTTTCTGCTCCGCTGCGAACTTCAACGAGCTATGGGCATAGTTGACGTTGTTGTTCTCGGAGCCTTCACCAAACTGCAAAGAAATCCAGTTCTGCGGATCAGGATAGTCAGCGATCCAGGAGACGCGCCAGATCTGCAATCCATTGGGGTTGTTAGTCGCGGCATCGATGTCGGTCAGCAGCTTGTTGAATTCTGTCTCGTTAATCTTGACAGTGATACCAAGCGCTTCCTTCCACATATTCTGCACTGCCGAATATTCTTGCCGTGCAGACGCAGAGGTTGAAGCGACAGTCAGGGTGACAGGCGGGAAGTTTGCACGGGTATATCCCTCTTCCTTCATCCCTTCTTCAAATAACTGCTTCGCTTTCTCTTTATCACCAGCAGGAGTAGAGACACCAGCAGGACCCTTCAGATCTGGATAGTATCCCGGCTGCCCGTCAGGAACAATGTGATTGGTTGGCACAACAGTATCTTTGTAGATGTTGTGCGCAATCTGCTCCTTGTTGATCGCAAGAGCAAATGCCTGACGGATTTTGATGTTATTGAAAGGTTTCGCGAGGTAGTTGATTTTATAGAACAGGATCGACAGGTACGGCTCGGTATGGAACTGTCCCTTCAGATTCTTCGCGCGATCGGTCTGAGGGGCAGGGACACCAGCAGTATGGAGCTGACCCGACTCGTATGCTTTATAGGCAGTATCGGCATTCTGATAGAAGTGGTAAACCACCTTCTTCAGTTGAGGCTTATCGCCATAGTAGTTCGTGTTGCGCTCAAAGATAATCTCAGCGCCCTTATTATATTTGGAGACAACAAAGGGGCCAGCGCCAACGCCTTCCGAAATATGGTCCGTCCAGCGATCTCCATACTTCTCAACAATCTTCTTGTTGACCACATAGGAGCTGACATAGGTCAATGTCTGTAAGAAGTAAGCCGCTTTACTTCCCGCCTGAATCACAACCGTGCGAGCGTCAGGCGCCTTCAGACTTGAACCGATGAGTGTCTTCACTTTGCCATCTTGCAGCTTTTCCGCATCCTTGATCAGACCGAGGTAAACGCCAGCGGTCGTCGACTTGGTGGCAGGCTGCAAAGCGCGGTCAATACTATAGATGACATCATCTGCGGTCAACGGATCTCCATTACTGAATTTCAGATCAGGTTTCAGTTTAAAGGTCCAGGTGACGCCATCAGGCCCTAACTGATAGCTTTCGGCAAGCTGTCCCTGCACTTCGAGCTTGTCATTAAGCTGTACGAGACCGGTAAATACCATGTTAATCGAGTCAATAGAAGGGGAATCCGTTGCGAGGGCAGGATCAAATGTTTTAATCTCGCTGATATTTACCTCTGGCATGACAGCGATTTGTTTATCTTCAGGGGCTTTATCAGAACCCTGACCGGGGGTCGCAGTGGACCCACCACAGGCGACAACGAGCACTGCCAGGAAACAAAGAAGCAAGGGGAAGCTTCGGCGTGCCCATGTTTTATACCGCAGCATAGACGAAATACTCCTTGCACAACGCGCGTAGCAAAAGCGATACAAAGACAACGGCGTTGCAGTATGGCTAGAAGAACTTCCTGTCATTGTACAAAATTGTGGTAAAAGCCTGATCGTATTCGCTTGGGACTTCTTCTGTATACCTGAAATATTCCCTATCTCAGGAACTCACGCTGTACCTCCAATCCCAACAAGATAGCTCATGAGTAACATCAGCGCGTTCTTTGAGGCCATAAAGCACATTCTTGAACAGATAGCTCTGATATTATGAATATACGTACTCAACAAAGCGAAACTCACATCATATCAGTCTTCAATTCTTCACCGTTTCGAGACACCATAGCAGGATTTAGAAAGTCAAAACTAGAAAAGCTCGTTTCTGAAAACAGTGCACTCCTGAAGCTTCCGCTATCAGGTATTCTTTCAAGAACAGCAGGAATAGAAGCGCAATCGCTTCCAGGGATTTGCAGAAATATGGTAGAGTTTGGAAGGGGAAAGGCTTAGACAGACGCAATTGCCTCTCCACCGATGAAAGCGGAGAGGCAAAAAACACAACTATATTTTCGATGTGGATACTTCTTCTTTTTACCAGAACGTGATACTCATATGCTCATCATACCCTGGCAACAGTACCCCATGCTATTCATTTTCAGCCAGTATCTGCTGAATATCGGCAGCGGTCTCGGCAGCCAGCAGTTTCGTCGCCAGATCCTGCCAATAAGTGAGGGGCTGTCGATGCAGCACCGCCTTGATGCGAGCGATAGACGGAGGCGACATGCTAAGCTCACGCACGCCCATACCAACGAGAGCAGGGGCAACCTGAGGATTGGCCCCAAGCTCACCACAGACAGCAACCAGCTTGCCATATTTCTGACCGGCCTCTGCAATACGCGCGATCATGCGCAACACCGCAGGCTCAACCGTGCTGAACATGCCAGTAACCCGGCTATTGGTACGGTCCACCGCCATCGTATACTGATAAAGGTCGTTTGCGCCAATGCTGAAGAAATCAACCTCACGAGCCAGTTCTTCAGCCATTATAGCCGCAGCCGGCGTCTCTACCATAATACCGAGGTGTACCTGAGTGGGAACGGCCTTCCCTGCCGCAACTATTTCTGTATGTACGGCGCTATAGATCTGCTTGACACGTCGCACTTCCTCGACAGTTGCGATCATCGGGAACATAATATGCAGATCGACTCCCGTTTCGCCAGCCGCCAGCAAGAGTGCTCGAAGCTGCTGCCGCAGGAGTTCTTCATGCTTGAGGTGAATACGAATACCACGCAGGCCGAGTGCCGGGTTAGCTTCCTGCAACTCCCCAATAATCGGCTCAAGAGCGGGAAATGGCTTGTCAGCACCAGCATCAAGCGTGCGCACAATAATCGATTTGCCCAGTTCGGTATTTTCGAGAAAGGCCTTGAACAGCGCCACATAGCTCTCAAACTGCTCTTCCTCTGAAGGGAAGACTGGACGTCCGCCGAAGAGGAATTCGGTGCGAAGCAGACCTATTCCTTCGGCACCGGCAAGCGCGGCGGTACGGGCAGTTTCCTCATCGCCGACATTCGCAAAAACCGCGACACGTGTGTCATCTGCCGTAGTAGCAAGTCGTGACTTCCAGACTTGCTCTTCCTGCGCCCGGCGCTCAGTACGCTGACGGCGCTGCTCCTGCATGGTCGCCTCAAATTGCTGCTGCTGTTCGGCGCTCAACTGTTGATAGAACAGCCCTTTTGCACCATCTAAGGCCACAATGTCGCCCTCATGTAAGCGATCAAGCAACGCGACATCAATCCCTGCCACAGCAGGGATTTCCAGCGTACGCGCAAGAATAGCCGCGTGGGTTGTTGGACCGCCAACCACAGTACAGATACCCAGGATCAGCGATGGATCAAGGCTTGCTGTATCGGAAGGGGTCAGATCCTCAGCCACAATAATCACAGGTGAGGTCGGAGCCAGCTTCTGCGAGGCTGTCCCGGTCAACTGCTGAACGACATGGTTCACCGCATCCTTCACATCTTTGCTTCGAGCCGAGAGCAGCTCATCATCCAGTGCGGCAAGCTGCGCCGCATACTGTTCAGCAACCTGTTGCAGCGCATATTCAGCTGAATAGTGCTGCTGTGAGATCAGCTCTTCCACAGAAGCAAGCAGATCAGGATCCTCCAGCATCATCTGATGGGCCTCAAAAATACCAGCCTCCTCCTGACCCACATTCTGCGCGACATGCCTGGACAGCTTTTGTATCTCTTTTAAAGCAAGATCCAGCGCCGAATGCAGCCGCTGCAACTCATTTTCAACCTGATCCTCTGCAATCGTTGTTTCAGTAATAACCCGTGCCGTTACCTTATGCACCAGTGCAGGACCAACGGCTATACCCGGTGAAATTGCCACTACTGACAGTGGATTCGTCACATCATTTTCCTGTATCATGCTTCATTGCCTCCTCATCACGCCATGCTTTTGCCAGAACGCCAGCATAGCGAACACGGAGACCGATCTATCTCCTGTATCGCGGTTTTCAGCTTTCTTCAAACGTTCCGAGATAGGCGCGACAAAGATTTGTACTTTCTAGTCAGAATGTTTTGGGAGCAAATGAGCGCTCTCCGCCGCTGTATTCACTTCGTCCAGGCTGCTCCCTGTAGCGGATTCAACAGCAGCAATGACGGCTCCCTCAACCAGCGGTGCGGAGCTAATCACGACACGATGAGAGCTCTCGGCTGCAAACATCTCAACAGCCATTTCAGCCGTCATCACGGCGCTCCCCAGATCGAGCAGAATCACCACTCCATCAGGACTATCAGCCTCACGTAATGCCGCGACTACTCGATCAACAGACGTGCCAAGCGAGCCGTCGGGCATACCACCCGCAGCGACGATTGCTACTTTTCCCTGGGCCATCTGTCCAGCCAGTTCAACCACGCCCTCAGCCAGGCGGGCACTATGAGATACAATCACAATTCCTACGGCCATGCCTTTACTCCTTCAGGGGTAGACGTTATTGCCCCATCGTGTCAGAGAGAGTCTTGAGAATAAGCCAGCACGAGGTAGCTCCGGGGTCTTGATGACCAACACTCCGTTCACCAAGATAGCTTGCTCGTCCTTTGGTCGCCTGTAACGGGATGGTTTTCTTCATCCCTTCCTCGGCGGCAGCACAGCAACGCTGCAACAACTGTATCAGATCACATTTCGCCTGCACTGCTTCATGGGCGGCTTCCACAGCCGGAGCAAGAGCATCAACCATCGTTTTCTCGCCCGGTTGGGCTTTTCCCCGAGCCTTGATTCCCTCAAGTGCAGCATCAAGCATGGCAACAACATCGGCCTCATCCAGCTCATGCTTTCCGGCGGTAGCCATACCGGCGCGCAGAAAAGCTGTACCATATAATGGACCGCTTGCTCCCCCTACTGTCGAAACCAGTGTGGTGCCAACCGTCTTGAGGATTGAGCCAATGTCCATACTTGCGACGGCGGGTAGTTTCTCGGTGACCGCTTTAAAACCACGGTCCATATTGATACCGTGGTCGGCGTCTCCAATAGCGGCATCAAGCTGAGTCAGATAGTCGCGATTTTCATGCAAGGCATCGGCAAGACGCTGCAACCAGCGCAACGTGTCATCTATTGTAATCGGCATGTTCCTCCCCCAAATAAACAGTAATAAGATGTTCGTCTCTGACTTCTCAGGCATGGCCTCCGAATTCTGTAGGGTATCTCAGCGTACTTTGTCGCACCCTATCCATGATACGGAATGCTTCTATTGTACACCGCTTCACGCAAAAAGAGAAAGAGCCCCTGCTAGCCCGAATATCAAGACGAACATCCGCTCATTTCACCCGCTACATACCCCAACGCAACGCCGCTGTATGGACAGGTGCATCCCAGTAACGGATCATATCATCATCCAAACGCAGTAGCGTGATCGAGCAGCCCGCCATTTCCAGCGAGGTAATGTAGTTGCCGACCAGCGAGCGAGCAATTGAAATATTCTTCCCTTTCAGGATCTTTGCAAGCTCGTTCGCCACAACGTACAGCTCGATCAGCGGTGTGCCACCCATGCCGTTCACAAACGCCAGCACGCGCTCACCTGCTTTCAAGCCAAGATCGCTGATAATTGGAGTAGCGAGCATCTCTGTAATTTCAGCCGCTGAGGCCAGTTTGACGCGACGGCGCCCCGGCTCGCCATGAATGCCTATGCCGATTTCCATTTCATCTGCACCAAGCTCAAAGGTCGGCGACCCCTTTGCGGGAACCGTGCAGGAAGTCAGTGCCATGCCCATGCTGCGTCCCTGATTGTTCACCCGTTGAGCCATCTCAGCAACAGCCGCCAGAGGAGCACCCGCTTCGGCCATACCCCCTACAATCTTTTCCAGCAGGACGGTTACCCCCACACCACGACGTCCGGCAGTATAGGTGCTATCCTGTACGGCCACATCGTCGTTTGTTACCACGCTGGCAACCTCGATCCCCTCCGCCTGTGCCAGCTCTGCCGCCATCTCAAAGTTCAGAACGTCCCCGGTATAGTTTTTCACGATATGAAGGACACCCGCCCCACCATTGACCGCCTTTGTTGCCGCTAACATCTGATCGGGAACCGGAGAAGTAAAAATCGCTCCGGGACATGCTGCATCGAGCATCCCATGTCCGACGAAGCCACCATGCATTGGCTCATGCCCACTACCACCACCAGAAATAACACCTACTTTGCCCTGAAGCGGGGCATCTGCTCGTACAATGATCTGGTTTTCCAGATCAACCCGCACGAGATCTGAGTGCAGGGCTGCCATCCCTTCGAGCGCTTCTTTGACTACATCTTCTGGCTTATTAATGAGCTTCTTCATCGAGCAATCTCCTTTGTTTACTCTGGCTGCTTTTTGTCTTCCCTCACGCCGCTGCGCATATGCTTTTACAACAAACGGACAAGCGCAGCAAGAACAGGGAAGAAGATCTATTTTAACAAGTACAGTTTACGCCATAATACCGTCTTTGGCTATATCTGAGCGGACCCAGGGCGTTATTTTTCAGCTCAAAGCGCCTCTTCTGCAAAAGGCAATTTTTCCTGCGCTCTACACAAGGAACAGAGCCACGCAAGCAGATGGAATACTGTATCTGCTCTCTCTTTTTCTTCCCTGCAATTTTCATGCCAAACTCAACAGCAAGCGAGGGAAAGATTTCTTCCCGGTACTTCAACAGCCAGTTGAGCTTCTCTTTTGCAGCAGGCTTTTCTCCTGGAAGAGCTGTTCCAAAAATGAAACAGGAAGATGCAATCCTGCAACACTTCCAGCATACGATGTTTCTAAAGTGAAACAGGCTGCCTCACATGCTGGCCCGTAGCTTTTCAGGAGTCAGGCCATACTTCACCATCTTCCGCCACAACGTGGTACGGCTGATACCCAGGGCAACCGCGGCTCGGGTTGCGTTCCCCTCACACCGCCGCCATGCCTGAACGATCGCCTCTATCTCCGCCTCATGACTGCGCTCTTTCAACGAATGTCCGACAATATCAGGATGTGCCTCCTCTGCTGGTGTAGTTTCTTCCTGCCCGTTATCAGTCTGTTGTGTGGTGTCAAGGTGACGGAAAAAGGGAGGCAAATCCGCTACAGTGATGACGGAATGTTGGGCCAGATAGGTCGTACGCTCCAGGGTGTTCTCTAGCTCACGCACATTGCCCGGCCAGGAATACGCGCAAAGCCGTTCAAGCGCCTCCTGTTCTATCATAAGCGAACGCCCAAGCACACGGCTCTGACGTGAGAGGAAGTATTGCACCAACAGAGGAATATCGCGCTCTCGCTGGCGCAGCGGGGGAATCTCAATTGAAAGGACATTCAGCCTGTAATAGAGATCAGAGCGGAAATTTCCCTTCTCGACCTCGGCACGCAGATCCTTATGAGTGGCCGCGATGATACGTACATCAACATTGATAATACGCTGACCGCCGATACGCATAATCGTACGCGTCTCCAGAGTTCGTAGCAGGCTGGTTTGCAGCTCAAGCGGCATATCGCCTATCTCGTCCAGAAAGAGTGTCCCTCGATGAGCCAGCTCGAATTTTCCCGGTCGTCCCTGCCGATCCGCGCCGGTAAATGCGCCCCCCTCATATCCAAATAGCTCAGTTGTAATCAGCTCCCGTGGTATAGCGGCGCAATTGATCGCGACAAACGGCCCATCAGCCCGAGCGCTTGCATTATGAATGCTCTGGGCAAAGATCTCCTTCCCGGTTCCAGTTTCACCATGCAGCAACACGGTTGCATTACTATGGGAAGCTATCTGCGCATGGCGCACCGCTTCCCGCAAGGCCGAACTCTCCCCGATCAGATTCGCGAAGGTCATATGCGCCCGCGCTCCCGTCATGCGATGAACCAGTTTTTGCACGCCCTCAATACTGCGGAGGATCAGCATAAAGCCATCGGCCTGTACAGGCTCCTCAAGCACCAGCCAGCCGACATCGCTTCTGGAAGACATCACCGGGTTTCCGGTATTGCCGGTAATGCGCTTCAATGTACAAAGAAATGGGGTGCGTCCACGCACCGTCTCAAACACAATCTCCTCATCCAGCAGCGAGCCTCCAGGGTGCAGGGCTCGTGCCAGTACAGGAGGCACATGCAGCACATCCTGCAACTTTCGACCCATCACCCGCTCAGGAATCAGGCCAAGCATCATCCCGGCAGGCGCATTCATCTGGGAGATGATACCATCATCGCGAATCAGCAAAATACCATCGGCCAGTGTACGTAAAATAGTACGCAGCTCGGAAAGCAGGGTATTGGTGTTGGTTAACCAGGATTGCATCTGGAGTTGATTACTGATCGCCTGGGCCGCAGCCGTCACCATGCCCAGTGTATGGATATGGCTGCACTGGCGGGGTCCAATCACAGCCAGCACACCGACGGCCTGTCCGAGCACCGTATGGACCGGAGCAGCCGAAGAGTAAAAAGGATGCAGCAGGGAGCAAAAGTGCTGCGCGCCACTCACCTGAATGGGGAATGATTCAAGCAGGGCAAGAGCAAGAGCATTTGTTCCCAATATCTCCTCTTTCCAGCTTTGTTCATTAAAGAGTCCCCGCTGACGAAGCTCCTGTAGCAGTTCCTCATCACCAACGACATCAACAATTCGTGCCTCCGTATCAGCAAACGCAACCACACATCCAGACCCCTCAATAAACTGGTATAGATCTTCCAATGCCGGTCGCACCAGAGAGAGCAAAGCCTGACCTTCTCCCTGCTCCTGATGCGATGCAGGGTACATGGACGCATTCACCCCCATCGATAAATAGGGGTCCACACCCATAGCCGCACAGCGACGCCATGAAAGCTGCACCACATGAGGAAGTACATCTTCTGCCATTTCACCACACGCAATAAATTGCTGCCAGATAAGTTGATAGTCCTGTACATTCCCTTGCATGCGCTTTTTTCCTTATCACAATGATCAGACGAACCATAATTGAAGGCAGTATAGCACATCTGGTCTATACCAGCTTTCATTGCTCCTTGCGCAACACCTGACCACTCTATACGCAATATGAGAGTTCTGGCCTATCCTCCTCCCACCCTGATTCCCATCGAGTTTCAAGTGAGGAGAAACGTATTATCTCCATTCACAACAGATAGCAACTGTTTTCAATTTGCTGCTTGACAATTTCCCTGACGCAAGCCTACCATAATTCAAGACACCGAGCATACCCGAGAGCAGGGAAGGATATCTTTATTCATACCTGTCAATCCAGAGACATTCTATAGAACCAGATAGAACTTGCCTGTTCTCCTGACAAAGCAACCGCAGAAATATCAGGGCGCTTGCGAAAACGGATGAGGCTTACTACAATAAAGGCTATGTACAAACAGGCCGCGCGTTTCAGAGAAGCCTCACATAGCCCGACGCCGTACCCGAAAGCAAGCATCATACTATCCGCTGACACAAAGAGAGAGCAAGGAAACATATATGATCCATGATAGTGACGAAATACAGCAGACAAACCGAGTATTTGGACGCTATCAAGTTATCAGACGTATCGGGCGCGGTGGCATGGCTGATGTCTGGCTCTGCAAAGATCCATTCTTACAGCGCCAGGTCGCGATTAAGACGCTTCCGCCACATCAGCCCGGGAATACAACCTTTAGCCATATTTTCAAAAAAGAGGCCCAGGCCGCAGCAGCGCTTAACCATCCACATATTGTTTCAGTTCATGACTTCGGCGAGCAGACGCTTGCAGATGGCCGAATCGTGACCTATATCGTTATGCCATATATCGCCGGTGGTGCGCTCTCCGATCTTCTTGAAGCGTTGAAACAAGAGGAGAAATTATTACCTACCGCCACTGTCCTTACCTACTTATCACAGGCAGCTCAAGCCATTGATTATGCCCATCAACAGGGGCTGGTCCACCGCGATATCAAGCCAGGCAATATGCTTTTGCGCGATAAAAACTGGTTGCTCCTGACCGATTTTGGTATTGCCTATCTTCTTGAAGCCTCGCTCGAAGAATCCGCAACCAAACAACAAACAGGGATCGGCTTTGGAACCCCTGATTACATCGCTCCCGAACAGGCGCGCGGTCAGGCTGTTCCTGCTAGCGATATCTACAGTCTGGCGGTAGTCGCCTATCAGCTTTTCACCGGGCGCCTGCCATTTGTGGCTGAAACTACCTATGCAACGATCATGCAGCATATCACACAGCAGCCACCCCTTCCAAGCCAGTTCAACGCGCTCATCTCTCCGGGCCTGGAAAAAGTGCTCTTGCAGGGCATGGCAAAACAGCCAGGGGAGCGCCCCGCTACAGCCGAAGAGTTCGTTCAGAACATCAAGCAAGCCGTTGCCTTGATTCCCGACGAGGTCACAATAAACCATCCGTTGACAGCCGAGACCACTGCGAAGCCATCAAAGCTGGCATTGTCACGCCGTCAGCTCCTGATTGGTGGAGGCATTGCAGGAGCAGCAGTGCTTGCAGGTGGCGTTACTGGCTGGCAACTCCTCACTCAAACAATGCACCTACCGCCATCTCCCGGGCCAACCCCACAGCCGACGGTTGATCCTGCCGCGCCGACCATTCAGCAAAAGTTTCTGCATGTATCAGATATCTTTTCTCTGGACTGGTCCGCTGACGGTCGGTACATTGCAACTGCTGGAACAGAAGGTGTCCTAAAAGTCTGGGAAGCGCAAACATTGTTACAGGCAGACAGACACGATCCGGCCCCCATTGCGACAAAAAATGTATTTACAATGGATTTTCAGATCGCATGGTCGCCCGATGGAAAATGGCTCGCGCTCTCCCAAAGAGGGAGCCCTTCCAACAAGGAAGACATATCACTCATGACCTACGGAATTTATACACCCGCATTGCGTGAAGCTCCTGACTTCGGGTCCCCGGTTGAGTTCCATGCTCCCACAAAAGCGATGACCCTGAAAACGGATGCTTTTGTCTGGCAGGGCAAGTACCTTGTTGGTATCAGTACGCTCGACAACGATATCACCAATTCTCGCGAGACGCTCTTTGTGGCAGAAACAAACCGGTCCCGCCATACCTGGGGCAATATCCCTGTGACCGGTGGCTATATCTCGGCACTCTCATCATCCTTCCCGACGGTCGCTTGCAGTAGTGTCAGCAAAGACCCACTTCTTGCTATCGCTCGTAACCAGGATATCGGGATAGGACAATTTCGCCTTGATTCAGCCAAAAAGCCCCAATGGCAGCAGCGCTTTAGTCTGAAAGATCCCGAACAAGGCTACAACGGCGATTGGGATAGCGTTTCTTTTACGCCCGATGGCAAATGGCTGGCAGGAAACTATATACTGGTCGAGCCCACAATACTGATCTGGGGCCTTCCCGATACAAAGGTGAAGTATCGCCTCTACAGCAAAAAAGATGATAAGCTGATTTCTATCGCGCTCTGTCCGGATTCGCGTAAGACATTGATCGCAGCATGTACCCAACGGGGGAAAGTGCTGGTCTGGGACTTTACGAAAAGCAAGCAGCAACCGCTTACGCTCCATCCCGAGTTTGAAAAGAGCCCCAGAACGCTGACGTGGTCCCCGGACGGAAAGTGGCTTGCCGTAACGTATAAGAACGATAAGAATTCCAGTATCTTCTTCTGGAAGATAGAGGGACGAGGGATCTGATCTATGGCGATGTATTATCTGATAGATTGGCAGGATAAAACCATTGGGCGCTATCGGCCTATCCGCTTGATTGGGCGGGGAGGCATGGGAGAAGTCTGGCTAGCAGAAGACGCAGCGCTTCAACGTCAGGTCGCGATTAAAATTTTCCCACCGGTTCTGGCGGAGGACAAGAGCTATCTGGATGCCTTCGCCTATGAAGCCCGAGCCATCGCCTCGCTGGAGCATCCGCACATACTTCAGGTCCATGACTTTGGGCAACAACCACTTGAAGACGATGAAGAGCAAATCGTCACCTATCTGGTCACGCCCTACCTGACGGGTGGAACCCTACGAGACCTCATCTACAGTGAGCCACCCCTGACGCCTGAGGCAGGGCTGCGCTTTCTTCACCAGGCCGCCGAAGCGATTGACTACGCCCACAGCAAGCATATTATTCACCGCGATATCAAACCAGCTAACATGCTGCTTCAGGAGAATCTGCTCTTTCTAGCCGATTTCGGTATAGCCAAGCTCCTCAATAGTGCAACCCATCGCAGTCAGACCCACGCAGGAGGAGGCACCCCTGAATACATGGCCCCGGAACAAGCTCTAGGGCACGCGGAGTTCGCCAGCGACCGCTACAGTCTGGCTATCATTGCATATCATCTTTTCACGGGAAAACTACCATTTCGAGGAGATAACCCGTTTGATGTGCTCCTCAAGCAGTTACATGAGGCACCACCCCGGCCCCGGCAGATCAATCCAACGATTCCCTTGCATGTTGAGGCTGTTCTGATGAAAGGGCTGGCAAAAGATCCCGCACAGCGCCCTCCTTCCTGTGTGGCTTTTGTTGAGGCTCTAACGAAAGCATGGCATAATCCCAGGATGGAACGCACCGATCCCGATGCAACCCTACTTGCCCCGTGGAGCAAACGGCTTTCTTCGGCGAACACGGCAGCGTCCCGTCTTTTTGATATCCATGCTCGAACACAGCCCACAACTGATGTACCTGACTCGACAACCCGAGATTTGCTCCAGGAAACCGACACCGTAACCCGGCATACACGGACGCTGACTCAAAACCTTCTAGATGGACCGCATCAAAAGCTCAAACGGCGAACACTGCTCGTTGGCGGCGCGGCGGCGGCTGTCGTCACAGGTGCGGGAGGCTTCGCGCTGTTCCGCTGGTACTCACAACGGCAGTCGGAGGTTCAGCCAACACCGACACCCCAACCAGGTCCCCACCATTTCATAGAAGGGAAACAACTTCTTTCGCTGGAAAAACATCTCGACGAGGTTCGAGAGGTAAAATGGTCTCCTGATGGAAACTATCTGGCTTCTGCAGGCCTGGATAAAACGGTGTATGCCTGGAATATTCGGAAGGCTATCAACACATCCTCCGCAAAAGACATCACCTACCAGCGCTGGCGAGCAACCAGAGCCTTCTACGGGAACTCGCTCGATTGGACAGCGGATAGCAGCAGACTGCTTTTCACCTGTGGCGAGAATAACGAAATTGACGTCGTTGATCCCGCAAGCGATGATGACGCCACCCAGTACGGAAACGCGGAGCCACCAGCACAGGATAATATATTCGCTACCATCTCCTATACCAAAATCACTGCAAACGTGCAGGGAGATACCTTCGCCACTGACCTCGGAGAGACAAACAAGCTCTTACTCTGGCATGTAGCAGCTCCCCCCAAACAGAAGCCCAAAGTCCTGACTGATGACAAGGTTCCTGCTGTCTTGAAACATAAGTATGCCATCACCACCACCCTGCTGAGTTGGTCCCGAGACGGTCTCTGGCTCGCGCAACAGCTCAGCAATTTTCAGGTGGCGATCTGGGATGTCAAAGCGGGTAAGGTAAAGCATCTGCTGGAGCCCGCAGAACGGGCGAAAGTCTATACAAAAGATGAGACTATCTTCATTTTTCGGCAGATAATGGCATGGTCTCCCACGCAGAAAACACAGCTCGCGCTCTGCAACCTGGATACCATCGAGATCTGGGATGCCCTGACGCGCAAGGTGGAACAACGGCTCCTGACTGATGACTACTTTGCGCTCCATCCACCCGATAAAGAGAACAACCTGAACTTCAAGCTGCTCCCTCAGGTTGCCAGCTTGTGTTGGTCTCCCAATGGACGCTATATCGCGGCATGCTATATGTGGAGTAATCGCGTGCATATCTGGGATCTTGCAGACCCCAAACCGCGCATGAAGGACGGCTATCGCTTGCCTACCATGTTATTTGGCAAAGAGCACGGGCATAATAGCACCATTCTCGATCTCAATTGGTCACCTGATGGGAAATATCTGGCAACGGCAGGAGCAGACAAAACAATAAAAATCTGGCAGGTCGACGCCACGCCTTGAGATTCTGCACGCACAATATGATACAATGCCGTAGGACGAGAAAATATAGCTCAACAGCAGGAGCAAGGGGGGAAAAGCGTTATGCGGATTGTCTCATTGCTGGCAAGCGCCACCGAAATGGTCGCAGAACTCGGGTACCTGTCAGCGCTTGTGGGTCGCTCCCATGAGTGCGACTATCCACCTGAAGTGCTGCATCTGCCAGCAGTTAGCCGCCCGTTCATCAATGTGGATACCAGCA
This sequence comes from Thermosporothrix sp. COM3, assembly GCF_059696735.1. Taxonomy (NCBI): domain Bacteria; kingdom Bacillati; phylum Chloroflexota; class Ktedonobacteria; order Ktedonobacterales; family Thermosporotrichaceae; genus Thermosporothrix; species Thermosporothrix sp. COM3. The sequence continues at coordinate 7,120,470 of NZ_AP019376.1, read as the reverse complement.
GCGAGCAGATAGACGCCCAGATCAAACAGCTTGCCCGTGCAAGGGACGAGACGCAGGGTAATGCGCTCAAAGCACTCAGCATCTACACTATTGATACCGATCTGCTTCAGCGTCTCAAACCAGACCTTCTGCTGACACAAACACAGTGCGAGGTCTGTGCCGTGAGCGAGAACGATGTCATCGCTGCCTTACAGCACGTTATCGGCATACAGCCCCACATCGTGGCCCTTGCCCCCTATCGCCTGCAAGATGTCTGGAACGATATGCTCCGCATCGGCACGGCCCTGCACGCGACCGAGGTTGCCCGCCAGCGGATAGCTATCTATACTCACCGGCTTGAACAGCTTCAAGCACAGACCGCAAGCGCGCAGAAGCCACGTGTTGCCGTACTTGAGTGGCTTGATCCGTTGATGGGTGCGGGGAACTGGATACCGGAATTGGTTGCATATGCAGGTGGAGAAGCAGTATGTGGAGGTACGGGTACCCATGCACCCTGGTTAAGCTGGCAGGAGCTACAAGCCGTGGACCCAGACGTGTTGATCCTCTCTCCCTGTGGCTTCTCCCTTGAACGTACTGTACAGGAGTACCCACAGCTTCAGCAACATCCACAGTGGAAGACGTTGCGAGCCGTCAAAACCAATCGCGTCTACGCCATTGATGGAAACCAGTATATGAACCGTTCGAGTCCGCGATTGGTCCAATCAGCCGAGTTGATCGCGTACGCTCTCTGGGGACACCCGGCTCCCGTTGATCCAACCGCCTGTCTACAACTGGCCCCATAAAGACGGAACAAGAGGAACATAGTGAGCGGAGAACCAGCCCTATGCTCCTCTCCCTCTTCCTTATTTGCTATCTGTTCGATTTGGGATAGAAAGCCCAGTACATTACCCCGACGAACAGGAAGAAAATGACGATCATAAAGGTCATTACCGGGTCGACAACGCCACCGATAGGGAGCTGAAAGACGACCGCAACGGTGAGAAAGAGGACCCAGATAATACCCAGAATCGGCAGAAAATAGAGCCAGTCAAACCGCTTCCGCTCAGAGGAACGGGAGGGTGTTGCTGTCACTTGATCAGTATTGAGTTGCTCCATGAAAGACCTTCCTCAGCGATGTATAAAGCGCTCGTTGAAAAGCCAGATATACGGCAGGCAACCAGCACAACGAGCCCCCTGCCGAGAGAACGAGCACACAGAGAGCAACCAGTAATGGTTACACTCTCAAATCTTATTATAGTGCTAACCTTCTACTCGTGCAACTACTGATATACTCCTTCTCTATAGAAAGAAAAACGCCCTCAAGCAACCGAGGGACGAGAAGAGGAAGACCATGTACCAAGCTGGGAAAGAGAAGAGAGAAGAGAAGATTGAGTCTCCGATGAATGGAGTGCCTGGAAGTAGCGTCGAAGCTCCAGGACATTGACCTGATATACCGAGCCATCAACAGAAGCAGGAACATGACCGTCAGCGATAGCAGTACAGAGATCGGCTAATGTTGGGATACGGTCAGACACAAGACACCTCCCATCGAAATAACTTGTCGCCACCTTCGCACTCGGGCGAAACGGCTTCAGTTCTACTACGGCCAGAGCGACAAAAACGTTTCAAGCGCGCTTGAAGGGTTTATCAGCGCGCTTCCGCGACAGGGTTAGCCTTACTCGTCTTCACCATAGGGCTTATTGGGATCATCAACAAGCGCATCATCATCCAATAACCCCGGTATAGGATCAATATACATTACGTGACGGACAAGGTCAATCTGTTTTATGATAGCCTTCACCGCCGGAATCATTACCTGTTTGCCTTCAACAGACGTAATCACATAGATATCATTGCCGCCAGTCGCGATAATATCAGAGATGTGCCCAATTTCCGTGTTTCCAAGCGTCAGCACACGCAGGCCGAGGATATCATGCTGATAGTAGGAATCAGGGGGGAGTTCCGCCAGTTGCTCAACGGGGATACAAAGCTCCTGACCACGCAGGGCTTCGACTGCATTGGCATCATTAAAGCCACGCAGCTTGAGCAGAATCATAGTACCTTTATAGGGGCGGACACTTTCAATTGTATGTCGGGTATAGCCCGGCGTGAGGTACACCGCCTTCAGCGTCGTAAAGCGGTCGGGAATATCGGTCAGTGGTTGAACCTTCAGTTCGCCACGTACACCAAAAAGGGCCACTATTTTACCGATAGTAGCCCATTCTGTCTTGTTTTGCATAGACATGAGCAAAGCCCTCTACGGACGGTAAATACAGAGCTTTTTGCACACCTGATGGCACAGAGGCATACCAGCAGATGCAAAGAATAAAGGGAAGAGCTGGAGACCGTTCCTGCTCTTCTGTTGCTAGACGATCTCCAGTGCAGTATGACGGCCCTCACGGGTTCCAACGGCACGCATCAATGTTCGCATAGCCTTTGCGACACGACCCTGACGCCCGATCACTTTTCCAAAGTCTTCCTGCGCCACGTGCAGCTCAAGGACTACAGCATTACGGTCGTTGCGAATCTCACGTACCTGAACCGCCGAGGGATCATCCACCAACGACTGAGCCACATACTCAATCAGCTTACGCATAGTCTCTATCCTATATCAGACACTAGGCTTCAGCAGCAGTCTTCTTTGCAGCCTTTTCCTGAAGGAAACGGTCCAGAATACCGGCACGCTTCAGCAAGGACTCGACGGAGTCTGTTGGCTGAGCGCCGTTGTTCAACCAGCGCAGGGCCTTCTCCTCGTCAATGACGATCTTGGAGGGCTCAACGCGGGGATTGTACCAGCCAATATTCTCAATAATACGGCCATCGCGCGGAGAACGTGCGTCGGCAACCACAACACGATAGCTAGGGGCTTTCTTCATGCCCGTGCGTTTCAATCGAATTTTAACAGCCATGCTAGTGTACTTCTCACCTCTTCCCCATTTCAGGGATTTACTCTCTAGACTTTCTCGTCTGCCGTGTTCGGTGCAGCACCGGTAACAAAGCGGCGCTCAATCTCCCTGAACTTCGGCTAGACTAGAATAGCATGCGACAATCAAAATGTCAACGCTCGTTCAAAGGGGCCTGCTCGATTCTCGCAAGCCCATCCGTGCCATCATCACGTGACCCGATCCTCTCGGTAGGCGGCATAGCAAAGCCGATGTATCCTTTTTGCAGTACTTGCGGCTTGCTTCTATACGATGTACACTCCAATCGTTATTATAAATATATCGGAGAAGACATAAACTGGACGACGTCTGTCCATCGGCGCTGCTGCCAACAAAACACCAGAAGGTATCATCACAAAAAATCATCAAGAGGTTTCACCATTATGCGCCGTACAAAAATTGTCTGTACAATCGGTCCGGCGACCAGCAGTGGAGAGCGCCTGGAGCAGCTAATACGAGCAGGAATGAATGTTGCCCGCTTGAACTTTTCTCATGGCACCCAGGAGGAACATGCCCAGGTCATAGAACACATCCGCTCCATTTCCGCACGGCTTGGCCGCTCTATCGCTCTATTACAGGATCTGCAAGGCCCCAAAATTCGGACCGGGAGGCTGCAAGGGAAGCAGCCAGTTCAGCTTGTGGAAGGTGAATTTATCACCATTACCACCCGCGATATCATTGGCAACGCAGAGAGGGTTTCTACCACGTATAAACAGCTTCCTCAGGATGTCAAGCCCGGTGATCGCATCCTGCTTGATGATGGACTGATGGAGCTATGTGTGATCGAAAAGAGCGACGAAGATATTCGTTGTCAGATCATTCACGGAGGTTTTTTAAAGGAACACAAAGGCATTAATCTGCCCGGTGTTGCGGTAAGTGCCCCGGCTCTGACCGAGAAAGACCGCGCTGACCTGCGGTTTGGCATCTCGCAGGGCGTCGACTATGTGGCCCTCAGTTTTGTCCGTAGACCAGAAGACGTTCTGGAGGCCCGCCAGCTCATTAAGCAGTATCAGGAAGAGCTCAACCGCACCGATCAGGCCGAGCCGCCCTTAATTGTCAAGCTGGAAAAGCCGGAGGCCGTAGCCCGGCTGGATGAGATTCTTGAGGTAGCAGACGGCGTTATGGTTGCTCGTGGAGACCTCGGCGTTGAGATGTCTCCTGAGAAGGTGCCCCTGCTTCAGAAGCACATCATCGAGAAATGTAATGACCTCGGCTTGCCAGTCATCACCGCAACCCAGATGCTTGAATCGATGGTCACCAACCCACGACCGACTCGTGCAGAAGTCAACGACGTTGCAAACGCGATTATTGATGGCACCGATGCCGTCATGTTGAGCGCCGAAACAGCCAGCGGTGCATATCCCATTGAAGCTGTCAAAATGATGGTGCGGATCGCCCTTGAGACCGAAGCAGGCGACAGAACAGCGCGCCTCCCCCAATGTCAGCGTCTCACTCAGGAGCATGCAGTCAGCCATGCCGCACGGGCACTCTCCGAAGAAGTCAGCGTTAAGGCAATCGTCGTCTTTACGCGCTCTGGCGCGACCGCACAGTTGATCTCAAAAGATCGTCCCCGCCGTCCGATCATTGCCTATACCCCGAATGAACATGTCTACCGCCAGCTTGCCCTCTGGTGGGGAGTCTGGCCGTATCACATTGGCATGCACGGCTCAACCGAAGCTCTGGTCGACGAAGTCAGTCAGCGCCTGCTTGACGATCGCCTTGTAGAGGATGGCGACAACGTTGTGATTATGGGGGGTTTCCCGATTGCCAGCCGCGCCCGTACCAACTTCGTCAAACTTCATCAAGTGGAAAAAGTGCCCCAGGAATAAAACTCTATAGCAAAAGAAGAGCATGGGTTACAGGAATCCATGCCCTTCTTCTTCTCAGCGACTAATCGATCCGTCTCAAAAAGTCGCGAGTTCGCTCGTTTTGCGGGTTTCCGAAGATCTGCTCAGGGGGTCCTTCTTCCACAATCTGCGCTTTATCCATGAAGATAACATGGTCCGCAACCTCACGAGCAAAGTGCATCTCATGGGTAACTACCACCATCGTCATACCCTCTTCAGCGAGCTGACGCATCACCTTCAAGACTTCGCCAACCAGCTCAGGATCAAGCGCGGAAGTCGCCTCATCAAACAACATCAATTTGGGCTTCATTGCAAGAGCTCGGGCAATCGCAACGCGCTGCTGCTGTCCGCCAGAAAGCTGGCGCGGATAGGCATTTGCTTTGTCCACCAGACCGACCTTCTCCAGATTGGCAAGAGCTCGTTCCCGCACCACATTTCGCGGCTCATGCAGCACATAGATCGGCGCTTCCATCACATTTTCAAGTGCCGTCTTGTGGCTGAACAGGTTAAAGCGCTGGAAGACAAAACCGATTTGAGAGCGCATCCGGGCAATATTTGCCTCGGAATCCTCAAGCAGTTTGCCATTGACCTCGCGATACCCGACCAGTTGCCCATCAACATAAATACGGCCACTATCGATCTTTTCCAGATGGTTGATGCAGCGTAACAGCGTCGTTTTACCCGAGCCACTGGGACCGATAATCACAACGACCTGTCCCCGCTTTACCTGAAAATGAATACCATTCAGTACGGTGAGATGACCGAAGCGCTTGACTATGCCTTCGCCTCGCACCATTTCGTTTGCTTCCTGTTGTCCTACCATACGTGCCTCTTCCTCCTAGTGTCCAGCAGACGGCTCAAAACCAAGCACACGTGATGTCCAGTTTTTCTGGGCTGCTTTCGCCTTGCGCTCAGGATCAAGACGACGCTCAATCCAGCTCTGCACAAAGGTCCACACCGTCGTCATAAGCAGGTAGTATACCGAGGACACGATTAAGAGTTCAAAAACCGAAAAGCTATGGGCTCCATATTCGCGTGCGGCCTGCGTAAGCTCAATGACTCCGATGACAGAAGCAATCGAGGTCGTCTTCAACATGTTATTGAATTCATTGCCCAGTGGGGGAATAATAAAGCGAATCGCCTGCGGAATCACAATCCGACGCATTGCCAGTCCATAGCGCATACCAAGCGCCTTCGCAGCCTCCATCTGTCCCTCATCAACCGAAGAGATACCGGCCCGGATGATTTCGGCCATATAGGCGGCCTCGTTCAGCGAGAAGGAAAGCAGGATACACATCTCAGGTGAGAGCGTCAACCCGAACTTGGTGGGTCCGAGCCACAGAAGATAGACCTGAATCAGCAAGGGAGTCCCGCGAAAGAGCCAGATATACACGCTGGCGATCCAGTTCAGAAACCTCAGCCGCCTCGCCATCTGCATTAAGGCCAGAAAGAGCCCGAGCACAACCCCCAATACCTGAGCAACAACAGCAATCCAGAGCGTCATCCAGGCAGCTTTGATAAAAAGAAAGGAGAAGAGGTACTGCCCTACTAAATCCCAACGAAACACGCGTTCATCCTCCTGAAAAAAGATCCTGACTTCTTCAGAAAAGAAGCCAGGATATCCCATATACTACGCAAGCTGTCGGCGCTGTTCAACGTCCGATACTTTCTGTACCGGATTCAAGCCCCATTGCTCAAAGAGCTTGTCATAAGTGCCATTCTTTTTAAGCATATCCAGACCCGACTTGATCGCATCGTACATTTCCTTGTCGCCTTTGCGCACCGCGATGCCCTCAACGGCCTGCTCAATAATCTGTCCGGCGACCTCAAACTGTCCCGGGTTCTGTTTCAGATAGTAGTCCGTAACCGGTGAATCCTGGAAGGTCGCGTCAACGCGCTTGTCGACCAACAACTGAATCACATCGGTTTGATCTTTCAATGAAGTGACCTGAACCTGCTTGCTGGCGCATTCCTTCTTATTCAACTCGCTCAATGTATCGGCTTCAACGGTTCCGTTCTGGACTCCAACTTTTTTCCCGCACAGATCATTGACACCGCCAATTTTCAATGGATTCCCTTTCTGTACCAGCAGTGACTGACCGGCATTAAAATAGGGGATGAGGTCAGCTTTCATCTTGCGATCGTCATTGATGGTCAGAGCGGAAATGACAACATCATAACGTTTGGCACTCAGATCGTCGAGAATGATATCAAAGTTTGCTTTTTTCACCTCGACCTTGAGGCCCATCAACTTGGCAATCTCGGTAATCAGGTCAATATCAAAGCCTGTTGCCTTGTTTTGAGCAGGGTCGAAAAATTCCTGTGGCGGGTAGGTTGTATCGCTGCCCACAGTCAACGTTCCTGCCTGGATCAGCCCTTTCGGGGCAGGAATAACGGCTTTGTCCGGTGTAGCATCATTGCTGGTATCGCCACCACAGGCGGTTAAAAGAAGGGTAAGAACGACAAATACTCCCAAAAAAGAGGAGTAGAAAGAGACATGCCAGGGGCGACGTCTACGTAAAAGAGAATCCATGAACAACCCTCCTATGGTGTTATAGATCATCAATAAAATAGATAACCGTAGTTTAACACAGGTTGGCCTGTATGCACAGATGAGAGATGTGAGGTGGTATATAATATATGAATATAAAAGCCAGTATCTCTCAAAGCAAAAAAAGATTCACCCGCCCTTCAGTCCCCCATTCCGTCCATTCCAGCATAGCAACACTGAAGCCTTGATGATAATTTTGTATCTCTTTTATACATGCCTGTCTTCTATAAATACCTTCAGTAATACATGGTCATCTATTGTCTTTTCCCTCCCAGAACAGAACAGATGAACGCAGGGTATACTTCCTGTAGGAAGTGTTTGACATTACATCGTCAATGCTTTATCCTGATGAGGTAGCAAGGCACTCCGTTGACTATCTGAAGTAGATACAAACAGTGCCAATAGAGCATTCTTCCAACGGCGGGGAAGCAGAAAAGTTCAAGGTTGAGCGAGTTGTGTCTGTAGCAGAGGAGAAGATTAGCGAATGACCACTCAACAAAAAAAAGAGATACCTGTTCCACAAGTAGAAAAGCGTCAACCCATCCCGAAGCAAAACCTACGTGTTCCCGGCCCGACCCCTATTCCACCAGAAGCAAGTGAGGCGCAGACTGCCCCTATGATTAACCATCGTGGCCCCGAGTTTTCCGCCATGATGAAGCGCATCACCTTGCGGCTGCAATACTTCTTCCAGACCGAAGCGCTGGTCATGACCTATCCAGCATCGGGCACAGGCGGCCAGGAATGTGCAATTGTCAATGTGTTCTCTCCAGGGGATCATGTGGTCTCGATCACCATTGGTAACTTCGGAAATCGCATGGCAAAAATTGCCGAGGCCTATGGGCTACAGGTGACACGGCTTGAATATCCGTGGGGCGAAGCGGCGGAACCGGCAAGTGTTGAGAAGCGCTTGCAAGAGGTCGCACCGTATAAGGGTGTCTTGCTTACCCATAATGAGACATCCACCGGTGTCACCAATGATATTGAGACGCTGGCACGCATAATTCGCAAACATAATCCCGATGCGCTCATTATCGTTGATGCAGTCAGTTCGCTGGCCTGTGTGCCCCTCGAAATGGACGCCTGGGACCTTGATGTTGTCTTTACCGGCTCTCAGAAAGGCTGGATGGTTCCTCCTGGCCTGATGATGATCGCAGCCAGTCCTCGCGCCTGGGAAGCTTATAAAACCGCAAAGCTCCCACGCTTCTATTTTGACTGGGAAATGACCCGCAAATCGCTGCAAAGCAAATGGCAACATCCGACGACACCTCCTCTCTCTGTTCTATACGCACTGGATGTCACGCTCGAAATGATGCTTGAAGAAGGCCGTCAGGCTATCTTTGACCGCCATCAGCGAGCAGGCGAATATGTGCGTAATCGAGCCAAAGCGCTCGGGCTCGAACTGCTGGCAGATCATCAATATGCTTCCAACACGGTGACCGCAATCAAAGTGCCAGAGGGCATTGATCTGAAGGTAATGCTCAAGAAGCTCCGTGAAGAGGAGAAGACCGTCTTTGCCGGTGGTCAGGGACAACTGGACGGAAAAATCTTCCGCATCGGACACCTCGGCTATTTTACAGAGGCCGATCTGCAAAGCGCCGTCGATAACCTTGAACACGTTCTTCATGATCTCGGATATAAGGGCTAAGGAGAGGAACCATGCAACAAGCAGAGCAACCAGTCAAGGTCCTTATTACCGATAAAGTCGCTCGCGAAGGTATCGCCCTGTTACAGGAACAGCTTCCCACAGCGCAGATTGATGAGCGGCGTGGTCTCTCAAAGGAACAACTTCAGGCCATCATCGGAGACTATCATGCGTTAATTGTCCGCAGCGAAACCCAGGTTACAGCCGACATTCTGACAGAAGGCAAAAATCTCAGGATCGTCGGGCGTGCAGGTGTGGGCGTTGATAACATCGATACAGAAGCCGCGACCCGTCTGGGCATTATTGTGGTCAATTCTCCAACAGGAAACATCATCGCAGCAGCAGAGCATTCCATTGCTATGCTGATGTCTCTTGCCCGGCATATTCCCGCCGCGAACGCCAGTACCAAAGCAGGCAAGTGGGAAAAGAGTCGCTTCCTCGGCGTGGAGGTCAGAAACAAGGTACTTGGCGTGATCGGCCTGGGCAAGGTTGGCATGGCCGTTGCTCGCCGCGCACAAGGTTTGGAGATGCAAATTGTTGCCTATGATCCCTTTGTCTCACCAGAACATGCGCAAAAGAGCGGCATTGAGATGCTTGACCTCGACGAACTGTTGCGCCGCTCCGACTTTGTGACCATCCACACCTCGCTGACCAGTGGTCCAAGCGGCACCCGCGGCCTGATCGCTGAGCGCGAACTGAGTCTGATGAAGCCCACTGCTCGTCTGATTAACTGTGCGCGTGGAGGTATCGTCAACGAAGAAGATTTGCTCAAGGCCCTGAACGAGAATCGCCTGGCCGGCGCTGCCCTGGATGTATTCAGTCAGGAGCCTATTCGCGACAATGAAGTGCTCAAACAGCTCGTGGCCCATGAGCGCGTCATTGCCACTCCTCACCTGGGAGCCTCCACAGAAGAGGCGCAGGTCAGCGTCGCGGTCGATGTTGCCGAACAGGTTGTCTCGGTGCTGAAGGGCGGCTTCCCTCGCGCTGCCGTCAATGCGCCTATGATTCTGCCTGAAACGATGAAGGTGCTGCAACCCTATATGACGCTGCTGGAGAAAATGGGCAGTCTCTATACGCAGCTTCAGCCCGGACCACTCACCAAGATCGAATTGATCTACAACGGTGAGATTGCTAGCTATGACCTGCGACCACTCCAGGCCGCCTTGATCAAGGGACTGCTCGAACCCATTTCCGAGGTCCACGTGAACCAGATCAATGCGCAGGTGATCGCGAAAGAATGGGGTCTGGAAATTATCGAGCAGAAATCAACGACTCCTGCTGAGTTCGCCAATCAGGTGACGCTACGCGTGCTGAACGCCAACGGCTACACCTCCTCGTTCGCGGGTAAGCCGGGCTCCGGAGATGAGCACGTGGAGACGCTGAGCGGAACCGTGATGCATGATGAGCCGCGTATTGTTCGCGTCGGACGCTACTGGACAGATTTCGCTCCAGAAGGACGCATTCTCTTCTGTCGAAACCTGGACCAGCCGGGCATGATCGGACGCGTTGGGATGGTGCTCGGAAAAGCTGCCGTCAATATCAGACACATGGACGTCGGCCCAAGTCAGCGCAAGCAACAAGCAAAGGGCACGCACGATACCGCGTTGATGGTCATATCGGTTGATAATGATATTCCCGAATGGGCGCTGCACGAAATCGGCGAAACAGGTGATATCTTCGGCGTGACCGTTGTGCATCTTTAGAGGCAAAGAGGCGCAGAACAAGAACTGGCTGCGCCTCTACCCCTTCTTCTCCGGCTGTACCCGCGATTTCAACCGTTTCTTGAGCAGCGACGAGAGCACGAAATAGCCCACCAGAAGCACAAGGAGCAAAAGCACGACAGGAATGGTATACTTCTGCATCAACGTAACAGCCAGTTCCCAACGATTCCCCAGATACCAGCCAATCCCCAGAAGCGCCACACACCAGAGCAGCGAGCCAGCCGAGGCGCTTATCAGGAAAAGCAGGAATGGTGTACGTGTGATCCCCGCCGGGAAGCAAGCAAATGGCCGCAAATAAGGCGTCATGCGTGAGAGAAAGATCATCCAGATACCCGAACGCTGAAACCAACCTTCGGCAAGGGCAATCTTTTTTTCATCGATATGCAGTAGCCCCGCCAGCCGCAAAAGCACCTTTCGCCCGCCATAAAAGCCAATAATATAGGCACTACAGGCCCCGGCAACGCTCCCACCAAACGCAGCCCCTCCCAGAATCCAGATGTTCAGGTATCCCAACGAGGCAAGCGCCCCCGTAAATAGCAGCAACGTGTTATTCATTACCGGAATGCCCGAGCTCTCCATGAGCAGCATAATAGCGACTATAAGATAGATCCAGAAGGGGTGAATCTGCACAAATAAATCTGTCATCTCTTTGAGAACATTCACAAACAGTTTGCCTCCCCTCAGCCTTCAAAAAAAATGACCCTCTTGACCTAAGACGAATCGAGCAATCACAGGGTAGCATCTCTCCCCCTACAGTCCCGAGCAGACGTCCTCAACTGATGTCAGCGCAAGCAGAGTGTAGTACAATACGCAAGAACAGGTATATTCCATTCATAATAATAGCTTCGCCAGGCGACCTCTAATGGCCTACACCCGCCATTGTTGTGCAGCAGCAAAACACTCGATATAGAAAGGGACAATGCAGTATCTATGGGAAATACAACCTCTCTTGAGCGTGACCTGAGGCCCGTAAAGCCCCTGACGCGGCGGCAGGCCATGTACTCTTTTATCCTCCTGCTCATCATCAACATATTAAACTATACTGACAGAGCAATCCTACCGGTTGTACAAACGCAGATTAAAACCGAATTCCATCTGAGCGATACAGAACTTGGCTGGTTGATCTCCTCATTTCTACTGGTCTATGGAATCGCAACACTGCCCCTGGGAATCTGGGCAGACTATGGCAAACGAAAAAATATTATAGCGCTCTGCGTTGCGATCTGGAGCGTTGCCACAACGGTAGCAGGATTTACCTTCAACTTCATTCAATTGTTCCTTGCCCGGTCGGTTTTGGGGATCGGAGAAGCGGGCTATGCACCAGCCTCACTCTCCATGATCGGTGACTCCTTCCCTAAGGATGTGCGTGGCAGAATGCTTTCTATCTGGTCCATCGGGAACGTTGTTGGAACTGCGATCGGTATGCTCTTAGGCGGAGTTGTCGCCCTTCAGCTTGGCTGGCGCTGGGCCTTCTACCTTGTCGGGCTCCCCGGTTTGATCGTCACTTTTCTCATCTGGCGGGCTGCCGAGCCACAGCGCGGCGCGTTTGATAACGCCGAAGAAGGGGAAATAGAGAGTAGCGCTGCTGCCGGCCACGGAGGACTAAACAAGAACTTCCTGCAAGATGCTGCACGCATTTTCCGTATTCCCACCTACTGGATCTTGCTCGGGGCATTTATTGCCAGCTTCTTTATTGTTGGCGCGGCCCAGGGATGGATCACAACCTACATCATACGAGACTTCAAGCTGACGGAGGCGCAGGCAGGAGCGGTTTCCGGCGGAACGCTGGCGGTCGGCAGTATTGTCGGGACACTGCTTGGCGGTTGGATTGGTGACTACCTGCATCGGCGCTTTCCCCAGGGACGCCTGTTGATCTCGACCATCGCATTTCTACTCGGTGCGCCGCTCACCTTCTTTGCTCTAGGCACTCACGCTCTGGTCCCATTTATCTGCATTTTCGCCCTGGCTATTGTGGCACTGAGTATGTGCCTGGGGCCGCTGAATGCCGTGATTCAGGATATTATCGAGCCAGAGATTCGCTCTACTGCTATCGGGCTGGCTCTCCTGATCGCGCACCTGCTTGGTGACGCTCTATCTCCCATCATTATTGGTGCGATTGCCGATAGGAGTTCGCTCGGACTCGCTCTACAGACTACCGGTCCCATCTGCTTGCTTGTTGCCGGACTTATCTGCTTGATTGGTCTGAAGACGGTAGCGGGAGATATGAAGGCGATGCAGGCTCGTCTGCAACGTAAGGGATAAAAACAAGCAAAGAGAAACGCCTGTCGAAACTGACAGGCGTTTTTTCTAGAAGAGCGGGTTACGGGACTCGAACCCGCGGTCTCAACTTTGGGAAAGTTGCGTGTTACCACTACACCAAACCCGCTTACACCCTATAGTATAGCGGGGTCTTATAGATCTGTCAAGAGCATTATCACCAAAATACAAATTCTCCTCTGCAAAATCAGCACATTTCTCTGCCTCAATGGTGAGATGCATTCCCACATGTCCCGGATCCGAACGAAGCGGCTGGCACGACGTATATATTTCAGGATATGATACAGAGAGAGATGGAGGTTTTTTTATGGGTATTTTTTCATTCCTCGCCCGGCTATTGGGCTTCCAGCGTGCAGAAAAAGGCCCGGTAGCACTGATCGATGAAGCCTATGCCACGCACACCACTCGACTGGATACCCTGCGTCGTGCGGTCACCGATATCACCATGCAACGCAAACGGCTGGAAATAATGCAGAAACAAATAAAAGACGAGAGTGACACCATCCAGCAACAGGCCCGATATGCCCTTCAGGCAGGCAAAGAAGAGCTGGCTCGACAGGCGCTCTTGAGCAACGAGACCAGAATTGCTCAGCTCCATGCCCTTGAAACCCAGATCGCTCAGCTTCGGGGACAGGAAGCAGACCTGCTACAGCTTGAACGGCAGCTCTCCCTGCGCCTCGATGGCCTGCGCACACAAAAAGAGATGCTCAAGGTGCAGTACAGAGTCGCGACAACACGCCTGCAAGTTCGTGAGGAAATTCAGGGAATCGCTCAGGATATGAACTCGGCGCGTCTGATGCTCGAACAGGCACAGGAGCAGGTCCGCATGCTCCGGGAGGAAGCAGATGCCCTGGCACACCCGCTTCTAGAACAGGGAGGGCAAAGAAAGTATTTGCCCGAACCAGGGACATCGCATATCGAGGCGTTGCAGCAGATCACCATCGAACAAAACGTTGAGACGCAACTTCAAGCGATGAAAGAAGAACTGCAACATAAACAAAATGAAGGGCCAACCGCTCACTAAACAGCAAGCATGTTAGCCCTTCTTCTTGGCTTTCTGCGCCTTATAATACGAACGTGGCTTAGGACGACGATCGTTGTATTCGTAGGCTGCGGGGGCCGCATCCTCCCGAGCAATGATATCCGTTTCATCACGTTCGCTCATGAGCTCCTGCAAGTCATTGTAGACATTATAGTTGTCAATGACTTCAGGCAACCGCAACATATGCCGAAGAACCTGTATCTGCGAAACACTGGTTCTATCGTGCATTGCTGGCTCAGCCTTTTTCAACAACTTCTCTACCAATGACATACTATCATCATGAGCCCCTATCCCCTCAAGGCGCTCTCGGACTACCAGCAATTGTTCATATAAGTTCATAAAAAACCTCCGCTTCTGAAGACCCCCTGCCCTCCCCGACCCGATCTCACACAACTGAGGTCAGATCAGGCTTGCGAGAACAAAGTTCTATCCGCAATAAGGCCTGGAGATCCCTGACGGCCAATGCTCCTCTAGCAATGAACAGAGACTGCTAAAGTATGGTAGCATAGAGAACTCTGCACGTCAAATCTCCATGACCGCTTTGCTTGCCTTCTCAGGGGGAATAAAGCAATCAGGGCACAACCTGCGGAAGTGCTACAAAGAACGTTGCTCCTTCACCTACGACACCGGTACTTTCTACCCAGATGCGCCCATGCATTGCCTCCACCAATTCACGGCAAAGATAAAGACCCCATCCCGCACCCCGTTGGTTCCTGGTGTGCGATCCGGGCAGACGCATAAACTTGGTGAAGAGCATTGACTGAGCCTCGGGCGCGATACCAGGCCCCCAATCACGAACCTCAATCAGAATGAAGCGTTCGGTATCAGTCGTCAGCGGTTTCTGCTTGATCTGTGTCAATCGGTGTTGCAACACCGATACCTCGATACTTTGCGCTCGCAACATGATCTTCGCCGGGGCAGGAGCATACTTGAGCGCATTCCCAACGAGGTTGAGCAATACCTGTCGAAGTCGCAGGTCATCAACCCAGACCATCAAATCAGGGGGAACCTGAACCTCTACGCATCGCTGTTCACGAGCAATCGATGGTTCCAGAATTTCTAGAATGACGCGCACCGCATCCAGCACTGGCACCGCATCGTATTTCAACATCACACGATCACGGTCCTGATCAATCCTGCTGGTATCCATCACATTGCTTAACAGCAGAATCAGCTCTTCGCTCGCCCGACGCGCATTGACAATAAAACGCTCTTTTCGCGCCTCGTCCAGCGAGGCACCATGTACCGATAGGAGTTCAAGATAGCCCTGAATTGCGGTGATAGGTGTGCGAAGCTCATGCGAAGCTGTCATCAAGAACTGGTTCTTCATCTGTTCCGACTCCTGGGCTTGCTGGACAGCCTCTCGCAACTCGGTATAGAGCCGGGCATTCATGATCGCGATACCAGCCTGCACGCCAATCTCACGCAAGATCGCAAGGTGGCGTTCCGTATACGCATGGGGAATATAACACTGTACCGAAAGCAGGCCAATCACCTCTTCACCATAATGAATTGGCACAAACAGCATCGACTCGGAGGGACGCTGATTGCCAATCAAAACAGTACTGGTTGCGTAGGCTTCATGCAAAAAGTGATTCAACTCGTGAAAGGTCGAAAAGAGATAACCTTCGTTTTTCTGAAGCAACCCTTCTACCCAATGTGGTCGCGATGCCAGCGTCACAGGAGCATAGGAAATACCCTCATCAACCAGGTAATCAACTATCACCTCTCTGCTTGCCTGATGATAGCGAGCGATAAAGAAGGCATCAACTGGCATCATACGGCATACCTGCGCATAAATCGTGCGGTACACCGAATGGGTATCATGCAGAGCATCAGGGGCAAAGAGCGAGCGGCTGATCTCAATCAAGGCGGCCCGTTCCTCGCTGCTCTGGCGTGCCTCGTCATACAAACGCGCCCCCTCTATCACCACCGCAACCTGATTGGCAAACAGCTCCAGAAGCTCTACCAGTTCAAGCGTCGGACGACGTCCATCAAGTGGGGAATCTGGAGTCAAAAAACCAAGCAGTGAATCATCGGCACGTCGCAGAGGCACAATCATCAAATCAAGCGGCTTCCACTCTTCGGGGATACTTTCTGTCTCCACGACGCCGATCAATGGCAGGACATCTTCTTCCTGCCCATAGACCTCGCCTATCACAAAATGACGAGCAACCTCATCATCTAACCAGAGAGGCGATTCTTCTGGCACAAAATACGAACGGCTGACCAGATACTCTGGCTGCATTAAGCGTGAGAGAATCGCCTCAGGGACAGGATGTTGCTGTAGATAGATGATGTCTTCCTGATCAATACCCTCAGAAACAGCACGAACGCGATAGAAACCGCTTCCATCAAAGAGATAGAGCGCACAATAGCGGAAGCGAAGCGCCTCACAGGTTGCCGTAGCAACACGCGTAATTAGCGTGTCCACATCCATATGCAGACGCAGCGAGCCACCGATCTCAGTTATATATTTAAGTATTTCCCTGTATGACGTGGCAGGAGTACTGCCCGGCAGCTCCTGTACCTTTTCCGGGGACTGTTCCGCAGAAAGCTCATGCTGGCTCACTCGCCCCACCTCGTTCATTTCCGTTATAAGACGATTATACCATACTTCATCCTAAAAGCGCAGAACTACTCATTTACAGGCTCAACGAAAACCAGATTGGTATGAAAGGTACTACCACCGTTGAAGTCAGCCAGGCGATCAGGCGTCGTCCAGTTCACATTCTGCCCATCAGGGCTGAAACGCGGCCACCAGACTGTTGTAGTTGCCAGCACACCTTCTCGCACATCTTCAGTTACCTCGGCAACCAACCGACACCAGCCGCGTTCATTCGAGAGGCGCACATATTGACCACTGCGAATATTGCGCACTTCAGCATCAACTGGATGAATACGCAGCGTTGGCGTTCCCTCTTTCTGTCTCAGGATCTCCTGATTGGCAAACGTTGAACTGATAAAATGGTGCGCGGCAGGGCTGAGCAGCGGCAAGGGGCCATTGACAGTCACTGCCTGCTTTCCAACATTCGACTCGGCATCTGGTACCCAACCGGGCACCGGATCATAGCCCTTGCGCATTGCCTGCTCAGAGTAGAACTCAACTTTGCCCGAAGGAGTACGAAAATGGCCATCAGCAAACGGAACACGCTCAGCAGCAGGAACAGCCAGCGGAAGCGAGCCCTGTTCTTTCAGCCGTTCAAGTGTAATACCCTGGAGATAGGGATTGTGAGCGGCTGTCGCTTCCAGTACCTCTTGAATAATTGTATCGGCATCAGCCTGTAACCACTCCTCTTCAAATCCCATTCCGGCAGCCAGAGCACGCATTACATCCCAGTTGCTACGCGCCTCACCAAGCGGCGCAATGGCAGGAGTGTTGTAGTTCAAGCTCAAATGTCCGTACGGCTTATGAAGATCGGTCTGTTCCAGCTGGCTGGTTGCAGGCAACACGATATCCGCATAGCGAGCGGTATCGGTCTCAAAAAGATCGTGCACTACAACAAAAAGATCCTCACGCTGTAAGCCCTCAACGATCTTGCCAGCATTGGGAGATGAGGCAACAGGGTTCGCATTATAGACATAGAGCGAATATATGGGGGGATCGGCTTCACCAGTCAGCAGTGCACCCAGGCGGTTCATATTCAACACGCGAGGCACGGGCGGGCAAGCGGGGTCATCAGCGTGGCTAAGTGCCGCTTTATTCCACTGTACCCAATCGCTGGTACTATACATCAAACCACCACCAGCAACGCCATAGTGACCAGCAACAGCGGGCAAACAGGCAAGGGTTCTTACCGTTTGGCCGCCGTTGGTATGTCGATTAATACCATCGGTCAGGCGCAACATAGCCGGGCTGGTCGTCGCATAGCGTCGGGCAAGCTCCACAATCGTCTCAACCGACAGCCCAGTGATCTGGGCCGCACGCTCTGGCGGGAATTGCAGAATACGCTCAAGCAGATGCTCCCATCCGATAGTATATTGATCGATCCACTCCTGATGATGCAGGCCCTCCGTCACCATCACATGCATCATTGAAAGAGCCAGTGCGGCATCAGTTCCAGGAATCGGCTGAATATGCCAGTCAGCAGAACGAGCGGTAAGCGTCCGAATCGGGTCAATCACAACGATCTGAGCGCCGTTGCGTTGCGCCTGACGGAGGAAAGGCATAATATGCGGTGCGGCGCTGGCCGGGTTACTCCCCCATATCACAATAAACTTGCTGTGTACCAGATCCTCGGGAGAAGGGGCAAGACGACCGCCGACCACGAGCTGTACCGCCTCTTCAGCCGCATGTCCGCAAATCGCACGCTCAAGGCCACAGGCGCCAAGCCGATTCCAGAATCGCGTATCAGTCACCGCGCCCTGAACCAGTCCAAGCGTGCCAGCATAACTATATGGAAGGATACACTGCGCGCCCGCCCGAGCAATGATATCACGCCAGCGCTCAACGATGACCGCAATGGCCTCATCCCAGGAAATTCGCTCGAACTTTCCCTTCCCTTTTGCGCCAACCCGACGCAAGGGATAGAGCAAACGATCAGGATGATAAACTCGCTCAAGATAGCGATTGACCTTCGCGCATAACCAGCCACGGGTAACAGGATGATCGGCTCGTCCACGTACACTAACGGCTCGTCCCTGCTCATCTACCTGTGTTTCCAGTGCACAGCAATCCGGGCAATCATGCGGGCATGCCCCATACACAATGCGGAGGTTCCGTTTCTCCTCTCCAGTCGCTTTGATCATCGCTTGGTCACACTATCCTTTCTGCCAGCAGTCCTACTTCTGAGCGGTAAGCGGCTCATCTTCCCAGGCATCCATGACTGTCAACCAGTCCAGCAAGGTTTCAGACAGTTCTTGCGCTATCACCTGCCGCTGGGAGCTCCGGGGCAGGCTATGGAGAATCATTGAGCCATATTCCTTTGATATAATACGCCGATCAAAAATCACAATAGCATTTCGTCTGGTATCATTCCAGGCAAGGCGGTTCAGAGCCCGGCGCATACGCAAGGAGGCCAGAGGCACCGTTAATTGATGCAACTGATCGGAAATCAACTCGGCCCGGGCCGCCATCGGAGGATCATTCAAGACCGGCATCGGCAGTCGGGCAACGAACAGACATGCCGGGGAATGTGGCACCTCATCTGTTCCTTCCCAGAAACCACCTGCGCCGAGCAGCACCACGCGCTCCTGCTCTTTATACACCTGCCAGAGATGCCGCGGCGACCCATCAATACCCTGCCCGAGCACCAGAATACCACGGGCTTCCAGTACTGGCTTGATGGCCGCGTAGGAGCTTCGTAATGCCGCATGCGAGGTAAACAGAGCGACAACCTGCCCTTCCAGCGAGGTTGCAATTTGAATCAGTGCTTCCTCAAGCCGACGCTGATACTGCGGAGCATTCGGTTCAGGAACATCACTCGGCACCAGTAAGAGCGTTTGCTTGTGCCGCTTGCTGACAACCGAGTATGCCGGGCAACCATCCTCTAAACCCAGACGCTGCCGTGTAAAGGCAAAAGATTGCTCAACCGAAAGGGCCGCGCCAGCAAATACAGTCGCTTTCCCCTCTGTCAGTAACAGACGACGGAGAAGCTGTGACGTCTGTATTGTTTGCGCATACAAAACCGGCATCTGCTCGGCAGGGGAAGTACGATGTTGCATCTGAGAAGCGGTCGTTATATTCTGGGTCTGCCGGAGCCAGTACACATTTTCGGAGTCGGATAGCGAGAAGGCCTGCTGGCCCAGATGCTTTAATTCACGAAGCTGTGAGGCAACGCCCGCCAGCTCAGAGGCCAGCGAACTCTCTTCACCACTTCCTTTGTCACGAGCATTCCCCTGTCTCTGTCCGCCAAGCAGTCCCTTTTCTGCTTTCTGTGCCAGATCAATGACCTGCTGCAAGCGCTGCTCCGTTTGATGCCAGAGCTGAATCACATTGCTCCATGAAGGCAGATTGCTAACCTGGGAAGTCAGGCGCAAGGGTTGATCCAGACGTTCATGCAAGCGGTGCGAATGGCGGGGGCCGTCACGTCGATCCCGTCCACCTTGATGCAGGAATTCATCTGTAAGCTGCTGCAACGCGCCAAACAGGGCGTCAACAGAGCTACGCGCCTGTTTTATGGTCTGGAACCAGGACACAAGGCGGGAGTCAAGATCGGCCTTCGCGATGGTCTGCGTTCGCGAGATACCACCCGGGCCATTCTCACGCAAAGCAGGAGCCGCAAGCGCCAGCAGTCCCTGATACCGTCCGTCCGCGAGTTCAGCCCCAATCGTATTGAGTAGGCGATACAGGCGCGGATAGTCTAGCTCGACGCTACTCCAACGCGCGCATTCTTCGTCCAACAAATCGGCGTCCAGAATCATGCGTGTCGGGATCTCAGCAAGCAGCGAATGCGCCTGTGAGAGATCATCCAGCAAGCCCGCATGCGTTGTCACCACGATCTGGGCATTGCGCACGCGCTCAGCCGCGTTGCTCACAAAACAATAGCCCTTCCGGCGATACATACAACGCTGGTACATTGAGCCCGCACGCGGGTCTGCCGAAGGGATTTGTTCAATGCCTGAGGAAATGCGTTCCCAGGCTGTGACTTCCTGAGGCAACAGCGTCAATTCGCTGCGCTCACCGGTCAATGTTTGTTGCGCCCAGAGGCCCAGTTTTGCCAATCCACGCGCCTGTTCAGCAGTGAGCTCCCCACTGGTTCGTCTGAGTGCAGCGCCAAACCAGCGATGTGTGCAAAGATAGCCGCCCTTCTCGGCCCAATATGCCACCGAAAGCTTGCTTTTCAGCGCAGCCTGTATGCCAGGCAAGGTTGTCTCGATCAGGCGCCGGGCACTTTGTTGATTGGCACAGGCAACCACCAGACGACGCGGAGCTGCATCGTCCGTTTCCGACAACCACTCAAGGGCTGAAAGCAGGGCAGGAGCATAGTCATTGTTACCGACGGTTACTTCCAATAGAAAAGGCGTCTTTTGCTCAAAAGAGGTCCGCATTGCGGCATACAGCGCCTCATGGTCCATCGGGCCCTCAGCCTGACTCTCTTCCGGGATAACCTCTATATCCTTCTGAAGCTCAGTCAGTGAGGTCGTTTCGACAGGCAATAGCTCTGACGACGACGATTCATGCTCTTGCTGACGGGCAATCGCAAATGAGAGGATACGGGGATCCATACCAAGCTGCGAAGCGAAACGATCTCCGAGGCTACCACGCATCAGACCTCCGGCGATACCTTCGCTCTCCTGACGAAGCCGTACCTCCTGGCGGAAAAAGTGCAAAAGCGACCAGGAGCGAGGCGCATCCAGATGGGCCAGATCTTGCAATAGAGCCAGATCGACTGCCTGCAAGCGCTCATAGAGGGCCAGAAAGACCTTCATGGCAAGGACAGTATCTACCATTGCGCGATGGCGATCTACGGGGACTTGAATTCCTAGAGCGTGCGCGACCTGCCCCAGGTTATAGCTTGAAAGGGAAGGTAGCAGCACAGTTGCCAGCTCAAAGGTATCAACCAGCGGGTTTGCACGAGCTACCCCCCAACGACGCAAAAAACCCACATCGAACGGAATACTATGACCGACAATGGGATAATCGCCGATAAAGTGTTGCAGTTTCTTTGAAATGGCATCAAACGGGGGAGCGCCAACAAGCAGTTCAGGCTTAATACCGGTTAAACGCTGTACACGATAGGGGATCGAACGACCGGGAGAAACAAACGACTCGAACGTATCAAGAATATCTGAGCCCTGGAATTTGATCGCTGCAACTTCAAGGATTGCGTCTTGCTCGGTATGTAAACCTGTTGTTTCCAGGTCAAGTGCTATACGGATGGCCGACTTCTTCGCCATAATCTATATGTCCCTTATGTTCCTCTCAGTTAGTTGTATCCACTTCGCTCCTCATACATCTCGACTGTGTGAAGACGGTAACGCAGGCCAGTGTTCAAGCACAGCTTGCGCACGCCTTGCGGCCTGGCCGCGATGGCTGATTCTGTTTTTCTCTTCCGGTGTCAGTTCCGCAGCAGTCTTTCCATATGCAGGAACGAAAAATATAGGGTCATATCCAAACCCGTGAGCGCCATGTGGCTCCTCAGTAATTCTCCCTTCAAGCGCACCCTCAACACATTGAAGATAGCCGGATGGCTCCGCAATAGCGATCACACAACGGAAACGAGCAGTACGCTGCTCTGTGGGAACTCCTTGTAGCTTGTCAAAAATGATGCGGAAACGCTCTTCGTATGAGGTATTGGCTCCAGCAAAGCGAGCAGAATAGACACCAGGCGCACCGCCCATTGCATCGATTTCAAGACCGGAATCATCAGCCAGTGAGAGCAACCCCGAGGCGCGAGCATAGGTCAGCGCTTTTAACTCTGCATTTTCCCGAAAGGTAGTGCCGGTCTCCTCGACCTCCAGATCGAGCCGTACATCATGCAACGAAAGCAACTGGTACGGCAGATTGGCAAAGAGCGACCGAAACTCTTCCAATTTATGCAGATTAGTGGTTGCAATCAACAAGGGCCGCATCATCATGTCTCCCAACCAGGAAAAAAATGAAACATCGTCACCCATCTTACCATAATAGGGGTAAGTTGTCGAGATTGGGCAATATGGAACAGCAGCCAATGAGACGGACGGAGAGAAACCCAAGATCTTCTTAACAAATTCGCTAGAAAAACGCTTGACAGAGCCAGGCTGACCCGCTATAATCATAAGCGCAAGAGTGATGAGAGCTCAAGCAAGCCGGTGTAGCTCAGCGGTAGAGCAACCGCTTCGTAAGCGGTCGGCCGTCGGTTCGATTCCGACCACCGGCTTTTTTTTATGCCTATTTTCCCTCACCCACCTATTTCCCTCTCAACGCGTCATCTACGGGGGCTCTTTGTGCCACATTCGACTACTTCCCCCATTATTACCGAAATCTTACCCAAACCTTACCCCTTTTTAACCGGAGCCCTTTAAGCTAAGGACATACCAATTCAGGGAACACACACCTGACAGGGAAGAGTACCATTTATGGCAAGTCTCGTCGCTTTCTCAGTTCACTTGCTCACTCCTCCCATCTCAAACGGTTCCTAAAGAAGCTGCGCCCGGCTTCATCAGTTCAATTGGAGGATAGTCTATGGAAATTGCCCTTTTTCTTCTCGTCGCGTTAGTTGTCTGCGCGGGAGTTTTCTGGATGTGGATGCTTGTCGACTGCCTTATCAATGAAACTTTGAACGGGCGACAGAGACTCGGATGGCTGGCCCTTGTCGTATTCGCCAGCATTATCGGCTCGATCATTTACTTTATCAAAGCGCGCAACATCGAAAAAGTGAAAACGTCTGACTTTGAGACAAAACCGAAAGAGCCAGCCTCAAAAGACCGCAGGGAAACAACACAGCCGGTCATGCAACCGGCCTCGGCGTAAAGCAAATCCTATTCTCTAATACGCCCCTTCCCTTTTTTCCATTCCTTCCCTTCTTACCGGACCAGAATGCGGGGTTGAGTTCCACAACTCCGCATTCATCCTTTTATTTCTGTACCCGCGCCGCCATCAGTGTCTCACAGGCAGGAAGCCAGACATGAAACTGTGATCCCTTTCCAAGCTCACTATCCACCGTAATCGTTCCACCATGACTTTCGGCAATTAAGAGAGCAATGGAGAGACCGAGCCCTGACCCGAGCTTGCTCCGAAGCGTGGTATGTGGCGTATGAACTCCCCGAAAGTGACGCTCAAAGATATGCGGAAGATCATCGGGCGCGATTCCCGGCCCTGTATCACTGATAGTGACCTCAGCCCACTGCGTTACTGTTTCCGCCCGCTTGCGCCGCACCTCAACAGGCGCATCCTCGGTACAGCGCAACTGAAGCCGTACGCTGCCACCACAGCGCGTATAGGTCATGGCATTATCGAGAATATTGAGGAAAAGCTGACGTAATAAATCCGCGTCCCCATAGACACAGCACTGCTCTAACTCTTCAAGCTCTACATTCACCTGCTGGTTCAAGAAACGCGCCTGATGCGTCAGCTCAATCAGGAGAATATCAAGCTCCGCCTCCTGTACCTGTTGTGGAGGTTGTGGCAACACACCTACCTCTGCGCGCGCCGTTAACAGGAGGTTTCGGACCAGACGCGAAAGGCGTTCCAGCTCGGTGCGAACGGCTAGAATATCCTCTCGCACCCCTTTCCCCAGTTCTGGATTGAGCAGCAGCACATCGATCTCTCCACGAATCGAGGTGAGCGGTGTGCGGAGCTCATGCGAGACATCCGCCACGAAATTCCGCTGTAAGGAAAAACTTGCCTCAAGCCGTTCCATCATCTGATTAAACGCTTTTGTCAGCAAGCGCACTTCTGTTGTCTGCCCTTTAGAAGCGAGGCGCGTTCCCAGACCCTGGGCGCTGAGGTTGCTCATTGTTGTACTTAACACTCGTAATGGCTTGAGCTCACGCGTTGTCAGCAGGAAACTGATTGTATAAGCGATCAGAGCAGTACAAATACTGCCGACGATCAAAAAGGTAGCCAGCCAGGTTCGTACCTGCTCTACCTCCTTCAGAGATTGCCCTACCTGCGCAACCAGCACCACATGACCGTTATCATCGCGCAAAGGGATAGTGAGCATGCGCACCTGCTCGCCACCAGAGTTCCGATACGTCTTAAAAATCTCCTCCCCACGCAAAGCAGCATCAAGTTCTTGTGAGCTAGATGCCAGCCGTTCCTGTCCCAGATTGGGAGAGCGGCGCAGCGTCCTCCCGGA
Source organism: Thermosporothrix sp. COM3 (assembly GCF_059696735.1). Lineage (NCBI taxonomy): Bacteria > Bacillati > Chloroflexota > Ktedonobacteria > Ktedonobacterales > Thermosporotrichaceae > Thermosporothrix > Thermosporothrix sp. COM3. Next base: position 7,095,748 of record NZ_AP019376.1, on the reverse strand, counting down.
CTCAATGTCAAATAGCTTGATATAGGTCGGATCGGACGTAAACTCGTCCCCCTGATCTGTTCGAGCCAGACGATCAAACAGATTAGAATCGAAAGGATTCCCTACTGCCAGCCAGATACTGGTTGTACTCTGAAGCCGATCTCCCTCCACAGTCAGACGTTTATCAAGATCCGACTGCAAATAATAGGTCATCAAAAGATACACACTGACCCCAAGCACAAGAAAGGCCAGCACCAGCACAACAACATTCCAGAGGATCAGCCTGCTACGCAAGGTCATCGGCTTGCGCATGCGACTGAAAAACCACATGTACATAACGTGTAGCAGGGAACGACTCCTTTCCATTCTCTTCTCTTTCTTTTTATCTCTGCACTCATACAGTACGCAGCATATACCCTATTCCCCGGACAGCATGAATCACATCGGGTTTCCCACCAGCATTCAGCTTCGACCGAAGATAATTTACATACACTTTAATCACTTCCCACCCCGCCTCACTATCATATCCCCAGACATATTCAAAGATCTGCTCTTTTGTCAGCACCTGCCCGGCATGACGAGCCAGCAGTTCCAGCAAATCATATTCGCGCTTAGTCAGAATAAGCTCTTCTCCGGCTCTCCAAGCCTGTCGGGAAGAAGGATCCAATTCCAGATCTCCAACAACAATCCGCTGTGATTGCTGATCGCGGCTCTCAGTCCTCCTCAATGCAGCACCGATCCGGGCCACCAGTTCCTCAAAAGCAAAAGGCTTGGTCATATAATCATCCGCGCCACTATTCAAGCCCGCCACTTTGTCAACCAGCTCATCTCTGGCAGTTAGCATAATGATTGGCAAATTGGTATACCCGTTGCTGCGCAAATGGCGGCAGAGCTCAAACCCACTCATATCTGGTAGCATGACATCAAGGATAATCAAGTCAGGCTTACGCTCGGAAATATGTGTCAGAGCATCCTCACCACTTCCCACGACAGAGACACCAAACCCTTTATAGGTCAGGCCTCGTCTCAAAAAATGGCCTATTTGCTGCTCATCTTCAACTATTAATATCTGTTTCATCAAAATGGCTCCAAAAAAAAATGCAGGCATAGAAGATTGTAAAAAATATTCATATACAACATATACGTCCCCATTGCTGCGTTAGGGACAGGTTCCCTCACACATAAGAAGGTGGGGAGAAAGGCTATCTCCCCGGATGATAATTGGTTGTTCTGAATATGCGGCAGCCTTACAACTGGGGACAGGCAGCCCGGAACTCTGCGAGCAAGCGATCTACATCAAGAAATGACTGTTGCATCGCAGGGGGCACACTTATATTAAGCGTCAGAATGCGCTTATTAATCTCGCGAAGATCCTTTTCATACTCGACAGTCGCCCTCTCCACCCACTCGTTATACGCGGCACGCTCGCTGGCAAACGGAGCAATACGGCGATTACGCAGCGTCTTTCCCCGATGAATGACCGGAGTAATCTTTGCTTCCGCTTTCTTGCGCAGCGCACGAATTTCCTTGATCAACTCAATTTCTGCTGGAGCTGCGTTGTTCTCTTTGAGCAAATGATAGGCCATCGCCTTTTCACCAGCAAGCTCATATTCCTCATCGAGATTGAGCGGCTTGCCCGCGCCCGGTAAATTATCGAACTCGCCCTTTGACTGAGCCTCTTGAATGATCTCCTCTATGTAGTCACGCCTCATTCTTCCCCGTAGTCGTCCGGCCGATTTGCGCACGATCTCTTCATTCTGGTTCGTGGACTTTTTCTCTGCCCCTTTACGGTAGTCGATAAAATCCATAGCGGCACTCCTTGAGAAAATCTCTCTACCTTACTTTTCTTTCCTCATATTATAAGTTTTCGAGCTATCGTGCGTGCAACCATATAGATTTCTTCAAGGGGAACATCCCGCTCTCGGGCAAGTCGTGCACACTCCTCATATTCAGGGACAGCACTGATGACGCGTGTACCAAGCCGCTTCACCTTGACCAGCATCGAGCCAAAAGGAGTATCAATTCGTTCCTGTGCGCGCCAGGCCTTCAAGCGCTGCATACGCTGCATCCGTACGCCTAGCGTGGCGGACTCGCTCAGTAACAGCAACGCCAGCTTCTCACTTTGTTCCGGCGCACAGAGCACTGTCAACAGCGTTGCCGGACGATTCTTCTTCATCTGTAAAGGGATATAGGCGACATCCAGCGCACCAGCCGCAAACAGGCGCTCCATCAGCCCGCCGAGCAACTCACCACTCATATTATCAATATTTGTCTCTATTACATCGACCTCATCACTATCAAGTACAGGGTTCGCCGTCTCTGGACTGCTTCCAAGACACAGACGCAGGCAATTCGGCCAGGGAAGCTGCTTCTGCCCAAAACCATACCCTATCCGCTCAAAAGAGAGGACAGGATGGTCAAACCGTGCCAATGTCGCCAGAAGAGCCGCACCAGTTGGTGTGACCAGCTCTTCATCAAGCGAACAGGAACGCCAGGGAGCAGATACACGGCGAAGTAATTCCATTGTCACAGGAGCTGGTATCGGCTGCATGCCATCACGTGTCTGATGCAGTCCGCTGGTCAGGGGTAATGGAGACGCGTAGAGCCGCATAATATCCAGTGTTACAACCCCGATCGCGGCCCCGATCACATCCACCATTATGTCAATGGCCCCTGTATCAGAAAAGCGAACCTGCTCAAGCGGAACGGCCTCTACCGAGGCCTCAGCCTCCGCAAAGGTACGGAAAAGAGCCAGCGCCATTGTCTTGATCCTCTCGGGCAACGCAGACGCCAGTAACAGCGCTTCTATATCGGAAAAAGAGCGCTCAGGAGGATCGGTATCTGTAATCTGAACATGCAACCGTGAACCATGAACACCACGATCGGAACAGGGCTCATGGCGCAATATATACCCCCCAAAAGGGACAGACGCCAGCCCGGCCTGAAGCGTCGCAAAAGGCAAGCCGACATCCAGTAAAGCGCCCAGAAACATATCTCCGCTGATCCCGGAATGGCAATCCAGATAGGCCACACGTTGTGTCATTGCTCAGCCCCCCTGTATCCCTTTTTCCAGATAGTATATCCCCTCTCAGGTATCTGACTCCACCTCTTCAAGTCGGGCCAGCCACCAGGCCTTCTGTGCTGAAGTCATCGTCTGACTGGCCTGGAGCAATGCCCGAAACGTTTTTTTGATGCCATATGACTCAGCCCGTTCAGCCACCTGCTGCCTTATAGACTGACGTTCTGGGGTAGTGAAGAAGACCCGAATACGCTCTGGTGGCTGCTGTAAAGCCTGTGCAAGCCGCTGATAGAGTAGCGCAGGTAAATCCTCAACCTGACGCCGCTCAAGCCAGATAACGACGTCAACGCCCAGGTCCAGCCGCTTCGCAAGCTGCTCAACAGTGATGCCATCAATCAGCAACGAGGTCAGGGGCCCACTTACCCGTGACAGCGCCCGACGAAATGCCCGTTGTGAAAGGGAGGAAAGAGGTTCAGGAGCCGTTTCAGTTGGAAGCGACTGCTCAAAGGTCTGATAGTAGGCAATGGTATCCGCCAGCGACTCGCTATGTTCAGGATACCGTGCAAGAGAATCGGCCAGAGAAGGAGCCACCCCCTCACCGATCACGTGCGCGATGATGCGATGTTCCTCCTGTTTCATACGCTTTTCCCTTCTTCAATCAAGAATTGAACGCAATGAGAGAAACGCCTTCCGCAAACGATTCCGAATCGTTCGATCCGTCACACCAAGCACTCTGGCGGTATCCTTCTCCGTCCACCCATACCAGAAAACAAATAGCACAGCCGTCCTCAACTTCTCAGGCAAGAGCTGTACCAGAGAATAGAGTTCAGTTCGATCCAGGGTCTCAAAGGGGCTTATCACGCCCTCATGATATTCCAGCCGCGAAAAGAGGCTGCGCGGTATACGCTTTCCCTGCCTGTTCTGATCGAATCCTTCTCGAAGCAGAAAGCGTTTGTAGATCTTTCGGCGTTGAAAGAGCAAAGAATGCTGAAAGTTCTCTTCCCAAAAATGAGCATGTGGATCAAGCCAGAGTCGAATCAGGCTCTCATAGAGATCAGCACAAAGATCTTCCACCAGCGCTATATGTTCGCCAGAAGAGAGAGACCTGACCACACATCGCGCCCAGTACTCACAGGACCTTTGAATCCGCTGAATGAGGATCTCAAGAATCGTATTCCGTCCTGCCTCATCCAACCCCGCAGAACGAACAGCAAGCACAAGCACTTCAAGCGGCAACGAGGGCGAACGCAGCGCTCGCCAGTACGCGGCAGAACCAGAAGGCGGGAACGCTGTATACAGACGCACAAAGTGAGAACGACGCTTTCTACCTTCTTCCTCAAGCGCTTCATCTTCTAGAAACACATCCAACAAAACCACCGTATCCTGTTTTCACACGGAAGCACTAGCTTTTCTACTATGAGCTTATTGTATGCATTTCCGGCATCTCTGTCAATGCTCACAGGAAAAAGAAAAAGAGGCGAAAAAGCCTGTTCTCTTCTCCACCCCTTTTTTTACTGGAAAGCTCTTTACAGAGGGTTCATATCGCGCTGATGAAACTCAAGGGCCTTGCGATAGACCTCAACATAGCGAATAGCCGAGCGATGCCAGGAGTGATCAGCGTCCATTCCTCTAAGCTGCAACTTGCGCCATTCATCTTTCAAGCGATAGACCGTCGTTGCCCGAATGATCGAAGCGAAGAGCGCCCAGGGATCATAGTCATGGAAAACAAAGCCTGTCCCCTCCTCGGTCTCCGGGTTGTATTCCGGCACTGTATCGGCAAGCCCACCCACATAGCGTACAATTGGCACACTTCCATAGCGCATTGCGATCATCTGACTCAGGCCACAGGGCTCAAAGCGCGAGGGCATCAAGAACATATCACTTCCGGCATAGATGCGCTGTGCCAGTTCTGAATTAAAGGTCAGGAAGATAGCAACCTGATCGGGATAGCGAGCAGCAAGATTCTGGAACAGCTCATGATACTTTTGGTCGCCGATGCCAAGCACCACAAACTGTACCCCTTGAGCCAGAAGCGGCTGCATAATTTGTGCGAGAATGTCAAAGCCCTTCTGATCGGCCAGGCGCGAGATCATCCCGAGCAAGGGAATATCAGGCCTGACAGGTAGATGTGCATGCTCCTGTAAATCGGCCTTGTTCTCGACCCGCTTATCAAGCGAGTGCGCATCAAAATTGGTGTGAATATACCGGTCAATCGCCGGATCAAACTCCTGATAATCAATCCCGTTCAGGATGCCAAAGACGCGTTCTTTGCGCGAGCGCAACAGATGATCGAGCTTCTCCCCGAAAGCCGGGGTCAGAATCTCCTGTGCATAGCGTTCGCTCACGGTCGTAATAACATCGGCAAAGAGAATTCCGCGCCCCATTACATCCACCACATTGGCGAGTTCAGTAATGTGCGGATAGAGGAAACCGTTCTCAGCCACACCTGCTACTTCCAGCAGGCGATAGCCAAAGATCCCCTGATATGCGAGATTGTGAATCGTATAGACAGTCGCAGTATTTTGAAAGAAGGGATCATCTTGATAAACAGTTTGCATCCAATTTGGAATAATCCCGGTATGCCAATCATTACAGTGAATAATATCGGGCGGCCATGCGAGAGCGCGTACCACCTCTAATGCAGCCCGGCAGAAGAGGATAAAACGTTCTCCATCATCGGTGTAACCATAAATATTCTCGCGCTCAAAATAGCGCGGGGCATCGATCATATACACGGGAACATTTTCGCCTATCGTTCCCTGAAGAACGTCCACCTGTACCTGATAATCTCCCATGCTCACCGGGACAGCAGAGAGAACCTTTGTGAGATGGAAGCGCTCAGGGTCAACCTGACGATACCGGGGCATCACCAGCCGCACATCATGCCCCAGGGCCTTTAGCGCCTTTGGCAGGGCACCCACTACATCGGCAAGGCCACCAACTTTCACAAATGGTACAATCTCTGCTGCCACCATCAAAATATTGAGAGGCTGTGTATTCTGCTGCATCTATATCGTCTGGCGGGGAATCCTTGTTTTCATCAGGATAAAAGAGGAAGTGCCGCCTCTCCTTTCGCTATCTGTAGTCATCAGCAAATGCCACATACAGAGCTTTGCCTATTTCACCAAAACACTATGTTAACACTATTGAGTAGGATTTTACCACACAACGAGGCTATTCCTACTGCGTATTTTAGACGTTTTTTTGGACAAAGCAAGGCCCCCAAAGGAACGCCCCACGCATCCCACAGGCATTTCTCTAGAGTTTGTGGACAAAAAAGAAGAGGCAGCAAAGCGCTTGCTTCACTGCCTCTTCAGAGTGACTACTTAGATCTTATAGCGATTGCGATTCAGGAAGTAGAACTGAATCAAGGCCAGAACGCCCATCAGGATCAGCATAACCACCGCGTCCCCTTTTGCCAGCTCAGGGGTTGTCGCCCCGGCTGCCAGTGGCGCCTGAATGATTGCACCGGCTACAAATGGGATGTTCGGCGCGGTCTCTGGCTCCCAGCTATGAGGCGCGATCGAGAAGAACGCAAACGCGCCCAGATAGATAAACAGACAGGTGCCAAAGATCAACCACTGACCCAGACAGCCCAGATTCTTTTCGCCAACCACAGCGAACTCGCGGCGGCTCACAGCCGTCCAGATAGCGGCCAGGATCAGCATACCAGCGCAGAAGATCATACTGACCATAACTTTGTCAGGACCAGTGTGGACCATCAGCGTTGTAGCCGCGATAGCTGCAACCGCCACCACACTACCAATAAGCACCAGATAGCGATGCGACTTCCAGGCCCAGATAGCACCCATCAGCAGGAAGAAAAAGCCAGAAGTGACAATGGCGTCAACAAGATAGCCTGCCTGCTGTGAGAAGGTGCAGCTCGACGGAACCTGCGCCTCGTTACCACAGAAGGTGAAGTACGGTCCCAGAATGGGAATATAGTGCAGCAGAGCCAGCAAAGGATACAGCGCAATCGCCAGTACCAGGAAGATCAGGCCCAGATGAGCCAGACCAAACGCGCCCACCGCATACAGCGGAGCCATCGTCTTTTTACGAATCGGGCGCATGAGATAATGCAGGCGCAACAGGAAAGCGAACATACCAAGCAGAATCGCAATTCCCAGAGGGATCGCAGCACCCAGGTTGACAACCTTCAGGCCGAAATCCGGATCTTTTGGGAAGAGCCTATGCGCAAGGCCAGCATCGCTGATCTCCATATACGCCACCATGAACAGCACAACCAGCAGCGAAGCAATGATAATCATCCAGCGAACTGCCGGGGTTGTGCCCGGATCGCTCCGATCTGGATTCACCCGTTCACGGGCCGCCAGGCGGCTATAGAAAACCATCACCAGGCCAACCGTCATAGCAACCAGACCAACCATCACAAAGTCAATGGAGTTGGCCTGGAACCAGAGGAACTTTCCGCCCAGAATCGGCGCGATAGACATATCAGCCGTCGGGAAGAACTGCAGGTTTAAATCGGCCCAGATGGCAAACGCAAAACCACCTACCGTCAGCAGTGACCCGAGCGCTGTGAAAAAGGCAGGTGGGATAATCGGTTTCGGGTCAAAAAGCGAAACGTTGGTCTGAATGATAGCAAAGATCCCCAGACAGGTCAGCGCCAGAGCAAAACAGCCCTGAGAGAACCCTTCCAGCGTCGATGCTGTCATTTTCAGATACACGTATCCAGGAAGCTGACCGATCAGGATAGCCGCGACAAAGAAAAACCCGGCGGCGAAAATCACAGCTCGCGCCCAGGACATCCTTTCCGGCAGCTCCCGCCGTTGTACATCTTGCATAGATCGCAAACCCTTTCAACATGCCGTCGTTATAATGCTATAGAAACGACATGACCAGCGATCAGAACTTTCTCGTAGCTTGAGCCACGGTCCGACTTACTTCACAATAACCAGCTGAGCCTGCATATCCGGGTGGACCGAGCAGTAATAGACCACTCGATGGTTTTCCTTATCCAGATTATAGGCCTCCTCGGTTACTGTCCAGCTAAATGATTGGCCTGTCGTAAGATTTCCAGAATCGAACCCGTTCGCCAACTTGGTTGGCTGAGCCAGGTTGCTCGGGTCAATCGCGGTCGCGGTGTGGATAACCTTGTCTTCATTCACCCAGGTAATCTTGGTACCAACTTTGACCTTGACATTGGCATACTCAAAGCAGCCAGAGGCGCTGGTACACACCTGAACCGAGCCAGGACCCTTAATATGGATCGTCAGTTCTTTTTCATTGGTCTTGTCAACGGCCTCACCGAACTGGCCATTCTTACCAAGCGTGACCGCCTGATTATAGAGGCTCGGCGAGTTTGCTTGCAGGTAGTCCACAAGCTGGTCAAAACCGCTATGAGCGGCCTCACCGGTCCAGCCCTCTTTCTTGACATAGGCTGGATCATCAGAGCGAATCAGCGCAAAGAGATAGTCAACATCGATCGCCCGAAGCTGGCCACCGAAAGTATCACGGCGAGGCACGGCGTTAAAGTTTGCAGGCTGATGCGGAGCCTTCGGGTTATACGAACCAGCGGAAATAATGCTTTTCAGCTTATCGTCAGCCATCTGATTCAGTTCTTTAATGTCATACCCCAGGTACCGCGTAAAGATCAGCTTGTTATCCTTATCAATGGCATAACACTGATCGGTGCAGACCTTCACATAGGTATTCAGTCCCTGCTCAATCGCATAAGCCTGTAATTTGTGCTGAGCCTCGGCTTGCTTCTGGTTCTGCATAATCCAGAAGACCGGAATCATCATCGAGACGACCGCCAGCATAATCAGCGATCCATAGCCGGTTTTCTGAACCGCATTCGTTCGGGAATATAATATGTACAGCAAGCCACCCGTGACGACCAGTAAGACAATAAAGCCAACAGCAGCTTGTCCTAAAATTGCCATATACACAACCCTTATGATTGATAACCGTCTTGCCTCCTGCGCAGAGAAGGCAGCGGACAAATCAACCTGATAAAACGTATTGAGTTCTACAGCAGGAACGTGCTGTCTCCCTCGCTGCTAGATACAGAGTGCAGAGACAGCACATCGAGCGCTGTAGAGCGCTCATGCTCCAAGCAAACACCCGACTTATGCGCTACAATCCTTGTTTGGCTTGGCAATGAGACGCGTTCCCTCATCTGGATGCTGTACATTCGCATTAATGACCCCGGTATTTACCACGATCTCTTCACCCTTTAACGAGAGCGCGAAGCGGTCCAGACTACGAGGAGCCGGGCCATCAAGGAACTCGCCATCCACGTTATAGTGAGAGCCGTGACAGGGACACTTAAAGCTCACACAGTCATTACGGAACGGTACGGTACAGCCCAGATGGACACAACGCTGATACAGAGCAATCCAGTGAGAGCCATCAGAAGCAGGTACAATATTCTGCAAATTGAACAGATTCTTGAGCTTCTCACCTTTCTGTAGGTACTCAGTATCCTTATCGAGATGTACCAGATAGGTTCGTGCAGCAGGAATATAGAAAATGCCTTTAACGTTTAGTTCCATCTGCTCCGGCTTCGCCGCAGGGAAGTCGGCCAGTTTTCCAACAGTCTGCTCTGATCCAAACTGCCCGCCAAGCGTTGGATACAGCATATAGAGCGCACCAGCCACAGCCGATGCAGCAGAAATGCCCCAGACAGCCAGCATAGACCTGCGCAGGAAACGGCGGCGTGATAGACGTTGTCTGGCTATTTCCGCCGCCTCAGCGCCACCTCCATGCAGAATCTCATACTGCTGCGGCGTTATAGGTGGTCTATCAATATCACTACTCATGCTCGTCCTCTTGGTTCGTTCTTCTCTGTTACTGTATTTCCCCGACCACTACAGGTCAAAGTACACGCCTTCAACCCAGGGCCAGGTCCAGACCCAACCGGGACCGCGGAAGAAGCTACCGGCCAGAGTAATCACAGCCCAGAAGACCAGGAACATCGTAAAGGTTACAAGCGCCACCTTACGATCTGCGTATGCACGGCTCGGATTGCGGTCAACATACGGCAAGACAGCCAGGGCTGTCAGGGTCAAACCCGGGATCAACACACCCGCAGTCGTTGGCGGGAAGTAGTGCAGCAGTTCCTGCAACCCCAGGAAGTACCAGGGGGCCTTTGCCGGGTTCGGCGTTGTATTCGGATCGGCAGGCTCCAGAAGCGGCGCATCAATCACCAGGGCCAACATCGTAATCATCACTGTCAGCATGGTCGCGGCGAAGAACTCGCGTACCAGGAGGTGAGGCCAGACAAAGACCGAGTCTTCGAGTGGCTTCTCCACACGCGTGATTGCTTCTTGCTTCACCACTGCGAGAGTACGATACCGCCGCTGCGTTGCTGCCGCCTGAGTCTGTACTTTATCTTGTGGTTCAATAGCCATAGAGATAACCCCTCATCAGTACCGTTAAGATACGGATCGGCATGCAATGCCGCTAGCGCGCACCAGTCGGTATACGCTCTTTCTCTGCTCCTGCCTTGATCGAGCGGCTTGGAGCTGGCGGAGGACCGGCTGCGCCACCATCTTTACGGATACGCCAGAAGTGAACAGCCATCAGCAGGGCACCTGCCAACGGGAGCAAGATCACGTGACCGACATAGAAGCGAATCAGCGTCTCCTGACCAACGGCACTACCACCCAGCAGCACCTTGTAAACCGTGTCACCCAGCAACGGGGTGTAGGGTGCCAGCGTTGTACCCACGGTAATAGCCCAGATCGCGATCTGGTCCCACGGGAGCAAGTAGCCAGTAAAGCTCAGGAAGAGCGTGACAAAGAACAGCAGGACTCCAACCACCCAGTTGAACTCTCGGGGTGGCTTGTAGGCACCATGATAGAAGACGCGAATCATATGCAGCGTCACCGAGACCACCATCAAGTGGGCAGACCAGCGGTGCATGTTACGCACGAGATTACCGAACGCAACAACGCTATTCAATTGATTGATATTCTGATACGCAACATCAGGGTGAGGAACATAATAGAACATCAAAAAGACGCCGGTAATTGTCAGCAGCAGGAAGAGGAAGAAAGAAATACCTCCCATGCACCAGGTATATGTGATTTTCATTGCCTGGCGGCTGACCTTTACGGGATGGAGATGCAGAAATACGTTACCCATCATCACCAATGACTGGTTCAGCGGGGTGTCGGGATAGCCATGACGGAAAATAGAACGCCATAGCTGGCTCTCGACGATTTTCTGCGTCGCCATATCGAGCAAGCTTTGTTTCTTAGGAGTAGAGCTCACTGTGCCTCCTCAAAAAGATCAAATCTCAGTACTTTAGTGGTAAGATCGCTTCACAAAAGTTCTGAAAGGCTGTGTCGCTGATTATACCATAACCTTTGCTTTTGCGGGTACCCCTTGAGACGAATCGCTAAGCCAAACCCCTTCTATTGAAAAGGGTTCCTCATATTTCTTTCCTTAAAAATTATAATGAAATATTTTCACTCAAGGCAAAGAGGGCCCAGGAAAAGTGTGTAACCCCTTTAAAATTCACTCTTCATCCTGTATAAAATTAAGCTTACTCCCCATAAATTCAGACAAACATCAGGTGCTTACCTGATTTTTCCCGGCCAAACACCTGATTCTCCCTTAGGACAAAACGGCTCACCGAGTTGTTTGACAGTGAATGAGCGAAACCGATACAATTACAGCAGAAAATAAATGAAAATTTCACCACTTACGAGAGTTTCATGATGTCAGAAGTCAGTACAAAAGCCAGAAATATGGCACCCATTCAGACATTACTCAAGCGGCTCCTTCGAGTCCCTGTTCTATACAAGGTACTTATCGCGAATAGCCTGATTATCTTCGTCGGAGCAACCGTGGGCACATGGCTCGCCACACAGCTTCACACCAGCTATGGCCCGACAATCCTGGTGATCTTTGTGGCCGCTGGCTGGTCCGTCAGCGTGTTGCTGAACTTTGTGCTCCTGCAAATCGCATTCCGTCCCTTGATCCATCTCAATCGAGTCATGGGACGCGTTCAGAGCGGTGAACGAACCCTGCGAGCGCCAATTACCGGCTCCGATCCACTTGCCGATCAGCTGGCTTCAACCTTCAATACCATGCTGAAAGCAATCGACGATGCGGATCGTCAGCGTGCTACTCAGATCATCAATGCAATGGAGGAGGAACGCAAGCGCATCGCACGTGAGCTCCATGACGAGACCTCTCAGGTGCTTACCTCGCTTCTTATCAGTCTCGCTGTGCTGGAAGAATCCATCACCACTGATGAGGCACGCGAGCGCATCGCTGAAACGCGCATGCTGGCCCATCGCACGCTGCGCGCTATTCGGAACCTCAGCATCGACCTGCGACCAAGCGCACTGGATGATCTGGGACTCCTGCCCGCTTTACGCTGGTATATCAAAGAGTATCAGAAGAAATTTCCAATCACGGTCGACTTTCAGGCTGTCGGCTTTAAACAACGCCTGACAGCCAATATGGAAACGGTGCTCTATCGCATTGTGCAGGAATCGCTGACCAACGTTGCCCGACATGCGAACGCAAAACATGTCTCTATTGAGCTGAAAGAAGAGGAGAACACAATCTACGCATGTATCAGCGATGATGGGCGTGGCTTTTCTCCCGAACAGTTACAAAAAGTACCGGGCCCCGGACAGGAAAGAGGATGGGGGCTGGTCGGTATGCATGAACGCGCCAATCTACTGGGTGGCACGCTCACAATCGACTCAAAGCCCGGAGCCGGGACCACAATTCATGTGCGCATTCCACTGGAAACGGAAGGAGCACAGGACGCAGTCTTGACCTCCAGGTAAGCCTGAGATAGGCTAATATCTCACCGATAATTTTGATGCAGCAGGAAGGGCTGACGGGGAACTATGAAAATTCGTATCTTACTGGCAGACGACCATACAATCCTACGAGCGGGACTGAAAATGATGCTGAATGCCCAACCCAATATGGAGGTTGTGGGAGAGGCTCAGGACGGGCGGCAGGCACTCAAAGAGGCACAACGCCTCAAACCCGATATTATACTGATGGATATTACCATGCCCGATATGAATGGCATTGAGGCCACCAAGCAGATCAAAAAGCTGCTACCCGACGTCAAAGTGTTGATCCTGACGATGCATGAACACGATGAATATGTGTTTCAGGCGCTCCGGGCAGGTGCTTCAGGCTATATTCTCAAGGAAGCTGCCGATACGGAGCTGATTACCGCGCTCCATGTGATCCAGAGCGGACAGTTTTACCTCTCACCAGCGGCTCAATCGGTCATGGTTGGAGACTATTTACAGCGTGTACGAGCAGGCGAAGAGAAAGACAGTTATAGCTCTCTGACAGAGCGTGAACGCGAGATCTTGAAGTTGGTCGCCGAGGGCTACACCAATAATCAGATTGCAGAACGGCTGGTTATCAGCCCGAAAACGGTCGATACTCACCGCACCCATATTATGGATAAATTGAACCTGCATAGCCGCGCCGAGCTGGTAAAATACGCGATGCGACGCGGCCTGCTGGAAGACTAACAGCCAGGAAGGAACACGGAAGCGCTATTCCGTGTATCCTTCCCCTTCGTTATTCTCATCAGCGAAATACTCATCGCTATAAAAGCCAATATCTTTCCCGACATAGACGCTTACCAGAAAATCATCTCGGGGCATATCTGCCGATAGAACAATATCCTCATCTATTTGTTCTATCAATTTGGTCAGCTCAGCCTCCTCCAATTCTCTTTCAAGAATCAGCGTTCCGTGAACAACGGTTGTGGTAAAGTGAATATCGATGGTGCCCAACCGCCCATTGTTTTGCAGACCACCATCCTCCATGATGTAATATCCCTCAGAATATGGTGTGCGAAAGTGGCGCTCAAAACGAATATCCTCTAGCATGCTTGTTGATACAGCCGTTCTACGCTGCGGCTTCTCCTTTCCCCGGAACTTGCGCTTCCCTTCCACCACAGACAGTAGAAGGGAGACCGCCTGCGTCATACACCTCGCTGGAATGTATCAATCGCTTTTCCTGGCCTCCCGGCACGTGATACATCCCTTTGCCACAATTGTAATGCACATTATATCATACGGTCCAGGCTGGAAAAGCCGCACTTCACTGGCTACAGCCAAATAGCTGACAAGCCACCCTGGATATTATGAGAAGAACATACGAGAGGCTTCATCTCCTTTCATGGACTATCATTCATGGAACGAGATGAAGCCTCTCAGCGTTCGTTTATTTAGTGCTCCTGAAACTTCAGTGACTCACGTATATGAGAGAATTGCAACTTTTCCAGCTCGTCAAAGGTTTTGTCAGGGCCATAAAAGACCAGCGTGTAGACACGCCCATTATGTGCCGTGACATAAATGGAAGCCGTGAAAGCAGCTCCTTCCAGGGTAACAGCCCCTTTCATCTGCTTCCAGGTAGCACCACCAAAGGTAACCGGAGCCCCAATCTTTCCAGCGGACATCCCTATTTTCGTCGAATAAACCTTCATATACTGTTCCAGGTCATCAGGGGCCTTCTCCTCATAGAGGATATCAACCTGGCCAGTTTTACTGCCATCCAAAAGCTGTAACGTCTTCCCATCAAGCTTCTTCTCCCATCCCGCTGGATACTCAAGGGTCAGGCCGAATGATTGATCTTGCAATGTCTGCCACGGCTGCGCCTCGGGAGAGCTGTCAAAGGGCTTCATTGAGAAAAACCAGACGATACAGCCAATTGCTAGAAGAGCAAGCAGAAAGATAGCAATCCAGGCAATCTTCTTTCCGCGATTTGATGTGGGTTGTGGCCGCTGCGGACGTGGAGTCTCGGGAATCGGCTCACTGCGCTGAGGCTTCGGTGTCTCCGGGATCTGCGGTTTTGGGCCCAACGACGCGTTCTCCGAGTTTCCCGTCAAAGCGGGGCCCATTCCCGGATTTGAGACAAAGCGTGGCTCACGCTCAGGATGCGGATTGGCGGTCTGTTCTCGCTCGGCAGCCGGTTGCGATCCAGGATTCGGCCAGGAAGGGCCTGAGATCTTCATTGGAGTCGTTTCAAGTAACTCAACCTGTCTTCGCTGCTCGGATTCCGTGGAGGATTCCTGCTCCCGGTGGGACTGTACGGCTGCTTCTGAGCGCTGCATAATCTCTTCGCGGCTCATTGGTCTGGTCGGGAAATACTCAATCTCATCCTTCTCAGGAGCCTTTGTTTCTTTTGGAGTCTCTTCAGGTGTGGGCTCCCATACTTTCACCCGGAAATCGACGCCGGAGGACGGGCGCGACTCTTTTTTCTCAGATGCAGCTGGCTTCCTGGTATTCTCTCCAGTAGAAACATGGGTTATCGGCGAAGGCCAGGCAATATCCTGTTTCTGCACTTTTTCGCTGCTCGGCCTCTGGCGCTTCAGTTCAGCGGGCCTCCGTTCACCTGGACGGCTCGTTTTCTCCAGCGAGCCAACAACAGGCGTTTCCTTTTGCTGCGGTCGAATCGTCTTTTCTGCTGGCCCATTGCCTTCGCTCTGCTCATCACGCGAGCGGGGCGACTGTGTACTCTGAGATTGAACCGGGCGTATGGTGCGCTGAGGGGACTGTTGCTCCGCAGGAGACCGTTTCTCAGGCATAACCTCTTTTTTGCCTACCGGGGAAAGTGACACAGTGTTACCACATTTGCTGCAAAAGCGGGCATCGTCTCTCGGTAGCTCATGCCCGCAATGGTTACATTTTATAGCCACGGATAGTCTCCTACATCCGGCCCATCAGGAGCCTGTGTTTGTTTTGATACTGCTTTTGTAGTATACATCATTTGCAAGAACGCCGTTCAAGTATACACTAATTTTCATAGATACACTTTATTCCATATATGGATAGAAACGGAGAAAGTGTTACCGGCATCGCAACGGATGTCCGGTAACAACCCATGAGATAGAGACACGAACTGATCTATTCTTTATTTTAGCGTAAGCACAGCCTCGCGTTCAGCAGAAGTAGCCAGTAATTGCTGATTCTTGATAAGGTCGACGAGCTTCTTTCGTCCCTTCGGACTACCGATCATTAACGCACCGACCAGGCGATTATCACGAAGATAGAGGCGGCGATAGTTATCGTTCCCCTTCTCACCCGGCTCGCGACGAGCAACCATTTCAAGCTCAGGATTATTGGCCTCAGCAGTACCAATGACCGCGATGTTCACATCAAATAAGGGGCTGGTATACGTCGGCACATCGATATAGGGTTTACGATCTCCGGCCATATTCGCGCCAGCAATACGCCCATGAGCCATAGCGTTATCCCAGGTGCCCATTGTGTGGTGATGCCCGATGGTTGGATCATAGAACTCTGCAACGTCCCCGGCGGCAAAGACACCCGGGATATTGGTCTCAAGATACTCGTTGACCACAATTCCCTGGCGAATTTCAACGGACGTATCCTTGAGGAACTGTGTATTCAGCGTGATACCCAGACCAACACCGATCATATCAGCCTGAATCTCACGACCCTTCTTGGTTTTGACGTAGTGGGGGACACCATCTTTCGGTATAACACTCTCGATCTCATCATTGTGGATCACTTCCACGCCAAACTTCTTGGCAATATTGTCGACAACCTCTCCACCCTCCTCATCAAGCGCGTTGCGCAGCCAGTATGGACCACGCATCAGCCAGGTCGTATGTAGCTTACGCACAGCAAAGCCATCGCACAACTCGTACGCGATAAAGCTACCACCATAGGCAAGAGCTGTTCGGGATTCCAGCATTCGCTCAATGATCGTTTTGGTGTCATCCAGCGTCACAAAGTTGTAGATATGCTTGGTTCCTTCAGCCCCCGGGACCCGGAGCGGGTTCGCCCATCCACCGCTTGCGATCAACAGAGCATCATAGGGCAGGTGCTCACCGGTATCGGTGATGACCACTCGCTCTTCTGTATTCACACCGGTCACCAGAGTCTCGGTCACCAGTTTGATATTACGCTGCTCATGCCAGGCAAAATCACGAATCATCACCTTTTGCTCGGTGATAACCCCTTGCAAGAAACGAGGGAGCGAAACGCGGTTATACAGGGGGTATGGTTCATTCGTTAACAGATGAATAGAGCAATTCGGATCATTCTTGCGCAAGGTATCCGCAGCGGTTGTTCCCGCGATACCGTTCCCGATGATGACATAACGCTTCTCTCTGGTAGCCAAGCTTGCGCTCTCCTTTTCTTAGCAAGTGTAGGCACAAAACATTCGACAAGTTGAGAGCATATT
This sequence comes from Thermosporothrix sp. COM3, assembly GCF_059696735.1. NCBI lineage: Bacteria > Bacillati > Chloroflexota > Ktedonobacteria > Ktedonobacterales > Thermosporotrichaceae > Thermosporothrix > Thermosporothrix sp. COM3. The sequence goes on along the minus strand of NZ_AP019376.1, from coordinate 7,078,572 downwards.
AGCATAGATTCTATGATAACGCTACTTCCCTTGCACCATCACCATGCGAGGATTTCCGAGGGAGAAGAGAGCCAGGATCGAAAGAGAAGAGGCTTCCTCTTCTGCCTTTTCATGGGAAGAAGGGACACCGGAGCATTATCGGTGAGCGCTATTTCTGCTCGCCTTTATCTTCTGCTTGCGCTGCCACTTTCTTTTCATCATGAACCGGGGCAGTGACCAATATATGGTCTGCCAGTTCTACGCCTAACATATGCTCGGCTTGCTGCTGGCCCGTTCCTACTCGAATATGCAGAGGCCCGCCAAAGGGGGCGCGGCTTAACACCTCTACACGCGCATCTGGATAGAGCCCGAGCGAGCCAAGATAACACAACTTCTCAGAATTCTGATCGCTTACACGCAGCACCTGTGCAGCCTGTCCCTCCTTCAACTGGGAGAGCTTTTGCCCTTGACGTAGAGCTATTACCCCATCCTTACTCGGAATGGGATCACCATGCGGGTCCACCGTTGGGTATCCAAGCAACTCATCAAGTTTATCCTCAAACTCTTCTGAGATCACGTGCTCCAGACGGTCAGCTTCTTCGTGAACCTTATCCCATGTATATCCCAACTGGCGTGCAAGATATAATTCCAGCAGGCGATGATGACGGATTACTTCCATCGCCTTACGCTCACCGACCGGAGTCAGGCGCACACCATGATAGGGGACATGTTCAACCCATCCGGCTGCCGCGAAGTCTTTGAACATCATCGTCACTGTCGCGTCGCTAACACCCAGTCTCTCGCTAATAGCCGATGTAGAAACTTTTTGCCCATGCTCCTGCATTGAGTAGATAAGCTTCAGGCAATCGCTAATACGCGGTGCCAATTCCTGGATGGGTTTATGCACCATATTCCTCCGGTCAGTTTCAAAAAATTTTATCTTCCTAAAAAATAGGATAGCAAAAAGACGATTTAATTACAAGAAGAGATCTTGAGCGAGTTTATCTCCCTGACAGGAAAATGCCTCACGCTCTCCCCCTTCAGCATAGCACTCTGTTGTGTTCGTTCTTGCCAGAGAAAGAAACGTTCTTTTCTTCCCTTTTAGCACTTTTCTGCGGAAAGCGATAAATACCTGCACTATATCATAGCATGCAGGTGGCAAGAGAGTTGTAGAAGCAGGACCAACGGCTTACCAGAATGCGCCAGAAGGCCCCGGGCTTGATGTATGGCACATCTGCATCCGCGGAACGAGAGAACGCGAACAGCGCCTGACAGGAGATCTTGCCTGTGCTCTATCCGTTTTCACGAACAGGTACCGTTTGACAGACGGGAATTGACAAGCGTATCTCGTCAAACGCTTCTGGACAGCGTGCCGCTATGGGTCGTCGCACCGCGGCGACTCGCAGACATACTGACTGAAAGAAGCATCCCCAGGGCTTCTGCCCTGGGAGTGTCAATACAACCTTTCTGACAAAAAAGAACGTAGCCGCTCCATCAGTCGATAGAAGTGGCTACGTTTTCTGAAAGGGATTCACCATGCACTACTTTGGCAAATAAATGATATAGCCAGTGATCGTTTTGCGCACATAGTTCTTGTATTGCTTGTAACGCGGGTCATTCGATTTCATGTATTGCTGAAAAGTCTTATCCTGCGCAGAGCCCGGACGAAACACATACGCGACCCGATCACTCATCTTGACCTTTTGATAGTAGAGGTAATAGCGATTGTGCCCCTCATTCAGCTTCTCATTCAAAACGCTGCATATAACGCGCTCTTTACTCCGGAAGATTACCCGATTGCAGGTCCAGTAATCGGAATAAATACGATCAATATGCCAGCGCCCGAGTTGCCGAATCAGGAAGCCCTCATCCCAGTTGAGCTTCTGTACAAAAGGCACGTCATAATGCTGTGTCCCATTCTGGGTGAAATAAGGCTCCTCCCGCGGATTGTACGCCTGGGGCGGGATCCCGGTAAAGGTACTGAAAGTTCCCAGTATATAGATACCAAGCGCAAAGATCAGACAGCAGCGCCGAAAGATCGTGCTTGTTAGCGACATGTTCCACTTCAGCGGGAACGAGCCACGCACAACCAGCCATTGCAGCTTCTCGGCAGGCTTGATCAGCACCCAGAGCAAGGCCGGAGTCGTTACAATCAGACCGGTCAAATAGCGTGAGGTCGCTACCGGATAAATCGCAGGGTTTGCGCTGACCGCATACAGTGCCACAGGGATCAAGCTGTTTACCAGTAAGGCCAACCGTGCCCACTGAATAATGCGCTCTTTCCGCAACTCAGGCGTTATCGGCTGCCGATACAGACGACGCAAAGAGACAAGACAGAACATCACCGCAATTGCCCAGAGCAGAATCACCGCAAGCGACCAGCCAGTGTGCATAAAGGTACAGCTCACCTGCGAAAAATCCCCGAAGCGGAAGACAGGAGTTTTCGCGGTTGAGCCATAACAAAGCGGATTGGCCCCTGAGACTGTTGGTAATGCGATCAGAAAAGTGCCCTTTAACTGTCTGACAATCCGCTCTCCTGGCGGTGGCTGTGGCACACCAGTCGCGGACATGACGTTCAGGAAATAATCAATCGTGCTCTTACCGGGGGGCGCCGTGAAGTTGTACGCAATCAGTGGCCAGGCCCCCAGAATCAGACCGAGCAGAGCGATCAACCCTCCCCAGCGCCTGACTTCAGGCCAGCAGAAGATCACCAACAGCAATCCACTGGTCAAAATAAAAGGCGCGATTAAGAGATGACTCCAGACACCAAAGCCAGCGATTAACCCCCAGAGAGCAAAAAGAAGAAGCCGCTTCCAGCGAAACTTTTGCACAGTCCCGGGTGGGGACGACGTCAACGCCAACCAGGCGGCAAGCAACATCAGAAAGGCTCCACCAAACATGGTCTCAGGCACGCCCCCAACAGCGATCAACTCACGCATCAGCATCGGGTTCGAGCCAAAGCACAGGAATAGAAGGGTAATCAGAGCTACTTTCCGGGAATAGAGCAGACTCGTCAATAAATACATTCCGATCATAAAAATGGTGTAGATCAGAATGAGTCCTAGCCGCAGGTTAACATCAGAAATACCAAAGAGCTGAAAAAAGGCAGCCGCGAGAAACGCTTCGGCTGACCCCATATACCCTTGAGCGTAAAAGAAGACAGGAAGCTCTCCTTTGAAAGCAATGTGAATCCCCATTAGCCCCATCACACCTTCGTCGCTGTCAAGAAGCGGCCATCCCTGATTAATCAGTGCAACACGAATTCCGACAGCCACCGCGATAATGACTGCACTCCATATTGCATAGGGGCTTAGCTTTAGAAAACGTCCTTCTTTCAATTGCGGCATACGAAAAATATGCTTTCCTCTTTAATAGTATTCAAGCTTCCGGTTAAGGCGCATTCTATAAACGAGGCCCGGGGAAGAGGTTATGCTAGCAAATCAGCATGGAACACAGACATGCTAAACAACCTGTACTAAGGAGGAAGTATAACATTCTCCAGTGGGTGTGACAAGGAAGAGCTTTATGAGTGGGTACATTTGGTCCAATACTAGAAGGATGCCCAACAAGCGGTACATCCTTCTACAGGCTTAAATAGGCTGTTACCAACATTGCAGGAGTTCCGGTTCGTTGTTCCCTCACCGCATCTCGTTCCGTCATTCTCGCTTTTTCCGCTTGATTCGGACCTACTGTTCCAGGAATCTTCATTCAGGCGAAAAGAGCGCTATCTCCCCCTCTGTCACATCGCCTTCCGGGCTGATCCGAAAGACACGTGCATAGGGTGGCTCGGGGTGATATTGAAGCGAAAAGATGATATAGAGATATCCGCTTCGCCTGGACCACTCAATATCCCGCGCTGAAGGGTATGCCTCAGTGATCGGGTGCGAATGATAATAAATCATATCCCCGTCATAGCTATCAATATCATTGAAGATACGAACAATATCTTGCTCGCTGATAATAGAAAAGTCCTCGGGATGTTCCGCTACATTGGCAGTGGGGTAGTTCTTCACAACCGTGCCATGAACACTCCCGAGTGCACCACAGGCCTCCTGTGGATATCCAGCCAGCACATGGGCAACCATTTCCGCATAGATCGCCTCTGGAATACGCACAACAAAGCCGGGATCAGCTACCATAAGACTTTTGCCTCTAAATTCTCTTCAAGTTGTTCAAGGTTCTGCGTCCACAGGTCCTCACTCAGATATTTCCAGCCGCCATCAGCTAGCAGCGTGACAATCTTCCCGCGCTCCATCTTCTCTGCAATACGGAGAGCCGCATGCAAAGAAGCACCACAGGAAGGACCTGCAAAAATGCCTTCCTGATCTTTCAACTGGCGTGTCCGACGTATGGCATCAATCGAAGAGACCAGTATCTTTCCATCCAGCACCGATTGATCAAGTACCGGCGGGACAAAGCCATCAGCCAGACTACGCAACCCCTGCACCCCCTCGCCCTGCATCGGTTCAGCAGCGATCACACGAATAGCAGGGTTATGCTCCTTGAGCCGACGGGCGTTTCCAGTAAGCGTGCCACCTGTTCCCAGGCCTGCAACGAACACATCAATATCCGGTAGATCGTGAATAATCTCAACTGCTGTCCCATAATAGTGGGCCCGGGGATTCGCTTCATTCCCATACTGATAGAGCATCACATAACGATCATCCTGCGCTGCCAGTTCGCACGCCAGTCGGACCGCGCCATTGCTTCCCAGTTTTCCATCTGAGAAGATTATCTTCGCCCCGTAGAGCTCAAGCAACTGACGCCGCTCCCGCGTGACGTTATCCGGCATCACTGCGACAAACTGATAGCCCTTGACGCGGGCGATCATTGCCAGCGAAATGCCGGTATTGCCGCTGGTAGGCTCCAATAAAATAGAGCCGGGAGTCAATTTGCCCTGCTCCTCCGCTTCTTCGATCATCCTTTTGGCGACACGATCTTTTACGCTGCCAGAGGGGTTGAACCCCTCCAGCTTCGCATAAATCTCGACACCAGGACGCGGGCTAAAGCTCTGTAACTCAACCAGAGGAGTATTTCCAATGGTTTCCAGTATGCTCGTATAGCGCATCAGCTTCTCCGCTTCAGTCAGCCACGTGATGAATTACCGTCCCCCGGCCATCGCGGGCAAGAGAATCACGGTATCATTGGCACCAACCACTGTCTCCAGTCCCTGAAGATAACGCACATCCTGATCATTCACATAGATGTTGATAAAGCGGCTCAGCTCGTTATCCGGCTGAATCTGTTGCTTTAACGTCGGGTAGCGCTCGAAAAGATCCGCCAGCACTTCCCCGAGCGTATTTCCCTGTGCAGCAACCTGCTTTGATCCGCCAACTGAGGCGCGCAAAATCGGTGCAAAGCGTACGTTTGCCATCCTTCATTTACTCCTTATAGCATTTCTTCTCTATTTTTTAGCCGGTCAAAGCACACACATCTGCATAGGTGGGCAGATCTTCGGGGTGTGCATTCTCTCCACATGCCGGGCACTGAGGATCACGATACAGCTTCAGTTCGTTCACTTCAGCAGACAGCGCATCATAGGTCATCAAACGACCCACCAGCGGCTCACCCAGGCCGAGCAATAACTTGATCGTCTCGGTTGCCTGTAAGAGCCCGATTGTGCCGGGTAGCACGCCCAGAACGCCAGCTTCCGCACAGCTTGGAGCCAGTTCCGGTGGGGGTGGAGAAGGATAGAGACAGCGATAGCACGGCCCCTCATGCGGCTTAAAGACCGTTAGCTGACCCTCAAAGCGGAAGACACTGCCATGTACGACTGGCTTATTCTCGATAATGGCTGCATCATTGAGCATATAACGTGTGGGGAAGTTGTCGGTCCCATCCAGAATAACATCATACTCGGCAACCAGCCGCCGCACATTCGTCTCATCAAGGCGCTCAATATAGGTGACAACATTGATATCCGGGTTGAGCGCTTTGAGTGTCTTCTGAGCCGACTCGGCCTTATACTGACCGATGCGTTCTGTGTTATGCAAAATCTGACGCTGGAGATTCGTTTCGTCGACGACATCGGCATCAATAATACCGATTGTGCCAACGCCTGCCGCCGCCAGATAATAGGCAGCAGGGGAACCAAGACCGCCCGCGCCAATCAACAGCACTTTGGAGTCCAGCAGCTTCAACTGGCCTGCCTCTCCCACCTCCGGGATCAGCAGGTGACGGCTATAGCGCTTTGTCTGCTCCTCGTTCAGCGTGCGGGGAAGGACGTAGTTCAGACCACTTCCTTTCCACTGTCCAAAACCTCCCGCCATTGAAATGACGTTTTCGTATCCCATTTGTTGTAAGGTCGCGCCCGCCATCAAAGAACGAACACCACCCGCACAATACAGGACGACTGTTTTCGATTTATCTGGAACCTTTTCTTCTATCTGCAATTCCAGGAAGCCACGGGGAACATGGAGGGCACCGGGTATATGTCCTTCGTTCCACTCATGCTTCTCCCGGACGTCTACCAGAACAATCGATTGATCGTCCTGTCCCTTCTCCCGCTGTGCCAGTGCCTCATGCACCTGAGCAGGAGACCACTCGGGCACATGTTGCCGGGCACGCTGCAAGATTTCGCGAGAAGCGTCACCCATGTTGTACACCTCATTGTTGACAAAGTAAATCAATTTTGTTTTCTTCAGATACTAACAAAAGCTTACAACCACATGTCGCTCTTGTCAAGGAAAGTCTCGGGCAAAGTCCCGGAAGAGAGGCTTTTTCCTGTTCGGAGATCGGTGTTATCAGTTCAAACATCTTCTTTCGCCGAATTATTCCACAGGCCAGCGCTTGCAATTTGCTCGTTTTGCTGCTACCTTGAGAGTGAAGCACGATGATAGATCAAGGCACGAAAGGAGAGTTGTATGACGCAAACAGCGGACTGCATTATCATTGGCGGGGGAGTCATCGGGACCAGTATTGCCTATCATCTCGCGAAGCAAGGAAGCGGTCGTGTGCTTCTTGTAGAAAGACGCGCAATCTGTAACGGCACCACAGCTCACTCAGGCGCTATTGTGCGGCAGCACTACTCCCATGATTTCACGGTGCGCATGGCAAAAGAAAGCCTGCATCTCTTTCAGCATTTTAACGACCTCGTTGGCGGCGATTGTGGCTTCATTCAGACCGGCGTGTTGATCTTCGCCGATCAGGAGGGAGAGAAGGCCCTGCAAGCTAACGTCGCGCTTCAGCAGGCCCAGGGAGTCAATGTTGAGGTGTTGACACCCGCCGATGTCCATGCGCGGTGCCCGGAATACAGCGGAAACGATATCTCGCTTGCTTGCTACGAACCAGATGCGGGAGTGGCCGATCCAATGGCAACCACCCACTGTTTTGCCCGCAGAGCCCGCGACTATGGCGCGACCATTCTGGAAGGCGCTGCTGTACAACGTATTTTGATCGAGAAGGGACGCGTTATTGGCGTCGAGACCACACAGGGGCGCTTCCTTGCTCCCTCTATCGTTCTTGCCGCCAATGTTTGGAGCGTTGCCCTGGCACATCAGATCAGTATCTCACTACCCATTACCGCCACACGACATCCCATGCTTGCTCTCCGTCAGCCCGATGATATGGGAGGTCGCTATAAAGCACATGCAGTCTGCCTGGATATGTCACGTTCTTTGTATCTTCGACCCGATCCGGGAGGTGTGACATTGGTCGGTTCTTGCAGCGACGTCCATACCCCAAGCGACCCTGACCACTATCAACAAACGCTTACCCGGGAAGAGATATCATTCTTTGCTCACAAAGCCCCGGAGATTATGCCTGCACTGGCACGGGCGGCAATGCGTGGCGGATGGGCCGGGCTCTATGATGACACGCCGGACTATCACCCGATTCTGAGCGCTCTACCCGATTATGAGGGACTCTATTGCGCCGCCGGTTTTAGCGGGCATGGTTTCAAGCTCTCTCCTATTGTCGGGCAATGGATGGCCGCCCTCGTTCGTGGGGATACCCTCCCCGCCGATCTGCTTCATTTTGATATACAGCGCTTTCAACAGGGACGTACGATCCGTCCACAGTATGCCTCATCAGGTGTTCTAGGCTAGCAGTCAGGAGAGGTGAGCATACCCTGTTCGCCTCTCCATTCAGCGCTTAGCCCGCAATGACATGATCCGCGATTAAACAAGAAAGCGCCTTTCTGGCTGCGTACGGCGTTGCGATCCTGCTCGCGACTCCATGAATAGCCTGCTCAACCGGCTCCAGATACGGCTTCAATCTGGTATATCGCATAGAGATCTCATATAAGACATAGGCAGCCGTCTCTGCCAGCCAGGGCGAGGTTTCGACCCGTGTTAGCAGGTTCAAGAGAGGGCCGATGGCATCTTTACCGAAATTCACCAGACCTTTTGCAGCAATCCAGGCAACAGCATGATCGTTGTCGAGCAATGCCTGTACCAGGGTGGGAATAGCCCGCTCATCCTGAATCTCTCCAAGCGCCCGCATACAGTGCCAGCGCATCCAGGAGGATGGGCTTTTGCTTGCCTCTATCAAGGCAGGCGTTGCGCGCGGCCCGATCTGTACCAGCGCGATAAACACCTGACTGTTAAGCGGCTCATCTGCCTCCTTGAGCTCTTTCAACAGAGCCGGTACAGCTTCCGCGCTGCGAATACGCCCGAGCGCTTTTGCCGCCTGCAAACGAATCGTTAATTGAGGATCATGCAACTCCTCTACAAGCGCGGGAACAGCTCGGGTACAACCAAGCAGACCCAGAATATTGATTGCGTTCTCGCGCACGGAAGTATGACGGTCCTTGAGTGCGTCAAGCAATACTCTCTCCGCACGAGCAGAATCGATGCCTGCACCGGGCTGAAACAGCGTTCGCAACTGCATTCGTGCATAGGGAGTGCGCAGCGATTTTGGGACAACGAAGGGTTTCCCTGCCCACGTTCCAAGCGCGATAAACTCAAGAAAGTATTTCGCAAGCCTGTCATCATCCAGCGACGATACTGCCTCCACAGCGCGAGGGTCATTTTCCATAATCCAGTGCATTAATCGCCACGCCGCGCCACGATGCCCATCAGCGGCCTCCTGCGCAAGCACCTGAGGCGGCGTTACGCCAATAGGGGGAACTTCTGTCTGCATTTCCGGGGAGGTGGTTTGTACTTGTCCTTTTTTGGCAGGAGGTTCATTCTGCGCCATAGCTGAAAACTCCTCAATAAAAACACGCTCCATTGCTCTACATACTGTTCTGGTAACAGCACTACAGATACTTCAGCTTCGCAGAAGGACTAATTACAGTATAGCACAAGAAAGATGAGATATTTCAAGGAAGAAAGTAGAAGAAAAAGGGGAGCGTCTATAAAGACACTCCCCGGGTCTGTCTGGCTCTTATTCTGCCTGCATCGCGGTAAACACGCGCTCAGGTGTCATCGGGATTTGCTCCAACCGGGCGCCGACCGCATCGTAAATGGCGTTTGCGACAGCCGCCGCAACCGGAACTACGGGCGGCTCACCAACACCTTTCGCGCCAAACGGTCCCCGACCGGAGGGCACTTCTACCAGCAGCGGCGTAATATTCGGCACGTCCTGGCTATGCGGCAAGGCATAATCCATCAGGGTTGGTGTGAGCAACTGGCCGTTCTCGTCATACTCCATGCCCTCGAACAGAGCCCATCCGAGTCCCTGGGTAATCCCACCACACATCTGACCCTCGACCTCAGCAGGGTTAATGGCATAGCCAACATCCTGAGCAGCAACATAATCCAGCACACGCACTTTGCCCGTCTCTGGATCAACCGCCACCTTCACCAGATGGGCCGTGTACATCGGCGACGCATTAGCGATTGCTGAGCGCCCATTGCCATACACCGGGGCATACGGAGCCCCAAAATTCATCGAAGAATTGGCGATCTGTTCCAGCGAGACGTTCTTGCTCGGGACGCCACGCACCACAACCTTGCCATCTTCGATCTCCAGATCGTCAACCGCAGCCTCCAACATGTCAGCCGCGATCTCCAATACCTGTCTGCGTGCATCCTGAGCTGCCTTAAGTACGGCAGGACCCATCGAATAGATTGTTTTACTGCCACCAGTGCCGCCACTGTACGGCATCGTATCGGTGCCATCATGCGCGACATTCACCGATGCAACTGAGAGCCCAAGCCCCTCAGCCGCAATCAGCGCCATCGAGGTATCAGAGCCCGTCAGATCAACGGTGCCAAGCACTACCGTAAAGGTACCATCCTTCTCAAGACGACAGGCCGCAGCCGCCGACTCGGTGCCACCCGGCCAGCCACCAACGGCAACCCCTATGCCGACTTTCCATCCCTTCAGCTCATCCGGCACGACTGTCTTCTGCTGCTCGCGTTGCTGCCAGAGTGGATGTTGCTGAATACGCTCAATACATTCTACAAGGCCAATACGCGGCAAGCGCTGACGAAAGCCTGACATATCTCCCTCGCGCAACGCGTTCTTGCGCCGGAACTCCAATTTGTCCACGCCAAGCTCATTACAGAGTGCGTCAACGGTTGATTCCAGCGCGAAGGTGCTCTGTGGCGCATTCGGAGCGCGATACGCACCAGTACTCACCTTATTGGTCAACACCTCATAGGCACGAATGTCCACGTTCGGGCAATTATACGTGTTCGCAAGAATCATGCCACCAAACGAGGCAGCGGCACCAGGGAAGACCCCGGCATCAAAGATCACCTTCGCCTGAAGGGCTACCAGGGTTCCATCTCGCTTCGCGCCAAGTTTCAACTTGAAAACAGCCTGCGGAGCGGGATTTCCCGCAAGCAGATCTTCCTGACGCGTGTAGACCAACCGAACCGGTCTGCGCAGCTTATACGCCACCGCACCAGCCAACGGTTCAAGCAGGCCGAATTTACCACCAAAAGCGCCGCCAATGGGGACCGACTCAACATGAATCTGTCGCTCTGGCAGATTGATCGCCTTCGCAATCGAGGAACGTGTTTCGTATAATCCCTGCGCGCTGGCCCAGACTTGCAGTCCCGAGGGGCCGGGGACCACCGTTATCGATTGCGGTTCCAAATACGATTGGTGAACCGGGTGCGTCCGATAGGTGCGTTCAACGACAACGTCGGCCTCACGCAGCCCGACCTCAATATCACCTTTCTTTATATGCGCTTTGTCACTCACATTTTGAGAAAGGGGCTCTTCCTCTTCTTCTTCCTCCGCACCTTCGTCGGAAACCGCAGCATGGGCTCCCCCACCGGCAATCTCTGACACCTCGTCCTCACTCCGCGAACGAGCCAGGGGCGCATCTGGGAGAAGTGCCGCTTCAGGGTCAACGACAACAGGAAGGGGATCGTAGTCTACTTCAACGGCTGCCGCACCATCCTCAGCCGCCGCCTCGGATTCGGCAACCACAACCGCAACGGGATGCCCGCACCAGCATGCTTCATCTAGAGCAAGCGGTGATTGCGAGCGCGAAGAAGTTCCGGCACCCGCCATTTCCAGGGTCTTCGCGGTAAATACAGCAACAACACCTGGAATCGCTTCAGCGGCGGCGGTATCGATACTCACAATACGCGCATGGGCATAAGGGCTCAGGACTAACCGTACATGCAGCATTCCATATGCCGTTATATCACCAGCATAGCGTGTACGCCCGGTCACTTTCTCAAGCCCATCCAGTCGATTCGTAGATCTGCCGACCGCCCTATAGTCGGTATTTGGATCAACTGTTTGCGTCATCTACAGCCTTTCTCCATTCAACAAAAAAACAAAGATAGTATAGGATCGAGAGGTCTGCAAAAATTCAGGACGAGGTATTCTTTCCCGCACTGCCTCCATACCCACAATAACCTGCTTCTTTACTATAACACATTCCCAGGTAATCCATACAGCCTGGCGCAGGCCTTCAAAAAAGAATAGCGTTTTGATCTCGAATAAAATATGATACGATTACTGACAAGGTATCATCACAAAAGGAGCACCAGAAACCATGCCCGAAATTGATGGAGATCATATCTTTGGTTTTGATACACTGGCCGTTCATGCAGGCCAGCGCCCGGATCCGGCAACAGGAGCGCGTGCAGTTCCAATCTATCAGACAACATCATATGTCTTTGATGACACCGATCATGCCGCGCATCTCTTTGCTCTGCAACGCTTCGGCAATATTTACACACGCATCATGAACCCGACAACGGCGGTCTTTGAAGAGCGTATCGCGGCGCTGGAAGGTGGCACCGGAGCAGTCGCAACCGCCTCGGGAATGGCCGCGCAGATGGTCACCATGATGACGCTGCTCCGTCCCGGAGATGAGCTCATCGCTTCCAGCAGCCTCTATGGCGGAACGCACACACAGTTTGATATTATGCTGCGCACCTGGGGCATCAACACTGTCTTCGTCGACAGCACCGATCCGGAAAACTACCGCCGCGCGATCACGCCACGCACTCGCGCCCTCTATGGCGAAACCATCGGCAATCCTCGGGGCGATGTCCTCGATATCGAGGCTGTGGCCACAATCGCCCATGAAGCTGGCGTGCCGCTCATCGTCGACAACACCTTTGCGACCCCCTATCTCTGCCGCCCATTCACCTATGGCGCGGATATCATTGTCCATTCAGCCACCAAGTTTATTGGCGGACATGGCACCTCTATCGCGGGTGTTATCGTCGAAAACGGGCGTTTCCCCTGGGACAATGGGAAATTCCCGCATATCGTTGATCCCTCGCCCGGCTACCACGGCGTGCGCTTCTATGAAACCTTTGGCGATTTCTGCTTTGTGATGAAGGCCCGCTGCGAAACCGTCCGCGATGCAGGCCCAAGCCTGAGCCCATTTAACTCATTTATGCTCCTGCAAGGACTGGAAACCCTTTCCTTGCGCATGGATCGCCACTGCCAGAATGCCTTACAGGTTGCTCAATTCCTGCATGAGCATCCTGCCGTGAGTTGGGTGCGTTACCCGGGCCTACCTGATGATCCATCGTATGAGCTGGCACAACGCTACCTGCCAAAAGGCGCAGGCGCAATCTTCACCTTTGGTGTCAAAGGCGGCTACGAGGCAGGCAAAGAGGTCATCAACAATGTAAAGCTCTTCTCTCACCTGGCAAACGTTGGTGATGCACGCAGCCTGATCATTCACCCGGCCAGCACCACCCATCAGCAGCTCTCCGAGGAGGATCAGCTTGCAGGGGGTGTCACGCCAGACCTGATTCGTCTCTCGATTGGAATCGAAGACATCAGCGACATTCTCTGGGATCTGGACCAGGCGCTTCACAAAGCGACCGGCAAGACACAGCATCCCGTCACCCGAACTATCTCAGACGAAGGAGTACGCGAGTGAGCCAGAATACACAGGCTATATCGGAATCCTCGACGCTCGACATGTATGCACGTCTGAAGCTACTTCAGCAGTACCGCAATATCGCGATTGTTGGCGTCTCGGCTGACCAGTATCGGCCAAGCCACTTTGTAGCCATCTACATGAAGGCCGAGGGCTACAATATTGTGTTGATTAATCCCCGCTATGCCGGGCAAACTATTTTAGGGAAAAAGGTCTATGCGTCGTTAAGCGAAGCCAAAGCGGCAGGCGAAACGATTGAAATCGTCGATGTCTTCAGAAAAGCCGCCGACACACCGCCTATCGCAGAAGAGGCGATCAAGATTGGCGCAAAAGTGCTCTGGCTACAGCTCGGCATCCGCAACGATGAGGTTGGAGCCCGAGCCCGAGAAGCCGGATTGCTCTTTGTACAGGACCGGTGTATCAAAATGGAGCATGCTCGCTTCTTCGGCGGGCTCCATACCGTCGGTCTCAATACAGGTGTCATTCTTTCACGAATGAGGTTGTAAACAACGCTGGTTTTATCTCGAATCACACGGTTTTTGGAAGAGAATGGAGGTTGTGGCGACGACATCACTCAGAGTGAGGAGGGCGCAGCTAAAAAGTGCTGAGAACGCTTCCATACAAGAGGGATGAGGCCCACACTTCCTTTCTGATCCGTCCTGCAACCGTTCAGCAGATCGCAACGAGATAAGCCAGAATGCTCGGACAGTAGCTGGTTTCGTTGGCAAACAGGAAGCAAAAGGTGAACTTCTCAACACACAATCTACCATATGAACAAGAGCTCAACCACGATCAGTTTGAACTCATGTTACGCCGTCAGGGATGGCATCTGATCCGCTATAAGTCGATGTACACTGATTCCAGGGTCATTCGGCTGCGCGGCACCTCCTATGAGAACGGCCATCCATCAGGACGCCAGGCCGCCTTCTATCAGGCATTTGGTGACAATACATTCCGCAAAATTCTGCGCCATGTTTTCTTTCATCGTTCCTGTACGTTGGTAGACCTTAAACGCATCTGTAGCAGCGAGCCCAAGCTGAAGAAATACCTGGATTTTATGACCGAGCATCAACTTCTGCTTTATGACGGGACATGCTGGCATAAAAACCCCTATTATCAGCATATCGATAATCTGGGCCCTACCCTCGAATGGTATGTCGCGGAATGGTTCCGCACATGGTTACAGGTTCCCGCCCGGCACGGCGTTGCTCTGAAAGACGTTGCCGATGGTGGTGATCTGGACGTCGTTGCCTTTGTTGATGGCATTCGCGTAATGGTGGAGTGTAAATCGGGGAGCCCATCCAAAATTACGAGCGCTGACCTGCAATTGTTCCTCCATAGGGCTGCTGATTTCAATCCGGAAATCGCGGTCCTGCTGATCGATACCGAAAGCAAAATCGAGCAGCAGATAGCCATGTTGAACAGGCTCCGAACAGAAGGAGGCGCCCTGACCGCGCAGGACTCTCACCGCAGTCTGTACTGGGGGGCACGCCACATCTATGCGATCAATTCCCGGGTCAGTATTGCTGATTCGCTCTCATCCGTGCTTCGTCTCTACTACTCGAAGATCCGGCATCTCTCATTCTAAAGCCCAAAACATATGGACTGTTAAACAGTCCATATGCCTCCGGGGTTTATTCCTTCTGTGGTTCAAGCCGAATGCGCTTCAGGCGTGGCTCGGTCTCTTTTTTCTGTTTCTCCTGAAGTTCGTAGAGCGTCTGTCGATAGGCACTGAGGAAATCAAGCAGCGCCAGACTCTCTTCAGCAGTCAGATCAAAACTCAGCCCTGACGCATGACGAAGGACCATCCCTCGCTCTTCCACACGCGCTTGATATCGCCCGAGTATAGCATCCATAAGCAGTCTCCCTTGCTTGACATTCAGCAGAATACCTGTTTAAGCAGACACGGCCTTCAGTAACATTCACTATACTACAAAAAGCGACAAATATCTATGTCCCTCAACTGTCATGCAGACAGCTCCAGAGCACATACAAGCAACAGAAATCACAACGGATGAATAAAAAAAGAGGAAAGGAAACAGCAATTGTTCCTATCCTTTGCACACAAAACGCCTAGAGTATCGGCCAATCGTGACCTGCGGCCTCATAGATAGCCTCAATTGTCGCGAGGTTCTCAAGCGATTCACTCAGGCTACGCTCTGGCTCCTTCCCGGTCAACACACATTCAGCAAAGTGCTCAACCTGTAGCTGATACTGATCAACCATCGGGAAATTACGCTCCGCCATTTGCCCGTTTTTCATGGCAAAAACAATGCCTTCCATATTGCGGATCGCGAACGGCACCGGAATAGTCAGTGTCCCGAGATCGCCTACAATTTCGACACTCTGACGTCTTGGCCCTTCAAAACCCGAATCGATCAAGCCGTAGCGCCCTTCACCATAGTCCAGAATGGCCGCCATCGCCAGATCAACACCGCCCGGTTTCACAACGTGCACCCGAGCGCTGACTGAGCGCGGAGCCTGCCCATAGACGGCATGACAGAGGTTCACCGCATAGCACCCGAGATCAACCAGCGAACCACCTGCTAGCTCTGGCTTCAGGCGAATATTCTCTGGCTCATCGCGAATATCAATAGTAAATGAGGCTCGTACCAGCTTGATCTGGCCGATTTCTCCAGCATGGATCTGCTTCAGCGCCCACTGGATCTGTGGATGAAAACGATACATAAACGCTTCCATCAGCAAGACATTGTGCTCCTCGGCCGCCTCTATCATTTCTTTTGCTTCCTCAACCGTGACCGCGAGCGGCTTTTCACAGAGCACATGCTTGCCCGCTTCAGCGGCTTTGATCGCCCACTCGGCGTGCAGGCTGTTCGGCAATGGGATATAGACCGCATCAATGGCGGGATCATCTAACAGTTCCTGATAATCGGCATAGATACGAAGGCCGGGAACAAACGAGTAGAGATCTGCTGCCTTCTGCGGATCTCGGCTTGCAACAGCTACCAGCCGTCCATTCGTCGAGGCCTGGATAGCTGGAGCAACAGCGCGAATGCTGATCTGAGCGGTCCCAAGAATGCCCCAACGAATAAACTCACGCTTCATGCCCTGCATGGGTAGATCCTTTCCCCCGAAAAATAGCCTCACCATGACAAGCGAAATAGCGACTTGTCAGCGAGGCTGAGAGTTTTGTTTTCTTCATTATAGCGCACAGCAGCAGCTTTATTCTTGCTTAAATCTCAGCGCCAACAACAAAGATTCGATCCAGCGCATGCACAACCTCAACAGGCACTCCATACAGCCTGCTCAACTGCTCAGAGGTAATCACTTCGTCTGGCTTCCCAATCATGCTCTGACCATTTGCGATGTAAATAACGCGATCCACCACCGGGAGCAGCGGGTTAATATCATGAGCCACCAGCAGGACGGTGACGTTACGCGCCCGACTGACCTCGGCCACAACCGACACAATTTCCTGTTGATGAGCAATGTCCAGATTGGACAGCGGCTCGTCAAGCAACAATAGCTGTGGATCACTCAAGAGAGCCTGAGCAATGAGCAAACGCTGTTGCTCGCCACCTGAGAGCTGACCGACGGGCGCTTCAGCAAAGCGCAACGCATCAACCTCTTTGAGCGCCTGGTTGACTTTTGCGTCCCGCTGCTTGCTCGGCCAGCCGATTCCCCATCGATGCCCGTCGAGCCCCAACCCAACCAGATCACGCGCCCGCAACGCCAGCTCGACTTCAAGCGTGCGATGCTGGGGAGCATAGCCAATGGCTCGGTTGCCCGTTCGTGGTTGCTGTCCTAGCACACGAACAGTACCACCGGCAGGCTTGATAAGCCCGAGCAACAGCTTCAAGAGCGTACTCTTCCCCGCTCCATTTGGTCCCAGAACAACGACAAACTCCCCGGCATTGATAGTCATACTCATATCACGCAGGATGGAGCGTCCCCCCAGTTCAATGCTCACATTGTCCAGTACAATCGCCGGCTCTTGTGTTGTCACCGTTTTCTTACTCCCTCTCAATTCCATGCCTTCGCTCTTTCCAAATGAGACAATATATCTATAACAGTGTAGCATACCCGCTGCGGGCGGTCAACAAAATGCTACACCTTGCAAGCATACACAGAATGTGCCTACAATCAAGAAGGTGTTTCACACCTGAATTTACAACAGAGAAAGGATGTCGTGGCGTGGCAACACTACAGACCAAGTATCCTTATCCTATTCGTGTAGGGGTTCAGATGCAGCCCCAACATACGACATACCAGGACTATGCTGATGCGGTACGTCGTATCGAAGATCTTGGTGTTGATACTATCTGGAACTGGGATCACTTCTTCCCTCTCTATGGTGATCCCCAGGGCAACCACTTTGAGGGTTGGACACTTCTCACGGCAATGGCAACCCTCACTTCCCGCGCCAAAATTGGTTGTCTTGTCACCTGCAATACCTATCGCAATCCTTCTCTACTGGCAGATATGGCAAAGACAGTCGACCATATCTCAAATGGGCGCCTGATTCTCGGGCTGGGCGCGGGCTGGTTCGAACGAGACTATACAGAATATGGCTATGAGTTCGGAACAGCGGGCAGCCGCCTGCAAGCGCTCGAAGAGGCCATCCCCACCATTCTGCATCGCTGGGAAGTTGACGTGCCCAAACCGATTCAGCAACCACTTCCTATCCTGATTGGCGGCAGTGGTGAGAAAAAGACACTCCGCATAACAGCCAAATATGCCCAGATGTGGCACGGATTTGGCGATGCCGCTACGCTAAAGCATAAAATGGAAGTGCTTGACAACTGGTGCAAAGAGGTTGGGCGAGACCCTGCTGAAATTGAGCGCAGTGCTGGAACCGGAGCAAACGACAGCGACGAAGCCAGAGACGCTCTGGTTGAGGCTGGCGTCACCCATCTCATCCTGGGCATGCAGGCCCCCTGGGACTTCGATGCGATCAAACGACTGGTCCGCTGGCGTGACAGCCGCTCCGGACGCTAACGAAGAAGCATTTTTGTTGGGAGTAGTATAGAAATGCTGCTCCCACTCGCTTATTTTCCTCTCCCTTCAAGAGACATTCCCTCTTTGCAGGGCTTCACCTCTTTCCGCCCGGTTGAGCACGTACATCATCAGTCAAGGAAAAAAGATGAAGAAAAGCACGCTTGCGAAAGGTTCATTCCTGTTCCTTTTTCTCCTGTTAGGAGTTTGTTCCACCAATTCACCTCTTCCGCGCCGCACCTCACGAGAGATGGAAGCAGAGGTAGAGCGCACCGAAGACGGGAAATTACGCATTTCCTGGTGCTCGGCCCCCGAGATGCTCTCCCTCTATTGGAGCACATCCCCTGACAATATCGAGCAACAGGGAACCTTGCTGACACACATTACCGGCAACACATCCATTGTCATTGATGACCCGGACCCGACCACCCGTATCTATTTCCGTCTCGTTCCAGAAAATGGGCAGGGAATCACCATTGCAGAGCGCCGCCTGATGCTTGAAGGCTGCTCGAATTTTCGCGATCTTGGTGGCTATAAGACCCGTGATGGTCGCCGCGTTAAGTGGGGACACATCTTTCGGTCGGAAGAGCTTGCTGAGCTTACGGAAAAGGACAAACAGTTCCTGTTGCGCTCGGGCCTTCAGTTGATTTATGACCACCGTTCCGATATCGAGGTCAGTCGCAAACCAGATCCAGCGCTGAATGGAACCCGCTATGTGCATGTTCCAGTCCTGCAAGACTCACCCGGCATCACATTCGATATGGTGAAATTCATTCAGGCGGCTGAGTCAGGTCAATTCGGTTCCGCAACCGACTTTATGTCGAACCTGACGGTGGAAATGGCAATTACAGAGTCCTGTATTCCGGCCTTTGCCACCTTCTTCAAAACTATACTCGATCAGGCAAACCATCCGCTGGTTCACCACTGTACCGCCGGAAAGGATCGTACCGGCTTTGCCTCGGCCTTGCTGCTTCTGGCACTTGGAGTACCGGAGAGCATTGTTCTGGATGACTATGAGCTCAGTACGGTCTATCGACGCGATGCCAATCAGAAAATGCTGACCATGCTCGGCGCTCTCCTTAACAACCCGCAGACCATTGAATTTATCGGCACGATGCTGGAAGTACGGCGTGAGTATCTTATCATGACGCTCAATGCAATCAAACAGCGCTATGGTACACTGGATACCTACTTTGAGCAATGTATGCAGCTTACCCACAATGACCGTCTCCGGCTTCAGGAGATACTACTAGAAGACTGAGTACTACGCATAACAACTCTCCCATAATATCTAATATCGGGAGAGTTTCTTTTATCCGGAGGGAGAAAAAGAAGAATGCTGTTTCCTGTTGATGGAGGCGCAAAGGGAACAGCATTCTTCACACGTGAACACACCACAAGCGAAAAAGGGTTCTATCTTACTGCTTTATCTGGCTACTTGACGTCTGCTATTGCGCCGTCGGAAGAGGCTTTTGCTGCGATATTTCCGACGACCGGGAACTTATAATACTCGCCTCGGGCAGCCTGAACAATGCCAACAATCCAGCCAATGAAGACAAGCATATTGACGATCAGGAACGTAAAGAATAGAGCTAACGCATAGAATCCACCCAGGAAACCACGCGGGAATAGATCCCAACGATCGAACAAGCCAAACATCGTCACGAAGGCCACATCAAAGAGTGTCGCCAGCCCAAAGAACAACGTGGACTGCAACGCATGGAAACGCACGAATGGGTTTCGGTGACCAAAGAAGAGGCAAACGATCCCGGAGAACCAACCCAGCATATAGCTTCCCACGGCCAGCAGGCGGGTTTCGCTCTCGCCACGAGGGGTAGAGACCGTATAGATAGGTACATAGGTCTGTACTGGCGGCACCACCTGTTGTTGCTGCTGCGCGACATACTGGCGTTCGTACTGTTGTTCCGGTGCCTCGAACCGGTCTCTCCATTCCTGATGATATTGCGTCATCTCTTTCACCTATATCGTTCTTTATAAAAACAGTGCTCGCTTAATTTCTCTCTTTGTTTATCCTGACAGTGATAACTATACTCGTGAGATGTCACAACGATATCGCGAAATTGTCGCAAAACTGTCATCAATGCTCATAGAAATGGAGGAATATCAGAGGATAAAAAAAATCTGACCTCGCAGGTGAGGTCAGATTGTCGGGGTGACCGATGGGGCTCGAACCCACAACCGCTGGAGCCACAATCCAGAGCTCTGCCTATTGAGCTACGGCCACCACACGTCGCATTCGCTTAACGCACCGTCAGTATAGCGGAAGTGTCGCGGCTTGTCAATAGGTTTCGGAAAAAATTTTAGCTTTTCTTTCCATTTCCGCCACAATTGGGCTCAGCCTGATCATGCGATGCTTGCCAGCGCAGGCGTTCCTGTTGAGCTTCAACAAAAACATTCTCAATAGTACGATCGCCCGCAGCAACCATAGAACGTAACGTCTGCAATGTCTCAATATAATCATCCAGGCATTGCACTATAGCTTCACCATTGGTCAGGCAAATATCTCGATACATCTGGGAATTCCCGGCAGCCAGTCGCGTGACATCTCGGAAGCCGCTAGACGCCAGAAGCGCCATCTCTCCCCATGCAGGCGAATTCGCCACGGTCTGGACCAGCGCCGTCGATGCCAGAAACGGCAGATGGCTGATACAGGCAACCTGCTTGTCGTGCTCAGCGGGATCCAGAAAGCGAACGCGGGCACCCAGGGCGCGAATCATGGTAGTGACCATCTCTAACGCGGCGGGATTCGTCTGTGCGGTTGGCGTCAGACAGTACACCCGTCCACAGAAGAGATCGGGATCTGCCGCCTCAACGCCGCTCAGTTCCTTCCCTGCCATCGGATGCCCACCCACAAACGCCACAGAAGAAGGAAGAAACTTTTCAGCCCAGGCGAGAACCTGCCTCTTTGTACTGGCGACATCGGTCACAACCGTCCCGGGAGTCAGAGCCGGGGCAAGGTCCTGTAACAGCGCATGCATCGCTCCAACAGGCGTCGCCAGAACGACCAGATCCGCGCCTCGAACCGCGTCGGGGAGGGCCGTATATGCCTGTTCAATTGCCCCGATTCTGCGAGCATTATCACTGACCCCTTTTCCCAGATCATAGCCCACAACCTCAGATGCCGCTCCTGACCTGCGTAAAGCCAGCCCGATAGATCCCCCGATCAATCCCAGGCCAATAATAGCAACACGAGTAAACATGACTGTTCCCCTTCACTCGTCGATGGTTCGTACAATTAAAAATATGGGAGTTTCTCTACCCATTCTTCACTGTTCGGCCCGAGCGCTGAAACCAGCATAGATGTCACGTCATCGCTCAGCAGGCGTTCACGTTCAACACGATAGAGTGTGAGGAAACGCGGGAGAATCTCCGGGCCATAGGCGCTCAACAGGTCGGCGGCAAACTGTTCTAGCATCAACTGAAAGCCAAGATAATCTTCAGGGTCCGTATCCTCATACCAATCGAAGCTACGCAGCGTAGTAGGTGTCTTTCCATCCGGCTCTATCTCGAAAACGTCCTCATACTCTTCAAACAGATCTTTCTGCACCGTTCCCTGAACATGATCGAGTTGTTGTGAAAGCCATAAAGCGGCAAATGTAACCTGCCACTCATCAGCCCAGAGAGGAGTATCCTCCGGCCACGGGCGCGTATCTTCCATCAAAAAGGCCAACGCGACCGCGTGATAGAGCATAAAAGAAAACTTTTCCGCCGTCAGTTCACCGAAAATACGGTCGATTTCCAGCGGAATAACGATCGTAGGTGGTGTCGTGCTCTCTGTCCAATATGGATGAGGTAACGACGTTTCATCTATATCGTCGCGTGGAGCGGCCTCAAGGTCTTCTGACGCAACCAGCAGGACCTCGAATTCCGGTACCGGTTGCTGTAACAACCGGCCCAGAAGCGAGGCCGCCTTTTCAAGCTTCAGCACAATCTGCCTGGCTTGCGCCTCCTCCCCGGGCGGATAATAGGCCATAATTGGCTCATTGATGGTATGATACTTCTCGTAGGGGAAGAGCATTCTTTCCTCTCTGCCATCCTTTCATACTAGGCTTCTTCAGCGTGTTTTTCCTGACTGAGGGCTTCATCCATTGCCGCAATCGGGTCTTTCTGGCCATCAAGCCGCTCCCGTTCAGCCTCTTTACGCAACTCTTCCGCCTTCTTCTCTTTGCGAAAACGCTGGAAAAAGCTGGTATAGAGCTCACGTAAACGCGTGGGCTTAACCTTCTTGCCACTCTCGTAGTATTCAAGCGCGACCTGACCGATAGACCACGTGGCCGCACCTGCAATTGCCCCGGCCACAAAATCGCCGCCAAACGGTACCAGTTTAGCCGCCTGCTGAGCCAGATAGCGGAATCCCAGACCGCCAGCAATCGTGATAATCAGCTCGCGCGCATGCTTCATCGCATCCTCGGTCTCCATCGGCTCGCCATAGAGTGCCGCCAGACGAAGCACCAGCCGAATCTGTGTTCCGAGCAAGATAGGAATATCCACAAATGGGATCGGCTCAACGCCAGCCGCCAGAGAGATGAGCGCCGAGTTTCTGATAATCCGTTGCGCTGCCGAGCGCCGATACGCCGGTAGCTCGCGCCCAATAGCCAGCGCTGCCTCAGGACTTGCATCAATCACGGCGGGAATCAGTTCCTCGGCCACATTATTGCCGTTTTTCGCCGAAATGGGGATGACGCCGGGAACCCCGAGCAGGACCGCAACTTCGGTTGCAAACTGATCACCCGCCTCGGCATTCTTCAAGGCATCAACCTTGTTCACTGCGACAATCGTTGGCTTATTCAGCTTCTTGATAGCATAATAGAGTTCCCGATCATCTTCCTGAAAACCGCGGGAAGCATCAATCAAAAACACGATCACACTGGCCTGCTGCATACCACTCTCCATTACATCGGGGAGATGACCCGGCGTATCGACCAGCGTAAAGGGGCCAAAGTCCGTCCGCACCAGTGATTTCGTCGTTCCAACCTGCGAAGAGACCGGAGAGAGATTCTGGCCCTTCAGCTTGTTGAACAACGTGCTCTTACCGGTATTCGGCTTTCCAACAATGACAACAGTGTTGTTCAGACCCTGAAGCACCTCTTCCTGTGCGCTCTTCCAGTTTATGGTGCGCATCAGGTTCTGTACCATCGAGATATTCGACGGCAGATTCTTTAATGCGCTTTCTCCAAGCTCTCGGAAGTTCGTCGGACGATTGCTTTTACGAAAAAGACCTTCAGTCAGTTTCTTCTTTGCCTGTTCTTGCTGCTCATCAGGCGTATCAATGTATTTTCTTTTTTTATTAGCCACGTGCTGTATCCTTCCCTCGCACAGCGTTTCGTCTATGAGAGAGCGAGCTACCGGGACAACTTACCAGAGATTATAACTGCCCTGCCACACTCGCGTAAACATTACTAAGACGATATATTGATTACACGGATTCTCAGCCGTCTGGGAGACGCGCCTGTCTCCTTTCTCTCAGTATATCCGTATGGCTCGTCCAGTACAACAAAAGCGTAACGCCTTTCCTAAAACATGTACGAATCAACGTTTTTTCAGTTGAAACAAGCTGCCGGCCTCCCTTTATCTCCGCTCTTTGCGGTATATGGACCCTGACATGAACAGTTCCACAGGCAGCATACTACTTTAGCTCTAAAATACTTCTCAATCTGAACTTTATGCTTGACTCCTGAACCATTTTTCTGACATAATCGAGTGGTAACTTTTCTTTATTTCACCTGCCAACATTCTTTAGGGACGAGAGGCACAACCACCATGCGAGACACCCCGATGCGTAATAAAACATCCGATGAGAAAGACTACCGCGCTGGTTTTTCCCGTGTCATGTGGTTCGCAGAGCAGGCCAAACGGCAAGGATGGAAGCTAAGCGATCGCCAGCTAGTCCACGAGATCATGCAGAGGGAACGAGCCGCACGTATCCGTGACAAAAGTACTCTTCCTATTGTCGGACGCGATGTGCGCTCTGCTGCATGGAATCGCGGGCAGGCAGATGCACTCAGGGCGCTTCTTCGAGCGCAACGAGAACATTATGGCAAGGGACTGTAGCATGTGCTACAGCACCTTCCCGGTGGGGATGCTCTATGGAAGTTGTTGAAACAAGACTGGAACCCGGTACACCGGCACAGGTCCGCCAGATTATAGCAGAACTGCGCCGGCTCTACCCCGATGCCCGCTGTTCCCTGAATTACTCGAATCCTCTTGAATTACTGGTTGCGACACAGCTTTCCGCACAATGTACCGATGAACGAGTAAATAAGGTCACAGCTACGCTCTTTCAAAAATACCGTACTGTTGAAGATTACGCGACAGCCAGTCAGGAAGAGCTGGAGCAGGACATCCGCCCGACTGGCTTCTATCGCAATAAAGCGAAAAATATTCGTGCCGCCTGTCAACGCATCATCACCGAGTTTGGCGGTGAGGTCCCCCGAACAATGAGTGGGCTCCTCAGCCTGGCTGGCGTTGCTCGTAAAACAGCAAATGTCGTCCTGGGAAATGCCTTCGGGATCGTTGAAGGCTTTGTCGTCGATACCCATGTAGGGCGGATCTCGCGTCGACTTGGCTGGACGACCAACACTGATCCGGTCAAAGTGGAGCGCGAGCTAATGCAGATTATTCCACAGCAGGATTGGCTGGACCTGTCCCATTTACTGATATTTCATGGTCGCGCCATCTGTGAAGCCCGCAAGCCACATTGTGAACAGTGCACGCTAGCACCGCTCTGCCCGAGCAGCCCATACCATCAGGGCACTTAAACGCGTACCTGCAAGGCAGCAGGCAGAATAGACGCCTCTATATGGGCTGCTGAGGCGATCTCGCCATCTATCTGCAAGTGAACAGGGCCCCGCGCCTCAATCTGTACAGTCCGTGCCCGATAGAACAGGGCCTCTCTCAAGCCCTCATGCCTGCCCTGTTTCACACGCGGTAACAGTCGCAGCGCTCGAAGCAGCGGTGTGTAGAGAATGGCACATACATCAAAATAGCCGTCAGTATGATCTGCCCGCGGATTGATCCGAAAACCAGCCCCATATGTCGGCCCATTTGAGATGGCCAGCAACACATACTGTTGCTCCACGTGTGCAGTCTCAGCATCCAGCGAGAACGTCAACCGAGGGCACCGATGATACGCAAAGAGGAGCTGCTTCAGGGTGGCTGTATAATAGAGCCGTGCCCCGCTCATTAAAGGATACCTCTTCAAAATCTCCGCCGCTCTCGCAATATCAGCATCCAGACCAACACTGAAAGCATTGATAAAATAGCGCCCGTTTACAATCCCGGCATCCACAGCAAGAGGACTTCCGTTCAAAGCTCGCTCTAAAGCGGCCTCAGGATCACGCGGAAGACCAAGCGTATTGCAAGCATAATCATTGCCCGAACCAGCAGGCACAATCCCTAATGGAACCACACGCCCGCTTGTCAGAATACCGTTCACCACTTCATTCAGAGAGCCATCACCGCCGACAATCACAATTGGACGTCCTTCTCGTGCTGCCTGCCTGGCAAATTCCCGAGCCTCTCCAACCTTCGCGGTTTCAATATATGCAATATCAGCCTGATCGGCCTCGATACGACGACGCACCAGTGACCGATGATACTCCATCCGCCCTCGATTCGCAGCCGGGTTGAGGATGATAAGAGGTCTGGACGACGAAGCGGCTTCCACCATGCGTATGCTCCTCCTTGAGACACATTTCCGCCTGATTGTACCATGTTCGCTCTATCTCTACAATTCATTTTTCCCACAATCCGATAATGAATATGAAAGCTGCTTCGTTCTAGCCCTACCAGAGAAGGAGGATCAAAGCGCGATGTCCTATATCATCACCGCCTACTGGAAAGCGAAAACCGGTCAGGAAGAGGCTATCCTGAATATACTCCGGCAATTCGTGCCACTCTCGCGCAAAGAAGAAGGGTGTCTGGAATATCGAGTTCATCGCTCCGTCCGCGATCCCTGCCTGTTCTTTCTGTATGAGAAATATGTGAGCGCGGATGAGTACGAAGCCCATGTCAACTCATCTCATTTTGAACGCTTTGTCACACAGGAGGCAATGCCGTTACTGGAACATCGAGAACGGGCCTTCTATGAAACACTGGACATCTAAAAATGAGCAGGGAGGCACGAACAACCTCCCTGCCTCAGATGCTAGCCTATCGGACCGACATACTCTGCCCACATCTGCGTAGCGTGAGCGTAGGCGTCAGCTTCAACACCATAGCGTGCAAAGAACTGACACACACGCTCAACATCTCGTAAGAGCAGAGAGAACACTTCTTCCCCATGCCGTGGGTCAACAGCTTGAGCGAAATCAATTACCGAGATCCGGCCATTCCAGTACAAAACATTGTATTCTGAAAGATCACCATGCACCCGGTTGCAGGACAGAAACAGCTCAATGTTCCGCAAGAGCCTCTGAAAGAGGGGCCGCACCTCCTCCCGCTCCAGACGTACCTCGCGCAGAAGCGGGGCCTGACGCTCCAGATTGCCAACATACTCCATCAAGACGGCATTACCGATCTGCGAGTAGGGTTTTGGCACATCTGCTCCGGCTTCATAGAGAAGACGCTGTGTTTCATACTCATAGGCGATCCAGCTTGCAACCTGCAATGCTCGCGCCTGTGTGTTCTTTCTGGACATCACTCGCTTGGCCCGAGAGTCATGCATTGCCTGTTTGAACTCATCGACAACCACACGGTTCATACGATAGATAGCGTCATTGCGTAGACTACGGAACATGCGCGGACGATAGACCTTTGCGGCCAGTAATTCGGCCTGTGTCGAGGGATGTGCGGTGCAGCAAAAAACGGTTGCTTCCTTCCCGCTTTTCGCCACATAAAGCACATCTGTAATCAGATCTTCCTCATAGAACTGGGAGAGCGAAGACTGCAACCAGGCACCATCACGCCGCTTATCGAGCCGCGTCGGGTGGAACTCCTTTGCGCGGCTTGCCTCTTTCTCCTGTAACTTCAACCAGTGCTGTACGTCCTGGCTGGTTTCATAGCTTTCTTTCTTCTCTGGTTTGGGCTTCGATTTGGTTGCCCGCCGCTTCATGGGTTGAAAGCGAGGTTGCGACTCCTCGAAAAAATCGTCTTCGTAATCGTTATAGAACACGCCATTCTCCTTAAAAACACCATATGTTTTTGTTTCCCGCAAGAAAAAGTCAAAAAGGGCATACCTATCCTCCTTTCTTGAGCAGCATAGAGAACTTGCACTCTTTGCTCAGTGGAACAGAACGACGTGCAGTGGGCAGGAAAAGAGTTAATGGATGTGGGAAGATCCTGACCACGGCAACACGAAGCAGCCGAAGAGAGACACGTGGTCAAGAGAAGTGTGCAGTGATAAATACAATTGGGGGAAAAGAATCAACGCCTTTTGAAAAGCTCAAAAAAGCGCGTACTTGTTTTATTCACTTTCGACTCAAGGAGCCATGTGTACTCAGGCTGGCATCTCCACGCCGCTCACACCTACAAGCGCCAATTTGACAGTTACCATTCATACACCTCCTGTAAAATGAAGTCTATGAAAGAGCATACCATATGCTTCCCGTACTTTCAAGAGTACAACCAGCTTGAATAGAAAAGAAGGGAGCTCGCAAGCCCCCTTCCAAAACGTCGCCAAAGCCACACAACAAAAGAAGTAGTCTTCACTGTTTCATGAGTTGATGGCAAGCAGCCTCTACTCTGGCCCTGCTCAAGTCAAGGACCAGTTCCCGAGCATTAGTCGGGAGACTTCACACAGCGGCTTCGTTCAACCGCCCGCACAAGGCAAATCTCATAATACGAATACTTCTGGCCAAGCACTCTCGAAACCACTTCCAGACGCTCTTCACCAACAAACGCCAGCACTTCCGCAATACGTTCATAGCGTTCTGGTATCACCAGTTTAGAAATGTCAACCGGCTCTCCGGCTTCGATTAATGCTACCAGCCAGAAGATCACACGCGAAACATTAGTGCGTTTATAGGCCGCAATACACTCGGGGCTATACCCCTTTTGATGAAGTAGTAGGACCTGTTGATATATGGGCTGCTTGACCAACTCAACAAGCGCTGTACTAGGATGCCAATCGGTTTCCAGAAAGACATTATGCTTGCGGCAATACATGCGGATCGCTGCAATAAAGCTGCATGCATATCGCTCTATGCTATAGTCGCTTGCCCCGGGAATGCGCGCAAATGCTTCGGCATGCTGTGGGCGCTGCTGTGCCATCGCCTTCAGACTCACATCCGAGAAAATCTTGTATGGAGCTACCTCATAGGCACTCGCAACCTGTTTACGAAAATGGCGCAGAAACTCGAACAGGCGTGTCTCCTCCTCTTGCAGAGGATCGAGCCGGGCATCCGGGAGCTTTTGCTGCTTTGCGATCAACACAGAAGCATTCCCCCGGAGCACTTCACGTGAGCGCTCATTCAACAGGATGACAGGAAAGCCGTCTTCTTTTTCTTCAAGCACGCCCTCAAACAGCAACTCTCGTCCAAGATAGAACCACTCATCAGGAGAAAGCTGCTTGCCAGCGCCATACGAACGAAGCTGATGGTGATTGTAGGCCCGCACTCTCTGATCCTCTACGCCACAGAGAATATGGATCAAATGGGAGAGGCCAAAATGCTCACCGGTTTCCTGTACGCAGGTTAACAGAGTTTGAGCATCGAGCGTGCGGTCTTCCATCTCCATAGGGTGCAGACAGTTATCACAGGCAGCACAGGGCCCCTGAAGCCCGGTCTCACCGAAATAGTGCAGAATAATCTGACGACGGCAAGTGTGACTTTCACAATAGGTAAGCATTTTGCGCAACTGGTAGCGAGCAAACCGACGAGCCTGCATGTCATGAAGCTGTGAAATCCGATACTCAATCTTGTAGCGGTCGCTCTTCGAGAAAAAGATGAGGCAATGGGCTGGGAGGCCATCGCGTCCGGCACGTCCTGACTCCTGATAGTAGCTCTCCAGATTAGCAGGAAGGTCGTAGTGAATCACCATCCGCACATCAGGCTTGGCAATGCCCATGCCAAAAGCAATCGTTGCCACCAGCACCCGCACCTGATCGCTGATAAAGAGTTCCTGATGCTTCTGCCGCACTTCCGCTTCCATACCGGCGTGGTAGGGCAAGGCATTGATCTGATCCTGACGTAAGCGCTGGCTTAGCTCATCCACCGCTTTGCGAGTGGCACAATAGATGATAATGGATTCAGCGGTGTGTTGCCGGAGCAGTTCCAGCATCTCTGGATACACATTCAGCGTCTTCGGGCGAACCTCGTACTGCAAATTTGGGCGATTAAAACTTGCGATATGAATATATGGATGTATCAATCTCAGTTGCTCGACGATATCCTGCCGCACCTGCTTCGTAGCTGAAGCGGTCAGTGCCAGTACAGGGAGACGCGGGTATCGTTCGCGTAAGCGCCAGAGCTGGCGATATTCTGGCCGAAAATCATGTCCCCACTGGCTGATACAGTGCGCTTCGTCCACAGCCAGCAACGAGAGCCCCACACGCTGCTCAATCCGGTCCAGCAATTGAAGAAATTTCTGCATTACCACCCGCTCAGGCGCAAGGTACAGCAGCTTGATCTCACCCCGCAACACGAGTTGTAGCCTCGTCTCACGTTCCTGTTCGTTGAGCAGTCCATTCACACAGGTTGCTGCGATGTGCTGTTCGTTCAGCCGCATCACCTGGTCCTGCATCAAGGCAACCAGAGGAGAAATAACGATGGTAACGCCTGGCAACAACAGAGCCGGTAGCTGATAGGTCAATGACTTCCCGCCCCCGGTTGGCATCACGGCTAATGCGTCACGACCGCACAAAACGTGCTCAATGATATCACGCTGTCCCGGCAGAAAATCCGCATAGGCGAACACAGAGCGCAACGTTTCAAGGACAGTATCCACGGTTCCCCTCCCTCATCAACCAATACTTCTACAGACCAACTTTCGGCCTGTACTGAATTGCCTCCGCCAGATGCTGCGCCGCAATCACATCACTGCCTGCCAGATCAGCAATTGTTAACGCGAGCTTCAAAATGCGGTGAAAGGCCCGCGCTGAAAGGTGAAGCTGCTGCATCGCTCCTTTCAGCAGGCTTTCGCCTGCGGAGTCTACCTGACAAAATCGGCTTACCTCTGAAGGCCCCATCTCTGCGTTGCAGGTAAGTGCAGTGCCCCGAAAACGCTGTTCCTGCCTCTCACGGGCCTCCTGAACACGAGCTCGAATTGCAGCAGAATCCTCAATCTTCCGCTTATCAGCCAGCTTCTCATAATCAACACGTGGCACCTCGATATGAATATCAAAACGATCGAGCAGCGGACCACTGAGGCGTTTCTGATACCGGCCTATTGACGTTTGCGAACAAGTACATTCATGTGCAGGATCGGTTAGAAAGCCACAGGGACAGGGATTCATGGCCGCTACCAGCATAAAGTTTGCTGGATAGGAGAAGGTCCCGTTTGCCCGTGAAATCGTCACAATCTTGTCTTCCAGCGGCTGTCGCAGGGATTCAAGCGCAACTTGTGCAAACTCTGGCAGTTCATCAAGAAAGAGAATCCCACGATGAGCAAGGCTGATCTCACCAGGGCGCGGTATCCGTCCCCCGCCAACAAGTCCCGCATGGCTTACTGTGTGGTGTGGAGCCCGAAACGGACGCTGCATGATTAAAGGTATCCCGGGGGGCAATAACCCACTCACGCTATAAACCCGGGTCACGTCTAACGCCTCCTCGATCCGCATACGAGGGAGAATAGAGGGAAGCGAGCGTGCGAGCAGCGTTTTCCCGGCTCCCGGGGGACCACTCATCAGAATATTATGACCACCACTGGCCGCCACCTCAAGTGCCCGCTTGACATGTTCCTGCCCACGGATCGCGGCCATATCGATCGAGAAGTCCTGTTTTTCCAGTACAGAGAAGAGATCTGGATCACGTTTATATTGCTCAATATACTGTTCGCCGTTTAAGTGGGCGACAAGTTCAGCCAGTGTGCGGACAGGAAAGACAGCAACTCCATCGACAAGCGAGGCCTCCATTGCATCTGTTGCAGGGACAAACACTGCCTTAATATTCATCTCGCGGGCCAGCGCCACCATCGGGAGAACCCCGGTTGTATGCTTCACAGACCCATCCAACGAGAGCTCGCCCAGGAATAGACTTTCCTCGATTATCTGGCGCTGCGTGATCTGTCCCGCAGCCAGCAGGATCGCGATCGCGATAGGTAAATCAAAGGATGGCCCTTCTTTGCGCAAATCGGCAGGGGCCAGATTCACGGTGATACGTCTGACAGGAAAGAGACAGCCGCTGTTCTTAATGGCAGCACGAACACGTTCCTTCGCCTCATTGACCGCGGCGTCTGGAAGCCCAACAATGGAGAAGCCTGCAAGCCCTTGCGCAACGTCAACCTCTACCTCGATAAGGGCGCCATCCAGACCAACAATCGCACAACTACAAACCTTTGCCAGCATAGAACATCTTCTTCCTCCTCATCATCACAAACATTTATCCTATTTTCCATGATTATGCCACAAATATTAGCACTTTTGCAACTATTGGCCCATAAGTACTTTCTGTCTCTTTTACACAAGAATACAAAGTTACGTGAGTAGCCCGTTATTTTGCCTTTATCTTCAAAAGTGAGGGCACAAAAACAGCAACAAGCACCGTTGCAAGCATACACCCGATGCCGCCACTGACCACTGAAATTTGAGGAGTAGCCAGCCCGGCCACCATACCGGACTCGAATTGTCCTAACATCGGCCCACCAATCACAAACATTGCATTCACCGCATTGATACGCCCGCGATACTCGTCAGGAGTGGTTAACTGCACAATCAACCCGCGTAGAATCATACTAACCATATCCGCAGCCCCTGCACCCGCTAGAAACAGCACAGAGAGCCAGAGCGGTCCAGGTAATATCCCGAACAGGATAATGCACAGGCCCCAGACAAGCACCGCCAGAAAAACGCCCAGTCCCTGCCGCCGAATGCGTTGAATCAGCCCGGTAAAGGGTGTCAGAACAATCGCGCCAATCGAGGTAGCGGCAACCAGAACCCCCAATCCTTGAGCGCCCACATGCAGAATATCGTTCGCATACACCGGGTACAGAGCCTTTGGAGAGCCCAGAAAGGTAGCGAAGAAGTCAATAGTCAGCACGCCCAGAATGATCGGCTGCTGCCACAGATAGCGCAGACCATCTCGCAACGCAGCAATACTCGATTGCTCCTGGAGCTTGCGCTCGACAGCCGGTACAACCAACAAGAGCAGCGAACCAATTACCACTGCATAGGAGAACACATCAATCCAGTAGGTCGCCACAACGCCAAGCTGTCCAAGCACATAGCCGCCCGCAGCAGAACCAATAACGACCGTCAGTTGCATCACAACCATGCTTAACGAGACAGCGCTAGCTATCTGAGAACGGGGCACCAAAGTGGGAATCATTGCCTGTCTGGCGGGGAACTCAAAGGCCGAGACAAAGGCAGAAATCAGAACCACCGCATACACAATCGAGATATTGATCACTTTGAATGCAGTAGTAACAGCCAGAACAGCGGATAGAAGCGCCATCATCACTTCAATCAGCAACAGCAGTTTTCGGCGGTCAAATCGATCTGCGAAAACGCCTCCAAGCAACGAAAAGAGCAACCTGGGAATAGCCTGTAATAACCCGATCGCTCCAAGCACCACAGCGGAATGAGTCAACTCATAGACCTGCCAGGAGACAGCAATAATCTGCATCTGCGTTCCTGCCGTCGAAATAAGCTGTCCCCAGAAAAGCAGCGCAAAATTACGGTTGCGCAAGACACTCCAATAGCCGGGAGCAGGTTGCACAGCGGACGTCTCAGGTTGACGCTGAAGAGAGACGTTTCCCTTCTCGGCATCCGGCTCCTCGGAGAATCCTGTTTTCATGTATTATTCCTGATAGAGAATTTTTGCCTGTATTCACGCCAGTACGAGGCTGGCGAACACACAACAGGATAAGCCCCGGATCATCTCTTTTTGCTTATGCATTAAACGCCGGGAGCACAATCACCTCTTGCCCGGGTGTGAGTGGGATATGAAGACCCCTGGCCCCACTGATCAATTCATTATTCACGAAGATCTGCACATGCTCGCGCACATGTCCCTGTTCGGTGCAGAGGCACTCCCAGATTGCCGGATGATGCAATCGAAGTTGTTCTAGCAACTGCTGCACCGTCTCGGCTTTGAGAAAAATCTGACTTTTCCCTCCACTATATGCGCTTAGCGTTGAGGGTAAACGGAGCGTTACAAACAATGCATCATTACTCATAATCGGGCCCGATCCTTGCTGTCTCTTTTGCATCTATACATAAGAACGCACGAAAATCGCAAGGTCCATTCTCGCTGCCTCGGTTTTCGATGCTCTCTCATATATGGCAAAGTATAGGGTCTGTCAGCGGCGATTGCAAGCATTTTTCACCAAAATATTGCACCTTGACTGTATTTTTTGCTGGAAAGATTGTACATCATCCTTTGCTGTATCCTATTCTGGCACACACCGTCATCCGGTCGGCACTGCATTGAAGGTCGCACAGACATACTGAAAAGAGAGTACAATAACTTCCTCTATTTTTAATTGAGCCGATACATGCAATCCCTTACAGGGCCTTTTCTATTAAAGTTGCCAGGATTTCTATTGTAGGGAAAGAAAGGTCTCATCAGCAAGCTGTTTCTTCGCACATTCCAGCGCCTCGCTCACTGAAGTAACGACGGTCGCACCGGCCTGGCGCAACAACATCAGTAAACGCGTCCCCTTGCCTTCAGTATAATCGCGAGGAAGAATGGCTTCTAAGCTTTCTTCCTGTCCCTCGGATACCTGCTCTTCCAGCATGATAACAGACAACCCGCGCTGAGCCGCAAACAGCGCTTCACGCAACAACGCGAGATTCCCCGCACCGATGGGAACAGGGCAGAGAATCAACAAGGCAACGCTGCGTAAGCTCGCTCGTACCTGATCCAGCACCGCGGAGGAAATAGGCGCATAAGGTTGTTCGGTGATGACCTCGGTCGCCAGATGCAGCGCCAGCGTGTGATCACTATCGCCGATATTAAGCGCTCCCGCGACAAAGGGAATATGCGCATCAGCCAGAGCTCGCATCATCACCTCGCCGGAACCACCACCTGCGATGACATGCACAACCGGTCGCTCAGGTAGCCCTCTCTTCTCTTCCAGCACGGGCGGCAATACGCTTAAATGAGCGCTTCCCCGCATAATTCCGACCTGCACATCAACACCATACACCCGACGCAATAATGCAGGGTCCAGCACCTCCGCCGGATTGGAATCAGCAACGATTCCACGTTGAAACAGAATCAGGCGCGGGAAGTAGCGGGCCGCGAGGTTCAAATCATGGAGCGCTGCGAGCACTGTCACCTTATGCTCCCTGTTCAGCCTGCGCACCAGTTCAAGGGTCTCTATCTGATACTTGATATCCAGGTGCGCTGTTGGCTCATCAAGAAGCAACACCGACGGCTCCTGCGCAAGCGCCATCGCCACCAGAACCCGCTGACGCTCACCACCGCTCAACTCATTGAAAATCCGCTCAGCCAGATCAGCCACGCCCGCGATCGCCATCGCCTCCTGTACCGCCTCGCGATCCCGGCTCCCCTGAGAGCCAAAAAACGACCGAATAAACGGGGTACGGCCCATTTCAACCATATGTTTGACCGTAAAGGCAAAAGGCATATGCAGTTCCTGCGGCACAACGGCGATACGTTGGGCAACATCGCGCCGTCCCCACTGGCGCAGTTCACGGCCTTCTAGCAGAATCTGCCCTTTCCAGGGTTGAAAAATGCCGCTTAAGAGCCGTAGCAGGGTCGTCTTTCCAGAACCATTCGGGCCAAGCAACCCGACCATTTCGCCCGTCTGAATGGCAAGAGAGACCTCATGCAGTAACTCCTGGCGATTGTAGCCAAAGGTCACATCTCTGGCCTGCAACAACGGAACAGAAGAGGCGACATCCAGACCCTGTCGTGTCTCAGTCTCTGCTACCATCTATACTCTCTCTTACTACGTCGCAATAAAAACAAGAAGAAGGGCGCCCCTACCAGCGCCGTAAAAATGCCGACAGGCAGGACAGCCGGGGCAATAACCGTACGCGACAACAAATCGGCCAGAATCAGGAAAATAGCCCCTCCCAGAGCCGAGGCAGGAAGCAATGAACGATGCTCTGGCCCAAGCAAGAGCCGCATTACATGGGGTGTTACCAGCCCAACGAAACCGATCAGGCCACTAATCGACACAGCTGCCGCGGTCATCAGTGAGGCCACTACCACAATTCCGAACTTCCATGCCTCCACATTGAGTCCTAGAGCAGTTGCGCTCTCTTCCCCTAGCGCCAGCGCATCCAGCACCCGCGTCAGACTCAAAGCAAGCACCAGCCCGAGCAGCACCAACACAGCAGCAATCAGAACCGGATACCAGCTTGTCACAGCAATTTCACCGGATAACCAGTTGAACAGCGCCTGAAAAGGGAAATCCGCCCGAGGGAAAAGCGACAGCAACAGCGTCTGAAGCGCTACCAGCACAGAATTAACTACCACGCCGGCTAACAATAAGGTCACAACTGGTGTCTGCCCCTGGACTCGTGCCAGCGCATATACAAAAAGTACTGTCAGGATTGCCCCCACAAAGGCTAAAACAGCCGTTGCCGGGAACAGCGTTCCCAATGCAGCAACTGGCAAAATAAAGGAAAGCGTCGCACCCAGTGCGGCCCCCGAAGATGTGCCGATCAGAAAGGGATCAGCCAACGGATTACGCAAAATGCCCTGAAAGAGCGCCCCTGCAACCGCTAATGCAGCCCCCACCAGTGCCGATCCAACAACAACAGGCATGCGC
This sequence comes from Thermosporothrix sp. COM3, assembly GCF_059696735.1. Lineage (NCBI taxonomy): Bacteria > Bacillati > Chloroflexota > Ktedonobacteria > Ktedonobacterales > Thermosporotrichaceae > Thermosporothrix > Thermosporothrix sp. COM3. The sequence continues at coordinate 7,042,523 of NZ_AP019376.1, read as the reverse complement.
ACATTCCAGATTATCACTTCAATTGAAGAATCCCATGATGGGACAAAATGAAATAGCCTGGTCCCATTCAACACCACCTTGACAATGGTTGCCAGAGGGATCGCCGTTGAACCAACACTCACTGAGAGTAAAAGGGCTAGCAGCAAGCTTATGCTCAATACACATAAAATGATAGGCAAAGGTATATAGCGCCTCCGCTGCGATTGTTCCAATAATGATCGGGAAAAAGGTGTTTCTGTTTTCATCAGCGTTCTACTTTAATACCTCAAAAACTACAGCTAGTATAGACAGACGACTAAAGATGTGTCAATCAAATACCGATTACAAAGACAGATATGCTGTACGCTCTTCCCCTCATCCTTCGTCTAAAGTCCTACAAGTGGACTGACCTTCTGTACAGTTGACAAGAAGGACGCCAGAGGATGATACTACATACAAAGAATAGCCACCCTGGCAATAAATAGCACAAAGAGCGTGCTTTTGCCCATAAACACAGTGATTTACGCCAACACGAGTTCAAAGGAGAAACAAAGCAGGCGTTCCTACTGTGGAAACAGTTAGAGGTTTTTGATAGATGGCAATAGAAAAAGATTTCTTCCGGCAGGTGATGGGACGCTTTGCAACAGGTGTTACCATCGTTACAACCCAATGTCAGGGAAAGATAAGCGGCCTGACCGTCAATGCGTTTTGCTCTGTTTCGCTCCATCCCCCGCTTGTCCTTGTATGTATTGAGCAGAACAGCCATTCCCTTCCGATTATGCGTGAAGGCAAAAATTTCGCGGTCAATATTCTGACACAGGAACAAAAAAGCCTGTCCACTGGCTTTGCAACACCATCAGTAGAGCGGTTTGAGCATTTCTGCTATGCAGAATACCGGACCGTCGCCACCGGAGCGCCCATTTTAAAAGATACGCTGGCTTTTGTCGATACCCGCATTGTCGCAGAATATCCCGGCGGAGACCATATCATTTTTTTGGGACAGGTAGAAGCTATGGGTATTCAAGACCATATTGTTTTTGCTGATGATAGCCTGCAAGAGAAGGTCTCAACATTGAGTTTTAATCACCATTATACACAAGAAGAAAGCTTACCACTGCTTTTCTATAAAGGCCAGTACCGCCAGATGGCAGAAGCCCTGCAAAAACCAGGCGTGCCGTCAGCGGCCCTCCCAACAACCGCACATGAACAAACAGACTGATCCGGATATCGCAAGAGAAACCGAACTACAGATACTACAAGCCAATATTCTTGCCTGTCGCAAATGTCAACTTCAGGGCTTTATTCCTTGTGCCCAACCCATCGTCAAAGGACGAACAAGCGACCGTATCTTCGTTATTGGGCAGGCTCCGGGGCATCGCTCAGTAGCGAACAAGCTTCCCTGGAGCGGACCAGCAGGGCGTCTCCTTCAAAAATGGCTGGAAAAGGCAGGCTTCCCACCCAATTATCTCTATGAGCACTGTTATTTGAGCTCATTGACACATTGCGATCCAGGCAAAAACCCGCGCGGAAACGGAGATCGCAAACCTTCGCCGCAGGAACTTGCTCTCTGCCGCCCATTTCTGGAAGCCGAGCTTCGTCTGGTACAGCCCCGAATCGTGCTTCTGGTTGGCACGATGGCAATTGAAGCGTTTCTGGGCCAGAAAATCCGGCTTCAAGACGTCGTCGGCACCTACCAAGAGCAACAGGAGATGCTCTTCCTTCCGCTTCCGCACCCATCTGGCGTGAGTCGCTGGTTGAACGCCCCAGAAAATCAGCGGCTGGTTCATCGGGCGCTAGACCTCCTTGCCAGATGGCGGCAGGAATATCAGCTTTAAAAGAAAAAAGCAGCAGCCTTGTTTGATCGCTGCTGCTGCTTTCTTTTATGCGATATCGCTTTGCTTTGCTTTTTGCTTCATCACGAACTCATGCACGCCGCGCTTGAGTGTTCCTAGCGCCAGTGTCGCACAGGTCGGGCGGGTCATGACCAATTCACGCCCGAGTTGATCCATCAGATCTTCAAAGCTCATCGCCTCGATCTCTTCGGGCGTCATTCCCTGCACCAGTTCGGACACATAGGAAGCGGCAGCCTGACTGATTGTGCAGCCTTCACCATGCCAGGCCACCTCTTCCAACTTGCCCTCTGGATTAAAGCGCGCCTGCATAGTAATCACATCAGCACAACCGGGATTCCCACCGCTTAGATTGACATCGGGATGCTCGATCTCACCTTTATTGCGTGGGTTCTCATAGTGATCTACCAGAAATTCGATAGCCTCTTGACGGTCCAAGATATATCCTCCTCACGGGTGAGGGAGAGCGCACAATTAGCGCCCTCCCCCCGGGTCTTTTTCGGGAGCGCACAGACTCCATTACTTCTCTATCGGCGAGCGAACCAGATTTCCCCACTCAGTCCAGGAACCATCATAGTTGCGAACTCGCGGATAACCCAGAAGCTTCGTCAAAACAAACCAGGTATGCGCTGAACGTTCACCAATACGGCAATAGGTCACTACCTCTTTATCTGGCGTGACATCGTTACTACCATAAATCTGACGCAATTCCTCTGCGGATTTAAAGGTGCCATCGGGATTGGCGGCAGTGGCCCAGGGAATATTCTTCGCCCCGGGAATATGGCCACCGCGCTGGGCTCCCTCCTGCGGATAATTGACCATATGTATCAATTCGCCGCTGTATTCCTGGGGAGAACGCACATCGATCAAGCGTCGTCCGGGATTCTTCAGGCCAAGCAAGACTTCATCCCGAAATGCCCGCGCAGATTCATCCATAGGCTGCGCTTTATACCGGGTGGGCTCATAGTGCGGCACTTCCCGCGTCATCGGGCGATGCTCCGCTTCCCACTTTGCCCGTCCGCCATTCATTATCTTCATCCGTGCATGGCCATACATTGAAAAGAGCCAGAAGGCATAGCAGGCATACCAGTTATTTTTGTCCCCATAAAGAACAATGGTGGTGTCATTGGTTATTCCCCAGCGACTCATCAATTGTTCAAAGCCCTGCTGATCAATGAAATCGCGAGAATATTTATCCTGTACGTCAACGTGCCAATCCAGCTTCACTGCACCCGGAATATGACCCAGCTCATAGAGCAACACATCTTCATCGGCCTCAATCAAACGAATATCAGCATCATGAAGATGGTCCGCAACCCAATCGGTTTCAACCAGCACTTCAGGATGAGCATAACCGGTTGATGTCTCTGATCCAGCCATAATACAAAACCCCTTCTTCAATCAAAATACTACGGGATCTACGAAACAATATACTGACAGATCTGCTTATTCGCTTTTCGCATAAGGGAAAGGCAGAACGTGCTAGTGTTTCCTCAATTATATTCTACCTTCCGACTCTATTCTACTGCTACCGCATAGAGCCTCAGCATTTACTGGACATGTTCGACACCCTGACGGAGCCTCCGGAGCCGTTCCATCAGTGCCGTATTTCGCTGAATAACACGATCATTTTGAACAGCCAGTTCCAGAGCCGTTGGTTGACCGACCAGCACACAGAAACGCTTTGCTCTGGTAATAGCCGTATAGAGTAGATTGCGTTGCAGCAACATCCGATGCTCTCGGAAAAGTGGCACGATAATCGCTGGATATTCGCTTCCCTGGCTCTTATGAACGGTAACAGCATAGGCCAGCACCAGTTCTTCCAGTTCATGAAACGCATAACTGACAAAGAGCGGGCCCGCCTCTTCCACAAATTCAACTTTCACAGTTGAGGTATCTCTATTAATACTACGAATCCAGCCAACATCTCCGTTGAAGACGCCCTTATCATAGTTGTTTCGCGTCTGCATCACTTTGTCACCAACGCGAAAAAGTTTTTCCCCCCACCCCACCTCGGCCAAAGCGGAGGTATTTAAGCGCTCTTGCAGCTTCTCGTTCAGTAGATGCACCCCAACCGCACCCCGATACATCGGGGAAAGCACCTGAATGTCCGTCAGTGGATGAAAGCCATAACGCGCGGGCAGACGACGCTGTACAAGATCAAGAATCAATTTTTGCGCCCGCACCGGATCCTCTTCTGCCATAAAGAAGAAATCGCTCCGGGCCTCGATGCGCGTTGAAGGCAGCAGCCCCCCATTGATCCGGTGCGCATTCACGATAATCTTGCTTTGTTGCGCCTGTCGAAACAGCTCGGTCAGGCGGATAGAGGGCACATCCTCGCTCCTCAGCAGATCGCGCAACACATTGCCCGGACCCACCGAAGGTAACTGATCGGCGTCACCCACGAGCAACAAATGCGCGGTACGGGGCAAGGCCTTGAGCAGGTGATAAAAAAGGAGAATATCCACCATCGAGAACTCATCGACGATCACAAACTGATAGGGCAGAGGATGTTCTTCATTGCGCTGATAGCTATTATCATGGGGTGTATACTCCAGCAACCTGTGCAGCGTCTTCGCGGCATATGGTGTTCCCTGCATGCCGGTCGCCTCTGAAAGCCGCTTAGCCGCACGTCCGGTTGGAGCCGCAAGCGCGAAATCAACCCGTCGACTGCGCAGGAACATCAACAACGCACGAATAGAGGTTGTCTTACCTGTTCCGGGGCCGCCTGTGAGGATCGAGACCTTTTGCGTATAGGCCGTTTGAACCGCAAGCCGCTGCTTTTCCGTCAGGAGAATCCGCCGCTCTTTCAGGCGCTCAAAGACCCGCTCCCAGAGCGTTTCAGGAGCGGGAGGCAGAGTATCAGGAGATTGTTGCAGGATTCGTAGCAAACGGGCAGCACCACTTTCCGCATACCAGAAAGGAGCATAATAAATACAGGGCTCGCCCTCGCTATCAACCTCAGTGAAAATATCCGGGTCATGCCGCATCTGCTCAAGCACAGCCATAATGGCCTCGGCTGAAACATGGAGCATCTCAGCCCCCCGCGTGACCAGCTCGCGTTCATGCAAGAAACAGTGTCCATCCTCGTTCGCGGCCTGCGTTAACACATATTTTAACCCGGCGGCAAGGCGTGGCTCACTATCAACAGGCATACCAAGTTTTAACGCAATCTCATCGGCCATACGAAAGCCGATGCCCTCCACCTCCTGTACCAACTGGTAGGGGTTCTCGCGAATAACTCTGATCGAATCCTGCCCATAATGCTTGTAGATACGTGTTGCGACATTGATCGAAACATCATGCGATTGCAAAAAAAGATGCAGTTCCTTGATCTCGCCCTGCTCTATCCATGTTTTGACGATCTGCTGTCGGTCTTTTACACCCAATCCCTTGACTTCGCTCAGGCGCTCGGGCATTTGCTCCAGAATCGCCAGCGTCTGCTCGCCAAAATGCTCTACAATCAGTTTCGCCTTCTTGGGCCCAATACCCTTAATCAGCCCTGAGCTTAAATAGCGAATCATCCCTTCAGTGGTTGAGGGCAAACGCTGCACAAAACTGACCACACGCAACTGCTTGCCATAGCGCGGGTCATGCTCCCACTCCCCCTCAACCGTTAACAGTTCACCGGGATGGACGCCCGGGAGCGTCCCGACAATCGTGGTAAGATCGTCACGAAAGAGCCGCCCACTGCTATTCAAGCGAAAACGCGCGACAGTATAGTGATTATCCTCATTGCGAAAAACGATATTTTCAACAGATCCATCAAGCTTTGGCATGGTAATGTATTCTCGACTGACATGCTGAGATCGGAAAAATCAGTACCTTGTGGTATCTTAGCACACCTCCAGTTGCTACGCATCAGAACGCGTTTCTCTGCCAGCTTTCAGGGTCGCAACATCGGCTATCACATTGTTATGGCAATCTATTCTAGGTTATAATGCTATCGTATTCTTCTACCTCTTGTCATGATGTATACGAACAACCTTTATTTCCCTGTTCCTGCACAGCAGATAGGCACACAAAATGAACGGAAAAGTTACCTATCGTCAACAATTTACCCGCTGTGGCAAGCCCCGCTGTCGCAAATGCCGGGATGGCGGCTCAGGTCATGGGCCTTATTGGTATGCTTATTGGAGCGAGAACGGCAAGACAATCAGTAAGTACATTGGCACCCGCTTACCTGAACATATAGAAGCGACCCAACTGCTGCGAAAGGCCGAAGGGAAAGAGCTGTCCCACCATACCAGCAGACCTGCTCTCCGCATTTACCTTCTTGGCCAATTCCGGATTGAACGTAAAATAGGCGATGAATGGGTTGCGATTGATAGTCGTACCTGGCACCGTCGACGTGCCCGAGCACTGCTCGGTTGTCTGCTCAGCAATCCGGGACGCCGCCTGGGTCGAGAACAGGTGATGGAATATCTCTGGCCCGAACTCGATATCACTGTTGCCGCGAACCGTCTGAACGGAGCCGTGCATGAGCTTCGCCTGATCCTCGAACCTGATATCGCACGTCCCGCCGCCTCACGGATGTTGCGTCTTGAACGTGATATCCTCGAACTGGCAGATAGCACCTACATCTGGGTTGATGCCGAGGCGTTTGAGAGCCTGATTAAAGAGGCCAGCGCGAGCAGCGACCCTCAACAGGCAAGACATCTTCTGGAACAAGCAGCCGAACTTTACCAGGGCCACTATCTTCTGGAAGAGCTCTATTCTGAATGGGCTGCGCACCGGCGCGATGCCCTGCAACGCGCCTGGATCGGGCTGTTGCTCAAGCTTACCGACCTCTACATTGAACAAGAAGCATACGTCAATGCAATGGAGACGCTCGACCGCCTGCGAACTGCCGAGCCAACCAATGAAACGGCACTGCAACGACTGATGCTCCTGCTAACGCACCTGGATCGGCGCGGTGAAGCACTTCAGGTGTATCGTCGTCATGTTCTCATGCTCCAACGCGAGTACGAAAGCGACCCCTTGCCGGAAACAGTCGCGCTCTATGAGGCGCTACGCAAGGGACATATTCCGCCTATGCCTGGTGGCAAAACAGCGCAGCAACCGACCTCCACTGCAAAAACGCCGCCTGCCGGGCACCCAGAGGGCACCCGAAAGCCTTTTCACTTTCTCCGTCCAGCCTTCCAGCTTGGACGCCATAACCAGAGTCCCTTAATCGGGCGCGAGCAGGAGTTTCACCGCTTGCGCCAACTACTCCGCACGCTTGAAGCAACTGAGGCACAGCGTCCCCATCCTGACGGCAGCGAACAGCTTCTCACACCACAAACAGGCCCGTTGGTGCCGCGCCGCAAGACAATCCATTTCGCGCTGCTTCAAGGAGAAACAGGTATCGGAAAAACCCGCCTCGCCGAAGAGCTCAGCATGGAAGCATACGCGCGTGGATGGGCCATTGCATGGAGCCGCTCTTTTGAGCAGGAAACCTCGATTCCCTACCGTCCGTGGACCGAGCTACTTCGTGCATTGCTCAGCGCAAGCCCCTCTTTCTATGAGTTGCTTTCACAGGATCAGCAGGGGCTCACGACCCTGCCCTTTCATATCGAACGACTCAGCGGCTTATTGCCTGAGCTGGCCCGCTATAACACACAATTTCAGCGGTCTGTGCCAGCCGTTTTTCATGAACAGGAACGGCTCTTACTCTGGGAAGCAACTCTCGGCTTGCTTGGAATGATCGGACAGACTCAACCACTGCTGCTGGTTCTTGATGACCTGCACTGGACCGATGCAAGCAGCATTGACCTGCTCACCTATCTGGTACATCATCTCCAGGATCAGCGCGTCCTGATCCTCGCAACCTGTCGGGATGGAGAGCTTCCAGCGCAGCATAAGCTTCGCACGCTGATTGCAGATCTTTGCCGAGAACAGGCAATCGTCGCGATCACGGTCCAACCGCTCACACATGCCCAGATTGGCTCACTGGTCTCTCATCTGCCTCAGGAGGTGGTTGAAAACATCCAGCAGCAGGCCGCCGGGAACCCCTTCTTTGCCGAAGAGCTGGCGCGGGCGATTGTCCTGCCTACCAGTACCGAGGAAAGACAGGGCCAGAGGGAGACAACCACTGGCATGCTACCTCAGGCGATCTCATCCGTGCTGGAACGTCGCCTCGGGCGTTTAAGCGCTGAATGTCAGAACTTGCTCAGCAAGGCGGCTGTCCTGGGAGGCTCCTTTGAGCTACGCCACCTGCTTCCCATGACACGTGAGCAGAGCGAGGATGCAGTGCTCGACTTGCTGGAAGAGGCGCTCTATGCGGGTTTGTTGACCGAGGAGGGAACAGGAGCGCACATCACCTATCACTTCTGGCACCCATTGATTATCAGTCATCTATATGAGCGGCTTTCGGCGGCCCGCCGGGCGCAATTGCATCGCAAAGCAGCAGAAGCGATTCAGGTTGCCCATAGCGATACCATGCAAGAGAAAATCGCGTCCGAGATCGTCTATCACCTCTGTAAAGGGGGAGGTGATACAGCTCAGCTTATTCACTATGCAGAGCTGGCCGGACATCGCGCCTATAACCTGGGCTCCTATTCCGAGGCCCTGCGCTATTATGTGTTGGCGCTTCAGGCGCTATCAGGACAACAGCCGTCCCCGCTTTCAATCCAGGAAAATACCGAGCTACAAAGTCAGCTTCAACAACAACTGGCACTCCTTGCCCAACAGGACAGAGTTGAGCACCTGCACCATACCAGTCTGCTTGTCGAATACATCGCGGAATGCTGCTCGATCCTGGGTCTCTTTACGGTGGCGCAAGCTGCCTACCATTGCACGCTTGCGCTTCGTACCCGCCCCGATTTTCTGCATCAGGCCTACCCTGCCGAGATGGACGAGGCAGAAAAGGAACGGTTGGATACACAGATACAGGGCCTTCTGCTCCGAGAGTTAGGACATCTCTATCATATGCGTGGCGATGGCATTCAGGCTCACCATTACTACGAAGAGGCTCGGCGCACTCTGATGCTTCCCAACAGCACCAAAGGTATCGGCTGGGTCTGCGTCCAGATCAGCATTGCTTCCCTGTTTCGTATTGAAGGTCATTTCAAGCGGGCGCAGCAGTATCTTCAGGAGGCTCTGGCAACATTCAGCGATTGTACCGAGAATCAGATCAGCCCCTTTTACGAGATGCTTCCAACCGCCTCACAACGCCCTCAGACCCGTATTGAACGCATCTTAACGGGAAACTCTCTTGAGGTTGCACGTGGACACGAGGTGCTCGGACTGGTTGAAAGCAGCCTGGGAAATCAGGATGCCGCCCTGAAACACCTGCATCTAGCAGCCCAGTTCTTTGAACAGGTCAATCATATCCTGGATACTGCCAGAATCTACAATAACCTGAGCACCGTCTATATCACGCTTGGCGAGCTGCAAAAGGCATATACTTATCTACAACAGGCGCTCTCACTGGCAGAACGCAGCGGTGACTTGCCCTTAAAATCGACCATTATCGGGAATTTCGCCAACATCTACTTCTTTCATGGGAATCTGCAAGAAGCTGAAAACTACGCGCTGCAATGCCTTGCCCTGAAGGAAGAATACAACGGGCGAGAAGGCGTACAGTGGTTCTGTGTGCGTATGGCATACATTCAACTGGAAAAAGGCGATCTGCAACAGGCTGGCACCTACATCCTGCGAGCCCTCAAACTTGGACGGCTGATGAAGAACAGACACTCCATTAGCTTTGCACGGCTCAGCCTGAATACCCTTCGTATCTATCGTGCAATTATGCAGGAAGAACTGTATCTTCCTGAAAAGCGAGCATCTCGGCAGCTCTCCGTACATAGCCTCCAGTTACTCCGACGCGCACAATATAGCCTGCACCATATTCTAACAACAGATGATGTCGAGATTGAGCCTATCTGCATCTATGAGGCGCAGCATCTGCTTGCGTATATCGCCTATCTGTTACACGATCTGGAGCAGGCCAGACAACTGGCCGAGCACGTTGTGAACGAGATCAATCGCACCAAAGCCTGGACAAGCGCCAGCTTCCCGCTCTGCTTGATGGGTTTGATCGCAAACGAGCAAAAGGACTATCAGCAGGCAGACAGCTTCTTTATGCGGGCCCTGAATCTCGGGCATAAATTCTACTTTCGGCTTGACTATGCGAATACCCTGTATTATTATGCATCCGCATTGCTGGCCCGTCAGACGGAGGAAGGACAGCGACAGGCGCTCTCTTATCTCTATAAAGCCCGTCAGATCTTTGTCAAAGCACACGCACATCAGCCGTTGAGCTACGTTCAAAAACTCATCAAGAACTACGAAAAGCGAAGCGAGGATGTGTCGTAAGAAGCATACGCTAACTTGCTTCACGCTGAATGCGCCGAAGCCGGTTAGAAGAAAACAAGAAAGGTATGAAATCATTATGAGTGATACCGAAAAGATTACAGACGCTTTGGAGCAGCTCTTTGCTCCCGAAGATGCCGCGCTACAACAAGCGCTTGTGGCAGCAAAGGAGGCGGGTCTACCCGAGATCCAGATATCACCGCTTCAGGGAAAGTTGCTTCAGGTGCTGGCCGCAGCCTGTAACGCACAAAAGATCCTGGAAATTGGTGCACTCGCGGGCTATAGTGGCATCTGGCTGGCGCGATCCCTGCCAGCACACGGCACCTTTATTACGCTAGAAGTCAGCGCCAAACATGCAGAGGTCGTTCGCCAATCGCTGGACAGAGCGCAGATCACTGCCAGAACGGAAGTCCGGGTCGGGGCAGCTCTCGATCTCTTGCCGACGCTTCAGGATGAAGCGCCTTTCGACCTCATCTTTATCGACGCGGACAAGCCATCCTACCCGCAGTATCTGGATTGGGCACTGAAGCTGAGTCGCCCGGGAAGCATTATCGTCGCTGACAACTGTATCAGAAATGGGCAAGCCCTGGTTGAGCCAGCAGCCGGTGACACGGGAAGCACAGCTGCGCTCTATACCTACAACAAGCAAACGGCCACACACCCTCGTTTACGCTCCATCGCGCTTCCAATGCGTGATGGTAACCACACTGATGGCTACAATATCTCGGTTGTTCTGCCTGAAGCCTGACCACACGCCCGCATGGTGGGGATGATATCTATCCATGCGGGCTTTTTCTCCGATTACTCATCCAGGCTTGCCAGCAACATGCTCCATCCAATCCATTGCAAGGAGTGTACAGGATCAGTTTTCGCGTTCGTTGACTGAAAGATCATTTTGGGCTCCTGCGTCCCTGTCAAGCTGCGATACCAGTATCGCACTGTGCCATCAGGATATCTGCCCGCTGTGATCAGCATTGTATTCTCTTCAGGCGACAGCAGCGCAACATCAGTTAAAACCTCACTCGATCCCGGAGCGACATCTTTTGCCAGCGTCTTGATCACTGAACCATCAGTAGCATCAATCTCGATCAGATCAGCCAGCCCGTTTGTCTGCAATACGATAGGGTTAAAAGTGTAGCTGTCGAAACCAGCCAGCGTCTGCGCCTTGCCGATAAGTCTGGGCGTCTCTCCCATCAGTTGCAACCGGAAGAAACCTTGCATATTCTTAAAGGAGCCGGAAAAGTAGAGCGCATCACCCAGAGGGCTCATAACCAGCTCACCCTGTATATTTACCCCCGTCAGGAGCACATCCATCTCTTTGGTTTCGAGATTAAACCGCCTGAGCTCTAATCCCGGCTCGCCCTCTACCCGCACGGTATAATATAGCGTGTTTTTATAGGCGAAGTGTAGATGCTGCGCATTCAGCGTATAAGGGATATCCCGTCTTGTACCATCACCAGGATGAAAGACGATAATGGCAGTATCTGTATAGGTAAAGATAGATTTATCATCAGTATTCCAGACGGCATTATAGTCTCTATCACTGTGTGTGTGGGCCCCACTGACGCTAAAGCTCTTCTGCCCTCTTAACAAATAATAGGTCATGCGATCAGCTTCTGTGCATTGATACAGCACCTCATCAGCAGGTTTGTGCGAGATCTTGGATGTGTTCGGCTTCTGCGGACAGATTGATGATACAATTACCGCTTTCTGTCCATTTGCCGGGTTGTACAGAACCAGGTTTTCCTGCTGTTGCACCTTCTCCACAGCAAGCAGGGAAGACCATGTGCTTGCAGGGACAACCTTTTGTTGTTGCACAGCAGTTGTTTTCAGTTCCGTACTCCCCTGTGTGGGCTGCTGCTGCGTTCCATGCTGCAAGAATTGCAGTGAAAAGATGCCAAGCAGCCCGACAGCAGCAATCAGAAGCGCCGCAAGCGCCGAAAAAGTCACAAAAGCCTTCTTCAGGACCGACTGACGTGGCGCGATCACTTTCCTGTTCGCGGGCTGCCATTCGGGTGAGAGCAACCGACCGTTACGCGCCGGTTTCTCCTGTAATGCAATCGGTTGTCTGGACGCCTCCTCGCGAAGCGCGGCCAGAATACGATCAGTCGTTGCAGGAACACGTCGTTCTGCTTGAGCGAGCCACGCCTGCAACTGGGTCCGCTGCTGCTCGCGTACATGCCGTGCCTGTTCTAGAGCGTCCTGGCAAGCAGGGCAGGTCGGAATATGATCGCGCAGACGACGCAACAACAGTTCATCATCTAGATCTAATTCAGAAGCAAGGAGATCTAACTGCTCATCGCTACGGACCAATTCATCAACCAAACGTAAACAGTGTCTACTGAGCGGGCAGGTGGGGAGGTCCCGCTTAGACGACTCTGGTGTAGTATCCTTCATCTTCTTCCTTCCTGATCAAGGCCGGAGTAGATGCGTTGAAAAGCCTGGCGAGCGCGAGATAAACGGCTTCTTACTGCTGAGAGCGTATCTTGCATTATTTCTGCAATCTCATTATAGGAAAAACCCTCTGCATCCAGCAGCAAGCACATCACCGAGTTCTGTGGCAAGCGTGACAGGACACGCTTTACCAGATCACGCTCTGCAACGCCTTCTTCAAATGGGTTGTCCAGCAGCGCACCATCTTCTACCTGTTCTTCAAACGAGGTATCATTGTCACCAACCGCTGAAGAGCCAAACGGAACAATCGTTACATGTTTTCGTTTACGCCACTCACTGCGCAACTGGTTCAACGCAATGCGATAGAGCCAGGGAGCGAAGCGCAAATCATGCCCGTTCATACGGGGCAGCGCTCGATATGCTGACAGAAAAGTTTCCTGACAGATATCCTGAGTGAGTTGCTCATCACGTGTCATTCCATAGATCATCCGTCTGATACGAGGCTCATACAGCACCACCAGCGCTTCAAAAGCAGTGACTGATCCCTCGCACGCCTCTATAACAAGCCGCGACTCATTTTCTACAGCATTCATCAGAACCATTTTATTGAGCGGCTGATTTCAGTTCCCTCTACGCTAGACAATGCCCATTACTCCTATTTTGTCTCGATCAGATTTTAGCCAGTCCCGTGTTTCTCTTTGAGGGCATAAACTTCCACTCTCTAATTATCAGCAATACAACGCGTAATTTCTGTGAAGTAGTTCACATTTTTAGCGTTCTGGACGCTGAGCGAGGGAGGAAGTCACCTCAATATACCGGGCAAGAATAAAAATCAGATCGGAGAGGCGATTGAGATAACGTACCACTTCGCCGTTCTGGATGACTCCATCATGCAGTAACTTGACCGCCATCCGTTCAGCCCGCCGAATAATAGTGCGTGCGAGATCGAGGGCAGCGCCATCGACAGTGTCGCCAGGAATAATGAACTTATTGGGAATCTCAACCTTGCTCTTTAACTCCTCCTCTATCTGCTCCAGTTGGGCCACATGCTCTTTTGTCATGCGCAGACCCAGGGTCTCATAGTGTTCAGGAGGTGTAGCCAGTTCCCCCATCAAGACATACAGCTCTTGCTGAACACGAAACAGAATATCCTTGACCGTCTGATCCTGTGCCACAGCTCGTGCCAGACCAAGCGCCGATGTTGCCTCATCAACCGTCCCAAAAGTATCGGGACGAGGATCATATTTCGGGACGCGTTGGCTGCCCAATAAACCGGTATAGCCGGTATCGCCCGAACCTGTTGTCACCTTTGCCATAACACCTCTCCTTTCCAGGAAACAGTTTCCTGTTCTCAGACTTTATCAGGAATACCAGTATCCCCTGTATAACGGTAGGCCCGGCTGACACGCCGCCACTCCATCTCTCGGCCTCGCACATGACGTTCCTCATCAACGGGTTCCAGACGATTCGTTGCCAGAAAGCGCCGGCGGAGGTTTGAAAGGTCTACCTGTTCATCTGGCGGGAAGAAGGCCCGATAGAGCAAATTTGCCTCGGCGAGCGTCAAAATGCCGTCGCCTGTTTCTGGCTCCTTGATTACATTTAACGGCAGCGTTTCACGATTCGTCCCGTTGACTTGCTTGCCAGTGCGCCAGCTTCCCTCTTCCTTTGCCATTGTACCCATCTTCCCCATGTCGGCAAGGTAACGCAGAATCAGTTCGGGCTCACGAACGATATATGAGCGCAACGTATGCAGTGCAGCCGAGAGCACCGGCTTCATATCGGGATCAAGTTCTCTTCGTCCCGCCTCTACATCCTCGACGGGCACCCAACCTACATGCAAACTTGGGATTGGCTGCTTATGCAGATTCGGGCGAAGTTGATCGCGATTGGCTCGCAACAGGATACTATGAATCAGCGAGACAGCAGCCCCTTGCTCATTGCTGCCCCATACATGCACCTTCTGTTCTTGCCAACCCGCTTTTAACTGCACCAGCGGAGCGCTTCGCGGCCAGAGCAATAGCGCTTCAAGCGTACGCTCGACCGAATCAAGCACAGCCTCATTCCCCAGAACCAACCGCATAGGCGGGCCCCAGGGCCCCTCACGCAACAGCACCCAGAGCGACCAATCACTGATAGCGAAGGCAACAACGCTTACTGTCACAATCAGCCGTCTTGGCACTGCATCACGTGATGGTTGGGAAGAGAGTGGTTGCTTCGGTCCGGTTCCTGAGATGTTCATACCCGGCCCTCCCTGCGTATCACTCGATGCAACAACACGATCCAGCTTTCTTTCTCCATCGCAACCTTGCTCTTGCGTACATTCATTTTTGAAATAGCTCACTACATGTCTTACGGCTATTCTACTTTATTAGCATCTCTTACGTCCAGTAACAAAACACCAAGAAATACAAATGGGCGTCCTTCTGACGGACGCCCGGGTTATTGTGCCTTTTCTGAGAAGAAGTATTTTCTTAAAAGCCTAAAAGAAGCCGTAGAAAGAAAAGACTAAGGGAAGTCCCGGCACTCGCCAGAACACTCCAAAGCAACATGAGCCGATAGCGCCTGGTTATTTCACGTTGATCGATTGCAATTGCTTTTGCGCCACTGGATGGCTTTCTATAGTGCTGTCTCATATTTCTTTCCCCTTAGCACCGAGAAGTGTTTTCACTCTCTCGTTTTTTCGCTCTTACTGCTTTATACGAATCAGCCAGCGCTTAGTTGTACTCAGGATTGTACCTGACATAGCCGTGAAAAGCAATGAGAAGCCCCTTTCGTCCCCCACAAATACTGGTTTGAGCACCTATTCCACATGATCATCATGCAGTTCATGGGAGCCACCCTGCTTGCTTGTTTCCACCGGTCCAAGCAAGGTAGCAGTTACTCCGGGAACATCGCCTTCCAGTAACGGGTGAATCAGTTCCGCATGTAACTCCAGTAAACGGCGCACCTTACCGTGGTCCTTATCGTGAAATACACGCAATATCTGTTCACATGCAGCCAGTGCTTCAGCCGCCGCAGCCCGTCGGGCCGCGGTCAGCAATCCAAGCAAATCATGTCGTTTTGCCGTTCGAAACAAGACATGTGCCTTCTCCAACACCTCCGCCAGCTCAGCTTTCAACGCCTCGCTACAATGCTGTTCTTCTGTCAATTTCGCGACTCGGGCCAGCCATTGCCCACAGATGTTGACTATAGTGTTGTACTCACTGTTACGTGTTTCCAGTAGCGTTTGGAGAATACGCTGTTCATCATGAGGATCTAGCGCGATCACTGAAAAAATACTTGCCTCTCCACCCATTTCGTGAATATCATGAGCAAGCTGACGAAAGTGCCTCTCAACCTCATCCGAAAAAGGCAACAGATAGACTGAGTTTTGCAGGGCATACGCACCCAAACTTTGAAGTCGTCTCCATACCCACACCCGCTTCTGAGAAGGCTCGCTCGGGACCTTATACGTTAACTGCAACCAGCGCAGGGCCTCGCTCTCTCGCATGAATCTTACCCCTATCGATACGTTCGTAGTAACATGTGTTACTTTGTTTTTTATGGTACCTTGAGTAATCTGTAAAGTCAAGCATAACTTGCTATATCTATGCAAGACGCTGAAAAGGGCAGAAAAGCACCAGAAAATCCGCTCGCAAGCCACCTCTCTTCCCTCCCCAAAAAAGAAATGAGAGAGGCATATTCTGCCCCCCTCACGCTTCAATCGCTCATGCTTTAACGGGTCACATTCTCAAAAACGGCTGCAATCCCCTGACCACCTCCAATGCATAACGAGGCCACACCATACTTGAGCTTCTGCCGACGTAACTCATGCATCAGTGTGAGGGCCAGACGTGCGCCACTCGCAGCCAGCGGATGTCCGATCGAAATGGCTCCGCCATTGACATTTGTTTTGTTGCGATCCAGGCCAAGCCCTTTCTCCACCGCAAGATACTGTGCGGCAAAGGCCTCATTGACCTCAACGCGGTCCATATCTTCAAGATGTAAATCAGCACGTTTCAACGCCTGGCGAATGGCAGGAGCCGGACCAATGCCCATGATTTCAGGCGGCACACCAACTATGCCCCAGGAGACCAGGCGCGCCAGCGGTTTGAGTTGATATTCCTGCACCGCGCTCTCGGTCGCCAGCACCACGCAGGCCGCCGCGTCGTTAATGCCGCTGGCATTTCCAGCGGTGACCACCCCACCCTCACGGAAACGTGCCGGAAGCTTTGCTAACGCCTCCATCGAGGTATCTCGAATACCCTCATCCTGCGTGATCTCCTGCGGCTTCCCTTTGCGGTCCTTCACCGTTACGGGGACGATCTCTTCTGCCAGCCAGCCTGCTTCCTGCGCTTTACGCGCCTGTACCTGACTGCGAAGCGCGTATTCGTCGACTTGCTCACGCGTCAGGCCATACTTCTCGGCCAGATTTTCCGCTGTAATCGCCATGCCACAGCCAATATAGCTGTCAACCAGCGCCTCCCACAGGCTATCTTCCAGTTGAGGCGACATGCCAAGTTTCAGCCCTGCCCGCGCTCCACGGATGACATGCGGGGCCTGTGTCATGTTCTCCCCACCGCCAGCAAGCGCCAGCTTTCCTTCACCCAGACGTAGGAGCTGCGCAGCGCTGACAATCGCCTGCAACCCCGAGCCACAGAGACGATTGACAGTTAACGCCGGAACCTCTATAGGTAAACCAGCTTTTAAAGCAACATGACGAGCAAAATAAATCGCATCTTTGCTCGTCTGTATTACGTTCCCCAGAACAACCTGATCGATCTGTCCGGGCTCGACGCCGCTCCGTTTGATCGCCTCCTTTGCGGCTATAACGCTTAAATCTATTGCACTGATCTGAGACAGTGATCCCAGTAATACGCCTGAAGGGGTTCGCGCTCCTGCAAGCAGATAAATATCCTGCATGTTATCACCTCACTGTGAAAACAAAACACGTAGTATCTGTTTTCAGTCTAACACCTGAAACCTGCTCTCTGCAAGCACTGATTGCACTTTCGAGTCAAGCTCATCCTTGAAAGGGATGTTTCTTCCACATACCCTTTTTCATGCACTGCCAGCCTCACCTGATTCCTTGCCTTATTGGTCTATACGTCCAGACATCTCCCTTTTCCCTATATACTCCCTACGATCCTATATGCTATAATGTGGAAACTACAGAGGATAGACGATAGCGAGCAAGAGTCTGTCCGTATTGCCAGTGGCTCAATAGCATACCCTTCCACACAAAAGCCTATCTTGTAACCAGGAGGAATACTTCGTATGAGTAGCAACCTCAACTTTGAAAACACCGACACCATTTTAAATGAGGATCGTCTATTTCCCCCCAAAAGTGAGCTCGTCGAAAACGCTAACATCATGGCCTATATGAAATCCAAAGGGTTTACAGACTATGATGCCTTCCATAAGTGGTCGATTGAGAACCGCTTTGAGTTCTGGGAGGACATGGCAAAAGAGCTGCACTGGTTTAAGCCCTGGGAAAAGACCTTTGAATGGACCAACAAACCCTTCTTCCGCTGGTTCGTCGGTGGACAGTTCAACATCGTCTACAACTGCCTTGATCGGCATATGGAAACTCCTGTGCGTCAGAAGGTTGCCTTTTACTGGGAAGGAGACAATGGCGAAACCCGCACCCTGACTTATGAAGACCTGTATAAGCTGACGAACCGTCTGGCAAAGGGTCTGCAAAACCTGGGGGTGAAAAAAGGTGATCGTGTCGCGATTTATATGCCCGCGATCCCCGAACAGGTTGCTGCACTCCTGGCCGTTGCCCGCCTGGGGGCGGTCCATACCGTCATCTTCGGGGGCTTTGCTGCAAGTGCACTAAGAGAGCGCATCAATGATGCCGGGGCAAAGGTGGTCATCACTGCCGATGGGAACTATCGCGGTGGTAAGCACATCAAACTCAAGGAGATCACCGACGAAGCGCTTGAAGATACTCCCACCATCGAAAAGGTGGTTGTCGTCAAACGCCTGAGTAATGATGTGCCAATGCAAGCGGGACGCGATATCTATCTTGATGAGTTACTGGCAGACATTCCCGAAGATACTGTTGTCCCCTGTGAGCCAATGGACAGCGAAGATCTGCTTTATATCCTCTATACCAGCGGCAGCACAGGCAAACCAAAGGGGGTTGTTCACGTGCATGGCGGGCATGCCGTTGGTCTCTATATGACCACCCGCTTTGTGTTCGATATCAAGCCGGAGGATGTCTACTGGTGCACGGCAGATATCGGCTGGGTGACAGGCCACAGCTACATTGTCTATGGCCCGCTGATGAACGGCGCGACCAGCGTTCTGTTCGAGAGCACCCCCTATTATCCCAATCCCGACCGCTTCTGGAGCGTCGTCGAGAAGTTCAAAGTATCTATCTTCTACTCATCTCCGACCGCTATCCGTGGTCTGATGCGCTTCGGTGAGGAGTGGCCCGCGAAACACGATCTTTCCAGCCTGCGCCTGCTTGGCTCGGTCGGTGAGCCGATTAACCCTGAGGCCTGGATCTGGTACCGGAAGAATATCGGACACAACGAACTGCCCATCGTTGATACCTGGTGGCAGACCGAGACTGGCATGATCCTGATCAGCCCGACGGTCATTCTGCCGTTGAAGCCCGGCAGCGCGACAAAGCCCATGCCAACCATTGAGGCAGATATTGTTGATAAGAACGGCAATCCGGTTGATGCCACAAAGGGTGGCTTCCTGATCATTCGGCATCCGTGGCCCGCGCAGATGCGCACCATCTATCGAGATCCAGCCCGCTATGAGACCTACTGGGATACAATCCCCGGCGTCTACTTCGCTGGTGACGCTGCCACACGCGACAAAGACGGCTACTTCCGCGTACAGGGCCGCGTTGACGATGTTATCAAAGTCAGCGGCCATCGCCTCGGTTCAATGGAAATCGAGTCCTGCCTTGTCAGCCATCCAGCAGTAGCAGAGGCCGCAGCTATCGGCAAGCCCGATCCACTCAAGGGCGAACACGTCAAAGTCTTCGTTACGGTGAAAGAGGGCTTTGAGGCCAATGACGCGCTCGCCAATGAACTCAAGCAGCACGTGCGCTCAACTGTCGGCCCGCTGGCGACACCGGACGAGCTGGAGTTCCGCCCGACACTGCCAAAGACCCGCTCAGGAAAGATTATGCGTCGTGTTCTGCGTGCTCAAGAACTGGGTGAGCCTGTGGGAGATACCAGCACACTGGACGCGTAATTCTTTCGGGAACAAAGACAATCGCACATCAACACTTATACGCAAGGGCGACCCCCGGGACCTCTTTTCTCCTGGCGGTCGCCCATTTCATGACCTCACTTGACCATTTTTACAAAGCTAGCTATAGTAATTGGAACTACTGGTTTGTGAAGAGAGGGATGCATAATGACAGTCTCCAATGAGGCAGACCACCTGCCAGAATCCCAGCACCAAGATTTACTTGCACATCTTACTCAGCTTGTCAAACAAGCTGCGGCCAAATACATTGAGCAAGAGCAGCTCCAATGTGATGCTGCACAGTTGCCAATCGATCTCCGTTTTTCGGCACAGTCCAGCTTCGGTGATTATTCGATGCCAGTGATGCCCTGGATGCGCTTCAAACTCGGACGAAATCCGCTTCAGATTGCTGAAGGGTTAGTTGAGGCCCTCAAAGGGCTGAACGACCCCATTGTTCAGGAGATCACGGCAACCAAACCCGGCTATGTGAACTTCCGTCTTAACCGCCCTGCTGTCGGTCAGGTAATCATCGAAACTGTTCTTGAGGATGGTCCGGACTTCGGTCAGTCTGAAGTTGGCATTGGTACAAAGGTTGTGGTAGAACATACCGCGATCAATACCAATAAAGCAGCCCACGTCGGCCACCTGCGCAATTCCTGTATCGGCGATACTGTGGTACGTATGCTCCGCTCTCAGGGGTATCATGTCGAGGCAGAGAATTACATTGACGACTCAGGTGTCCAGGTCGCCGATGTCGTTGTTGGTCTGCTCCTTCTCCAACAGGGCAAGCTGCAACTTGCTGAGGGTAATGACCCGCTTCCCGGCGAGACTTATGACTACTATTGCTCACGCGTCTATGTAGCGGTCAATAAGCTTTACAGTGAAAAGGAATCGGAAGAGGGCAAGAACGCGCTTGAACTACGCTCAAAGGTACTGCACGCAATTGAGCATGGAGAGGAGCTTGAGGGAGAACCCGATTATGTCGCAATCGCCTCTGACCTCTCCCATCGAATCGTTCAGGCCCATCTGAAGACAATGGCGCGCCTGAATATCTCCTATGACCTCCTGACCTGGGAGTCCGCTATCCTTCAGGCCCATCTCTGGAAACACACGTTTGATGTCCTCCGCACACGCAACTTACTTGAACACCCCGAGACCGGACCGGCTGCCGGCTGCTGGATTCTCCCGTTTGGCGACGAGGAGAAAAAAGAGCAAGACAATGAGCGCATGAGCGATAAAATCCTTGTCAAGAGTGACGGCACCGCAACCTATACCGCGAAGGATATCGCAAACCAGCTCTGGAAGTTCGGTATCACCGACTCCGATGAGTTTAATGTCCATTTCCACTTTATCAAATGGGGCACGCAACATGACGGGCGCATCCTCTGGACAATGCGCACACCAAAGGATGTCGTCTCCACAGACGAAGAGGCAGACCCACAGCGCTTCGGACATGCAAAACGCGTCATCAACGTTATTGACGTGCGCCAGTCCTACCCGCAACAGGTGGTCTATGAGAGCCTGCGCCGCCTCGGCTATACCGAGCAGGCCGAGAACTCACGCCACCTTGCTTACGAGGTCGTCACCCTCTCCGCCTCAACCGCCGAGAGTCTGGGCATTGATACTTCTGATGGTCGCGAGTTCTACGCGATGTCAGGACGCAAAGGCATTGAGATCAAGGCAGACGATCTCATGAACGAGGCTGTCAAGCGCATGCACGAGGCACGCAAGCGGGATAACAAGCCAGATATCGATGACCATACGGCTGCTGCTCTGGCAGCTTCAGCTATTCGCTACTTTATGATCCGCTTCAACCTTCAGCAGATCATCGCGCTTGATATGGACGAGGTTTTGCGCCCGAACGGCGATACAGGCGTCTATCTGCAATATGCCTATGCTCGCGCAAACAGCATTTTGCGTCGCCTGCAAGAATCGGGATATGAGCTTCCTACACGACTTGAGGCACTCCCGGAGACGCTTGAGCAGAGCGAATGGGAACTGTTACGCCATATTGACGCCTATCCGCGCAAACTGGCAGAGGCAACAGAGCAGCTCTCGCCACCTGCACTGGCCTCCTATGCGTTCGATCTGGCCTCCCACTTCAGCGATTTCTATGAGCATACTCCACCAATCGTCAAAGAGACGGATGAGCGAGTAAAGGCCTTCCGTACGCTGTTGGTCAAGACAACTGTCCAAACTATGAACAACGTGCTTCGCACCCTCGGCTTTGAGCCACTGGAGCGCATCTAATCTCGAAGAAGTATTCCATCCCTTGCGGGGCGGTGAGCGCTCACCGCCCTTCCTGCCTGCGTTCTCTTCCCACTGGCCTTCCCTTCCGAAAAGATGATATAGTTATGCTATAAGAAAATTTGTGAAAGGGCAGCCCATGCAAACCGAGAAACCACTCCGTTTTGGTATCAAAACCTCTCCCCAGGATACCGGTTTTGAGGCGATCCTTGATACCTGGCTTGAAGCTGAAGAGTATCCTGCAATCGAACATGCCTGGATCAACGATCACTTCATCTCAATGGATGAACACCATCTGGATGCCCCGAGCCTGGAAAGCTGGACCGTGTTAACAGCCCTGGGAGCTCGCACATCGCGTCTACGTCTGGGGATTATGGTCATGAGCAATACCTATCGCAACCCGGCAGTCCTTGCCAAGATGGCGGCGACATTGGATGTCATTACTCACGGTCGGTTTGATTTTGGTCTGGGTGCTGGCTGGTATGAACGTGAGCATATCGCCTATGACCTGCCCTTCTACACTACCGCTGAGCGCATCCGCCGCCTTGATGAGGCCTGTGAGCTCATCAAACGGATGTGGACCGAGAAAGCACCCAATTTTCAGGGAACCTATTATCAGTTAAAAGAGGCCTACTGCGAGCCCAAACCGCTGCAAAAGCCGCATCCCCCGATTATGATCGGCGGCAGCGGTGAGAAACTCACCTTGCGTGTGGTCGCACGGCATGCGGATATGTGGAACTATATCAGCGGCACTCCGGAGGATTTTCGGCACAAGAGTAGCGTGCTGGATCGTCACTGTACCGCCATCGGACGCGATACAGCAACAATTGAGCGCTCCGTTCAGGACATTATTAATCTGGATAATCTAAAAGCAGAACGCGAATTACTCGCCCGTTATATCGATTCTGGCGCGACACATCTGATCCTCAGTCTGCGTCCTCCTTTCGTTACAGGGACTGTGAAGCGCCTTGTTACAGAGCTTGTAGAGCCTCTACAGGAGCAATTCTTGCACTAGAAGGACAATCTTGCTATGGCTGACGAAGAGAAAACCGTTTTCCCCAACAAGATGCGAACAATCAACGATTTCCAGGAATTTCATCGCTGGCTTGATAAAAAGAACAACTTTAATACAGACATCTTTCTGAACCTCACACTTCTCAGTGGCGAGGTTGGTGAGGTCGCACAGGTATTGAAAAACGTCTACTCAATGACCGATCCTGCCCGCAATGAAGATGAGATTGTCTCGCTGGATGAAGCCTTGAAGATCCACCGCGAGGACCTGGGACAGGAGCTGGCGGACTGTCTGGCGTACATTTTCAAGCTGGCAAACTATACCGGAGTTGATCTTCAGCAAGCCTACATCGACAAGATGGAAAAGAACGTCCATCGTACCTGGAAATATCACGGGAAAGACAAGCTCTCTTAGAGAAAAATGCAGGTGCTATCATTGTGCATGATAACACCTGCCTATCTTTGTTTACTGATGGCGCCGGGCCTTGTTAATTGCATCACGCAAGCGTTGTGCCTCGCGAGTTGCGGCATGGGCAAAATCAGGACCGCTCCCGGCAAACAGCACCGAGCGTGAGGCCGAAATAATCGCCTTCTCTCCCCGGGCATCAACTCCGGCCCTGACTGCCGCCTCAAGATCGCCGCCCTGTGCGCCGATACCGGGGATCAGGATTGGCAGATCCGGGCAAAGGGTACGCAAACGACACAACTCTTCTGGATAGGTTGCACCGACAACCATGCCGCAGTTTCCCGCCTCATTCCATGCCTGGATACGCTGTGCCACCACTTCGTACAGCGGACGCACCTGCCCATCAGGCCCCTGAACCGGCAAATCCTGAAAGTCGCGCGCGCCCGGATTGGAGGTTCGGCAAAGCAGGATCACACCTTTCTCGCGATAGGCCAGAAACGGAGCGACGCTGTCATAGCCCAGATAGGGGTTAACCGTCACCGCATCACACCCAAACTCATCAAAGATACTGACTGCGTATGCTTTTGCTGTATTTCCGATATCACCCCGCTTGGCATCTGCAATGACTGGTATCTCGGATGGAACCGCCTTAACAACCTGCTGAAACACGCGCATCCCATCAACGCCAAGCTGCTCAAAAAAGGCCAGATTCGGCTTGAAAGCGCAGACATAGGGGGCCGTTGCCTCGATGATCTCACGACAAAACTGAGTAACTGCCCGGTCAAGTGGAAGCGCTTGCAGGTGCGCAGGAAGCCGGGAAAGCTCGGGGTCCAGACCAACGCAGAGCAGGCTGTCATTGTGTCGCGCTGCCGTCAGAAGCTTTTCGACGAACCCCACGTCAGGCCCCCTTTCGTTTCGCCAGGAACGCTCGACCCTTTCCCAGTTCCGTATTCACAGGCACGCCATCCCGACAGAACGGGCAGGCCTCCTCCGTGTAGGTCTCAAGTGGCAGTTCGATCAACGCATGTATCGGAACACCGCCAACCGCTTCGGGAGTCACGCCGCCCCGGTTGCAGAGCGCGCTCAACCCGATGATATGTCCGTTGTGCCTGCGCACCAGCTCAATGGTCTGCTTCGCGGAGTTGCCTGTTGTGAGAATATCTTCGACCACCACAACATTTTTTCCTGCGATATATTTGTCATAGCCCCGACTGAAGAAGAACTGCTTATCGACACCATCAGCCCCCTTTTCGGCGAAGACAGCAAGCGTCTCACCCTGCTTGCGAAGCTGTGTCAAATAATAGGCAGTCCATTGCGAAAGAACAATCCCACCAAGCACAGGAGCCACCACAACATCAACGGTCTCCGGCTCGTACTGTTCCGCCATCAGACGACACAACGAAGAGATGATCGTGGGATGGACATAGAGAGCATCTTTATTGACATATACCGAGCTATGCCGCCCGGAGCTATAGACAAAATGACTACCCATCACAATCGCGCCAACCTGCTCAAACAGGTGCATTATCTCTGTCATATCATCCCTTCCTATTGCTGATTCTCGCGGCGGATACGCTGACCGCGTGCCTCGCCAATCACCTCACCTTGTTGATAGACAATATTGCCGCGTAAGAGGGTCATGATGGGACGTCCAACAAGCTGCATTCCCTCATAGGCAGACCAGCGATTCTTGGTAAAGAGATCCTCTTTTTTGACTTCCCAAACCTGCTCGGTATCGATCACTGTGACATCGGCATCTTTCCCGACCTCAAGCCCGCCTTTCTGGCCAAACCCGAAGATACGAGCGATATTGCGTGACGTCACCTGCGCGATGCGTACAAGCCCTTCTTCCAATGTCTCATGGCCGAACTGTTTGATCCAGTTTGTCACCAGTACAGGCAACGTCTCCTGAATGCCCGGCATGCCCGAAGCTGTCTCCCAGACGTTTGCCTTCTGCTTCTCTTCAAGAGAGTGCGGTGTGTGTTCGGAGATCACGGCGTCAATCTGCCCGTTACGCAAAAGTTGCCAGAGCTTCCGCTGCTCCTCAGGTGAGCGCAATGCCGGCGCCACATTGATAAAGTTGCCATACTTCTCGTAGTCGCTGGTATTAAAGGCAAGCTGGTAGGAAGCGATTTCACCATAGACATCAACGCCGATACGTCGTCCGAACGCAACCGCCTCAAACTCCTCTGTCGTGGAAAGGTGCAACAGATAGAGTTTGACATGGTTGAGCTTCGCCAGCGAGATCATTTCCAGCGCCGAAGTGAGCACAACCGCGAGATTTCGGGCCTCGCTCCATACGGCAGGATCGGTTCGTCCATATTCATCGCGATACTTATGCGTAAAATAGTTGACCAGCTCCTGATTTTCTGCGTGTAGCAGCGCCATAATCTGACGCTCGCCCAGGATCTCAAAGATCCGCGTGATATCGCTCAGATGCGGAATAGTTGTCGGCGTGGTGGCGTGCCCCGCGGTGAAGATCTTCACCCCGGTAATCAGGTCTTTATCGATCTTCCGCAGCTCATCGATATCCTCGACTGCGGTGCCCATATTAATGGTAAAATCGGTGTAGGAGCGCCCGGTGTAGCGCTTAATCTGATCTTTGACGCGTTCTACCGTCGTGGTTGGTGGGCGCACATTCGGCATATCAAACACCGTAGTATAGCCACCAGCAACCGCCGCCCGCGTCCCATGCGGAATATCTTCCTTATACTCAAGACCGGGCTCACGAAAATGCCCGTGCACCTCAATCAGCCCGGGTAAGATATATTTCCCTTTTCCCCGAACATCGATCACCTCGGTACCGTCTTTGGGGAAACCCTCTTCAATAGCAACAATTTTTCCCTCTGCAAGCCGCAGCGTCCCCTCAATGACGCGATCCGTCAGGACAATTGAACCGATAAGCGCTGACGCCATTTCGCTCCTTTCGATACTCCGCCCTGTGGATAGAGACTCTCCATCCAGCAGGGCGATTGATACACAACACACTTACTTCGTCACAGGCACAACCCTGGTAACCAGCTTGCCATCTTCACCGCGGAAGACACGAATGTTCTTCTCCCATTCCTCGCTCATCTGAGGATAGTCGGCGCGGAAGTGGGCTCCACGGCTCTCTTTTCTGACCAGAGCCGAGGTGACAATTGCATCTGCCGTCTCCAACATATCGCGAATTTCCAGACTGGCCTGAAGCTCCTGCGTGTTGGTCGCCTTGATCTGCTGCGCCTCTTGTTGCAGCTTCTTGATCTCTTCCTGTCCCTTCAGCAGGCCCTCCTCCGTGCGGATAATCCCGACATAGTTCCACATGGTATCTTTGATCTTCGACAGTACCTCAGCAGGCTTCGGCCCTTGCTCGCGCTGCAAGTAGGAGTGAATGCGTTGCAGTTCTGCATTGATGAGTTGCTCGCTGATCTCCGGCATCGAGACGCCCTTCACATACTCGGAAGTGCGAATACCAGCACGCCGCCCGAAGACTTGTCCTTCCGCGATAGAGTTGCCGCCAAGACGATTCGCGCCGTGCACGCTACAGGAAACCTCACCGACCGCATAGAGTCCCTCAACATTGGTCTCACCCCATTCGGTAATGACGAAGCCACCCATCATATGGTGCATCGAGGGCGAGATTTCCATCATCTGCTTGCGAATATCAATCCCGACTTCCATATGTGCCGCAAACACATCAGGAATCAGTTTCTCAACCTTGCCCTCTTCCCAGTGAGTAACGTCCAGATAGACCGCGTTATGCTCGGTACCGCGCCCTTCCTGGATCTCCTGATAGATTGCGCGTGAAACCTCGTCACGGCCAGCCAGTTCCATACGCTGTGGCTGATAGCGGGCCATGAAGCGCTCACCATGCTTGTTCTTCAGAATGCCGCCATTGCCGCGCACCTTTTCCGTCACCAGCGTGCCGCGTTTCTCAGGAGGCCAGGCCATGCCGGTCGGGTGGAACTGCACCAGCTCCATATCAACCATCTCCGCACCCATGTCCAGGCCCCAGGCGTAACCCTCGCCGGTGTTGCTCGGAGCATTGGTGTTCACGCGATACATAGCGCCGCCTCCACCAGTCGCAACAATGACCGCCTTTGCCCGCACAACAGTTTGCTCTCCGGTCAGGCTATTCATCAGGAACGCACCGACCACGCGATCACCCTGCTTGAAGAGACGCGTTGCATAGGTATGCTCCAGATAAGGGACCCCCAGGCGCTTGACTTCCAGCAAGAGACCGCGCATCATCTCACGTCCGGTATAGTCTCCAGCACACAGGTTCAAAGGTGCCGACTGCTTCCCACTGGCCCAGGTAAAATAAGTGCCATCGGGCAGACGGTCAAAAAGGACGCCGTAGCGTTCCAGATCGTGGATACGGTCGGGCATCTCTTCAGCAAAGATCTTTGCCAGCTTGAAATTATTGATACGCCAGCCGCCGTTAATCGTGTCTTCAAAGTGCTGCTGTGGGGTTGCTGGTTCCTTGATCGCAACATTAATACCGCCCATTGCCCAGCCGGTATGGGCCTCTCTCAGCTCCTCTTTCGCGATAATCAGCACATTCGCGCCGCGCGTCGTCGCTTCAATCGCCGCACGCAGACCGGCTCCACCAGAGCCAATGATCAGAACGTCGGTCTCTCTCTTTTGTACAGTTGTGGGCTGCGTTGACATGCTACTGCTCCTTGCTTTTACTCATGACAGAGGAGGAGGGGTAGCCCTCCTCCCCGAATGAAATGGCACTACTTCGCGTTTGTGTACTCGTTCCAGGATTTGATAGGAATGGTCTGCAAATCCTTCTCGGTGATCGCCTTTACGAACAGACGCGCCTGCTTCACTTTCGTGAACAGCGGAATGTTATGGTCAATCGCGTGACGGCGCATCGCGTAATCGTCGTCCACTTCCTTGAGTATATTGCGATCAACAATATTGATAGCCAGATCAACCTTGCCTTCCCTGAAGTACGTCAGGAAGTTTGGCTCCTTCTGTTCATGCAGCTTGTAGAGCATGGTCGTCTCAACACCGTGCTCGCGCAGGAAGTTGGCAGTGTTCTCTGTCGCATAGAGCGGGAGGCCAAGCTGCGCCAGCAAACGGGCGCTCTCAAGGAAGCGAAGCTTTTTATCTTCTCCGCCGAGACTGATAAACACACCTTTCTGCGGAATATGGTTACCCGTCGCGATAATAGCCTTGAGATAGGCTTCCTCGATATCTTCACCGAAGCAGGCCACCTCGCCCGTGGATGACATCTCAACACGCAGAATTGGATCGGCGCCCTTCAAGCGCGCGAAGGAGAACTGAGGCGCCTTCACAGCGGTAAAGGTCGGGTCTGGCATGCGCACCGCAGGGATTTCTTCATTGAAAAGCGCATCCACGAACAGCTCGATCATGTTCACGCCCATCACCTTCGAGATAAAGGGGAAGGTTCGCGAGGCACGCAGGTTTGTCTCGATCACATAGACCTGATTATCTTTTGCCAGAAACTGGATATTGAACGGTCCGGTGATCTCCAGCGCTTCCGCGATGGCGCGCCCGACCTCTTCAATACGCACACGTGTCTCTTCATTAATCGTCTGTGGCGGCAGGACAATGGTTGCGTCACCGGAGTGCACGCCCGCGTTTTCGATATGTTCAGAGATAACGAAGGCTTTGACTCGTCCTCGCTGGGCCACGGCATCCAACTCGATCTCTTTGACCTTCTGGAAGAACTTCGAGACCGTCACCGGATACTCGGGCGAGACAGCTACCGCTTCATTAATATAGCGTTTGAGCTGTTCTTCATTGTAACAGACGTTCATTGCGCTTCCCGATAGCACATACGACGGGCGCACCAGCACCGGATAGCCGACACGCTCTGCGAACCAGCGCACATCCTCGAAGCTGGTCACGCTTGCCCATTCGGGCTGGCGAATATGCAGGACATCCAGCAGGTTCGAGAACTTGTAGCGATCTTCGGCGCGGTCGATATTCTCGGCGGAGGTGCCAAGAATGGGGACACCATAGGCACTCAGCGATTTCACGCGATTATTTGGCGTCTGACCACCCACCGAAACGATGGCACCGTATGGGTTCTCAAAATCGCAGATATCAGCAAGACGCTCAAAGGTCAGCTCTTCAAAGTAGAGGCGATCGGACGTATCGTAGTCGGTCGAGACCGTCTCAGGGTTACAGTTAATCACCACCGAACGCTTGCCATACTTTTTCAACGCCAGCACGGTGCTGACCGTTGTCCAGTCAAATTCAACCGATGACCCGATACGGTAGGGACCGGAACCAACAATCACCACGCCCTCCTTGTTGAGCGGCTGAATATCGGTATGGTCGGCGTTATAGGTGGTATAGAGATAGTTCGTCTCGGATGGGAACTCGCCGGCCAGCGTATCGATCTGTAGAATCGCCGGGACAATATTGTATTGTTTTCGGAGTGCCCGCACTTCCAGCCCGGTTTTGCCGGTCAGCTCGCCAATCCGCTTATCGGAGATACCCAGTTGTTTGAGCTTCCGCAGCCGCTCCGCCGAGAGATCCTTAGTCTCCTGTAGCTCTATCTCAGCCTGCAAGATGGTCCGGATACGCTGCAAGAACCAGGGATCGATACCCGTGATGTCATAGATCTGCTCAATCGAATATTGGTTGCGCATCGCCAGAGGCAGCGCGAACATCCGCTTGGGTGTTGGCGTGTACAAAAACTTCGCGAGCACATCGGCGTCTCGCTCGTGTCCTCTGAAGACCTTCTCCGAGGTCGCCCCCTCAAAATCGAGATCCAGCATGCGGATCGCCTTTTGATAGGCCTCTTCAAAGGTACGACCGATGCCCATTACCTCACCGACTGACTTCATGCCGGTGCCAATGGTTTGATCCGCGTCCTTGAATTTATCCAGGTCCCAACGCGGGATCTTCACAACAATGTAATCCAGGCTTGGTTCAAAGCAGGCCTGTGTGACACCCGTTACGCGATTGGTGAGGTCGGTCAGGCTATAGCCAAGCGCAAGCTTTGCCGCCACATAGGCCAGCGGATAACCGGTCGCTTTACTGGCAAGCGCCGAACTGCGCGAGAGACGGGCATTCACCTCAATCACATAGTAGCGGGAGGTCTTTGGATCAAGCGCGTACTGCACATTACATTCACCGACAATACCCAGACTCCGCACAATGGTGATCGCAGCGGTACGCAACATATGGTATTCATAGTTCGTCAGTGTCTGACTGGGTGCGACAACAATCGACTCACCGGTATGGATGCCCAGAGGGTCCATGTTCTCCATGTTACAGACGGTGATACAGTTGTCGTAGGCATCACGCACCACCTCATACTCTACCTCTTTATAATGGTGCAGATATTGTTCGATCAGCACCTGTGGAGCAAAGGCCAGGGCGCCATTGACAATCTTCGTCAGCTCTTCTTCGTTTGCAGCGATACCCGATCCCTGGCCGCCAAGCGCATAGCCAGCGCGAACCATCAGCGGGTAGCCCAGTTCACTCGCGATCGTCCGGGCTTCCTCAAGGGTTTCAGCCGTACGGCTCTGTGGGGTCGGAATATGGATATTACGCAGGTGCGTTGCAAACTCTTCTCGATCCTCAGTCAGGATAATCGCCGAGATCGGAGTACCCAGAATACGGACGCCGTACTTTTCCAGGACGCCCGACTTATGCAGGGCGATGCCACAGTTGAGAGCCGTCTGTCCACCGAAGGAGAGCAGAATACCGTCTGGACGCTCCTTCTCAATCACCTTCTCAACAAAGAACGGCGTCACTGGCAGGAAGTACACTTCGTCGGCCAGCTCTTTTGATGTCTGAATCGTGGCGATATTAGGATTGATAAGAACAGTGGAAATGCCTTCTTCTTGTAATGCTTTTAGCGCCTGAGAGCCAGAGTAGTCGAACTCGCCCGCCTGACCAATTTTCAGGGCTCCTGCCCCCAGTACCAACACCTTGCGTAGATTCGTTTTCACCTTCGGCCTATGCCCCCTTCTTGCTCTTTTCTTCTCTTACCACCTTCAGGAAGTGGTCGAACAGCCATTCTGCATCCTCGGGACCCGGAGTTGCTTCGGGATGGAACTGCACGGACAGGAACGGCAGTTCCTCATGTTTCAGCCCCTCATTGCTACCATCATTTGCATTGGTAAACCAGGCAGTGAAGCCCTCGGGAATGGTGCCAACGGCAAACCCGTGATTCTGTGTCGTGATATAGCAGCGCTTTGTATTGCTTTCAATGCAGGGCTGATTCTGACTGCGATGCCCGAACTTGAGCTTATAGGTATCCCCGCCAGCCGCCAGCGCAAGCAACTGATGTCCCAGGCAGATACCCATTGTCGGGATCTTGCTTGCCAGCGCCTTCTGAAGAATCCTGATCGTCTTATCAGCGTATTTCGGATCTCCAGGACCATTCGAGACCAGGATGCCATCAAAGTCAAAGCGATTGGCAGGGTCGAGGAAATCGAAGTCCCAGGGCACTGTAACCACCTGGACATTGCGCTTGAGCAGGCTTCGCTCAATGTTGCGTTTCGCGCCGCAATCAATCAGCACAATTGTTGTATCACCGGAACCGGCTTTCATTACTTCTTTTGTAGAAACGCGCGCCACTAAATTTTCACTGTTGGGGTCATAGAATGGAACATCTTCATCATTGATGAGAATTTTACCGAGCATTGTTCCATGTTCACGAATATGCTGTGTGAGGCGGCGCGTATCTTTGATTTCCAGGCCCGGGATGCCTTCGCGCTGTAACCATGTACCCAGGCTCATCGTGCTCTGTGCGTGAGAGGGCGTATCAATATAGTTCGAGACAATCAGACCGGAGACCCGGATCCGCTCATCCTCCCAGAGAGAAGGTTCTGGCACGCCATAGTTTCCCATAATGGGATACGTCATTGTCAGGATCTGCCCGGTATAAGAGGCATCCGTCATGGCCTCGGGATACCCGACCATACCAGTGCAAAACACCACTTCACCTGCAATCGATTCAGGGTGTCCGAATGAGATCCCCTCAAACCGTGTTCCATCTTCCAGCACCAGCGCGCCCTTTCTGGGCAACTGCTTCTTCTGCTCAGCTAGACTCTTAGAAACATCCTGTAGCAAAGTGTCCTCCATAGTATTGTGCATCGCCGTACACTGATCCTTTCCTTTATGCTTGTCCCAGAATGAGAGCTAGTAGCGCCATGCGGGCGTATAAGCCGTTACGAATTTGTGAGCGCAAATACACGGCTCGCTCATCACTATCCACGGCAGGATCAATTGTTCCGACCCGTGGAAGGGGGTCCATCAGAATCATGTCTTTATTTGCGTAACGTTCCATCATCGCAGGCGTTACAATAAATGACTTTGTTACCACCTGGTCATATTCTTCCAACGATGCGAAACGCTCCCTCTGAATGCGTGTCCAGTACCAGAAGTGACAGTCTCCGGGAATATCCTTCTCGCTGAAAATCTCTATCATTCTGATATTGCGTGATTGCAAGACAGCATAGTCCTCTCGGGAAAGACGCAGCTTCTCAGGCGATAGTAGATACACCGTGTTGTTCGGGAACAGGGACAACCCGCGAATAAGGGAATGCAAAGTACGACTGTTGAGGAGATCGCCAGCCAGCAACCCATTGAGGTTATCCAAACGCCCAAACTTCTCATAGAGGGTATAGAGATCAAGGATGGTCTGAGTCGGATGCTCGTTATTACCATCACCGGCGTTGATTACCGGCACAAATTGGGCGACCCGGGCCGCCTGACGTGCAGCTCCCGGCTGAGGATGACGCAGCACTATCGCATTTGAGTAGGCCTCGAAGACGCGAATCGTGTCCTCAAACGTTTCTCCTTTATTCACGGAGGAGACTGCTTCCGGGTTCTGAACTTCCAGCGTTTGTCCACCCAGGCGCTTCACTGCTGTAGCGAATGATCCGAAGGTGCGGCTGGAAGGTTCGAAGAAGAGCAGGGAGACAATCCGGCCCGCCAGAATATCCGAGGGCCTACTTTGCTCAACAATTCGCCTCATTTCGGGAACCAGGGCAAAAATTTTTTGCAGATCCCGAGCCTCAAACTGATCGAGTGAGACGACATCCTTCCCCGCGAAACTTCCGTGAATTGGCAGAATATCCTGCCGTGCTTGCTTGACGCTCAGCATTCTTAGAACCTCCTGTAACAACCGTCCCTATCGCACCATTGCTATAAAACAGGGAACAACAGGTTGATAGGTCATCATTTTCGTGTCTTACAGCTTTTTAAGGATTAACACAAAGATAATTTCGTTTTCCCTTTTGTCTCTTTATCGACACCTCACGGGAAACCCTCAAGGCAAAAAAAATTCCTCACCCCCAATAATGGAGCGAGGAAAAAAGACTTTTCCCTTGAACGATCGGTCCATCCTGATGATTTTCCGGAAAATGGAAAGGACAATACCAGTCCTGATTATTCATTTGGATTACCTGTGTTACACCGTTCAAGAGCATGATGATATAAGCCTTTGTATCTACTGGTTGGGAAATTACTGTCACAAATTGATCTCAAATTGTTAAGAGTATAACTCATAGTTTTGAGAAAAGTCAAGAGCCACAGGACTTTTTCTCGGCAAGGGGAACAGGAGCGTATTCTTTTCAGGGCACAGCCCCTACCTGTTCCCCACCGTTCTTGTTATCGTCCGCGCGAAGACGTAGGCTCTTTCTTCTCGGGCAGCGGCTCGTTCCCAACGGCGGAGTCGGCCACAACAGCTTCATCCGGCTGCGAGTCGCGCTCACGCAACACCTGATAGAGAATAATCGCTACAATCGTCGCGACACCGATACCACCCATTGAGATACTCCCGATGGTGATACCCGCGTTCCCCACCATACCGGAGCCAATAATCAGCGTTACACCGGCAGTCATCAGGTTACGGCTCTTTGAGAAGTCCACGTTGTTTTCGATCCAGATACGACCACCAGAGACGGCGATTAGACCAAAGAGCACGATAGAGAGACCACCTAACACGCCCTGCGGCATTGTCTGGATTAACGCGCCGAACTTCGGGCAGAAGCTCAACAGCAGCGCCATCACCGCAGCAACCACAAAGAGCAGGGTTGAATAGATGCGGCTCAAGGCCATCGCACCAATGTTCTCGGAATAGGTCGTGACACCCGTACCACCACCGGCACCTGCGATCATTGTCGCAAGGCCATCGCCCAGGAATGCGCGGCCCATATATTTATCAATGTTCTGTCCGGTCATGGCCGCAACAGCCTTAATATGCCCCGCATTTTCAACAACCAGGATCAACACGACCGGAGCAATCAGGCTAATCGCGTTCGGCGAGAAGGATGGGGCCGTAAAGTGAGGTAAGCCAATCCAGGCCGCCTGTTCCACCTTCGAGAAGTCAATCTGGGGTCCCAGGCCCATCAGACTGCCGATTACGTAGGCAATATAGCCAATGATACCACCGATCAAGATTGGAAGACGCCGTAGCCAGCCTGGCAGGAAAACCGCCACAACAGCGACGGCCAGCACAGTGATCGCCGCAATCCAGCCATCAAATGCCGAGCTGCTGGCCTGAGAGATCGCCGAAGATGCCAGGTTCAGACCAATAGCAGTCACAACCGCTCCAGTCACGACAGGAGGCATCAAGAAATCAATCCATTTATAGCCAAGCAACATGACGACCAGACCAACCAGCGCATAGATCGCTCCGGTCACGATAATACCACCCAGAGCTACGCCAATATTCGGGTTGGGGCCTGAGCCCATATAGTGTGTTGCAACGTTGACTACCGCGATAAAGGCAAAGCTCGACCCCAGGTAGCTTGGCACACGCCCACCAACCAGAAGGAAGAAAATCAGGGTTCCGATACCGGAGAAGAAGATAGCGGTATTGGGATCAAAGCCCATTAAGATAGGAGCGACAACCGTCGATCCAAACATTGCCAGGACATGCTGGATTCCTAACATGATGTTCTGTCCCCACGGTAGTCTCTCGTCCGGGGCCACAACACCCTCTTTTTTCAAGCGCCAGCGCGGAAAATATGAACGCCGCTCTGACTCTGTCATCTGTTTCGCCATTGGATTATTTCACCTCACACTTGCTTGTTGTACGGGCATCTGCAACAAATCCAGAAATACAAACACACAAAAAAAATTCCCACATCCACTAAAAGAGGGATGGGGAAAACCGCAAGAAAAAAATATCATACCAGGAAAAAAGTCTCCACCTCCAACGCCGCCAATGAGCGCTACAGAACTG
This sequence comes from Thermosporothrix sp. COM3, assembly GCF_059696735.1. Classification (NCBI taxonomy): domain Bacteria; kingdom Bacillati; phylum Chloroflexota; class Ktedonobacteria; order Ktedonobacterales; family Thermosporotrichaceae; genus Thermosporothrix; species Thermosporothrix sp. COM3. Next base: position 7,006,975 of record NZ_AP019376.1, on the reverse strand, counting down.
ATAGATTCGTACTGTCATCAGGAGAGACCCTTTCCGCTACACAATTGCTAGGCATACACAAATTGACGAAAGTATACACATTTCCTTCCGACTCGTCAAGCCCCCTCACTCTTTTTTTCTAAATCGACTCGCCACACCAAAAGAAAAGGCTCCGAGCTCAAATTGTGACTCGAAGCCGTTGTTCCTCTGCCAGTTTATTTGACAGCAACCAGCGTGACATCAAAGATCAGTGTCGCGTTGGGTGGAATGGTTCCGGTACTATCACCGTTCGGGCCATACCCCAGATCCGCCGGGATAATCAGGCGGCGCGTGCCACCGACCTTCATTCCCTGAAGCCCTTCATTCCAGCCCTTGATCACCTGTGCATTGCCCAGATTTTCTAGCTTAAACGCCTGCCCGCCGCGATCATAGCTACTGTCGAACTTCTTGCCGTCGCTCTGTAACCAGCCAGTATACTGTACATAGACGGTACTGCCTGCTTTTGCTTCGGGCCCGGAGCCAACTTTGAGATCAATATACTGCAAACCGCTCTGCGTCTTTACCGGTGTCAAATTCGTGGGCGGCGGGGTTGCAGGTCCAGCCGAAGGAGTGGGGGAACCAGAAGTCACTGTCTGCATACCCTGCGCGATCATCGTCGCTTCAGCGTTTGCCGCTGCGGTTGCCGCTACATTGGTTGCGGTCGCCTCAACGTTCGCGGTCGCGGTCGCGTGCTGATCTTTGATCCGATTCGCTGCCGCCTCCTGCTCGGCCACCTGACGCTGATACAAAAGAATCGCGGTGACACCAGCCAGAACCAGCACAACAGCCAGAATGGAGATCGTCCAGTTTCGGATACGACGGCGACGGCGCTCACGGCGCATCATTCGCTCTTGTTGGCGCTGTCCAGGACGGCCCCGTTTATCAGAAGCATTATTGTTCTTCATTGTCTGAGACATACAAATATAATCTCCTCCAGTCCTTCGATTCAGAATGAGTGCAAGATGAGGTTCCTCCATCAGAAAAACCGCTGTTCACTCTGGCCTCTGCTTTGTATACAGATACGGGAACTGCCTGAAAGATCCTCTCTTCTCCTGAAAGATAAGTCCGTCTAGAGCCTGAATAAAGAGAAAATACAGCTCACCCTTCACACCAAACACACGAGACTCACATCTCAAACCGGTAGTGTACCTGAAACCTTTCAGGAAACACGCATAATTCCCTCAGCACTCGCAAAATAGGCATTCGCACCTGTTGAACTCAGTATGTCAGAGTAGATCCCCGCCCTGCCTCCCGGATATTATAAAGCCTTTTCTATGCTTTGTCATGAGAGACAACCTGCAGCAAGGGATTCGGGAAAACAGGTTCTAGCCATATGCCGAGGAAACCGGATGATGCAACTGGACCATACAACATCTACAGAAAAATACGTACCCTGCCCTGTTTTTCTTACATAGGAGCCAATTATCCTACTCTTTCTCCTCTGTTGCATGTTCTTGCTTGTCGGCTCAGATGCATTGAGATCCATGTTGTCAGGTGCCTGCTATTGTATCATGAATGGTGTCCTGAGAGCGACCCCTTTCAAGCACAGGCATAGTTGAAGATCGCGCCTGCATTGCGACAAAACTGCGACAAAACATACAACTATTAGAGACAGAAAACTGGTAGTATTACAGCAAGAACATCGCCATCTATACGCTGATTCAGAGAAAAGCGGATCAAGCACACAAAAGAAAGTCAGGATCAAATCATGTCGGTCATGTACGATTACCTTAAAAGAGTTGCCGCTATCTGTTTCAACCTCCTCAATAAGCTGATGGGAGGAAATCTCCCGCCCTTCGGGAGCGCCTGCGTTATCGTGGAAGAAAAAAACCGCTATCTGGTCGTCAAACTTCCCGGCAATCGCGTGGTATTTCCTGGCGGCTTTATGAAGTGGAAGGAAACGCCGCCCCAGGCAGCCGAGCGCGAGGGGCGCGAAGAGACTGGGCTTGAGATCCAGACCACCGGGCTGGTCAACTTTTATACCAAAACGGCAACAAGCTGGACAACGATAAGCAATATCAGCTTTGTATTCGCAGGCAGAATCGTAAACGGGACATTACGCAACAATGTTGAGGGACAGCCCTGCTGGATGGATGAGCATGAATTGCGCCCGTTGCTCGATCCCCATGCGCAGGTGCTGCTTACTGACTACATTCGCTATCGGACAGCGCGAAAAGAGGCAGGCGGAGAGTCTTCTACCCTTCCCCTGGTGTCGTAAGTCGCCATCACGACACCGGGGAAAGATCGAAAGCTCAGACGCTGGAAGGATAGGTCTCCGGAACCTCGCCGTTCACCCATACTTCCGTCTTGTCCAATGGCTCCACCGCATGTGTTTCATCAATATGAATGGCATCAAACTGTAACGGCAAACTGGCGTAAAAGTAGTGGCCGATTCGTTCAGTCCGAGGCAGGTAGATTACCTCCGTTGTAGACAGGGTCCAGTCAATACCTGTTCCACTGTCCCATTATCACGGAGAATCAGATAGTAGTTCGGCTCTCCTGTCACCTTCCCGGCATAGTGCAGCAGCTCTTCGTAGCTGTTAGCAAGACCGGGACGCACGTTCTTTTGCTCGTGCTGACCCCCCCAATCAGTGGCAGCGGTTACCGTTCCGGTAAAAGTGCTGAACCCTATCAACACGGCATCACGCTCGTACTTCTGCCGGACAAGCTGTCCCACATTGAGTTCACCAGCCTCCGCAACGGAGGTTGCTCGTGCATCGCCAATATGCGAGTTATGTTCCCAGACAACCAGCTTTGGCATTTCACCGTTATACTTCAGATGCGAGGCAAGCGCGTCAAGTGTCTCGGCCATATGATGATCACGCAAGTTCCAGAAAGAGACCTTCCCATGAAACATAGCGCGATAGTATTCTTCAGCATTTTTGACCAGACGCGCGTTCTGCTGAGCATAAAAGAGCTCATCTCCCGCCAGCTTGCCATCTTTCTGAAGCAGGTGTGCCTTTTGTTGCTGTAACTCAGTCAACTGCTTCACTACTTCGGACTCGCACGAAGCCGAGAGCTGAGAACTGGCAGCATGACCATACGCCTGTGCATCTTCGCCAAAATGCTCGAAACAGCTATAGCGCTGGCGGGCTCGCTGCGCCGCCTGAGGGTCAACCTTTTCGAGATATTCAATAACCGCTTCGATTGAGGAATACAGGCTATACAGGTCCAGACCATAAAAGCCGACCGGTCGCTGCTTGTCCCTGTTATACTGATGCAGCCATTCAACAAAGTCGAGCACCTCAGTATTGCGCCACATCCAGGTAGGAAAGCGCTGGAAGCCACCCAATGCCACCTGTCCCGATGGATCCCGCTTCTCTCCTCGGATATAGCGATTCACGCGATAGGCGTCGGGCCAGTCTGCCTCAACCGCAACGCCACAAAAGCCCTTCTCAGTAATCAGCCGTTTTGTGATATTGGCTCGCGCCCGATAAAACTCCTGAGTTCCATGCGTTGCCTCACCCAGCAGCACAAAGTGGGCATCACCAATCATATCGAGCAGCGCATCATAGTTTTCTGTTTTACCTGTGAGCAGATGAGCCTCTTCCCTGAGCACTTTTGCCAGTTTCTCCCGTTCCACCTCAGTCATAAGACGCACCCTCTTTACAGCGCAGTACCGATCAACGAAACGCCTGCACCATCATTTCCTCAACGTCGCGACGAGTAGGCAGGGCCGTTCGTGCACCTATCCTGGTTGTTGTCAGCGCTGCCGCAGTACTGGCAAAGTTTCCGGCTTCAATCATGCCCTGCCCTTCGGCAAAGGCGACCGCAAGCGCACCAGCAAATGCATCCCCGGCCCCGATTCTATCGCATATCTGAACCGGGAGACGAGGTAGCCAATGCTCTCCATGCTTCCATACAAGTAGGTTGCCTTTATTTCCGGCTTCGATTGCGACTAGCTTCACGCCTTTTGTCAGCAGTTTCTGAGCTGCCTCCCGGGCTGTCTGCTGATCTGTTACCTTGCAGCCCGTAATGGCGCGTGCTTCCAGAGCATCCGGCTTCATCACCTCGACCAGCCGCAACAACCCATCAGGAAAGATCAGCGGAGGAGATGGATCAAAAAAGATCTTTGCGCCTGCTGACCAGCCAAGTTGCATCACCTCAGCAACGACTTCAACCGATACTTCAAGCTGAACCATAACAATCTTTGCCGAGCGGATCAAAGACGCAGCATTCCTCACATCAGCGATCGTCAATGCATGAGCGGCAGCCAGACCAAGCATCATAAGCCGCTTATCTCGCTCATCTTCCATCACCAGACACATACCGGTCGGTTCTTGCGAACTCCGCCAGAGATACCGAATATCGACACCCTCACGGAGAAATGCTTCTGCAATCGCATCCCCACGTGGATCGTTCCCGATCTTGCCAATAAATGCGACATTGCCGCCCAGACGGGCAGCGGCAACAGCCTGATTTGCGCCCTTGCCCCCGGGCAGTTCCAGCATTGTTCTCCCTACCACCGTCTCCCCTTGCGCCGGGAGCCGGGAGCCCCGCACCATACAATCGGTATAGGCTCCCCCGACAACCACAATTTCCGGATCTGCCATAACGAACACTCCTTGCTTAGTGCAGCCTCGGGATAACATCCCTGCCGTATTCGTTCACAAAGGCCTTTTGATCAGGACCGGCAGAATGCACAATCACATGATCGAATCCAATGTCCGTGTACTGTTTGACAAATTTCGCATGTTCCTCCGGGTCCGCTGAAATGCAATTTGTCTGCTTGATTGTGTCCGCACCTACGACCTGCCCATTTTCTTCTGACATCGCCGGGGTATAGATCTTTTGATTAAAAAGAGCCGGGATATAAGAGCCAGCCCAGTATTGAAGCTGTCCCTGAATAGCGGCATCTGTATCCTGCGTATATTGCACATTTAGCTCAATAATTTTAGGAAGTTCCGCCGGATCTTTCCCAACCTCTCGCGCTCCCTCTTCAAAGTTCTTGATGATCTCTTTATAGAGCTCTATTGGCTTGCCTCCTACGGTAAACAGACCATCCCCATACTTTCCGGCAAACTCAGCGCTCCCGGGAACCATAGCCGAAACATAAATCGGGATCTGCTGTGTTGGAGGCGTATACAATTTAGCCTTTCGCGTCTGATAGTATTCTCCATCGAAAGAAACTGTTTCGCCGGTCCATAACTCACGCATGAGTTCAATCGCTTCTTGTAACCGCTCGCGGCGCTCAGTATAGCCCGGCCAGTACGCCATCACAGGATACTCGTTCAATGCCTCACCGGTCCCTACTCCCAGAAAGACGCGCCCGGGAGCCAGGTTATCCAACGTTGCCGTTGCTTGCGCGATAATAGCAGGATGATAACGCAGGGTGGGACAGGTGACACCCGTTCCGAGCAAGATTCGTTTTGTCCTGGCCGCCACGGCTCCAAGCAGGGTCCAGCAAAATGACGCCTGTCCCTTCTCACTCCAGGGATGAAAGTGGTCACTTGCTTCCACAATATCAAAGCCTGCTTCCTCGGCTGTCACTGCGTAATCAAGCAATTCAGCAGGGGGATACTGTTCTATTCCGCATTTCCAGCCAATCGAGACCATGTATCTTGCTCCTCTCTAACGCTGCAAACTCTCTATGATCCGTCTCTACATCACCCCTTCCCCGCATCCCACACAAGGTACACGTCCCCTATACAAAAAAGGTTTATTGCGCTCGCGCCATGCTCGCTGTCACATTCGTCTCCTGATTGTTCGTGTCTCTTTTACATCACCATTACAGCGAAGGGAACTCCTTTACTATCTCAGCAGAAAAGAGAAGGAGAGATCATGGCACGTGAAGTTGTTGTTATTACAGGTGCTTCAGCAGGGGTAGGACGGGCCACCGCTCGCACATTTGCACGTCATGGTGCAGCAATTGCGTTGTTGGCCCGCGGAGAAGATGGATTGGAAGATGCCCGCCGCGAAGTAGAGGAACTGGGGGGTCAGGCCCTTGCCATCCCGACTGATGTATCCAAGCCCGAAGAGGTCGAAGAGGCGGCGAAAAAAACAGAGCAGACTTTTGGCCCTATCGATATCTGGATCAACGATGCAATGACCTCGGTTTTTTCTCCGTTTAAAGAGATGCAGCCCGATGAGTACCGCCGCGTCACTGAGGTCACCTATCTTGGCTACGTCTATGGGACAATGGCAGCCCTCAAACGGATGCTTCCCCGAGATCATGGAATGATTGTCCAGGTAGGCTCAGCGCTGGCCTATCGCGCAATCCCCCTACAATCAGCGTATTGCGGTGCCAAGCACGCGATCCAGGGTTTTACCGAATCCGTACGGAGCGAGCTGTTTCACGATAAGAGTAAGGTACGCATTACGATGGTACAGATGCCAGCGCTCAATACTCCACAGTTCTCCTGGGTGAAAAGCCGCCTCCCGCGTCAGGCACAGCCCGTTCCCCCCATCTATCAGCCGGAAGTCGCCGCCGAAGCGATTTATCATGCCGCCCATCACTATCGACGCGAGTGGTATGTTGGACTCTCAACGACCATCGCCATTCAGGGAAACAAATTCTTTCCTGGCCTGGGTGATCGCTATCTGGCAAAGACCGGCTATGCATCGCAGCAAACGTCAGAACCGGCAGATCCAAACCGGCCTGACAATCTCTGGCACCCGGTTCCCCCCGATCATGGGGCACATGGGCAGTTCGACGACCGATCACGCTCCTCAAGCATCCAGTTCTGGCTCACCAGCCATCGCACATCGCTTCTGCTTGCAATGGGGGCCTTCATGGGTCTGCTCGGCCTGGGAAAAATCTTTCTCAAAAGTGCCTGAAATGGATCGCAGGACAAAAGAGCAGTCCTTTCCGCTCTTTTCCTCCTGCACCTTAAAGGATCCGCTCTGTTTTCTTACGTATATCCTCATCCATAGATATCTCTCTAAATAGATGTACTCCATATAAAATAGATTGTGTAGGCACCCTGTCAAGCATGAATAAAGCGGGAGCACTTCATTGCCTCTTGCGCCTCTGCTCGAATATAATCTATTGACACCTGAAATCTATGGAAACGAGGCCAGCAAGATGCACAATAATGCTGTATTTCCATTTGCCAGTGAGGCAACGCCTGGAACCGTCTATCTGATTGGAGCCGGGCCCGGTGATCCAGACCTGATTACAGTCAAGGGGCTCAATATCTTGCGCCAGGCAGATGTGGTGCTCTACGACTATCTGGCCAACCCGGTTCTACTCTCGGTTGTTCCCCCTGATGCAGAAAAGCTCTATGTGGGCAAATCAGCCGGAAGCCATGCACTGCCGCAACAGGAAATCAACCGCCTACTTGTTCAGTATGCCCGCTCACAAAAGATCGTCGTACGGCTGAAAGGGGGAGATCCTTTTGTCTTTGGGCGCGGGGGAGAAGAGGCCCTCTATCTCGCACAACATGGTATTCCCTGGCAAGTGGTACCTGGTGTGACCTCTGCGGTTGCCGTTCCGGCCTACGCGGGCATTCCAGTCACGCATAGAGGTTATGCGGCATCCTTTACTGTCGTTACCGGTCACACAGGCACACACCCTGATAACTCATATCTGGACTGGTCCACGCTTGCCCGTTTAAATACCACACTCATTATTCTGATGGGTCTGGGAAATCTTGCTTTTATTGTGGATGAACTGACACAACATGGTCGTCCAGGAGATACACCGATCGCTGTCATTCAGTGGGGCACGCTACCAGAACAACACGCAGTGACCGGCACACTGAATACCATTGTGGAACGGGTCAAAGCCGCGCAGGTACGGCCCCCTGCCCTGATTGTTGTTGGCCATGTAGTTGATTTGGCACAGCATCTTCGCTGGTTCAGTGCAGACGCCGATACCCCGTCCTGAGTCTCTATCGATATTTATCAATAAGAAAACCCCGTAGAGCGAATCTACGAGGTCTTCTTCTTTTGAAAACTACCTAGTGTTTATTACAGTTTTTCTTTCCCGGGGTACAGGTTGGCGTCTTTGACGGCTGTTGCGTCGGGGTGGGGTTTGTCAGTGTAAAGAAAGCCGGTCGATCATCTCCGACTTTGCACTGACCCAATCCATCCTTATTAAAGTTCATGGTGATCAGGCTGTTTTTGCCAATGGCGTTAAAATGATTGGCCGTTGAGAGCTCAAAGACAACAAAGCCATCAGCATTGGTCGTCTTCGTCTGTGTCTCCTGCATATAATCGCCCCAGGTAATCGTAGCGGTAACCGTTGCGCCAGCGACACCTTGAGGGTTGCCGTTCACCAACTGAACAAAGCGTCCATTCGCGCCAAACCTGGCCTGTCCGTTAAGATAAGGAGGTGTTGCATCAGTCACCCAGGCACCACACTGTAAGTTATTCATAGGACTGTTAGGAATATCCTTCTGACTTTTCGAGACATCGATTGTAATTGTTGGTACCGGATTGCTATTCGCAGGTAAACTATTCGCATCAGGACCACAGGCAACCAGCCCGATGCTTAACAGAAATAAAAGAAGGACGAAGCTGCTCGTAATATATCGTGTCTTTTCAGACCTTTTTATTGTGTTCATATCTTCTTTTTTCATCAGACAAATCGCCTCTGAAAGCCCCTGACTTTGAGTTGTGGGGAGGATCCTCAGACCTCCACTCACACGGATACCAGGTACCTCACAGATACGGAGTGGCTTTGTTTGCCGTACAGGCTTTTACTCCGTAGTGTTGCTTTATAGTGTACCGCAGTGGTCAGAGCTGGCAAATGTCCCGACGTTCCTCTTGTATTCACCCGGCTGGAGCTGGGATCACTCCTACAGAGTGTTAGCTGAGACAGGTCAGGTCCAGGCCTGCTCTTCACCCGTCCCCACATTCAGACAGAGGTTCCTGACAAACCCGCAATTGTTCTTCCTACAGATATATACACTTCTATCTGCATTAGCATAGCATAACTATGCCTTATCTGCCCCATTCTGTAAAGCCTCTACCATGAAGTACTATAGCAGAGAGGCAGACAAGCGCGAAAGGGCTTCCACGCACCATAGCGCTGTCACAAAGCGGCCCTCTCCCGCGTGTTCCAAAAGGGTTATGCAGCCAGAGTGCTGCTAAGTCATCTTGATAGTATTTACCTGGTTCCTCCCCATCCATTCGCAGGCAATAGCATATTTGTATGAATACAAACACGAGGGAGAGACTTTCATCCCGTGCAAGCCATGCAAGCAATGAAGAAAAGCGCTTCTATCCTCTCTAAGATCAGTATAATGAAAAGGAGGAGAAAAAATTGAATCCAGGTAGCATCTATAGGACGAATCGCCATGAGCGGTGGTGGGTTGCCTTACGAGGGATCATAGCCATACTTTTCGGCATTCTTGCCATTGTCTGGCCCGGGATGGCCCTGTTTGTTCTCGTCTACCTTTTTGCAGCCTACGCACTGGTCGACGGCATTTTCGCAGTTGCCTCATCCTTTCAGGCCCGACCCTACTTCCGCCACTGGTGGATTGTCCTGATAGAAGGGATCGCGGGCATCATTTTTGGCATTCTCACATTTATCTGGCCGGGAATCTCGCTTATTGTCCTGCTCGCCCTCGTTGGTGGTTGGGCAATTGTTACCGGAATCCTTGAGATCATCGCCGCGATTGAGCTCAGTCGGGCTATTACAGGAGAATGGCTTCTGCTTCTGACAGGGGTGCTCTCTATTCTTCTAGGTGTCCTGCTTTTTGCGCGGCCTGTGGCATCCCTGCTTGCAATAGCCTGGATGATCGGCATATATGCGATTCTGTTCGGCATCCTTTTACTTGTGCGCGCCTTCCAGCGCCGTAGCGTCCTTTCCTACTGATCCATTGCGTTGAAAGAGGTAGAGAACTATTATGCCACATAATCAGCACCATTCAGCACAGGAGAACGAAGAAAAGCAAAAAGAAGAAAAATCATCAAATGCTGATATAGAACAGAACCAGATTGAAGCAGTAGAACAAGAACTCGCTGAAGCCCAACAAAAAGCCTCCGAGTACCTGTCTCTGCTTCAGCGAACCCAGGCAGACTTTATTAACTACAAGCGGAGGGTCAATCAGGAACAAAGCGAGCTGATGTTGACAGCGCAGGCTAACCTGATTTCACAGCTTTTGCCTGCACTGGATGATCTGGGCAGGGCGCTCTCCTCGCCCCCCGCTGAGATCTCAAAGAATGCCTGGGTCCAGGGAATCGGCCTTGTCGCGCGCCAGTTCACTATCAGCTTACAGCAAATCGGGCTGAAGCAGATAGGTACGCTGGGCGAACCATTCAACCCGCTCTGGCATGAGGCAATCTCGACCGAGGCTCGATCCGATATCGAGGAAGGAACCATTGTCCATGTTGTTCGCCCCGGTTACATGCTCAAAGATCGGGTAATCAGACCGGCACAGGTTGTCGTCGCAGGCACAGCATCAACCGCAGAGCAACGGAGCGAATAATTTTGGCGTTAACTGTGTTTAATAAGAATGGAAGCAGAGCAACGTGTTAAAGGAGGTATCAGACGAGTATGGCTAAGGTGCTTGGTATAGATCTTGGTACAACGAACTCCGCAGTTGCGGTCATTGAGGCAGGTGAACCAACAGTCCTCGAAAATAGCGAAGGCTCTCGTCTCACACCCTCTGTTGTCGCTGTAACCAAAAGTGGTGAGCGCCTCGTTGGTCAGGTTGCCAAACGACAGGCCGTCACCAATCCAGAGAACACCATTTTTTCGGTGAAACGGCTGATGGGCCGTCGCTTCGATGATCCTGAGGTTCAACGCTCCCTGAAGAGCTCTCCGTATAAAATCACACAGGCCGCAAACGGTGACGCTCGTGTCGTTATGGGAGGGCGCGAATACAGTCCCCCTGAAATTTCGGCGATGATCCTGCAAAAGCTAAAAACTGACGCGGAAAACAAGCTCGGCGAACGCATCACCCAGGCAGTAATAACCGTCCCAGCCTACTTTAACGATGCACAGCGTCAGGCAACAAAAGATGCAGGCACTATCGCTGGTCTGGAAGTGCTACGTATCATCAACGAGCCAACCGCTGCATCTCTGGCGTATGGCCTGGAAAAGAAGAAAGATGAGATTATCGCCGTCTATGATCTGGGCGGTGGCACTTTTGACATCTCAATCCTTCAGCTTGGTGAAGGCGTCTTTGAGGTGAAAAGCACGAACGGTGATACCCACCTCGGCGGTGATGACTTTGACCAACGCATCATTGACTGGCTGGCCGATGAGTTCCGCAAAGAGCAGGGCATTGATCTGCGTCAGGACCGCATGGCCCTACAGCGACTCAAAGAGGCTGCCGAACGCGCGAAAATCGAGCTTTCATCTGTGACACAGACCGAGATCAACTTACCGTTCATTTCGGCTGACGCTAGCGGTCCCAAACATCTGGTGACGACGCTAACCCGAGCCAAGCTGGAACAGCTCACTAATGATCTGATCGAGCGAACACGTGAACCAGTGATGAAAGCGCTGCGCGATGCCGATATCAGTGCCAATCAGGTCAATGAGGTAGTGCTTGTCGGTGGACAGACCCGCATGCCCGCCGTCATCAATATGGTACGCAACATCTTTGGCAAAGAGCCGCATAAAGGCGTGAACCCGGATGAAGTAGTCGCGATTGGCGCAGCCATTCAGGCCGGTGTGCTGCAAGGCGAAGTACGCGACGTGCTGTTGCTCGATGTCACTCCGCTCTCGCTTGGAGTCGAGACGCTCGGTGGTGTGATGACGAAACTGATTGAGCGCAATACCACCATTCCGACCCGCAAGAGCGAAACCTTTACGACCGCAGCAGACAATCAGCCAGCCGTCGAAATTCACGTGCTACAAGGTGAACGCGAACTGGCACGTGATAATACCAGTCTTGGGCGCTTCCATCTGGAGGGTATTGCCCCGGCTCCGCGTGGCATCCCGCAGATTGAGGTCACATTCGATATCGATGCGAACGGTATTCTGAACGTCTCTGCTCGCGACAAAGCAACCGGGCGCGAACAGAAGATCACCATTACAGCCAACAGCGGCCTCTCGAAAGAAGAGGTCAACCGCCTCGTACGCGAAGCCGAACAGCATGCGCAGGAAGATAAGCAGCGCAGAGAAGAGATTGAGGTACGCAACCAGGCCGATAGCCTTGCCTATCAAGCAGAACGAACCCTGAAAGATCTGGGCGATAAAGTCTCCGCCGATCTGCGCAGTCAGGTTGAGGAGAAAATAAAGGATGTCCGCGAAGCGCTGAAAGGCAGCGATATGGCTCGCATTCGCGCAACGATGAGCGAGCTTGAAAGCACCGTTCAGCGCATCGGTCAGGAAGTCTATGGTCAAGCCGGAGCAGGCGCAACCGCTGGCGCTGGTGCTGGCCCACAGAACCCCGGTCAGCAGGGCCCCTCTTCGGGACGAGGTGATGACACAATTGAAGGGGAATACCGCGAGGTCTAAAGGTTTAAAAGAACAAGCGTCTCTATCAGAAGTTACTTTGCCGGTAGCGCTTTCTGCTATCGGCAAAGTGGACTTCTTCACAGCCACCTTTTGTGCTCTGTTTTCCTATTTCCTGTTACCCATTTGAGCTTTCTTTTTTCTCAGGAGAACACTATATGGCTGTAGATTATAAGGACTATTACAAAATACTGGGTGTAAGTAAAGGAGCGGATCAGCAAGAGATTCGCAAGGCATTTCGTAAGCTGGCTCGCCAATACCACCCGGATATTAATCCGGGGAACAAAGAGGCAGAAGAGAAGTTTAAAGAAGTTAATGAGGCATATGAAGTTCTTTCTGATCCGGAAAAGCGCAAAAAATATGATGAGATGAGCAGCTACTATCAGCGCTACGGCTCATGGCCCGGCGCAGGAACCGGCGGCTTCCAGAGTGGCGGCCCATACCAGTATCACACGATGACGGAAGAAGATCTCTCCGATCTCTTTGGCGGTCAATCACCCTTCTCTGATTTCTTTAATACGTTCTTCTTCTCTGGCTCACCTACAGGAAGCGGCTTCGCAACCGGTAGCCGACGTCAGCAGACACGTGGGCGTGACGTTGAGTCAGATATAGAAGTGACGCTGGCAGAAGCCTATCAGGGTGTCACGCGCACGCTGGAACTGACCGAGGCCGATGGCACAACCAGGCGTCTACAGGTGAAGATTCCTGCGGGCGTTCAGGAGGGATCACGTATCCGCGTTGCCGGGCAGGGAATCGCTGGAACTCAGGGACGAGGAGACCTCTATCTGCGCGTGCATATTGAGCCCGATCCGCGCTTCACTCGCGAAGGGACCACCTTACGTACCACAATTGATGTGCCGCTAACGGTTGCTATGCTAGGTGGCGAAATACAGGTGCCGACACCCGATGGACGCCGCTTGTTGCTGCGCATTCCTGAGGGGACAAATAATGGACGCTCCTTCCGGCTGCGTGGTCAGGGTATGCCACAACCCGGTAAGACAGATCAACGTGGTGACCTCTATGCAGAGGTTCGCGTAACGCTACCAACACAGCTTACACCTGAGCAGCGCAAGCTCTTTGAGGCATTTGCCCGGTCCCTTGACCAGCAATCCTAGCAACGTTGTTCTAGCCTGAGCCCAAAGCCGGGTACAGTGAAAGGAGGTCGTTATGAGTGACACGCGCACTCATCGTATTATGCTCTACAATAGCTCACAGACCAGATTTTATAGCGAAGAGGAAACGATCCAGATATCACGTCTTGACCCACAACTGATTCGTTCACTGTGCGAGGATGGGTTCATCGGGTGTCACGATATCGTTGAGGAACAGGCTCGCTTCAACACCGAGGACCTGACACTTCTGCGTCGAGTGCGCCGCCTCTATAACGACCTTGGCGTCAATTTAGAGGGAATTGAGATTATCTTGCACCTCCGGAACCAGTTAGAGGCCTTGCAAAATGAGCTGGAACACTATCAGAGGCGTGAGAGATGAACTTCCGTCCCCTCTCACGCTTCCTCTTGTTATGGGGTCGTCACTTTGATCGTGATATGCTTCGGATCGGCTGGAAGTGCCAATCCACCGAGACTATCAGGCTTGAAGTCGACTCCCGTCACACCTGCCTCTTTTAACAGTAGCGGCTTCGCCTCATCCTGTCGTTTTCCAGCAAGCAGCCTGGTGAGCTGCTCTTTCTTACTCTCTGAAGGCTGGAAGATCCATTTTCCCTCTGCCGCGATCTCGACCATTGCAACGTCTTTCAATGCAGAGACCAGTTTCACGTCACCGAACTTCACATTGAGCGGTCCGAGCTCTGTCCCTGGCTTGCTATGCCCTTTCTCTTTCAGCTTTTCCAGTGCGGCCTTCTGTAAATCCTCCTGTTTATATGCCAGAACCGAGCACTCTTCTTTGACGCGAACTGTGACTTCGGTGGCCTCATCATCGATCTTATGATTGGCAGTCGCTTTATCGATACAGATAATGCCCTCATCTCCGTTCAGTGCCACCTTTTCCTCTGGACCAACCAGCTTCTTGACACCCTCCTGACCTTCCGCAACCAACTTGTCCCTGTACGCTTTAACGACTCCGTCAATATCGCTCTGCTGGACCGCCTGATAGTCGCGCTCATCAGCGCCACCGGTAAAGGGATCAGGATTGGACATATCGAACATGATCCCTCCTGTGGTTTTAGAGCTTGTAAAAATAAATGGACCATCCAGAGCATGCGCCGGAATATTGCCTGCCGATCCCGGCTGCATCACGACCGCCTCTACAGTCACTGTTTCCCCCTGCACAAACCTGAACGCCTGAGTCAGAATGTCCAGGCCATTATGCTGTACCCGTTTAAAGGTCGCTTCTGGTTCTGTGCCACTGATATTAGTAAACACCAACTTCCCGGTCGCGCTCTGCGCAATCTGGTGTTTCATGCCCTTGACGGGAACCGTCTTCACCATCTCCCGGGTGGTAAAAACGAGCTTGTGTCCCTTCGCATCAGATACACCGGCAGGGCTGGCAGACTGCTCCGCAACCACGTTAACTATAACCGACTCTTTCAACGGCTGTCCCGCCGAGTGAACCTCAACCGTCATGCTACCGGCAGGCACAAAAAGCAGAACGGCCCAGACGGCAGCACATAGCACAAGCACCACCAGACAACTGCTGATAATGACAAACTTGCGGCCCAGTTTCCTACGCGGCTTCTTTGGCTGCCAGTTATCGGGCGCGATAACTCGCTGTGCAGCACTCGGACCAAAAGGCGGGGGCGTAGAGGCCCCGGGGTATGGTGTCACAGGTGGAGGCGTCAAAGCATCTGACGGGATAACTCCTGGTGTCACAGGCGGCGTAGCATATGGAGACACAACCGGGGGAGTTGTAAAAGCTCTCTCCTCTGGTGAGGGTCCAGAGAATGACTCTACCCATGTTGGCTCAAATGACATAGCAGACTGCGGGTTTTCTGTCTGTTCAACAGGTGAGGGAGTTGTCTGCACTTTTGCTACCGTGAAGTCATCCGCAAGAGTATCAGGCCGGGCTGGTGTGGTAGCTTGTGTCTCGGGCTTCTCTGGCTCACCTTTTGCCAGCACTACATCTTCATCCCCATTTTGCATGGTTCCCTCCTGAGTTTTGACAATGTCACAGGGGTTCACCCGGCCCCACTTTCCACAATGCCAATATATCCCCCTCTGGCATCAATCCTCATTATTCGTTTTCTATTATAAGGTCTACCTCTTCTATTATAAGTTCCCCCTTGATGTAAGCACAACCATTCTCACGAAATTCCCATAAAAATACAATAATCGTCTGCCTTTCCCGCAGATCAGCAGAGAAAGGCAACGCACTGAAATTCAATATACACAGGAATATAATTCGATCTTCAATCGTTTTGCATTGCAGAGGAAGTGCTGGCATTTTCTTGAATTGCGGCCAGAACACGCTCAGGTAGCATTGGAAGCTGTGTAATCCAGACGCCCGTTGCCTGCTGGATCGCGATGGCAACCGCAGAAGCGAACGGGACAAGCGGCATCTCTGCCATGCCACGTGCACCATACGGTCCATTCGGATCAGCCTGTTCCAGTAGAACCGAAACGATTTCATCGGGCATATCGGCGGCTGTAGGTAGCGCGTACTCACCAAATTGGCGAACCAGTGCCCGGCCCTCCTTGAACGGAAAGTCTTCAAGCAAAGCATACCCGATAGCTTGCGCAACTCCACCCTCAACCTGCCCCGTGATCTGTTGCGTATTAATCGCCTTGCCAACATCGTGAACACTGATGACACGCCGAACATGCACAACGCCGGTCTCTCTATGAACCTCAACCTCTACCGCTTGCGCAGCATAGGCATAGCAAAAACCAAGCTGTCCCCGCTGTGGCACAGGTTCCAGCGGGATGGTAGTCGGTGGCTGATACTGTACGGTAGCCTCAGCACTCTCCTGATCGGTATCGCTCCACTTCTCCCGGGCCACCCGGGCCGCCTCTTTGACAGCGCGTCCGGCAACCAGGGTTATGCGAGAAGCCGCTGTACATCCGGCATCTGGAACCGTACCGCTTTCATGACACACCAGCGACACCCGCTCCAGTGGCAACTGAAGCGTCTCAGCCGCGATCTGCTGTAACGTCAGATGCGCCCCCTGTCCGACATCAGCCGCGCCAATCCGAACTTCAGCTCGCTCCAGCTCGGCGGTTCCAAAGACCGCCACCGTCGCTGTGGCCTGCTCAGGGAAGCCAAAGGAATACCCCATACATTTGACGCCGCATGCGAGGCCGATTCCTCTCCTGACCTCCTCGTTCGGCTGTTGGTCCTCTCTGTGCCAACGCTTCTGAACCTCTTCAGCACATTTTTCCAGCACAGCCGACGCGCTCACCCCAGGAGGCAAAGGAGCGTGCGCAAGTTCTGTACTGCCCTCCCGTACCATATTGCGTCTGCGAAACTCCACCGGGTCCAGCCCGAGCTTTTGCGCCAGACGGGTCACCATGCACTCGGTCGCAAAGTGGATCTGCGGCGCGCCAAACCCGCGAAAAGCTCCCGAGACTCCGTTATTTGTATACGCCACATAGCCATCAATTTTGATATGTGGCACCTCATAACAGCCGCTGGTCAGCAGAGCCATTACCTTGAGGATCTCAGTACTGGTAGAGGCATACGCACCACCATCCGCCAGAATCTCGGCCTCTACTGCTGTGATGAGTCCGTTACGGCGAGCCCCCCAACGACAGTGTATCGTTGTCGGGTGCCGCTTATGATGTCCGATAAAAGATTCTTCCCGGCTCCATACCAGCGCAACCGGGCGGCGCGTCTTCCAGGCAGCGAGCGCCAGGAGTGGCTGGACATACACATCATCTCTACCACCAAACGCACCACCAACCGCAGCATAGCGCACAATAACCTGTTCCTCAGGAAGCTGTAACATACGAGCAATCTGTCTGCGGTCCTCGTATAGCCATTGGCCCGCCGTCTCCACAACCACACGGCCCCGCTCATCGATATAGCTGATCCCGGCCTCGGTCTGGAGAAAGGCATGCTCCTGCCATCCTGTCCGAAATTCTCCCTCTACAATAACATCTGCCTCCTGAAGGGCACGAACAGGATCGCCCTTGCACAAAGGCAAATGCAGCAGACAATTTGAGCCGTGCTGTTCGTGTACCAATGGCGCCCCTTCACAAAGCGCCTCGCGTGGATCAGTGACCGCGGGCAGATCTTCATAGAGAACGTGTACCTGATGGGCCCCCTCTTTTGCCGCACGCTTGTTTTCCGCCAGCACCAGCGCCACACGATCCCCTTCAAAGCGCACCTTCTCCCCGCACAGAACAGGCTGATCCGGTAAGATCGGCCCCAGGCAGTTGAAGGGAACATCTTGCGCTGTCAGGACGGCCACAACGCCGGGAACCTGTAATGCCTTCTCAGTCTCAATTGCAAGAATCCGCGCATGCGGTCGTCGCGCAAACACAACCTGAATCTGAAGCATATGTGGCTGTACCAGGTCGGCAGGATATCTGGCCTGACCGGTGACTTTCTCCAACGCATCAGGCCGTGGTAGTGCCTTCCCGATTATCTCTGTCATATCTGCCTCGCAGTGTGAAGAATTGCTTCAATGATTTTCAGGTATCCTGTACACCGGCACACATTGCCGCTCAAGGCTTCACGGATCTGTTCCACATCCGGATTGCGTTTCTCTTCCAGCAATTTTCCCCCGGCCATCAGCATTCCCGGAGTGCAGAAGCCACACTGAACAGCACCACACTCAATAAAAGCCTGCTGTAGCGGATGCATTGTTTTCCCTTGTGCCAGTCCCTCAACCGTCGTTACAGTGGCGCGATGTGCTTGCCAGGCCGGCACCAGACAGGATACAACCGCCTTACCATTCAGCCAGACTGTACAGGCACCACATCTTCCCTCAGAGCACCCCTCCTTTGTGCCAGTCAACCCGAGATCTTCCCGAAGGAGTTGTAACAGTGTCTTCTCCTGCCCCTCGGTGAGCCAGTAGCGCTGACCATTGACCGTCAACTCAAGCTCGCGGGTTACAGGCTCCAGCTCCTCGCTTGTCGGCACTATCGTTTCCAGCAACACCGGGTCACCCTTCCACTCCGGGACTTCCTCCGCGATCTGGTGCAATCCTTGCGCAACCAGAACAGAGAGCATATGCCGACGGTACTGCGCCGAACAATGGGACATCTCTTCAAAAGAAATATCAGTGCTTGCCAGCCTTCCCGCCTCCTTCCATACGGATGCCTCAAGCTTCTGTCCGAGCAAAAATTGTTCGGCCGAAACAGCGCGTTGCAGTGCCGCGCTGGAAGCGCCTGGAACTATCCGAGCCTCATGAATCATACCGTGCTCAAGCGTAAGCAGGATCGCCAGGTTGACCACCGTCACAATCTGCGCACGTCGAACACCAAGCTTCAGAAAGCAGCCACGCTGGCTTTTCTGCATCGCAGGCACCCGGATCTCCCGTACCAGTTCACCGGTACGCAGGGCGGTTCTGTAGGCGCCGTAGTAGAAGTCTTCAAGGGGAATGGCCCGTTCACCCTGCTTGTCGAGAAGAACCAGTTCAGCCCCAAGCGCTGCAAGAGCAGGGAGCATGTCACTTGTGGGAGCTGCGGTAACAAGGTTCCCGGCAATGGTGCCACGGGTGCGAATCTGTGGAGAGCCAACTTCCCGACATGCCTGTACGAGAGGAAAGGCATACTGTTGACAAACGGCCGATCGAAGAACATCATTGTAGGTAGTCAGAGCTCCTATGGCGATGGTGGGAGTCGCAGTGCTCCTATGATTGTAGCGTATATATCGCAGTTGAGCACTTACACCCGTCAGATCGATCAGGGTAGGAATAGAGCTCTCATCACGTTGCAATTCAGCCAGCACATCATTGCCACCTGCAATCATCCTTGCCTTACCTGCATGTTGCTGTATCAATTCCAGCAATTCATTCAGGGATCGAGGCCTCAAATAGGTCTGCCACATGCCTCACCTCTTTTTCTGTTTCACTCCGGCTGCCACGATACGCCAGACCCACGTGCACTTTTCGGGATATCCACTACTATGAACGTCTACCCTGTCAACTTTTTTCTCACCAACCTGAGTATTGCCCACACGTCCTGACTATACGCAACCCCAGAAGAAATGGAAGCATTCACGTGCCGTCATAAAAGAGACGAACTACAAAACGTGCTGCTTCAGCAGCAGGAAAAAACGCTCCATCACCCTGATTGCCTGTGCCACATCCTCAATACATACCGATTCGGCGGGATGATGACTGATACCACCCAGACAGCGCACAAACAGCATCGCGATATCCGTGCATCGACTCATAATCATCGCATCGTGGCCCGCACCGCTCGGTAGAGCACAGGGCATACCTCCCACCTGATCTATAGCCTGCTCAAGCAGTTGCATCAGCCAGGGCGTACAGGGAATAGTCGGCGTCTCCTGCATCTCCTCACGCGCTACCTGAATTCCGCGCCGGGTGCAGATCTGTATTGCCTCCTCAAAGAGCTTCTGATCAGCCTCGCGCCGAATCGCATCTACCTGATGCCGCACATCCAGACTGAGCGACACCCGCCCGGGAATTACATTGATGGCCCCGGGACTCACCTGGAGCTGACCCACCGTCGCCACCAATCCCTCAACCGTACCTGCGTAGCGCTCAACGGCCAGCACAAACTCAGCAGCCGCACACAGTGCATCCCGACGCAAAGCCATTGGTTGTGTCCCGGCATGATTGGCCTCGCCTTCAAACACCAACTTACAGCGACTCAACCCGGTAATAGCAGTCACAACCCCGACTGGAAGTCCCTTCGCCTCAAGTACAGGTCCTTGCTCAATATGCACCTCACAGTACCCCAGCCAATCATCATACCGTTTCTGCTCACTACAATGAAAAATAAGTGCCTCAGGCTTGCCCCCGAAATGTCGAATAGCCTCAATCAGTGGAATACCTTGCTCATCCGTCAAATAGAGAATCGACTTCTCAAGCGATCCTGTCAACGCCTTACTTCCCAGAAAAGGATAGTGATAGCGTAACCCTTCTTCATCAGCAAACCCGATGATCTCAAGAGCAAACGGAAGCCGCTCGCGTCGATCATGTAATAGCTCAATGCCAGCCAGCGCCACCAGCACCCCGAGTACTCCGTCATACTTTCCCGCATCACGAACAGTGTCAAGATGCGAGCCAAGCAGAAACACCTTCTCGCTGCTCCCCTGTCCCTCATATCTGCCGATGATATTTCCCGCGTGATCCTGCCGGGTCGCCATCCCTGCCTGACGCATCCAGGTCTCAACCAGCCGATTGACCTCCTTCATGGGATGTGAAGCAAAACGTCGGGTCAGGCGGCCATGCTCTTCACTATAGCCTGCAAGCACATCACAACGTTCCATTACGGTGCGAGCAACGTCTGCGATTTCCATATCATTTTCTCCCGGATCCTGAAGGGCCACAAACGTTCATCAACTGAAAACGCCGATCCTGTTCACCGTTAATACGAGATCCTGCCCAAATAGATGCTCTCTGTCTCAGTATAGCATAGCTGATGACAGCACCTCTTGTTTCCTCTGAGCCACAAAAAAAAACGAGCAGCAAGCCATCTTCTGGCAGTGCCGCTCATCCCCTTTCTTCCGCTAAGGTGTCGATTCGCCGGGGGCACGCGCGAGAAAATCATCAACGGAGAGATCAGGGGGCCATAACACCTTATCAATCACATGGATGACCCCATTATCTGCCTGAACATCAAGCTCGATCACGTCCACGCCTTCCACTCGCAGTTCATCCTCAACCCCAAAATCGACGCGTAACAAATGGTCGGAGAGCGTTTGTAGCTGCATCTCTTCCACCCGGTTCTCTCCACTGGCCTGCATACTGCTCTCCCAGGCCTCACGCATCTCGCCTACCGACAATCTCAATGGTACAATATGGAACTTCAACAGCTCGGTAAGCTTGCTATTTTCGCGCAAGAGATCAAACACGTTCAATGGTAAATCCTCAAACGCTTTATCATAGGGGGCAAAAAGGGTAACAGGCTGATCTCCCTGTAAGATATATTCCAGCCCTGTCGCTCGAATCAGCGTGTCCAGTGCAGTAAAGGTCACAGGATAGCTCTTCTCCTGCAAGACGTTCTCTATATTGCTCATAGCTTTTCCCTTCTGTCAGCAGTGAGAGTTTGACAAGAGACTCTGCTACACCTAGCACGCTTCCTTTCAATGAAAAGTGACTCTGGCAACGCAAGAGAGACTTGCAGGCTTCCCCGAAGGGCAGCTTTTTCAGGGGAGCGGGAGAAAGCAGCTTGAAGGACATGGGAAGCGCCACCAGCATCACTGGTTCCACGATGGCACTGGTATCTCCTTTGTCGCCCGCGTGAGCAGCGCTCGAACCTCATCATCAGAGGTCTGAGCAAAGTTCTCATACCAGAGCCCGACGCCAAAAAAAGGCTCCGGCCGACGCACACAGACCATCTCATCCACTTCCTCAGCAAGTTCAGCGCACGTCGAAGGTGCGGCCACGGGCACCGCTACAACCACCCGTTGTGGTTGCTTCTGCCTCACAGCCCTGACCGCCGCCCGCATAGTTGCGCCGGTCGCCAGACCATCATCAATCAGAATCACCGTTTTACCACGGAGCACCGGCATTGGACGATTATCACGATACTCCTGTGTTCTGCGTTCCAGTTCTCGCTGTTCCCTCTCGGTGGCCTGTTCAATCGTGTTCTCAGGAATACCAAGCGTTCCGATCACCCCGGCATTTAACACGCGGATGCCTCCGCTGGCGATTGCGCCCATAGCCAGCTCTTCATGGCCAGGAGCCCCGAGCTTGCGTACAAGAAACACATCCAGGGGAGCATGCAACGCCCGAGCAACCTCATACGCAACAGGCACACCACCACGAGGAAGCGCCAGCACCAGCACATCCCGGCGGTTTGCATACTGCATCAGATGAGTTGCAAGCGTTTGTCCTGCTTCCTGACGATCTTTATAGCGTCCTTCCACCATTGCCGCACCTCCTTTCCTTAGCCTGCAAGATAACGCTGAAACCACGTACGCGCCAGAGCCGCGACCTGTTCCAGTGCTCCGGGCTCTTCAAACAGATGGGTGGCGCCCTCAACCACGTCCAGTTGCTTCTCAACCTGTAGCACATCATATGCCTGACGATTGAGTTCCAGAACCTGCGGATCTCGTAAGCCAACGATCAACAACGTAGGAGCTTTTACCTTTTTCAATGCAGCACCCGCCAGATCGGGCCTACCTCCACGAGATACCACCGCCTTCACCAGTAGTGGATGTTGACTGGCCGCGACCAGTGCGGCGGCAGCGCCTGTACTGGCCCCAAAGTAGCCAAGCGAGAACTGCGCCGTTTTCTCGTTGACACTCAGCCACTCGCTTGCCCTTCCGACACGTTCACTCAACAAATGAATGTCGAAGCGGAGCGCCGCTGTCACTTGATCCTGCACCTCTTCATCCCGTGTCAAAAGATCCATCAGCAGTGTGGCAATTCCCGCCTCCTGAAGCACCTGCGCGACATACAGGTTACGCCGGCTAAAGCGACTGCTGCCACTGCCATGCGCAAACAGAACAATCCCCTGAGCGCCCTCCGGTATAGCGAGCGTTCCATCAAGGGTAATCACATCATTGATCGGGATTTGACATTCCTGCTTCTGTACATCAGTCATAATTCTGGCCTTCCTTTCTCGGGAAGGACGTTAAAGCTCAGGTATTTCGCCCTCGTTCTGGACATCAAACAGCCGAGCAATATCGTTCGGTAACTGTGCCTTGAGATGGTCCAGTTGCCCGATCGTAATGGCTTCCGCGAGGACAGCACAGACCACACGAGTATGTCTGGTTGCCTCCTGCAAACCGACGTCCTCGCGCTGGCTCACACGTTGAAAGAACTCATCAAGTGAGAAACGCTCGGCCTCACCACCTGGCCGTGAGCTCCGCATAGAGTCCGCGATCTCTGGTGGCAATTGAGCGGACAAGTTCTGACATTCCTCTGCGGTCAGATGCTCCGAAAGCGTCTCCACAGTGGCCTGAATCGCGTTTTTCGCTTCGACACGAGAGCCAATCTCTGCCCTCTTCATTACTTTGCTGATTATTTCATCAGCTTTCACGGTATCCCTCCTGTTCCTTTGAAAACCTTGCATCTCAGTCCTCTATACCTCACGTTTCGTCAGCAGGGAAAGTGACGAGCAGGAAAAGCGGGAGCCATCCAGAGAGGTCACAGCGTTCGCCCAAAAGAAAAAAACGGCTTCTCAATTCTGGCCTGAGAAGCCGATGCTACATCATCGTGTAGAAAAAAATCAGGGAAGGCGGTTCTCTTCCCTGCTGCGTTGTTCCTATTCCAGAATAAAGCTTCCTGAAAGCTCGCGCCGTAAGGCCGCCTTCTCTTCCTCGTTAATCGGCTGTTTCTGTGCCGACCCCTTCCATACAGACATAGGGCTGGTTGTCTGTGCGGCAAACTCATCTATCATAATTTCCTCCAGGAAAGAGGATTCCTTTTTCTGCTCGTTGCCTTCATCTTTCCCGGTTTCTTGCGCTTGTGGTTGCTGTGTCTCTTCGGACACGACAGGTGTTACATTGTATTCAGTCAATGGAGCCGTAGCTTGCGGTGTCAGCGTATCCACGCGCAAAGCGAAACGTGTTCCACAGATGTCAATGTAGACGCCACGTCCCTCTTTTAATTCCTGAATCTGAAGGCGTAATTCGCGGTTCTCTGCCTCTAATGCCTCCATCACCTTTTGTTGCTGGATAATGGATTGCATAAGAAGCTCAAAGCTGTTACCTCCCATAAAAAGTCCCTCCAAGAATTCTTTCGATCATAAATACCCCACTTACCGAGTTGTCCATTCCATAGAACTGAGAACAACGCTTCCCTGATAGAGACGTATCAATACATGCTACAGTAACATAGAGCAAACCTTTAGTACTGAAAAGAGTGTAAAAAGTCTTCAACCCGTGATCTTTAGTCTTCTCTATTGCTGCATTTCTTCTGATTGGCCTATTCTCTCTTTGTATGGTAGCAGCGCCGCTATCAACACACAGTGAACCGGCTCACATTCATCTGCCTGACCTTCCTCAAAGTGCGAAAAAAAGTGAGCCATCGTCTTGATGGCCCACTCTCAGGATACACATGTAACGCTTTTATTAGTCCCAGCTCTCAACACCCACATCGAGCCCCTGAGCCTCCAGCCAGCGCTCGACATCAATCGCGGCCTTACATCCTTCTCCTGCGGCAGTGATTGCCTGACGATAACGATGATCAGTAACATCACCCGCCACAAACACACCAGGAATGTTGGTCATTGTATGCTCAACCGGGATAATATACCCGTGCTCATCCATCGTAATGATGTCTTTGAACAGCGAGGTATTCGGCTGATGGCCGATAGCGACAAAAACGCCCTGTGTTGCCAGTTCCTGTTCTTTGCCGGTCTTCACGTTGCGCAATTTCACCGCTTCCACAGACTGCTCACCCAGAATATCAACGACCTCTGAATCCATCACGCATGTAATCTTCGGATTCTTCAGGACACGTTCCTGCATGATCTTACTGGCCCGGAAGGTATCACGCCGATGGATCAGCGTCACAGTATTGGCATAGCGCGTCAGGAAGCTTGCCTCCTCCATCGCGGTATCACCACCACCGACAACAACCACATCCTTGCCCTTGAAGAAGAAGCCATCACAGGTTGCACAGGCAGAGATGCCACGACCCTGCAAACGCTTCTCAGCGGGCAATTCCAGCCATTTTGCACTCGCGCCCGTCGCAATAATGACGGTCTGGCCGAAGTACTCGCCGAAATCGGTGGTCACTTTAAAGGGACGCTCGCTGAAATCGACAGCAGTGACATCCTCAGGGAGCAACTCCGCCCCGAAGCGTTGCGCCTGCTTCTCGAATTTCTCCATCATCTCCGGCCCAAGAATACCATTCTCAAAGCCGGGGTAATTCTCTACTTCACTGGTCAACATCAACTGTCCGCCAGCCTGGTAGCCCTGCAACACCAGCACCGACAGATTGGAACGAGCAGCATAAATTGCAGCCGTGTAGCCTGCCGGTCCAGAACCAATTATGATCGTGCCGTAAATCTTTGACATGTATCGTTATCCTCGTTCACTTGTTAGCTTGCTCTGCTATTATTAACATCCACCACCCGGGTTTTATGCCCTGTGCACATACTGCCAGCCACTATTCGACCTGGAGAGCAAGACATCAGGAAGTATCTCCCGGATATTGTATGCATATCGCATGTCTATTGCAGGGATTATACACCCTTTTCAGACTGAGAACCAGAACGCCACCGCTCCAACACCGCGAGAGTATCGATAACCAATTGTTCCAGCGGAGCCAGCGGCACATACTCATCAAAGGTGTGCTCATTGACAACGCCGGTAGAGACCGTAAACGCACGAATCTCCGGACGGAACCCGCTCGTATCGCTGCCGATAAAAGTTGGCCGCAGGCGCAACGTCTCACCACGTGCGGCGAGTACAGAACGGTACACCTGTAACAACGGCTCATTCTCATCTACATGATATCCCTGTGAGTGCGGGCTGAAGGCCACGGTTGCCTGACCACCCATCTCGCGGGCCGCCTGTTCAAAAGCGGCTTCAAGTTCACGCATATACTGTTGCCTGACCGCAAGCGGCTCAAAGCTGCGTAGCTCCCCTTCAATCCGCACCTCGGCGGGAATCGCGTTGCGAGACACACCACCTGTAATCTTCCCGATGGAGATCCGTGTGCGGTCATCAGCCAATGAGCCATGTGGATAGCGTGCCCGATGAAAGATCTCGATCGCGTTCACGGTCCGTGAAAGATCCTTCCCGGGATGCCCGGTCCGCCCGGTTAACACGATATCGAAGGCCTCGTAAGCTGCGCCCTCAGAAACCACAACCCCCGCCTCATAGGCATTATCAAATACCAGACCATCCCGCACATTCCAGGGACGCGATTTCAAGCGCGCTGCCCCACATAGCCCAGCCTCTTCCTGTACGGTAAAGGCCAGCACCAGCGGGGGATGAGGGATCCGCTGCTCCGCCAGACGGCGCACCACTTCAAGGATAATGGTAATCCCGGCAGCATCATCGGCTCCCAGATTGGTTTTTCCGTCGCTGTAGAGCACTCCGTCACGTAGCACTGGTTCATGACCGAGTCCAGGCGGCACCCGATCCATATGTGCATTCAGCATCAAAGCCGGGCCTTCTCCCGGTATGGTCGCAATCAGATTACCAACCTCGTCAACCTCAAACGCTATACCCAGGTGTTCCAGACGCTTCTGAAGATAGGCGCGAACATGATCTTCGTGCCCGGAGGTACTTGGTAAGCGCACAATTTCAACCAGAGTTGTGAAGAGTTCCCTGGAATACATCTTTTCTCTCCTTTACAGTAAAACTGTTTCTACCATAAAAGTTGTGCCAGCACACCCGGCTTGATTATAACAAATAGGCCAGAAAAGTTACCTGATTGTTTCTCGTTCACTGTTCAGCTATAATACAGCGCAAGGGAATACACGTGATGCGGCATTCTCGTCAGCTTTCAGCTAGCACCACTACATGTGGAGGGGGATTTATCGTGCATGTCTCGTAGTTCTACGGAGATCATGGGTACACCAAGTGAGCTTTTCTACTGGATTCCTGGTGAAATGATATTGGTGGCCCGTTTACCGGGTTTACCTATTGATGACTCCACAGACGCCCTTGTTGAACAGATCCGTTTACAACTCAATACCTTTCTCTCACAATATCAGCTTACATTGGAGCTCTATGGCACAGCAGGACGCTGGCGGACAACCCCTACGCTTCCACCGATTCGCCGCCGCTCCTTTATCTTTGGCCTTCACCGCAAGCAACCGCTGTTGGCGATCTTCTTTCATGTAAGCCACACTGATGCCAGCATCAGCGACCCCGTTCCTATGACCATCTCTTACATTCAATCACGGCTGGACTATTTTTCACAACAGGGCTTACACATCGTCTCCGCAATGCCTCACTGGTTGGTGACAACTGCCACCCATTTCTATGGCGAGGGGGGGCCGGCATTTCCTCCCCAACCAACACCAACCCTGGCCGCGCCGTCTCCGAACAATGCACTGGCTGGCTGGCGTGTTAAATTGTTACATCAGCATTTTCCGGTAGATACCCGAGGCGCCGAAGATGTACAGGTTGCGATTCTTGATACCGCGCTGCATCCTGATCGTATCCTGACCGCCGCCAGTCGTCCAGAATTGCGCCGGAACTGGCTGCTTCAGCGTCTTGCCTCCGATCTGCGGCAGAATGATGGCTCTTTTGTGGTTGAATATGACCGTTATGCTCCGACAAACGATGTTCGGACCGGACGCGATATCTACAACGATACTCGCTATTACCCAATGCCCGATCATGGCATCTCGCTGGCTGGCCTGGTTCGCGATGTCGCGCCTCGAGCCCGCATCCGGCTGATTCGCGTGCTGAATGATTACGGGGGTGGAGATCTCTATAGCCTGATCGCGGCTCTCAGCGACCTTGAACGTGAGCTTGTCACAGGCACCACACGCCGCCTGGTTATCAACCTCAGCCTGACAATCATGCCTGATATCCGTCGCCTTCCCTATATCTGGCTCGATCATCGCGACTGGCCTACCACTCAGCTTTCAGGCATCACACGCATTCTAGACCATATTGAAGCTGGCCTACGCCTTCTCTGTGAAAGCCTCTATTCTCATGGAGCACTGCTTGTGGCAGCAGCGGGTAATGATTCGGTCGAGGCGGTCAAACAGGGATTGCCACCTCGTCCGCCGCGTGCTCCTGCTCGCTTCGACTCGACACTGAGTGTAACGTCTGTCAACAGTAATTTTACTCCGGCACTCTACGCAAACGCCGCCAACATTGCCCCTTCGGATACCGGGGTTGCAACCTTTGGGGGGGATCTCTATGGCTCTACCGATAAGCAGGGACTCCCCGACGCAGTTCGTGGTGTATATATTTCGCCCACTTATCCAAATGGAGAAATGAATACATCCGGGTGGGCGGATTGGAGCGGTACATCCTTTGCCGCGGCGATCATTACCGGCCTGGGCGCTCATTTGCTGTCTCAGGGATGGTCGGCCTCAAACTCCATGCTTCGTTTAACCGGTGGGCAAGAGTTTACCAGTGAGCGTCTTTTTGGCATGCCACCAGAAGCCCCGAGCTTGCTCGGGAATATTATTCGAGTGCAACAGCGTTTTGGTTTATGAGGAGCGTCTGCTTGACGCTTCATTTTGTGCAGTATATAATACGGCTAAATAACGCTGTAGATACTGTCCAGTATATCTAGAATCAAGTTCAGGGTTATCACAACCCTCAGTGAAGAGGTGAATACATGATTGAGCAGAACCAGCAAACGGCGACAGAGGAACAGGTTATCACAATGACCCCTGCCGCAGTCGAGAAAGTCTCGGAACTCCTCCAGCAGGAAAATGATCCCAGCCTTGGCCTGCGCATTTTTGTCGCTGGTGGTGGTTGCTCTGGCCTCCAATATGGTATGACTCTTGATGAAGAGCAAGAAGGCGATACCGTTATCCCGGTCAATGATTTCAAAGTCTTCATTGATGAGATGAGCATTACCTATATCAGCGGTAGCGAAGTAGACTATGTTGACAGCCTGATGGGCGCAGGCTTCACCGTGAATAACCCGAATGCGGTTTCTACCTGTGGTTGCGGCCACTCGTTCCGCACCGCAAACGGTGGTGGTGAGGCTCGCAGCTGCGCTTGCGGTCACTAATCCCGTAACCAAACAGGCATTAGCAGCCCCTCGGGGCTGAGTCTGGATCATACCTGAAAGGTTCCTCCCTGTTGCATTATCGACATGGGAAGGGACCTTTTTTGTTTTTTTCCAGTATTCTCATTTCACAAGGAGTGTGTGCTGATGAGTAGTCGCATTGCCCATCGTCCCCGTTTTCGGGCTCTTCCACCGCAAGCCTTTACGCGTTTCCCCGCTCAGGCATACAAAAAATACTATCTGGCACGCTGGACGTATCGCCCACAGCACTCAACCTATGAAAAGCATCCTCTAGGTTATGGATTGACCCGTATCCCCTACGGGATCAAGCACCTTTTCTTGTTCTCCCGATAAGCTAAAAGGGAAAAAGAGAGATGCCGGAACTATTTGTCCGGCATCTCAACAGTGTTTGCAAGGCCTTCTATGCTTAGTGGCCCTCTTCTTCCCCTTCAGACACAACCGTTTCCGGGGCCTTCATCATCCGTTGCACCAGATCGGGCATATCTTTTGCGAACTTGGAATTCGCAATGACTTTCAACGCTCCCGCCTGTAATGCCTTTGCCCGGGCCTCCAGATCCATATGTGAGCCGAAAGCCAGAACAGGAACATTCTGCGCCCGGGCGGCTCGGATGGCAGCTTCCCAGTCAACCCGTTGAATCGCGATATCCACAATTGCCAGTGCAGGCTTGTCCTGCTCAAGCCGCTGCTCAAATGCGGTCAGCGTGCGCGCAATCTGAGCATCAATCTCGTGATGGCGCAAGGTATCACGAATTTTCACGGAGAAGAACAGATCATTCTCCAGCGCCACTACTTTTACTGTCACAGACGGTCCTCTTCTAGTCTTCGGTACGCTCGTAGACCGGGCGTCGGAACCGATCCCCCAGTTCCTGATTCAAGATATCCAGATTCATATACAGTTCGGGAGTCAGCACATGATGCGTGCCGGTGCAGTACTCCTTCGCACACTTCTTAAAATGGCTGGTCTCCATGATGAGGTTATTATCCTCAACCGTAATCCAGATGCGTTTACGCGAGTAGCCATCACCCCATTTGAGGATCAGACCATCTTTATATTCATCAAAGCGACCCTGTCCATAGAGAAAGTCGCGGTTGAACATCTCAAGAATTTGACGTACACGGCTCACATGCACCACGCGCTCCACTTCCGGGCGCATTTTGGTTGTCGCCTCTTCCGCAAGGTCTTCCTCGGGAATAGTAAGCTGCCGTGAAGTCTGCTGTTCTTCGCGGATCATCTGTTGAATCATTCGGGCCTCTTCATCCGAGAGACTATGACTTTGTCCCAGGATAGACGCTCTTCTTCTCCGCTGTTGTTCCTCAGGATAATCGGCAGGTGCCACGATTCATCTCCTTTTTTCACCTGACAATATTTATGCTCGTTCTCTTACTGTACCACGCGCCCTCCCACTTTTTCCATAGCGCATCAACGTTTCTGCCAGATCCGTTCCACGATGGGAAGAGCTTTCATTGTCACACAGAAGACATCTGGATTGGTCATCATCTTCCACGTTTCAAAACCATAGCTGGTATCAAACGAGTGCAATAAAAGTGCAGTCAGGTTGCCATGCGAGACAAGCAGCGTGCTCTGTGCAGGAGTCGCCAGCGCCTCCTGAACAACGGCCCGCGCACGCTTCTGCGCTGCTCGCCCACTTTCGCCACCCTCAAAACAGAGATCCACATCCACAAAGCTCTGGCGTAAACATTCAAGCCAGTTCTCCAGCGGGCCAGCGCTTAGCACCCGCTCTTTCAGCCGCTCATCCAGCTCAATCTCAAGCCCAAGCTCCCGGGCCAGGGGAGCAATTGAGTCAACCGCCCGCTTATACGGACTGGAGATAATACGCTCAATAGATGTCTGTTGCAGCAAAAAAGCGGCCAGTTCCTCTGCTTGCTCTTTGCCACGTACCGATAAAGGAGCCTCAGGTGCCTGTCCAAGCGCCTCACAATGGCGCACAATATAGATTACTTTTTCCATTGGTTATTTTCCTGTATATCAGAAAAAACGAATTCTTGATACCTTACAGCCAGATACGGCCTTGCTGGCAGCCTACCATGCCTCTACGCCCCATTACAAGCCGGGACAAACTGAGTCCATGAGAGAATAGACAAGCTTGACAATATCCTGACTGACATCTAAAATTATGACTACATAGTCATCATGAACGAACTCATTGTATGAGAAAACACAGCACGGGCAGGAGCCTCAAAAACCGGACCCCCAGGAAGGACAGAGCATGCAGCATACATCCACCTCTCACCGTTCTCTGAAAGAGAAACAGCGTCAGGAACGGGAGCGACTCATCCTTGCGGCAGCCGAAGAGGTTTTCACACAGAAAGGCTACCATGAAGCCTCTGTTGATGAGATCGCTGCTCGCGTTGGCATCGCAAAAGGAACCATCTACCTCCACTTCTCAAGTAAAGAGGAAATCCTTGCTGCCATTTTCGCACGAAGCATGCAGAAGATCCTCTCAGATATTGATTTGACTCTCGATGCCGATACCACACCTCAGGCCAAGCTAGAGGCAATTCTCCTTCAATTTTATACTGGCTTCTATAGCCGACAAATGCAGCTTCTTTATGCAATCTTCCATAGCCCGGACTCGAAACGTATTCTAATGGAGAAAAACGAGGGCAACAAGACATTACAAGAGACATGGAGAGCGCTGGCCGATCGGATCGCGAAGGTGCTGGAGGAGGGAAAAGCAAACGGCAGCGTTGATAAAGATACCCCGACAAACATTATGGTCAGTGTTTTCTTCAGCCTGACTTCGCCCCGCAGCTATGAGCGCCTGATTGTCGAAGATCATATGACCCCGGAAGAGGTCGCAAGATACCTCGCTCGCGTCTACTTCAAGGGAGTTGCCGCCCAGGGCTCATAGTATCAACCCCCCCGCAAAAATGGGGACCCGTTTTGAACGAGTCCCACATGGCGCTT
The DNA here is from genome assembly GCF_059696735.1 of Thermosporothrix sp. COM3. Lineage (NCBI taxonomy): Bacteria > Bacillati > Chloroflexota > Ktedonobacteria > Ktedonobacterales > Thermosporotrichaceae > Thermosporothrix > Thermosporothrix sp. COM3. The sequence continues at coordinate 6,974,950 of NZ_AP019376.1, read as the reverse complement.
ATTCGCCTCGCGAGCGCAATTTGTATACCTTAATGGCAACCTGTAAGGTCAGCCAGTTTTTCCGCTCCTGTAAATCAATGCTGCAAAGGGATTGAAGCCGCTCCAGACGCTGAATTAACGTATTACGATGCACATATAAACGTTCCGCGGTTCTGGTCAAGTTCCCCGCACATTCGAGATAGGTTTCGAGCGTATCCAGTAGATCGGTGTTCTTGCGCTTATCGTACATATCAATTTGCGCAATCTGTTCCTGAAACACATCACGCAAATTATCCATATAGGCAATCTTATATAGATAACGATACACACCGAGGTCATTAAAATGGGTGACACAGAAATGCTCGCGCTGCATACTATCCTGCTCATGATGCAGGCTTGTCCCGATTTGTAGCGCTTCCTGCGCCTCCATAAACCCCTGACGATAATCGGGGATGGTACGACAGGCATTCCCAATACCGATACTCAACACTATCCGATACTCACTATAGAGCTGATACGCCAGATCTTGCAGCCAGCGTTTTAAGCGACCGCCGCTCACATCCTTATGCAATGCAATCAGGAACGTCAGCACATTCTCCTGCTCATAAAATACCGAGCCCGGGAAACTATCCTGCACACGCCGCCACACCATACTGTTAATGCTCTTATACGTTGTCTGGGGCGTGCCCCCCGAGGCGAAGCGCTTTTCCTCTCCTGAACGGCCACTATCAGCAGGCCGCTCCTCCTGGCGCGTGATTTCGACCATCAGCACAGCATGTGGCTTGCTGAGATCGCAACCGAGAAAACGCGCCCGTTGCCGCAGCGAATCTTCCAATTCTAGCCGCCCCTGCATCAGATCCTCAAAGAACCCCTTAACCATGTTCTTCTGCGCAAGCTGATTCATCAAATAACTATTCTTAATCGCCATCGCGACCTGATTGGCAATCGTGGTCAGCAGGGTTTGATCTTCTGACGTAAAGCGACGCGATTTGCTGCTGTAGCAGTTAATCAGGCCCAGTTGTTCCGCTCCAGCAATCAGAGGTGCGGAGATCAACGCTTTATATTTCGAGCCACGTAACGGGTTTAGCTGCCCAAAAGAGCCACCCTCAACCTCCTCCTCTTCTTCCAACGGGGGAACCAGTAGCTCAGGGTTCTGTAATTCGCGTAGCTGCTCCAGTGTATGCCGATCTACGTTGATTGTCTGCATGCGTGCGTGTTCGTTCAGGTTCGGAGCCGTGGCATGCACGGTTAACCGTCGAGCATTGCGCACTCCTTCCCCATCCCGGGTTTGATCCATCAGCATAATCACGCAGAGATCAACTTCCATAATCTGGACAGTCAGAGTGGCAAGCGAGCGAAGCATATCATCTAAATAGAGACCAGAACTGATTGTCTGGCTTAAGACCGAGAGAGAGGTTAAAATACTGAGCTTTCGCTGTGTACTCTCATAGAGTTGCGCGTTCTCTATCGCACTGGCAACCAGGGCAGCGATATTACTGATAAAGCTGCGATGCTGCTTGGTAAATTCATGAGGAGCTACCGCCTGGAGCGTGATGACACCTGTCAACCGATTATCTTTGCCAATAATCGGCACACTAAGAATAGACTGAAACTGCTCTTCATGTAATTCAGGAATATAATGAAAACGTGGATCAGAAAGCGCCTCTTCGCGTAGATAGATCGGCTTACGATGAAGCGCCGCCCACCCCGTGATTCCTTCACCAAGCGCGATCGTAATCCGGCCTACCAGAGATTGATAGTGCTCCGTTGCACTGGCTAACACCAGTCGCTCTTTATCACTGTCATACAGATAAATAGATGCGACATCACAGGAGGTTGCACGCATTACCGCATCCAATAAACGGCGCAGCACCTCATCCATTTTGAGCGTGGACCCAACCGTAGAGATCACTTCATTGAGAAGCGCGTTCTCCTGGGACCGTAGCTCAAGCATTTTCTGTAACCTGCTATTCTCCTGACGCAGACGCTCAAGAGTTTTCTCCACAGGTTCAGCAGAAGAAGGCAGTTGATTTGAACCGGCCCTGGATGACATGAAACCTCCCTTACCTTAAAACAAAGCTATATGGACAAGCAAAAACAGTGCACCTGCAAAAAGAAGGAGGGAAAGTATACGATCAATTCTCTTTTTTGCGCAATCGATTACAAAGGTACCCCTTTCCCTTCCATCAATTGCTGCTACAAATGAACGCAATTATGGACATTCCATACATAATTGCGCATGAGCTATTGTACTCTTTTTCCGCCTACCCGTCCAGTGGAAAGCGCCCTCATGCCATAGCAAAACTCGACAAAAAACCTCCACATAAGATATACTGTAGTATCGTTTCTTCTCCTCAATGCATAACTTCTCTTTCTACAATGCGAGTAGGCTGCTCGCCAAATAATGACAGTCTATTCATGAATCCCCGTATCTTCGTGCAATGTATGCTCACATCTGGTATAGTAGTGATACCTGATCGATAAAAGATGTTTGACCCGCTTCTCCGGTTCACAAAAATTCGATCTTTGCTGCGACTGGATGCGGGTTCTGCCCGAGGGTAGACGTGCCAAAAGCTTGCGGACTGTGTACGAAGGGGTTGTGATGGCAGAAGTACAGCAGCATCAGACAGATATGTTACATACGCCTGCAATAGTCAACGCACTGCTCCACGATTGCAGCGCGATTGTAGACTACCGCACACTACTGGATAGCTTGCCGCGCCGCCTGACCTCACTACTTCATTGTCGCTGCGTTCTCCTGTATCAGCGTATCGAGGACACGCTGCAATTTGTCGCAGGCTCATTTGATGACAAGCCCGGCTGGTCGGCCGCCCTTCTCACTGTCGCACATATCAATCCGTTGAGCCTCACCAGCAACACACCAGAGGCCTGCGCATGGCGCGAAGGACATATTATCTTTGTGCCAGCCACACAGCCGACGCTGCTGGCAGTGCCGCTCGTCTATCGGCACCATCGGATCGGCGTTCTGGTCGCCATTCGCAGTGCAACCTTTGAAGAAAGTGAGCAGGAACAGAGAACACTCCCATCGATATGGAGTGCAGAGGAAGTGCAGATTGTCGGCGCACTCAGTGGCGTCATTGCACTTTTACTCGAAAATAGTCGACTGCTGGAACGCGATCAGGAACGGATGCGCGAACTTACCCTGCTCAATACCATCAATACGAGGCTCCATAGCACCCTGAACGCGCCGGAACGCCTGCATAACCTGGTACTACAGCAGGCAAAAAACATCTCTACCGCAGATGTCTGTGTGCTACTAACAGCTCCCGACCAGCAGGATGACGCTTCCTGGCTTTCGCCCCTGATGCGAGAAGCCCTGTTTCGCCTGTTCCAGAAAAACCACTCCGCTGAGCCGCTCCTGCTGGAACAGCCCGGAACCCCGCAGACTGCCACACTACTCTCCTATCTGCCAGGCACAATCAAGACCTTTTTTGCCGTCCCGCTGCTCAGTCAACATGGTGAAGCTCCACACCCAGACAAAAGCCGCGTTCAGGAGCCGCTGCGCTATCCTCGTCTCCAGGGTATTCTTGCGGGTGGCTTCTATCGTCCCTGGAAAATACGCAAGGGAGAGCTGGCCCTACTGTGCGTGCTGGCAAATCAGGCCGGAGCCATTCTAGAAAACAGCCATCTGCTGCTTGAAGTGATTGAGGCCCGCAATGAAGCGCGAAAGCTGTTACGACAGGTTCTCGACGACCGACGTTTCAAAGAGCTTATTCTGGAGAGTATTCCAAGCGGGCTGATAACAACCGATGCCAACGGCGTCATTACCTCTTTTAATCGTGCCGCAAAGACGATTCTCGGCTATCACTCGCGCGAGGTTATTGGTCAGCCACTAGACCATATTCTTGATCTACGGCACTTTATCCCCAATCCGGAGCTTGAGCTATCTCGCACCGGGGAACACCCGGCCCTGGGCAGCGAGCAATCAACAGGGCCGATCAAGACAGGCAGCAGGGGCACGCTCCAAACCAGAGACCGCCATGAGCGCAGTATTCTGCTGGATGTCAATATTCAACGGCTGCATAACACGCAGGGCGGCACTCTGATTACGTTTACAGATATCACCCTTCTGCAACGGCTTGAAGAAGAGAAACGACGGCTTGACCGGCTGGCAACGCTGGGCGAAATGGCCGCAAATGTTGCTCATGAAGTCAGAAATCCGCTGGCTTCAATCAAAACATCAATGCAATTGATGCTGGAAGATCTAAATGAAAGCCCTACAATCGATGATATGCAAGATCTACAGGGATCAGCGTCTGTGGTTCTCAAAGAGATCGAGCGTCTCGACGCCATTGTGCGTGATCTGCTTCTGTTCGCCAAACCCCGACAGCTACAGCGTACACCATGCTATCTACCAGAAATCAGCGATCGAGTACTGCATGCACTACAAAGCCAGTGCGAAGCGGCGCAGATTACCGTTCAACGCGCTTACGAGCAGGTTCCGCTGCTTCGGGTCGATAGTGGGCAGATAGAACAGGTTCTGTTTAATCTCTACCTTAACGCGTTGCAGGCGATGCAGGATGGCGGCACACTCACTGTTCGCTGTCAGCAGCGTTCGGCAGAGGAAGTCTGGCGCGAGAGCCAGGAACAGGCATCAAACCTGACCATGTCCGGCCTGTTGCGCCCGGGAAGTTCCATACCACCGCACGCCGCCTTCTGGGTCGATCTCTCGGTACACGATACCGGACGAGGTATCACGCCTGAGCAGCTTGAACGTATCTTTCAGCCGTTCTTTACGACAAAAGCGCATGGTATCGGACTGGGTCTGGCAATCACCCGCCGTCTGGTCGAAGATCATGGAGGATATATCAAAGTTGAGAGTCACCCGGGCAAAGGCACTACTATGACGGTGCGCCTGCCCGGCATACCCGAAGCTGAAACCCGCCCGGAGCAGGGCAGTATACGAGGTAAGCTATGAGTCTGAGTATCCTTATTATCGACGATGAGCCCCATTTACCGCACCAACTGGCACGATTTCTCAAAAAGCGAGGATACGAAGTCTATACCGCAGCGGATAGCCTATCTGGCTTGCGTGAGCTACAACATAACCCTATTGATCTTGTGCTCCTGGATCTTCGTCTGCCCGGTCTGAGTGGCCTGGAAGTTTTGCAGCAGATTCGCACAATGGATGCGGAGCTTCCGGTTGTGATTCTTACCGCCCACGGTGATGTGCAGACAGCAGTCAAGGCGATGAAGCTTGGCGCATCAGATTATCTTCTGAAAGGCTTTGATCTGGAAGAATTGCTATTGGTAGTGCAACGAGCCCTTGAAACAAGTGCTATGTCGCGCGAATTACGCCAGCTCAGACAGGAAAGAAGCGACAACTACCACTTCAGTCATATCGTGGGGCAGAGTGAACGCATGCGAGCCGTCTTTGCGCTGGTAGACAAGGTCGCTCGCAGTGATGCCTCGGTCCTGATTATGGGAGAAAGTGGCACCGGGAAAGAGGTTGTCGCCCGCGCCATCCATGAGCAGAGTAGCCGTTCCTCTGGCCCATTTCATCCATTGAATTGTGCGGCAATCGCTCAAAATTTGCTGGAAAGTGAACTGTTCGGCTATGAACAATACGCGTTCACTGATGCCAAAAAGCAAAAGCGTGGCCTCCTTGAGCTTGCCGAAGGCGGAACGCTGTTCCTCGACGAAATTGGTGAGATGCCACTTGATATGCAGGCAAAACTGCTGCGTGTGCTGGAAACCCGGTCATTCTTTCGGCTTGGTGGGAACAAAGAGGTGAGGATCAACGTCCGCGTTCTGGCAGCTACCAATCGAGATCTCGAGCAGGCCATGAAAGAGGGGCTCTTTCGCTCTGATCTCTATTATCGGCTTGCTGTGCTGAAAATCATGCTTCCACCGTTGCGCGAGCGCCCGGGTGATATTCTGTTGCTGGCCGCCCGCTTTATCGAGGAGTTTAACCGCTCCCTCGGACGTAATGTGCATAAGATCTCGCCTGAAGCGCAACAACTGCTGCTACGCTATAGCTGGCCCGGGAATGTGCGCGAACTGAAAAATGTGATCGAGCGAGCCATGATTCTCAGTTCCAGTGATGAACTACTCCCCGCTCATCTGCCACAGGAGATTGTTGGCAATGAGAAGCAGCGCCCGGCTTCGTCCCTTGATCCCTGGGATCAATGGTTGAACTCTCATCCATTGGGCGCTGTCTCGCTGGAAAAGATCACGGAACAGATAGAGCAACACTTTATTCGTTGGGCGCTGGAAATGACCAAACATAATCGCACCCGAGCCGCAGAATTGCTAGGCTTTGCCAAAGTCGACCAGTTACGCTATCTGATGCGCAAGCATGGTATCGAATAAGAGAGAAGGTCCTATGGTAATGTCAGCAACTCATATTCAATCTCTTTCCAGGCCTCCATCTCTGCTTCTTCCGCGGTAATAGCCTGATGCTGTGCCGCGGCGCGCTGGTAGATCCGGGTGACACGCTGACGAAACGTACTGATCGGTCCTTCCTGTCTCGCCGGTTCGGGCATCACCTTCAGGGCAATTCGAGAAGGAGGATAAAAATCTTCCCTGCGCGTTAATGCCAGCGAGAGGAGGTCGCCAAAAGTAGCCAGCAAAGCCAGCCGTGTCTCATTGAAATGCTGCGCAACATGGCTTGAGGCCAGCAAACACCCGGCAATATTGCCCTCAAAACGCAGAGGATATGCAGCGGCACTGAACTCATACTTATCCCGGATAGCAGGGAAAAGCCTGTTGCTGACATGCAGGTCATTATCATAGCGGAGCTGCCCGGAATGAATGGCATACCCGGAGAGAGATTCATATCCCAGAAACAGCACCTCATGTTCAAGGTTTGTTTTCCAGGGATGGACACCTCGCCCGAGACACTGGCGCAGGCTCCACACATTGCCATCCTCACGCGGAGGCATACAGAGAATGAGCCTGACAGCCATACCAGCCTTCTGCGGGTCCAGTTGCTCAAGCGCCTGTTCAAGGATCAGCTCGGAAAGCCGCCAGAAAATCAGGCTTTCGGTTGTCATCGTACGTTCACGCAGGACGCGGGCAAAAAAAGCAGAAGGAATAGTGGAGGAAACACCTTCCATCAGCCAGTTCTGAAAATCGGGATATTGAGCTTGTAATGCGGAGAGGAGATCCTGACGGTAGCTAGAACCTGCCACCTGAGCCAGACGAGCCAGATGCTGTCTGTTGGGTTGGGATTCGCCGTTTGCCCAACGTGTCAGCGTCATCGGGGCGACATGCAACGCCTGAGCCAGTCGGCGGCGCTCTGCCGGAGATTTGATACCGCCCTGCAAAACCTTCATCCAGGGTTGAAGCGATGTACCCATATACGATACGCCTTTTTCATGAACTGTAGCAGTTTCAATTATTCAGATATAACTCTTTTGCCTATGATAACAGAGAAAGTATAAAGAGTCAACAGGAAAACGTTCTCTCTTCCTATATAAAATAAAGCAAGCATTGTAGGAAATAGTAATGAAAGTATACCAGTCGTTTCTGTTTGCTTCTATTGGAAAATACAAGCATAAGCGATATGCTGTGGTTGAAGAAAGGATGGAGAATGATGCGGCGAAAAATTCTGGTGGTCGATGACGATAACGAAGTGCGAGAAATTGCCTCTTTTGTCCTTACACTTCACGGCTTTGACGTCAGCACGGCAGCCAATGGAGCGCAATTACAGGAAAAGCTGGCAATCGAACGCCTCCCTGACCTCATCATCCTGGATATCACGATGCCCGGCGAGAACGGCTACCGTCTCTGCCAGGTATTACGACACTCAAAGCGGACCAAACATATACCCATTATGATCATTACAGCGCACGCAGAGAGCATCTACGCTCGGATCAGCAAGGATCTGGGAGCAGTGCAGCATGTGTCCAAACCATTTCATCCCCTGGAGCTTGTCAAGCGGGTACAATGTATCCTGGGTTGAGGCAGAGACTTAGAATCAGTCGTATACTTAAATAGAGGGAAACAGCCGGGTATCCCCGCTGCTTTATTCCCTGAGCCAATTGGAAACAAAAACACTTGTTTCTACGTTCAAAAGTTGGTATCATTACGAACAGAAGGGTCTATAGAGTTCAAGGAAGCAGAGCCGCTATGCCTAACAGATATGAACGCGAGATAGAGGAAATCCTGCGCAATCTGGAACACTCAGATGCAGAAACAGGAGCACAACGCACACCTGCCTACCGTTCGCGCAAACGGTTTGACTCCTATGCCTCAAAGCAATCTCGCCCGCACTTCAACCTGCGCTTATCCAAAACAGATTGGCTGCTCCTCATCGGCATCCTCTGTGCCCTGATTGGAGGAGGCTTCGCCTACGCTCGACCACACGACTACGCCGACCTTTATACCGGTATCTTTGCAACCATTGCCACACTCTGCATATTCCTGGTTGCATTCTCCCACTTTCTCTTTCGGCCTCACCGTCCCCGTTCGTATCGTTATGGAAACGTCACCATCACGCCGCTACGTCGTGGCCCGTTCGACCAGATCAGGACGCAGTGGAATCTGCTCATGCTCAAGTTGCGCTACAGACGAAAAAAGAAGTAGCAGTTCGTGCGAAATTCCCGGCCCCGGGGTACTTGACAAGTCGGCGGAAGCATGCTATATTTCTATCACGCTAACGGGGTGTAGCGCAGTTGGTAGCGCGCCTGCTTTGGGAGCAGGAGGTCCGCGGTTCGAGTCCGCGCATCCCGATATTGCGGGAGTAACTCAGTTGGTAGAGTGCCTGCCTTCCAAGCAGAATGTCGCGGGTTCGAGTCCCGTCTCCCGCTCTTCTCCCCCTACAGGGAAACCCTGAAAGCTCATGCCATCTGCGGGAGTAACTCAGTTGGTAGAGTGCCTGCCTTCCAAGCAGAATGTCGCGGGTTCGAGTCCCGTCTCCCGCTCTCTTCAGTCCCTTTGCTACGGCAAAGGGGCTTTTTTTTGCTCCACTACTACAACTCAGTAGCAGGGCATGCTCTGTACCCCTTCTTATCACAATACAGAGCATGCGTACACCCGGCCCATCCTTCAGCTAGCATGGTATATGCAGATAATATCCTTCATCCACCAGCGTTTTGCTCTCTTTCCAGACACATGATTGATCATACGCTTATCTATACATATCAATACATAGATTTAGAATGCTCAAAAACAGCATACTCTTATGACATACAACACGAAAACGTCGCTGTGCTAATCTATGATATAAGCGCTTTCACGAAACGCTCAAGTGGTGAGATAGCAATTGGCGCGGGATCTTCGGTGATGCGCTCTTCATAAGCCGGGGACGAAGCATATCGCATTCCCCAGAGCAACAGACCAGCAGCCGTTGCATATGCAGGCTGATTGACTGACTCATTAAAACTATAGAGATCGAATGGTGCACCGACCCGCGTGGGCAGATCCACATACTGGTTCATTGTCGTACGAATTCCCGGCAGGTTCGCGCTTCCTCCCGTCAACACAATGCCCGCGGGCAAGAGCCCTTCATATCCTGCCTTCCTGATTTCATTCAGCACCATACCACACAGCTCTTCAACCCGGGCTTCGATAATCTCTGAGAGGAGCTTGCGCGGCACCAGATCACTACAGCCGGTGATAAAAGGCATCAGATCAATCATATCATCATCCCGGATTGCCGCCGGATTGGAATGCCCATACAGAATTTTCAACTGCTCCGCAACAGAAATCGGAAGCCGCAGCCCGATCGCAATATCATTGGTGATCAGGTTGCCGCCAATAGGAAGCACAGCCGTATGGCAGACAGCGCCATCCGCAAAGATCGCCATATCTGTTGTTCCACCGCCGATATCAAGCACCACAATCCCCATCTCGGCTTCACCCTCATTTAACACTGCTTCGCTCGCCGCCAGTGAGCTCACCACCAGTTGCTCAACCTCGATCCCCGCATGCTGGACGCAGCGCGTCAGATTCAGCAAAGAAGAGACCGCTCCGGTCACGATATGGGTATCCACTTCCAGCCGAAAGCCGGACATACCGATCGGGTTCTGAATGCCATAGACGCCATCCACACTATACCCGCGTGGCACCACATGCACAACTTCGCGATTAGCAGGAAGCGCAACCGCCCGCGCAATTTCAAGGGCACGGTCCACATCATCCTCAGCAATATCGCGACCATAAGGAGAAATAGCTACACACCCGCTACTATTCAGAGAGGCAATATGCGTTCCAGATACTCCAATATACGCAGTGGAGATTCGTTTACCCGCTAACCGTTCGGCTCGCTCCAGTGCAGCAGCGATTGAGGATATAGCGTCCTCCATATGGATAATCATTCCCCGCTTCAAGCCGCGAGCCGGACAAGAGCTCGCACCAGTAATTATCAATTCCCCATCCTGGTCAATCTCACCAATTAAAACGCTGACCTTTGTTGTTCCCACATCAACACTAGCAATAACGCGCTCTTTCATTCCAGGTGCTCCTACAAATCACTACAAATCAGGTACCCTTGCAAACAAGCATCTATATACTTATACCGGTTCAGGAGGGAAGAAAGATACCAGATGATTGCGAAAAAGTGAAATTCACGCCATGCCCCAGAGAAAAAATGAGTGGCAAGTGCATCACAGGGAGGGCCTGCACCCATCCCCGCTCAACGCCATCCATGCGCCCGGTACCATTCATCCACCAGTATACTGAGAGGGAAGAAAAGCATCATGCTCCAAAAGTAGAATAACAACCTAGAGAACTCTCCCGCATAATTACGACGAAAGTAGGATATCAGGAAAACTGGAAAGATGACGCCACCTCAGCGACTCTTACCAGACATCAACTTCTTATTTTCCACTTTCTTTATGGAAAAGGCGCTTATCTTTACTCATTATTATCTTCTATAGGTCATCATGAGGGCAAGAGGGACAGGGAGAAAACGCGTATAGTTTGTATTGTCAGAAAAGTGCTTCCCGTCTCTATTACCCTGGGGGGACGACCAATGAGTGTTGTGCCTGTTCCCCATGCAGCGCTGCGTCTCTTCTGCTTTGTGCTCCGGTTTGACTATCGCTGAAACCAGGAGAAACAAAGGGGTTGAACGCGTACCGCAACCGGTAACACTGCCTTTTCCAGGAAAGGAAGAGAATACGAAGTGATGGACGCTTGCTCTTCAATCCGAGTTGCATGGAGAATTGTTCAGGACATTTAAGGCGAATCTGGAGCTGTTTTCACCTCTTCATTTACAGTATACACCAGTTTCTCAAAAATAGTAATCAACCCTGTCGTCTTATCTGGCTGACTCTCCCTTTCAGCATGAAAAACCTATCATCTCTCTATGAACGCTTGCATATACCAAATTTTGTCTATCCATTCTTCCAGACATTCCGACAGGGCAGGGAGTGCACACGGTGTCGCACGCCTTTGCAAGGCTCCTCTGAGAAATGGGTAGCACTCGTCCTTCTTGATGAAAGCAGAGCGGCTTTCACCAAAAAGGGAATATACCGTCATATTCCAGACCGAGAAGCGACATAAAAAAGCACAACCACTGGATAAAACCGACTACCTATTTCATTTTTCATTTATCGAATTCAGCAGAAAAAGAATTACTGAAAAGCATAAGAATCGGCACAGGGTGCGCTTTCATAGAAAGATGAAACGATTTCTATGGAGATTTATCGCAAATATTACAATCTTGACGAAAGACAATCCAGTATGATAAATAATAAAGACGTTCTACTAAAAGCTGTACCAGATCGCTGCTCGATAAGGTACCCATCTTCCAGACATGCTTAGCCACCTTTGAGAGACAGCCTCATCCTGACAAAGCGATGTTGGGAGATGCTTACTGTCTTATGGAGGAAGTTTTTTTACAATGGTTAACTTCATCTGGGTTCCCATTGTCGTGGGCCTACTCGCTGTGCTGTTTGCAGCATACCTTGTCTCCTATGTGCTTCGTAAAGATCGCGGCACACCTGAAATGCAAAAGATTGCAAACGCTATTTTCGCAGGTGCGACAGCCTATCTGAATCGCCAGTATCGTACAATCGCTCTTCTTTCCATTGTGGTTGGGCTGGTAGTTGCCGCAGCGCTTGCCTTTCTTGGACAGGGTTCTCAAGCAGACAAAATTGATCTTGCATGGCATACCGCAGTAGCGTTCCTGGTCGGAGCACTCTGCTCAGGCATCTCGGGATATATTGGAATGTATGTTGCGGTACAGTCAAACAGCCGTACAGCCAGCGCGGCCAGGCGCAGCCTCGGTGAAGCGCTGGTCGTTTCTTTACGCGGCGGCGCTGTTTCAGGCTTTCTGGTTGTGGCGCTTTCGCTCCTCGGGGTTTCCGCCCTCTTTCTCCTTTTTGGGGGATATGTTAATGCAGGACATACACCCTCCTTGCTTGTTGGCTTTGGTTTTGGTGCCAGTTTTGTCGCCCTCTTCGCCCAGCTTGGTGGCGGCATCTACACAAAAGCAGCCGACGTCGGCGCAGACCTTGTGGGAAAGGTTGAGGCCAATATCCCGGAAGATGATCCACGAAACCCCGCCGTTATTGCCGATCTGGTCGGCGATAACGTGGGAGACTGTGCCGGACGCGGTGCCGACCTCTTTGAGTCCACTGCCGCCGAGAATATTGGTACGATGATTCTCGGGGCAACGCTCTATCAGGCAACGGGAAACATCGGCTGGATGCTCTTTCCGCTCGTGGTTGGAGCTTTCGGGATTATCGCCTCTGCCATCGGCGTGCTGTATGTTCGCGCCTCAAATGTCATTGAGCCAGATAAGGCCGCGGGGCGCGACCCAAGCCAGATCGCAATGAATCAGCTCAATATTGGCTACTACATTACCTGTATCATCTCCGTGATAGGTATTTTCCTGGGAAGCTATCTGTTACTTGGCGGAAATGCGGTTCCAGCAAACTACTCTATCCCGGCCTGGGTCTGGTATGGGCTGGCGGGATGTGTTGGTATCTTACTGAGCGTTGCCTTTGTCTTTATCACCCAGTATTACACCGCCGGAACATGGCGACCGGTCCGCGAGATTGCTGAATCCTCGATCACCGGGCCAGCCACAACCATCATTTCCGGGATCACTATTGGCTTTGAATGTGTTGTCATGCCCGCCCTGGCAATTTCGGCGGCCCTCGGACTCTCCTACTTCTTCGGGAGTCAGGTCCAGTTGCCAGTTGAGCTGCAACGGCTGGGTGTCATCAATGTCAGCGGTATCTTCGGGACAGCGATCGCGACAGTGGGCATGCTGATGAGCTGTGCCTACGTGCTGACAATGGATACCTTTGGCCCCATCACTGATAACGCTGGCGGCATCACAGAGATGAGCGGGCAGCCCGAAGCCGTCCGCCAGATTACAGATGCGCTCGATAGCGTTGGCAACACCACCAAAGCACTGACAAAAGGCTATGGGCTCGGTTCCGCCGCGCTGGCTGCCTTCCTGCTGTTCAGTGCATACCTTGATGTCCTGTATGGCTTCAAGCATGATGCCACTGTCTATCGGGTTGATATCGCTAATATCGCTATCTTTATTGCGGCGCTTCTCGGCCTGACCCTGATTTTCTTCTTCTGCTCTCTGGCAATCAGAGCCGTGGGCACAGCATCCAAACGCATGATTGAAGAGGTACGCCGGCAGTTCCGCGAGATGCCAAATATTATGGCTGATGATCCAGCCGATCGCGTCGATCCAGACTATGCGCGCTGTGTGGATATCAGCACCAATGGGGCCCTGCGAGCAATGATTCTGCCGGGTGCGATTGCAGTGCTGACCCCGATTGCAGTTGGGATGATTCTTGGTCCACAGGCAGCAGCAGGCATGCTGATGGTCAGTACAATGGGCGGCATCGTCGTTGCTCTCTTCCTGAACAACGGTGGCGGTGCCTGGGATAACGCCAAGAAATATATTGAGTCGGGCTTCCTGCGTGCCAATGTGAAAGGGCAGGTCGTCAGTCGCACCGACCCTGAAGGCATTGTCCTCGGAAAGAACAGCGAGGCCCATAAAGCCAGTGTTATCGGAGACACCGTCGGCGATCCTTTCAAGGATACTGCCGGGCCCTCACTCCATGTGCTGATTAAGCTGCTCAGCACGATAACATTGGTCCTTGCACCACTTTTCTATCTCCTGCATGGATAGAAGAGAGAAGGGGCTACCGTGCAGTGCTGGTAGTCCCTTTTTTAGGGCTGTAAGAGCGCAGGCAAATCAGCAATTGAGGGCAAAATAGCATCCGGCTGAATATGCTCTGGCAACGCTGTCCCTGCTGAATATTTCCCCGTACAGACCAGTACACCACGAATCCCGGCCTTTTGCGCCCCCGCGACATCGTTGACGACATCATCACCCAGCATAAGCGCCTCCGAGGCCTCAACCCCGAGCGAATGCAAAGCCTGTTCAAAAAAGGCCCGATCTGGCTTGCCAAGCACAACCGCCTGCTTTCCGGTCGCCTGTTCCAACGCGTAAACAAAAGGGCCGCTATCAAGCTGTAGGCCCTCTGTCGTTCGCCAGTAGAGGTTCTTATGCATAGCCAGCAGGGGCGCACCCTTCATCAGCAAGCGAAATGCCTTGTTCATTGTCTCATACGAAAGCAGCTCTTCAGCACCACCGATTACCACAACCTCGGCATCCTCTTCTGTTAACGGGATACCGGCAAAATCGTCAGTAGTGTCGCCTTTCGAGATCACCCAACAGCGTTTGTCTGGATAGGTCGCGCGAATATAGCTGGCAGTCGCCACAGGAGCCGTGATGATCGCGTCTTCCTCCACTGGCAAACCGATTGCCTGTAAGCGCTCGGCCAGAGCGCTCCGCTTCATGGTAGTTGTATTGGTCACAAAGGCAACACGATAGCCATTGCCGGCAAGCCAGGTTAACGCTTCGGTAGCTCCCGCAACAGGCTGCATACCAACATGCAACACCCCATCGATATCAAGCAGCACGCCACGAATTGTATCTGTCCCTTTCATATACTTTCATCCTTCCAAAGAGAAAGAAACTCTTTTTTCGTCGAGAAGAGAGTATGGACGCTCTATGCATTCTATATCATGCATTCTCCCTCTCCGCAAGAGAGCAGAGAAGTGATATAATAGACGGGACTGGAAAAAATATTCTACACAAGGACCGGGGAAACACCTTTATGCCTGAATTTAAAGTTGAAGCACCTTTTCAGCCAACCGGCGATCAGCCAGAAGCCATTGCAAAGCTGGCAGAAGGGATCAAGAAGGGGTATAAATATCAGACGCTTCTGGGAGTCACCGGAAGTGGAAAAACCTACACAGTGGCCAAAGTGGTCGAGCAGGTACAAAAGCCTACACTGGTACTGGCTCCCAATAAGACGCTTGCCGCTCAACTGTATAGCGAATACAAAGAGTTCTTTCCGAATAATGCTGTAGAGTACTTTGTCTCCTACTATGACTACTATCAGCCAGAAGCCTATATCCCGCGTACAGATACCTATGTCGAAAAAGAAAGCATGCTCAATGAGGAGATCGAAAAATTGCGCCTGTCTGCAACGCGCAGCCTCTTTGAGCGTCGCGACGTGCTTATTGTAGCCTCGGTCTCCTGTATCTATGGTCTGGGTAGTCCTGAAGAATATAATCAGGTGGTTCTTACCCTGAAAGTCGGCGAAGAGCGCCGCCGAGATCGCATTCTACGCCATCTGACCTCGATCCAGTATGAGCGCAATGACGCAAACTTTACTCGTGGTCGGTTCCGGGTTCGTGGCGATGTGCTTGAGATCTTCCCGGCCTATGAAGACCTGGCCGTACGGATTGAGTTTTTCGGCGATGAGATCGAGCGCATGACTGAGATTGACCCGCTGACCGGCGAAGTTCTGGGTCAGCGCCAGCGACTCGATATCTACCCGGCAAAACACTGGGTTACCACCCAGGAACGCCTGAACAAAGCCATTGAGTCGATCCAGCAAGAGCAAGAGGAGCGCCTACAGCAGCTCGAAGCCGAAGGCAAGCTCCTTGAGGCCGCACGCCTGAAACAGCGCACCAACTTTGATATTGAGATGCTGCGTGAGACAGGAATCTGTTCCGGCATCGAGAACTATTCACGCCATCTGTCGGGACGTGCCCCCGGAGAACAGCCCTGGACACTGCTCGACTACATGCCGGAAGACTTTCTTCTTGTGGTCGATGAGTCGCATGTGGCCCTCCCGCAGGTTCGCGGCATGTATGCAGGTGACCGATCGCGTAAGCAGGTATTGGTTGATTATGGCTTCCGCCTGCCTTCGGCCCTGGATAACCGCCCACTGACGTTCTCAGAGTTTGAGCGTCAGATCAAGCAGGCACTCTTCGTATCGGCCACACCCGGCCCGTATGAATATGAGCATAGCACCGCCATTGTCGAGCAGCTTATCCGCCCAACCGGTCTGATCGATCCGGCTATCTCAGTGCGACCAACAAAGGGGCAGATCGATGATCTGATCGCGGAGATTCGTGCCCGCGTCGAAAAGGAACAACGTGTTCTGGTCACGACACTGACGAAGAAAATGGCCGAAGATCTTGCTGACTATATGCAGGAGTTGAATATCAAGGTCCATTACCTGCATTCCGAGATCGACACCATTGAGCGAGTTGAGATCTTACGAGACCTGCGTATGGGCGTCTACGATGTCGTGGTCGGTATCAACCTTCTGCGTGAGGGTCTGGACCTACCAGAAGTATCACTGGTCGCGATTCTGGATGCCGATAAAGAGGGCTTCCTGCGCTCTGAAGGCTCCCTGATCCAGACAATCGGACGCGCAGCCCGCCACGTTGAAGGAAGCGTGATTATGTATGCAGATACCATTACAGGCTCAATGCAACGCGCGATCGACGAGACCAATCGCCGCCGCCGTTTGCAAATCGCCTATAATGAGCAGCACCATATCACACCTCGCGGTATCAAGAAAGAAGTAAAGACCCTCTCGGAACGCCTGAAAGCGATGAGCGGAGCGGAGGAAGCTAATGAACAGGCTGCTGCTAAAGTGCTGAACGGTATCCCGAAAGATGAAGCGATCCGCTTGATTAAGGATCTGGAAGCGCAGATGCGCACCGCCGCCAAACAACTCGAATTTGAGAAAGCAGCCCAGTTGCGCGACCAGATTATTGAGGTCAGGCGCTCGATGATTGAATAATGACAACAGGGAGGAGGCCTCTGTTCCCTCCTCCTTCTGTCCCCTCACACTCGACACATACTTGAGCGTCAAGCGACAACATACCCTGCCATGCCTCAGATTGTGCTCGCTTGAGCCCGCCTTCAGCATATCTCGATACAACGATCCAATACCTCCCAATCCCGGAGTTATCTATTCCCGTTTCCGAACAGGAAGAAACGGCAGAAGAGGAAAAAGCGATGCTGTTCAGGCCCTTCTGCGGGCTATTACACCTAATGACAACCTTTTTTTCCTATTTAGTGAAACCATAAACTGAGTATTAGGTGGAGAGAAGGCCTGTTCTCTGGATGCAGTCGAACTGATTATTAGGTGGAAGAGATCTATTGCACCCGGTAAAAAAATTCACACTTTTCTTTTGCCAATTACTTGACAAACTACTATATAATATCAACCGTATGCTTTTTGCATGCGACAGATACCATGATTCAGGCACTTAGCCTATTCATTAACCCACGTAACGAAATCTTGTGGAGGAAGATGCGATGCTCGTACACCTGATGTTGGAACTCTACAACATCGACCGTGGTATCCTGGAGAATGAACCGCTGCTCCGCCGTGTTCTCACTGAGTACCCGGACCGTGTTGGAATGGAGAAGGTCAGCCCGGTCCACCTCTATGATATTGAAACTTCTAATCCATTGGATGCGGGGATGTCTGGTTTTGTCGTTATCGCGCAAAGCCATATCAGTCTGCATGCCTGGCCCGAATATGGCGAAGTAGATATCGATATATGCTCCTGCAAAGAATTCAGTCAGGAAGACGCTATAGCATATGCAAAAGAGATTTTCCAGACTGACGATGTAGAATCCCATTTCGTGGTCAGGGCAACGCGCTCACTCCGCCCTGATGAGCCAGATCCTGCCCGCCTCGAAGCAGCTCTCGCCGCTCGCCGGAAAAAGGCGACGGAGGTACGCTAAGGGCACAAAGGGAAAGGCAGATTTTCTATTTGCCATTCATTCTAGCTATACTGGAGGATGAGGAGTATTTATACAGGCATCGTATCTTCTCCCATCCTCCCTCTCTTGCTCCCCAATTCGATTATTTAGATAGCAACCAGGCATTTATCAACGCCTGCATAAATACAGTAAAGGGTCTTGAGGTATGGTCAATCCTCCTGGCATTCAATTCCTGGCACCTGATGCCCCCTATTGTGAGCCAGATAAAGCAAAGGTTATCATTATTCCTGCTCCCCTCGAATATAGCGTATGCTATATGAAGGGGACCGCCAGAGGGCCAGAAGCGATCCTTGAGGCTTCTGGCCAGATGGAACTGTATGACGAAGAGCTTGACTGTTGCCCAACAGACATAGGCGTGCACACTCGCGCCCCACTGGACTATAGCGGTATGGATCATGCAGCCGCACTCAAAGCCACCGGCGACGCAGTGCGCGAGGTATTGCAACGCGGACAATTCCCGTTCACGCTCGGCGGGGAGCACTCGCTTTCTGCCCCCGTCATTCAAGCAGTCCATGAACACTACCCGGATCTCACCGTAGTCCATATTGACGCACATGGAGACCTGCGCGACACCTACGAAGGTACCCCTCTCTCGCATGCCTGTATCGAGCGGCGCGTGGTTGATATGGGAATTCCCCTACTGGAGATCGGTATTCGCAGTTTCAGCCCGGAAGAAGTTGCGTTTATGAAAACCAGGCCGAACGTCTCCATCGTCTGGGCCTACGAAATCGCACGTGGCACGGCCCAAATTCCCTGGGAGCGTCTGGGCAAACATACCTATATCACGCTTGATCTTGACGCCTTTGACCCTGCCGCAATGCCAGCAGTAGGCACCCCGGAACCCGGAGGCCTCTCATGGTATCAGGTTCTCGATCTGGTGCGGGAAGTATGCCGCCGGTCCACCGTCGTTGGCATGGACGTTGTTGAGCTCTGTCCGATGCCCAATCAGGCTCATGCGGAGTTTCTGGCAGCCCGTCTGGTGCATAAGATGCTCGGGTACCGCTTTTTCGCCAAACAATAACTACTTTCTTTCCCTCTATCGAGACGGAGAGAGGCGTTTCCTCGTTGTAGAAAAAGGGGAGGAATGCGGGAAGAGATCTCACCTCCGATCTTCCCGCATTCTCAGCTTCACCTCACCGGCCCAGGAAGCTCCCGTCTTCAGGCGGGAGAGGAATGGGCCCACCTTTAGCGGGAGGCCATTGACCCTTTTGTATGCTTATTCCCATCGTTGCTATACTGACAAGGGAAGAGTTATACTCTCCTCTTTTTCAAAAAACCGTCTGGTGAATAATTGATGACACGCTTGATAAGACAATTAAAAAGACGCTATAGAGAAACGCAGAAACTCTCTCTTCTGACCTGTTTTTTGCTCTGCCTCCTTACAAGCTGTACCACAGTGCAAAACAATGTCGTGGGCAGCACCCAACCACAACAAAGCGCACCACGCCAGCAGATCATGCTGAACGCAGATGATCCCGCTCAGCCGATTATTCGCACGCTCTACGGCGGCGGCCTGCATGGGACACTTTCCTTCAGCCCACAGATCAGCATTTATAGCGATGGCACATACGTGCTTGGCGTCGAAAAAAAGGGACAGCTTGCCTCAGACAGCCTGCAAACGCTGCTGGATACACTTGCCAACACCTACAACCTGTTTGATTTCTCACGCAAGCAATTCTCTGATATTCAGGATCAAAACTCAACCTATCTACAACTGGCCTTCAATGGCAAGCAAACTCAATTGCAGTATGGGACTTTTGGACACTATCAGGCCAACGCGCAGGATCGTGATGAATACACCCGGCTCGGGAAAGCCCTGACTGCCATCTCGGAGGCGCTCACAGGCCCAACAGAGCCTTATCAAACCAATCACTACGCGCTACTGATCCGCCGCGCCTATGGCGCTGATCCTACGGCCTCTCATCCGGCATGGCCACTCACCGAGTATACTGCGGAACAAGCGGCATATTCCGAGTGCGGCAAAAATCCCGCAAATGAGAACACCCCCAATCTGGAAACAAGCTGCCTGAAATTTACCCTGCCGGCACATGGTCTGCTCCTGACTTCAGAACAGGTTCAGCAATTCAAAGAGGTGATGAAGGGGGCGCAACAGGATTTTGAGGAAAATGGGAACTATTACACCGTCACGTTACGGCCTTTGCTTCCCGATGAACAGGCCAATCATCGGCTTGCCATGTTTGGCAGTGCGCAGAGCGATTTTCGTGCTGTGCCTTTGCTTCAGCAGCCCAAACCAGAGCAAGAAAGTGGCTCCTGAACCGGTCTGGTCAGGGCCAACCGTTTCTATTCTCTTCTTTCAGGGGGATGTGGTATACTGAAGGAGACGTGCTATCTACACAACCGTTGTAGCCACCAACGCGCGTCTCTTATAGTGTGGAAGGATAATGGGAGGCAGCAGGAGGGGCTAGCCGAACTAACCACCCACTTTTAACAACATCCCCCAGCACAAAGTTAAAGCATGAAAGGATTTATGACCAGAGATTTCAGTAAATCAGGGCGAGAAGACAAACGCCCGCCACGCGATATGTCCACCAATCAGTATCGCAATGAGCAGCAAGCGCGTCCCACCCGTGTACGTCTCAGCCGTGAGGTTGTAGATCGGGGTTGGGCCCTGGGCGCTCAAAACAGACATGCTGATTATCAGCCGCGCAATAACGGCTCTATGTATCCTTACCAGAATGGTCGGACACAGTCAGCATCTTCCTCCAATAACGGGTATGGTAGCAGTAGGCGGGGGCAGCGACCACAACATAATCATGCGAATCCGGTATCTCCACACAACAACTACCAGAGTCCCTTTTCCTCAAACCCAAATAGCCGAGGACAGACACCTCGCGACTCCTATCAGAAACCGAGGAAAGGAGGGTATACCCCATATCACGAAAGGAGCAGTCAGCACCAGTCACATGAAACGCGGTACCAACCCCCTTACGGTGGGCAGTACCAGGACAGAAGACCCTCCAAAAATGCTGCGCGCTTCGAGGGAGATTATGAGTCCTTTACTCATACATTTGAAAATCCCGGGCATTCTTCCCAGCATAAACCCACACACCATAAGACACCAACGAACAAACCACCACGACAGGAACGGCATACAACACAGCTCAGTAGTGGTCGTGTTTTAAAGGGTTCGCGGCCCGCTCAACGCAAGCAGGCCCGTTTCTGGCAAGAAATCGAGCAGGATACAGCCGAGCTCTTACAGGGCGTTCGACACAATAAGCCAGAAAATTCCCCTTCTCATGAGCAGAAAAAACGGGCCGAAGGCCGCCAGCATGCTCAGGATGAGGAGAAACAGTAGCCGTTTCACAACGCGTTTCGCACGCTTTTAAAGTTCAGGTTTGTTCATATGGGTGTCCAGTCGTTCTCTGGGCACCCATCCTATTTCATGTGCAGGCACACCACGAAACATCGATACAAAGCCCAACTTGTGATACACTAATGACGGTTGCACATGGCCCTATTCTGTAATAGACAGCACACGCTATAATCTATACAGGATTATATTTTTTATCTGGATAAACAGGGAGCCTCGTACACGCGCTTTGTTCTGCTCCAGGCCAGGTGCACAATGCCAGAAGATAGACGAAATGGAGAATTCCTGATGAATACAACGGCGGCCACTTTGAGCCGACTCTTTTCCAGTATTCAGGCCGATTTAGACCTTGTAGATAAAACATTTCAAGAAAGGGCATCCTCCGGGCTGGACATTCTTAACTCAGCCTCAATGCATGCCCTGGGCTCCCCAGGAAAGCGGCTTCGCACCGCAATAACCCTCCTGGCAGGAAAACTCAAGAACTACAATATCGAAAAGCTCTTACCACTGAGTGTCGCGTATGAAATGCTGCATCTAGCGACACTGATCCATGATGATATTGTTGACGAAGCCAAAACCCGACGCGGACAGCCAACCGTCAATGCTGTCTGGGGAGATAAGATCGCTATACTGCTTGGAGACTACTACTTCGCCAAAACCGCAGGCCTGATCGCTGATATTGAGGATCACCGCATTGATCACCTCTTCTCAGATACGGTCGCAACTGTCTGTGAAGGAACCATTCTGGAAATGATGACCGCCGGGCAAATTGATCTCACGATTGAAACCTACTACGAGAAAATCAAGCATAAAACAGCCTGTCTGATGGCTGCCTGTAGTAAAGGTGGCGCAACCGTATGCGGCGCTTCGCCTGAAGAGATTGAGCAGCTCTACCTGTACGGCCTGCACCTGGGCGTCGCCTTCCAGATTATTGATGATATTCTGGACTATACGCAGGATCAATCAACCATCGGCAAACCAGCCGGAAATGATCTTCGCCAGGGGATGGTAACGCTTCCGCTTATTTACGCACTACAAGAAAACGCGTCCGCTGACCGACGCCAGCAGATACAGCACATTTTAGGCGGTCAGTCACAGGATGAAGACGAGATTCGCTCTGTCGTTGATTGGGTTGTTCAGAGTGACGCGATCAATCGATCTTTTGAAGCAGCAGAGGAGCACGGAGCAAAAGCGCGAGAAGCGCTCTACAGCTTCGCCCCCTCGTCTCACCGCGACATCCTGGATGAGCTGGTCGACTTTGTGATTGTCCGCAACCGCTGATACAACTCCGATAGGATACATGTCAATGAGCATCAAAACGTCTATGAATCTAGAGGAAAAGTTTCGCGAGACCGGGGGAAAGCGCCCTTATGTCCAGCGTCTCTTTGGCCGCATCGCAGGCGTCTATGATCTGATGAATCGGCTGATGAGTTTGGGATTGGATATCTACTGGCGCAAACGGGCGGCTCGCTATCTGGCTCTAGCTACCGGTGAAACGGGGCTGGATCTGGGAACCGGGACCGCTGATCTCGCTATCACTGTAGTTCGTCAGGCCAAACCTGGTACCCGCATGATTGGCATGGATATTGTGCCGGAAATGCTGGAACAGGGCCGTAAGAAAATTAAACGACTCGGACTTGAGGAAAGCATTGAGCTCCGTACCGGCGACGCAGAACATATCGATCTGCCCGACAATAGTGTTGATGGGTGCTGTCATGGCTTTATTGCCCGCAATCTGACCAACCTTCGCCAGGGCTTTAGCGAAATGTTGCGTGTTGTCCGCCCTGGTGGTCGGGTCGTCTGCCTGGAGATCACCCACCCGCCCGGCAAGATCTTCCGCACATTGTTCTATATCTATTTTTATAAGCTGGTCCCACTTCTTGGCCGTCTGGTTGGTAAAGCACCGGAAGAATACAACTACCTGCCTAATTCCCTGACGGTCTTCCCGGATGCTCCGCACCTCAAGGAGCTGATGGAAGAGGTTGGCTGGAGCGACGTTCGCTATTACTACCTGAACAACGGACTGGTCGCTATTCATGTGGGCACCAAGCCAGAACAATAGAGGCGCTTGTACTGTCGGTGTCAGGGGTACCGCAGTACAAGCCTCTTTCATTACAGCATCCCGCGACTGATCCCCACCAGCAACGCCAGACCAAGAAGGATCATCCCAAAACAGGCACTGGCCCAGAGCCATTCATACCCGGTGCGCAACGGTGGCAGCTCCTCCGGCTTCGGTAGCAACGCAACCTTCTCGCGCTCCTCACCATCGAAATCGATCGCAAACATTTCCGGGAGCATACGCGCCACTGTATCTTCAACAGATGGCTTCTCACGCTCCCGCAGCACAACAACTGTTTCCTCTTTAGGCTTAGTAAGCGAGGGAAGCAGCGCCTGTAGGGCCTGTTGAAGCTCCTCAACCTGCTGATAGCGTTGCGAGGCCCGCGCATGGAGCCCCTTCGCCAGAATCTCTTCAAATTCCTCCGAGAGTTGGGGATTCAAGCGCCGAATCTTTGGAACGATTGCGCTGGTAGCAACCCGGGCCGGAACACTTCCTGTTGCGGCAAAATAGGCGGTAGAGAGCAACGAATAAAGGTCGGCACGAATATCGATCAGACCATTGCCAAGTTCAGGCACGGTATACGGAGAGAGGCGCAGACGCTCAAGGCCCGCCAGATATTGCCAACCGCCCCCGGCCATCACAACAGAGAAGCCAATTAACGAGCTCTTGTGATCTGATCCGCTCAGCAGAATATGTTCTGGTCGAATCCAGCCATGCACAACTGGTGCAGGTTGTTGTGACAGGAAAGCAAGAATATCGAGGATCTGCAAACAGAGGTCCACCACTTCTGCCTCAGAGTGCGCACGTTTGCGTTGACGAATAGAGGAGAGCAGTGTCATGCCCTCGGTTGCCTCAAAAACAAACAGATTGCGTCGCCGCTCGCTAAAAGCATCCCACAGAGCTGGAATACGCGCATGCTGCCCGATCGACAGAAAGGTATTGGTCGCGTTGCGTAGAACCGTCGTCGCCGCTGTATCGTAGGCGGGCAGGCCCACATCACTGATAAAGACTTGCACCCCACCACGTTGCACATCCTGCGCCAGCCAGAACGCCTCATAGGCCCGCTTCTGCCAGACCTGCCTGCTAATCAACCGACGCAGGAGATAGCGACCATTACGTAACGAGCCACCTTCGGCAAGCTCTTCACCAATCAGGCCAAACTTCGGCGTTTGAGGAGAGAGCGCCATAGAAGCCGTTGCTTGTGCTGGCTCAAAGAGAGGCATTGCCTCAGTCGTTCGTTTACGCTCTTTTACAGGCTCCACAAGAGGAAGGGGAGCAGGAGTCTTTTCCTGCATGACCTCCGAAAAAGGATCCCTGCCAGTCACTTCGATTGGTGCGGGCGAATTCCGTTGTGAGCGTTCATCTAAGAGAGCCTTCTGTGGCTGAGAGAGCGCTTCTGATGATTCCGGTAATCGAACAAATAAGCCACAGCGCGTACAGGGTCGTCTGGTTACATCCCATTGCATACCACAGCGTGGACAAACCATCACATATTGCGACGTGCTCTTTCACCTCTTCGCAGGTCACGAAGAAGTCACGCCGCCCTCCTTTCTACTTCCTCCCCACCATTTCCGGGGCTGGGCATTGCCACGTTCTCTCATGAGCAAGGTCTGGCAACCTCACAGCTCGAAAGACCTGTATTATACAAGAAATAACAATTTAGCATAAGAAAGCATGCTATACCGCTTCAAGTATAAAGAACAGGGCACAAAATGTCAATGTGCATATCTATCCGTGCTTCCCCTTCACCGCTTCCGACCAATAGCAGAAAGCCCTCCGAAAAACCCTTCCAGCGTTTTCGCCAGGTCATACAACTGAGTTGCTTCCACCACAGAAATCTCATGCCCCGGATGCGCCACACGATACAGAAGCTGTACCACAGGCTGCTTATGCGGGGCCCTCTCCTCCGAAGCAGTTGAACCAAGCAAGGAAGCGCGCAAGGCATCCACGCTCGCATTCACCTGTTCCAGCTCAGTGATATCGATAAAGCTTGCAGGTTTAGATGTGCTTTTTTCGCGCTCTAATTCCCACTGACGCCGCGCCTTTTTGCCAGCAGCACAATAGCAAAACTCGGGCTTTGTCGAGTCTGAATTGAGGAGTCCCGTATCCTCACAAATAGGGCAGATCGACATACGAAATTATTCTCCTTCTCTGCTAGAATGAATAGCCAGATAGCATCCGCCCCACTACTATACCATAACAGACACTCAGGAGAGACGCACCTTGCCACAGCGATAGTCCTGTAACATCATTTCACAATCAAAAGCCATTGCACCGGAAACCTCTTCAGGAGAACGCCAACAGGGAAGACCCTCACCGGAACCATGCTCGGTCCCTCCTACAATAACGCCTTTATACGCAATAGAGACGGCGCGAAACCGGGGATCTCTTTTCAGCGCAGAATAGATACCAACCAGCCCGACGAGCTGCACCTCGTAGCCGGTCTCTTCTTTAGCCTCGCGGAGCACACATTGCTCGATTGTTTCGCCATAACGCACAATGCCGCCAGGAATGGTAAAGCCGAGTCCATCCGAACGATCTATCAGAAGGATCTTTCCATTCTGCTCAACAATGACACAGGCACTCAAAATAGGAGAGATCTGCCCGAGCGTGCAGAAGGCAATCAAACGAAAAATCAAACCTGCGAGCCAGCCTTTGACTTTTTCCTTCATTCCATCCTCATCGTTACTCGTTACTGCTATTACGCGTTTGCTGTCGTGCCAGTACCTCACGGGCAAGCGTGCAAAAAGCCTGCCCAAACGGCGTTTCTGCCATGCTGATGGCAACCGGAACCCCTTCATCACTCCATCGGGCAGCCATCGGGTCCAGAGGCAACGAGCCAAGAACCGGGACCTGGTCCAGTCTTGTGCGCACTTCCTTGCTATGCGGGTAGATCTCAATCCGCTCACCACAATGAGGACACAATAAGCCATCCATGTTCTGCACGACACCAAGCACCGGCACATCAGCGTTCTGAAACATCGCAAGCGCCTTCGCGGTATCAATTCGCGCAATATCCTGAGGCGTTGTGACCAGAATAGCCCCATCGAGCGCCATTTCCCGACAGAGCGTCTGCTGTGGCTCTCCGTTGCCCGGCGGAAGGTCAAGGATCACATAATCAAGCCTGCCCCAATCGACCGAGTACAGCAACTGGCGGATCAACAAGCCAAGCATATCGGACGAAGCCGCCACGGCCTGCTCTTCTCCGATGAAAAACCCGGCAGACATCACCCTGACTCCATATCGCGTCAATGGAGGAATCTTTTTTTCCGGAGCCAGATTTTTCGCCTCAGCCAGAGGCAACATCGCACGAAAGCCACTGCTTGCCGCTCGCTTGCGCACACCGAGCATCATCGGCACACTCGGTCCATAAACATCACAGTCCAGTAACCCGACACTTGCCCCCGCTCGGGCCAGCGCTACAGCCAGATTGACACTCACCGTTGATTTTCCGACACCTCCTTTGCCGCTCCCTACAACCAATAATGAGCCCACATCTGGTAAACGCTCCCTCTGATTTCCCAACATGACATTTCATCCTTTCAGTAGTAGCAAACACTGCTTTTTCTTCTACTCTTGCTGAAAGTATAAGCACTTACTACCCATTTGACAAGCAGAAACAGGCTTGTCTGTTTGCCAAAGTCAAGAACTGGCAGATATACTGAAGAGGTTTTATTGGCATGCGATAAGCACATCTGTTCATAATCAGGAGTATTCTGTGTATCGACTCTTAGCAATTGACCTTGATGGCACGCTTCTTACCCCCGAGCGCAAGATCACGCCGCGCACACGAGCCGCTATTCAGCAGGCCGTGGCATCTGGCATGGAACTTGTGATAACAACCGGGCAGTCCTATCCCGCGCTGCGATCCCTCTGCGCGGGGCTCCCATTAACAAAACCACAAGTAACCTGTAATGGAGCAGTAATCGTTGACCCGAAAGATGATACTATCCTTCACGAGACTCTGGTTCCCCTCTCTCTGGTGCATGATGCACTGGCGGCACTACGAGAAAAGCAGTTCTTCCGTGTCTATCATACCAATACCTACGTCTATGCAGAGCAGGGCACGCCGGGAGCCGAATTCTGGTATCTGCCGCCAGCGCCACCAACGGTGATAATTGAGGATGTCACCACCATTTATCCACAACCCTGCGTCAAACTGATGGGAGTGGGTGAACCGGCCAATGTGCTACGCTCGCTTCCCTATTTTGAAGAGCGCTTCGCAGGCCAGCTCTATGTGACTCGGGCCGCCAGCGATCTCCTGGAATTCCTGCATCCAGATGTCTCAAAAGGTAAAGCCCTAGCTCGCGTCGCCCGGATGCTCGACGTTGCGCCCGAAGAAATCGTCGCATTTGGCGATAATCATAATGATATTGAGATGCTACGCCTTGCCGGTCTGGGCATCGCAATGGGTAATGCCGCTGATGATGTCAAGGCACACGCCGATTATGTCACGCAAACCAACGCCGAGGAAGGGGTTGCTGTGGCTCTTGAAGAAAAAGTACTCCCACTCCTATCCTCTCAAGTGTAGAGATGTAGAAATACACTGTTTTGTAATACAATAAGGAAGAACACCTGACCGGGCGACAGAGAACCGCTTCCTCTGGAACGCTTCAGGGTAGCTTTTACATCAGGAGGTCCTTTATGCCACAAGCCCCAGCGCTGGAACAGGGACAGATTATCCCTATCTTTACGTTGCCAGGCACTGATGGGATGCCCCATAGCCCCTGGGATTATAAGCAGCATGAAAATTTGCTTCTGCTCATCTTGCAGAGCTCGAGGACACCGGAAGAGCAGACAGTGCTCCAGGCATATGCTCAGCACTATGCTGCTATACGTGAGGAACGCTGTGCTATTCTGAGCATTACAGCCGATCCTGTCATCACAAACCTGCATACACAGGAAACCTTGCATCTTCCATTCCCACTGCTTTCTGATCCACAGGGAACGGTCATAGAGCGCTACACTTCCTGGAAAAACGAGACCCATGAGCTGCGCCCCTGCCTTGTACTGGCAGATCGTTACAATGCCCTGGTAACACATACACCTGTGGAGACCGTGGCAGATCTCCCGCCAATCAGCGACTTGCTTGCAACGCTGCAATACATAAACTGTCTCTGTACACCTTAATTGTGGGGAGAAAGCGCCTGCTTTTCTCCCTCATTTTAGCTTATGGCGAGGTACTCACTTCTATGACGAACAAAAAAGACTGGGATCTCGAAACGCTCCTGATCCACAGCGGACGCACAACCCTGTCTGCTCTGCCAACAGGGACCCCAACCGTTCAGCCGATCCATGCCAGTACTACCTATCTGTATGACTCAGTCGAGGCTCTCGATAAGGCATTCGAGGGAACTACTCCCGAAGGTGAACCGGCCTTCGTTTACGCTCGTCACGGGAACCCCAGCACCAATACGTTTGAAGAGGCCATGACTACCGCTGAAGGGGGAGCAGGAGCCGTCTCTTTTGGCTCTGGAATGGCGGCCATTCACGCCGCAATCCTTGCGGCAGGAGTCGCACCGGGAGCTAAAATTCTCGCCTCAAAAGACCTCTATGGGGCGACAATAGGCCTCTTTCAAAAAGTGTTTGCCCCTCAGGGCGTCACCATTGTTCTGAAGGATCTCTGTACTCCCGACGTTGCCGAGGTGATCGAGGAAGAAGAGCCCGACATCATCTTCGTCGAAACCATTTCTAATCCCCTGGTCAAGCTGGTCGATCTGGATGCGATCAGCACCGCATCCAGAGCCATCGGAGCCGTGACCATCGTTGATAGCACCTTTACCACCCCCTATCTTGTCAGGCCTATTGAGCATGGTTTTGACCTGGTTGTCCATAGTACCACCAAGTATATAGGGGGACATGGTGATAGCACGGGTGGAATTGTGGTAAGCGCCACCAATGCCCTGCTCAGTCAGGTACGCAATTACGCAATCATATTGGGAGCCATTCTCAGCCCCTTTGAGACACACCTGATGACGCGAGGACTGCGAACTCTAGCCCTTCGTATGGAGCGTCAGAGCCAGAACGCTGCCCGCATCGCCGAATTCTTACAGCAACATCCAGCAGTGGCCCATGTCTATTATCCGGGTCTGTCAGAGCATCCACACCACGAACTGGCAAACCGCTTGCTTCGGCCTGGCCTCTATGGGGGCCTGCTTTCATTTGACCTGAAAGAGCAAACGCGTGAAGCAGCCTTCCGTTTTATGGACAGCCTGCAACTCTGCCTTCCTGCTACCACCCTGGGTGATGTGTTCACACTGGTGACATATCCGCCTATTTCATCGCATCGCACACAAACGAAGCGTGAGCTTCAAGAACTGGGTATTAGCGAGGGTTGCATTCGACTCTCCGCCGGAATCGAACACTGCGACGACATTCTACAGGATCTTGAACAGGCTCTCGGGTAATCAAAAAAAAGACACAAAAAAGCCCTCTTTCATCTGAGAGAGGGCTTTCGGATTATTTGGTGTGTCTGATATACTTGCCGGGAACAATCTCGGTTCCGTCGCTGCCCACCGAAGCGGTAAGCACATGCAGAGCGCTCGTTTTAGGATCAACGGATAGATCGTTCACCACATCCCGCACGCCAGAGAACGAGCGGGCAATAACCTCAGCCGTATTCTTCTGCTGCTCGTTGCGCACCGCACCACTCAAGCGCACCACACCCAGACGCGGGTACACCCCAATTGGCAGATCAGCCGTCCGCGGATCGTGCGCCAGTACGGCGGCCAGATCACTGGCAAGCTCATCATCAGCCACCAGGCGGTTCTTAATCTCCAGCAGACCTTCAACACCCAGCGCCTGATCTCTCACAATATCCCCCCGCAGCGAGCTGGAGATATTGCCATCCAGGTACAGGACACCATCAAGCACACGAACGTCCATGCCTTTGAAATCCACATGCAGAGGAGTTAAATCGAACAGGATCTGCTCTACTTCCTTCTGTAGTTCAGAGTCAGGGCGATAACGTGGCAGTGCCTTGAAGACCGACTCAGGAACTGCGGTGGCAATATGCTTGTTCTCAAGTTGCTTGATATACTCTTTGCGAATCATCAGGCTCTGGCCCTGGCGGATACCACGAGCGACGATATAGTTCACTTCACCGCTATCCGGCTCGACAGCAAGCAGAGACAGACTTCCTCTTTCGGATGTCCCCTCATTCTGTACGATACTGCCACTATCCATAACGACGCCAGTAGGCTCGTTTGTGGATGCCTGCGCGAATTCCTCGCTGCTCAACTTGAGGTCCACTCTTTCCCCCGAGGCACTTCTGATACCCTCAAAAGGAACATACATCGTTTTGCCGAAAAGAAAGCCTTTTTTCACACCGATAGCAGCGAGACGACGCGAGGAGGGATCAAGAATGACATGAGTCAGTGTTCCCGCCTCACCATCCGAGCAAAATACCTTACACCCAAACACAAACTTGAGCATCTCTGAGATAGACGTTGTTGCTTCCATATTATAAATCCAGCCTCTTTTATTCAAAGATGTCTGAATGTAGTTCGACTAAAATACTACAATCATTCCAAATTGACAGTGTAACACGTTCTATTTGCCGCGACAAGCTACCTGCCGGAGCCTACGGAAGGAGGTCACCTCCTCACTACTCTATACGGTAAAAGCGACAAAAAAGACCTGGCTTCCAGGAGGCTATGCACACCCTTTTTTCTATGGTAAGCTCTCCTTATAGAGATAGTAGCAAAGGTCGAGCATAAAAGGAAGGGTTCCTCATGTTTGAGCACCAGGACTCATTTGCAACCAATATGCAGCGAGCACAGCAAGCGTTTCGCAACTGTCTGCATGGGCACCTCTACGAAGGAGAAGAACTCCTTTCCCGCACACGCACCTCACTCAAGCGCCAGTGCGGCGATCTCCCACTTGTCCAAACAGAGACCGGCCCTTTCCAGACAGCCACGTTCGAGGCGGCACGGGCCTGGGGCTGGCTTGAATTTGTCACTGGCGTGTATCAATTAGGCCGAGAGCATCCCGGTACCGCCCTGATGTATCTCAAGCGTGCATGGCGCATCTGGCGGCCCTGGGAACGATTGGGGACAACAAGTGAGGAGCAGAACGAGGCAACAAGAGAGCGCTTGCGTGCAAGTCTCTGGTTAGGGGAAGCATGGGCCCGCACGATCAGCGACCGCGCCAGCCGAGCCGCGACCACCATTCTTCACACTACACTTCTCGCGGTTGACAGGCTCCAGGAACAGGCCCTTCTGGAAGAGACTATTCAGCAGCAACGCAGTCTTCCCCTCGCTTTACCGGGCTCACCAGCATGGAATCCGGGAAAGCAGAGCATGCCCTTTCTCTGTCTTCTGCTCGGCACTCAGGCACGCTCTGGCTTTTCTCCTGAATAACGTCGTCAGCTTCCAGCGACCGCCCGCTTCATGCGTCGATTGCGCCAGCGTTTGAGCAACCGCGGCACAGTCAGCAGGAAGAATAGGACAAACAATACAATAACGATCACCATGACAATCGGAGCAAGCAGCGATAACGCTGTTCCAATCAACATACCGATATCTTCAAGTACACTGATAATGGGATTCAAAAAGCCTACACTGGTCGCAGTTGAGGTCACGCGGACTGAGGCCTTCGTCACATGAGCCAGGCCCGCCAGACCGGCTCCAAGTACAACCGGAACCACCAGCCCCGCCCCACTGACCTGATGTTGACTGACCGCCGCTACCAGCGCCCCGGCTAGCGGGCGCAAGACCGTATGAATTACGTCCCAGACATGATCAACACCAGGAATCTTATCGGCAAAGAGATCGGCCAATGCTAGAATAGCCAGCACGATCATAAACCAATCGGATGTAACATACTCAAATGGGGGCTGGACGGTATAGAGATGTAACCAGCGAACTGCAATCGCAAAAGACAGAAGAGGAAGGTATGCATTTATACCGGATGATAATGCCAAACCATAGGATGTCCCTATATCCATGCTTATTCCTTTAGCGCTTCAAAAAGACAAAAGCTCGGAGAAGCTGAGCACGCAAACTCAGCCTTTTTAGAAAAACCCCTTTCTATTATAGAAGACGGATCTTTTCGTTAAGATCAAATGATCTAAACAGCCAGTTCGCTTTGTGTTTCCTTCTGCCGGCCGAAGATGGTTTCCAGCGCCTCTGGAGCGTAACGGGCCACGATCTCCTCTGTAATAGCATTGGCGCGGCAGATCTCCCCAAACATGCTGGCGCTGGGCCGTGGCGTTCGGACCTGCGTTTTCGGATCAACATCGATCAAGCCGAAACGTGCATACCAGCCATTGTTCCACTCAAAATTATCAGTCAATGACCAGTAAAAATAGCCACGAACCGGGATCCCTTCCTGAATCGCCCGCCATACCATTGCCAGATGTTCTAAGATCGCGCGAGGACGGCGATCATCTAATGCATCACAGAAACCATTCTCTGTAATGTAGAGCGGCTTATTGCCGCGGGTTCGCCGGTAGACACCCTGCAACACCCGGTACATTCCTTCGGGGTAAATCTCCCCAAAATCCTGATCCAGCCCCTTATCATTGCGAAGTGTATCGGGCTTAACAAAACGACGTCCAAAAAGCTCAAAGGGCACCGTCGGATCAAAGCGCACCAGTTCCCGCGTATAATAATTGATGCCATGATAATCACGAGCCCCAGGAGCTTTATAAACTGGCTCCAGTAGCAGTTTCAAAGGGAAGGGAAAGAAACCTGTTTCCGCCGCTCTGAGCGCAGCCCAATTGAAAAAGGTATCCTGAGCACCCGCAACTGCACGATCCAGCGGCCAGCGAGCATCAGCAGGATCAAAGAGACGATAATGCAGGCAATAGCCAATCATGGCCTGTGGCTGAAGCCGTCGAATCACATAGAACGCATCGACATGCGCCTGCATCAGATGATGGAGGACCTGAAACGTCCGCAGAATACTCCCTTCGCCGGGAGGAAAATTCTTCAGGAGATAGCCTTCTACCGCATAAACATTGGGCTCGTTAATCGTGATCCAGAAGGAACAGAGATCCTGAAGTGCGTCTACCACATGATGAACATAGCGCAGAAACAGGCGAATATTCTCTCTTCGAGCAAAACCACCACGTTCAACAAACCAGAGAGGCTCAGTAAAGTGGTGCAACGTGACCGCGGGAGTAATATTGCGCTGTCGCAAGTCCTGCAACATGGCCCGATAGCGATCAATAGCCGCACGGTCCCAACGGCCCTCAGATGGCTCCACGCGACTCCATTCAATACTCAGCCGCAGGGCATTATTCTCCATCTGTTCTGCCAGCTCAAAATCATGTTCGGCAGCCTCCCACCAGTTCGCCGCATCGCCACAATGCTCACCGCTCAAAATGCGTCCCTGCTCTTCCCAGCGGTACCATTGATTATTTATATTCCCGCCCTCGCATTGATAGGAAGAAGAGGCAGTTCCCCATAGGAACCCATCTGGAAATGGTAATCTCTGTGAGTTTCCCATAAACGCGGTCTCTCCTTTTCCGCTGACCCGGCCCTCTCCTGCGCGGGGAGAGAGGTCAAAGATACATCTATCAGCTATAACACCAGGATACCATTCGTTCTCTGCATTTGCTTTTCGTGTTCATCTCCCAATGCCGATGAAGAGAGAAAAACGGTATGTACAGTATACACTCCTGTTGCAGGAATACAAACAGGAAAAAGAAAAGGCCGAACCCAACAAAAGGGATTCGACCTTTCCTGCTCTACCGAAAACTGCTTATTCGCGGATGCTGCGAGCGGGCAGCGGCCGCACCAGCGGGCTCATGACGGGTAGGCTCTTCTTGCCGCGCGGCAGGCGCTGACGCACCAGATAGTTCGGCGCGTTCGCCAGATCTTCCTTCTCCAGCGTGACATCACTGCCGAAGCGGTTGAAGAACGAGAGCTCGAAGTTCGGCGTCTCGCCCAGCGCACCGTGCGGGCAGACCTCAACACAGTCGCCACAGAAGATACAGCGATCCAGCGCGAAGGAGTAGCGCGTCAGGTGGCGCTCGGCCATCATCAACGAACCGGTCGGACAGACCTGAACACAGGCACCACAGGACACACAATCAGTGTCGTGCAGGCTGACATTGAACGGTGTCGAGACGATCGTGTCAAAACCCTTACCGAACATGCCGTAGCAGTCCGGGCCAATCACATCGTGACAGACGCGCACACACTGTGTACAGTTAATACACTTGTTGGGATCGCGCAGGATGAAGCTGTGCGACAGATCGAAATCGTAATCGTGATAGTCGCTTGGCTCACCATCATGGAAGCGGTTATCAGCCAAACCATGCTCGATACTGTACTTCTGCAAGTCACATTGACCAGCAGAAGGACAGGCGCACTGCAAACAGCGAGCCGCTTCACGCTGTGCCTGCTCACGCAGGTAGCCCATCTCAATAATGCGGAAGTTGCGCTCACGGTCCTCGTACGGAAGCATTGGCATCTTCACCTTAGGCTCAACGGGCTTGTAAGGCACAATGTCGAAGAGATCAGGCTTGCGCTCTTCCAGTTCGAGACGGCGGGCCACCTCATCCATATCCTCACCCATCAGATAGGCATGGATAGCGCGAGCGCCAAGTTTACCCTGAGCCACACATTCGATAACCGTCTTCGCACCCATCTGACAGTCACCACCGGCGAAAACGCCTTCACGGTCAGTCATGAAGTTATGCGGGTTCGTTTGAATGGTGCTCCACTTGGTCCACTTCACACCAGACTTCTCATCAAGCACCGAGGTATCTGGCTTCTGACCGATAGCCGGGATAACAGCATCACATTCCAGAATGAACTCAGAACCGGGGATCGGCACCGGGCGGCGGCGACCACTTGCATCGGGCTCACCAAGCTTGTTACGCAGGAACTCGACCCCTTTCACCTTGCCATTTTCGGTGACAATACGGGTCTGGCTCACATAGAGCTGAAGATGTGTACCCTCGGCCTCACCGTCCTCAACCTCTTCCTCCGTCGCACCCATTTCGCTACGACCGCGGCGATACATCGTATGTACTTTCGCGCCCAGGCGTAGAGAGGTACGAGTACAGTCAAAGGCAGTAAAACCACCACCGATCACAACGACCTCATCGCCTTCGGTGACAGGAACGGACTTACCTTCAACCTTCTCACCGAGGAATGAGATTGCGTTAACGACGCCCTCTGCATCTTCACCCTCAACGCGCAGAGGGTTACTGGTCCAGGCACCAATAGCGAGGTAGACAGCATCAAAGCCCTGAGCAAAGAGATCATCAATGGTGAAGTCCTTGCCAAGCTCAATGTTGCACTGAAGATCAATGCCAAGCTGGTTCCAGAGCTGGTTCAGCTCGCGGTCCATCATATCCTTTTGCAGACGATACTCAGGAATACCATAGCGAAGCATACCACCAGGCTGAGGCTGCTTGTCAAAGACCTTGACATAGTGACCGCGCAGCGAGAGATAGAACGCACAAGCAGCACCAGCGGGGCCAGCGCCCACCACCGCGACCTTCTTGCCTGTCGCTGGGTCTTTCTCGTATGGCACGGGAGGATCAAGCAAGCAGGTTTCAGCCGCGTGGCCATGCATGCGACAGATCGCGATTTCTTCATCAACCAGCGCGCGACGGCACGCCTTCTGACAGGGTGCCGGGCAGACCAGACCCAGAATGTACGGGAAGGGCAGCACTTCTTTCACCAGACGTGCGGCCTCTTTCATCTCGCCCTTAGCGATCAGTTCCAGATAACCAGGGATATCGATGTGTGTCGGACAATCGACCTGACACGGCGGCTGACAGTAGGCATTGTGGTCGGAGAGCATCATTTCCAGGTTCGTGCGCCGAATATGGAAGAGCTCATCTGAATTGGTGGTAATCACCATGCCGGGCTCAGCCGGAGTGTTACAGGAAGGCAAAGGACGGTCATAGCCGTCAATATGTACCAGGCACATGCGACAGGCCGAGGTGGGTTCAAGCTTCTCGTCATTACAGAGATTCGGGATATCAGTGATCCCATTATCGATCGCCACACTCAGGATCGTCTGACCCTCGTACGCCTGCATCACGCGGCCATCAATGGTCACAGTGAAGCTAGGATGACCCATCTCATTGCGCACCATTGGCGGCTGTGCTTCCCTGGTAGATAGCGAAAAATTATCTCGGATTGATATAGCCATGAATAAGTTTCCTCTACCGAGTTGCTACTTGTTGACTAAGGCAAAACATGTTTCGTCACGAAACGATGAGAGCGCACAGGTACACAGGTTCCTGTCGGGCACTGTAATTCCTGAACGTGCAGAGTGAAATGCTCGGGCCAGTATTTCCTGGCCGTCTTCAACGAGTTCATCGACTGTACCCCAAAGCCACAGATAGAGGAGTTGGGGATATAAGAAGCGAATTCGTCCAGCACATCCAGATCACCATTGACGCCCAGGTCGCTGACGATACCTTCCAGGATACCGGTCACGCGCTTCACCCCGACGCGGCAGGGGACGCATTTACCGCAGGACTCCTTACTCAGGTACCGGCTGCGCTCCATTGCCCACGCCACCATACAGGTGTTCGAGGGGAGCAACTCAATGACACCAGATCCAACGATCGCACCGGTCTGCTCAATTGGATCGAAATCGAAAGGCGTATCCAGAAGCGAAAGCGGCAGAGCACCACCTTCAGCGCCACCGACGACCACAGCGCGAACCTCATCCTCGCCAACTGACACCCCGGCATGGTTCAAAATCTCACGCAGAGTGGTGCCAAATGGAACCTCAACGACTTTCGGTTCTGTGCTACCAACGCCATAGATAGAGAGAATCTTGGTGCCTCCGGTGACACCGGTACCAGCGCTGGCAAACGCAGCGGGACCATTACGCACAATCACAGGCACATTTGCTAATGTCTCAATGCTATTAATAGCGGTTGGCTTATCCCACAGACCATACTGAGCCGGGAACGGAGGGCGCTGCTCCGGCATACCACGGCGGCCCTTAATCACCGCGATTTGAACTGTCTCTTCACCGCCCATAAAGCCCATATCGTAGCCCATGACAGTGATAGTACAGCTAAAATCGGTTCCAAGAATATCACGGCCTACCAGATTAGCTTCAGTCGCTTCCTGTAACGCGGCCTGAAGCGCCTCAACACCCTCTTTGTAGAGGGAGCGTGTGACAAGGAACGCCTCTGACGCGCCAACAGCATACGCCGCGAGAACGATACCCTCAATTACCTGATGAGGGTTAAAGGCCAGAAGCGAACGGGCTGCATATGACTGGCTATCGGCATCATACGCATTACAAATAACATACTTCTGATTATCTTCAGTGCCTCGTACAATGCGCCACTTCTCGCCCGCAAGTCGCCCGGCACCACCCAGGCCACGCAATTTCGCATCAATGACCTGTTGAATAATCTGATCCGGTGTCAATTCGCGCACCGCTTTCTCTAAAGCGGAGTAGCCACCGGCTTTCCGATAAGCGGCAAGAGAACGAACAT
Source organism: Thermosporothrix sp. COM3 (assembly GCF_059696735.1). Classification (NCBI taxonomy): domain Bacteria; kingdom Bacillati; phylum Chloroflexota; class Ktedonobacteria; order Ktedonobacterales; family Thermosporotrichaceae; genus Thermosporothrix; species Thermosporothrix sp. COM3. The sequence continues at coordinate 6,937,104 of NZ_AP019376.1, read as the reverse complement.
CAGGATCATCTTGCCGCCGCAAAACCATATATGACTTCTGAAAATCAGGCATTTGGCTGCCTCACATGATGAATATTTCCCCAGACGCCGCGCTTATCGGGAGCCAGACCGCGCTCAGGCTGGTCATCACGCCGGATACCCTTCACCGCGGGGGCTGGTTTAAACTTGGGACTCATTGTGGCAATGCCAAAAACGTCGCTCAAGTCTACGCCACGAGCCTGAACCACACGCTTCGCCGCTTGCAGGGGAAGGTAGCCATAGTGATCCATAATCGCATCAAGCAACGCGGGCAACGCGCTTGCCTCATATGACCAGCTCGCAAGCAGCTCATCGACCTTGCTCAAATCAATCTCAGGCTCCAGATGATCTTTTACTGGCATTGCAACGCAGGGAGCAACTGGCTTGTTGTAGTAACGCACTGCATATTCCGAGATACGCTGAGTGTAGAAGCCAGCTTTCGAGATACCAGATGCAGGCGGGATCTTGCGTGGAGTAAACTTCTCTGCGCCCTCACGGATATAAGACTTGAACCAGGGGCGCTGTCTCCAGCTATACATTGGTTCATATTCAATCGTGATAGCGCGAGGTGGGCACGCCTTCTCACAAAGAAGACATGCCTCGCATTTCAAATTGAACTCTGTTTTGAGGCCCTCTTGCGCAATCAACTGAATGAGTCCACGGCTGCGTGGAGGCAGTTTCGGTTTTTCGTAGGGGTAGAGACGAGTCACCTTCGGCCGAAACAGGTGGCTGAAGGTAAGATTCATACCTTCTAGAATACCGCGCATCGATTACACCTCAATTCCCTTCTCGCCACGTACCTTGAGACCCTGCTTGGCAATCTTCTCTCGCAGCTTGAGAATACCTTCAATCAGTGCCTCTGGACGAGGTGGACAGCCAGGAACATACACATCAACAGGGACAATAGTATCCACACCCTGAACTGTGTAATAGCTATCATAGAACTCACCACCGGAGTTCGCACACTGTCCCATACTAATCACCCACTTGGGTTCAGGAATCTGTTCCCAGAGCAGGCGTAAACGCGGTCCCATTTTCACAGAAACAGTGCCAGCTACAATCATCAGGTCGGCCTGTCGAGGACTGGAACGAAACACCTCTGACCCGAAGCGAGACAGGTCATAGTGCGACTGCGCCGAGGCCATCATCTCGATGGCACAGCATGCAAGTCCATAACTCATCGGCCAGACAGACTTCGAGCGTGCCCAGTTCTGTGCCCACTGTAACATATCGGCCAGACTGGTCAACTGGACTGGCAACTCCTGATCTCCAGGAATATATTCATAAGGGCCGGTCGCCATAGCAAGTGGCACCGGTTTGCGCCGCCCGGGGACGGAAGGCACATTCCCTTTTTCAGTGATATTGCTGCTCATCAGTAAGAACTCCTGTGCAAAGGTTTAGCAGCACCTATTGCTCGGTTGAGATAATGCAGGGTAATAAGAACATTGGGGGGTGATGTATATTCTGTACATTCCACCTGCCCTATTATAACACGTTACCGCCTGCTATGCCACACAGATAACGAGCGAGTTCACCTTCGCTGAGCCCCCCTCTATCCTATCACGAATAACCCCTTCTCACAGGATACCAGCACCTACCAAGCGGTTTATTTCCTCACTTGTGCCACTGCGGGCAATGGGTTAAGATAACGGCAAAGACTACTCTCAGTTTTGAAGGAGTTTCACCTTGGGTAATTACACAATCACCGTTCTGGCCGGCGATGGCATTGGTCCAGAAGTTACGGCACAGGCTGAAAAAGTGCTGGAAACCGTTGCCCAACTCTATGGACACACCTTTACGTTCCAACGTGGGCTGGTCGGGCTGACCGCAATAGAGGCAGAAGGCGCGGCTATTTCTGATGAGACGGTAGCGCTTTGTGAGCAGAGTGATGCTATTCTCTTTGGCGCAGTTGGTGGGGCAACGCCAGGAGCAAAGGTCAAACCAGAGCAGGCGCTATTCCGACTGCGTAAAGGCTTTCAGTTCTTTGCCAACCTGCGCCCGGTTCACACCTTCCAGGCCCTGCTCAACGCCTCCACAATCAAACCCGAAGTCTTGCAAGGGACCGATCTGATCGTTGTACGTGAGCTGACCGGCGGGCTGTATTACGGGCATCTTGAGCCCGCTGTGCCAGGAAAACCGAGCGAGATTCGCCAGACCGAGCGTGGAACTGAGGCTATTGATACCCTGCTCTACACTGAGGAAGAGATTGAGCGCATTGTGCGGGTCGCCTTTGAGATCGCCCGTGGACGCCGCAAGAAAGTGACCTCCGTCGATAAGGCCAACGTTCTGAGTTCGTCAGTGCTCTGGCGGCGGGTCGCCGAACGGGTCGCCGCTGAGTATCCTGATGTCACTTTTGAACACCTGCTGGTTGATGCCTGCGCCATGCATCTGCTTCGCCAACCGAGCAGCTTTGATGTCATCGTCACCGAAAACCTGTTCGGCGATATCCTGACAGATGAAGCCTCTATGCTGGCAGGCTCAATGGGTATGCTTCCCTCGGCAAGTCTGGGCACACGCCGCACTGCACACGGTACCTTTGGGCTGTACGAGCCCATTCACGGGTCTGCCCCCGATATCGCAGGCCAGGATAAGGCAAACCCTCTGGCTGCTATTCTCAGTGCTGCGATGCTCCTGCGCCACTCTCTGGGGTTGGAACACGAAGCCACAGTCATTGAAAAAGCAGTCGAGCGCTGCATTGATGAAGGCTATCGCACAGCGGACCTGCGCGAAAGTGGAAAAGAGGTTATTGGGACCAAAGAGATGGGTAATCGCGTAATCGAAACAGTCAAGCGCATTGCACAGGAAAAAGCCTAACCCATCATCGGCTTAGGACAAGGGCCCAGGAGACGAAACTTCTCCCGGGCCTTTTTTAACTGTTCTTCTAGCTCGGCAGAATCTGCCTGTTCCGATACAGCACCATCCTCCTGTGCGGGAGCCGCTTTCTTCGCCTCCAGCGCTGCTATTTCATCCAGAATCATCTGTCGTTCAACATACCAACGCGTAACAGCTCGTTCAACTCCCATCAGGATCAGCTCCTCACTGAGACACTCGCTGGCCCGCGGTACAGCTCCTCTTAGCGGGAAGAGGTACCATAGACCAGTGAAGACAGGGTATTCAACAAATCTTCATCCTGATATGGCTTGATTACATAGGCGCTTGCACCCAACTGCATCGCACGCTGCTGGTGTTTGGCAGCTGCGCGCGAGGTCAGAACAACCAGCGGCAGCGAGCGATACTGCTCCTGCGCACGTACCGTTGCAATCAACTCATATCCATCCATACGCGGCATCTCGATATCAAGTAGCACCGCGGCTGGTGTCTCATACGAGATCATTTCCAGCGCCTCGACTCCATCGCGGGCGGTTTGAACCTCCCAGCCGTTCTGCTTCAACATATTACTGACAACACGGCGCACACTGGGGCTATCATCAACAACGAGAATATGTCGACCGCGGTCGGCTGCCGCAGGAGACGTCGGTGACGGTCGCATTGCAGCCGTCGTTGGGCGTCCTGCAGTATCGACATATTGCCGCATGGCGCCCTGCTGATTGCCCGTGATATTCGCGACCAACTTGGTACGTTCTCGGGTGGAGAGCAGGTCGTTTAGCTCAAGGACCAGCACCACCTGACCATTACCAAGCACGGTTGCACCGGCCACACCATGCACATTGCGCAGATGCGGGCCAAGACTCTTCATCACGATGTCGTAGCGCCCCTTGATCTCATCGACCACAAGTGCTACATGGTGTCCACCGGCGTGAACAATCAGCAACTGCGATTTCTCGTCAAGCTGGCCAATTGGCAGCCCCAGATACTGGGCAAGCATACGAAGTGGATAGTGCTGATCCTGAATCAGGACCGCCGGCTGTTGATCGACCACAGTACGCTTGAAGCTATCCAGACGTCCAATCGCTTCCACCACCAGCGTCGGGATGGCAAACTGCTGTGTCCCGATGCGCACCATCATCGCGTTCTGGATGGCAAGGCTGGTCGGGAACTTCATTGTGAAAGCAGTTCCCTGACCCGGCGTTGTCTCAACCTCAAGCGTTCCACGCAAGCGCGAAACGGCATCGCGAACAACGTCCAGACCAACACCGCGCCCACTCACTTCACTCAATACTTCAGCAGTAGAAAAGCCAGGCTGGAAGATCAGGCTTACCACATCGCTCTCACTCAAAACCTGTTCCGGGCGGATCAGGCCGCGCTCAATCGCGATCTGCCGTACCCGTTCGGGGTCAATACCGTTTCCATCGTCACGGATCGTAATCACAACCTGATTACCTTCGTAACCGGCAGAGAGCTTAATCTGCCCCTTAGGAGACTTGCCTTTTAAGGCACGAATGTCGGGAGCTTCAAGACCATGGTTCACCGCATTCCGCATCAAATGCTCCAGAGGGCCAACAATCTCCTCAAACACCGTACGATCAACCTCAGTCTCGTTGCCTTCCAGATCGAAATCAAAATCTTTTCCCTGCTTCAGTGCGACCACACGCGCGGCGCGGTACAAACGCGGGGTCATGGTGGAGAGAGGGACGAGACGCACCTTCATCAGGCGATCCTGGAACGTCGTGCTCAGGCGATTCTCTCGCGCGAACACGTTTTCACATTCACGGATAATCGCCTCCATTTCGGCACTCAGCGTCGCCATATCCGAGATACTCTCACTGAGACCACGGGTAAGTTGGTGGAATTCGGTATAGCGGTCAAGTTCCAGCTCATCGAAGTCTGCCAGGTGAGCTGGTTCTTGCTGCTCAGTCTTCTCATTCGTTAAGATCAGGCTCTGCTCACCATTATTCGAGACGACCTTCACAGAACGACCACTGGGCAACATAACCGCTTCAAAGCTAGTTCCCAGGCGCTGACCGATATCATTCAAGCGGTTACTGCTGACGCTGGCATCCGCAACCAGACGAGCCAGACGCTGGATACGCTCTTCAAGAACACTACGGTTTACCAGGAGATCACCGAAGAGGTTTACCAGTTCGTCCAGCTTTTGCAGGCGGACACGCACATTCAGATCCCGACTCGCAACCTGTCCTTCAGCTTTCGCTCCCCCTTCAACCACGCTGGACACGTGCGGCGCGTTCGGGTGCGCGTTCGGATGCTCGTCTTCCTCATCGATATCCATATCCGGGGCGGGACCAATGGCAGCCACACTATGCTCGCCGAGAAGCTGTGTATAGCGCGCGCGCATCTTCTGTACCAGCCCTTCAGGGTTACTGGCGCCCTCACCACGGCCATTAATCAGCATATCCAGCGCCTCAGTGGTATCCAGGATAATTCCCAGAACCTGCGGCGTAATGGGTGTGGTCCGCTCCATAATGCTATCAAGGAGGTCTTCCGAGATATGGCTGAGATCCGCGATCGGGCGGAAGCCCATCATACCAGCCGCACCTTTCAGCGTATGCGTTGCACGGCGAATCGCCTGAATCAACTCCAGATTCCCGGGGTCTTTTTCCAGAGCAGCAGTCCGAGCACTAATCGTCTGCAAATGCTCCTCTGCTTCCATTCGGAAAATCTCGGCAGCTTCTTCACCAAAGTCGCCCCCCATCGGATTCTGCTTTGCGGGCTCAGGTGGCTGTACTTTGGGGGCCTGGAGATTAGTTGGCACCTGCTGAGTTGAAGTGTTGCCAACGCCAAAGTTCAACGCAATAGCCCCTGCATCATTTTTCGTCAACGATTGGGGCATATCGGAGATGCTCCCCGAATGGGAGATCTGGTTCAAGAATTCCTGACGAACCTGAATCTCGATCTCACTGCGCAGTCGACGCTCCAGTTCACGCAACGCCTCCTGATCCATGGATCCGGCAAACGCGCGAGCTTTCGCGGTCTCCTTCGTCTCAACCTCGCGCAGCGTCTCCTCACGAACGCGGCGTGCAACCTCTTCGATCTGCGATTGTGCCTGCGCCTGCACAGCTTCGATCTCCCGGCGCATCTCCTCTCGAAGCTGAGCCTCAACCTCGGCCCGAATAGCAGCAGGATCGCCCTGACGCTCAAAGGTTACCCGTTGACGCAACTGCGCTTGATCCTGCGAGACCTGCATCTCCCATGGGCTCCATCCTGTCTCTGATAGCGAGGCAGACGGTTGAGCCGGAACCTGCATCTGAAGGATCTCAGCCTCACAGGTTGCAAGCGACTCCTGGACCTGCTGGATAGTCTCTAGCAATTGAGAGTCCGACCCCTCAATACGGGCCGCTATCTGTTTGAGTACCTCAAGCACCTTTTTCAGCTTGCTGTTGGATACCCACATGACCGAAAGTGGAAGATACCGCCGCACTTTCTCAGGGCTGTTCCGTAGATTCAATCCCATCGCGCGCCCGGCCCAATCTTCCATGCGTTCTAACGCATCCTTCGAGCCATCCAGGAAACTCCGGAACTCAGTTCGCTGATCCTCAACCACCGAGATCGCAGAACGAACCTGCGATACCAGATCCTTGAGCGTGACAAGCTGATTCTCCAGGGTCTGGATATCATTGCGCACGGTATGATATGCCTGCGGTAACTGAGGCTCCTGTGGTACAGGAAGTGGCGGCTGCGGGCTCGGCTGAGGAGTGGCAGCCAGAGAAGAAAAAATATCATATCCCTGCTGCTGTCCCGATGCATTATGCTGCGTCTGCGGCTCGTGAAACCCGGAAGAAGTCAGCAAAGAGAAAGCATCCTGAGAAGCAGGTTTCTGAGCTTCAGGGACCTCACCAATGGAGGAGGAAGATATCAAAGCTTCAAGAGCACTGGAAGAAGGCAGTTGAGACGACGAGGACTCATTCCAGTCGTTCGATTGTGGCACCGGCTCAGGCTCTTCACCAGGTGGAACAAGATCTTCAGGCCAGGCGATATCCTCTCCGGCAGACAGCGAAGGAGTGCGGAAGGCCTCTACCATTTCATCCAGGGAAGGCATTGAAGGGGTAGAAGACAGGGCAGGAGAGAACGCATTCTGAGTTTGAGTAAACGCAGAGAAATCAAAGTTCTGAGCAGGAAGAGACGAATAAGGAGCCATCCCTTCTGTTCCAAAGGGAGCAGGAGAGGCAGGAACATCCATCGTCTGAGCCTGTGATGTCGCCTGAGGGGGATTGCCTCCCTCAGCCGCATCCATCATAGCTCGATACTGCGCGTAATCCTCATCATCTTCAGCAACAATCGCCTCTTCGTTCACACCGCTACGGATGCCTTCAACGAGTCGGTATAAACGACCCAACGAGCGACGCAAAAGACCCAAAGTAGGCTCATCTAAAGATGCTAAACCATCCAGAGCATCGCCCAAAATGTCTTCCATGCCATGAGCCACATGAGCCAGACCAGGGAAATCCATCATGGAAGCGGAACCGCCAATCGTATGAGTACGACGGTACGTTTCCTCAAGAGCATCCATGTCGCCGGGTGACTGTGCCAGACGCTCAAGGTTTGCCTCGATTTCCGGCAAATAACTATTCACCTCTTCGATAAACGAATCGAGGATTGATAGTTTATCAAACGTATTCGACATGTTGCGCAAACCCACTTAACTAACATTTGTGTTCTGAGCAAGTAGCGGCTTCCTTCATCCTTCAATAACGCCCATGACCTTACCCTTGAAAAAGGTTCAAGCTGTACCCCATTTACATGTTTGCTAAATGGGGTACAGTATACCAGAGTGAGAACAAGCATTATGTCAGGAACGTTTCGGCACTAGCTTGCTACTTTATCCGAAACAACCCATCCCATAAAAAGCTTAGAAGGGTTTTTGATCCTGGTTAAAAGAGAACTGGTCTGGATTCTGCTGCGGTCCTCCCTGCTGCCGCTGACGTGAGGCAGGATTACCAGCCTGTCCCGGTTGTGCAGTCGGCAAGAGGCCAGAGTTTGAAAAGGCATTTGGCGTGCTGCCAGGATTCGGAAAAGCGAACTGATTCTGATTCCCGATACCCGACATGGACCCCTGGAAATTCCCGAAGCCCTGCTGCTGACCATCAAAGCCATTCAAGTCGGCAAAATCCTGCTGCCCGAAAGGCTGACTTGAGAAGCCAGAATTGGACGGCGAGAACTGATTTGGCATCCCCGGGAGACCAGAGAACGATTGAGGACCACCAAAGCCCGCCTGATTCCCAAACTCGGGCTGGCTATCGAAACCGAACTGTCCAGAACGCGACCCGAGCGCCAGCAGAGACTCATTGTCTTCAGGCTCAGGCAGCGGCGGGAAGTTACCCGAGAAGCCCTGTTGCCATTCCCCACCATCCGGGCTGGAGATAAAGGGCGCCGAACCAAACTGACCGTTGTTCTCATCGGACAGCTCACTCACAGAGGTCATGTTCGGGAACGAGCCAGAGATATCATTGGTGACCCGTTCGGGCAGGCGGAAGGTAGACACCGAGGCGCGCAACTGTTCGGCCAGCTCGGCCAGATAGCTTACACTGACAGCGGCTTCCTGCGTGCTGGCGTCGGTCTGGCGAGTAATCTCCGAGATACGAGCCATTGCCACAGCCACAGCCTCAGAAACGCTTGCCTGCTCATTTGCGGAGCGAGCAATGCTTTCGATCATCTGAGCCTGTCGTTCCACATCAGCGTAGATAGAGTTCAATGCATTTTGTACATTATCGGCAAGCTGTGATCCTTTTACCACCTCTTGCGTGCTATCTTCCATTGCCACAACAGCTTCATACGTATCACCCTGAATACTCTTCACCAGATTGGTGATACGCTTCGTTGACTCGGTCGAGCGTTCAGCCAGCAGACGGATTTCATCGGCAACGACTGCAAAACCGCGACCGTGCTCACCAGCCATAGCAGACTGAATCGCAGCGTTCAAAGCCAGCAAGTTCGTCTGGTCAGCGATGTCAGCAATAATACGAACGATTTCACCGATTTCGTTTGAACGCTCACCCAGGCGCTTAATCTTTTTCGCAGTCTCCTGCACGTTCTCACGAATCAGTTTCATACCTTCAAGCGTCTGGCCCACGGCTTGCTGACCGGCAGCGGCATTTTTCAACGCTTGCTGTGCCACATCAGCACTCATCTGAGCGTTACGCGCAACGTTCTGGATGAAGTTCGCCAGAGCTTCAACGGATTCGGTCGTCTGCGAGATCTGTTGCACCTGAGCTTCAGAGGCCTGGGTCTGCTCCTGAGAGCGATCAAGAATGCGCCGGGTGGCGTTTGTCACCTGAACAGCGGTTGACTGCACGCGACCCACGACCTTTGCCAGCTCCTCAATCATGTAGTTAAAGGAGTCAGCAAGAACGCCCAGGGTGTCAGGTGTCACCTCAGCCTGCACCCGTAGGTCACCATCACCCACCGCACTGACTTCTTGCAACAGTTTTTCAATTTGCGCTTGCAGAGCAGCCGCATCACCGCCGCCACCGAGAGTATTATTCGCATTATTTCCTTGATTTTCCAGCAGCGAATTGAGCGAAAGCGCAAGTACAGCAAAATCGTCGTCGCCATCAACCGATGCGCGCACATTGCGATCGCCAGCCGCGTAGTCGCGACAGACCTCAATGAGGCTCTGCACTCGGCCCAGGACTTTCGTTCTCACCATCATATTGGTGATGAGGACGCCGCCAGCCGCCACTGCCGCGACCACGACCAGGATAATAATAAAGGTCGTAGCCTGCGCGAGCAGTGCCGGGAAGAGTGTAAGCGCGAGAAGCGCAACAATGGCAAGGGCAACGATTGGGATAAGGGCAGAACACACCAAACCCACCTGCATAATCGCATCAATGGTCATTCCACCTTTATTGCGATCAGGATTCATCCGCCAGACCTCCTGTTGAACTGAATTCATTGTCAAGCTGGACACCCATAAGTTTATTCTTCTACATAGTTTTAACTAATGGCCTGATAGCGCTGCATTTTTTCGGAGAAAAGAAGTCGTGCCACATCTAATAAAATCAGCATACGATTAGAGAGCAACGCACACCCAGCAGCAAAGGGGACAGCCCAGTGAGGGATAGTAGCCTGACGTACATTTCCAGCAGTGATTGCAGCGGCAGGAACTGGTAACATCTCGCTGACAGCATCTACCACGAAGCAAATGACCATCTCATTACACTGCAATGATAACAGGCGAGTGCGAGGGGTATAAGCCACCTGTTCCAGCCCAAGAAACATACGTAGATCAACCACCGACACGATAGCTCCACGCAAGTTCATAACACCACGAACCCAGGGAACCACATTAGGAACAGGAGTCAGATCACCAAGACGCTCAACTCCCTGCACGTGCTCCGCTTTGACAGCATACTCGCGCTCTGCCAGCGTAAACACCAGATACTGCTCACCGACAACAGCCGGTTCAGCGCCTTCAGCCACATCTTGCTTTCCCTGCAAGTGGGAGAGAGAGGACAAGCGAGCCTGGAGTTGCTGGAAGGCAGCGAGTCTATCACGTTGCAACATCTTCAGATCATCACTGGACACAAAAACACTCCAAAGGGCAAAAGGCGCGTAGACACCTTCAAGCCATATAAAAAAATAAGTACCGCTTTCTTTCAAGCGGCGAGGCTGGTAGGTTATACCAGCCGTCGCACGCTAGCAACAAGCTCCTCATCGTTAAAAGGCTTCGTAATATACATATCGGCACCCTGGCGCAATCCCCAGGCTTTATCCAGGGGAGTATTTTTACTGCTGATTAGGATTATCGGAATATGCCGACTCGCCTCATAACTTTTAAGCTTGCGACACAACTGAAAACCATTTTGTTTTGGTAACACTACATCCAGGACAATACACTGTGGACGTTCTTTAAAAACTTTTTCCACCGCTTCATCTCCGTCTACCGCAGTGACCACCTCAAAGCCACTGTTTCGTAGAGGAGTCGCTATCATTGTCAGTTCTGTCCAACTATCATCCACAACGAGTACTTTTTGCCCAGGCATCCAATTATAACCTTTCCTATACAAGATTTACCAGTGAATTGGGAAATAAAGGCTATTGCACGGAATGCACCTTACTGGTCATCATTCACCGATAAAGTGTACAAGAACGGCACACTAGCCCCGACGGTAGCGCACACGCTGGCGAACTGGTTGCTGCACAGGCATGCGCTCTTGCCAGTTCGCAAGATGCTTTTTCACCGTCTGTACTAATTCCGCAGAATCAAAGGGTTTTGTCAGATATTCCGTAGAACCTGCCAGACGGCCACGCATCTTGTCAAACAAACCGTCCTTCCCACTGAGCATAATAATTGGAATTTGGCGAAACTGCAAGCTTTTTCGTATTATCTGGCAAATATTGTACCCATCCATGCGTGGAAGCTGGATATCCAGCAGAATCAAAGCAGGCATCTCATCGGCTACTGAAGTCAAAGCGCTCAGCCCGTCACTTGCGGTAATGACACGGATGTTCTCTTTTTGCAATGTCATCTGTACAATCTTGCGAACGGTGGGACTATCGTCTACCACCAGTACTGTTGGTTCAGCGGCCATTTTAGATTGTCCTCCTTTGTGTCTCAGGCGACCAGTAATCTCCATCATTCTCTGAGGTTGACCATCCCTGCATCAGATTTAATGATGGTGTATTCGCCCGGCTATCGCGTCCTCGTGCCTTCTGTGTTTTCCGATGAGCACGATAGATCTGATACTGCTGTACCTCATGGTCAATCTCTGATAAAAAGACCTTCCAGGCAACGTTGATCTGGCGGCCAGTATGGGAGTTTCCTACCTCATCCTGGAGCATTTCAGAGAACACAATGCGTAAAAACGCTGCAAGTCCTAACACCGCTTCCCAATAAAACTCTTCTAGCTGTTCGCCTTTGACCACTTTATTAAGAGTGAGTATATCATTACAATCAAGCTGTCCATTGACAAAGCTTGCTGTCTCTAAAATAGCATATTGCTTCTGAGCCAGGTTCTGCAAATGAGGATAGAAGCGCTGCTCAATATATCTGACCACCTCGGCGGAAGGGACATGACCACGACCGCGCAAAGCCCGTGCATAATGCCCATGATGGCCCAACAGCCCATTGATGCATTCAGCAATAGTCGCGATCAAACCCAGCAGGAGTTGATCAGCATTAGAGGCGTTGCGATGGCGCGCCAGCATATACTGACTTTTAATGATGATATTTGAAAGATCTTGTTGAAGCTCAGCCTCTAACGCGGTATCCACCACCTCGATCAGTCTGAGTTCAATTAAACGAACCATGATGCGGGCAACACGGGCCTCAGGCATCAAGAGCGCGAGCGAGACAGCCTGCAAGGGGAACTCCCCATTAGAGAGGCATAGCACATCAATACTTTCCTGACCCAGTCCCAGACTACGCACGTCATTACGCACCTGCGGCTTCCAACGAGCCACGGTGGTACGGGTGAAACCGGTAATGCTTCCCCCTTCCGCCATGATCTCCGCCCATTCGTCTGCCTGACGCAGAGCCTCCAGAAGCACTGAGTCCACGTCAAGCGGTTGCATTCCGGTATCGGCAGGAATAATCTGCAAATAAAAGACAAAACGCCCATTCACCCAACGAAGCGCATGGCTGATCGCCTGGGTGACAAAAAATTCCAGGCGTTGCTGCATTTCCGCCGGACTCATCCACCCTCGCTCTACCAGTAAAGCCAGGGTATGCTGTATATTGCCGCGTGCAGCATCTCGCACCATCTGCGCTTGCGCAGGAGTCAACCTGTTCATCAGGCAGAGCATGCCCAACAGATCGGGCTGAGGAATACCCTCTTCATGCAAGCCAACAATCTTGCCTTTACGCAGCCCGATTGAGAGCGTCTCTGGTCCTGAGGAGACAAATAATTTTCCGGTTTTCTCGCTCAGGGCTAGCATTTTCAAAATGGACTGAAGGCCTAATGTTTGCAGGTCTCCATCCATTATGCGGTCTTGCTGCGGTTCCATTCTATCCCTAGATCCTTAAAAGTGAAGACTAACTTACACATCTCAGAAATTTGCGTATTGCCTGCCTCTTCCCCTCTATGAACTGGCACCTGAACTCTGCATGCATGCCTGTTCAACCATTGTCAGTAATTCTCCCATCCGAAAGGGCTTCTGCACATACACAACTCCTTTCGTCGGCAAATATCCACTCTCAGCAGGCCGTACTTTCTGCGTCAATGCAGTCATCACGATAAACGAAGGCATCATTTGTACTGTTCCGGCAGCTAAACAGCGCATTATCTGATATCCATTCATCCAGGGCATAATCACATCTGTAATAATACAGTGTGGTTGCCAGTCAAGACATACTTCTAATGCCTCCAGACCCTCGTGAGCCACTACGACATTGTAGCCCAATTTCTCTTCAAGACTCTGCCGAATTGTCTTTGCAACAAAAGCATCATCATCTACAACCAGCACCCGAATCTCATTGGTGCGGCTCCGCACTCCCATCTGTTCACTCTCTGTGGGCGCGATCAGCCGCCCCAATACCTGTACATAGCGTTGCAACTGTTTCATCTCGAACGGTTTCTGTAAGAATGCAATCGCCCCCAGTTCTTCCAGCATAACGCGCGACACTGAACCACTTCCCAGGGCGATAAGTAAGGGCAGTTTTCCCCATACAGGCGCTATTCTGGTCCCACTTCCCACACCTCCCACTTTCTGCTCAGCTTTCCCCTCTTCCTGCTTTGAACCGGAAGAGCGAGAGACCATATCCAAATCATACAACAAGATGTCACTCTCTGTATGTATGTTTGTCTCCATGTTCCAGATGTGTTCGGGAGAAACAATAACTGCTTCATATCCCCAACGCACAATATTGGAGACGAGTATCCGATAAAAGCTACTCTCGTTGCCGGTAATACATACGCGCATTGATTTCTTCTGCACCATTCGGATTACCTCTATAACATCCCCCAGATAACACCTCTTTTCAGCTCCGGGCTGCCTCCGCTCGCGAGGGAGTGCCGCACATCCATACCTTTCTGTCCATGCAGTCCCCTCAGGGGATTCTCTGCCCTTCAGTGTATAGAACATTCTCCGAGTTTGCAATGAAAATATTCCCTTTTGACATAAAAATTCTATTAAATATTTTCTCTCTTCATAGGAGAACGGAATACATATCCTACGCCAGGTTCAGTTATAATATAGCGTGGCCGCGACGGCTCCTCTTCTACTTTCAGCCGCAACTGCCGAACATAGACACGTAAATAGTCCGCTTCATCGCCATACTCTGGCCCCCAGACCGAGCGCAACAACTGTCGATGGGTCAGAACTCTCCCTGAATGCTGCATCAGGTAGCGCAATAACTCGAACTCAGTCGGCGTTAAACGTACATCCTGCCCACCCACCCGCACCTGACGCCGCACCACATCCATATAAATATATTTGTCTTCACTGACCAGCAGTTCTGGTTCTTCTTCCTCTTCGGTCTCTGTGGTCTGGGCCCGGCGTAAACAGGCTCGCACCCGCGCCATCAGTTCGTTATTGCCAAATGGCTTGGTCAGATAATCATCCGCTCCCAGATCCAGCGCCCTTACCTTCTCCTTCTCATCGATCAGCGCCGACACAACGATAATCGGGGTTTTCCCCTGCTTGCGCACTGCGACGCACACATCCAGCCCGCTGACCGGGCCCGGCATACAGAGATCCAGCAGGATGAGATCCGGCTGATGAAGGCGTACTATCTCTAATGCTTGCTCTCCATTGTAGGCTGCAAGTACCTCATAGCCACTTGCATGCAACGACTTCCGTAGAATACGCTGGATTGGCAATTCATCATCAACAATGAGTATACGTTTCCCCTTCGGCCTCATTAGCTCCTTCCCCTTACATAATCAAGGTGTTGCGGTATCAGCATTCTCTGCCTGTCTACCTTTTCTCAACAGGTGTATCTCCCTTTTCAAGGAGAGGAAGAGTAAAGACAAAACAGGCTCCCTTGCCCCCTTTGCCATCCTCATCAACCCTGTTTGGCTCAACCCAGATATGACCGCCATGAGCTTCTACTATACCTTTGCAGATAGCTAAACTGAGCCCATTACCATAGGAGCGAGAGCTATAAAATGAAGTAAAGATACGCTCACGTTCATAGCCATGCGCAGGGATCTCGCTTCCAAGATCAACCACGCGTACCTCTAATTCATTTTCCCTGACCGCCATACTGACCGTGATTTCCTCATCCTCGGGTATATGTCGCGCCGCATTCTCAATCAGATTATAGAAAACACGCTCAAGTTGTACATGATCTACATATATCAGTGGCACCGATGGGACAATTTCTTCCTTTACATTCCTCTCCCCCAGAATACGCCCTAATTTACTTAACGCACCATGTAGCACTTCAGCAACATCACACCATTCTCTCGCCAGTACAAGCGCTCCCATCTCGATACGAGACAATTCTACCAGCGCGTTAACCAGTGCCGTCAGGTGGTCTGTCTCCGTCTCGATATCCTCAAGGATCATGCGCTTGTCTTCTTCATCCCATTCCACCCCCTCCTGCAAGAGCCCGGAGACCGCCGCCTTGATCGTGGTCAGTGGCGTGCGCAGATCGTGCGAGACCGAGGTCAGCAGGGCTGAACGATGCTTTTCTTCCCGCACTTCTTCGGTAATATCGTGTACCTGTAGGACATGCGCAACCAGTAAGCCATCATGGTTTGGCAGCGGGTGCCGCGTAAAGCGATAATAGCGATCACCCGGAAAGATTTCGGAAAGAGGAGTTCTATGACATCCTTCTCCAATCTGCTCCTTTTCCGAGACCGGTGCAGGCGCCAGAATACAACGGATCTCCTGCCGGCTGTTGCCTTCCTGCCCGAAGTCATGCAAGTAGCGCAAAACTTCCGCACGATTTCGCATGCGAGGAATAAGTTTTACAAAGACGCTTTCAAGCGAGGCTGCCTCTTGCTCACGCGAGAGAATCGTTGATGAGTTATATAAACGTGACATCCCCTCAATTCGAGTCTCACAGAGCGCCTCAGCTTCCGGGTTCATGTAGGTACAGCGTCCCTCAAGATCGATCACCAGCCAGGCATCATTAATGCCATTTGACTTGATCATCAATGGGGTCAGTTCACCCACCATGCCGGTCCCTACCAGTGCTGCTTCAGCCGCCCTGGTCAACAGAGCAACTGTGTTCGGCAAGTCGTCCCTGGGTTCGGGTTCCTCACCATCCGCCAGTGGCTGTAGTTCGAGGTCTTCTGGCAGCACCTCAACGGGCACGCTCTCCAGCTTTGCCTCTTCATCAATCCTACGATCCGCCAGTTCTGCGAACATGGCAGCCTCAAGCGTCTGTTCCCTGAGCGTCAATAGATGGTCGCTGACGAACCGCAACAGACTACTGAAATTAATACCGAACGTACGCTTTGTCTCTTCGTGGATCTGTTCCAGTAATCTGAGTTCTTCTCGCAGCACTTCCTCGTCATCTTGAGCAACCAGGCGCTGCTGCTGGGCACGCTCCAGCTTCTCTATTGCTCGCTGGAAACGACTGCGTCGGTGAGCAGAATCCAGCAAGAGACCGTTATGAATGGCAAAGGAAGCCTGCCCGGCAAAAAGCGCAAGGATATCGGCTTTCAGCGGCGTAAAGCCCCCCGTCTCAGGCGAACAGAGCAGAAGAGCGCCAAACACCATATTCCCGGTGTGCAGCGGATAGCTCAAAACCGAGTGAATACCGAGGCGACTGGCAAAAAAACGACTGGCTGGAAACTCCTCATCTACCGCGATGTCGTTTGAGACAACCGAGTTTCCCGCGTGAATGGTGCGACTGATAATGCAGCCATCACGCACTGGCAACGTTTCCTGAAAGACCTGTTCCAGTTCCTCAGCATCTCCCTGAAACCCAGCATGTGCTGCAAAGCTCAAACAGTTTCGCCGCCGATCCACAATCACAATGGCAGAAGCCACATTCAGAGCATGCGCAATACCCCTGACGATACGATGTAAAATAGTCGGGATATCCAGCTTCGATGTCAGGGCATTGGTGACAGCCTTTAGCGCCTCGCGCTGGCGGTTCTGAAGCTCGGCACTTCCTCCTAGCTGAGCACTCTCAATCGCTGCCGCTAGAACCCGAGCCACTGCATTCACCAGACGCTGCAAGGTCTGATCCGCGTAAACCCCGGAATCAACGCTTCCAAGCTCTAATGTACCAAGCACTCGATCCTCGACTACCAGCGGTGCGATCAAGGTCGAGTGAAGCTGAGGGTACGAGCTCAAGGCATCCCCACACACTGCGGGCGCCCCATCCAGCTCCTCCGGGTAGTCATTGACCAGGAGAATAGGCGCCTTCAGCATTCGCTCAACCATCGAACCGGATAGAGGATGCTGGCGGTGCTCCGTTACCCATTTTCCTTTTTCACGACGACAAATCACTGCTCGAATCGCTTTGCGATCATGACGTAGCAAGACGACACCGAACACGTCAAAGGGTAATGTTGGCTCTAATTCAGCAACCAACAGGCTATAATCCGACTTTGCACCGCGTACGGTGTTCATGATTCGCGCAACACGCTCAACGATAGCAGATTCATCTACTGGCGATGCGTCTGTTTTTGCTTCCATTGCTTCCATGCCAGTCCTACCCGATACATATGTCTAAACGCCCTCAACTCAGCCTCCCTTGATTGTGACTGTCCAGAAAATCATCAGTCACTCTCTGCACAAAAGCAGAAAAAGAATTGGCACCGAGCAGGACTGAAGATATACATATTTCTACAGTAAAAGCTGAAAAGCATTCTCCTGTTCTTTTTTCTGCATTCAGGAGAACAATTTTCTCTGTCTGATGTTTCTTATCTCATAACACGCACAACAAGCAAGTTACATGTACGCGACATGTACGATACGAATTACAACATACATCTCGCACATCGCAACAAAGTATACCATACAGATGCATGCCGTCGTCAATAACTCAGCCATCAATAGGGAGAGAGAGAAAGATCTCCCATCAGTGTAACACATCTTTCACACCTTTCGCCCTGTCTTTCCACCTCAAAAACACTGAATCTTTTTTCATACAGACAAAAGGATTTGAGCACTGGGATGATTTTTCTTTCACTTTTCTCCTTATCTCATACTACATGGTATCTTTTGTTACAATTTTTCAATTCTCTTTATCACTATACCTTCTTTCTTCTCTTTTTCGCATTTCAGATGGTACTCAAGAAGAATCTCTATGACATTTTGGCCTCCTACAGCGTACATGTTAGAGCACAGATATGCCTTGCTCTATTTGCACCATCAAGGCAGAACAACGTAATATAAAGGCACATCTCCAACGGTTGAAAGGATTTAAATGAGCACCATGCCACACCTGAGTATTGGCCCGATTCTACGCGCTATTGACTCCTCTCACGCTCTCCTCTGGGCAGAACTTTCAGAGCCCTGTATTGTTACCGTCATTGCCCAAAAAGAAGGAGCCTCGGCGCTTGAACGTGTCACCGCGTATGCGCATACCATTCGCGTCGGGAATCACTACTTTGCTGCGGTTCTGCTACAGGGGTTGGAACCGGCAAGCTGGTATAGATATACCATGCTCACCTCAACAGAAGCGGACGGAACCTTAATCCCTCTCCCAACCGAGCAACTTCACTACCTCCGCACCTTGCCCGCTTCGACATCTGCCCATCAGCTCCGCTTTGTGTACGGCTCCTGTCGGCAGTTCCATCCACAACATACTGATCCTTTGAGCCTGTTCGGAAATTGGCTCCAGGCCCATGCCACCGACAAAGAGCAGCATTGGCCACATCTCCTGCTCCTGATTGGCGACCAGATTTATGCAGATAGGCCTTCCGCTTCCTTTATTGAACGCTATCCTCAATTTCGCGAGGGAGCTCATACATTCGACGATTTCGCGTTCCTCTATCACTATGCCTGGACCGCGAACGAGGGTATCCGGCAGGTTCTGGCAACCCTGCCAACCTATATGATGTTCGACGATCACGAGATCACCAATAACTGGAATACCTCGCCCACCTGGCGGCAGGAAGCGCTGCAACAAGGTCTGGAACAGACAATTATCGATGGGATGGTAGCCTACTGGGTTTACCAGGGTTGGGGAAATATCCTGCCTCATCTCTATCCACAGCACCCGCTCCTGCGTATTATGCAGGAAGCTGAGCAGAGCGGCACAGATTGTCTGGAAACTTTACGCAATGTTATGCGAGCAGCGATTTATAAAAACTATGAGCTGCCCTGGCACTACACTATTCCAACCTCTCCCACCATTTTCGTCACCAATACCCGGGCTGATCGCACCTCGGTCCTCCAGCCAGAGAGCGACGCACGTTTCGCCCCACTTCAGATTATGGGTCCACAGCAGATGGCAGATCTGGAACAATGGCTGCAAGCTCAGACTCAGACGCCCGCGCTCATAGTTTCCTCGGTTCCGTTGCTTCTGCCACCACTGATCGGCTGGTTTGAATATATGGCGGGCGTACGCGGCTCATCAAACAACTGGTTTAAAAAACAACTTGCACGCTTTGGCCTGTTTCTGGCGAGAAAAGGCGACTTCGATCACTGGCCACTCTACCATGTCACCTGGAACGCGCTACGTCAGCAGCTTGCTCGGAGACAACTGGATACGCTCTGTTTCTCGGGTGATGTCCACTTTTCCTATGCAGCGACAGCACAGGAAAGCAGCGGAGCGCGGCTGCATCAGCTCGTCTGCACGCCAATCCATAACAGTCTTGCCCGCAAGCATCGGCTCATGATTGAAACCCAGTCCTATGTGACCAGAGCCAGCTATGGGCACCTGCGTACACGCATACTCCCGCTTCAGGCCCTTGCTCCCTCGGTCCAACTAAAGCGTCACCTTCTCTATCAGGATACGCTGGCACTTGTTCAGCTCCAGACGGCTCCAGATGGCCGCTATACCCTGACGCAGGAGTATCTCAGCGAGGTCAACGGACACCTTCAGCCAGTAGCCGGTATTCAATTGCCCTGAAGCCGCAGTTTTGAGTCAAGTACCATTTCCACAAATCGACGGGCAACCGCGGGCAATGGCCCCACGCGCCGATAGGTGATGGCAAAGAGAAACTCTTCTACAACATCAACTATCGGCAAAATGGCCAGCCCGTCATCACGCTGCTCAACTGGCACAAAGGCCGCTGTCACCAGCGAGATACCCACTCCATGTCGCACAAGCTGCTTTAACCCTTCAACGGCATCGATCTCGATAATAGGCTGAACCGCAATGCCACGCTGAAGCAGCACACGATCAATAATCCGACGCAGGCGAAAAGTTGAGCGTAACAGCAAGAGCGGCTCAGAGACAATACGCTCTATGGTGATCTCCTCCGCAGGAACACGAGTCAGGGGATGCTGCGCCGGAACAAGCAGTTGCAGCGGCTCCCGAAAGAGCTCCTGCACAACCAGCAGTTCAGGCCGCACCAATGGATCAAAGAGAAAGCCAACGTCGATCTCCCCCTGCTCTACCAACGTGAGGATCTCGTCAGTCAAGGCCACGCGTACGTCAAGATAAATATGCGGGTACTGCTGATGAAAATGAGTCGCCAGCGAATACAGCAACGTCGAAAGCAGCGGCTCGATACATGCGATGCGCAGTGTGCCGCTGAACTCTCCCTGAAGCCGCGCCATTGAAAGCTGGCCCTGTTGAAGCTGTTCGAGCGCCTGCCGTGCATACGCCGCAAACTCATGCCCTGCTGGCGTTAGAAAAATGCGCTTGTTCTTGCGCTCAAAGAGCTCAACCCCGAGTTCCTGTTCCAGCGCTGCGATCTGGCGGCTTAACGCAGATTGAGCGACATAACATAATTCCGCTGCCTTGCGAAAATTCTGGGTCTCTACCGCCGCCAGAAAGTAGGTCAGTTGTCGAATCTCCATGCCATCCCCCACTTGATGCCGCCACGGCATCAATCTTTTCTCAAAGAAGTGTTAGACATATCAACATCTATCTATTATACTTCAGAATGAAGAGAACAACGATCTGATTGCAACAAAGCCGCTGCCTTCAGCATACTTCCCTATATCTTTCTTACACATCTCTTTTTTGTACTGTCTGAAAAACGACATCAATTCTCTGCTGAATACGCGGGAGTACCTATTCTCTATGCTGACAAAAGAACGAACAACTGATTTTCTCGCACATGCAGCCGTAACAATAGAAAGAAATGAAGTCCAGACAGGTTTACGTCCACTTGCCTGGTGGTCTGCTCTGGCTTTCTCCTGTATTATTGGCTTTGCGCGCTTCTCCTATGGCCTGCTTATTCCGACCATTCAGGACTCGCTGCATGGCTCCTATAGCATGCTTGGCCTGATCGGGACAGCGAACTTCGCGGGTTATCTGCTTGGAACACTGGGCCTTCCCTTCCTGCTCATGATGTTCCGTGACCGCATCAAAATGAACTGCATCAGCCTGTTTCTGATGAATGCCACCATTCTGGCGTCTGCCTCCAGCACCGACTTTCTTCAGCTCGGGATCTGGCGCTTTCTGGTCGGCTTCTTCTCAGCGGTCGCGAACCCGCTCACCCTTTCACTGCTGCTTGAGCGGACCCCGCCGGCAAAACAGAGCGATGCTACCGGCTTTATCTGGATCGGAAGCACTTTCGGTATTGTCATCACAGGCCTGATCGCACCGCCCGTCCTGCAACTTGGAAGCGGTTTCTCCTGGCGACTAATGTGGGCCATCATGGGGCTGCTCGGGCTGATCTGCACCTACGGTCTCTATCGCTCGCTACAAGCAAACCGACATCGGCAGCTTGAGGCCTCATCCTCGGCACAGGCGCATATATCGCCGCTCGTCTTGCTGCTTGAAGTTCTCTCTCCACGAAAGCTGCTTTTTCTGATGCTGTCGATGTTCAGCTATGGTTGTGGCTATATCATCTTCACGACCTACTTCATCTCGCTGGTCGTTCAGCAGGGCCTGCCTTCTATTCTGACGGGGATTGTCTGGGGAGCAATGGGCATTTTCGGCATTCTCGGAGGCCTGGTCTGGATCAAATCGCTGCAACGCTGGCCGAACGGTTTTCTGATGGGCATATCAATGCTGATCGGCACGGTGGGCACGCTGATTTCGGCAGCTTCGCACGTCTTCGCTATCGGGATTGGTGCCGCATTAGCGGGGGCAGCACTCTTTATCGGGCCTCCATTGATTTCAACTGTCGTTCAGCGCAATGCGGTTGATCCCGACCATTTCACCGGTAGCCTCAGCTTTATGCTGGCTATCTTTGGTATCGGTCAGCTTATCGGTCCTACGCTTGGCGGTGCTATTGTCGACACCTACGGATTGAGAGCAGGTATCGTGGTTGGTGCTCTGATCCTCGGCTGTGGCGCGCTGAGCTCTTTCCTTCACGGTGTCATCGAACATCGACGCAGATAACCACTCATTTTGCCTGCCTTCACGGCATGGGGAAAGGGGAGAACAACAATGTGCCGGTTGTTTCTCCCCTCCCTTTTTTGTGCGCTACTCTTTGTTGACACTCCCCAGACCCTCGCCGGGGAATGCTTCTTTCAGCCAGCATTCTTGCAAACCACCGCAGCACGACGACCCGCTATCCCAGAAGCGTTTGACGAGGGGAGCTCACCGGTGCCCATCTGCCTGGGGGTACCTCTGTATGAAAAGAAACAGAGCACAGGTAAGCTCCATCATCAAGCAATGCTCACATTCTCTGCTCAGAAAGCGCAGATACACCTTTCATCCACATGGCTCAAGCCAGTGCTTTCCGGTGTGTTTTTATTGACACTCCCCAGACCTGAAGGCCGGGGATTCTTCCTTCATCCAGCCTGCTTGCGCGGCGCCGCAGTGCGACGACGCGTAGCGGCAGGCTGTCCAGAAGCGTTCGACGAGACACCCTCGTCGGTTCCCGTCTGCCCGACGGTACCCTGTAGCGCTTTGTGCAAGATATTTAAGGCGGCATTGTGATCGCGGTCGAGGAGCAGCCCACAGCCAGGACACAGATGCGTACGCACACTCAAGCTCTTCTTGACCCGCTGTCCACAACGAGAACAGTCCTGGGTTGTAAAGGCCGGTTCCACCCCGATCACCGGAACACGATGCAGCGTGCCATCGTATCTCACCCACCAGAGGAAGCGACCCCACGCCGCATCAGAGATGCTCTTGGCCAGATGACGGTTCTTGACGAGATGGCGGATCTGCAAGGCTTCATAGGCAATCACGTCGTGAGACGAGACAAGCGCGTTCGCCTGCTTCCTGGCGACATCCTCGCGCTGCCGCTGTACCTTGAGAGACGCTTTGCTGAGGGCTTGACGGGCTTTGCGCCGATTGCGGCTGCGTTTCTGCGTCTTCGAGAGTCGACGATGCAGCCGCTTGAGCCGTCGTTCCGCTTTGCGGAGATACCGGGGAGGAGCCACGGTATTCCCTTCGGAGTCAGTGAAGAAGGCACGCAGCCCCAGATCAATGCCCACCTGCTTGCCAGAGGGCTGATGCTCGACCCGGCGGGTAGCTGCCACCGCAAATTGACAATAGTAGCCATCAGCCCGCCGGAGCAGTCGTACCCGCTTGATCTGTGAGAGGGGAAAGGCCATGATATCGCGCGAGCCGATGAGGCGCAGCCGGCCAATGCCACAGCCATCTGTGAACCGAATGTGCACCCCATCAGGATCCAGCTTCCAGCCCGTCTGCTTGTCCTCGACACTGCGACAATCATGCTGGAACTGAGGAGAGCCCTTCTTTCCTGGTTTCTTCTTCTTACAATGCTCATAGAAGCGGGAGATGGCAGCCCACGCCCGATCAGCGGCAGCTTGCCGGGCCTGCGAGTTGAGGGAGAGCGCAAAGGGAATTTGTTTGGCGAGCACAGCGCAATACTGCTGCAGGTCATTCCTGGAGACGCCGCGTGCATCCATCCAGAGGCGCAGGCACGTGTTGCGAATGAACTGGGTCGTGCGGATGGCTTCCTCGATGGCGGCGAATTGCGCCTTCGACCCATCGAGCTTGTATTCGGAGATCAGCATCCCTTGCTCCTTGTTCGTCCTCACTATCTTCGTGTATTCTCGCACAACGATTGTCTTCTGTCAAGCGAAGGGGAACGTTCTGCCTCTGATGGCTTCCTGCGCCATCCATCCCCTTAGCTGAAGCCAGGGGCCTTCTGCCGCTTTTTGGTAAAGCCTGTCAGTTCCACATAGCCATCACCAGTCACTGGCTTGCCATGCTTCTGCCCCTCAACCGTCACCGCTCCTTCCCAGTAGACGTTACCGGTCGTTTGCTTCACAACCAGCTCTTGATCTTTCAGCACGGGCTTGATAAGCAGTGTTATTGGGATGCGCTTATCAGTGATCTCTATTTTCCAGCCAGAGGGATAGACAAAGCCTGTATGCGGGCTCTTCCACTGCTCAAGAATAGTGGTGTGCAGCGCCGAGGCTGGAAGCACAATATCCTTGCCTGAGGCATCGACATAACCAACATAAGTGGCTAACACCTTACCGCTGGCATCACGAATATAATAGACCATGATCTCGCTATTATCATGCAGTTGCAGGCTAAACCACTCCCAGCCGCCGCTGGCAAGCGTCAGGAAATCACCCCACTGATGATCCATCCAGGCCTGACCCTGCTCAATTTGAAGCATCTGCCCGTGATCGACAATAGAGCCACTGACATTCATCTTTGTCCGTGAATAATAATAGGAGAAGCCCGCCAGACCATAGGGAATCAAGCCGTCACCGTTATGCAGAGCCGCTGGCTTCCGGGCGGCAAGTTGAAGCGTGATCGCGTAGTTCTGCATGCTGGCAGCCAGATGATCCTGTCCGTTATAGCCCTGCATCGTCCAGTCACCAATATGGAGATCAAACCCTTTCACGTCATTTCGGGCTATGGTTGGCGACATGATACGCCGCTGATCGTACTGAAACGTGCCCTTTGACTTATCCGTGATCGCAAAATGCGAGGCGTAGAAAGGCGGCAGATCGGCACGCAAAACCTGGAAAATGACGAACTCAAAGCCGTAGTGCCGTAGTTTACCTGTAGCCTCCTTTGCTGTCAGGTGCCCCGTATAATACCACCACTCTGTCAGGTTATTGTGACGACCATCATCTTGCGGCAGCCGCGCAGGAGGTAACGGCGTCGGTGAGGGGGTAGGCTTTACCGGCGGCAATTGCTGCGTTGTCGAGACCATCCCCGGAAAACCACAGGAAGAAAGCAGTATCCCCAGTACAGCGACCAGGATTAACCAATATGGGTGCTGTTTCCTCGCTCTATTCATTGCTTCCTCCAACCGTACTTGTTGTTCCTGTTCTGCTCTCGCCATGTGGCACGGGGGGATGATGCCTGTTCCTGCTAAAAGGATTCCACCAGTTCCAGTCTCCGAGCAGCCGCATGGTAGATGGAACCAGCAACCCGCGCACAAGCGTGGCATCGAGAATTACCGCCAGCGTCATGCCAATGCCAAGCGCCTTCACCAGAATCATATCAGCGGTGGCGAAACAGGCACTGACCACAATCACAATCACAGCGGCGCTGGTGATAATCCGCCCGCTTCGCTCCAATCCGACCGCCACAGAAGCGGTATTGTCTCCGGTGCGCCAGTATTCCTCCTGAATACGCGAGAGCAGGAACACTTCATAGTCCATCGAGAGACCAAAGAGCGCACAGAACAGCAGTATCGGACTGGATGCTTCCACAAAGCCAAGCGGCGCAAAGCCTAAGACCTGATGTAAAAAACCCTCCTGAAAAATGACCACCAGCGCCCCATAACTTGCCAGAATCGAGAGTGTATTCATCAAAATGGCTTTCAATGGCAGCACAATTGAGCGGAACAGGAGAAACAGTACCACAAAGGTAATCCCAAAGACCAGAAGTACGGCTATCGGGAAATCGGAGTAGAGCGAGTCCACATAATCAACGTTGGCCGCCGAACCTCCATCGACAAGCACCTTGATCCCGTCCCCCGGTGGTGTATTCCGAATCGTCAGTGCAAGCTCCTGCGAACGGGGGTCGCTCATCTCATACTTGCTGACCACCGAGATCATCAATGTGTCACCCGACACCGTCGAGTGGAAGAGCGCCCCGATATAGGGATCAGCAATCAGTTCAGGATGCGTATAAAGCAGCTCATACTGATCCAGCGTAAAACGTGGATCAGCGCTAACAATGCTATCCACACGCTTCACACGCGGATCCGCCTCTATCCGCTGCACATAGGCATAGAGCTTACGAATGTTTTCCGGTGTCGTCGCGTTGCCCTGCGTCTGCACAGCCAGGATGATCGGCGTTGTCTCGCGCATATCAAAACGCTTTGCCAGCAGGTCATATGCCTGACGAGACGGCACCTGAGCGGGCAAAATCGAGGCATCGGGAGCCGAAAAACGCACCCAGAGGAATGGAACTCCTAACCCGATCAGCACCAGCAGTACGGGCAAAAAGACGCGCACAGGATAGCGCATCACAAAGTGCGAGAGGCGATACCAGAACCCCTCATGCAGCACTTCCGTTTCTCGCCTGTGCAGGAAAGGGATCCTCACCGGAAGCGCATTGATACGCGGCCCCACAATGGCAAGCATCGCCGGTAAAAGCGTGACAGCGGCCAGTACCGCCAGAATCACAACCAGCATACCACCCATCCCAACTGAGCGCAGCATATTAATACGGAAGAAGACCAGGCCTAACAGCCCAATAGATACCGTCAAGCCTGAGAAGGCCACCGCTCGACCAGCCGTCGCCACGGTGATTTCGACCGCCTCCGCGACGCTACGCCCCTGCGTCAGCTCTTCGCGGAAACGACTGACGATAAACAGTGAATAATCGACGCCAAGCCCTAACCCGAACAGCGTGGTGATATTCAACACAAAGATAGACAGATCTGTCACCTGCCCTGCACCATATACCAGCGCCAGCGCGATCACCACCGCACAGCCGCCAACAATGGCCGGCAAGACAGCCGCCACCACCGAATGAAAGACCAGCAGCAAGGCCACAATCGCGAAAGGAAAGGCCAGCAGTTCGGCCCGCCGCAGATCGTTCTCGCTGACAAGCTGAATATCCTCGTAAAAGACAGGAGAGCCACCAATATGATATTCAAGATCAGGAACCGCCTGCACCCGGCGGGCCAGTTCTGGTAACAGCTTCGGCGCTTCATCACCGCTGGCGTTCAGTTGCACCGTCACATAGGCGGCATGGCGATCTTTTGATACCTGCCTCGGATTCTCAACAAAGGTAGCGATTCCGGCAACTTCACTCCAGTTGCGCAACCGGCTCAATGACTGCTCAACCTCCGCGGGAAAGCGGGGATCATCAACAGAAAGATCCTTCTGTTTACTCTCATAAATAATCTGTACAGCGGTATCCTTTAACTTTAATTTATCGATCAGCAGATTAATCGCCTGCTGTGATTCAGCATCCGGGCTGGTAAAACCTCCCGAATGCAGCACCTGGCTGGCAAAAGGGGCAAAAGGAAGCGCCGCAAGCACTGCGACGCCCCAGAGGGCCACAATCAGCCAGCGATATCGAATGGAGATCCTACCTAGAAGTGCAAACATAGCCACCCCATCTCGCAGGCTCTCCGATTATGCTTCACGTCCATATGTCCTCTTTCTTTTCTCCATACAAACGGCGTTCTAGAGCCATAAAACAGAACCAATCCAGTTGTTTCTTATCAACAAAAATAATATAATACCCTCATTCCCAATCGTAGGTCTTTCGTTGCTTCCGGGTCAAGGGAAGCAACAGGTATCGCTCCTGTGTAGAAAGACCTCCTGCGGTGGCGTCTCCTGCATCTGGGCCAGTCGCAGTGTCCCTGCTGCATGGCATCCTCAACCTGTAGCATTTATTCACCAGGAGTTTTTTTATATGGCAAAAGCAAGTACGAAGAAAAAGGCTCAGGAAACAAAAGAGCAAGCCAGTAACAAAGTTATCGCGGTCAATCGGCAGGCATATCATGATTATACCGTTGAGCGCACCGTGGAGGCAGGAATTGTGCTGGCCGGAACCGAAATCAAGTCGATTCGCGATGGCAAGGTACAATTGCGCGGTTCCTACGCGATTATCCGCAATGGAGAGGTCTGGCTGGAAAATGCGCATATCTCGCCTTATGAGCATGGCAACATTTTCAATCATGACCCCCTGCGGCGGCGAAAACTGCTTCTCCACAAACGCGAGATCAACCAGCTCGTCGGGCGCGTACAGACAAAGGGACTGACGTTGATCCCGCTCAAGCTCTACCTCAAGGGCGGACGTGCCAAAATTGAGCTCGGGCTATGTCGCGGTAAGAAAATCTATGATAAGCGTCAGGCCATTACCGAGCGTGACGTCAAGCGAGACATCGAACGCATCGTTAAAGGGCGCTAGGAGCCCATCAAGTAAAAGAAAAGGAAGAGACTGACGTGACTATTCAGGGAGTACACCACGTTCAAATTACGATCCCACGGGGAGCTGAAGAGCAGGGACGCTGGTTTTACTGTACCGTTTTGGGATTGCCGGAGATTGAAAAGCCCGCTTCGCTCAAGGGGCGAGGCGGCTTCTGGCTTCAGGTGGGAGATAGACAGGTGCATGTTGGCACAGAAGATGGTTTCGACCGCACAACCACAAAATCACATATTGCCTATCAGGTGACAGATCTGGCGGGCTGGCGCCAAAAGCTGGAAGCAAACGGTATTCAAATTCTGGATTCGGTCGCTATTCCCGGCTTCGATCGCTTTGAGTTTCGCGATCCTTTCGGCAACCGTGTTGAGTTTATTCAACCTCTCTCATAATCCCCGCCCGAGGCCAGGAGAGGGCTGGCTACCTCCCATGCGCCCTGGCCTTACGGTAGTTATACCATGTATAGCAGGCAAGGATTCCTCCTACCAGGATCAGCGCGATACCAATGCACAACAGGACAATGAGAAATATGCGCATTCCATCGCTTGCTGCTCCCTGGGCCATTGCTGTCGCGAAAAGCATTCCTTCTCACCTCCTTCCTGACAGCATACTTATCCCTTCAAAGAGACAGAAAGAGGAGTACGGCAACAAATAACGCCTGCACCCCTCCCCGACACCTCACAGCATGTGTTTCCCTATGCTGAGACGTAGTGGTGCTCTTCCTTCACCACTTTCTCGGCCTTCACAGCCGCTCGCAAGACTTTCTCATATGTGCAATACTGGCGAGCCGCATAGGGCTTATTCCCGGGAGTAGCTGCCGCTTTCTCGGGGTCAACAACGAGCTCCACTGCCAGTGTTTCACCTTCCTTGCCATTGTTCAGTTCTTGCAAGAACGACGTGTTCATGTTGATATGGACCCGCCAGAAAGGTCGCTCACAGTGATACCCCTCGCGCTCTAGCAGTCGTTTCGCTGTCCTATGGGTGCCATCAACGATGTACTGCAATGAGACCTGAATATGAGCAGGGATGCCCCACATTAACTGGCGGGCCCGCTCCTCGTTCAACCAGAGTAACAATGTGCCAACCCCTCGGCCTCTATAGGCAGGATGTACATACACCGAAGCCCGGAGCCTTCCGTTCTCCATGCGCCATACATCCGAATATCCTGCAATATGTCCCTTGTTCGTTGTAATGAGCCAGGCATCTGCATTCAGGTTAAAGTGTGCAGCCTGCCAGCGCTCGCGTAAACTCTCTTCTGTCTTCTCAACAAAACCCTTATCAGCTTTCTCGCACTCATGCATTAGCTCTATTACCGCCTCCAGATCTTCGCTGACCGGGCGCTTCGCTGCTAAATTGTGCAGACGTACTCGCATTGCTGGTTCTCCATTTCGCTTATGAGCCCAGTGGGGACAGTCACTGCACTCAAAACCTCTTCGTAGAGCCGGAGACAGGTGGATTTTACAGCACGCCTTCACCCACCTGGCGCTTGCGCACTGCATACCACCTCTGCCCATTCCTTCCGCTTCTCCGCTCGGTCCATAGCTTCTATCCTCAATGACATTATTCTTGCTCTCCTCTACCACAAAGGAGAGGTGGCATATTTCTCCAATTCACAAGCGCCACTCCTTTCTCTATCTATTTAAGCGATTGGCAGAGGTGAACAGCCACATACAAACTCATCCTCTATGACCTTCTCACTATTTCAATAACCTGGCATTTCAGTTGCACACGAAAGAGCATAACTCTTTCAGTTTTCATCTTCCAATCGCTGAACTGTCAGATCGATCCCGTCGCGCAGAAGCATCTCCATCATCACGTACTCTTTGACTTTGCGCATGCCAGCCCGCTCATACAGGCGTGTGGCACCGGTCAGGCTCCTCGCATCTACATTCAGATAAACGTCCGAAATCCCCCGCTGATAAAACTCGCCAAAGGCCTGGTGCAACAAGGCCAGACCAATACTCTTGCGCCTCCACGGGCGACGTACTCCTAACACATTCACCCATCCGCCCTGATCGTAGGGTGTCTCATCACTACAGAGCGCCAGTCCGGCAATCTCATCACCATCCATTGCCAGGAACCAGAGCGAGGGATCCATATTCTTCCGTTGAAAGGTATGTTGCACCCACTCTTCAAAAGTAGTAGGAGTATGGCCCCAATGATCCTTGAAAGCCTCTTCTTTGGCTTCAAAGATCGCACGTTCCATACCAGGCGTCAGCGTTCGTACGGTAATTCCGTCAGCCCATTGCGGCGCGGAAGGCTGCTCTTTCAACTGAATGCCCATCTGCCAGAAATAGCGGCCCGGCGCATAACCATGCTGCTCAAGGAGCTCCCACCTTGCGCTATCTTCGCGATCAAACCAGGCATGCAAGGCCACCTTTGCCCCTTCAGGAGCCAGAGGAACCAGCTCGCCCGCTCGCTTCTCACACAGATGTAAGAGATAGGTTTCAAGCCCGGTCTCTACCAGCTCGGGAGCCACAAACACCTCGAACTCAAGCACCCCATACTTTCTGTCGTAAAGCAAGGCTACCCCCGCCAGTGTGTCGTTCTCTGTCTTGACCAGCCAGCTATTCTGCTCAAGGCTGGCCTCATGTCGTCTCCACCAGGCTTCAATCTCATCTTGAATGGTATCCGTCTCTCCCAGACGAGCCAGTTCGGAGCGCTGTATTAGCTTCGTGACAGCCGCTGCGTCGGCCAGCGTGACCGGGCGAATCGTCCAGTGCGCGGGAAGGTTTTCCATTACTCTCTATTTCCTGTTCCAGGGGGAAGAAGCGCTTCTTCCCCCAATCTATCTTAGCCATTTCGTTTCAGTTTTCCGGTCCGCTTGGCGTAACGCTCGGCGATACCAAAGATGTAAATCCCCACAGGAATCGTCACAATACCAGCAATAATCAGAGGCCAGGTGTTTGCCCACATGACCGGCGACCAGATAGACGCGCCATTGATTAACGCCTCTTTCAGTCCCTGGATCACATAGGTCGCAGGCGAAACATACGCCATATACTGCATCCAGACCGGTAGCACATCAATTGGATAGTACACACCCGACACCAACAACAGGACAGCCCGCACGATAAAAGACATCTGTGTCCCGCGTTCCGTAAAGAGCAGCGGCAGAATCGACGCGCCAATCCCCATCCCGATAAACGAGATGCTCCCTAACAACATAATGAAGATGGCAGAGAGGTAATTTGCATGACTCAAATCCAGACTGAAGAATGCACAGACCACCAACAACTGCACCGCAGTAAAGAGCAGACCATGCGCTACCGCATACCAGCAGCTCCCAACCAGGTGGGTAAAGCGCGAAATAGGAGCCATGAACGTGTGCTCAATCGTTCCCTCCCAGCGCTCAATGGTAATCATATCTGTGACCCCTTCAAAGGTCACGCTCAGGTATGTCCAGACCGAGGAACCGATCAGAAAAGTCAGGATCAGATGATTGACCATCTGCGGCGCGAACTGCTTCGCACTCAAACCAATAAATGTCACCGAAAGCGAGTTGACAATATTGAAGATCACCCAGACGACTTCCCAGGCCAGATACCTCTTCGTAAGATTCCAGTTTCGTTCAAAAAAGGCATAGGTTGCACGACCAGCATGCATCAGAGCGGCCATTCTTTCCCCCTCGTTTTACTCTTCGTCTTCTTCTTCACGCTGCGCCTCAAGCGCTTCAAAGGCTTTCTCCCAACTGCCATAGCGCGCAATATCTTCCTCGGTGATCAGGTGTGAGGCCGTGTAGTGCATAAAGACCTCGTTCATGCTCACCGGCTTCTCGCGATTCATCAGTCTCGCAACATGTTGCTTCAACTCAGCGGTTGTTCCCAGTGCCATAATCTTCCCCTGATCAATGATGGCGACCCGGTCACAGAGCGCGTCGGCCTCATCCATATCATGGGTTGTAATCAGAATGGTCGCGTCATGCTGCTCACGGAGCTCATACACAAATTTCTGCACATCGAGCTTTGAGCGCGGGTCCAGGCCGGTCGTGGGCTCATCCAGCAGCAACACCACAGGCGAGGTAAGGAAAGCACGTGCGATTGCTACTTTCTGCTGCATTCCTCGCGACATATTCTCTAAGGGCGCATGAATACGATCAGGCTTGATGCCGAGTCGGGCCAGGATCGCTTTAATATTGGCACGAGCCTCTGCCCCCGACATGTTATACAGGCGCGCCGCATACAGCAGGTTCTCCATTGGAGAGAGCCGCTTAAAGAACGAGGCCTCCACACTGACGCGATTAATCAAACGCTGGACCATGCGCTCATCTTTGATGACGTCATAGCCAAAGATGGAAATGTGCCCTTCATCCGGGATCAGCAGCGTAGAGAGCATGCGAATCAAGGTCGATTTCCCCGAACCGTTCGCCCCCAGAATACCGACAATCTCTCCTCGTTTCACGTTCAAACTGACGTGGTCTACAGCCCAGATAGTACGCTCATCACGCTTCTTATCCGCACGGAACCACTCCCAGAAGGGGCGAGATTTCTTAAAGACCTTTGACACATTCTCAATGACAACCGCATCTTTGGTCGTATCCAGCTTGATATCTTTCACCAGACCGGTATAGACAGGTACTTCATGAACAGCCATACTGACTCCTTCCCTGATAGCTTGCAACACTCAATCGCTTCCTCTTACCACGCTCATAGAGACGAACATACATACACACATACACGCAAACAGACGACCGTTATACAGGCTTCCCTCCTTACTTTCCCTGGCATCCCGCCAGCGTCTCGCCCCCACATACAATAAAAAAACCGTGGGACTGATTCTCGTTCAATCAGTAGCCCACGGCTTGAGGGTTGCACGTTCTTTAAACATCTACACCTCGTGCTGGAGGATCTCCCCTCAAATTGGGCATACTGACGCTATGGGCCCCGAAATCGCGCTGACGGCTCATGCCAATAGGTGCGAATCCATCGATCTGATTCACCTGGAAAGCAGAGAAAGGCACCGCAAGGCATAGCATACCCGCAGCAGGTTTAAAGGCATGATGGGATAAAATCTGCATAATCATGCTTGCGTGCTCCTTTCCAGTAACATCGGTACGTTTCACTTTCCAGTTTCTTTATTGCTCAAACGCTGTATTTTCGGGGGTCTTTTACGGGGATTGCAACACAGCAATCCCCACGTTCTAAGTATACGGACGGCACGGGGCTCTGTCAAGGGTTTTCATATACCGATTGCACCCTTCTTCAGAGCCCTCTTAGCGGCTTTCTGCCCGTAGAAAAGAAGATCCTGAACAGGCACTATGCATTTGTCAGAGAAGCCAGGAACTGTTTGAGCTTGCCCTGCTGAATCATCTCAATACAGCGGCGATGATTTTGCACCGCCTCTTCTTGCGTCTCACTGTGCAGCTCAGCAACCTGCAACCGATACATAGTCAGATAGCCGCCTTGCTGCGGATAAATAGCGGTGACAAAGCCGCGACCGAGTCCCCGGTCATCAAACGTTGCCACAACATAGTGACTGAATTTTGACTCTCCCGGAGCCTTTACCGAATGTCGAGCCAGATCAAGCTTCTGCATCTGGACGGGTGTCGCGCCCGGAACCGTTAATCCCCACTCAGGCTTTGATGTTTCCAGCAGCGCCTGCTCATTATCCAGAGCTTCTTGAACGGTCATAAGTACCTCCCGCATAGTCTACCACAAACAGAGATTGCAGCCTGAAAACTCATCTATACAGGCTGCAATCTATAGTGTACGCAAAACCTATTCATTTGGTCAAGGATTTACATCGATTGTCTTATAGATCGTCTTCAAACTCTCTGTTTTTGCGCCTTCGTTGTCGTAACGACCGCATCGCACCACTGAGAGCCCGGGGGATGCTTCTGACAACCGAGGGATGTTTCAGCACATAGAAGAAAAGCTGCGGCTGAAGTCTGCGCCAGAGACCCGGCAACTCATGCACTTCTCCGCTGCGTCTGGGATGTTCTGCACTCTGTGGATCGGCCCACTGTTCGCGCACATAGATGTCTCCAAGCCGTTGCAGTGTTGTTGCATGCGCAGGCGTGGCCCGGGAAATCTCTTCCATTCGTTCAAGCGGCGTCTGCGAGGGCGCTAGCTTGATACCTGCCCAGTCTGCCAGCAAACAGATACGCCCATACACCTGAGTCGCAAAGCTATAGTTACGGAACAACCGCCGCCACCAGATGGCAAAGAAGATGCCGCCAAACAGCAGCGCCAGAACCAGACTGCCAATGATAAAGCTAAATGAGCGCCCGATATTCACCTGCTGGTCGTTTGCGTAGTTACCGCCGCCAGCATCCTCTTCGAGCTGATGCAGCTTATCATTCATATTATGATTCTGCGTTGAGGGATCATTATTTCCCTGTTGCCCCGGGAGAGGCAGGCCAACACTCCCGCTACTTGTGGTCTCTGGACGATAGAAGGTGCCAAATCCAGAGGATGGTTCAAAATTAATCCAACCGTAGCCCGCAAAGTAGACCTGTGACCATGCATGCGCATCTTTACCCTTGACCACACGCTCCCCGGCACCGGCATCATAATCGCCGTTTGTATATCCAGCTACAACACGTGCAGGAATACCAACCGAACGCAACATCAACGTCATTGCCGAGGCGAAGTAGTTACAGTAGCCCTCCTTCTTGCTGTGGAAGAGGAACCAGGAAGTAGGATCTCCGGTCGAGGGCGGCTGTACATCCAGATTATACCGATAATTCTGACGCAGGTAGGACTCTATAGCCTCAACCTTATCATACATAGACTGCTTTCCGGCAGTGATGCTGAGTGCCAGCTTCTTGATCTCCGGGTCAAACTCTTTGGGAAGCTGCGTATAGGTCTCGACAATTTGCGGCGCGTAGACATTAACCGCATCTTCTTCACGCTGCGCACTGGACGGTGCATCAGCAGGTAAGGGTACCTTACGTAAGGTTACCTTATCTACATTCGAGATCGCCGATTCAACAGTATAGGTTGTCCCCGTCGTTAGATACCCGTTCTGACCGAGCCAGGCCACAATTTCCCCTGGTGCACGGCGACTAATCAGCACGGTCGCCCCACGATCAACCTTGACAATCTCAGAGGCCCCAAACAGGTAGGGATATTGCTGACTTGGCGGATTCACCACTCTGATTGTCTGCTTGATCGTTTTGGTGCCGGCAGCGTTCCCCGGCTGAAGCGTGTTCGCCTTGATGTTCTGAGAGCCGGTTTGCGTGCTCATCCAGGAACGCCCGGTATAGTAGTCGTAGCTTACTGACGCAAGGTACTGGCCCGCATCATCACTCTTAAAGCGAAACACGACTTCATCATTCAGGTTCGGATTGCCTCCCAACGCGAGAGTATCTCTAAAGTTCCCCCGATTGGAAGCGTTGGCGCCGCCATTCGTCGAGATGATGCGATTGACAGTGTTCTGAAACTGTACCCAGGGACTTTCGCTATCATTCCAGATTTGAGACAGCAGCGGATCTGCATAGCTGGCAGGCAAGATCCAGGAACCGATCAAAATGACGACCGAGATCAGCGAGCCAAACTGCATGATATCCCAGCTCAGATCGTCGGCATGACGTAACCCAAGACGATTCCAGCGCTGCATTGACTCATACAAATTGAAGCGCAACAACAACAGCAAGGCAGCCAGCAGAAAGACAACCAGGAAGATAATCACCCCGGTAGGCGCATTGTTCAGGTTAATCAAGAGCACAGTGGCATTCGCAACAATCATCAGCCAGGGGCTTCGCGTGCGATAAACAAGCCATGCACTGATATAGGCCAGGAGGTAACCAAGCAGCAGGATGAAGAAAAAGTAGATCGAGTTATCATCCCCAAAGCCACCACGCAACACAGCTTGCGTCCACCACGTCCAGAGGCCATTCTGTGCGAAGGCGACAAAGTCTCCCTGATAGTAGCTTGCTGCCGTCTGCCAGTAGGCGAGCAGAAGCCCGAAGAGGAAAGAGCACAGATACGACAGAAAACGCGGGAACTGTTTCTGTTTGGCAGTAAAAACGCCCAGAATCAGACCGAAGAACGCAGTAAGCGTGAGTACCTGTAGATGATCGACCCAGTTGACCACCTGAATGCACCAGATGGTACTGAAGACGACAGCAGCGACCAGAATAAGGGAGAACCAGCCTTCATCAAGGCTAAAATGCAGCTCAAACTGCCTGCGTCGATAGGGCTTCTCATTTTTTTTGGGCTGCCGCGTAATTGTCTTTAACAACTTATCGACCGCTGCATCTTGCATGTCTCTTTACCTCCGTAGGGCATAGCGTGTGGTGGGTCCGCCTTCCAGCACCTGCGCAAGGGCATCATGGCTTTTCACACGCAACACAGGAACCCCGGCTCCTTCCAGAAGAGCCAGGCTATCTTCATCCTCAGGACTCTCATCAAATGATGCAGCATTTAAACCAACGACTGCGACCTGTACCCCTCTTCGCTGCAACTGCTGTACACCAATATGCCAATCTCGCGAATTGGACGGAGTAATCACAATTGCAGCAGTGTTTCGCCCAAGATGGAACGAATCCACTGCAAGCATTTCGCGCAATTCGGGCCCCCTTCCAGCCCGTACCACAGCCAGTAATTCAAGCACTCGCTCGATCTGACGATCACCGCGATCGAGCGGCAGATTTTCACGGTGCTCACCATTAACGATCAAGCCAACCGAAAGATCCTGGCGCAACAAATACACAGCAATGCTTGCGGCCAGCGTCACCCCGTATTCTTCGGTGGAATGTTCGCCCTCCCCTGCCTGCACAGCCTCATTCAGATCAAGAAAGATCCAGACATCGACCGCAGGATCAAGGTCGAACTCCTTGACCATAAGTTTATTATAGTGAGCACTTGAGCGCCAGTGAATGCGGCTCAAAGAATCGCCACTGACATATTCACGAATCGTGGTTGCATTTGTTGTCGTCTGTAGCGCCTTGCGAGAGCTCTTCCCTCTTCCGGGTAAGCCACCTGAAAAGAGAGCAAAGGAAGTGATCGGCAATACCTGAGGAAGCACCAGCAGTTCAGCAGAGGACGCAAGCGAGATACGTCGTCGAAACAGGCCGAAGGGATCTCCACTGGTCGCTGAAACAGGCCCGAGTTGAAAGCGTCCCCGCTGGCGACAAATAGTCCTCGCACGCCACATGGCGCGTTTTCTTCCCCCTATACTGGCGACATAACCGGCACGGTGTCCGGGCAAGGTCGAACCATCGACAATCTGGACCCAGAGCTTCGGCATAATGCTGAGATTATCCAGCATCAGAC
The DNA here is from genome assembly GCF_059696735.1 of Thermosporothrix sp. COM3. Classification (NCBI taxonomy): domain Bacteria; kingdom Bacillati; phylum Chloroflexota; class Ktedonobacteria; order Ktedonobacterales; family Thermosporotrichaceae; genus Thermosporothrix; species Thermosporothrix sp. COM3. Next base: position 6,899,769 of record NZ_AP019376.1, on the reverse strand, counting down.
GCTCATCAAATGGTTCTCCTACCTGAATGCGGCCTCCTCCACCAGAGCGACGAAAGACCAGTTTGCGCAAGCTGTATCGCGCCCATACCCAGGAGAGCAGAAAGAGCGCAAGCAGCACATAGAGCAACACATAGAAGACCTTCCAGCCGCTACTAATCGCAAGAAAAGCCAGGATCAGGATAAGAAGAATGGCCTGCCAGGGACGCATAAGCCTAGCGCCCCTTTCCGCCGCTCACCCAGGCATTGGGGACGGGTACACTCTGCAAAATCTCATCAAGAATCGCTGTTGATGAAATCGAGCGCACACGTGCGGCAGGCGTCACAATGATACGATGGGCCAGAGTCGGTTTGACCAGTGCTTTCACATCATCGGGAATCACATAGCTCCTGCCGCGAATCGCTGCCAGAGCCTGAGCTGCGCGAAAGAGCGCCAGTGAACCGCGCGGGCTGGCTCCCAGATAGATATTCTGATGATTACGAGTCGCGTTTGCTATTGCCACAATGTACTCACGAATAGAGGGATCCACGTGAATCGTACGTACCTGTTCTTGAATCTGAAGCAATTCTTCAGCCGTCATAATCTGTGCAATATCATCCAGCGGGTGATGATGCTGCTGACTATCGAGAATATTGACTTCATCGGTCGGTTGAGGATATCCCAGTTTAATATTCATCATAAAGCGGTCAAGCTGTGCTTCTGGCAGAGGAAAAGTGCCTTCATATTCAATCGGGTTTTGCGTTGCCATCACCATAAATGGTTGTGGCAGTTGATAGGTCACACCATCAACCGTGATCTGATTCTCTTCCATCGCCTCCAACAACGCCGACTGGGTCTTCGGTGTCGCGCGGTTGACCTCATCGGCCAGCACAATTTGCGCCATAATCGGTCCCGGGCGAAATTCAAAATTGCCATTCTTTTGATTATAAATCGAGACCCCGGTGACATCACTGGGCAAGAGATCCGGAGTAAACTGAATTCGTTTAAAGGAACAGCCAATTGAACGGGCAATTGCTTTTGTCAAGACAGTTTTCCCAACGCCGGGAACATCTTCAATCAAAATATGACCGTGACAGATAACAGCGATCAAGCTGAACGCTACTGATTCTGCCTTACCTACAATAACACGTTCCACATTGCCAATAACACGCTGAACAGCGGTCGCTAAATCCTGAACTTGCATGTTTATCTCCCAGGTAGACTTGATCTTCTTGTAGCTTCCTTACTCACCTTCAGGGAATGGCCGCGATATTCTTTATACGACGAATGTAACTTATCTTATCACAGTCCCTATGAAGAGAACTCTCTATTCGCGATGTGTCGGGGAAAAAACAGAATGAAACAGACTACAAGAACTGCCACGGTGTTTCTGTATGCTTATTCTAACACATTTATCGCATCATGTCCCATGATATGCGCCTTGCCATCAAGAAGGCGCGCGGTCCCATCCCTTCCGGCCCACGGAGCGCATCACCACCATGAGCAAATTTGCTCCGGGGCTATTCTATAAAGCAAGAGTATGCTATGATGGAAGCCATGAACCAGAGCGATACTTCTAAGAAAAGAGAAGAATTGTTTGCGATAGTTCGTGGACTGGTACAGGGAGTAGGCTTTCGCTATTTTGTCGTTCAAAAAGCCACTTCACTTGGTCTGCGCGGCTATACGCGTAATCTCGATAATGGTGATGTAGAAGTGCTAGCTCAAGGTCCCCGCCCGGCTCTTGAAACGCTCCTCTCGCATCTGCGGCGTGGTCCTGCTGCATCCTCAGTCTCTGAGGTACAGGAGGCCTGGCGAGAACCGACCGAGCATTTCAGCGGCTTTAACATTCGTTGGTAGAAGAGATTTCCAAAGAGGATGAGAGATGATCGACCGCGAGACGGTATTAAACGTTGCAAAACTTGCCAAGCTTTCTTTCGGTGAGGAAGAAATAGAGCTCTTTCAAAGCCAGCTCTCCAATATTCTTGAGCATATCCAGGTCTTACAAGAAGCAGATGTGAGCGGCGTTTCTCCTACCGCTCATGCCTCACGCCTTACCAATGTTACACGCCCGGATAATCCTCGCCCTTCGTATCCACCCGAAGTCATGCTCGCCAATGCTCCCGAGCAAGAGGATAACTGCTTAAAAGTGAATGTGGTGCTGGAGGGAGAACACTAAACTATGACCGATCTATATACATTGTCAATTCATGAAGCAGCTCGGCTCCTACGCGAACGCAAGATCTCTTCGGTCGAGCTGACGAAAGCCCATCTTGACCGAATTCGGGCCGTTGAGCCACAGGTAAAGGCCTACACCCTGGTAACCGATGATCTCGCTCTCAAACAGGCTGAAGAGGCAGACCGCCGGATTGCCAGCGGCGAAGACCTCTCTCCGCTAACCGGTATTCCCATTGCGATCAAGGACGTTATCTGTACAAAAGATATTCCTACAACCTGCGGCTCCCGCATGCTGGAAAACTTCAAGCCTCCCTACAATGCAACCGTCATGGAGAAACTGAACAAGGCAGGCGCGGTGATGCTCGGTAAGACCAATATGGACGAGTTCGCGATGGGTTCTTCTACCGAGCATTCGGCCTTCTTCCCGACACACAACCCCTGGGATCTGGAACGCGCCCCCGGCGGAAGTAGTGGCGGTTCAGCCGCCGCTGTCGCCGCAGGCATGGCAATGGGAGCCTATGGCACCGATACTGGTGGCTCCATTCGTCAGCCCGGTTCTCTCTGTAATGTGGTCGGCCTCAAGCCAACCTACGGGCGCGTCTCACGCTTTGGTCTGGTTGCCTTTGCCTCCTCGCTCGACCAGATCGGCCCATTCACTCGTAATGCACAGGATGCAGCTTTGATGCTTCAGGCGGTGGCCGGTTACGACGCACAGGACGCGACCAGTTCGCCCCAACCAGTCACCGACTACACGAAGGAACTGACCGGCAATATCAAAGGGCTACGCATTGGTGTTCCTCGCGAATACTGGGTCGAGGGCATTCAGCCCGGCGTTGAAAAGGTTGTCCGCGAGGGCATTGAGCGGCTACGTGAGCTTGGAGCTGAACTGGTTGATGTATCGCTTCCACACACAAAATATGGCCTGGCTGCTTACTATATTGTCGCTCCGGCAGAGGCCAGCGCCAACCTCGCGCGTTATGATGGCGTGAAATATGGCTACTCCTATCGTGAGACCTCCGATATGTGGGAAGCGATGGAGAAAACTCGACAATACGGCTTCGGAGCTGAGGTAAAACGCCGCATTATGCTTGGCACCTATGCCCTCTCCGCTGGCTACTATGATGCCTATTATAAGCGGGCGGAGCAGGTTCGCACCCTGATCAAGCAGGACTTTGTGAATGTCTTTAAAAAGGTAGACGCGTTAGTCAGTCCGACCTGCCCGACGGTAGCCTTCAAACTTGGTGAGATCACCGATCCCTATCAGATGTACCTTCAGGACATGTTCACCATCCCGGCGAACCTGGCGGGTATCTGTGGCGTGTCGATTCCTGCGGGCTTCAGTGAAGGGCTCCCGGTTGGCTTGCAGCTCCTCGGCAACGACTTCGCTGAAGGCACGATTCTGCGCATTGCGGATGCTTTCCAGCGCGTGACCGACTTCCACGACCAGTGGCCTGATCTGCAATAAAACTGACTCTGTTGGAGAGGAGGGTATGCAATCTCCTCTCCTTTCTTTTAAAAGAAGCTACTTCTCTCTATTGATACCATAACGTACAATTATGGCAGTGCAGCACGTGAAAGCTGTCACCTTCGTGTTGTCCTGTTCAGAATCGTGAGCGCTCAGAGCGACTTCCGAGAAGCATTGCATTCTGTTCTTTGGCTAAGGCCCATCATTTTGCTATCCACTCCAGTAGAACTGTATACTTAAGTGTCCTCCTTCTGTCCAGCTCAAGAAAGGCAGCGGAGAGAAAAGAGGCAATAGCTGATCACTACGAAAGCGCTTAAACGGTTATAAAGCGAGTAATCTTCGGTTTGAGCGCTCAATAATACCTGTCAAATATTATCAAGTTAATCTATATAATAGAGCAAAAAAAATAGGAGTAAAAGGTGTTGCGTCCAATGAAACGCAAGCAGAATCGACTTTATACGACACTGGTCATAACGCTTATTGTTTGCTGTGCTCTCCTTGTCGCGCTTATTGGCTACACAGTCTATCTCTTCCTGCCCTCTTCTCAAATGGAAGCACAAACGCCCCTGCCAATTACTCCGACGTCATCGTCGCCGCCAAAGCCCGTGCTGACAGTGAAAACGGCTCCTCCAAAGCAGGACGACACTGTTTCCACCTATCTGGTTGATATGGATACAGGAAATGTGCTGGAAAACCATAACGGCACCAAACCAATGCCAATGGCAAGCACGACCAAGATCATGACAGCCCTGATCGCACTTCAAACCGGGGACCTCAATCAACTGATTCCAGTGCATCAGGATGCGTACGATCATGTCATCGAAATGGGCAGCAGTTCTGCACAGCTTCAGGTTGGCGATACACTTACGCTGAAGGATATGCTCTACGGTCTGATGCTACCTTCGGGAGGTGATGCGGCTATTGCCATTGCAGACGCGCTGACCGATGGACACCCGCAGATTTTCGTTGAGCGTATGAACCAGTTCGCCCGCCGCTTGCATATGTTCCATACCAACTACGAAAACGTTGACGGTCTGACTACGTCGAGAACACACTACTCGTCTGGCGCAGATATTATCACCCTGACAGAGTACGCAATGAAAAACCCGGTTTTCCGGGAAATCGTGCAGACGCCGAAGTATACCGTCCCGGCAACCGAGCATAATCACGCCTATGCCTGGGTCAACACCAATAAATTACTGACCTCCTATACCGGCATGACCGGCGTCAAAACCGGACACACCGATGTTGCGGGCTGGTGTCTGGTTTTCTCCGCCAAACGCAACGGACACACGCTTATGGGCGTCATTCTCAACAGTCCGACCGAAGAGGGACGAGACGCCTCCGTCCGGGAACTGCTGGACTGGGCCTTCTCTCAGCCATCATTGCCGCCATCACAGGCCGCATAGCAAACATCTGAGGAGCATACCAGACGCTATGCTCCTCCCTCTGCTCCCGCTGCACACCTCTTTCTACACCATGCATCCATAGCTCTATATTTGCAAGCTAACCACTGGAAAGGTTGCAGCAAACATGATAGAATAGTTTCACTCACTCCTATGTTATATAGTTTGAAAAAGAGTTTACTGAATGCGTTACGCTATTTTTTCCGACATACACGCAAATTTGGAAGCATTAGAAGCTGTACTGGCAAAAATCGACGAGCTTGCACAGGAAGAGCCAATTGACCAGATCTGGTTTCTTGGTGATCTGGTCGGATATGGGCCCAATCCTAATGAATGCATTGCGAAACTGCGCGAACGCACCGATGTGATTATTGCTGGAAACCATGACTGGGCAGCGATCAATAAAATAGATCTGAATGACTTCAGCGAGGCAGCCCGCATTTCAGCCGAGTGGACAGCAGAACAACTCACCGAAGAGCATAAGCAGTTTCTTGCAAACCTTCCAGAAAAGCTTGTCATTGGAGCCTGTACGCTCGTACATGGAAGTCCTTACGGTCCTCTCTGGGAGTATTTGACCAGCACGCTGGCCGCCGAAGAGAGCTTCAAGCATTTCCATACGCGCTTCTGCTTCGTCGGGCATACCCATGTCCCCATTATTTTTCAACAGCCCTTTGATGTCGCCGAAACGCCGACCATCCCCCTTGATGACGACGCACAGTATGACTCTTCTGTCCAGACCTCTCAGGCCAGCGAACGCGAGGACGAGGAAGACACAGTTGAAATGGTCGCCGTTATGCCTGCTCAACGAAGCGAACAGAATACTGAAGCGGCCAGTTCAACAGATGAGGCACCATCGACCGAAGAAACGGCAGCTTCAGCGGTTTCTCAATCGGATGCTGAGCAACCGGACGAGGAAACCGGAACTGACATCCTGACGCCCGAAGAGGTGATACTGAGCGCAGAAGAGGCTTTTGATCGCGAGGTTGAGGAATTGGAGTTTCTCCTGCAATTCACACGCAACATGCTCAAGCGTGTCACCAATGAGATGCTCATTCCTCCCGAGGGAGATTGGGCCCCGCCGAAGGCATATCGCGCCATCATCAATCCCGGTGGCGTCGGCCAGCCACGCGATGGCGACCCACGAGCTGCCTTTATGATCTATGACACGGAGCAGGGGTTCACCTTCTACCGTGTCCCTTACAAAATCGAGAAAACGCAGGAGAAGATCATCAAGGCTGGTTTGCCCCCCTATCTGGCAACCCGCCTGGCATATGGTCGTTAAGTGAGTCCCATGAAGTTAATTGTAGGTCTGGGTAATCCAGGCGATCAGTATACTCGTACCCGTCACAATGTTGGTTTCCGTGTTGTGGATATCCTTGCCTCACAGCATCAACTCCGTTGGGAGCGTAAAGGCAAGGCTATGATCGCGCAAACAACGCTCGCTACTGAAAAAGTAGTGCTGGTGAAACCGATCACCTTCATGAACAACAGTGGTGAAGCCGTAGCCGATCTGGTTCGCTGGTATAAACTTCAGCCCCAGGATGTGCTTGTCATCTATGATGAGCTTGACCTTCCACCCGGACGCATTCGTTTAAAGACCGGTGGCAGTTCCGCAGGGCACAACGGCATCAAGAGCATTATTCGTTACCTCCATACCGATCAGTTCCCACGTGTTCGTGTGGGCATCGGGCATCCGGCGAATACCCATATGCGAGGGGTTGATTATGTGCTCGGGATTCCGACCCGTGATGAACTGACACAGCTCTCAGAGGCTGAAGACAGGGCCGCGGAGCTGATCCCATTTATTCTTGAAAAAGGGGTCGAGGCCGCTATGAATACGGTCAATGCCGATCCGGAAGCCCTGCGTAAAGCAGAAGAGCGCCGCCGTCTTCAACAGGAACGGCGTCAGCGCCAGCTTCGCGAGCAGCAATCCCCGGCGGAAGAAGAAATGACACCCGGGCAATAAGGAGCAGGGCCTATAGCATGATTATAGGCGAGTAGAAACACGGCTCTCCATACCGCTTGCGCTTCAGGCGTGCATGGAGAGCACTTTCAAGCATAAATTTCGATTTCAACATCTCACCTTATACCGCTTGTAACACTGCCGATAATAAAAAGAGATGCCTCTTGTTTTTCCAGGAAAAAAGCTTCTACCCTGCTGAAACAGCTTTTCAAGCCTGTATCACCGGGCTTTCGGGCGGTTATTTCCGCATTTGAGCACTGAAGTTCTCTCACATGGGGCATTGCATGGAGAGAGTAAGTAGGGTATCATTAAGCTTGGCAATTACCAAAAACAGCTTCGACAAGGCTAGAACCACCCCCTACACAATTCTGTTGTAGGGGTTACTTAGCATGGTGCTTTTTGGAGGAAGACGTGACATTACAGGGTTTACTCTCATTGCTCGCTCAGCGCCCGGAATTTCGTCGCTTACTGGATATGTTGCGCAAACGCGAGGGCATACCACTCCTCACAGGCATTACAGAGGCTGCACGCCCCTATGTGATGGCAACGCTCTCTCAGGCACTTAAACAGCCACTTCTGATCGTTGCGCAGGATGAAAATCAGGCAAATCAGCTTGCGGACGCACTCAAGGCCTTTATGAGCAATCCCGGCGATGTCTTTTTTTTGCCGGATCGCGACGCTCTTCCCTATGAGCGACTGATTGGGGATACCCAGACAACACAACAACGTATGCAGGCCCTTATCGCAATGGTAGAGCGTGAGCGTACTTCTATTGTGGTCTGTTCTGCCCGGTCCCTGTCACAACTTGTCATTCCTCCTCAAGAACTTGCTGCGTCCCTGCTCTCGCTGGAACCCGGCCAGGAAGTTGACCTGACCAGTATGCTGGATCATCTCTACAATCTGGGCTATGAGCCTGTAGCAGAGGTAGAGACCCCGGGCCAGTTCAGCCACCGAGGCGGCATTATTGACCTCTTCCCTCCAACAATGTCACGCCCGGTCCGTATTGAGTTCTTTGGAGATGAAATCGAGTCGCTCCGCACGTTCGATCAAGCCACGCAACGCTCACTGAACCCGGTCTACAAGTGCATTATTGGTCCGGCGCGTGAAGCTTTACCTGTTCGCGGCCCCGAAGCCGTCAAAGAGCTGCAACAACTGGACAGCAAGATTCTGCATCGCGACGCAGAAGCACGCTGGAACCATGATCTAGAGGAGCTCAGCAAGAAGCGTTCCTTTGAGGATATCGCCTTCTATCTCCCTTATCTGCATCAACCGGCCTCGCTGCTGGACTACCTGCCCCAGAACGGCCTGCTCATTATCGATAATCCAGGGCTTATTCAAAACCGCATCCTGGATCTTGAGGCACAGGCGAAGGAGCTCAAGGAGAATCTGGAACGTGAGCGCGAGAACCCGGCCCATCTTCGCACGGCATTTCTGAACTGGAGCGAGATAGAGCTGAAGATGCAGCAGTATCGGCAGGTGCGCTTCGCCGATGTGCTCTCGACCGCCGAAAGCGAGTTTGAGGTGCATCAACAGGGCGGCACCGAACATCTGATGCCACCTTTTAGCAGCGCCAGTTCCTATGGTGGTCGCCTGCGCGCTTTTGTGCTTGATTGTCACAAAGCGCTTGAGAACCGTGACCGCATTATTATTGTCACGACACAGGCCCGCCGCATGGCCGAGGTGCTGGGGGATGATAGTGTACTGCCAGACGCCGCGATTCATGTCAGCCCGGGAAGCAATATCAATCAGGTCCCAGAGGCTGGCACCCTTACCCTGATTCAGGGTCAGCTTGCGGAGGGCTGGCAATGTCGCTCACTTGCTCTCTACATCTATACCGATACAGAGATCTTCGGCTGGTCAAAACGACGGAGCCAGCCACGTCGCAAGCCAATCACGCCCGCTACCTTCCTCGCAGAGGTCAACCCGGGAGATTATGTTGTTCATCAGGAACATGGGATAGGCCGCTTTGAGGGTCTGGTCAAGATGAACCTGACCGGAGTAGAGCGCGAGTATCTCCTGATTCAATATGCCGGGACTGATAAACTCTACATTCCGACAGACCAGCTTGACCGCGTGACTCGCTATATCGGCATGGGTGATTCTGTACCGGCGTTGAGTAAGCTTGGCACTTCAGAATGGACCCGCGCCAAGTCCCGCGTGAAAGAGAACGTCCAGGATATTGCGCGCGACCTGCTGAAGCTCTATAGTGCACGTGAGGCCGCTCCGGGGCACGCCTTCCCGCCCGATTCAGAGCAGCCCTGGCTCCAGGAACTTGAAGACGCCTTCCCCTATGAAGAGACGCCCGACCAGGCTCGCGCCATTGCCGAGGTCAAGGCAGATATGGAACAGCCCAAGCCAATGGATCGACTGGTCTGCGGTGACGTCGGGTACGGCAAAACGGAGGTCGCCCTTCGCGCCGCCTTCAAGGCCGTACTGGACCAGCGGCAGGTAGCGGTTCTGGTGCCAACAACTGTGCTTGCACTTCAGCACTACAACACATTCAAAGAGCGTCTGAAAGCCTATCCAGTGCGCGTTGAGCTGCTCAGCCGCTTCCGCTCTGAAAAAGAACAGAAGCAGGTACTTGAAGATCTGGCCCTGGGAAAAGTCGATGTGGTGATTGGAACTCACCGTCTGCTACAGAAAGATGTGGTCTTCTTCCATCTTGGCTTGCTCATCATCGACGAGGAACAGCGCTTCGGTGTGGTCCATAAAGAGCGCTTGAAGCAATTGCGAAACGAGATCGACGTGCTCACGATGACTGCAACTCCGATCCCGCGCACGTTGCACATGTCGCTGGTGAACCTGCGCGATATGAGCATTATCGAGACGCCCCCACAGGAGCGGCTCCCGATTCGGACCACGATCCGTGAGTACGATGAAGCATTGATTCGTGAGGCAATTCTGCGTGAGCTTGATCGTGGTGGACAGGTCTTCTTTGTCCATAACCGGGTACAGGGCATTCAGACTATTGCGCAGAAGCTACAAAAGATTGTACCGGAAGCCCGTATTATTGTGGGGCACGGACAGATGAACGAGGAACAACTGGAAAAGGTCATGCTCAGCTTCACCAATGGTGAGTATGACGTGTTGATCTCGACGACCATTATTGAAAACGGTCTCGATATTCCGAATGCCAATACGATCATCGTCAACAATGCTGCGTTCTTTGGTCTGTCGCAGCTCTATCAGCTTCGTGGACGCGTTGGCCGTGGCACCCATCAGGCATATGCCTACTTCCTGTACAATAAGGACTCACGCCTGACACCTATTCAAGAGAAGCGCTTGCGGGCTATCTATGAGGCGACAGAGCTTGGTGCAGGCTTCCGCATCGCGATGAAAGATCTGGAAATTCGCGGCGCAGGCAATCTGCTCGGGGCCGAACAATCAGGCTTTATGAACGCCGTTGGCTTTGACCTCTACTGTAAGTTACTGGCAGAGGCCATTCAGGAACTACAAGGGAAGCCGGTCGAGACGGTCTCGTTCAACACTACCGTTGATCTGCCGCTTGACGCTTACCTGCCCGATAGCTTTATTAATGATCGCACTCTCAAGGTGAACTTCTATCAGCGTCTGGCAAGCCTGACCCAGGAAGAGCAAGTAGAGGCGATGGAAGCCGAGATGCTTGACCGCTTCGGGCCACTTCCTAAAGAGGTACAGAACCTCCTTGCGCTGGTGCGGCTCAAAGTGGAGGCGGCAAAACTTGGCTTTGAGTCGATTACCGTCAAGGACAACGCGTTTGTACTGACAGTGAAACGCTCGGTCATTCCAAATCGCATCGCGCTCTATCGGCGCTTCCGCAATAGCGCACAAGTACAACAAAGCGTGATCCGCATTCCGCGCCACCTGTTCAACTCAAACTGGCTGGCACAGCTTCGTGAACTGCTGCCAGAAATAACAGCGACGGTCTCTCCTACAGCATAAGGAGAGACCGTCACACAGCTTCCAGTCGGAGACTACCGCCGTGTATGCATCAGATGGAACATCAGTGCCTGCTTGTAGTCCATCATGCTAACCTGTCCACTCTTGATCACCTGATTAGAGAGATTCAGCAGGGTCGAGACGACCTGTAGCCGGGTCTCATCAATATGGCCCTGTTGCCGCAGCATCTCCAACAGTTGTGATGGACTCTGCCCACCAATATCAAGCCCGGCCTTGACCGATTCAATACGCAACCAGAGAATCAACTGATGACGCATCTGCTCAAATATAGCAATATCATCATCTCCCACCGCAATTGTGGGCGCGGCTTCCTCCCGAGGAGCAACCCCATTGGAGGGTGGCTGTGGAGCAGCAGGAGCCGGTGTGGGCTGTGAGACAGGGCGTGGAGGCTGTGCGGGAGCCACAGGCGGAACAGCATCTTTCTCAACCGGAGGCGATACCTGATACTGGATCCCATAATGCTCTTCAACCTCGGGAACCTGCTGAAACAGGCCTTCCTCCGGTTTGATAGGAGCCATTGCCCTTGTATCCATCGTCTCTATAGCCGCAACAATCTCTTCCAGTTTTGGCTCTTCGGCTGCTGGCGCGGGACGCTGTGGAACCGAAGGGTAGGACGGTGAAGACGGCGCTTTGGCAGCCGGTCGCCCATTGCTCCCGGGTAAGGTCCCGGTTGTCGAGCGCGGTTTGGTCTGTGGCGGCGTCAACTCTGCCGGTCTGGTAGAGGAGATATCTGCCGCACGCGCCGGGCTCTCCTGAGGAACACCAGGCCTTTGCGGGCGAGAAGGCAACATACGCCTACCATTATTGCCCTGCTGCTGTTGTTGTGAACGGTCTAATGATGTCGATGACTGGGATGCCGGTTTGATCTCGCCACGAAGCTCCTGCAGCTGCTGTTGCAAAGCCATAGTCGAGGCAGCGATCTGCTCCCAGGTAGGCTCCTGCTTCCCGCTGATATTCAAGGCTGACCATGAGACAACGGGACGCGGACTACCGAAAGGATGATTCCCCGTTTTCTGACCTGCCAGATGACTCCGCAGGTTCTGTACGACCGAAGATGCGCAGGAACTGATTAAGGAGCGCACGTCCCCCATACGTTTGCGTCCCTGATCACCAAAGAAGGCCCTGTTGCGCTGCACAAATTGAATGAAGAGCCGTTCTATCTGGGTCTGAAGATCGCTTGAGGTCAGATCGACGCGACTCCAGGCCGTAAAGTCCACTGCGCTCAAGTACATCCAGACTTCCTGGCGTTTGGCACGGTCAACCGGTCGCATACATAGAGATTGAGTACGATGGTCAAAAAACCGTGGATAACAGAAATTGGCGATTAACGTTTCTGCCAGTTCCGCCTTCAACCGCGCAACTTCAGCCGGGGGGAGCTGACCGAGATATATTCCCATCGCTACATCCTCTTTCATCGCTTTTTCGCGTTGCTCAGGGCCCCTTGCTTCAAAGAGGCCCCTTTATCATCGTATCGTGCCAGCCGCAGTGGTAGCTGTACGACTCTTCTCATGCTATCTCCGAAAGTCCAACGTCATCAGTTGTACTTCGCGTGTCTCCTGCTTCACTACAACTGCATTCGGCGTTTTTCCTGCGTTTACCAACAACCGCGTTGGTACATCCTTTATTTTACTAGAAGACTGGTCTAAAGGTAAAAGGGACACAGACAATTGTGCTAGCCCATTTGGAATTTGTGGACCATCCTGCAACCGGAATGTATCTGTATGCCAGACAACGATGTGCTCATTCTTCCCTCGCTGCTGACACAGATACATAATACCGCCATCGATACCCGCAATATACTCTTTTCCATCTGCGGCCTTGATCGTATAGGCCGCAGCCAGCGGCTTTGTGATTGGTTGATCGACGCGCCAATAGGTCGTCAAGCTCACATATGTATCCACCGGGTTATAGTGACCCGGCTGCGGTCTCTTACTCTTGTCCTGAAGCGAAAGAGAATATCCTGTCAGCGTGATTGATCCTCCAAGCCCACTAAACGTGACATTCATCGGATTGGGCACATCCTGTGGGTTCGTATAGAGATCAGAACAGACATTCTCAGGCAACAATGGCAAACGCGCCGTCGGATCATTTGCCAGCCCCGTTTCTTTCGGAGGCCCCATCACTTCAGGTGCAGGAAGCCCACGCTGCAAGAGCAGGAAGCCATTTTCTGATTGTTTAATGCCAAACTCGCCACTGACCAGCAGCTTCTGCACAGCTTGAATAAATTCACCTCGCGTCAGGAAGGGATACTGATCACCTCGCAAATCCAGCAAAACATAATCCGCCTTCTCGGTCGCATACGGGAACATATAGATTCTCTCCCGATGACTCAAACGAGGAACCATTTTTGTCTGTGCAGATACTGATACATCGGGCGGTATCATTTGAATAAACTTCTGGGCAAGCGCCATTCGCTCATTTCCTTTGGGCCAGACAAAGTCATTTGAGAAAGGCAACTGACCATGAAAAGTCAGATCAAAGCGCAATGAGCTTAACAACATCGCACAGAGCAGTGCCGTCAGGATGCCTGTACTGAAAAAACGGCTCATGGTCTGCATTGACCAGAAGCGAGGTCCACCCGAAGTCTGTGGTCTGCTGCGTATCCAGTTACTATAACGAGACAGACCCTGTCTTGTCACCCACAATATCAGCACCAGGCCCTCAATACTGGCAAAGATCAGCACGGGGATAATCTCCGCATTGTACTGGAACAGGCCGCTATGCATGGAGGGATTGGACGATAGCAGGTTGATCGCCAGCGCTGGCGCTGCCAGAACGAGCACCCACGGAGCCAACAACGGCAGAAAGGCAGCAGAAAGGAACAACAGGCGCAAATACATCAGCCGTGAATGCTCAAAGAAGGCATTCTGAATAAACCACTTCGGCTGAGTGACAATGTTACGCACAATCTCTACCGGCCCATTGCCCAGCCACGCGTAGCGACCAATCAGCAATGGCTTACTCGACGGGCTGAATGCAGGGATAATGACCTTGAAACCAATGACAAACCACGCAGCAGCAATCACCGTCATCGTTAGGCCGCTTTTCCAGCGTCGCTGAAATATTGCCGTCCAGAGACCAAGCAGCGCCACCAGCAAGGGAACTTCCTCTTTACAGCCCATAGAAAGCAGCGCAAAAAGGAACATCAGCGCCGTACGCCGGGTATACATGAAATACAGCGTAAACATCAACAGCGATGCTGTGAGGGTAACCGCATGAAAATCAAAGGTAATTGCCTGCTGCAAAGAGGGATACAACAAATAGAGCCAGGCAATCGCAACAGCAGCGATATCATTCCGCAATCGCAAACGAGCCAGCCAGAACGCGGGATACGCACCCAGTGCGACAACGACTGTCTGAAAGATAATCAGCGTTCTGGGGTCAGGCCAGAGAAAATAGAGCAGCGATATCGGGTACAGAATCGGCTCAAAATGAATCGCAAACCGGTTAATCCCGTCAGGAGTATAACAGTTGGTATCACCAACAATATTACAGATCGTCTGATGCAACTGCCCGTGATTGACCAGGTTCCAGATAGCCTGATCCATAATGCCCATATCTTCGGCATTGGTCAGAAGGTTATTATGCCGGGCTAGCATGTAGACAATAAAATAGCCTGAAAAAAGGAGAACGGCAAGCGTCACCAGGCCCAATGCAACCCAATAGAGCCGCGTACGTGGAAATGGCTCAGGTGGAGGATACAGATAGAGTCGATTACGTATACTGGAGAGCCGTTTCCGCCAGATGGTGCTTTTCACGGCTCCTCCCTCTTTCTACCCGGGTGCATAGAAATAGCATTCCAGCCTTTCTTCTCTTTCTCTTGTCATGAACATCACAAATAGGTGGCTCTTCTCGCATCGTGCATACCGTTCGAGAACAAAAAAGAAGGGCTGGGGATCACCTGAAAAGCGCTTCCTGTTTTCAGGCACTCCCCTCCGGAGAATATTGTATGCACCATACAGAAGCCCTACCAGGCGCTCGTAAGCGCTCTCTACAGGCTGCCTCAGTCAAGCTCTTCTTTGATACTGTATTCTTCCCCTGGCTGGAATGCATAGTGCCTGATCATTTCACTCTGCAAGCCTGTCAAAATAAACTGGACACCGAAAATCATCAACAGAATACCAACAAACAGCAATGGCTGATCGTGAATTGGCTGGCTGAAGAAAAGCTTTCGTATAACAACGAACAGGTCAATCAGAATGCCAATAAAGAGCGTAAAGAAGCCCAACGGACCAAAGAGGCGCAACGGTGTCCGCAAGAATGACGTCAGGAAGAGCACATTCAGCAGATCGATTAGACCACGAGCAAAACGGCGAGCACCGAACTTTGAGACACCATACTTGCGCGGATGGTGCTTCACTTTGATCTCAGCGACTTTAAAGCCACGCCAATGCGCCATAACCGGCACAAAACGGTGAAATTCGCCATACAGCTTCAAATGTGGATCATCGATCAGTTCACGACGATACGCCTTAAAGCCATTATTGATATCATGCAGATGCACACCGGTCATAGTGCTGACCATCCAGTTGAAGATACGTGAAGGGAAGGTCTTCGATATTGGGTCCAGACGAGGAAACTTCCAGCCCGTGACCAGATCATAGCCCTCTTCGATCTTCTCCAGATAACGAGGGATCTCTTCTGGATCATCCTGCAAGTCACCATCCATCGTAAAGACGACTTTGCCCCGGCTACGGCTAAAGCCGGCAACCAGCGCAGGCGTCTTGCCGAAGTTCCGGCGGAAGCGAATAACACGCACGATCCCGGGATTTTCATCGCGCAGCTTCTTCAGCTCATCAAAAGTGCCGTCGGTGCTGCCGTCGTCCACAAAGATAACCTCATAGCTGCTTCCAAGTTGATGAAATTGAGCTGATAATTTCTCAAATAGAGGGCGCACATTGCGCAACTCATTCATTACAGGCACAACAACAGTTATAGCAATATCTTGCTCAGATGAAGAGAGTGGAAGTGCCTCTGTTTTTGTTGTTTTTGCAGGTGCTTCAGTTTGTTGCATAATTTATATTCTCCACATATGGCCGAGAAAAATGAACAGACTTCACTCTATCATTTCTAACCGGGACCCATTATAACATAGGGGTATAATAAGCCCTCAACGATATGGTACCTTTACCTTTTTACGCGTAGGAAACAGGCCAGCAGAGACAGGAAGATCCACACATAGCTGATCTTCCCTGTCGCCAGATGTCCCTCTACATTTCAGCAGTATGTTGCAGACAAAGGGCAACCAGATCAGGACGATCAGTTGTGATAGAATCAACACCTGCCTCAATACAAGAACGAATCTCATCCTCGGTGTTTGCATCCCAGATTCCCAGTTTAACACCCTGAGCATGAAGAACCGGCACTATTTCTGGCTTCAATTGCTTGTACTCCATATCAAGCCAGCCACACTTCAAAGTCTCCACTTTCGCCAGCAAGGCGGTCAGGTCCTGTTCGGTTGCAAGCTTCCAGGTGTTGTCGGATGTGAGCATACCGGTCGCAATCGCAGGCTCAAGGCGCTTGATTTCGGCCAACATCTGCCAATCAAAAGAGATAATCAGCGTCTCCTTAAGCATATCGGTGGTATAGAGATCAGCAAGGACCAGTTCCATAATATGAGGATACCGCCCCAATATACCATCTCGTTTACTTGTTTTCAGCTCAACATAGATTTCCGCACGCCCCTTTATCACATCGAGAACCTCGCGTAGGGTCGGCATCTGCTCGGCTGTTGGCCAGCCTGGAAAATGAGCAGCAACATTCAGAGATCGCAGAAAAGCAAAATCCAGATCAAGGATGTTGCCAGTTGCATCAGTTAAACGATCCACTGTATTATCATGAAAGATCACAAGCTGACCATCTCGACTGACCTGAACATCTACTTCAACGGCATCAGCCGCGAACGTCAGGGCCTTGCGAAACGCCGCTAAAGTATTTTCAGGAGCCAGATCAGCCCCTCCACGATGAGCGACACATTGAACACGTGAAGCCATAAAGCTTTTCTCACCTTTCTGTCAGTGTATCAAGATTAGCGAACCTCACTCACCTCCCTTTAGTGATAGATTATAGCCTGTTTTCAGGCGAAGACTGCTCTATCCCCCGATTTTACCAGGACGCATATGTCCCGCAGTACCAGCACAGAAACATGATCAGCGCCCACTGTTAACTTGACTTCTTCCCAGAAAAAGCATATTATGAGGGAGAGATAAAAATGATAATAATTCTCATTATTAGGGTTCCCTAATACGGAGTGATATAGATGCGAGAGAAATTGAACACAAACGCGCAGGCTGTCCTGGAAGCCGTTCGGGCAGCGGAACATCCCACAGCGCTGGACGTCTATGAAACGGTGAAGCAGACACGTCCGAAAATCGGGCTTGCTAGTGTGTACCGCATCCTGCATCATCTGGCGGAGCGCGGTTACATTAAAGAATTGGGAC
Organism: Thermosporothrix sp. COM3; assembly: GCF_059696735.1. Taxonomy (NCBI): domain Bacteria; kingdom Bacillati; phylum Chloroflexota; class Ktedonobacteria; order Ktedonobacterales; family Thermosporotrichaceae; genus Thermosporothrix; species Thermosporothrix sp. COM3. Next base: position 6,882,404 of record NZ_AP019376.1, on the reverse strand, counting down.
GCAATGACGATGGCTGTCGCTATGATGCTCGAACATCACGACACGATCATGCAATTTGCACGAAATGTGGAGCGCTCATTGATATACCCATTGATGTAACGCTTCCCGAAGAAGCCCTGCAAGCAGCGGCGAAAGCGGCCGGGTTACAGCTTACGTCGCACGAAGTCAGGCTGTATGGTATTTGTCCGAACTGCGAGCGCACCTCAAAGTCCTGATTGTGTCAGCAGATAGTTGATAGCGCGACCCTGCTCATTGCCCGGGACGCTCTCATTCTATATATAGTGTTTTTATCCAAATGGCGTGTTCATTTAGCGAGAAGGAGTACGGTCACATGACACAAGACGGGAATACAAATACTCTTCCGTCCACAGCAGAGCAACAGCAACCACAGAGCGTAAAAGAAGAGATTGCTGAAATTTTCCATGCGATCATCAGGAATGACGACTCATCACATCGTTTTTTGCTCCGTGTAGTCCAGCCTGGACTGGCGGGGCTTATGGATGGTTCCGTATCGACACTGGCCCCGATCTTTGCGACCGCGTTCGCAACCCATAAACCCTTTACTGCCTTCCTTGTTGGCATGGCTGCTGCGACGGGTGCAGGTATCAGCATGGCTTTTTCTGAGGCACTGTCGGATGACGGGGTGTTAACAGGTAGAGGTAGTCCGGTTGTCAGAGGTGCGATTACAGGCCTGATGACATTCTTTGGCGGAGCACTGCATACGCTTCCATTCCTGATCACGAACCTGCACCTTGCACTGATTACAGCCTACATCGTTGTGGCATTCGAGCTGTTTCTGATCGCCGCAATCCGCCATCGCTACTTCAAAACCAAGTGGGCCCTATCGATCGTGCAAGTTGTTGGTGGCGGTATTCTGGTCTTTCTGGCAGCGCTCATTTTCGGCAATGCCTGAACAAACATCAGAGATGAGTGTGAGAACTGCATTGTTTCTCCCCTCATCTCACGGGAATACATATGCGCTTTCCAATGTTATAAAGAGCAGTATCACTAGAAATGACAAAGAAACAGAATCCATATAGTCAGAACAGTGCCAGATACCTCCGGGAATAGATAGAAACATCCTCTTGTTTTAAAAGAAGAGAGAGTGATAAGCAGAAAGGATGCTCAATGACAGTAGTTCCTGGATTGAGGGGCGAGGCAACAACAACGGTGGTGTATGAGAACACCGCAGAGGCTGTAGGAGCTGGAGGAGTGGCTGTCTTTGCGACGCCGATGATGATCGCTCTGATGGAAAATGCGTCATGGAGAGCAGTCGCAGAGGCACTCGACGAAGGCTATGTCACAGTGGGAACGCTGGTTCAGGTACGACATCTCGCCTCAACTCCGATCGGACAACAGGTTCGAGCAGTTGCTACACTCAGTGAAATTGATGGCAGGAGATTGGTATTTCGGGTGGAAGCCTACGACGAACAGCAAAAAATCGGCGAAGGCATCCATGAGCGCTTCATTGTCAATCTGGAACGATTTATGAAGAAAAACGCCGAGTAAAGATGCATTCAAAAGCGCTCACCCCTTGCTATTTGTCAAGTTATATGGTATACTTTATTTACCTGTGAGAAAGTATGCTTCTTTCTCGGGTATTGCTTCAATCTGGGGATGTCGGGTTTCGACAGACGAACAGGTTGAAGGATTGCAGGCCGAGGTGCCGGTACGCACTCTCGTTAAACAACCGGCAAAAAAATAGTTGCCAAACAAGCAACACCTTCTTACGCTCTAGCTGCCTAAACACCAGCAAGCGTCGTCTGCCTGACTTTTTCCTGTGGGGTCAGTGTCAGGCGTCACAAACGCAGGGTGCGATAACAGCGATCGCCTTCTAGCTGTTATCAAAGACCAAGAAGGCCAGCGTAGAGAGATCCCGTCGGTGGGAGTTCTCTGCGTAATGAAAAACGCCGACTAAGCCTGTAGTACATTCTTTGATAGGTTCGTTTGGACGGGGAGTTCAACTCTCCCCCATCTCCACCAAGAAAGAAGGCTGGAAGCAACGCAACAAGGCGGCTTTCAGTCTTTCTTTATACATTTTACACTCAGATTCTTTTTCCTTTCACGGAACGCATTGACAGCCCCAGGTCGCCAATACACCTCCCAGCCTCAACAACATATACCCTTCTCTGGAAACACAATTGCCTCACAAAAAGAACTCATGACACAAGCTGACACCACAGCTTTGTTGAACAAAACCCCAATAGTGAGAGCATCTGGAAGACACACACTAACATTGCCTGATGCAGAGAGTCACAGTGCCATCACAAACACCCTAAACAGGGAGAAACGCTAGATTCCAATACCAAAAAGACAAGAATTGGCTTGTACAGCCATTCCAGAGGTTCTCCGTAAAGCACCATTGCTGGGTTAACTCTGCTCTGACCTCGTTCAATTCGCTATTTTGTCGTGGTCTTCATTTTTCCTACCCAAATTCAATGATTTTTGGCTAGACTCATGTTATACTTGTAGCAAGAATAGATCCCATGCCGCTTCCCCTTATCAGGTCAATATGCAGAAGGGAGGTTTTTTATACACACTGGAATATATATCTAGTGGTCTAGACATATTGACATTTCCCCTAAATGGGGCTATATTCTTTGGTACAACACAACAAATAAACACCGGAGCACTCCATACCCCTTATCTATTGCAGGCAGAAGCATTGCTCGATTTGCAAGCAAGAAAGGAGAAAGACTGTACTTCGGCTTCCTGGCATGGTAGCCAAAACTGAGAATGGGAAGAATGAACTTCCCCTATACTCTACTTTTCTGGAGCAGCGCTCTCCATTTTCTGCCTACCATACTCGATAAAGAGTTATGTACTGATTTTATTTGGTTTCTTTTCACGTTATTTAGAGGAGAAAACGTAATGAGCTCAGCTATACCTGCACGCTCAAACGCCAGCGTTGGCGAACGTTTACTGGGTGGTTTACAGAGCATTGGCCGCTCTCTAATGCTCCCCATTGCAGTTGTTCCAGCGGCAGCCCTTCTCCTTCGTCTGGGAGATACCGATCTTCTGAATTGGCCCTGGATGAAGGCGGCTGGTAACGCTATCACCAGCAACCTTGCGGTGATCTTTGCCGTCGGTATCGCGATTGGTCTGACCGGTGGTGAGGGTGCAGCAGCATTGGCAGGTCTCGTCGGTTTCCTGGTCTTTACAGCTACTTTTGGCGCACTCATTCCGCAGGTCACCTATGTTGCACTGGTCAATGGACAGCCCGATATGGCGACAAAGTTGGTCCAGCCAACCGGCAGCATCAACATGGGAGTGCTTTCAGGCATTATCGTCGGACTCGTAGCAGCAGCACTCTATATTCGTTTCCATGATATTCGTTTGCCAGATTATCTTGCGTTCTTCGGCGGAAAGCGCTTCGTTCCAATTATCACAGCGGTCGTCACCTTGATTCTGGGAGCCCTCTGTGCATTGATCTGGCCATTCGTTCAGGGTTGGATTGACGCCCTGGGTCATGGAATCGTCAGTCTTGGCGCACTGGGAACAGGCCTGTATGGTTTCTTCAACCGCCTGCTCATTCCTCTTGGCCTTCACCATGTAATTAATACGTATGTCTGGTTCCAGCTAGGTAACTTCCAGGGACCTGATGGCATTGTCCACGGCGATATCAACCGCTACCTTGCAGGCGATCCAACAGCCGGAACCTTCACCGCAGGCTTCTTTGTTGTGATGATGTTCGGCCTGCCCGCCGCCTGTTTCGCGATGATTCGTCAGGCTCGCTTCCCGAAAGTGGCCTCTGGTCTGCTGCTCTCGGCAGCATTTGCCTCGTTCCTGACCGGCGTTACCGAGCCAATTGAGTTCGCATTCATGTTCGTCGCTCCGCTGCTCTATCTGGTCCATGCTCTGTTGACCGGAACAGCGCTGGCAGTGTGTACGCTGCTCAATGTGAAGATTGGCTTTGGCTTCTCGGCAGGTTTGATCGACTACGTCTTGAACTTCACGAAGTCGAATACAACCAATGCGTGGATGATTATTGTCCTTGGTCTGATCTACGCAGTCATCTACTATGTCGTCTTCACCGTCTGTATTAAGGCCTTCAATCTGGCAACACCGGGCCGTGGTGATGCCTCTTCCGGTATGAGCGCAGACTGGGTACTCCCTGAGAGCCAGCGCGGACCAAAACCCGGTACAGAGGTTGAGGAGCCTGTTGCAAGCGAGCAGGAAGATCAGGACGACATTAAAGCACGAGAAGTGCTTGCTGCGCTTGGCGGAAAGTCCAACGTGCAAAGCGTGGAGGGCTGTATCACTCGCCTGAGACTCTTCGTCAACTCATCTGAAGTGATCAATGACGAGCGTCTCAAACAACTTGGCGCTTCCGGCGTTGTAAAACGTGGTAAAGTTGTTCAGGTTGTTCTGGGCACACAGTCCGACCGCATTGCGAGTCGCATTAAGAAGCTCTTGTAAGCCCTTTCAAAAGGGCACACCATAAAACTCTTTATCAGGTAGGAAAATAATGGCAGAAATACGTGTTCTTGCACCGATAGATGGTACAGTTGTTGAACTGGAAAATGTTCCTGACGAAGTTTTCGCCCAGAAAATGGCGGGTGATGGCGTTGCCATTGACCCAAGCGGGAACACAGCAGTCGCTCCGGTTTCAGGCACACTCGTTAAGCTCTTCGACACAGGCCATGCGTTCGGTATGGCTACTGGCGAAGGAGCAGAACTTATCGTGCACATCGGCATCGATACTGTTGAGCTTGAAGGCGAGGGCTTCTCGAAGATCGCGACAGAAGGGCAACAGGTTCAGGCTGGTACTCCTGTAGTGACCTTCGATCGTGCAACCATTGAGCGCAATGGGAAAGCTGCTGTCTGTCCGATCGTTTCTTCCGGTGTGGGAAAGGTTATCTATCGTGCCAGCGGAACGGTACGCGCAGGAAAAGACGTCCTCTTTATCCTGGAAGTCTAAATGCTAAAATAACCAGCTCCGGGTGCTTTTCAAACTGCCCAATCTGGCGTATGCTCTACTATACAGAGTTTGCGTCCAGATTGGGCAGATATTCATACAGAGTCTACCTTTCCCAATATCTGGAATACCAATCACATTCACATTCACTTTTTACGCTAAAGGAGTCATTTCTATCCATGATTGAACGTACGGTTACTATTGCCAGTAAATCAGGTCTGCATGCGCGCCCCGCTTCTGTCTTTGTTCAGAATGCGAAAGAATTTAAAAGCCAGATTACGCTCTCAAAAAATGAGAAGACCGTCAATGCGAAATCTATCCTCTCTGTCCTCACCCTTGGTGCCAAACAGGGCGATCAGATTGTATTGAAGGTCGATGGTGATGATGCAGAAGATGCAGCCAACAAACTGGCCTCCCTGCTGGAAAGCGATCTCGGCTAAGCCACATCCCCCACATAATGAGAAAGGCCGCTCTCTACTGCGGCCTCTCATTTTTTCTCCATCTCTTTTCCTCTGCCCATGCACCTGCGTTATGATAAGAGTAGAGTTTGATAGTGCGCTCTCCCTTCAGGAACGGACAACGGAGAGCCGAGGAGAAACAGATGATTGTTATGATGCATACAGGCTGCAAGCCCCAACAGATACAACAGGTGCTTTCTCTGCTCGAAGACCGTGACCTGATCGGACGCGTTACACAAAACGGTGAGACAACCGTCATTGGTGTCCTGCGCTTCACCGGGGAAAACCAACCACCCGCCAGTATTGATCACGCGGTGCCCGCTCTGGCAGAGCTTGCAGAGACTCTGGAGCTTCTTCCTGGCGTTCAGCGCGTCGAGCGCGTCACCACCCCCTATAAGCTCGCCAGCCGAGCCTTTCATCCCGCCAACACCTGCATCCACATCGCCGCACCCTGTACAGCACAAGGAGTGCTTTCTTTTGGAGGGCAGGAAGTTATTATGATGGCGGGCCCCTGTACCGTCGAAAATGAGAAACAACTGATGCGAACTGCTGAGGCGGTTCGCAAAGCAGGCGCGGTCGTACTGCGTGGTGGCGCATTTAAGCCTTCCACCTCACCATATGGTTTCCGGGGTTTGGGAGAAAAGGGGTTGCAACTACTTGCCCGGGCGCGAGAGGCTTTCGGTATGCCCGTTATCACCGAAGTGATGACCCCGACTGATGTGCCTCTGGTTTCCGCCTATGCCGATATTCTCCAGATCGGAACACGGAATATGCAGAATTATATGTTGCTTGACGAGGTCGGTCGAACACAAAAGCCGGTCTTATTGAAACGAGGCATGTCAGCTACTATTGAGGAATGGCTGCTCGCAGCCGAATACATTCTTGCTCAGGGGAATCCGCATGTTATCCTGTGTGAGCGCGGGATTCGCACCTTTGAGCGAGCCACGCGCAATACAATGGATATCAGCGCGATTCCCCTTGTCAAAAAGCTCTCTCATCTCCCTGTTATCGCAGATCCCAGTCAGGGAACCGGCATGCGCGAACTGGTCACGCCGCTCGCGCTCGCCGCCGTGGCAGCAGGAGCCGATGGCTTGTTAGTCGAAGTACACCCCCATCCAGAAGAGGCGCTGAAGGACGGAGCCCAATCGCTGACCATTCCTCAGTTTGAAGCCCTTACGCCGCAGACACAAGCTATTGCCGCCGCAGTTGGGCGTTCGCTGGCAGTGTGAGGTATTCAACCAAATAGCAGGTGAGAGCAGCTAAGCTTTCGCCTGCTATTCCTGTAGGGTCAGGGAGTAGTATGCCATCTGGGTAGGCGCTTCTTCCACCCCGACTGTAATCGATGTGAGGTTCGAGATATCAAATGACGCCAGTTGTTTGCAAAGCTCGTTACAGATATATTCGGCCAGACGCTCGGCTGTCGAATTATCTATCGGAAGCTCCGCCACATCTTCCTTCGGGAAAAGATAGCGCTTCTCTTGATAGACGATTTCCCAGTTCTCCTCAGTCTGCTTGAGTTGTAAATGAGGGTTCTGCAACGGCAACAGGAAGCGATGATCCAGACTTCTGCAAATGTCTTTGGTCAGTCGCTTCAAAACGGTAAAATCGAATACCAGTCGATCTTGATTCAGGGTCCCTTCGGCTTCCACCCGTACACCATAATTATGCCCATGTAGCCGCTCACACTTTCCACCATATGTAATAAAGTGTGCGGAACTGAACTTCAGATACCCCCCCTCTATTTTGACTTTGCGCTGTATCCGCTCACCAGCCATTATCTCTGTCTCCCGTTCTTTACTGTAAGGTTCATCGAAAGTGTTAGATTGTGTCTTCAGCATACCATTCATCCCCATCGTTCTACAAGCACTGGCAGCAAGGCCACATCTTTCTTGCTAGCTGGCTAACTGGACAGCAAATCGTTTTGAAGCATATACTATACTAATGCCAGCAGGTCGTCACCTACATTTCGTAGAAGGAGAATAGAGAAATGACAGTAGAGGACACCTTCAAGTACATGCAGTCGCACTTCAACGCGGCAGCGGCAGCCGGTTTTAACAAAACCTATCAAGTTCACGTCACTGGTGAGCAGGGCGGCACATATGCACTCAAAATTGAAAACCAGACCTGCCAGCTTATTAAGGGCGGAGTAGAGAAACCAGATGTTACATTTACTATCAGCTCTGATGACTGGCTGGCTATTGCGCAAGGGAAGTTGAATCCAATGCAAGCCTTTATGTCTGGTAAAGTCAAGGTTGCAGGCGATATGATGCTGGCAATGCGACTTCAGAATCTCTTCAATATCGGCTAACATCTTTTTTCGATACGATTGGACGAGCGATCATGGTTAGCCATGATCGCTTCTTTCATAAGAGCTGCATTATCCCCCTTTTCATGCATTTTTATGAACCTTGAACTCCATTTATGGCCTATGTTATACTCGTTGTGACTAACTCTATACTCTCTAATATTGATCTATCCCGACGGCCTGACGCCGTAGAAAGGAAACATACATTATGGCCTTGCGCAGTAAAGACCTCCACCAGAATTTACATCATCTCCATGGCATGCTCACCACCCATGAAGCCGCAAAAGCACTTGATCTGAGTTACTGGCACTTTATGCACCTCGTCGAGTCAGGAAGAATCCCGGGGACCCGGATTGTCGATCGATGGCTTTTCTCACCAGAAGATCTAGCGTATTATAAGCGTACCAAGTATGGAGCCCTGGAAGACCTTGCACGAACAGCACTGAATCATTCGGATATTGATCTGACAGAAAAACAAGCAACTATTTGTCGGTATCTCCTCGATAATCAACGACCCTCCGAAATCGCCCGCAAACTTCAGCAATCACGCCAGGCAGTCCACTCCCAGATAGCCCTGATCCGCGAAAAAGTGACCCGCACCCTTACCCCTCCTGAGCGCACCACCGACACCCTTGTGCCTGTTCCTCCTCAACAGTGAACATTCCTCTCGTCTCAGTAGCCAACCCGATCCTATGGTGCCTGCAATGCGATAACACATCATATTACACTGCTTGAATAGATAGCATATACATAGCAAGAGCAACATACCGCCCTCCTTGCCCTTTATCATGCCTCAAAACCTCCAGGAGAGCGCTGATCAGCATGTCCTTTTCACAGTTGCTCTTGCTTCCTTTTTCAATTTCTTTCACCACAGTCAAACGTCAACCAAATAGGCTCATCAGCCGTACAAAAAGAAGAGGCATATACAGCCAGAGAATCCGTTTACACTGAACATTGATCTTCCTTCACAAAAAAAATCCTGAACGAAATGTGGTAATGCAACACATGAACATGCACTCAAGCAAGGAACTGGCGACCATCATCGATACTGGCTCAACCAATACACCCGGTTTCACGTTCACCATTTATACCGATGGCAGCGGCTCCATCCGCTATGAGCAACGCCCAGGCAGAAACTGGTTTCGGACCTCCACCGATAGAGACTTTGCTGCAGGCGAACTGGATAATTCCAGCCTGGCGGAGCTGCTTCAACAGATAGATGATGTCAGCACAATCCCCGATCATGCCTGTCCGAAATCGGCCTCGTTCGGCACCGTTCGTCGGATCCTCTATCAGGGCAAACAAAGTGGCGATCTGACCTGTATCAGCAGTCAGGACCTTCCTGTCTTCTATGCACTCAAACAATGCGTCAACACACTTCTGACACAAACCAAAGAAACGCCTTCTTCGTCGTAAGCATTCATAGCACCAAACCTTCTATCACTTCCTGTGGTTGATATTTCTGTACCTAAACATAAGAAACAAAAGAGAGATGTTCTATGGCATTATCCGAACAATCGCGCTACCTTCCAATCGAAGATTATGCAGTTATTGGCGATCTACATACCGTTGCGCTGGTAGGCAAAAACGGCTCCATTGACTGGTGCTGTTTACCTCGCTTCGACTCTCCAAGCGTCTTTGCAGCGCTGCTTGATGCCGACAAAGGGGGCTTCTTCCGCATCTCACCATTGGAGAGCACCCATATCGGGCGGAAACAGCTCTATCTTCCCGAAACCAACATCCTGATTACACGTTTCCTGACCAATGATGGTGTCGCTGAGATTACCGACTTTATGCCGATAAAGTCCGACAGTCATGCCAAACGGCAACATTTTATTGTCCGTTCGGTCGCGGTTGTGCGTGGCTCAATGCCCTTTGAAATGATCTGTCGTCCGGCATTTAACTATGCACGCGATCCCCACACGATCCGTATGGATGATGACGGAGCCATTTTTCACAGCACAAATTTTTGTCTGGCCCTCTTTTCCTCGGTTCCGGTTCAGGAAGATGGAAAGGGAGGAATTCGCGCAGAATTTGTGCTCCATGAGGGGCAATCAGCCCGCTTTATTCTGGAAGGCGCCAAACATAACGATATCGAGGTGCGCGATCACTCACAGGCCCATTACCGCGATGATTTCCACCGGACTATGACCTACTGGCAACGCTGGATCTCTCAGTGTCAGTATCAGGGGCGCTGGCGCGAGCAGGTGCAGCGTTCGGCTCTGGCCTTGAAGTTGCTGACATATGAGCCAACAGGAGCGATTATCGCGGCCCCAACCACCAGCCTTCCCGAAACGCCTGGTGGTTCTCGCAACTGGGACTACCGGTATACCTGGCTCCGTGATGCCTCCTTTACCCTGTACAGTCTGCTGACACTCGGATTTACGCAAGAGGCTGAAGCCTTTATGGGATGGCTGGATGCCCGCTGCCACGAGCTGAAGGAAGGGCAACCGCTGCAACCTATGTATACTATTACCGGTGAGCACGATATCACCGAGGAAACGCTAGACCATCTGGAAGGCTATCGCGGTAGCAAACCCGTTCGCATCGGCAATGCAGCCTACAAGCAGCAACAGCTCGATGTCTACGGGGAGTTGCTGGATGCAATCTACATCTATAACCGCTATACCCCGATTACGTACGATCTGTGGGAAAATATTCGCGAACTGCTGGATTGGTTGAGCAAGCATTGGCAAGAACCAGATGAGGGGATCTGGGAGGTTCGCGGAGGGCGCAAGCCGTTCCTGCACTCGCGCTTGATGAGCTGGGTCGCGTTTGATCGCGCACGACGCATCGCGTTTCAACGTGGACTTCCCGCCCCTATCACAGAATGGATGCAGACCAGCGCGACGATCTACGAAGAGATCATGAAAAAAGGCTGGAATGCCAAGAAACGCAGCTTTGTCCAGTACTACGGTTCCAATGAGGTCGACGCCAGTTCGCTACTGATGACACTTATGCGCTTCACCGGTCCCCGTGATCCCAGAATGATGGATACCATTCAGCGCATTCAGAAGGAGTTGAGCCGCGATTCCCTGGTTTATCGCTATCTACCGCATAAAGCAGCAGATGACGGGTTGGGCACACAGGAAGGCTGCTTCAGCCCCTGTAGTTTCTGGATGGCGGAGACACTGGCCCGGGCCGGGCGCGTAGCAGATGCCAGACTTATGTTAGAGAAAATGCTGACGTATAGTAATCATGTGGGGCTCTTCTCAGAGGAAATAGGATATACGGGGGAGGCACTGGGCAATTATCCGCAGGCCTTTACGCACCTGGCTCTGATTACGGCCTGCTATAATATCGACAAAATGCTGAACCAGGAACGGCCTTCAGCAGCCTGGCAATTGGAATAAGCCCGGCATAGTGGCGTGTTTCTCTTAAAGAGAGCAGAATGAGGATAGCACGCCACCTCTTCCGTCAAACCAAATAACTGGTATAATATACAGACAAAACAATTGAATCGCATCTTGCAGAAACACTGGCCGCATCGATACAACGAAGAATGAGCGAGCCAGATTTTCTGTGTGCCATTTGTGGCTCTATGCAATGGGGCACTGCCTATCTTATAATCCTATCCGTTCTTCATTTGCTGTAAGATGCACAACTACATGCTTGTTGCCCGGCCAGACCGGCAAAAGCAGAAAAGAGGATGGGCAGAACAGCCCTTTTTTCATGTTTTTGCTGCTGTCATTTTGACACATAAGGACTCATTACAAATGACTCAAACCGAAATGGATTTGCAAAAAGAAGCTCAGCATATCACGCGGTCAGATTTACGCAATGTGGCTATTATCGCTCACGTCGATCACGGCAAAACAACACTTGTCGATGGCCTCTTAAAACAAAGTCATATCTTTCGCGAAAATCAGCAAGTTGGCGAACTTATTATGGACTCCAACGATCAGGAGCGCGAGCGCGGTATCACGATTCTTGCGAAGAATACTGCTGTCGAATATAAGGGAATCAAAATCAATATTATTGATACCCCGGGACACGCCGACTTCGGTGGCGAGGTAGAACGCGTTCTCAATATGGCCGATGGCTGTCTGCTGCTCGTTGACGCCTCTGAAGGACCGATGCCCCAAACACGCTTTGTGTTGCAAAAGGCACTTGAGCTCGACCTTCAACCAATTGTGGTCATTAACAAAATCGATCGTAAAGATGCACGCATCGACCAGGTGCTTGAGTGGACACAGGATCTCTTCCTGGAACTGGCAACCTCCGACAAACACCTTGATTTCCCGGTCCTTTATGCAATAGGACGCGAGGGCGTAGCCATGTATCACCCCGACGACGAGCGTGTTAACCTGGAACCTCTGTTTGAGACGATTGTCAACAAGATTCCCGCGCCCAAAGTCCAGACCGATGCCCCGCTTCAGATGCTGGTGGCCGCGCTTGATTATGATGACTATAAAGGCAAGTATGCAATCGGGCGTATCGTTCGAGGCAAGATCAAAGCCAATTCATCCGTTGCTCGTATCAATCGCGATGGTGTCGTCTCCACACAGAAGGTCAATCAGATCTTTGTGTATAAAGGACTGCAACGGCAGGAGGTCAGCGAGGCACAGGCAGGCGATATCGTCGCTCTTACCGGTATCGCTGATGCAAATATCGGTGAAACGATTGCACATATTGATCACCCGGAAGCGTTACCCGCCATTGCAATCAGTGAGCCAACGCTGAAAATGACCTTTGCCGTGAATACCAGCCCCTTTGCGGGCCGCGAGGGCAAGTTCCAGACCTCCCGGCAGCTTCGCGCACGCCTCTATCGCGAACTGGAAACCAATGTCAGCCTGCGCGTTGAGGATGGCAATTCACCCGATGAGTTCATTGTGTCGGGACGTGGAGAACTACACCTCTCGGTTCTCATTGAGACCCTGCGCCGCGAAGGATATGAGTTCCAGGTTTCACGCCCGGAAGTCATCACCCGAGAGGACGAGAAAGGGCACCTGCTCGAACCGTTCGAGATGCTCGTAATTGATACACGCGACGAATACATCGGCGTTCTGACCGAGGCACTGGCGCCACGAAAGGCACAGCTTTCCAATATGGTCAGCGACGGTCTCGGCAATGTGCGCCTGGAATATAAGATCCCGACCCGCGGCCTGATTGGTTTCCGCAATACCTTCCTGACGCTGACAAAGGGAAACGGCGCGATGAGCAGCCTACTCCTGGATTTTGAGCCCTGGATTGGCAAAATCGGTACGACTCGCATGGGCGTTCTGATTGCCTCAGAGACGGGCACAGCGATGACCTATGGCCTGAACAATGCACAGCAGCGAGGAGATACCTTCATTGAGCCGGGAACTCCCGTCTATGAAGGCATGATCGTCGGGCTGAACAGCCGTCCCGCCGATCTGGTCGTCAATGTGTGCAAAGAGAAGAAGCAGACAAACGTCCGCTCCTCCACGGCAGAAATTCAGGTCCGCCTGACTCCGCCTATTCTGATGAGTCTGGAGCAATCGCTTGACTTCATCAACAATGATGAGCTTGTTGAAGTCACGCCACAAACAATCCGGCTGCGCAAACGCTATCTGACACAACAGGAACGCTCTAAGCGCGAACGAGAATAAGAGAGCAATAGAAGAAAGAGCAGCCACCCGATGCAGGATGGCTGCTCTTCTTTGTTCCCATATTGGGTTGTTCAGGTTAGCAATCCCTTCACCACTTGAGTAAACGTGTTGTAGATATGCATCTCTCTGCTGGCAGGTTTACCGATCTGGCGCCTCGTCACGCTCTTCCAGTTCCGCCAGCAACACGAGCCCTTCATAGATCTCCTGACAACGATCACACGCCGCAAGATGTCGCTCTATTTCAAGCATTTCATTCTCTGATAATGCTTCGGAAACCTCCTTAAAATGCAATGCATCATAATAGGCAGGTAGTGAAGAGGAACACCGTTCACAGGTTATACTCTGCTTCTCCTCAAGCGCCCCGAACAAGCCCTCTGCGTTTCGGGAACAGATCGGACATGTCTCGATATGCGCAAAGAGTTTTGTCAGTGCCTCAGGACCCTGTAACCACTCACTACCATGTGCAAACAAACCACGCAATTCTTTACATTTCATAAACGGTCTTCTTTTCTTATTCTCTTCACCCGGGCATTCACATTTTTCTATAGTCCATAATACATTATTCTCTCAGACTTCGCAACACCTCCATAATATCTGGTCTATTTCTCAGCGCTTTTATGGCTCTATGACGCCATAGGTACACATCTTGCAGGCTTGCCTGTAAGATTGCTGCTAGTTCCTGATCACTCCAACCACCAATGTAGGAATAGAGCAGAATGAGACGATAGCGCTGGTTGCGCAACGAGACAATAGCCCGAATCAAAAGCTCATAGAGTTCATTGCGTACGGCCTGTTGTTCTGGATCAACAATACAGGTATCAGAAGAGTTGGCTTCTGGGATAAGGAGGTCTTTCTGTTGCTCTTTTATCTGTTGAAGTAAATAGGCTCGCGCCTGACGCAAGAGAATAACCTGTGTCCACTTGAGGAATGTCGTCGGATCGGTCGGACCTCCATCCGCCAGCGTTTCGCGGTAGAGGATCTCCATAACCTGATGTAGAACGTCTTCCTGCGAGCCGGCCAATTTCTCCAACTCTTGAGCATATCGGGTATAGTGTAACGCCTGCAAGAGATAGCGCCTCACATTTGCGAAAGCCAGATTGCAAAGCTGCTGATCTGTCGAGCGACAGGCATGATACAGAATACGGCTACATACACGTTGAGCTATACGCATCAGATCCTTGTGTGTTGCCTGAGCCAGGTCCCACCCCACATGCTTATACTCTTCAAGCATTTTTATCACCACTTCATCAACCGTTGTAAGCTCTTGAGTATAACGCGTTATTGCCTTTATTGCTACAGCCTTACATCTCTCCCTGATGTTCTCGCTTATCTCATCCATATCAACGCTCTTTCACTTTTATACGCCAATTTCTCCCTTTATAAGATTTTCTCCCTCTATCAAAAAGACGCATTTCTCTCATATCTTTCAAACTTCTGGTATAAAAGAGCCTTACAAGCCAGCGTAACAACAAGCAAAAAAAGAGTGAAGCCTAATAAAGCTTCACTCCCTCGTTGGCGATAGCGCTTGCTTCGGCGTACCGCAACGGCATATGCGCAGATTTCCATCCACCGGCCACTTGAAGCGCCTTGATATCGGTCCCATTGCGCATCGCAACCGTCGCCCAGTAGTGACGGCAATCATGCGGCGAGAGATTCTCAAGCTGTATCATCCGTCCCAGTTGACCAACGCGTTTATTGATTGCCCGGGTCGACATCGCACGGCCTTTGTAGCCGGCAAACAGATAGGGCCCTTGCACCTGTGGTAAATAGCGCATCAACGCCACCAGACTATCAGGCGTCAGACGATGGGTCTGCACCATGTCAACTTTCTCCCGATAGAAGGTGATCGTCCCCTGGGTGAGATTGATATGTTCGACACGCAGGCCCGCAAGCTCACCACAACGGAGCCCATGATCCAGCAGCAGGCACATCATTGCCGCATCGCGCCGTCCCAGTTCTGTATCAGGCTGACGTTTTAACAGGGTCGCGTGGCCGATATTGAGACTGGTTGCCTGTTGCTTTTTCTCCCCTACCCGCGTGATAGGGCGACGTCTATCAATATGCACCCCCTCCTTGTGAGAGTACCCTTTCACCAGTTTGATAGAAGCGTATTCCTGCTGGCTCAACTTTCCAGCTTTCACCGCCAGGTTACAGTAGGCCTTGATCGTCGCCAGACGCACATTAATGCTTCCAATAGAGTAGCCACGCCTTGTCTGCCACTCAACAAACGCCTCTACCAGTCCATGCGTCACACCACTCCAGAGCGACCAGTCTCCACTATCGAGGAAATGCGAAATAGGTTGCTCATATTGAACCGATTCCAGAAAGCGAAAAAAGAGCTTCAAATCTGCCTTCTGTCTCCGCAGCGTATTTTCCGCTTTAGTAGAACTATAGCGGATATGCGCGGTTTCGCCCGCAATTCGGTTGGCAAAATCACCCACCGACTCAGGAGCCCCAAACGGAAGGATCTCGACACTTTGGGCTCGGATTGGCAGCTCATCCATTGTAAATGTTCCCTCATTTCAGCAAAGTTCCGATTACTTGGTGAAATCGGAAATTTCTCTCCACAATTATATCAGAGAACGAAAGGCCTTACAAGCAACAAAAACCGATTAGGAGAAAAAGGCACTTCCCTCCATGTCGCCGCCTCAGGCATAAGGCACGAAAGCGGCTCTTCTTCCATAGAAGAGGAACAGCCACTTTAGCGATTCTTCAATCATCTCTTTATTTCTTTTCTTTTGTCTCTCCAAAAACTGCAAGATTTTCCCTCGCTCCTAACACCTTTCTCATAAAACAGTATGCAAAAGGAGCTATGACCACTATGAATACACTCAAACGTCTTTTTCTCTCTCTGATATTGACCGTCACCATCCTGCTCGGTAGTTATATAGGACCGCTTTCACAGGTGCTGCAACCCGCTCATGTGCCCGCGAAACCAACCATCCATATGCAGAACAACTGTCCACCACCGCCGATTGATTGCACAATTTAATAAGTACAACAGTATGTCCAGAGGAAGGGACTTCCTCCTGTCCCTTCCTTTTTCGCTCAAAAACCAATTTTCAAAAAATATGAGGTTAACCTC
Source organism: Thermosporothrix sp. COM3 (assembly GCF_059696735.1). Classification (NCBI taxonomy): domain Bacteria; kingdom Bacillati; phylum Chloroflexota; class Ktedonobacteria; order Ktedonobacterales; family Thermosporotrichaceae; genus Thermosporothrix; species Thermosporothrix sp. COM3. Next base: position 6,866,065 of record NZ_AP019376.1, on the reverse strand, counting down.
GAAATTCATGAAACCCTGAGAGCAGAAAAAGGATCTAAGCTTTTAGATCCCAAAAAGAAAGCGCTTTACCTCGGGCATGTCTTCGGCTTGCTTTTTATGCAGCGCACGCACCGCCTGCCTGCTATAATAAAGCGCGATATGCCTTCACTCTGGCGCAATCAGGCAACGAGAGCAAGCGAGCGTTGAGGCTGGTTCTCCCCCCGGGTTGGACAGGACGTGGGAAGAGAAGACATGGCAGAAGCATTATAAGGGATGAGGACCGAGAAGCCTGGCCCATTTTTCCGCTGTTCTCCCAGCCAAACCTGATTACTGGCATGCGAAAACAATTCTCTACATACTGTAGTAAGCACAAGGGAAGTTTGCATACACATGAGATCGACACATACCGAGACTGTAGAAGAGAAACAACAATTGCAAACACCTCCAGCCCGTGAGGCACACGGCATCTATCGCATTGGCCTTGCCTATGGTCACTTTATCTATCGCGTTCGCTGGTTTGTCCTTGCCCTCTGGGTTCTCATCATCGCGGTCAGTGCCTTTTTCGCGATAAAAACGCCCTCACTCTTCAGTGGTGGCGGCATTGAACTCAAAGGCAGTGAATCCGTCCATGTAAAACAGCTTCTAAAAGACAAACTAGATGCCCCCGCATCACAGGCTGTTGTTGTCTTCCAATCGGAGAACACAAAAGTCTCCGACGCCGACTATCAAAAAGAGATTTCCGACCTCAAAGACAAACTCAAAGATTTCCCACATCTGAAAAATATTACGACTGGCAGCATTGGCAAAGATGAGAAAACAACCTTTCTCGTACTGAATTTCGATGCTGATGCCAATGATATGCAGGATCAGGTTCCAGCCCTCCGCGACAAGCTTCCAACCGGAGATAAGGCCAGTCCGGCGCACGTCTATCTAACATCCGAGCTTCCGCTGACAGAGGAACTGCTGCATCGCACACAGGAAGACGTTGAGCGGGCCGACCTGTTCGCCCTACCTGTTGCGCTCGTGATCCTGATTGTCGTCTTCGGTACTCTTTCAGCCGCCGCGATGCCACTGCTGCTGGCAATTCTTGCTGTGGTAATGGCCCTGGCAATTGTCTATCCAATCGCGCTCAATATGGAGGTCAGCAACTATGTATTGAGCGTTATATCTATCATTGGTTTAGGCGCATCTATCGACTATAGCTTGTTTATTATTCGGCGCTTCCGTGAAGAACTGGCTCAGGGCTATCCGGTTCGGGAAGCGATCGCATGGACAATTGCGACTGCCGGTGAAGCGATTCTCTTCAGTGGCCTGCTGGTAATCATCGGCTTTGTCGGGCTATTGCTGATCGGCCTGGGCATTATCACATCCATTGGTATTGGCGGAGCAGCGGTCATCGTTGCAGCGGTCCTGGCAGCCCTGACCTTTCTGCCTGCACTACTCAGCATTGTGGGTCATCGCGTGAACTCAATTCGCATCCCATTCCTCTGGAAGCTCACCATGCCCACATCTGGGGACGGCTACAACAAGCCTGGCGGCTTCTGGCATCGCCTCGCGCTTGGTGTGATGAAACGGCCATTCCTCACCATTCTGATTGTCTGTGTGATTCTGGTTGGTCTGGGCTGGCCCGTGCTTTCCATGCGCATTGGCACCAGCAGCGAGACCATGCTACCCAAAACGGCCCCCTCTCGCCAGGGACTTGAGGTTCTCAAACAGCAGTTCCCAGACCAGTTTGAGAATCAGCAGATCCAGATTGTCGCACAGACAAAAGATAAGAGCGACGTACTGACGAAGGATCAGTTGAATCACATCGCCGATTTGAGCGACTGGCTGAAGAAACAGCCTCACGTCAAGGACGTTTCCAGCATTATGAATCCTCCTTCGGCTCCGGGCAGTCCCGCACTGACGAAGGACCAGCTCATTATGCTCTACACGACCGGCGCATATAAACAGAATCCGGCACTGGTCCAGTTTGTCGAGTCCACCACAAAAGATGATCTTACCCAGATTACCGTGAGCTCCGACACGAAAACCAATACCCCTGAAGCGAACGACCAGATCACCCATCTGCGCAATGAAGGGGACAAAGCGGTTGAGAACATCACCGTGCATGTCGGTGGTATGCAGGCGATCTATATGGACTTTGATAATTTCCTCTATGGAAATTTTCCGAAAGCCATCATCTTTATCGTCTCTGCGACCTTCATTCTGCTGATGTTGATGTTCCGCTCACTGCTTCTGCCACTCAAAGCGGTTATCATGAACGCGCTATCGATCAGTGCGACTTATGGCGTTCTGGTCTTCATTTTCCAATGGGGGAACTTCAGTAACATTCTGGGCTTTACCAGCAATGGCTTTGTAGATAACATTGTGCCGATTCTGCTCTTCTGTATCCTGTTTGGCCTCTCGATGGACTATGAAGTGTTCCTCTTGAGCCGGGTGCGTGAAGAGTGGCTTCACACCTCGAATAATACGCTTGCGGTTGCCCGTGGTCTCGAAATGACCGGCAGCGTGATTACAAACGCCGCCCTGCTCTTTCTGGTTGTGACCGTCTCGTTCATCTTCACGTCTCTGACGGTCACGAAAGAACTGGGCGTTGGCATGACGATTGCCATTCTCGTCGATGCGACGATTGTGCGTTCGTTGCTTGTCCCGGCAACTATGCGTCTGCTCGGTCGCTGGAACTGGTGGCTACCGGGTCGTCCGCTACCGAAAGAAAAACCGATTGAGGATCACCTATCATAAGTGAGTGCCAGAAATCGCAAGCGGGAGGGCTGAGGTCCTCCCGCTTTCCTTTGTCTTCCGGGGAAAAGCGTCGTATGATATTACTATCACTATCTTTTGGAGGAAACTTTTTGAGCACGCGACCACAACACCCATTACAGGTTGTTCTCTATACAAAAGCGGGCTGTCACCTCTGCGATGAGGCTCGCGACATACTGGACAGGATTGCGGAAGAAACCGAGTTCGATCTAACCGAAACCGATATCCGCAAAGATCTTGAGCTCTTTGAGCGCTACCGATACCGTATCCCCGTCATTACGATCAATGAAACTGTGGTAGCTGAAGGGCGTATAGAATATAGTGAACTGGCCTCTGTATTCGCAGCACTACAAGAGGATCGATTGTAACACAGCAAAGAGGCGCAACAGCTCAGGAAGGATGAACATGCTATGGCATCACCAGCCTCACCAATCAAACAATCTCAACCAAGACGGGGCCTGCTTGCCTGGCCAGAACATATTCTCAATCTGTTGATGGACCACTGGGCCCTTATCATTACACAGGTCTTCGGGCTCCTGGTTCTGGCAGCTTTTCTTGTGCCAATTCTGGCGTTTCTGGGTTTGAATAACCTCTCAAAACCGCTGTTCTATTCCATGCATCTCGTCTGCGGGCAGATACCATCACACTCATTTTATCTCTTCGGGCATCAACTTGGTTTGTGTCAGCGTAACTTTTCGATCTACACATCTATGTTTCTGGGGAGCCTGATTTTCGTCCTGACGAAGAAGCGTATCCCCGGCCTACCCTGGTGGCTCTGGGTGCTTATGTGTGTTCCGATGGCCCTTGACGGCTTCACACAGATGTTCGGCTGGCGCGAGAGCAATATGTTTCTTCGCCTGTTGACTGGCTCGCTGTTTGGTCTGGGCTGTGTCTGGTTCGCGCTCCCGTTGATGCATAAAAATCTGATGGAGACCGAACCTGTTCCCACAGCTCCACAGCAACCACAAGTGCCACAGCCAGCGGCTCGGCCATAAGCAGCTACTACACAATGCAACCAGAATGCGCTATAATTGGTGCGTTCAAAATTGAGTGCGCGCCACTCACTCCATTGTTGCCACACAGCATCTACAAACTAGTACAGAAAGCGACAAGTAAAGGGAACCATGTCAAACAGCTCACCACGAGGAAACACATTTGCAGTTACCACTCTGGGCTGCAAGGTCAATCAGGCCGACAGCGAGGCCATCGGCGAGCAGATGTCCGCCGCTGGCTTTGAGCAGCGCGACTTTAACGAGGTTGCAGACATCTACATTGTCAATACCTGTACTGTCACACATCTAGGCGACCGAAGCTCACGGCAATTAATCGCTCAGGCTCATCGTCGCCACCCGGATGCGCTCCTCGTGGTCACTGGCTGCTATGCTGAATTGAACCCCAAAGCGGTCGCTGCGTTGCCCGGTGTCGATCTAGTTGTAGGCAACACGGCAAAAGATACACTGGTTGATACGATCAAGCAGCGTTTATTCACCACTGAGCCCGACACAGCAGAGACATCGAATAATGAGCCCGCTCCCCGAGGGCGTAGTCTGCCGGTCCTCCCGCTGGATACACAGCATATCGGCAGTGATACTGAGCTGACGTTCCTCCCGGCAGAGCCGGAGCCGCAGCCAGAGAATCCCTCAGGCCTCGCACCTTTCTATCACACCCCTGAGGCCCCGGTCGAGCCCGCTCACAACCGGATCTTCTCACGTACCCGCGTGCAGATGAAGGTGCAGGATGGCTGTGACAACCGCTGTACCTACTGTATTGTGCCCTATGTACGTGGCAAGTCACGCAGCCGCAGCATCGAATCGGTTGTGGAGCATGTGCGCCGGAAGGTCCGTGCAGGCTATCAGGAAATTGTGCTGACCGGGATTCATCTTGGCGACTATCATCCCGATCCGGAAGAGAAACAGGATCTCGGCGACCTGATCTCAGCCCTGCTGAAGGAAACGGAGATCCCGCGCATCAGGGTTTCCTCTTTGGAGCCGGAAGATTTCCGTCTTGAATGGCTGGAACTCTGGGAGAATCCTCGCATGTGCCGACACTTCCATCTCCCGATGCAGAGTGGTTCCGATGCGATCCTACGCCGTATGGCCCGCCGCTACAACTCAGAGCGCTATCGCACTATTGTTACTACCGCCAAGCGACTGATCCCCGGCGTTGCCATCAGCACCGATATCATTACTGGCTTCCCGGGAGAAACAGACGAGGACTTCGAGCTGACCTACCAGATGGCAAAAGAGCTTGAATTCGCGAAAACCCATGTCTTCCGCTTCTCCCCACGCCAGGGAACAGCAGCCGCTCGAATGAAGGGTCACATCAAAGAGAATATCAAGAAAGAGCGCAGCGCCCGCCTGCTTGAACTGAACGAAGAGCATAGCCGCCTCTTCCGTGAACGCTTCCTGGGCGAGACTGTTGATGTGTTGATTGAACAGTACAAGCACGGCTGCTGGGAAGGACTGACCGATAACTATATTCGTGTCGAGCTCCACGACCTGCCAGAGACTACAGACGATTGGCAGCATAAGCTTGTCAAGGCGCGCCTGTTGCATCTCGTCGACGATGGTGTCTACGGGCAGTATGTAGAATAACGTGCGGCTGTGAAGCAACTGGTCTCTTTGCTGATCTCTCTTCTGCTAATCGCGGTGACGCTTGTGGGCTGCTCTGGCTCACCTCTTTCTGCGAACCCGGCGGCAGAGGGCATTCAACTGACTACCATCACAAGCGGTCGCTTCCATGAGTACCCGCTTCCCCAGACAGGCAATGGGTTGATGCGACCGGTTATTGACCAAAACGGAGATATCTGGTTTGGAGAGATGGAATATAACCATCTCTCCGTCTTTTCTCCGCACAATGCCCTGCTGCAACAAATTCCCATCCCCGAGGGAGCAAACGGGATCATGGGTCTGACCGTCGCGCCTGATAACACGATCTGGTTCGCGGAGCAGTATGGAAACTTTATCGGCCATTACACGCCAACTACCAGAGAGTTTCAGCGCTATCCGCTCACACTACTTGAGCATAATAAGCAGCAGCTCCCCTCAGCGCCCAATAATCTAGCAGTCGATCAGCAAGGAAATATTTGGTTTACCGAATTGAATGCAGACATGATCGGTGTATTGAATCCTCGCACGGGCGCAATCAAGCAATACGCCCTGACGGAGCATAAAACGGTACAGCAATATGCTCCCTATAGCCTGACCATCGATAAGCAGGGAGTAGTCTGGTTTACCTTATCAAATAAGCCCTTACTCGGGCGGCTCGACCCCCCCACAGGTAAGGTTACTCTGATCGAGATCCCGGAGAAACAGAATCGATTAATGGAAATCACCCACGATGCAGAGGGAGCCATCTGGGCAACCGGCTTTGAACAGGGACTTGTTCTGAAGTATAAGCCCACAACCCAACAGTTCGCCGTCTACCGTGCCGCACACGAGCCAAAGCGAGCAAATGGAGTCTATGGTATTCTCAGTCAGCAAAACGGAGATATCTGGGTTGTCTCTACCTCTGAAAATGCCATTGCGCAACTGAAACATGGTGAGCAGCAATTTCGCTATTATCGCATTCCCACTGCAAGTAGTATGCCGCTCGGGCTTGTCGAGGGTCCTGACGGAACATTCTGGTTTACCGAGACCGGTGGCAACAGAATTGCCTCATTCAAACCTTGAAAAATGATAAGGAGTTTTAGCGAGGAGTCACAGAGAGTACCGAAAGAGAATATAAGAAGTACCCCGGGGTCAAACAGGGTACTTCCGATTGTGTGTGGCCCCTAATCAGCCACGCGTAGGTGAAAGAGCAAATGGATCAAGACGACTGAGAGGCTGGATGAGCCAGATGGTAGAAATAAGCTGGAACTTCGCGATACAATGCATACCACCTTTCAGTGTATTCTGAGTAGAGAACCGGCACATGAGCCCGCTCAAGAAAAGCAACCAACCTATTGAACAGTCCCCTCGCATTCTCTACAGCATCGGAGGAAGCGCATTCATCCTCACACACACTGTAACACTGATTGATTGCATCAATGGTTTTGTCTACCAGTGCTCGTTCAACTGTTGGGAGCATAGGTAAATCAATATCATTGAACGTATAATCCACACCGGTCACAGCCCTGATATGCTCTAGCAGCAATTCGGCCTGCTCTTCTGTCAATGGTACTCCTGCACAAGCTAAAGTGAGTAGTTCATTGACCCTTGTATCAGGACTTTCCCAGTTACGAGCCCTGTAAGTAACTCTCAGAGCGCCTACAGAGGGTTTGCTACTCATAACAACGTCCTTTCCGGCAACGACAGACAAACCACAACGATAAGTTACTACGCAATCCCAAAACAGAGCACCTAAACAAGCATCTACAACCCAGGACCACTCGAAGCCATTTTTGCCCTATCCTGGTCAACGATACGCTCCGCAATACGGCAGAACACCCAGAGGCTACCTAGCCGTCTCTCCTCAGTAGATGTATGTTCCCATGCAGGTTTAGAGTTCAGTAGATGATATTGCCTCTGTGCTTCAACAAGCAATGAGGCAAGAGTGATAGCACTCATCTCCACGCTGTATTGCACATTATCTACTGGTATCCCTCTAACATGATTTGCGCTTATGATTTGCTCTACAATAGAGCTGTATTTTATAAGCCCCATGAGAACAATTCTCTCTGCATTAGTCACACGCGAAGGATGTTTGGCCATAATCTCGGCTGTCCTCTGCCGGGCCATATCGTATAGCATGTTTATCTCGGCCCCGCTCAAGCAGAGTGTATACATCTTCTCTTCAGCAAATGGAAATCTACTATGCATTTTGCCACTCCCCAATATAACACGGTAGTGGGTTATACTTTTCCACAGGATATGAGACAGCAACATATTGTCTCCCATCTGGCAAGCCATAATCTCGCATGATCACAAACCATTTATCAGGGAGTTGCACCAGATACTCGGCATAGTAAGACATCCGAGGTAGAATCTCGGCCCGGTTAGTACCAGGTGGGAACACAAGCATCCATGAGCCTTGATGCTCCGAAACAAGAATTCCGTGCTCTCTCCAACCTGCAAAGAGCTTTTCCCGGTCTTGCTCTCTTTGAATTGTAGGTGTCACCACTGTAAACATCGGAGTCACCCCGCCATTCATTCCAGCAATCGCCCCATATTGTGCGGCCAGATCACGCGATATAGCTTGATCCCAGATCCTCGCCTTGCAGCTTTTTAACCACTTCACGGGTTAGCTGCAACATGGGCATGCCTTTTTCTTTCTACTCGTACAATCATACATGTACCTTTGCTAGGTATAAAATGGCATTTTCAAGACAAATCAAGACACTTGCTTGTAAACCATATGTTTTGTGTTATAATCAGCTTATGAAGTAGAGAAGTAGGCGTGGAGTGTTGTTATGGAACCAAACCACAAATTAAAGTACGAGAGAGAAAAACGAGGCTGGAGTCAGGCCTACGTTGCAAGAAAGATTGGCACATCTGCCGATCTCATCTCAAAATGGGAGCGAGGATTGCGGGGAGTTGGAATGCAGCATCGACAAGCTCTCTGCGATTTATTCAACCGCAATGCCGAAGAGTTGGGCTTCATACAACCTATCACTTCACTGATAAAGGAGTTGGGTAATGAAGCTTCACTAGATAAGGACGATCCCATGAACAAAGGCCGCAGGCAGCTATTACAACAAGCTCTGACACTTCTTTGTAGCGGAGGATTAGCTACTCCAAATCATATCTCCATACCGACTGATCTGTATATCACGTTATCGGATACTGCGTTACGTGAATGCTGGCACCAAATTAACAACAATACTTCGCAGGCATCAGAAATACTATCAGTTATCGCTCCAATGCTTATCAATATGGCGCTGGAACCTTCCCCATACCAGCAGCAGCTTGCCTCGATTGCTACTAAAACGTTATTATTGCGCGTTATTGCAGCGACCCATAAAGCCAACTATATTGCACGCGAACTATTTAATCACGAGGCAATACAGTGCAGCCGTCTATCCAACGACTACCTTCTGCAAGCAGCAGCTTTAACGTATATGGGCTGGACATATTTAGTATGTCCGCCGGTTCGTCCAGAAAAAGCTATCGAGGCGGCTAAGGAAGCTTTAACCGCCAATAGAAGCGAGAAGACAAACATAGCAAGCAATTGTCACGCGATAATGGCTGAGGCATACTCTTATCTGGGAGCAGATTACAAGCAAACAGCTTTACGTCACATGGGGCTCGCCCAGGAGTCATATGCAAACACAACAGTCGTTCTCGATTACGCGGACTGTACACCTTATACACTTCATCACAATGCTGCAATGGCTTATTTGCATTTGGGAGATCCAAAGACCGCAATCCAGCAGCTTGATAAAAGCCTTCTCCAGAACGCGACTCCACGAGGGCAATGCGGATCACTGCTCTATATAGCAGATGCAGCTTGTAAGATAAACGATTATGATCTATTCAAAACTCGTTTTATTCAAGGAATTGAACTCGTAGAAACTATTCACAGTGATCATCGCAAAGCCCTGGCAAAACAAATTGCAAACAGAGCGCCTAAAGATTGGCTTCGAGATGATGAACTACAAAAAGCCATCACAAAATTACATGTCTGAATCGGATCGGGGCCGCCAGGTATTATCAGACTCGCCTCGTGGCATCCGTACGCCTACAACGACGGAGCTGGCAAATATTGCAATGTTTAGCAGGTCAGGGCTAAGGACTTCTATTACCAGCTCCACATCTTCCTGCATGCCATTTCCATCGTTGTATATGACCAGCACACCATCACCAACCTCTACAGGCCGCTCACACGTTTAATATTCCTTACCAAAGATCATGAGGAGATACGGGATAAACCTCCCCCGCATCTCCTCCCTTGTCCATAATCTGACGGCAACTGTTTTATTAGATCAATCTTGCATTGTGCCGTCAAAGTGGGCAGAAATATTCGTACCCGCAGCATGCTCGCTTTCCGCCGCGATAGTATACCGGGAGATCAGTCCGGCTGAGGCACGCTTAAGCAGCCGTTGCAACAAACCCATCCTCTCCCACCTGAAGACGGGAGTATCGTGGCCCGCTTCAGTGAAAATGGTACAAATCCTCAATGGTAATTGATCGCTTCATGCCGTTATATTGCCTTTCTACAGATAAAATATCCTACAAAGAGCAGAAAAGAGCAGCAGAGCGCATTCCGGACCTATGGATGTGGGTTTAGTGCCGTTTGCGACTATGCTTCTCCCGGTCAAGCGCAAAATCCAGTGTCTCATGCAAACGTTCAAAGTCGTCCACATCAAGCTGCAACTCGACTGCTGGTAGATCGTCAGGACGAGCGCGCCCTTCCTCAAATAACTGTAACACCATCACCAGTTCAACTTCAATATCGACAATACCGCCCTCAGAACCCAGTTCCAGATCTTCCTCATCCTCTGCCTCGGTATCTGGCCGGGGGATAAACTCGATATTTGTGCGGGCACATTTAAAGCGACTGGTCAGCTTGAGAGCATCAGTCGAAAGCTCTTCAGCCAGTTCCCGAATCACCTCCATCATCTGTGTAAAGGCATCTTGCAACTGTTCCAGCGCGTCATCTTCTTCATCTATATCCTGGGTCAGTTCGCCACTGGTCGTCGTGCCACTCGTCCCGGCTTCAGGTAACCGTTGACGAGCAAGCTCATTCAACTGCTTGAGCGCCTGAGCAAAGGCAGGGGAAAAAGAGGTCGCTTCCTTCTCGCTATTCTTCACATCCTCTTCGCTACGCGCTTCCTCCTGGCTGGCACCTTCTGCTTTCTCAGAAACATCGTTGCCCTCTTCACTCAATCCCACCGCAGCCTCAACCATCAGAATTTGCTGGTGCAACTGCTCTGCCACTTCACGATTAAAATAGGCAAAGATTCTCGCCTGTCTGGAAGCTGCCAGTAACTCAAACTGAGGCCATTCCCGGTACCGTTCTCGTCCGCGCAAATAGCGTACCTCTACCAACCCCAGGGTATCCAACCGCAACGAAATATCCATAAGTCCTCCTCAATTAGCAGAACGAACCGGCTGCTTGATACGATTGCCCTTACACTATTCCCGGCTTTCGCCAGTCAGCCTTCTGCTAGCAGTATTTGATAGTCAAAGTGTATTCCTTTTCCTTCACTTTTCGCAATATGTTTTTGCCAGCATCATATCACTGTGGAAAATCAGGGAAAAAAGATATCCAGAGTAGGCTCAGCCCCAATTGCCCGAATTACATTGTGGCATAGAGCTCTCTTCGCCATAGCAGGTCGTGGTCAGGATAAGCTCATAAGCATGCAAAAGTGATCTCAGCCAGCAAAATCAAATACATTTAGATATACTTTCCCATCATATCACAACAGGCACTTCTTCATACAACCTTTATTATACATCCCTCTCTGCCAAGACCCAACCCCTTTTGAGAGGCGAGACGATCCAGCCCCGAACCGTCCCGCACTCTCTAACAGCATTCCCCTCACGCAAACAAGGCCTGCACCTCATGCAACGCCTGTTCCAGAGAAGCCAGAACATCCTGTTCACGATAAACGCTCTGCTCATCAATAGTCAGTGGTCTCCCAAAGCGAAAAAGCCCTTCTTGTTCAACATGGATTACAGCCGGGAGAACCTTCGGAGCGGGAAGGCTGCTTCGCCCTAGCGGATAGGGCAGATGAAAAGCGAACCGTGCCTCCGGCACCGCTTCAATCATGATCTCAAGTAGATAGAGCGAATAATAATCCTTGACGCGCTCAATCTGACACGCCGGACAGGTTTCAATTCGTGCTTGATTGAAGCGGAAAAAATCGTAAACGCTCTCGTACTCCTCCTCACATTTCTCTTCGTAATGCTTCTGGCAGAGCCAGAAGTGTTCACGATCAGGAGAAGGGGGCCGATAGAATGACAACAAAGCATAGGGAGTCCGCCACAGCGCCAGCATTGCCTGCTGCTTCAATGCATACCAGCGATCACGCAGCTCTGCGTATCGTTGGGCATGCTTCCGTCCCCGCAGATGCTTCACATGATAGAACTTGGCCCAGCGCGACGCCCATACTGTCCAGTATGCCAGCCGAAGCACAGCCGCACCCTGAGCACCAGCCGCATCCTCCCATTCTGCCCTCATCTGTTCCCAGGAGATCCAGAACTGCTCACGCACCTGTTGTCGCTCGGTCTTGCGATTAGCAGCGCTTCTTGCCCCCGCTGACCGCCTCTGCTGAACCAGCACCGCATGCTCCTCACGCCAACGTGCAACAGTCTCGGCAGTGATCGCCATGATCTCACGCCTATCGTGAACAGCGAAGCGACACATGCGCCCGGAGATCCGCACCTCACGATATTCCAGCACCGGCAGCTTGCCTTCCCGCGTCCAGCGCTTGCGTTCGGTAGCCGTACAGTGCAAGAGCTCCTCCAGTTCGCCCGGCACAACGGCTAACTCTATTGGAAACATCGCGAGCAGCCGCTGCATCTCCTGCGGGTCGCTTTCAACCAGTTGACATACCCGTTCCACCAGTTCCGCTTTATAGATTCCTTTCCGGGCAGACACTCCCAGAAACGCACATAGTTGCTCCTTGAGCAAAAGAGAGACCAGTTTCTTATACATACAAAATCTACAACTCCTTTTTGTGGTTTTGTAGAGAAGAAATACCCGGTCTCCTCGCAAAAGCGGAAAAAAGAAAAGGGCACAGGCCCTTTTTGGTCTGTGCCCTGCCACAACAAAATAGAGAATTATGGATGTAACTTCTCTAATTCTTCGTCCAGGCGCTTCATATGCTGACGCCGAATCCGAGCACGCTCGATTCGAGCGGCCTCTTCCTCATCGGCAGGTTCAAGCGGTGGAACAGGCGTCGGCTTGCCTTGCTCATTGAGCGCGACATAAATAACATAGCTGCTTGCGATCTTTCGCACCTCACCGGTCATCAGATCCTCAGCAGTGACCTCAACGCCTACCTCCATACTGGTTCGTCCAACGTAGTTTAACGCGCAATCGACCGTTACTACATTGCCAATGTAGGCGGGAGCCACAAAGTCAAAGCGCTCCACACGAGCCGTCACACAGGGTCGCTGACTATGTTTGATCGCCACAATAGCGGCGGCCTCATCAACCATACGCATAATGACCCCACCATGCACGTTCCCCTGTGAATTGCCGTCGATCAGTTCCATGATACGACGCGTCACACTGCGCGAATACGCGATACTGCGTCCCTTCGTCAGGTCAACCTCCGGGAAACGCATCGCTCTTGCCTTTATATCGTCAAAAGGTTGCATTTGTGATATACCTCATAGCTTCAGGGTAATTTTAGATGTATTATAGCATTTCGTTGATAGCTTTCACGCTTTTGCTCAAGACAGAGTACCGGCAGAAGAGAGGCGCTCTTTCTCTCATTTTTTTTCGAGGGGCGCAAAATATGTCGCAAAAACACTTGACAAAGCTGGTGGCTTTTCTGTATAGTTACCTATGTAGACTACTTGACAAACAACAAATTTCTCGTGAAATGTCAGGTACAGTGACTGCGTGATTGGAGGACAGCATGACACAACGCCTTTTGCATGTTCGCTTTAATGGTCGCAGCGAAGAACTGAGTCTGGCTGCGCTGCATCTGGGCAACCAGGCAACAGATCAAGAGATCAAGCAGGCAGTCACTCACTACCTCGATTTACCCACCCACATACTGGACGACTATGTGATTGTCCGCACCGATCAGGCAGTCATTGTGCGCCCAGAAGCACTCTATGGATAATAGTTAAAAAGACAGACAATAATCCGGGACGCACTCTCACAGATTGAGCGTACATACACATCCGTGGGTTCGAATCCCACTATCCTTTATGGATATGGCCGAGTGGTCAAAGGCAAAGCCCTTTACTGGCTTTTGTTTTTCAAAGCTCTTTCAACTTGTGCGTCTCGACTTCAGCCCGGATCCAGCACATATCTACGCGCGGCGCTATTCGAGCTGAGGCGTGTTCTTACCGATTGAGCTTACACACTTTTGGCAGGTATTGAATGAACAATTCAATACTCGGGTTCGAGTCCCGGCTGATCTACACGATCACAACATCGTTGAAGCTCTTTCGACTCACACGCTTCAGCCCGGATAGCTGTCAGCTATGCGAAAGTGAAACGCGCTCCTACAGGAATGAGCTTACACACTTTAATCTGAGGGTTGCGGGTTCGAGTCCCGCTGGCCGCATATCGTGCGGCCATAGCTCAAATGGGAGAGCATCAGACTTTGCTATCGCTCTTCTAACTCGCGCGTTTCACTTTCCCCGGACTGTTTGTTCGAGCCGAGGCGTGCCCTTACCGATAGAGCTTACACACTGGTAGAGCATCGGGCACTCATCCGACGGTCGCAGGTTCGACTCCTGCTAAGTCCACCTTTCAGGGCTTATAGCTCAGCACACAATAGCTCTTTCGACTCACACGCTTCGGCCCGGAGAGGCAGTCCATAAGCCGACGAGATATCGGATTATCCCGGGAACTTGTATAGAGCATCAGCCGTGCCCTGTACTCTCACGAAAGGAAAACGCATGAGCGATATTCGCACCGCTGAACAGGACGTTCGCATTCAGGTTCTCAACAGCTTCCTCACCACACCACACCGAAAGCTGGATGAGCTTGCTTCCATCCATACCAGCGCGTTGGAGCGAGACCCCCTCTTTTACGGCCATCTTGCTCCCTGGTACTTTGCCAAAGGTGAGGTACGTGACCACAAAATTTTGTTTGTTGCCCACCTGGCAACCAGTGAGTACCCTGAATTCCGCGAGGCGGCCTGGGTCCTGCTGCAACAACTGGCTCCATATGAAGTCGCACGCGTCCTCGATCACGCCAAAAAGGTTATCGGGAAAGTGCCGCGCTCACTGAAAAACGCGATCACATACTATCTGCGGACCCGCGAGGCCAACCCCAGACAGTTCGATGGCGCGGCGCTGCGGGCACGCACAGCCTTGAAGCATCTGTATGCCAGCCTGCGCATCAAGCCGAGTCCCCGCGCTCAGGCCATTCTCTTTGATGAGAAACCGCCCGCGGACAGCCCGCTTGCTGGATTGAAGCAACTGGCGAAGGCACAAACAACGGAAGAGCAGGCAAGCATTATCATCGAGAATAAGATCCCGTATACGACGGCGATTGGCGCTCTCCGCCATATCACGCCCGCGTTGCTGGTCGCGCTCATTAATGCTATGACACCTCAGGAAGTCATCAATAATATGGCGATGCTGAAGCGTAAGGGGGCGCTGGACCATCAGGAAGTCAAGGAGCTCATCAACCAGAAGATCGCGGACTCCCGAACGGATAAACGAGTCTCCACGCTTAAGGCGAAAAAGGCCATTGAGGTGGCAAAGTTGGATGAGGAGACCGAAAAAGAGCTGACCAAAGTGACGGACCAGCGCGTTGCCGCGACGGTCGAGATTAAGCGACCAACCGCGCTGTTTGTCGATAAAAGTAGCTCGATGACGACTGCCATTGAGGTGTCAAAGCAGCTTGCGGCTCTGATCAGCGCGGTTATCAACGCGGAATTCAAGGTATACGCCTTTGATAGTACTGCCATCGAGATCAAGGTACAATCAAAGCAGCCACGTCCAACTATGAGCGAGTGGGAGAAAGCGTTCAAGTTCATTAAAGCTAACGGTTCAACGTCTATCGGCTCAGCGCTGGCAAAGATGACGAAAGAGCGCTTCTATGCGGAGACCATCGTGATTGTTACCGATGAGGGCGAGAACACTGCCCCTTACTTCCGCAAGGCCTATGCAGAGTACAAGCAGCAAATGCAGGCAGCTCCATCGGTAGTCATTCTTCAGGTGGACGGCGGGGGACATGATTTCTTCAATAAAGGCCTGATAGAAGATGGCATTGAGGTCATTCGCTATACCTTCAACGGCGACTACTACTCACTGCCCAACGTCTTAAACTTGCTGGCAATGCCAAGCAAAGCCGAGCAGGTTGAGATGATTATGCAGTACGAGATACCGAGCCGCGCTCAGGTCGCCTGAAGCGGGTGTGGGGAACCGAGTTTTTCCCCACACTGTTTTTCTGTCCGTTACCGCTCTCCCTGTTTGCGTCGATAGATATCGGGATTGGTAATCTCCATTATACGCTCGGGCGTTTTCGGGCCAGTAAAGCCAAATTGTTGATAAAGGCCATGTGCATCCCGAGTCATCAGCATCCAGCGACGCAAGCCCTGTAGCTGTGGATGCGCGGTCATCACTTCGATTAACCATTTGCTCAGGCCTCTTCCACGATACGGCTCGCTGATAAATACGTCGCTAATATACGCAAATGTAGCATAGTCAGTCACTATGCGTCCAAAGCCAATCTGTTGTTCATTTTCATAAATACCAAAGCACAGAGAATGCTCTATGGCACGCTCAACAATCTCTTGCGGAATGCCCTCCGCCCAATATGAATGGGAAAGAAAAGCATGGATAAAAGCAATATCAAGTTTTGTTTTATCTGTGCTGATACAATAGCGATCTCGCCGCCAGTCCTGTTGCATACCTGTCATCTCCACTCAAGCTGAATATAATGAGAACGAGAACAAAGAATATACTGTATTTTCGATGCAAGGACAACAGCCAATACCAGCCCATCCCGCCTGGCGAAACAGCCAATTTGAGAACAGAAAGGGAGCATCACGATGGCTCATGAGCGACGCATTGATCCCCGGGCCCTGATTGCAAGGTTACAACAGGAGAGCCAGAGGCTACTACAACGAGATATTATCGCTCCTGTCATTCATGGAAGCCGCATTCGTACGCGCTTGAATGGTCTGGTCTATGAGTTCCGCCAGAAGAGCTCTTTTAGCGGATGGGGCTGCTTCCGCCCACGCAATGAGCGCGAGGCAGAACTTCAACGCGAAGCGCAACCCTGGGAACGTGGCGCCTATCTGGAACTCTTCCCTGTCTTGCGTATGATACTCCTCTGGCCCGATATTCAACACCCATCGATGTGGTGGGCCATCCCGTTCAATGAGAGCGATGCCCGCCAGCGCTTCGGAATGCCGCCTGAGCCACACCCCGTCCTTCTCTGTGATCCCACCAACGGCGCGGACCGCTTTGAGCGCGTACTTGTACGCGTTGATGGGCGTACGCTCTGGTATGAGGGCCCGGATTTGCTGGCAGATCCAATACAGGCTGAGTGGCTCCGCGATGCCTCCAGTCAACAAGACGAGGTCAAAAATTTCCTGCCCGGTCTGGCGCAAAGTCAAAGGCTGGCCCTGCTCTTCTGGCAGATTCATCGACTGGAGGTAAACGAGCGCCAGGAGCGTGAACAGTTCGAGCTGCGGCTGCACCAACAGCTACGTCATCTGCCCGCCTCACAACGTCTGGCGCGGCTTCAGCAGGAGCGTCATCGTAGCACGCTGGAAGGGCAGCTACAACATGCCCTGGCGAAAGCCAATGCAACGCTTCACAGCTACAGTGAGATCCCCGGGGGACAACTGGTTGTTGAATGGAGCGAACGGGACAATCATTACCGCTATCGCTCAGTGGTCAACCGTCGGCTTGAGGTCATCTCAAGTGGTATCTGTTTAAGTGGCCGAGATCGTGACTTCGATCTAACCAGTCTGGTCAATGTTGTTAGCACAAGCCCGGATTGGGCACAATACGAGGATTAGCAGGCACATTATGGCACAACAGCTTCATTCAAATAGTCCGTTTTTTCATGAGGAACGGCATGCATCGCTTGCCCCCTTCGTCGAGCAACGCATTACTATCTGTGGCGCTGGCGCTCTGGGCGGCAATCTCTGTGAAACCCTCGCAAAAATGGGCTTTACCAACATCAAACTGATCGATAAAGATCGCGTCGAGATGCGCAACCTTTCAACGCAGCCATACGGTCGGGCGGAAGTCGGGGCGCCCAAAGCCCGCGCCCTGGCAAACACACTCTATCGGGCTATTCAGACCAAACTGGAACCTGTTGTAATCGAGCTCACCGGGAAGAACGCAACACAGCAGCTCAAAGACAGCACCGTTATCATCGACGCATTTGATAATCGTCAGGGGCGGCAGGCCATCAGCGATATGGCTCGTTCGCTGCACATTCCCTGCCTGCATATCGGCTTCAGTGGTGACGGACTTTATGGTTCCGGGATCTGGGAGCCGGATTATATCGTGCCACGGGACACGCCCGGCGATCCATGCGACTACCCATTGACCCGCCCATTCGCGCTGCTTATCAGCCAGTTAGCGGCTCGTTCGATTGCTGATTTCTTTCAGGAGGGAAAACGGTATCATTTTGAAGTTACATGGAATGACCTGAAGATCACACGCACTGAAAGCAAGAACACGGCTGGATAATGTCCAGCCATGCTCTTCTTTCTTTGTATCATTAGAGGTTCAAGGCTTCGATCGTCTGTAAAACCTGAGCGGCATGCCCATCCGGCTTGACCTTCGGCCAGATCTTGCGGATAACGCCTTCCTTGTCGATCAGGAAGGTCGCACGCTCGACACCCATGTATTTCTTGCCGAACATGCTTTTTTCCTTGTAGACATTGTATGCCTGAGCGACGACTTTATCGGTATCGGCAAGCAAGGTAAAAGGCAGGCCATATTTCTCGGCGAACTTTTGATGAGAGGCCAGTGAGTCGGTGCTGACACCGAGCACAGCGACGCCCCGCTGCTGCATTTCCTGATTGGCATCGCGGAAAGCACACGCCTCAGCCGTACAGCCAGGGGTATCATCCTTCGGATAAAAATAGAGCACTACCACGCGCCCCTTAAGATCCGCCAGATGTACCTGTCCATTCTTGACGATCGTATCAGGTCCGATAGCAGGAACGGTAAAATCAGGGGCAGGCTGCCCCTCTCGCAGTTCCTGAACCTCGTTTGTTGTCATGCGCTTCTCCTTCTACTACAAAACACAGTAGACAGTACTGCCCGTGGAACAAACAGCGTTCGCACGGCCAGTACTACAGTAACGCATTCTGACAGTTCTGGCAACTCTTATCCCTTCATTGCCAGCATGCGTTCAAGCGCCACACGCGCCCAATGAGCGGTTGTCTCATCGACGCTGACCTGATTGATCACCTCGTCGTTGACCAGCGCCTCCAGCACCCAGGCCAGGTAGGCAGGGTGAATCCGATACATGGTCGAGCAAGGACAGACCACCGGGTCCAGACAAAAGATAAACTGCTCAGGGTGCTCTTTTGCCAGGCGGTGCACCAGATTGATCTCGGTACCGATCCCCCATCGTGTCCCCGCCGGGGCGTTCTCCACCTGCTGGATAATATATTCTGTTGAGCCGTAGAGATCAGCAGCCTCAACGACTTCGCGCCTGCACTCTGGATGGACCAGAATTTTCACATCGGGATACTCGGCACGCGCTTTCTCAATCTGTTGCAGGCTGAACCGCATATGGGTCGAGCAAAAACCCTTCCACAGAATGATCTGCGCTCGTTCAAAAGCCTCTTCCGCATCAGCAGCAGCAAAGGGATCTTTCGGATTCCAGACGGCCATATGTTCTTCAGGAATGCCATACTTGAGGGCCGTGTTGCGTCCCAGGTGCTCATCAGGGAAGAACAGGACGCGCTTCCCCTGGGAGAAGGCCCACCTCATTACCGCTGGAGCATTCGATGATGTGCAGACAATACCACCATTTCGGCCACAGAACGCCTTCAAGTTCGCCGCCGAGTTCATGTAGGTGACGGGGATAATACTTGCATCCTCACCAAGCAGCTCATGCAGCGTCTCCCAACATTCTTCTACTTCGGCAATATTTGCCATATCAGCCATAGAACAGCCGGCCGCCGGGTTTGGTAGCACCACTTTCTGATGAGCCGCGCTGAGAATATCAGCGCTTTCGGCCATGAAGTGAACGCCACAGAACACAATGTAATCCGCTTCTGGACGCCCTGCTGCAAGCTGAGCCAGCTTGAACGAGTCGCCGCGATAATCTGCATATTGAATGATCTCATCGCGCTGATAGTGGTGTCCCAGAATCACCAGCCGCGAACCAAGTGCCTCCTTTGCAGCCGCAATCCGACGATGAATCTCCTCCGGCTCCATCTCCGCATAGAATGTTGGAATGATATCAACGCGCTTTGAAAGGTCATGCTTTGCCCGTGTTTTTGGTGTAAGCAAGGGAAGAATGCGTGCTTCCTGGCTCTCTGCACATTGTGTATTGATAGCCATTGATTCTCTGTCTCCTTTCACGATGCTTGCAGCCGATCAAGCAAATTCCAGTGAGATATCAAATTGTGGAGCCGAGTGCGTGATTGCTCCTAGAGAGATAAAGTCAACCCCGGTTGAGGCTACCGCTTTCAGGCGCTTCTCATCAGTTCCGATGCTCCCGGAGGCCTCAATCAAGACCTGTGGGTTCTGCTCACGAATAGAGGTAACGGCCGCTTGCATCACCTCAACACTCATATTATCCAGCATGATGACGTCAGCCCTTGCCTCCAGGGCCTCCTGCACCTGCTCAAGCGTCTCACACTCTACCTCGACCTTGAATAGATGCGGGGCCATACGTCGCGCGGCCTCGACCGCCTGGGTGATCCCGCCCGCTGCCTTAATATGATTGTCTTTGATCAGAATGCCATCGTCCAGCCCAAAACGATGATTCTGCCCCCCGCCAAGTCGCACCGCCTGCTTCTCAAGCATCCGCAGCCCGGGCATCGTCTTACGGGTATCCAGAATATGCGCTCCTGTACCCTCGATTGCACTGACGCAGTGCGCTGTCAGAGTAGCGATACCTGAAAGATGCCCCAGAAAGTTGAGAGCCGTTCGTTCAGCACTCAAGATGGAACGTGCGGGACCACTGATCGTTGCAAGGCGCTCATCAGGCTTGACGGTCGCGCCATCCTGAACCAGCAAGGTCACCGTAATGCGAGCATCAAACAGCGTAAACGCCTGAGCCGCGACTTCCAATCCGGCAATCACGCCCGCCCGCCGCGCGATTATCGCCGCCTGTGCCTGCTGTGTCCCGGGAACGGTACTTAATGTCGTGATATCGTAATATGCGCCATCCTCTTCAAGTGTTCGTTTGATGATATCGGTAAAAGCGCTATTCATACACCCCTTATACTTTCTTTTCATGGATACACACTACCTGATGAGAAGAGAAGCGCTCTCCCTATTTTCTTGATCAGATGAGCCACTCAGGCGACGCTGAAACGCGAAATGGCGTTGCTTCAGTCGTTCGTCCGTGGTCGGGAAGTCACTTCGCCAGTGACTTCCTCGACTCTCCCATCTGGTCAGAGCCGCGACAATCACCAGTTCCGCGACCTGTAACATATTCGCGGTCTCCTGCTCTTCGCGCGAGCGCTGTTCCGGGAGACTGGCCTTCAAACTTCTTACCTGCTGCAAGGCTGCCGTCAGGCCTTCCGCATCTCGGGAAAGCGACACCGAACGCCACATCGTCTGGCGCAGCGCTTGCCTGATCTGTGATATCGATAGCGCCTCTTCTCCTGAAGCTGGTATATCCTCTTCATATTCGATCATCTGCGCCGAGTCACGCAAAGAATACGCCTCGGGAGCCGGTAGGCACGTTCCCGCTTTGAGCTGCTCAACCAGATGACAGGCTGCCTGTATCCCGAAGACGAGGCCTTCAAGCAAGGAATTACTTGCCAGCCGATTGGCTCCGTGCACGCCGGTACAGGCCACTTCCCCTACCGCATATAGGCCCGGCACCGTCGTTCTTCCCACTGTATCTACCATCACGCCACCCATACAATAATGCGCGGCAGGAGCCACCGGGATAAGATCCTGAGCCAGATCAAGCCCATAGTGTGAACAGATTGTGGAGATTGTCGGGAAACGTGCGTGCATTTTTTGTGCAGGGAGATGGCGCAGATCAAGATATTGATGCGCAACTTCTTCGATTACCATTTCTTTGAGAATTGCTCGTGCGACCACATCACGCGGCGCCAGCTCAGCTTGTTGACTGTAGCGCAACATAAAGCGCTCTCCGGCGTGGTTGCGCAAATAGGCGCCCTCGCCACGTACTGCCTCGGAAATCAGATGAGAAGCACCCTGGATAGCCATAACGGTTGGATGGAACTGCATAAATTCCAGATCCGTAAGGGCTGCTCCGGCTCGCCAGGCCAGCGCAATCCCATCAGATGTAGCGCCCCCGGGATTCGATGTATGAAGCCAGAGCCCACCAGCTCCCCCACTGGCAAGCACGGTAAAACGTGAGGAAAGGGTAAAGGAGTTCCCGGCACGATCGAGCGCGCGAATCCCTGTACAAATTCCAGCTTGCATCAAAAGCTCTGAAACATAGGTTTCTTCATACACAACGATTGAGGTGCGCTCATGCAATGCAACAAGCAAGGCTCGCTCGATCTCGGCCCCGGTCGCATCCCCTCCGGCATGCAATACACGCCAGCGGCAATGAGCCCCCTCACGGCCAAGCAAGAGACCATCAGCCGTAACATGGAGATCGCCCGGCTGCGCCTTATCAAACTGAACTCCCATCTGAATCAGCCATCGGACCGCTGCTGGTCCCTGTTCTACCAGCGTTCGTACTGCTGCCTCGTCGCAGAGCCCGGCCCCGGCTGCAAGCGTGTCCTGAAGGTGAAGTTCCGGGGTATCATCTTCACCAAGTGCAACAGCAATTCCCCCCTGGGCATAGCGCGTATTACTCTCGCCAGCCTTGCCCTTCGTTAACAGTGCCACACGCACCGTCTCCGGGAGCCGTAAAGCCAGCGACAGCCCGGCAATGCCACCACCAATGATGACAACATCAAATGGTTGGTTCTTCTGGGTTCGCATTCTTATTCTCCTTTGAATAAGTGTAATTTGTACACTTACTTGCCGGACAAAAAAGAAAAGGGAATGTGTGAGAAATACACTATCCTTTTGGGCAAGTATACCAGACATTTTTTTGAAAAACAAGGGTAGAATAAGTAGCTTTTGTACCTGACCAAAGTCCCGAACACGACTTACAGGTTTTAACATTGTCTCATAGATAAGGCATGAGCAACAGAAAAAAGGCCGCTTCCAGACAGTGAAACGAAGCGACCGTCAGAAGTGGCAAGAATTAGAATGTCGAGAGATGCAGGGTACGCTCGCGCGGTCCATCCAGCTCAACCAGAATCACGCGCTGCCACACGCCAAGCATCAGCCGCGACTGTTGATAGGGTATTACCAGCGACGAACCGATGATCGAAGAAAGGATATGATCGGGTGCGTGGGCCGGATTATGCGGATGACGATAGCGCAGATTTGGTTGCATATGGCGGAGCGCATCCAGCAAATCCAGATCGGTTCCGGGGTCAAGGTCTGCCGTGGTAATCGAGCAGGTTGTGTGTGCCACAAAGAGCGAGCAGAGGCCCTCTGTCTTTTCGGCCTCACGCAAATATTGCTCTACAGTATCAGTAATATCAACGACCTGATCTTTCTTGTGCGTCGAAACGGTAAAGGTTCGTAACATGCTTTCCCCCATTCTCTGACTTATTCGCCAATCACTTTCACAATGACACGCTTATCACGTTGCCCATCAAACTCGACGTAAAAAATCTGCTGCCAGGGGCCAGAATCGAACTGCCCGTCAGTAATCGGTATAACGACCTGATGGTGAAAGAGCAGGTTTTTTAAATGGGCATCGCCGTTGTCTTCTCCTGTGCGGTGATGTCGATAATCAGGCTTTTCTGGCGCAACCTCTTCCGCCCAATCGAGCATATCCTGCCATAGCCCTGACTCATAGTCCTGTACAATCACCGCCGCAGTAATATGCATTGCCGATACCAGCGCCAGCCCCTCCCGCACACCGCTTTCCCGAATAATCTGTTCTACCTTCTCAGTAATGGGCACAATCTCTTTGCGCTTGCGAGTATGAAAGGTAAGATATCTGGTATACGATTTCATCTCCCAGTCTCCTTGAATCAAGGGTAAGGGAAAGGCTCACAGATAGGCCTTTCCCTTTCTATTAAGATGATACTCGCCCTCAAGCAGAGATGCAATGAGAGCCCGGGAGACTTATTGTGAGGCCTGACGCTCAAGAGGATCAGCGAAATGGTGTTCCATGATGTTATTATGATAGGGAGCCACCAGTTCTTGATAGGCAGGAAACAGATGCTCGGCAAAGGGTGTGAGCGGCTCCTGAGCGGGCAACACACGCCATGAACGCTGCCCCGGGAGATCAGAGCCCCGCGACATGATCTCCGTTCCCAGACGATTCATCACCATCATATTTTGCTGCGCAAGCACCTGATGAGGCACAAAGGCAAACAGAGGAGACTCCATCTGTGCCAGTTGCTGTTCGATCTGTTCCGGTGTATGGCCATAGCGCTCACAGGCCTGTCGTACCTGTTGCAATAGCTCGGGCTCTGGAAGGGTAAAAAGCGTCTCAAGCGCCTGCATCAAATTCATACAGCGATTTAGCAAAACCAGGCGACCGTGAAATAGCCGCTCTCCAAGTCCATGTTCTCCCTGCCGACATTGCACTTCATGAATCTGCCTGGTCAATTCAGCGAACGGCATCAGATCAAGCCGGCGCTGTAAGAAATCAACGACCGATGCCGTATCCTCCTTGAGCTGCCAATCGCGCAGCAGCTCAAGACAAAGCTTCCCTTCATACATCTTTGTCGTACGTGGCACACTCAACAAGTATCCTTTACAGTCGCAGATCCAGCGGGCGTGAAGATAAAAGACCACATCCGAGACCGAACACGTGGAAAAGCGTTTCTGACCGTGCACATCTTGTACGAACCGGAAACATGTCTCAAATTCAGGCAAGAGATGCTCAAACGCTTCTAACTTCTCTTGCACCAGAGCAGGCACTACCTTTGTGGCCATAGGAACCCTCCATCTGCATTTCTGGAAACAGTAAGCGGCTACTTCCTTCACGGCTCGGAGGGAAAAAACGTTACGACTCGCTGGCCTTGCATCCGCTATTCATCAGCGCGACGCACAAGGCCCTGCTGCCATGCACAGACAGCCGCCTGTGTTCTATCGGCTATATGCAATTTACTCAGAATATTGCTGACATGGCCCTTCACCGTTTGCTCACTAATGACAAGCTCAGCGGCAATCTGAGCATTTGAATAGCCATTTGCTATCAGGCGCAACACCTCAAGCTCACGCTCGCTCAGTTCGGTAAAGAGATTGGGAGCACCATTGCGTTCACCGCGCACTTCCTGCACCACACGCGCCGCCACCCGAGGATGAAGAACGGATTCACCCTTCGCCGCCTTACGGACAGCATCAGCCAGCTCGCGTGCATTCACATTTTTGAGAATATACGAGAGCGCTCCCGCTCGTAATGCAGGGAAAATGTATTCATCATCATGATACGAGGTTAACACGACAATCTGAGAATGAGGGCTCAGCCGCTTTACCTGTCGTGTCACCTCAACACCATTCATCCCCGGCATTGCCAGATCCATCAACACGACGTCGGGCACAAGGTCGACCACCTGCCTGAGCGCCTCTTCGCCAGACTCAGCCTCACCTACCACGTCAATATCAGCCTGCGCATCGAGAAAAACTCGTATCCCCTGACGCACAATACTATGATCATCAACCAGCATCACCCTGATGGATTCAACATTCTGTTCTGCCATATCAAACCCGCATCCCGCACGACAAGCAGGATGTGGCCCTCCTTTCTCCAGCACTACAGGCTTCCCGGGATAAGCGAACTTTTCACCAGCTTAACTGCCACCCTGATCGTCGTTCCCTTTCCCGGGCTACTTTTTAGCACAAAATGCCCGCCAATCGCCTCGACACGCTCCTGCATTGAGTACAAACCAATTCCGCGCTTAGGTAAATCTTTCACATGGAAGCCCTTGCCATTATCACTGATCTCCATAATCGCTTCATCCTGCTCACAGAACAGTCGAATCAGCACACGCGTTGCCTTGCTATGTCTCCATACATTGGCAAGCGCTTCCTGTGCAATACGGAAGAATGTTTCCTCAGCGAGCAGGGGCAGCGCAATCTCATCCTCAAACGAGAGCTCCACGCGGATCTTATGCTGACCGGCCCAACGCTCACTGTACTCGCGCAAGGCATCAACCAGTTTCTTTTCTGCCAGAGGAACCGGACGAAGCTGATAGATCAGTGTCTCGAGTTCCTGTTGTGACTGATTCACCAGCCTATCCACATCGTTGAGCCGCTCTTTTGTCTGCGCAACGTCACTCTCAATCAAGGTTTGAGCACTGGCAATCTGCATTGAAATGGCGAACAGTTGCTGTTTGATGCTATCATGCAGATCGCGCGCCAGACGGTTACGCTCCTCAAGCGTGGCGATCCGCTGTCGGGTGTGAAGCAGCTCATCGAGCTGCCGGGCCATTGAATTCAACTGCAAAGAGAGCTGACCTATCTCGTCATTGGCCTTATCCTTGATGAAATGCGAAAAATCTCCCCGACTCCATCGGGCCGAGATCCCCTGCATCTTCTGAAACCGGGAGGTAAACCAGCGCGACACAAAGAAACCAACCACACAACCACCCAGAACCGCCATAATCGTGGCGAGAATCAGACTGGGCCCAATCAGCGGTATCATGGTATAAAGCACCTTCCCCAGGGATGGGATTGCCTGTTGTGTTAAGAGCACAGCAACTACCTTGTGATATTTGTTCAGAACCGGCGTTGCCGCAAGAATAACCTCATCAGATCCCTCCACGGTTACATAATTGGCCAGAGTATGCCCATTTAATGCCGTTAAGAAGATTGCCATTCCACCCGAAGGAAGATAATGTTGAATAGAGCTTCCTTGCTGTACACCTAACTTGCCTTCAACATCACTGGTCGCCAGCACACGGCCTCCGGGATCAATCAGCGCGGTAACACCTGGCTCGACGACCAGTGACACGCTGACATCGGTGCCGGGATTAATATAAGGACGTTGATAACTCTTGTTGATATTTGCCAGTGTTTCGTTCAAATTAATATGGCGTTGCGGGTAGACAAATGCGCCCGGAGGATACCCCTTCATCACCTCTGCACTCTTTTTAAGATCATTCTCCAATAATTGCGGATACCGATTAATCAGTAGTCCGCCAATAATGAGGATACCGAGCACCTCAAAGATCAGCAGGGTTATCGTTGTAGTCAACGCATATGAGAGCGTCAATTTCCATTGCAGACGCCCAAGAAGGGCTGCAAAATGGCGGGTCAACTGTTGCATCCTGGTATGTATCATACAGCACTTCTTTAATTAAGGAAAAGCAAAGGGCACTCAAATCGCCTGTACCAGTTTTCCTTTCAGTATAGCATAAAGAATGCTATATGAAATCTATTCATCCCGCTCATGAATTTTCTGCAAGGCATAGCCAATATAGGGAAGTTGTCGCCGATGCGGGAACACCAGATAGCGGCTCTCCCAGATAGGGTGGAACTTCTTCTTAAAAGAGACAAGGGAACGAGCATGCCCCAGATTTCCATAGCGCGTCACCAAAGCATCAATCCAGCGCTCAAGCCGGGTCTTCTCCTCACCACTCATATTGCACAGAGGTGCTAAACCCAGGCTCATCATCTTTGCCCCCCGCTCTCTGAAATGCTCGATCGCAGCCGTAATCAGGAGCTCCATCGTACCGGGGATCATATCATCAGCGCGCCGCATCAGATCCAGCCCCCACCCATTGCGTCCGTAAATGGGCACAAACGAGACGAAGCCATGCACTTTGTCCTTCTGGTCAATTGCCAGCGCAAGTACCTGCTCGGGATCATGTAAAGCAGCCTCCAGATGCCCCATGCTGAACCCCATTTCATGACCACCCTTGTGCTCAAGCCAGCACTGAGAGATACTTTTCACCTGGTCAAGGCAGTGCTCCTCAATAATGCTCCCCTGATAAAAGCGTACATACACGCCCTCTTTCTCCGCCCGTCGTCGCGAGGTGCGCACATTCGCGATTGCGCCCCCCTTCAAGGTAAATTTGTCAAGCTGCAAAACAGCATCTTCACCAATCTTCAGACAACGCATCCCGGCCCGCCGATAGAGCGGCACCAGTTCAGCCCGCGCCTGCCAGAAAGCAAGCAACCATCCACGTTCATGGCAGTATGAGTGAAAGGCATTCAACACAGCAGGAATCTCATCTAGCGGCCCGACAGGATCACCAACTACAATCGCGACTTTCGCGAAAGCTACCTTTTCAACTGCATAACTGATATATGCCAGCCCCGAAGGAGAAAAGAAACACTGCTTCTCGCGACGCAGACCAAAATACACAATAGAGTTATATCCATAAGCGCATGTTAATACATAAGCACGTCCTTTTTCGTCGAGGCTGGTTGAGCGTGTTCGCTCCGGTAAAGTCAGCACCGAGGAAGGAGCCATAAAAGAAGGAATGAGCGGTTGACTATGTTGCATCTCATACATTTTTGCATACCTCGTATCACCAACTAACATCAGAGTATCAGAATATCTATAAGGCAACTGCACCAAGCTGCAAGCCGTGATATCTCTTCAATTCACGTTCATAGGGAACGTCGTTTTCGTTCCGTACCAGAAGAGTAGCATGTGTTCTTTCTTCTGTAATGCCTCTGAAGGGGGGTTTCCGCCCCCACAGGAGTATTGCAGAGCCTTATCGTTTCAATGCCCTTCTCAAGTGGATGCGGAGCCCTCTCAGCGGTTCACAGGCACAGAACAGACCCCCTCTCAAGAGGGGTGTGATTACCTCCTGCGGGGGCATTCATTTCAGCGCAAAAAAGCGTATGCTCTGAACCACAGGATGAACTCTCTACCACAAGCTTCATTACAGGACAAAATATGTATGCGAAAACTTTTGCTCATAGTGCCACAGACACTCACATTCTTGCTGGCGCTCCTGCTAGGCTCTCTTCTGGTGACGTATCACTTTCAGGATCGTATTATCACGGCGCTATTGACTGTCGGCCTTGATCCGCAACGGTCTCTGCTGACAGCGATGCTAGCGCTCACCGCATTGAGTGGACTGCTTGCGACTATTCTCTTCAGGCGCAAAGGTGGCGCAATCCTCGGTTCAGGCCTTGTGTTTGCCCAGAGCTACCTGATTCCCTTTCTTCAGGAACAGCTTCAACCCCAACGAGACCCGGGCGGGCACCTCTTACCGCTCGATCAGCAGGCATTTATCCAGACCGCACTTATTATGAGCGCCCTTGCTCTCCTCAGCGCCTTTATTGGCTCCGCCGTCGGTCAGGTGGTCGGCGAGGTACTCCTTGATCCCTGCTACACGCTTGCCAAACGGGTCTACAACTTCGGGATTGAGCAGGCCCAAAAGCGGGACATACAATGGGCGCGAAACTGGGAGGAGCGCAGACACAAACAGATCGAGCTTCGAGCCGCACAACAGACGCATCCGGCACTCTCTCTGCTCGGGAAATGGACGGCAGCGCTCTTCCTGGTGCTCCTGATCTACCTTTCCAGCCAATCGGTTTCGCTTTTCCTTTTCGCGCCAGACGTCGGACTGCATAAACCCCCACAGACAGGGAAAGGAGGCGAGGGATCTGCCGTTGCCGGAACTGTACTTCAAGATTCGGTCATCAGTAAGTCGCTTCAAGGGCAGCGCCGCACATTTATGATCTACCTGCCGCCTTCCTACTACACAAAGGAAGGGGCTCAACTCTCCTATCCGGTCCTCTACCTGCTTCACGGAGCGCCCGGACGACAGATAGACTGGATTCAGGCAGGAAGCGCCGTCGAATCGGCTAATACGCTTATCAATCTGGGCCAGATCCATAACCTGATTATGGTCTTCCCTGATGGGAATGGCCGTCCGGGCCCTCCTAGCGAATGGGCCAACACAGCCCACAATCAGAACATGGAGGATTTTATTGTCAAAGATCTGGTCCCCTATGTTGATAGCAAATACCGTACAGAGGCTGATAGTGAGCATAGAGCAATCGGAGGCCTTTCAATGGGCGGCTATGGAGCAACCAACATCGGGGTACATCACCCTGAACTCTTCGGCACCGTTATCACGCTTGGAGGCTACTATAAGGCAGAGGGAGACATCTGGAACAAGGATCAAAAGTTAATGCAGGCAAACAGCCCGCAACTGATCCTGCCCAACAAAAAAGAGGCCTGGAATATCCGCTTCTATGTTGGTGCAGCGACCAAAGATCAGCCTTATTACACCTATGCACAGCAATTTGTGCAATTACTTAAGAAATACCACATCACCTATACCCTTGACGTGCAGAAAGGCTATCACTCCTGGTCCGTCTGGAGAACCCAGCTCTATAACGCGCTGCTCTGGTTGCACTGGCAAGATCCAGAAAAGGGCTAAACCCTGAACGAGAAAACCGTTTTTTCCTGAAGAACGTACCTTAAAGAGAAAGGCATCAACAAGGAAAACACACCTGTGAAGTGATATCTTCACAGGACATCGTGAAAGGAGCCCTATGAAAAAGGAAACACGAGAAATTCTAGCGCCGCCACCCCTCGTCTATGGTGGAGCTTTTGCCCTGGGTATGTATCTGGATTCCTGGTTGCCGCTCCGGCTTTTTCCGCGAAGTTTCCGCACCTTCGTTGGCGGCATCCTGCTCGGGGTTGGAGGCGCGGTCGGGCTACTCTCGTTAAAAGCCATGCGTCAGGCGAACACATCACCCGCACACAGTGAGCCAACAACCACCCTGGTTGTTGAGGGCCCCTATCGACTGAGCCGTAATCCTATCTACGTTGGCATGACAGCGCTCTATATCGGGCTCTCTGTCCTTCTCAACCGCATCTGGCCGCTTGCCCTCCTGCCAGTGGTCCTCAAATTCATCAATATTGGCGTCATCGATCAGGAGGAAAAAGTGCTTGAGCAGCAGTTCGGGGACGAGTATCGTCAGTACAAAGAGAGCGTTCCTCGCTGGCTGCCAACCAGGTAAGCGTGGTGCAGGCAGCCTCTCTATGGCTGCCTGCATGCTTTTCAATGCAATGGCTGACGTATGATAGCAATATCCCAGAAGCAGGACCGTTGCATATGTCCAGTGTCTATTGCGGCTTTCTCATCAACCAGTGAAGCGATATGGATCCCCAATTGAGCTGCTCCCTCAACTGATCCCACGCCTTAGCACTTCATGGGCAAGCGCTCCTTGCTTGCAGCCACGCTATGCCTCTATCAGTAAAACGACTCTCTGGATCCTGCATCTGCTGCCATACTGCGACTGCTACAGGTCGTTTCCCGAGGTATCGGATAACCCGGATAGTTCTGCAATAAGACAAGCGTTTTTGGCACAAGAGGGGAAAATCCTGCCGCTGTACACTCTATTCTCCAGGCATTTTTGTATCAGCGTTGCCGTTCATCCGGGATCTGTTCGGCGAACCAGAGGAAAGTATCCATTGCTTGCGTGAGCGGTGACACAAACCATTGCGCCAGTATCATATTATCCTTTCACTTTCTCACGTACTCAGAAATAATGATTTTTCTCACCATAGTAATGCAGTACATCTTTTTCCGTTTTCATATCGCTATCCGATGTCACTCCTCCGCACCGCCACAACGTATACCAACTAAGGAGGATCGAGAGAGTGAAGCGAAAA
Organism: Thermosporothrix sp. COM3; assembly: GCF_059696735.1. Classification (NCBI taxonomy): domain Bacteria; kingdom Bacillati; phylum Chloroflexota; class Ktedonobacteria; order Ktedonobacterales; family Thermosporotrichaceae; genus Thermosporothrix; species Thermosporothrix sp. COM3. Next base: position 6,834,958 of record NZ_AP019376.1, on the reverse strand, counting down.
ATACAACGCAATCCCGCCGACTACGGCTATCCCACAGACGATATTGCCGCCCTATCCCAAAAAGCTTTAGAAGTCACGCACCGCCTGACCGAGTTCTATGGTGTCGCGCCCTGGCCGACCAAAGATCCCATGAGCATGCTGGTTGATATCATTCTGTCCCACCGCACTCGTGACGAACAGACGGCAGCCGCCTATGATAACCTGCTCAAACAGTTTGGCTCCTGGGAAGCGGTCCGCGATGCACCCACCGAGCAAGTGGAGGCAGTAATCTCTAATGTCAACTGGCCCGAACAAAAAGCGCCCCGCCTGCAAGCGATTATGCGGCGCATCACCGAAGAAAAAGGCTCGCTGAATCTGGATTTCCTGCGTGATATGCCACTGGAAGCTGCATCCAACTGGCTTGGTCAACTTGAAGGGGTAGGCCCTAAAACCAATGCCTGTGTCTTGCTTTTCAGTTGCCGCAAGCCAACACTCCCCGTCGATGTACACGTGCATCGTGTCTCGATACGACTCGGGCTTATTGGAAAAAAGGTCTCAGCAGAGGCAGCTCACACCCTCTTACAGGCCCTGCTGCCTCAGGATGCCCAGGTTATCTACAACTTTCACAAAGGATTGCTACGTCATGGACAGCGTATCTGCGTCTATGAGCGTCCTCGTTGCAAGAAGTGTGTGCTCACAGATCTTTGCAACTATTATCAACAAGTTGTCCTCCCAACCAATGTATCCCCTTCCTGATCAGGGCATAAGCAAGCGGGCGTACTATTCAAAGCAAGCAGAGTTTGTTATAATAAAGGCGCTTTTATTCATACATGTGTACGTTTGCATCGACTCTTGCAGGGCAGGAGCAATGCAAAGACGTACACCCATTTTTATATTTGGCCTTATAGCTTGCTGACCACCATTGGCGCCAAGCCCCGCTATTCCAGAAAAGCCCGCAAATCTGGCGAAGAAGGAGAAATGTTTTGAAGAAGATCACTCTTGCCCTCCTCGGTGCCGGGCATCGTGGTATGTTATCTTATGCCCCCTACGTCCTGGAAAATCCGCATGAAGCAGAATTTGTGGCCGTTGCTGAGCCGGATCCCGTACGACTTGAGCAGTTTAAGCAGCAATATTCCATTCCCGATGATCGCTGTTTCACTGATTGGCATGACCTTCTTGCACAACCCCAACTGACCGACGCAATTTTGATCTGTACACAGGATCGCATGCACTTTGAGCCAACGATAGCAGCGCTCAAGGCCGGCTATCACGTCCTGCTAGAGAAGCCGATGTCTCCTGAGCCAGCAGAGTGCATCGAGATGGAGCGATGTGCCCGCGAGCACAATCGTATCCTCTCTATCTGCCATGTCTTGCGTTACACCGACTTTTTTGCAACGATCAAAAAGTTGCTTGAAGATGGTGCTATTGGCCGCTTGATGTCTATTCAGCATAACGAGAACGTTGGCTACTGGCACTATGGGCACAGCTTTGTGCGCGGCAACTGGCGCAACTCGGATCTCTCCAGCCCGATGATCCTGCAAAAATCCTGCCATGATATGGATATCCTGCTCTGGCTGGCGGGCGCTGATTGTGTTCATATTTCCTCTTTTGGCACCCTCACGCACTTCCGCCCGGAGAACGCCCCCGAAGGAGCGCCGCAACGCTGTCTTGATAACTGTCCAGTGGCGGAAACCTGCCCCTGGTACGCGCCCAAACTCTATCTGACCGGCCAAACAGGCTGGCCTGTTTCCGTGATTACCAACGATACTAGCCGGGAAGGAGTTATCAAGGCACTGCAAGAGGGCCCCTATGGTCGCTGCGTCTACCACTGTGACAACAATGTGGTTGACCATCAGGTCGTCAATCTGGAATTTGCGAACGAGGTGACAGCCGTCTTTACCATGAGCGCCTTTACAAACGACGTTGATCGCACGCTCAAATTGATGGGAACGAAAGGTGAGCTTCGCGCCGCAATGGGCAAGAACGAGATCGAGATTACCGATTTCTCAACCGGGCACAAGCAAGTGATCAACCTGAGCAGGCCTAAAGGTCACTATGGTCACGGTGGTGGTGATGGCGGAATCATGCGAGACTTCCTTAAACTGGTGCGCAATGATGGGCAGGTCGAGGGATTGACCTCAGCCGCAACCTCGGTGCAGAGCCATCTGATGGCCTTTGCCGCCGAGCAATCCCGCCTGGAACATAGGGTTGTTCATTTACAGGAATATTATCAGCAGTTTTAAATCACAAAACGGTATGAGCAGGCCTGGCATGCTGTGGCAGGCCTGCTTTTTTCTCTTGCTCTTACACCATATTTTTGCTTCTTTCCCCATCTTCTACCAGCTTATACCAACACATTTTCACGAAAGCAGCGCTTGAAGTGTGAGACAATTCATTGCCTCAGATCCCAAAATCAAGTATACTCACCATGTAACTGCCGGGTTGCTGTTGAGGATTACGCATATTCAATAGCAGAAGGTCAGAGTCAAGAGCCAGAAGAAGCACCCTCTCAGCGGGGAGCAAGCTGCAATCATTCTCTTTCAAGCTTTTTTTGCTATACAGAGGGGAAAAAATATGGGTAGCAACTATAATCCTTATGGGCAATATCCTGAACGCCCTTATGAGGGACAACCGTCTGTTCCTCATTCCTGGCCTCAGGAGGGACAACCGCCAGCATATCCACCAACAAACTATACTGATCCATATCAGCCACAAAATCCGCCAGCATATCAAAATCCTTATCAGCAGCCGACTCCGCCACCGCCGGGACCACAGCCAATCAATATCGTGGTGCAGAACGTACATTCGCAGGCGCAATCACAGGCCCAGGCTGCTCCTATTTACGTGGCTCCTCCCAGACAATCAAATGGCCTTGCCACAGCCGGTCTGGTATTTGGTATTATCGGGCTGGTGTTCTCCCTCTGCGCCGGGTGGGCAGGTCTACCATTCTGTGTGCTTGGCGCGATTCTATCAGGTATTGCGATGTCTTCACGTCAGAAAGGCAATGCAGTCACAGGTCTTGTCTGCTCCCTGATTGGTATTGGTTTAGCTATTCTCAATATCCTGTTCCTGGGTGCGCTCTGGGCCACAATAATAACGACATCCTAAATCAGAATATCTAAATACACGCACGAAGGAGGCTCCTTTGCAAGCTAAAGGAGCCTCCTTCGTTTTCTCACTTAGAAAGAGACAGGCTTACTGATAATTGGCTTTAACGCCGGATAGAGAGCACGATAGATTCCATACGCCTGCTCGTATACCGCGGCACGTTGCGGCTCTGTATGCTCAACCACACGCACAGTCCGCTCGCAGGCCTCTACCACAGAGGCATAGACCCCGGCCGCGACACCAGCCAACAGTGCAGCCCCAAAAGCAGGCCCCTCGGTCGCATTGGTCGTGACCAGTTCAACACCAAGCACATCGGCGATGATCTGACGCCAGAGCGGGCTTTTCGCACCGCCACCCGTTGCCCGAACCTGTTCCAGCGTCAATCCCTGTTCCTGGATAATCGAGAAGCAATCTTTCAGGCTGAATGCGACCCCTTCGAGTACCGACCGGATCAGATAGCGCCTGTCATGGCTTGCAGTCAGGCCAATCCAGCCACCGCGCGCGTAGGCGTCAAGATGGGGGGTGCGCTCACCCTGCAAATAAGGAAGAAACAGCAAGCCATCACAACCGGGCGGCACGCTCTCTGCCTCCTGGGAGAGGGTTTCATATGCATCGACGCCGGTCCAGCGTTCAAGCGCTCGCTCCGGCAAGCCAATATTGTCACGCACCCAACGAAGCGAGAGCCCTGCACCTTGAGTGACTCCCATCAGATACCAGGCCCCGGGAACCGCATGATTAAACGTATGCACCCTCGGCACGGGCCCGGAAGTATCAACCTGCGGGGTCTCGGCATGCGCAAGCACAATACCGCTTGTTCCGACCGAGACCAGAGCCAGCCCTGGAGAAACAACCCCATTGCCCACAGCTCCACAGGCATTGTCAGCACCGCCGCCAGCTACCGGGATTCCTGAGGGTAAGCCTGTGAGCGCCGCCACTTCTTCACTGATGGTCCCACAAGCTGTATCGGCAGGCACCACCTGAGGAAGCAAGGCGGGGTCCAGTTCAAGCGCCTGTAGCACCTCCTGGGACCAGACACCACACCTGACATCCAGCAGGCAGGTCCCGGCTGCATCGGAGATCTCCATCGCGATGCGCCCGGTCAGGCGATAGCGGATGTAATCTTTCGGCAAGAGCATAGTACGTGCCCGTGCGAAGAGCTCCGGTTCATGCTCACGTACCCAGAGTAGTTTGGGAGCCGAAAAACCGGTCAGCGCAGGATTTGATGTGTACTCTATCAGTTGTTTCGCGCCGACTCGCTCCGTCATCCAGCGACACTGTGCATCGCTGCGCTGATCGGCCCAGATAATACAGGGTCGCAGCACCTGCTGCTGTTCGTCCAGCAGAACCACCCCATGCATTTGACCGGAAAGCCCTACTCCACACACCTGTAATTGTTGCCGAGCGCCCTTCACCAGACAGGCCTTGATCGCGGCTATCGTTGCCTGCCACCACTCTTCCGGTTGTTGCTCCGCCCATCCGGGAGCCGGGTGATAGAGAGGATAATCAACAAACGCGTCCGCCAGCACACGACCATCCTCTACGGCAAAAAGAGCAGCCTTCACCCCTGTTGTACCGAGGTCAATACCCAAAAGTGTCTGCATCATGTGCTCCTTCATACAGACCAAAAATAACAACTATCTGCTCTCTATTCTAACAACTTTTTCGCCACTTGACCGAAAAAAAATCATCTCCCTCATCCAGGAGGGAGATGATCCAACAATGTTCAAGTTAGTCAGGCGCGTTTCGAAGTGGCCATGCGACTGTTATGCTGTTACGGTGAAATGCACAACCTGAGCCAGCTCACCATCACTACAACTGGACGAACGGCACCAGTACAGTTCTGCCGCGCCCTCACCTGGGAGCTTATACGTGATGCCAAAGTAGCCACCCGGTGCTGTGTAGGTTGATGAATCGATCTTTAAGGGATCCGCTTTAGCGTTCTGTTTCACGCCTTCAAGGTAATAGACAACACCGATATAGGCAGTATCCCCTTGCTTGAAGTTCAGGCCAGACTTTGAAGCATTCAGGTCAAAGGTGATATACACATCGCTGTTCAGCTTAAAGGTCGATGTTGTTTTCGTTGGCTTGGCCGATTCCTCATCAATAGCGCTGGCAGTCTGTGCATTCAAAATGATCGCCGCCGCAGTTGGTGAAATGGGCTTTCCAGAGGGAGTGTCACCGTTATCACCACTATCAGATGTCGGTGAAGGCGGAAGCGTTACCGTTGGTATCTCAATTGTTGACGTTGGCGCCTGGGTTGGCTCGGTCGTCGGTGTCGGATCACTATCCGCCGTTTTTGTATCCCGCCCCAGAGAAAGCGCCCAGGCACCCAGGCCGCCACAGGCCGCGATCACAACCAGCACCGCCACAATCACGCCGATAATCAGTCCTGTATTCTTCTTTGGAGGACGCGGAGGAGGAGCATAAAAGCCTCCCGGTCCCTGCGGCGTACTGCCATAGGGAGGCGGTCCCTGCTGATAAGAGGGCGGCGGTGGTGCATATGAGGAGCCACTTCCGTATTGTTGTCCGCCATTATACGGATCTTGTATATGCGCGTTATAAGCATCCCCGGATTGATTTGCCAGGACGGTCGGTTCAAGGCCTTCCATAGATGGGCTATTATTCGGATTTGCCCCCGGAGGATAATTTGTATAACCTTGAGGTGTTCCACACACAGGGCAAGTATAGGCACCACTTGGCACTGTTGCCCCGCACTTTTTACATTGCACGCTTTATCTCCTTCCATGCCCCTGTAATATCAGAGTCCTGGTTCATAGTGTGATCACATTCGTTTGTTCCCTCTAGCTTACCATGCTTCTTCAAGAAGAGACATGTCTTATGCCACTTTCTGGCAGTGATCTCTTTCACACTTTCCTTGTGCTCTCTCTTGGGGCTCTTCGCAGTGCATGCCATTGTTCGACTCAAAATAACTGCTTAACCTCAGCAGTTCAGGGGAAAAAGAAGAAAGCGGTGTTCAGAAGACCGCTTTCTGTGATACCTTCTCACCTCAGGAAAGTTGTCCGGCATTGCCGGAGCGTTGCCCATGAGCAACCCCGACCTTCTCCATAGTAAGCCGTGCCGGGACAGTCTGCCCGCTGAGCGGGAAAGTCAGCACGAACACACCGTTCCCATAGGAAAGATTGGCGCGTTCAGCATCGACATTATCAGGTAGTGTAACTTCCCGATAGTAGCCGCCAACGCTCCATTCATCGAGCAACAGTTCCTTGATCTCCTTCAATGAGCCACGCAGCTCCCCCTGAAGGATCAGGCGATTATCGTCCGTTACCTCTGCCTGAATATCCTCGGGTTCCAGACCAGGCATCGGCACCGCAACCATCAATCTATCAGTCGATCTATAGATTTTTAAAGGCACATGTTGCACCTTGAGCTTTTCTGCCATTCGCTTTTTACCTCCTCATTTTCATGGCCGGGGCGGCTGCTTGAAGCTATGCTGTGGGGTTTCCCTCTTCGGGAGAATCGGTCGTATACTCTTTGCTGTTCGCCCAGGCAGTCCCTTCCTCTCGTCCGGGTGAGGGGACACGCGCACCGGGGCGCTTACGTGAAGATTGTACACCACTATGAGCAGGATCATATCCTTGCTGAGCCGGGTTTTGAGACGCAGGCTGACCCACTGTATTATGAACCTCTCCATAGCCTCGCCGCTGCGTCTCTACATACCCATCCATCCGCTCGCTTTCCTCATCGTGTAGATTGGCCTCGCCCGGATGGTGCATTGAGACGGGATAGCTCCCGGTTCTGCGTCTGTACTCCTCCACCTGCTGGATTTTCTGCATTGAGTGCACAATATTCATTACCACTCTTTCCCGCGTGGTTCCTGCGGCCCTGGCGGCCTCATCGATATCGCGTAGAGTGATATTGCGTGCATCACCATGATCATTGTTGGGATCTCCACACCCGCAACTCAAACACATAAGAACCTCCCTGTCAGCAGTAAAAACACCCTGATAGTGGCTGAACTGGTATCAGTGTACAGCACTGGAAACATATCAATTCCACGAATGCCGATAAAAAGAAGTTTCAATGGGGTTGTCAAGGGGAAACTCCATAGACAACCGCTTCCACTTTTGTTACTCTGACAAAGAAGACTTTATCAGACCACAAAAAAAAGATCTGAGTGGAGCAACTGAGTGGGTTTACAGATCACAAAAGAACAAGTTACAGCGATGGCTCCAGATTCCAGCTCTGCTAAAAACGGGCAGAAGCTGAGTGCCATGAAAAACTGGCAAAATCTGGGTCAGAATGAACAGGCACTCTGGGGAGAGTGCAGAGGCAGCGCCATCTATCAGGTAAAAGTTGATGCGGCAACGCTCACTGCTACCTGTAGCTGCCCGAGCCGGAAAATTCCATGTAAGCATGGGCTCGGCCTCCTCTTTTTGGTTGCCAGCACCCCTGATGCGCTCCCGACAACTGACCCTCCTGAATGGGTTGAGGCATGGCTGACGCGTCGCGCAGAAGCGGCAAAGCGCAAAGAGGCGGCGCCCAAAAAGAGCGCAAGCGTTCCCTCTCAAAAGGCCGTTGAGAAGCGCAAAGCGCTGGTAGATAAAGGGATTGAAAGGCTTGACCTCTGGTTAAGCGATCTGGTACGCAATGGGCTGGGAGGCGCTGATACGCAACCTCAGGCCTTCTGGAAAAGCGTCGATGATATCGCGAAACAGATGGTAGATCATCAGGCCTCCGGCCTGGCAAACCGCCTGCGCCGCCTGACAGAGATTCCCGGATCTTCCCCGGACTGGCCGAAACAACTGCTTGCGCAATGTGGCAAGCTTGCTCTGCTGAGCGAAGCATATCGAAATATTGACAGACTCCATCCTGCATTACAGGAAGATGTCCGTCAACTTATTGGCTGGACGCTTAAGGAAGATGAGGTGCTTGCCCGTGGCGAGAAAGTAGCCGACGACTGGTTCTTTCTGGGACAGATTCAAATTACGGCAGATCGAGGTGTCACCCAGCGTACCTGGATGATTGGACGACAGACAAAACGGCCTGCAATGATCTCGCAATTCTCCTTGAATGGTACGGCATTCTCGCAGGTCTATCCTACTGCATCTGTTCAACAAGCCGAGGTTGTCTACTGGCCCGGAGCGGCCCCTATGCGGGTTGTGCTCGCGTCACGAAACGGCGCCTTACAGCCACTCACGGAGCACCTGCCCGGGACGGAAAGTATTGACCATTTTCTGGGTCAGGTTGCGCAAATACTTGCCCTGCAACCCTGGCAAGATTACTTCCTGTGTGTCCTGAACACGGTAATTCCGTTCTATGAGCATGAAACAGGCCATTGGTGGATACGCGACGCCCAGAACAAGGTGTTGCCACTGGCCAAAGGGAATTACTGGAGCTTACTGGCGCTCTCAGGCGGGTATCCTATCGATATCGCGTGCGAGTGGAACGGCGCTACGCTGACGCCGCTTGGCGCCCTGATCGAGAAACGCTACCACAGCATTGTAAGGGAGGGCGTATGAACAAGCTGATTACCACAGCCATTGTGGGCACCGGTCAGATACCACAGCCCGATATCACGACGGGAACGCCTGTCGATACACTCTCCCAACAGTTGAGCGGCGATATAGAACGCAAGCTGCTTCTGACAGCAGGAGTACTGAGCAACTACCAACAGGCGGGACAGAAAGCACCCGAGAACACTGTTTCCTTTTCACCAGCCCCACCCGAGCGGCTTCCCGTCTTTGCTCCTGCGTCATCGGCACTGGAAACCATTATCACGAACTCGCAGAAGGAGCATTTTAAGGGACTGCTCCTCGATGCCTGTCGGCAGCTTCAGGCGCATAAACTGATCCTGCCATTTCACCTGATGCCACAGGTACTCAATCCCGGCCTCACCCATCAAAACAGGATACAGTTACGCTACCATCTGGCGGCAGTGCTCGGCGAAAGGGGCCGCTGGCTGAGCCAGTTTTACCCGGAATGGTCATGGGTGGCCACCTATCAGGCCCTGCACGAGCAGGATCCGACAACATTGCACACGCTCTGGCAAGAAGAGGGACAGTCATTCCGCCACGAAGTGCTGCGCCGTGTCCGTGCAATCGAGCCCGATACAGCACGTGAATGGCTCCAGACCTCCTGGAACGAGGAAAAAGCCGAGGCTCGGGCGCTCTTCGTCAGCGTACTGAGCGATCAGCTTTCCGAAAAAGATCTGCCATTTCTAGAAAAGGCCTTCTCGGATCGTAGCGCACGTGTATGCGGCGAGATCGCGAAGCTGCTGGTACGCATACCGCAAACGGCCTTTGCTCGGAAAGTTTATGAGCAGGCTCCCGAGTTTCTCACTATAGCCAACGGTACCTGTAAGATCCATACGCTCAGCGATATTGGTGAGCCCTGGCTTACACCGACAAAGAATCAACCAACCAATGCTACTGTCCAGCTGCTGGCACTGGTCCCGCCGCGCATCTGGGAAGAACGAACAGGCCTCACGCCAGAGGGCATCATCAACAGCGCTGAAGGCACACGGACCATGTTGATCGAGATCCTGGCTGCGGCGACCATCCTGCATCGAGATGTGCGCTGGTCCCGGGCGCTACTGGACCGCTTCTACCGAGAAGATGACATGGATATGCTTCGCATGAGTTCAGAGGTCGTTGTGGAACTATGCGAGCTCATTCCAGCGGAAGAAGCTGAAGCGTATATGGAACGTGTTCTGACAGCACGAGGCTTCTGGCTATATGTTCTGCCCACGTTGCCACAGCCCTGGAGCGAGAACCTGAGCGCACGCATTCTGGACACAGTGCGCTCTCAGAGCACTCAAAACAGATTCTGGCGTGAACAGCTTGACCTGTTTGCAGCAGGCATAGCCCCTTCGTACCTCGCACAAGCAATAGAGACACTGCAACAGGCAAAAGAGCAAGTCAAAGAAGGCTATTATATTGAAAGCGCGCTGGAAAAAACTATAGAAGCTATTCAGATACGAAAAAATTTGATAGAGGAGTTACCGTAAACATGAGCACAGTCAATGGTCATAATCAGAAAGCCGAAGTTGCCAAAAAAGCCGCTGAAACCGTCTTACGTCAGCATGCCGAACAGCAATTCGCTGAGGAACTGGAAGAACTGGCAAAGATCGACACCCGCAAGCGTCCACCTAACTGGAAGCTGTCGCCCTGGGCTGTTCGTACATACCTGATGGGCGCAACGCTGCCGAACGGCTTTGAGATCACCCCGAAATATATCGGCAATCCCCGCCTGATGGAGATCGCCATTGCAACTCTGGCAACCGACCGTGCGCTGCTCCTCTATGGAGTGCCAGGTACGGCCAAATCCTGGGTCAGCGAACATCTGGCAGCAGCCATCACCGGTAACTCCACCCTGCTCATTCAGGGTACCGCTGGCACCGATGAAACCGCGATCCGCTATGGCTGGAACTATGCCCGCCTGCTTGTCGAAGGTCCCTCCCCGGATGCGCTGGTTGTCAGCCCGATGATGCAGGCCATGCGTGAAGGCAAAATCGCACGTATTGAGGAATTGACCCGTATTCCTAGCGAGGTACAGGATACCCTGATCACGATTCTCTCAGAAAAAACCCTGCCCGTACCCGAACTGAATATGGAAGTTCAGGCCAATAAAGGCTTCAACGTGATCGCGACCGCCAATAATCGCGACAAAGGCGTCAATGAGCTGTCCAGCGCCCTGATGCGCCGTTTCAATACCGTTGTGCTGCCCACACCTGATAGCATGGAAGCCGAGGTCGAGATCGTCGAGCGACGCGTTGCCAGCCTGGGGAAAGCGCTTGAACTACCTGCTGAGAAGCCCGCGCTCGAAGAGATCCGCCGTGTCGTTACCATCTTCCGCGAGCTGCGCGAGGGCCGCACCCTGGATAGCAAGACAAAAGTCAAAGTCCCGAGCGGCACCCTTTCCACTGCGGAAGCCATCTCTGTCATCAACAACGGCCTGGCAATGGCCGGGTACTATGGCGATGGCGTTCTACGCGCCGACGACCTTGCCGCCGGTCTGACGGGCGCGATCGTGAAAGATCCCGTTCAGGATCGCGTTGTCTGGCTGGAATACCTGCAAACCGTTGTGAAAGAGCGTGAAGGCTGGAAAGATCTCTATCGAGCTTGCCGCGAGGTGTTGTAGTGAGTATTCATGTCTTCGGTATCCGTCACCACGGTCCGGGGTGTGCGCGTGCTCTGCGCGCCGCCCTGGATGAACTGAAACCGGATATTCTTCTGATCGAAGGGCCGCCCGACGCCGAACATGTGCTGCCATTACTGACAAAGGAGGAGATGAAGCCACCGGTTGCGTTGCTCGTCTATGCTGCGGACAAGCCCAATCAGGCCGTTTTCTTCCCGTTCACTCATTTCTCGCCCGAGTGGCAGGCGCTCACCTACGGCATGCAACATAATGTTCCAGCACGCTTTATGGATCTGCCCCATGCTATCCATTTTGCGCGTCAGCGGGAAACAGATGAAGAGAACCATAGCGAGACCCCTATTGAGGCCGAGGACGAGCATAAGTCCACCCAATCTGTAGCGGTGCCGCAAGAGGCTGAGCAGCTTCTTCAAGATGATCCACTTGCCATGCTCTCCTATGCCGCAGGCTATGAGGATCATGAGGGCTGGTGGGAGCAACAGATTGAGCAGCGCCTTGATACAACCGGTCTCTTCGAGGGCATTCTAGAGGCTATGACAGAACTCCGTTCGGGACGGCCCCCCAAGAACGAAGAGGAAGCGCTGCGCGAGGCCTATATGCGTCAGACGATCAAAGCAGCCAGTAAAGAGGGCTTCCAGCGCATTGCAGTTGTCTGCGGCGCATGGCATGCACCGGTATTGGTTGATCCTGAGGCACACAAGGGAGATACCTCCCTGCTTAAAGGTCTGAAAAAGGTAAAAGTCGAGGCAACCTGGATCCCCTGGACCAATTCGCGTCTCTCATATCGCAGCGGCTACGGCGCAGGCATCTACTCGCCTGGCTGGTATGAGCACCTCTGGGCCTTTCCCGGCAACGCAACGCCGCACTGGATGGCTCGTGCCGCCCATTTACTGCGTGAACAGGGAATGGACGCCTCATCTGCAAGCGTGATCGAGGCCGTACGTCTGGCCGAGTCTCTGGCCGCCTTGCGCGACATGCCTCAGCCCGGATTGGCAGACGCACACGAGGCCATCCTGACAGTTCTCTGTCATGGTGAACAAGCGCCAATGAACCTGATTCGCGAAAAGATGGAGATCGGAGAGCGCATGGGAACAGTGCCATCCGATGCGCCAGTTGTCCCCTTACAGCGCGATCTTGAAATGCATCAGCGACGCTTGCGCCTCAAGCCTTCAACCGAGATTGTCACACTTGATCTGGACCTGCGCAAAGAAACGGACCTGGGCAGAAGCCAGCTTCTCCACCGGCTGCAACTCTTGCATGTTCCCTGGGGAACTCCAGTGCACGTCTCGGGCAAAAGTGGAACCTTCCATGAATACTGGCGACTTCAATGGAAAGTTGATTTTGTCATCGCCTTGATCGAAGCTAACGTCTGGGGAAACACTATCGCCGAAGCAGCGGCGGCCTACGCCATTGATCAAGCACGGAATACAGAGTCATTACCCACGTTGACATCTCTGCTGAATGAATGTATTCTGGCAACACTTCCCAGAGCTGTTGAGCAGCTTCTACAAGAGCTTCAGAAGCGGGCTGCGGTGACAGCCGACATTCATCATCTGATGCGTGCACTTCCCCCGCTAACAACGATTGTGCGTTATGGCGATGTGCGCAACACCCAGGCAGATTTCATCCTCCCGATCATTCAGGGGCTGTTCGAGCGCATTGTTATCGGGCTCCCGGGCGCATGTTCCTCGCTCGACAATGACGCCGCCAAGCAGATGATCGAGAGCATCAATCAGGCTCAGAGTAGCGTTGCTCTGTTAGAGATCGAGGCTCTGCAAGAAGAGTGGTATGCAACGCTCAAGCGTATTATGGAGGACGAGCAGATTCACGGTCTGGTCCGGGGACGTTGCTGCCGTATTCTGCTCGATCAGCAGATATTGCCAGAGGAAGAGCTACAGCGCCTTACCGGTCTGACATTGTCTCCGGCTGTTCCAGCTACCCAGGCAGCCTTCTGGATTGAAGGTATTCTACAGGGGAGCGGACTGGTGATGCTACATCAGGATAATCTCTGGCGTGTGCTAGACGGCTGGGTCTCTATGCTCACTACAGATACATTCACCCAGTTGCTACCCATTCTACGCCGCGCCTTCTCAGGTTTTGCGTCCCCCGAACGGCGTGCAATGGGCGAGAAAATCAAGCATCTCCATACGCAAACCACCCAGCCAACGAAGAGCGTGACAGGGCAATCCAGCGAGGCATCATTTGACGCTGCCAACGCACGCCTCGTTCTGCCTACCCTGGCACAGATATTAGGAGTCACATTCGATGACAGGTAATAGAGTAGAGCCACAGGAGCAAGAAAGATTACGCCGCTGGCGTCTGATTCTGGGTAAGGCCGCTGAACAGGGGTTAGGGATCAGAGTCAGCGGAAATGGCGCCGGAACCGACGAAGGTGAAGACGAAGGGAGCTTTACGCTCAGTGACGTAGATCAGGGTATGGATGACGTCCTTGCAGCGCTCTATGATGCAGATAAACAGTCCGGACGTCGTGGCGGCCTGGGCGCTTCGTCACCGCGCATTGCTCGCTGGCTCGGAGACATTCGCACCTACTTCCCGACCTCGACTGTACGCCTGATGCAGCAAGACGCCCTTGACCGGCTAAATCTCACTGAGATGCTGCTTCAACCAGAGATGCTGGAGCAGGTCGAACCAGACATCCATATGGTTACCACGCTGCTTACCCTGAATAAAGCAATCCCGGAAAAGACAAAAGAGACTGCCCGCATGGTGGTGCGCAAAGTGGTTGAAGACCTCGAACGCAAGCTCGCGAACCCACTGATGCAGGCAGTTCGCGGGAGCTTGAATCGTGCCACCCGCACCCGGCGGCCTCGTGCCAACGAGATTGACTGGGATCGCACAATCAGAGCCAACCTGAAAAACTACCTGCCAGAAAAGAAAACAATCATTGCCGAACAACTTATCGGCTATGGACATAAGCGCTCTTCTCTGCGCGACATTGTGTTATGTGTGGACCAGAGCGGTTCTATGGGCACATCGGTCGTGTATTCTGGCGTCTTTGGCGCGGTTCTGGCAACACTGCGAGCAGTCTCAACAAAGATGGTGGTATTTGATACCTCCGTCGTCGATCTCACCGAGGATCTTCAAGACCCGGTTGACCTGCTCTTCGGGACACAGCTTGGGGGTGGTACCGATATTAATCGTGCGCTTGGCTACTGTCAGCAGATTATTACCAAACCCAACCAAACCATCCTGGTGCTTATCACCGACCTCTACGAGGGAGGAAACGAGCGCTCAATGCTGCAACGGGCCGCCGAACTGGTTGCCAGCGGTGTGCAGGTAATCTGCCTGCTTGCGTTGAACGACACAGGTGCGCCGATCTACGATCATCGGAATGCTGCACGCCTGGCCGGCATGGGGATTCCCACCTTCGCGTGTACTCCTGATCTGTTCCCGGACCTGATGGCCGCCGCCATTATGAAGCAAGATCTAAACCTCTGGGCTTCACAAAACGATATTGTGACGGCACGTGGCGACGCGAACGATCGGTAGTCAGACCATCGTACGGCTTTCTACAGAGGGCAGATACGCTGCTCTCTGTAGAGCGCATTCGGGATTCTCGCTTGACGCGCTTTGACTACCAGCCTACAATACAGTTCAGATATATTCCCGGAGGTTTCTCTTGACCGTTCAAGCCGATACATTATTAATTGACGGGCACAATTTGTTGTTCCGCTATTTTCAGGGTATGCCTCGCTCCTTGATCTCTCCTGATGGTACCCTCTTTCATGGGGCCTACGGCGCGATCGCAGGCATTCTCAGCCATATCAAGCAGTTTCAGCCACGGAATGTGATCGTCTGCTTTGACACCCCTTATAGAACACAGAGAAGCCTCTTACTGGAAACCTACAAGGCCAATCGCCCGCAATTCGCGCCCGACGATCCAGAGAACCCGTTTACACAGCTTCCTTTTCTTCAGAAAGCCCTGCAACTGCTCAACATATATACCATTGAAATGCCGGGAGTTGAGGCTGATGACTTGATTGGGAGCTATGCACAGCTTGCTCGCAATCGCAATCAGCGCGTCATGATCATCTCAACCGATCGGGATCTGATGCAACTGGTTGACCCCACCACCCACATCTACGTACGTCGAGGAAAAAAGGAACTCTTTTATACACCGGAACTTGTCGCGGAGACTTTCGGCGTGACACCAGCGCAGTTTATCGACTTCAAGGCGCTGGTTGGTGATACCTCAGATAATATTCGGGGTGTGCCGGGCATCGGTCCGAAGACAGCCGCTTCTCTGCTACAAACCTTCGGGACGCTGGAAACGCTCTATGCCAACCTTGCGCAGGTGAAGCCACGGATTGCAACCAAACTACGCGAACATGAAGAGCTTGTGATCCTGAATAAGCAGATTGTCACCATTGATTGTCGGGTTGCTGTCGAGTCAAGCTGGATTGAGCAACCGCAGACGATAGTGCCACTTTCCGCCCGCGATATTTTTGCTCAACTCGGCTTTTTCTCACGCATGGGGCGCGACCCTGGTGATCTTCCAGTGAGCGCCGATTGAACCGATAAAAAAAACAAATCAGGGGTTGATTTTTTGGAGATTTTCAGGTATACTTTATTACGTATCTTCGTGTGAAGCCTTTCCCCCTTACAACCAAACCCATCCCGTATTTTTATCCCCAAAACAACATGTAGCACGTTTTTTACATGCACAAGGGACAGGGCGTTCCTGTCCCCTGGATTTATGAGGGCTGCGATACCTGCGTGCTATCTTCCACAGGCGAGGCAACTTTTAGCGGCAACACGACTGAAAAGACGCTTCCCTTTCCCGGCGTACTCTGAACATCAATACGTCCACCATGTCGCTCAACAATCTGATTGGAGATATAGAGTCCGAGTCCAAGCCCGATGCTAGAACCACGCTGGACTTCAATGCCCGGGACGCGGTAAAAGCGCTCAAAGATGTGCGGCAACACCTCCGGAGGAATCCCCACGCCATCATCAGAAACCGAAATGATGCATTGCTCATCCTCGACACGCACCGACAAACGAATCGGAGCGGAAGAATATTTCCGTGCATTCGACAACAGATTGATAATGACCTGCCCGAAACGATCAACGTCGATAGCCATTTCAATCTTCTCTGCTGGTAAATCCACCTCAACAACCGGAGGCGGATTCGTGCCTACAATGTACTCATCCACCAGGCGACGGCAGAGCTCGTTTATATCGGTCGGCTGCTTATGGAGGACAAACATACCCATTTCGATAAACGAGATGTTCAGCAGATCATTCACCAGCAATTCCATGCGGCGAATGGAGTTCTCCATACTCACCAGACGGATAACGTCGCTTGAGCCAGCACGTTCCAGCTTACGCCGAAGGAGCTGCGTCATCCCCTTGAGGCTGGATAGAGGAGTCTTCAACTCATGCGAAGCCATACTCAGAAACTCATCCTTGGCGGCATTCGCGGCAATCAGCTCACGCGTTCGCTCCTGTACCGCCTTTTCAAGCGAGCGTGCATGCTCTTCCAGCGCTCGCTGCTGCTCTGCCACCTGACGCCGAAGCTGTCGCGTCTGGATCGCCCTGTAGAGTGCGGCAACAAAGTAATCACGGTCGATTGGCTTCTGAATAAAGTCATACGCACCGCCACGCAGGGCCTGAATAGCGAGGTTGTGATCTCCATGACCGGTGATCAGCAGGGTTGGTGTATCCGGGCGCAACTCCTGAATCTTACGCAACAGCCCGAGTCCATCCATGCCTGGCATCTTGATATCGCTGACAATCGCGTCATAGTCTTTGTTGCGTATCAACTCAAGCGCCGTGAGAGCAGCATCAGCCGTTTCAACCTGCACATCTTTCATGCGCAGATGGACGGCCTGTGGAAGCGCCTGCAATAAGGCAGTATCATCATCAACGATCAGAATATGTGCCTGTGCCACCAACTATTCTCCTACAGAGTCATCCGCCCGAAGCGGAAGCTGGACCAAAAAGAGTGCACCCGATCCGGGACGGTTCTGTACAGTAATCATCCCTCGATGCTCCTTAATAATGCCATACGTAATTGATAATCCAAGTCCTGTACCGGTCCCAACTTCTTTGGTCGTGAAAAACGGATCAAATATCCGTTGCTCCAGTCCGGGAGGAATTCCCGATCCGGTGTCAGCCACGCTGACCTCTACCATGTCATTGACTTGTTTGCATTCAATAGTGATAAGTTTCGTTTTCGCACCTGAGAGAGCATCGCGCGCGTTTGTCAGCAAATTAATAAAAACCTGCTCTAACTGAATAGCATTACCGGTCACAACCAGATCTTCAGAGTGAAGGTGTATGCGCACTTCGATCTGGCGCAGCCGTAACTGCTCCCGCATCAGCGAAATGGAGCGCTGGACGACTTGCGGAACATTGACCGGCTCCCAACTCACTGGAGCAGCCCGGCCAAACGTGCGCAGGTGCGAGATGATCTCGGTAGCCTTCCGCACCTGTTGCATTGCGCTATGCAGTTCCTGTAAGATCCGCTCAGGCTCCGTATCAGCCATGCCAAGCTCAATCAGATCAATTGCATTCCCGACAAACAGCCCGATATTGTTCAGGGGATTATTCAACTCGTGAGCCACGCCCGTTGTCAGTTCACCCAATGTCGCCAGCTTTCCCGCCTGCACCAGTTGCTCCTGTTTCTCGCGAAGCTCCTGTTCACGCTTACGTACTGCCTCAGTCGTATCCTTCAGATCACTCATAATGTGAATCATTGCTTTGCGGCTGTTTTCTAACCGCAAATTCGACTTATGTGAATCCTGCAAAATGTGAAGCAGTGCGCGACGGGAATTGTCCAGCCGCTCTGTCTGTCGTGCCAGCCGCCGCCTATCCTGTTCGTAGTCGGCAAGGATGTGAATCATCGCTTTCCGCTGATCTGCCAGCTTGCTATTCATTGCTGTCAGGTCGCTCAGGATATGGATGAAGGCACGGCGGCGCTCCTCGCTTTTCTGTACACGCATTTCCAGCTGTTCCTTCTCTTCCAGCAAAGCCATGTACGCCCGGCGCAATTCCTCCAGGCTGACATGCTCGCTATCTAAAGAAGGCGGTTGTTGCGGTACTACGTCCATCGAGTATGACCCCTGTCCGATTCACGATGAAGACCTTGTGAGCGATATTTTTCCAGTTCCTGCTTCAGGTTCTCGATCTCCTTTTCGAGAGCGATCATCTTCAGTTCGCGTCCGACAACGACCTCCTCAAACTTCTCAAGATCAAGGATCTTTTCCTGTAACTCGGATTTCGACTCCTCAAGATCATGCAACACTTTCTCATATGCTCGCATATCGCGCAGGATGCCGATTGCCCCTATCACTTTGCCGTCCGAGTCTCGCAACGCTGAGGCATTGAGCGTCGTCGGTATCACTTCCCCTGAGGCTGTTCGCGGAGTCAGACGCGCATTTCGCGTCACACCCTTCTCGATCACTTCACGCAGGGCTGCCAGAAACTCACGAGTCTCTTCCGGGCTGATAAAGCGCGAGAGCGACTGTTCCAGCACCTCATCTGGCCTGAACCCCAGCAACTCATACACCGCGTCGTTCGCCTGTTGGATCTTCCCTTCCAGATCTGAAACGAACACCGGATCTGGCGCGTTCTTGATCAGGTTATCCGAGTAGGCCCGGGCTTTATCCAGCTCTCGCATATCGCGCAGGATGCCGATCGCTCCTATCACTTTGCCGTCTGAGTCTCGCAACGCCGAAGCATTCAAGCTTGTGGGAATCACTTCCCCCGAGGCACTCCGCGGATTCAGTCGTGTATTACGGATCACGCCTTTCTCGATCACTTCCCGTAACGCGGCGGTGAACTCACGGGTCTCTTCCGGGCTGATAAAGCGCGAGAGCGACTGTTCCAATACCTCATCTGGCCTGAACCCCAGCAACTCATACACCGCGTCGTTCGCCTGTTGGATCTTCCCTTCCAGATCTGAAACGAACACCGGGTCTGGCGCGTTCTTGATCAGGTTATCAGCATAGGCACGTACCTTATCCAGCTCTCGCATATCGCGCAGGATGCCGATTGCCCCTATCACTTTGCCGTCTGAGTCTCGCAACGCCGAGGCATTGAGCGTCGTCGGTATCACTTCCCCTGAGGCTGTTCGCGGAGTCAGACGCGCATTTCGCGTCACACCCTTCTCAATTACCTCGCTCAATGCGGCCAGAAACTCACGGGTCTCCTCCGGACTGATAAAGCGCGAGAGCGACTGTTCCAGCACCTCATCTGGCCTGAACCCCAGCAACTCATACACCGCGTCGTTCGCCTGTTGGATCTTCCCTTCCAGATCTGAAACGAACACCGGGTCTGGCGCGTTCTTGATCAAACTATCTGAGTAGGCCCGGGCTTTATCCAGCTCTCGCATATCGCGCAGGATGCCGATCGCTCCTATCACTTTGCCATCTGCATCACGCAACGCCGAGGCATTGAGCGTTGTGGGAATCACTTCCCCCGATGCGCTCCGCGGATTCAGTCGCGCATTTCGCGTTACCCCCTTCTCGATCACTTCCCGTAACGCGGCGGTGAACTCACGGGTCTCTTCCGGGCTGATAAAGCGCGAGAGCGACTGTTCCAATACCTCGTCTGTACGGAATCCTAGCAACTCATACACCGCGTCGTTCGCCTGCAAGATCTTTCCTTCCAGATCTGAAACGAACACCGGATCAGGTGCGTTCTTAATTAAATTATCAGCATCCAGAGATCGAGAACTGGTCCCCACACCATTCATGGAGTCCATCTTCTCGGTGGTTGAGGTATTAGAGGATACCGCTTTATCGGCCATCAGAAATATTCCTCCCATCATTGACAAGGCAGCCATTCTGACGAGGTAGACCTGATCGTGTCCTCGTCCGCTCTATGTACGATGTATTTCATGCATTGTCTCTGTTTAGAGCTCAACAGATTGTTTTTTCAAAGTATACAGAAAAAGTCCCATACTGACAAGGAGACCATATTCCGCTGAGGCTTTTTCTGGAATCCCCTTGTGCTCCTCTTCAGTACGTTGACATCTGTTGACATAATACTCCATCACCCGATGAGAGTAAAGGGGGATAGCAAGGATAGATCGCGCTCGTATTTTAGCTCATCCATAGAGAACGCGTCTCTCTGATGCATCCTCACGCTTGTACACCCCATGATTCACACAATAAAAAATTACAACTTTTTCATTTTAGGCACAGTGACACATTTTTCTCAATGTCTATGATATACTTGGATCAAGTGCTTGGCAGCACCTTTTCAGCAGTTTCCCCATGAACCAGATGACCTGTTTCTTTTTTTGGGAGTGTTTAGATTGACACATTCACACCTATCGCAACACGCTAAACAAAAAGTAGTAGGACCAACCAAGGAGAATGAAACCATTCCGCTCTCATCTGAGGCGCAAGCGTTTATTACAGCAAGTCGTTTCTGTGCTCTGGGCTGTACAGATCCATGCGGGGGCCTTCGAGGCCTGTTCTTAACGGGAGATATTGCCTACGCGCCCAACGCTTCCACCTGTCTGGTACAGATCAACCAGCAGTTCCATACCATGCCCACTTTTTTATATCTCTGCCGTGCCCTGAGTATGCAACAGGTAGTCACTCCGGGCCTCTGTTTTCTACACCATGATCTTCGGCAATGCCTGAATGTGAGAAGTATTGCAGAGATGGCGCTACTTGAAAAGAACGGTGTCGCCTGGCTGCGTTTCCAGGTCACGCAGGCAACGACGCAATCACTTCCAGAGAACAAAGAAGAGGCTCTTGCATACCCATGTGCCACCCTCTCCCTGTATCAAATGCTGAAGCATACGAGCGGGACAACAACCATCCCATTCCCCTGCCAGCAGCTTGGTTTCTTCTGGACGGAGCCCCTCAGAGACAGCGCAATGTTCGCAGGCTCTCTATTCAGTATGCTTGCGGTGAGCCCACAAGAAAAGACCGTGTACCTGAAACAGGTCTCTCATATATTTCCGACCGTGACGACAAACAACATGCATTGCTCTCTGATGCTCCCGGATATCCAGCAACAGCATACCCTCTGTCTGAGCGGTCAGGCACGCATGCAGCCCATCGAGGCCCTTTCAGCAGAGCTACACGGCTCAGTAGCACATCATGTACTGGCCTTTCAGGTCCAGAGGGCAGAACTTCAGCGGGCAGACGGCACAATTGAAATCGTTTAGCAGACCACCTCATTTCCGTCTGTCTCTCCAGAGAAGCTGCTGTCATCTCTTGCAGAACAGCGGCTTCTCTCTTTCTACCTACTTGAGCCTCTATCCCTTATTATTGAAAAAGCTCCACCCGGAGTTGTCCGGGCAGAGCTTTCATGCTGCATAAACTTAATCGCCAACAGGTGTCTCAATCTCAAGGCCAAGCCCACGAGCAACACGAGCACCATAGTCAGGATCAGCGCGATAGAAGAGCTTCACCTGACGCTCGGCAATCTCTTTGTGCTTGATATTCTTCATATGCGAAACGATGTTATGCACAAGACGTGCCTTCTCATCCTCGCTCATCAAGCGATAAAGCATGCCGGGCTGCACGAAGTCATTATCCTCCAGATTATAGGCGATACGGCGTGCGGTGCCCTGGACTGGCAGCTCTTCCTCGTTCTGATAGAACTGAGGGGCCGCAACAGGACCATTGAAGCTATTCGGCTCATAGTTCGGGCGCGAACCACCATTATCATCGAAACGCATTGCACCATCACGGCGATAGTTTTGCACCTCAACGCGCGGGCGGTTGATTGGCAGCAGCGCGTAGTTTGTGCCCAGGCGATGGCGATGCGTATCCGGATAGGAGAAGATACGACCTTGAAGCATCTTGTCAGGCGAGAACCCGATACCTGGAACAATATTGGTCGGAGCAAATGCGGCCTGCTCAACCTCGGCGAAGTAGTTCTCCGGGTTGCGATTCAGCACCATGCGACCAACTGGGATTAACGGATAATCTTTATGTAACCAGACTTTAGTGACATCGAATGGATCGAAGCGATACGTTGCAGCATCCTCAAGCGGCATGATCTGCACGTAGAGCGTCCAGGTAGCCTCTCTGCCAGATGCGATATGCTCGAAGAGGTCCTGTGTTGCATAGTCGGGATTCTCACCGGCCATGCGGATCGCCTCTTCGTTAGTCCAGTTCTCAATACCAGCATCGGTCTTGAAGTGGTACTTGACCCAGTGCGCCTTACCCTCAGCGTTGATCCACTTGAAGGTATGGGAACCGAAGCCGTCCATATTGCGATAGGTCTTCGGGGTGCCACGATCAGAGAAGAGGATGGTAACCTGATGCAGGGACTCAGGAGTCAGAGAGAAGAAGTCCCAGTATGCATCGGGATCTTTCAGGTTTGTCTGTGGGTTGCGCTTCTGCGTATGGATCAGGTCCGGGAACTTGATCGCATCACGAATGAAGAAGACCGGAGTGTTGTTGCCGACAATGTCATAGTTCCCCTCTTCGGTATAGAACTTGACAGCGAAACCACGCGGGTCGCGGGCGCTATCGGCAGAACCTTTCTCTCCACCTACGGTCGAGAAACGAACGAAGAGCGGAGTGCGCTTTCCAACTTCGCTCAGGAAAGCTGCTTTCGTATATTTAGTCACATCATGAGTTACCTCAAAATAACCGTGTGCACCAGCGCCCTTTGCATGCACAACACGCTCAGGGATACGCTCACGATCAAAATGAGCAAGCTTCTCAATCAGATGGAAATCTTCAAGCAGGGTGGGTCCGGGGTAACCCGCAGTCAGCGAGTTTTTGTTATCCGGAGCAGGAATACCAAAATCAGTCGTTAGATAATTTTTCTTCTCGTCAGCCATGAAAAACCTTTCTACATTTCCGAGGAGAGGACAATACCATCCCCCAAAGATAAGACAACAACGCTACCGCTTGAGTAAGCTCTGCTGTCCCGATCACTCAGGGCAACCCCCATCTTGAAAACGGATAAGGCCCTCATAGTCGATCGCCTCTCATCCACGGCAAGCCTACAGGATGAAAACGAATAAACAGCAGAAAGACACCGCTGTTTCTACTTTTCTCTCAGGGGAACGTGTCCCTTGCTTGAACAAGCGTACCAGAGAAAAACCAGGATGTCAAGCGGCTTTAAACAGCGAAAGGCTTCTTCTTTAGAACAACCTTGCCTGTCTCCAAGCCTATTATTGCCTGCGCATAAAAAGCAATACAAACAGGCCGGTCATTATCTTCAACTCAATCTTTGCAAGTTTATTACGTACAACACTATACTACTGTTTTCGTCGTATGACAAGAGATGCCATATAGTACCATTTACCCAACCACTACCTGTCCATTCTGCCAGGGAACAGGTGCTTCCTGAGAGGGCTTCCCTTGTCAGGAACAGCTCTCGTGTTGTCTACTAAACTCAGTTTTGTACAGCGCTCTTTTCTTAATTCGCTACGAACAGGAGCACAGAACCTATGCAAGTACTGGTTATCGGTTGTGGCATCTCCGGATTGACAACCGGGATCAGCCTGTTGCGTGCCGGATATTCGGTACATATCAAGGCAAAGGACCTGCCACCCAATAACCACCTCAAACATCGCAGCCGCGGTCTGGTATCCCTACAATGCCTTCCCTAGAGACCGAATTACCGCGTGGGGCAAAATCGCGTTTCGTATCTTTCAGACTCACGCTACAAAGCCGGAAACAGGGGTGCTGATGCGCTCTTTTCTGGAAGTCAAGCCTGCGCCTGTCGGTGATCCCTGGTGGCTCGAAGCCGTTGAGAGCTTCAGACATGCCACACCGGACGAGCTCCCCGCAGGGTACGCCGATGGCTATGTCTTTGAGACCCCTGTCATTGATACCAGTCGCTACCTTCCCTACTTAATGCAGGTATTTCAGCAGGAAGGCGGACTCATTACCCGGGAAACTGTGACTACGCTCGGCGACGCTTTGACCGAATACCCGATCGTCATCAACTGTAGCGGCCTGGGAGCCCGCGAACTGGTTGGAGATCGCGATATCCATGCCGGACGAGGCCAGACCATTCGGATCAAACAGAAAGGCTTCCAGCGCGTCATTGTAGACGACGAGGGGCCTAACAAACTCGCATACATTGTACCACGCACCTCTGATATCATTCTCGGTGGTGTCGATGAAGAAAACAATGAAAACACGAGTATTATTCCAGAACAAAATAGTGGCATTTTACAACGCTGTGCCAACCTTGCCCCACAGTTTGCCAATCTCAAGCCGGAAGATATTCTGAGCGTCCAGTGCGGGCTGCGTCCCCTGCGCTCGCGCATTCGTCTTGAAGCCGAGCGCCCCGTTCCTGATCGCCTGCTGGTGCATAACTATGGACATGGCGGATCAGGTGTAACGCTTTCCTGGGGATGTGCAACAGAGGTTGTCACGCTCGTTAAACAACACACAGCCTGAACGTTTATGGATCCAGGGGAGCTGCATTCAACACCAGAGGCAGGGTGAACCAGAAAGTTGAGCCGACACCCGGCCTGCTTTCGGCCCCTGTCGCTCCCTGATGTAACTCGATGATCCTGCGGCAGAACGCCAGCCCCAGGCCCAGACCAGCCCCGCCTATCGCCTGAGTAGCGGGGTCCAACGCCTTCGCATCAGACCGATAAAACCACTCCCAGATTTTTTCCAGCTCTTCCGCACCCAGACCGGGCCCCTCATCGCGTACCGCAACATATGCACAGGTTTCTCTGCGCTCAAGGGAAACCTCTATTCGGCCATCGCTGCGCCCATACTTCAAAGCGTTCGTGACATAGTTATTAATAACCTGAGTGATACGGTCTGCATCCATAAAGACAAGAAGCTCATCTTTCACTGCCAGCGAAAGCTGAATGCATCGCGCCGGAAATGCAGCCTGTAACGCCGCCACGCTCTCCGAGACCACTCGAACCAGATCACCGGCCAGCAGCCGTAACTCTAACCGGTTGGTCTGCATCCTGGTGACATCCTGTAAATCGTCGACCAGACGTTCCTGTAGTTTCAGTTGACTTCCAGCCTGAGTGAGCAGGTGTGAGAGATCAAGCAGACGCTCCTGTACCTGAGCATCACATTCCTCCTGAAGCCACTTTGTCAGTAACCCTCGAGCGACCTGAAGGTGCATACTGACTGCGGTCAGTGGGGTACGCAACTCATGGCTGACGATGCCAAGAAAAGCTCTCATCCGCTGATTGGGAGAGAGACCTTCTTCCTGAAAAAGCCCGGCCACAGCATCCGCAAAACGGTTCGCCCGAGCTACATCTTCAGGTGTCCAGGGGGACTCTGGATGCGCTCGCAAAACCAGAAATATCGCTTGCGCCCCGATTTCCAGCGGCAGCAGTAACGAGGCTTCTTGCTCCAGCAAAAGCGCCTGACCGGGAACACATCGTTCCACAAGCTCAACAGGAAGTGAGATGGTTTGCTGCTGAAGCTCTTCCCCGCCCGACACAAAGCAAGCGACGTTCATTGCAGCATCTGGAATGGCAGCACGAGTACACACATAGGCACAGGAACAGCGCAACGTGTGCACAGCTAATCGTGCTACTGATGAGAAAACGTCGTCTCTGTGCTCGTCCATTTGTCTTTGGTGTTTATCAATCATACTGTCACCATGCAGGAGCAGACGCCCCGTTTTTCACAAAGAGTTGTAGAAATCGGGCACCCTGGTGGTCAGGGAAGATGATGGCCCTGAGATCTCTCACTGTCTATCCACATCCACCTGATACACTTCTCTGAGC
Source organism: Thermosporothrix sp. COM3 (assembly GCF_059696735.1). Classification (NCBI taxonomy): domain Bacteria; kingdom Bacillati; phylum Chloroflexota; class Ktedonobacteria; order Ktedonobacterales; family Thermosporotrichaceae; genus Thermosporothrix; species Thermosporothrix sp. COM3. The sequence goes on along the minus strand of NZ_AP019376.1, from coordinate 6,809,088 downwards.
GTCCCTTTTTCAGAGGAAGAGATACCAGCAAAACGAACGCCTTCTTGCTTTGCACTCGTTTTCACAGGTGGCATTACGCTACTAACCTCAAGTATACTCCTGTTATTCACCATTCGCAAATATACAGAAATATAAACCTATCAATAGCTCACCTTGCTGAGTATACAGGGTTTCTTTAGAAGCCCTTGCTTTATCCCTTGAATATCTCGATCAGGTTTTCTCGCGTCTCGCTCAGCACCGCGATCTCATTCGTCGTTGGTGAGCAAGCAACTAACTGTCTTCCGGGCAAAATCGCGTCAGGAGCGCTCTCAGTGGGAGATCCCACCAGCACGGCCTGACACCGTAAAGCCAGCATCAGGCGCCCATCTCCCGTGAGACTAATGCTTCGCGGAGAGCCCGGCAGCTCAGTCCAGAGATAGGGGCGTGTCACATTATCCACGTGCCAGCTTATTACTTTCCTGTCACAAAAGGCGGCGCTCAGCCAGCGGCCATCAGGCGACCAGGCGACCGCTGTTACGGCCCGCTGAGCCTCTATCAGGACTTTCCTCCGGATCGTGCGCCCCTCAACCCGCCAGCAGACCACCATCCCATTCTGACCGCCCGCAAGCAGGAGACTGCCCTTTGGAGACCAATGCATCACCCCGACCGTTTCAGCAACCATATCCGGTGTCATAATCGTCTCATAACGATCGAGCAAGCGGCCAGACAGCGTTTCGGGCGTTATCGCGTAAAGGTCTATCTGGCTGCCATGCCAGACGGCCAGACAGTCCCGCCTCGACCAATCAAGCGCCTTGACTGGTCTTCCCTCATAGGGAAGCATCAGCGGGTAGGGTCGTTGTCGCTGCACATCCCAGAAGGCAAGTCCACCCGGCACACTGACAGCCACAATGTTTCCATCGGGAGACCAGCAGAGCGCTGCGGCCTCAAGGGCGGAACGCACCTGTATAAGCTGTGTTTTGCGTTCCGGTCCAAGAATCAAGGGCGGATAATCATAGCAGGTGCAGCCTAACAGGGCACCCGTTGGCGACCAGAGCAGGCTTCTTGGCGTCACCATTATCCCATAGCTTCTGACCAATTTGACGGGCAAAGGGGTATAAAATGGCCCCTGGGCCTGCTTGTGCTCTTCAAGGGATTCTTCTGCGTCCCGTGGCTCCGGCAACGGCTCATCCAGAATTCGTTCGCTGGTAATTTCCGGGTCCAGTTCAATCATGACATCTGGTGCAATGATCTCACGCTCATCTCGCTCCTGTACCGAGAAATTGGCCGACGTGCCGGGAGCAAGCATCGCACCCGGTTCCCAGATTACCTCACTATAGCTTCGTGCCCCGGCAGCCGTCATATCTTCAGTGAGGGCCTCAATGGCACTGTAGAGCGCCTTACCAAAAGCGAGGACAGAAGGAAAACGCTCTTCTGGCTTCTTTGCCAATCCTCGATGAATCACCTCATCGATCGCCCCTGCCGGAATGCGCTGCGGATTGAGCCTGCTTGGCAGGATAGGAGCCAGATGTCTATGGGCATCGCGATACTCCTGGCGATCAGCTACCCGGTAAGGATAGCGCCCTGTCAACAACCAGCAAGCCATTACTGCCAGCGAATATTGATCTGAAGCACAACAAACAAGCCCATCAATCTGCTCGGGCGCTGCAAACTCATATGTGCCTATGAATCCGCTGGCCTCTTCCACCTCGACCCCTCGATGCAGCATACGGGCAATTCCAAAATCGCAAAGATAGAGTTTGGCAGCTCTTCGGGCGCTCCCGACACTCTCAACCAGAAAGTTGGCAGGCTTGACATCGCGATGAACAATCTGAGGCTTGTGCCTGTGCAAATACCAGAGCGTTTCAGCCGCCTGTAGAATCATATCTGCGATCTGCACTAAAGACCACGGCTGCGCCCGCTTTGCCAGATTTAGTAACGAGCCCTCAGGCTTATACGGTACCACCAGATAGGGCACCCGTTGCGTACCAATATAGGTCCAACCAGAATCGAGAATAGAGAGAATATGCGGATGGTTCAGGCTACGCCCGAGCTCGATTTCGCGTAAAAAGCGCCTTTTTGCCTCTTCGTTCAGGCGCTCGTCATCTTTAATCGGGCACATCAATTTCAGAACCAGTGTATCCCGGCGTAATGGGTCTCGAACCAACCAGACATCACCCATACCACCCTCTTTCAAGGGTTTCAGACACTCATATCGCTCTATCTGTCTGGGTGCTTTTTCCATCTTTGCACACCTCACCCTGTCGTGTTTCCGTTCTCAGTTACGCTTTACTACCCCTTACTTTACTAGACGATTCTCTCCCTCTATTTCTCAATTCTTCTGATTCTCTACATGTTCAATTTGTTTTATTGCTTATTGCGCCTTCCCCTGTTTTCCTTTATTTGAAGGGGCACTTCCACGAAGCACCTCCTCAAGCTGGTTTTTCTGTTGTTCGCAACGACGTGCTAAGTGCTCTACCTGATCCTCTAAATCTCTGACTTTGAGTTGTGCTTTACGCAACGCCTGTTCTTTCTTCTCGCTTTCTGCCTGGCTCTCTTCATATTCAACACGCAGCTTTGCCAGTTCATCCATCAGTGCATCAATCTTCTGTGACATTTCTACATCAGCTTGCTCTCGCTGCTCCCGTTCACGACGCCGTGCATCCCGCTCAGCAGCCAGTTCACGCTTCAGACGCGCAAGCTGAGGCATAAAGCGCCGCCCAAGCAGGACCGCGAAGAGCTCATATTCAGGCTCATTGGGTCCACTGTTCTGCAACAACTCTTGTAAGCGCTGAACATTCCAGGTACCACCCGCCAGCAAACCGCCCAGAGCCCGGAGCGCAACTTCCAATCCCTGCGGGTCCCGAAGCGTTCCCTGTGCATCAAATACCCCATAACTACTGATATCTTGCGCCAGATGCGCAATCTCAGTCGGAGCTACCGAAAGACCAAGCAGAGCAGCCAGTTCCGGGCGCAGCTCTTCCACCGTCTCAGGAGAGGTGAACGCATCTTCAAGCAAGAACTGCGAACGACGTCCCATCAGCAGGAAGAGATACGCCAGCGGTCTATAGCGTCTCGGATCTTCATTATTCAACACATCCAGCAGATGAGTCGCGACCTGCTGTTCACCGGCCAGCAGCAGCGTTGCCATCACACGTGCATTCGCCCTGCTGTCCTCATGCTCCTGTACATACTGAATGAGCGTATGCAGCATCTCGGCTTCGTGATTCTTCTCTTCCTCCCAAACTCGCTCTAAGAGGAAGAACATGCCCATTACCATTTTTGGCGTTTCATCAGATGAGAGCAAAGAAAGCAGTTCTCCAGCCACCACCCGATTCGGGATCTTCTGGAACGCCTCCAGTGCCGCATAGCGCATCGCAGGCTCACGCTGGTTGGTAATCCTCTTCCAGAGTGCTGGCAGGGCGGGGATGCCGATCTTTGCCAGGATATCCTGTGCGACCAGTGCAACCGGTCCCTGAGCCGTCAGGAGTTCCGCGACCTCCTCTGTAGCGTAATCCTTTAACTCGATCAGGGCTTGCGCGGCTCCTCTTCTGCGCTCCTCAATAAAGAGCGCCTGAATCAAGCTTTCCAGTACCTGTTGTTGATATCGTGGATTATACGCAAGTGTCACTAAAGCGACAGCACAATCAGCCTGAAGCAATGCCTGTTCAAGTCCCTGCAAGAGCGCCGGGAGACTGATTTCGGCCAGGTCTTCGGTCAACAATAAATGCAGCTTGTCGCGAGCCTTACTTCCCTGGGTATGCGGAAACAATTTGACGAGTCGCCAGACAATCCCCTGTGGATCTGAACTTTCCTGTACCAGGACCGAAACGACCTCACGGGCCCGCTCGTTTGCAACCTCTTGCTGATGCTCAAAGCCGACAAGCAGCGCCTCAAGAATATCCGGGCCAAAGGCAGGCAACAGACGAGCAGCGGCTTCTCCCTGCTCATCGTCGGCCAGTTGATTGACCAGCAACCCAATGGAGACATCGGGGTGCTTGAGCAGAAGCGGCGTCACCAGCCGCTGGAAGTTCGGGAGATGGAAGACCTCTATCAGCGCCGGGACCACATCACGTCCCTCCATTCCCTGCAACGTCTGATAGACATAGAGACGTACTCGCTGATCCTCATGCAAGAGATGACGCACCAGCACACTGGCAGCCTCGCCTCCTTGCTTTTTGAAGATCGATCTGATGCGTTCGGCTCGGAGGTCGCTGCCCACCCGTAACGCTTCCAGAAGCTCTTCTCCCGGGAACGGCGACATCATCAGGATAGTGCGCTGAACTCGCTCGATGAATGAGGGGTCATGCGGCTCCTCAAGCGCAACCACCAGATCGGGAAGCGCCAGAGGACCGAGCACGCTTAACGAGGTGCTTGCTTCCTCTCGAATGCGGACCTCAGGGTCCTGAAGCAGCTTTAAGAGCGGTGCGACCACTCTTTGCTCTGGGAAACAACTGAGCGCATGAATAATCCCCACCATCAATTGTGTATCTTGCTGCGAGCTCTGAAGCAGGGTCAACAGGGGAGAGACTGCCCGTGGGTCACGCACCAGTGCCAGAGTCTCAACCAGCAAACGCGTGCGTCCCGGCACAATATTAAAGAGGATATCAATGATTGGCGTCACAACCGGTTCCCCAATCATAACCAGAATCCGGATCGCACGCTGCGCAATATCCTCTCGCTGATGACGCAATACGATATCAAGCACGCCCGGGATGCTCTCCGGCGCATAAGCACATAAGGCCTCTTCAACCGCTGTATAGACCTGCCATGACGGATCGGCGACGAGGCGCAACAGAGTGGTTAACGCACGTTGATCTCTGACTGCTTTCAGCACCTCAACGATACGGATACGTTCCTGTTCCGTCGCATTTTTCAGGCGCTTCAGGAGATGGGGTGTTGCCAGCGAGCCAAGATGCTGCAAAATGTACTGTGAGTGGTGCATCAGTACCTGATCTTTCTGCCCCACCTCGGACTGAAGCAGCCCATCAACCGCAGCTTCTAGCACCTTCTCCCAACGATTATCGCGTGCTCCCACCCCCTGCGTATCGCGCCCCAGGCGGATCAGAATTGCACAGGCCAGCGTCTGGACCTTGTGCTCCTTCTCATAAGGCGCGGTCAACACTCTAAAGATACACTCTAAAACCTGAAGATACTGGCGACGCGTCAACTGCTTGTAGACATCCTGCTCCATCAGGTAACGTTCTAGAATCTTTAAGACCGCCTCGTGCGCCAGGGCATGGATCTCGGGTGCTATCTGTCGGTCAGAAGGAAGCGCAGTATTTTCGATGACCGCGATCAGACGGGAGAGCGAGAGATCATGACCGAGCCGAAGCAGTCCGTTCGCAGCCCGATTCACAACCTGAATCTCTGTATCGTACAACAACTGAATCAGCGGCTCGACAGCATGAGGATCACGCGTTCTTCCCAGAATATCAGCGGCAGCTTCGCGCAACAGCGTCTTATTCCCGGGATCTGCAAGGCGGATCGCCCGCTCCACCACAATAGAGCCAAAGCGCCCCAACACACGCGCAATCCTGAGAACCATTTCCCTGGGACTACTATCGACCATATCAAGGAGATAGGTAAACAGCAGATCGGGGACAAGATTTCTATCAAGCAGGACAAGCAGTTCATCGATGCCCTCATAGGAGATCAAGGGCAACAGGGAACGATAGACCTCATCTCCACCCTCCTCAACACAGCGCTTCAGGATGCCAGCCACCGCTTCACGACTGTTCTTATTCCTGACAACCGTCACCAGGGCATTTTCAATGCTCGTTGTCAGATGTACAGGGCGCCTGTTCTCGGCCTGTGGCGGCGTCCAGAGTACTCCAACACAGACAAGCGCCAGGACCAGCCCCTGATAGATATAGCGTACGTTCTTCAAACCTGCTGCCGCAAAGCACTCAGCAAGCACCAGCGGATCTTTCAGCAGGCCTGCCCAGATAGCAACCGGCTCGCTCCAGAGGCTCAGGTCTTTCAGGAGATCTTCGCGCAACTGTGCATGCGCGATCCGGCGTTCATCCGTGGCCATACAGAAATACTCAGCAACAAAGTACTCAGCAATGAGCTCATGCCGGAAGCTCAGAATACCCTTTTGACTGATATCCAGCAGATTCGCGGAGGTCGCAAAGCGAAGACACAGCTCAACCTCATCGCGATCCAGGCTCTCGAACGTCTCGTTATCAGGCTCAAATGGCCCATGAGGTGGGTGATCTGCCAGCCAGAAAACCAGTTCGTCGGCGCTCTGTGTCATACTGATGCCCCGGCCATTCCCAACCGAGACACCAAGCTGCAACGCATTCCGATTGTGGTCACACCGGGCTGCACAGGCAATGATCGCCAGCATCTGAATAAACTTCTGCTCATCTGGAGCGTTGTGCTGCCAGCGTCTCTGCTCTTTCACGATCACCTGTCGCACCCACTCGCGCAAAAGCCGCCCTCGGGTGTCTACCTGCTTGCCGCGTTCCACCCCGATCTGGTCAATAATCTCCATCAGCGTGACAAGCATCATCGGATTCGTGCAATGATAGCGCAAACGGCTACGGTCAATAACCTCCATAATCTCATCATCAGAATGGTGCCATTCCGATTGTGTTTTGACGTAGCGCTCGACGAACTCACGCACCTGTTCGGGCTGCAATGGATGAATCGTTGCCAGTTCGGCCTGACCGCTCTCGACCAGCAATTTGAACTCGCTCTGTCCCTTGTAATCAATTTCGCGACATGTCATCACAATGCAGTTTCCGGTCTCACGCATCCAACCGGCCAGTTCCCGGCTGACAGCAGATTGATAGTCCCGATCAAGCTCATTGAGGCCATCACATAGTAACAGCAGCCTTCCACTTTGCGCCAGTTCTCCCAGATACGGGGCAAGAGTCCGCATCCCGGGAAGATCGCTCTCAACCAGATAGTCCAGGAGGCTCGTTTCCTGCTCTTCTTCCTGTTGTTCCAGAAACAGACCATAGTTTTTCATGGGCACAAAGATAGGAATCCGGCCCCGATGCAGGACCACGGAGAGCGGGTTTTGAGCGGCTTCATATTGATAGACACGGAGCGCCATTGTCTTTCCTGCTCCGGGAACGCCGAGGATCAGGCGATGTATACTTTGTTCTCTGCTCAGATCCAGTAAAGAAATATGTTCTTCCACTTTGCCCTGGCCCTCAGCGGTACGATGAATATTAGTCAGTGCCTTGAGAGGAGTATAGAGAGCCCGAGATTCCTTCTGTTCTTTATTGACCTTCCGCAAATAGAGCAGAAGAGCCAGAGGCTTTCTTCCAAAGAATACAAGCAAAGCAACCACCAGGAACAGCAATCCCATGCCAATCAGCAACCAGGGAATCTTTATGAGTGCTGCAAAGCTCGCTGCCCTTAACACAACAAAACCAATGAAGAGATAGAGTAGTATGGCTACTACAGCAGCCACAATTACACTCATCAGAAGGGGCAGCAGCCACATCGGGCGTGTTGTTCCTATGGTCAAAAGCTGTTGTACTCTCTCATCCGTGTTCCTTCGCGGTTGTTGCTCCTGTAGCATTGCTTCCTTGATACCTTTCCGGGATATGGTGAAAACAGTATAACACGCTTCATTCAGAAACACACTGAAAAGCGGCGTTTCTATCATCTCTGTATCTGACGCTCTTGCCTCTCAATGGGAGAAACACCTGTATGCTACCATATACACTGCTCACGTCAATGTCTGACCTTCCCTCTCTAGTACCAGGGGGCTTGTTACGCAGTACACTGCTGCCTGGCAGGCCCGCTTAACGAATACCCGGTACTGATTGATTCTCCTTTTTCTCTGTTCTTCAATGCCGGCGATACATCAGATTTTTTCGGAATGTTGTGCTCCAATAGGAGGTATTGGCTGGCTTGGTTGGTAAAAGTTTTATTTTCACCATGATTCACGTTACAATATCCCTATGGGTAAAGAGCCATTTCGTCCTTTACGCCTTTTGCGTGCAGATCAATCAAGAGAGACCCAACCGCGCCAGCAAGCAATTACTGGCGTACAGCCCATTATTGCCCCCGCGGTTGACGAGACACCAGGTAGCATACCAACCACAGAACCACATACCGCAACAGCCATCCCATTGGAAAATGATACCGAAGCTACCAATCTTCTGAAGAAGACCCCGAAAAGCTATCTCTTCAATCAGGCGTACGGGCTATGGGTCTATATCTCCATGTTCGTGCTGGTACTGATCCTGACACATGGGCTTTCCGATCAGCAGTACGGAGCCTATGCTGTCGCGGTAACCGCATATAATACGATCCTATATATTATCGCGTTTGGTTTTGAAGATGCGACCTATACCTTTATTCCGCGCGTCTTTGCCGATCATGGGAAAGCAGCAGCGGCACATCTGATTCGCCGCCTTCTGCTCCTGCGTGTGGGGGTCCTTGTCCTGACCGCGCTCATCATGCTCTTTGGGCTACACCTACTCGCAGACCTTTTCGCAACGATCCCGCCTCTGCAGGGAGCCGCCCGCGATCTTAAGAACCCGGAGTTAGAGGCACATCTGTTACCGATTACCATCTACGTCATCAGTAGCAGTGTCGCAAGCCTGTTAACAGCACTCTGCACCGGACTCATGCGCATGCGCCTTGTCTTTTTTATCGGGAGCCTGACGCAAGCGGCTATTCTTGCTTCTGGCTATATTGTGCTACAGCTTGGTTGGGCAGTCGAAGGCGTGCTCTGGATACTTGCTCTGACCTCCGTAGCCCAGATGATGGCCTTTTTCCTCTTCCTCGCGCCGTTCCTCTTCTCACGGGGCACCCAGTACCATCAACCGCTGCTTCCGCTACTCAAACTGGGCTTCAATGCATGGCTAACAAACCTTGTTTCAGGAGCACTGTTAAAACAGGTCGCGATTACTTTATTGAGTGTTTATGCTGTCTCATTAACAGAGATCGGTTACTTTAATCTGGCATTCCAGCTTGCAGATGCTGCGAATCTCTTGCTGGTGTCGGGCTTTGGCGGGGTCGCCGGGGCAGCGCTGGCCGCCGCGTTTATTGGCCAGAACTATCAACGCCTCTCGCGCACATGGCAGACACTCATCAAAATCGAGACACTGCTGGCTGCTCCGGGACTGGTCTTCTGCCTTTTCAACGCGCCAAGTATTGCCCATGCGCTCTACCCCGACAGCTTTGGTCCGGTTGGTGGGCTGCTGGCGGTCTTCGTCTTTTTCAATCTGATCATGCGTGTGCTGGGCACTTATATTCACCAGCCAACGCTCTACGTTGTCAACAGGTCGTCTCTGGCCATGATCAGCCAGTGGGTGGGATTGGGCGTTGTCATTCTCACCGGCGTTCTGTGCATCGGTTATTTCAAGCTGGGAGCAGCAGGAGCTCTGATCGCTGATGGCATGGGCCGTATTGTCACAGGTTCATTGATGCTGCTTTTCCTCTGGCGGAAGCTGCCGCAGAAATACCCTGTTGGCTTTACCTTGCGCTTCCTGCTGGCGCTGGCGCTGGCAGCGATTCCAAGCATTCTCTGGGTGATTCTCTGGCAACCAACTGATCGCTTTCTACTGCTCGGGTATCTGGCTGTCACTGGAAGTATCTTTATCCTGCTCTGTGCAGGCCTGTTGCTCTGGCTCAAGCCGCTCGAAAAAGCGGATCTGGAGACGATTCAGAGCGCGAAGCCCGCACTGGTTCGGTATCTACGTCCCTTCACTCGCACGACACAAGAGAAGCAGGCATAAAAAACGGTGAGCCCCTTAACAGGCTCACCATACGCATTCCTTACTGATCTAACGGTACCACCGTTACCGCTGTTCCATAACACAATACTTCAGTGACACCTTCAGCCAGCTCAGTCGCGTCATAGCGCATACCTATAATTGCGTTTGCACCAGCTTCCTGTGCATGCTGAATCATCAGTTCATAGGCGTCGTTCCGGGCTCCCTCACACAACTCAGTATAGAGAGAGATATTACCACCGAACAACTGCTGAAACGAGGCCCCAATCTGGCCCGCCACACTACGCGAACGCACAATAATTCCTCGAACAACACCATGATTTCTCACAATGCAATAGCCGGGCAGCTCAAATGCTGTTGTAATAAAGTTATGAATGGTCAAACCCGAAGCAGGTGAACTATATTGCATACATCTCCCTCGTAAAACATGCAAGCTATAACACTAGTACGTACAGCGACAGGGCTACGTTGCTTGTCCCTCATCACTCTATGATGATACTATGAGAAGGAGGAAAAAGATTGGTAAAGGATATACACAGCCATTTCATGGACCGAAAGACACACCTTCAACCAGAACCACTTGATCCACAACTGACCATCGCCGCGTATGCGCAGGGTATCTTCCCAATGGCCGACGAAGATGGCCGGATTCAGTGGTATGCACCCGACCCAAGAGCCATTCTTGAGCATGAGAACCTGCATGTTTCGCGCTCTCTACGCGCCACAATTCGCAAGGGAATTTATGAGATTCGAAGTGATACCGCCTTCACGCAGGTCATGCGTTGCTGCGCGATGCGCGAGGAAACATGGATTAACGAAGCCTTTATCCAAACCTATACGCTGCTGCATCGGCTCGGGCTGGCACATAGTGTCGAAGCATGGAAAGATGGTACGCTGGTCGGTGGCCTCTACGGTGTCACGCTAGGAGGCGCGTTCATGGGCGAAAGCATGTTCTCCCATGCGACTGATGCATCAAAAGTCTGTCTGGTTGCGTTGGTAGAACATCTCAAACGACAAGGCTTTGTACTCCATGATACCCAGTTCCTGACACCACACCTGCAATCGCTGGGAGTTACCGAGATTCCACGAAAAGAGTATGAACGACGATTACAGGCGGCGCTTCAGCTCTCCTGTCACTGGTAAGACCTGAGCGCCTCCTGAACTACTGTTTTTCAATCACCTCGTACTCTATCTCGTACTCCTCTTCCTCTTGCACGCGCTCCTGATCCTTTGCCCGTGTCCGCTGCTCAATCTGCATCATCCAACGGAAGAAGATAACCGATAGAATAACCAGATCAACGATTCCCGGGCACAGCAGGACCAGCGCACCCGCCGCCTGATCTGAAAAATTTGGTATGCCAAGCAATGAGGGGAAGAGATATGAGGAATAGAGCGGGGACGTGGTAATCAGCAGCGCAAAGGCCAGCCAGTCCATCGGCTGCCCATCCAGAAACGCATAGAGCATCTGCGTCGGGTAACGCATATGGCGCGTTCCTCTCCACGCAGCACATAACGGTCCCCAACTCAGGAAGGCCAGCACAAAAATACAGAGCAACTGTAGATGATAGAGATTGGTATCTTTAACCACCTGCGCATACAACACCGGAATATGCCAGATGATAAAGGCAAAGTTGAAGGCCAGCGAGCTCAACAAGGGCGCTGACAACATCTCAAGGATATCTCGAATCCCCGGCAAACCAAGCAATCGCCGGGAAACCGCAACAGGCCAGGCAAACATCATCAGCGGCACACATACCGTCGTCAACCCCACGAGCTGCACAGCATGCAGGACAAAATACTGCTGCCCACCCGCGTTTACAGGCGAGAAGAAGATAAGAAAAGCCAGAACCAGCGCGACACCAAAAGCCGCCAGATGATACCATTGCAGCGGTTTCTCCCCGCGCTCATCCTTTATATCCTGTTTCCACGCGCTCCATACAGTCCAGCCATAGAGCACCGCCAGCAGTACAAGCGTGATCAGTGCAGCCGGACTCCACGACCAGCGCATTGTTTGTTCGCCCACGTTTGATAACTCCGCAAATAAAAGACTGATACGATTTATCTTCACAGCTAACTATAATGGAATCTTCTCGAACTTGCAAATCACGAAACGAGGAGCGCATTTCTGCATGATATAATACCGAAGACCAGCACTCTTTTATATGCAGAAAGGCAGGGAGAGATGTAATGCGCATCCTTATCGCTCCGCAAGCACTCAAGGGCAGTCTCACCGCGACCGAGGTTGGTCAGGCTATTGCCGAGGGAGCACGTATGGTATACCCGGACGCTGATATTCAGGTGATTCCGATCGCCGATGGTGGCGAAGGCACCGTGCAAGCTCTGGTAGATGCAACGCATGGAAGTCTCCACTATCATACCGTTACCGGGCCACTCAATACACCAGTACAGGCATTCTATGGCATTCTGGGAGACGGCACCACAGCGGTTATCGAGATGGCCGCCAGTTCCGGGCTCCCGCTCGTTCCCCCTGAGAAACGCGACCCGCGCATTACCACCACATATGGCGTGGGCGAGCTGATCCGAGCCGCTCTCGATCATGGCTGTCGTCATTTCATCATCGGGGTTGGTGGGAGTGCAACCAACGACGGAGGCGCGGGTATGGCGCAAGCGTTAGGAGCATCACTGACCGATACCAGGGGCCACGAGCTGGAACGAGGAGGGGCAGCCCTCGCCAGGCTTGCCCATATTTCGCTTGAACACTTCGATACACGGCTGCAAGAATGTACATTTGAGGTTGCCTGCGATGTTACCAACCCGCTTTGTGGGCCGACCGGCGCTTCTGCGGTCTATGGTCCGCAAAAAGGAGCAACCCCTGAGATGGTCACCCAACTCGACGCAGCCCTTGCCAATTATGCCCGCGTTATCGAGCGCGATCTTCATTGTGCGGTCGCTGATATCCCCGGCGCAGGCGCAGCAGGAGGACTAGGAGCCGGTCTTTTTGCATTTCTTCATGCAACCAGCCGCCCCGGCGCTGCGATTGTTCTTGAAGCCGTACAACTGGAACAGCAGGTCAGCACAGCTCATCTCCTGATTACCGCTGAAGGCCGTCTTGATGGACAAACAGCATATGGGAAAAGCGTCAGCGCCGTTGCCCGAGCAGCAAAAAAGTACCATATCCCTGTTTTTGTTGTAGCGGGAGGACTGGGGGAGGATTATCATACCCTCTACGCTCATGGCCTCGATGGGATCACCGTCTTGCCGACGGGACCCATGACACTGGAACAATCAATGCGAAATGCGGCCACGCTCGCAGCAGATGCCACAGCGCGAATGCTTCGTATTTTCGCAGCCGGACAACAACAGAGCAATCCATAACATTACATAGAACGCTTTCAATCCCACTACAGACGGGCTGATAGGTTGCTAGCGGCCCGTCCCCATATTTCCTGCTTTCATTTGAATTTCTCCCCGGCACTATCGTCATAACATATAGAAATATGATATACTCTGACACAAGAAAAAATTCGTTTGAAGCAACGAAATTTTTCTTCCCCCGATCGAAGTTATAGCAAATAGAACACAATGCTTCTTCCCTCATTCCTTCAGCTTGTATCGTCCGGGGGTTCTTATACGTAATACGTACAAGTGAAGCATCAAACTGGTACAGTCCCTGTAGGCCGTCTTCATTCACAAAGGGAGTCATCTTATGCCAGAGCGTCCTTTCATCGAAGAAAAAGATTACCAGCATCTTCTTTCGCTTGGTTTCACTGAAGTTGAGGCTTCACGGCTCATTCACATGAAGAACCATGTTGGAGAGCAAATAGAATATCGCGAAATGGTGCAGGAAAGCCGCCGTCTGAATTTCATTCGCTGGCTTATCGAGCACAATCGTTTAAGTCGCTAACCAAGGATACTCTCAGCACAGAAGCAATGTGTGCTGTTTCCCATAAAAAAGGCTGAAGAGACAGGCGAGATGCCTGCACCTCTTCAGCTTTTTCCTTTTGGCCGGAGTTGAGAGAAGCCATAAGCCGAATTCTGTGCCCGCACCGCCTCTCGACGACACGGGTGGCAATCATCTATCTGGGACGCCAGTTACCTGACGCCTCAAGCGACCAACCCAGGGGTTTACGAGCGAGCAACTCGCTAGCCGTAAACCGGCTATCCCCTTGCTCGGTCTTGCTCCGGGTGGGGTTTGCACGGCCAACCAGTCACCTGGTTGCCGGTGAGCTCTTACCTCACCATTTCACCCTTACCTGCACAGGCAGGCGGTATGTTTCTGTTGCACTTTCCTTAGGGTCACCCCCACTGGCCGTTAGCCAGCACCCTGCTCTATGGAGTTCGGACTTTCCTCGCGCCTCTTCGGCACGCGATTGCCTGGCTTCCTCAAATCCTCTTGCGTTAGAGTATCATATCTTCCGACACCCGTCCAGGGTTCATAGCTCATCAAGAGGAGGATAACAGAAACCTAAAAGGAAGTCTTCACTCCTCAAAACGATCCCAGAGAAGCATCTATTCCCGGGGTCTCCACTGGCTCTATAGACGGAAACATCCGAAGCTCATGTGCACTAATAGCATAACGCTCAAACTGCTCCTGAAATTGATGGCATATCTGTGCGTGCAGTTCCTCAACCGTCAAGGGTAGCAACCCTGCCGGAATCGCAACCGGAGCACCAAACCCGGTGAGGCAAAGTGACATCAGCGGCAAATTCAGCCAGTGCACGCCCTCAAGGAAAGCATCAACATCGCGCGGGAGCACGCAAAGCATATGCTCATCTCCCTGTCCGGCTCGCTCCACGTAGAGGGCCGCAATCTGCTCCCAGGGAAGCGCAAGGGTTGAGATGAAGGGGCTGAAAAAAGGCGGCATCCGGTAGGATATTCCCTGCTCATTCACCTGTACTATTGGTTTACGCACAATGAGAAAGATGACCCAGGGCAGTATCAACACCCCCCAGATTCCCAGAATCAGCCAGACAACCAACACCCCTATATTCCCGATTTTACTCCCGACACGGCTCCCGCGCTTCCATATCCCGAGAGCGCTTAATACCAGCGGCGGCACCACTGTACTCAACAAAAGGCGGCCCTGTCTCCCGAGCATGATTTTTCTGGCCTCTGGATAGACAGCGATACAGCGTCCCACATCCTGCATAGAATCCATCCTTTCCGCAACAAGAAACGACCTATGGTAGTAATACGCTTCCTGCCAGAAAAACGTTTTCTTTCACCCAAATTATACAAAAGATTCTATTTTTCTTCAGCATTAAAAAAAAGTACATTGCGATCCGCTCCAAAAAGAGTTACAATGTCAACTATACATCAGTACAGAGGAAAATTTTTTCAAGGGTATTCACATGAATACAGGTAAGCAAGTTCGCCTGACATCTCTGGCCAGTTGTGCTGGTTGAGCTTCTAAAATGGGCCCAGGGGCCCTGGCGCAAGTTTTGCGTCCACTCACACACATGTCAGCGCCGCCAGAGTTGCTAGTCGGACTTCATTCCATCGATGATGCAGCTGTCTATCGCGTAAATGAGCACCAGGCAGTCATCAGCACAGCCGACTTCTTTCCGCCGGTCGTTGATGATCCTTACGCGTTCGGCGCTATCGCTGCCGCCAATGCACTGAGCGATATCTATGCAATGGGCGGCCAGGTTCTTATGGCCTTAAACCTGGTGGCCTGGCCCGACAATCTTGATGCCGCGATATTGACCGAGATCCTGCGGGGTGGCTCTGATATCGTTGCACAGGCAGGAGCAGTCATCGCTGGTGGGCATACTGTTACTGATCGAGAGCCTAAATACGGCCTTTCCGTTACCGGCACGGTTCATCCAGATCACATCCTCACGAAAGGGGGAGCGCGATCGGGTGATCTGTTGATCCTGAGCAAACCGCTAGGAACAGGGCTGATCACAACCGCACATAAACGTGATCAAGTACAGGAAGCCGATTTGCATGCCGCGATCCAGTCAATGATGCAACTAAACCGACGAGCAAGCGAAGCGCTGGTTGCTGCTGGCAACGCGGTTCATGCCGTCACCGATATCACCGGTTTCGGCCTGCTTGGTCATGCCTGGGAAATGGCAGTCCAGAGCAAAGTAACGATGCGCTTTTCAGTTGACGCCCTGCCTCTGCTTCCCGGAGCGCTCCACTATGTGGAACTGGGATGTATTCCCGGCGGCGCTGGTCGCAATGAAGAGTATCTTGCACAGCGCGTTCGTTTCGCCGCAAACGTGTCTGAGGATCAGCGTATCCTGTTCTGGGATCCGCAAACGTCGGGGGGTCTTTTCGCCGCAATTGATCCCGAGGTATGGCCGAAACTCGCCGCAATCGCTCCGGATGTTACCTTCTGGCGAATCGGCGAAGTAGGAGAGCAGGTAGACAACGAGGCTCAAGTGTTGCTAGAGGTTAAATAATGCACGAGGAATTAGAAGCAATTTTAGGAGTCCATTTTCGTGATCCCTCCCTTTTAACAATGGCCCTGACACATCGATCCTATATCTACGAGGCCGCCGGGGCGGGAAAGTGTTCAAATGAGCGCCTGGAATTTCTGGGAGATTCCATTCTGGCCTTAATCAGTGCGGACTTTCTGTATCGCACCTTCCCTCAACTTGCCGAGGGAGAACTGACCGACGTTCGCGCCATTCTTGTTCGCACCGAGACCCTCGCCAAATTTGCCCGCGAAATCCAGCTCAACAACTATATGTTGATGGGCAAAGGCGAACAGAATAGTGGCGGTGGACAGCGCGTTATGGCCTCTGCGTTTGAAGCGATCCTCGGTGCGCTCTATCTTGATCAAGGCCTGGAAGCAACACAGCGCTTTTTACTACCACGCCTGGAACCGATCGCCCATGAGATCGTCAAGAAACGCGCCTTTAAGGACAACAAGTCGCTCTTTCAGGAACTGGCACAGGCTCGAGAGGGCATCACCCCTTCCTATCGACTCGTCAGTCAGGAGGGGCCATCGCATAATCGTGAGTTCACGGTTGAAGTCCTGCTAGGAGAGCGCGTCGCCGGGCGTGGTCAGGGCCGGAACAAGCAAACAGCCGAACAAGAGGCCGCTCATTCGGCATTAGTAAACTTTGGTTGGATTTAAGGGAAGTTGATAAGTGGGGAGTAGGGGGAGAGTATGCGCCTGGAACCAACGCCCAGACCAGAACAGGTAGTTCGCGTCAGTGCCAGATTAATTACGTCCAGCACGATTCTGCATCTGTCGTCTGACGAGCTGGAAAGAGCTGTTCATCAGGAACAAACAGATAATCCTGCTCTCGATGTCGTCGAGCAGAAGATCTGTTTATTTTGTGGCTCATCCCTCTACGGGCAGATATGCTCGAACTGTGGACATTTTGCTGCCTCTTCCCGCCTCACCGCCGAGCAGCTTGCCTCGCTCAGAAATCCAGCCGAACCATACTGGCTTGCTGAGCAGCAAACCCTGAGCGATATCGACAACTACGGCTTTATCACAACCGATAGTGACGACGAGTATGACCCGCTGGCTCATATCCCGACGATCGATTCGTTACAGGAAACACTTTACCGACAGCTTGAGGCGCTGGTCCCCCCGGCTGATACCCCCATCGCCGAACAACTGGTAGGAAACCTCAACGAACGTGGCTATCTTGAATGCAGCGTTGAGGAAATCGCGACGCTGCTGAATGTGCCTACAGAGCGCGTGATGTACGTGCTGAGCCAGCTTCAAAGCCTTGAGCCAATCGGCATTGGAGCCCGCGACCTCCGAGAATGCTTGATGCTTCAACTGAAAGTCCTCAGCGAGCTTCAGACCCCCCACCCCCTGGCCCATACGTTGATTGATCGCTTTCTGCCCCAAATTGGCAAAAACCAGTTTCAGGACATTGCCCGCAAGCTCAAAGTCAGTGAACAGGAGGTACGCGATGCTTGCGCCTTTATTCGCGGCTCGCTCTATCCCTATCCTGCCTATACCTATATGCCCGAGAGCGGCATCAATAGCGGCACCACCTATATCCGCCCTGATGTGATTATCCGCAAAGGCGAAAATGGCTTTGAGATTGAGCTAATCGAAGAGAAACGGTACCGCTTCTCGGTCAGCGCCTACTATACTGATCCCGAGCTGAAAGCCTACGATCAGGGAGAGTATCAGCGCTATATTCACCAGCACAGCGACCGTGCCCGCTTCTTTGTCGATTGTGTCCACCGCCGCTGGCGCACCCTGCGCCGGGTTATGGAGCTGGTTGTCAACTATCAACGCGATTTCTTTGAGAAAGGCATTCGCTATCTGCGCCCGCTGACCCGAGCCGAGGTTGCCACCCGGCTGAGTCTGGACGAGGGCACCGTGAGCCGGGCGACAGCGAACAAGTACGCGCTCCTCCCCAACGGGAAATTGATGCCGCTCTCAGACTTCTTTGACGTATCACTTGGCATTAAAGACGTGCTCCGCGAATTGATCGAGGCCGAAGACCCCCGTAAGCGCTTCAGCGATGAAGAGCTTGCCCGCCTGATGACAGCACGCGGGATTCCAATGGCCCGCCGTACCGTCACCAAGTATCGCGAAGAAATGGGCATTGGCTCTTCACGAGAACGCAGCTAACGATTGAGAAGCGCGGTGGCCTCCTCTGGAGATGCATAGAGCGTCCGTTCACGCTCGTAAATGACCATACCCGGGCCCCCCCCTTTCATATGGCGCACGTGACGCTGCAACGTATAGTCAACCGGCACGGTGGTACTACCACGAGCCTGACTGTAATACGCGGCCAGACTCGCCGCCTGATCGATAGCCCGGCGCGAGACCTCACGCCCCGCCGTCTTGATAATGACATGCGCCCCCGGCACACCACGCGCATGCAGCCAGATATCATTTCCGGTTGCCTGATGGAACGTAACCTCCTCGTTCTGGCGGCTATTCTTTCCAATCAGAATGATAAAGCCATCATCGCTCTGGACATGCATCGGCACACCACCACCGGGAAGCGTTCCCTTCTTTGTCTGCTTGCCACCTTTCCCTTTTTTCTGGGCTTTCTTCTCAGGCAATCGCTTGCCTTTCATGTACCCGGCCGCCTGAATCTCGGCTTTCACCAGTTCAATTTCTGCTGGCGTCTCCGCAAGCGCCAGGTCGGTTAGCAACTGCTCAATTGTCGCCAGTTCAGCGTTATTTTGCTCAATCTGCTCTGGCAACAATTCAAGCGCACGCTGCAACTTATGGTATTTGGTGAAGTAGCGATTCGCGTTGCCCACCGCGTCGAAGCGCGGATCAAGCGGGATCGTGACCACCGGAATGGTATCGCCGCTGCCCTCAAAGTAATTCTCAAGCTCTACTTGTTGCTGCCCCTGTTGGATTTCATGTTGATAGGCCAGCAACAATTGACCATACAGCCGATCGCGTTCCGCCTCTTCTGAGACCGACATCTCCCGTTGAAGCAGATCCGCCTTACGGATACAGCGATCACGCTGCGTTTGCAGGACCTTACGCATTGGCGCACGCAGGGCATCAATCGCATCACGCCATTCCGCCCGGGCGAAGTAATCATCCAGAATTCCATTGATCGAGGGCGACTCATGCACCTCAACATCCTGGCTCAGCGCATATTGTTCCAGGGCATAAGGCGCGAAGGCGAGCGGCTGTTCCTCCTCACCTGGCTTTGCTTTCCGAACGACAAGCTGTGGCTGCCAGCGCTTTGTTTCGGGCAAAGCGGCCAGGTCGCGCACATTCCAGGCCAATTCCTCCCAGATATTCTCGTCGGCCGCCTCTACTGGTGTATCCACCTGCTCCGTAGCCCGAAACACCGTCTCACGGGCTAACAGCGGACTCCATCCCTGCACATGGCGAGTCAGCAATTGTGCCAGTGTCGGCTTGCCCTGATCTTTCTTTCCCTTCTTCCCCTTTTTCCCACTCTCCTGCACGGGATCGGGTTCCTCCGAGGCACAGATTGCCAGTTGAGCCGCTGTCACGCTGGCAGGATCAAGCTTCGGCAGCGTTTGTCCGGCAAGCGTGCGCTGCTGTGGAGGCGGCGGCATATAGGCAACATTAGGAGCAATCACTCGATAGCGGTTGATCTCGGCGCCAACACGCTTGAGAGAGCCAAGAATCATCTCATTTTCATCACAAAGGATAATGTTGCTGACCCGGCCCATGACCTCAACGATCAGGCGAAAACGAGTTCTTGCCTCACCTTCCCCCTTATAGCCAGCGATAATCTCAATCGTGCGCTCCCAACGGGGCTGCTCAATGGACTCAATACGAGCCCCTTCCAGATGCTTGCGCAGCAGCATCACAAATGGTGGCGGCTCGCTGGTGATACGGGGCGGCTTCAATGCTGTAATATGCACACGAGAAAGCTGCGGATGGGCAGAGAGATAGATCCAGCGGTTCTTACCACCCCCTTCCTGGTATGCAGGAACATAGCATTGCATGGCTATCGCGTGCTCTGTCGGTTGAATAATAGTATCTATTCGGGCATTCTGAAGCAGCTTCTGCCATTCATTGGCGACTGCTGCCAGAGTTATCGCATCTACCTGCATAAAACCTTTCCAATCTAGACCGGGTCCGGTCAACTCAACACCGATCATCACCAGAGTGAACACGAATAAGCAGAACAATAACCTTTCCCGGAATGCCATTCGTGTTGTACAATGTACAATAATGATGCAGGTTGGCCCCGCATGGTTCACCATGCCGGGACCTCTTTTGTACTCCCGCGAACATAGCGGTGACGCACAACAGTATAACAAAGTGGCATCTATTCGTACATCATCCTTTGAACGGCTGGCCGTCCATGCTATGGGATGAAACAGCGAATCCTCATATTTAATGAACACCAGGAAGAATATATGCGACTCGAAACAGGCGATACACTGCTTCAGCCACGGGAGCATAGCTCCCTTGTGCCACCATTAAAACAGGGACTCCTTTTCGTCCTCTCCGCTCCCTCAGGAACAGGGAAAGACACTGTGATTAAGGCCCTGAAAGATCAGGGGATGGGCTTTCATGTTGTTGCCTCGGTAACGACACGGGCTCCACGCGTTGGCGAGAGCGAGGGTAATCCATACTACTTTGTCTCGAACGAAACATTTGAACGTATGGTGGAAAATGACGAATTGCTCGAATATGCCAACGTACACGGGAACTGGTATGGGCAGCCCATTCAGCCGATTAAAGAGAACTTACGCAATGGGCGCGATGTGCTCTTAAAGATTGATGTACAGGGTGCTGCCACGGTGCGTCGCAAAGTCCCTGGCGCTATCTTTATTTTCCTCGTTCCCGGTTCGCTCGAAGAGCTTGTGTACCGATTGACCAACCGACAAACAGAAACTGAGGAACAGGTACAAAGACGCCTGACGGACGCCAGGAAAGAACTGGCACAACAAATACACTATGATTATATTGTAGAGAATCGACAGGGGCACCTTGACAAAGCCGTCGAGAGGGTGCGTTCAATCATTATTGCAGAGCATTGTCGCACAAACCCCCATTATGTCGAGTTATAAATAAGGAGGAATAACCTTGGAAGAACGTTTTGCACCATCAGGAACGCGAGAGCGTAATCTAGCAATGGAGCTAGTACGGGTAACGGAGGCTGCCGCCCTGAGCGCCGGGCGCTGGATGGGTAAGGGAAATAAAGAGATGGTCGATCAGGCTGCCGTCGATGCCATGCGCAACGCTCTCGATGGCGTTGATATGAATGGTGTTGTTGTTATTGGTGAGGGAGAGAAAGACGAAGCCCCCATGCTCTATATCGGGGAGCAGGTAGGCAACGGAAACGGTCCCGAGGTTGACGTAGCCGTTGACCCCGTTGATGGCACACGCCTGCTCTCACTCGGTCTCCCGGGCTCACTGGCCGTTGTTGCTACCTCTGAGCGAGGCACCATGTATTCTGCGCCTCCGGGAGTCTACTACATGGAAAAAATTGCTGTCGGCCCGGCAGGGCGCAACGTCATTGACATCAATGCTCCGATCGCGGTCAACCTCGACCGTATCGCTCGTGCTCGCGATGCCCGCATTGACGATTTGACCGTTGTCATTCTGGATCGCCCACGCCACCAGGAAATCATTCGCCAGGTGCGTGAAGTGGGGGCACGTATCCGCCTGATCGGCGATGGAGACGTTGCCGCAGCCATTCAGGCCGCTATGGAAGATTATCGCGGTGTTGATATGCTGCTCGGTATCGGTGGTGCTCCTGAAGCAGTTCTGGCAGCCGCAGCCCTGAAATGTCTTGGCGGAGAGATCCAGTGTAAGATCTGGCCGCGCAACGAACAGGAGCGCGAGAAGCTCAAGGCTGATGGTGTTGATCTTGATCAGGTTTTCCGCACAGATGATCTGGTCAGCGGTGATGAAGTCTGTTTTGCAGCAACCGGTATTTCCAGCGGTGAGCTGCTTGATGGCGTACAGTATCATGGCTGGGGCGCTCGTACATCTTCGATCATGATGCGTTCCCGCTCTGGCACGGTCCGCTATATTCAGGCCCGTCACAGATGGCGCAAGCCCGGCTTCGACCAGCGTTAATAGAAAGACGACACAGATCTATGTCCAGGCATCACAAGAGGGGACGGCTCATCGAAGTCGTTCCCTCTTTCGATATTCCCTCTTCTTTTGTGTCGGGCAGAGAGAAACAACGGCAGTGCGTGCAAGCTAGAGCCGCCGAAGCCGCTCTATGACAGCATCCGCGACTTGCGAGGTGCCGACAGCGGTTGGATCATCAGGACGTGGCTTCAGATCATACGTCACATATTTACCCTCACCGATTACCTGCATCATGGCTTTTTCCAGCCGAAGCGCCGCCTCCTTTTCGCCCAGATGGCGCAACATCATCACACCCGAAAACATCATCGCCATTGGATTAACCTTGTTCTGACCCGCATACTTCGGTGCGCTGCCATGTACCGGTTCAAAAACGGCGTATTGACTGCCAATATTCGCACCAGGGGCCACACCGAGTCCGCCTATCAGACCTGCCGAGAGATCGGAAATAATATCGCCATAGAGGTTCGGTAATACCAGAACATCATATTGTTCCGGCTTCTGCACCAGTTGCATGCACATATTATCAACAATCCGATCCTCATGCTGGATATCAGGGTACTCCTTCGCGACCTCATGGGCAAGCGAGAGAAACAGGCCATCAGACATGCGCATGATATTGGCCTTATGCACAATCGTTACCTTGCGACGATCATGGGTGCGGGCATAATCGAAAGCGAACCGGACGATACGACGGGTGGCGGCAGCTGAGATATACTTGATGCTTAAAGCGGAGTCCTGGTCTAACTGGTGACCCGTGGTACGGGCAATCGTTTCAAGCAGGGCTTCATGTTCGTGGGTGCCTCTTTGAAATTCGATACCGGCATACAGATCCTCGGTGTTTTCTCGCACGATTACCAGATCGATATTTTCATAACGAGAACGCAAGCCGGGATAGGTCTTAGCGGGCCGGAGATTCGCATACAAATCAAGTCGTTTTCTCAAGGTCACATTGGCACTGCGTTGGCCTCGTCCCATCGGGGTCGTGATCGGTCCTTTCAAACCTACTTTCGTTCTTTTGATCGACTCAATAACCTCATCTGGCAGGACTGTACCTTGCTTCTCCAGCGTTACCGCTCCCGCCTGACACACTTCCCACCTGAACTGAACCCCGGTGGCTTCCAGCACGCGCCGCGTGGCCTCTGTGATCTCTGGACCCGTCCCATCACCGGGGATGAGCGTCACTGCGTGCGGTATGGACATGCATTATCCTCCAAAAAAACTGCCTCCTGATACTCATAGCCTTCCGTTGGTAAAGAGGAGGCTTCACCTTATCCGTGATTATATCACATAAGATGAGGCAACGGCATAACACGTTCTTCTCGTTGTCCATTGCCTGGGATCGCTCTGCTTCCTTCCTTGTGAAAGTGGGGACACTCCTGTTGTCCCTGTTCCCGTATTGTAGCAGCCAGAAGCAACAAAAATGGAGAGTATCCACTTAGCGAGCGGAATACTCTCCATTCACGAAAGTTTGTACAGCAACTATGATTTACTTTTTGCAGTCGTTGTTTTCTTACGAGTTGCCGTTCCGCTTTTCGCGGCACTCGCTTTTGTCCTCTTGGCCGTGCTGCTGGCCTTTGTAGTCGCTTTCTTGCGCGTCTTGCTGGCCTTTGATGCATCGCCATTTTCTTTCGCCGTCGCCTTCCTGCTGGTCGAGCGCCGCTTTTTGGTCGATGTTTCGCCTTCCTGCACGGGTGCTTCTTGCTCACCCTGCTGCGGGACAATCACTTCCTGATAGCAGACCGGTTTCTGCGCTCCCTTTGGCAGGACCATCAGGCCACCACAGTTCGGGCAGAGCTCTGGAACTGGCTTCTCCCAGATAGCGAAATCGCAGGCAGGATAGTTGTTACACCCATAGAAGATACGTTTCTTGGTACGCGTCTTCCGTTCGACCAGATCACCGCCACAGCGTGGGCAATGCGCACCAGTCTTATTTACAAACGAGCGGCCATACCGGCACTCCGGGAAGCCAGAGCAGGAGATAAAGCGACCAAAGCGTCCGGTTCTGATAACCAGATTGCGCCCGCACTCCGGGCACTTTTCGTCCAGTTCCTCGACCGGTTTCTGCACGCGATCCATCTCGGCTTCTGCTTTCTCCATTGTCACCTTAAAGCCTTCATAGAAATCACGCAGAAACTCGGTCCAGGCGCGGCGGCCCTCTTCGACCTCGTCAAGCTTGTGCTCCATCTCAGCCGTAAAGCCGGTATCAACGATATCCGGAAAGTGCTTATTCATCACCTCATTGACGGTAATACCGAGCCAGGTTGGCATAAAGCGTCGCTGTTCCTGCTCGACATAGCCGCGATCCTGAATGGTGGAGATGATCGGCACATAGGTACTTGGCCGACCAATACCACGCTCCTCCAGCTCTTTAATCAGGCTCGCCTCAGTATAGCGTGGAGGCGGCTGTGTAAAGTGCTGTTCGGGCTTCAGCTTATGCATATCCAGCGTCTCATTGACCGCCATTTTCGGCAGCAATTTTTCGTCCTCTTCACGAGGCCAGACCCGATAGAAACCCGGGAATTTCAGGTTTGAGCCATTGGCCCGGAAGACATATTGCTGCGCCTGAATATCAACCCGCACCGTATCAAAGACGGCGGGAGCCATAAAGCTTGCAACGAAGCGTTTCCAGATCAGATCATAGAGCTTGAACTGATCGTTTGTTAGATATGCTTTCACACTCTGGGGCGTCAGGGACACGTCCGTTGGGCGGATCGCTTCGTGCGCATCCTGTGTGGTCGCTTTTGCCTTACCAGTGCGCCCGGGTCCAACATACTCCTGACCAAACTCGTCGTGAATAAAGTCTTTGACCATCTTCTGAGCTTCTTCTGAGATGCGCGTTGAATCGGTACGCATATAGGTAATCAAGCCCTGATGGCCGCGTTCGCCGAGCTCAATACCCTCATAGAGCTGCTGCGCAACGCTCATAGTTTTCTTTGGTTTAAAGTAGAGCCGGACCGAGGCATCCTGCTGCATCGTACTGGTTGTATATGGCAGGTACGGCTGTCGGCGCTGCTCCCGCTCTTCATACTTGAGAACGGTATAGGTTGCGCCCTGCAACTCGGCAAGGACAGCATCCGCCTCCTCTTTTGAAGAGATCTTGATCCTGCCTTTCCGGGTTCCCTTTCCGGGAGTGGCATCACCCTCACCATCTTCCCCACTTTCATCGCCGGGGGTTCCCATGTCTTTAACACGCGAGATCAGGACAGCATCAAAGCGTTCCGCTTGCTGCTGTTTGCTCAGCGTCGCCGTGATGCTCCAGTATTCCTCAGGAACAAATGCCTGAATTTCAGCCTCACGATCACAGATCAGCCGGAGTGCCACAGATTGCACACGGCCCGCACTTGTCCCTGATTGGATCCGCCGCCACAACAACGGACTGATCTTATATCCGACCAGCCGATCCAGCACCCGCCGGGCCTGCTGAGCATTAAAGAGGTCTTCGTTAATCAGCCGGGGATGAGCAATCGCATCCTGCACAGCACGCTTCGTTATCTCGTGGAAGACTGCACGGTGGGGGTTATTCAAACCCAGAACGTTCTTCAAAGACCATGCGATAAATTCACCCTCACGGTCAGGGTCAGGAGCAAGATAGACTTCATCTGCCTTGCTAGAGGCCGCCTTCAATTCATTGATGAGTTTATCCTTATTCTCGATTACCTCGTACTTGGGCGCGAAATCTTTTCGAGTGTTAACACCTAAACCTTTCTTCGGCAAATCGACGATATGGCCCATAGAGGCTCGTACCTCAAAGCCTCGACCGAGAAATTTTTCGATTGTCTTCGCTTTCGCTGGCGATTCTACGATCACAAGTTTCTTTGCCATCGACCTAATTCCTGACCTTCGTTATTTACAAGTTCCGATACCATAGACCGTTCACACTATCTTCCTTCTTGCGAAACTCGCTTTTACATGGTGAATATTCCCAAAGCATAGAATAGCATAGTTTGACAAGTAGCTACTGTCCAGTACCGTGAGTTAAGGATAGAGTAGCACATATGACAAGTAGCTATTTTCTCCTATCCTGAAGCCGCGATTGCTGCTGTATTACCGCGAAGCACAGCTATTCTCTCTCCCTCTCTTGACCCCCATCGAGCTTGCATGCTATGCTGCATTCGATTGTACGTAATAGTAGAAAGTGCGCAGGCTCGGAGAAGCAACATGCGGAAATATCGTTCGTCTCGACGACATATAGAGCAGGAGCAAAAGCATCCTGAAGCTAGCACTGCTCCTTCCATTCGTCCAGTGAAGGAGAAAGTGAGACACTCACGACAGAAGCGAAAGCATAATCCCTTGAGGGCAGCTCTGGCTGTGACCGCGGGTCGTGCCTTTGGGGCAATCAGTCGACGCCTGCATCTGGGTGGGGGTACCAGCGTCCCCGGTGTGGTCGCACAACGTATGTATCCCGGGGTGGTCAGTTATCTGGCTGCGCAACTCGCATATGGCAGTCTGATGATCACCGGTACAAATGGGAAGACGACCACCAGCAATTTTGTTTCCTCTATCCTACGCGATGCGGGCCTGCGTGTCTGGAGAAACCGCGAGGGTTCAAATCTGATGCGCGGCATTGCCAGCTCTCTGGTCATCCGAGCACGCCCGACCGGCCGCTTACGCCGCTCAGGTCAGGCAATCTCCGTCTTTGAAGTTGATGAGGCCACCATTCCTCAAGCGCTCAATGAAATTTCGCCACGCATCATTGTGTTCAACAATCTCTTCCGGGATCAGCTCGACCGCTATGGTGAGGTTGATACAGTGCTCACCAACTGGCAGAAAGCGCTTGAACACCTCTCTCCCGAGACCATCCTTGTGCTCAATGCCGATGATCCCACTATTGCGCAGTTAGGCAACTCATTCAAGGGACAGATTGTTTATTTCGGTATCAATGATACGGCTCTCAATCTCCAATCTGAGCAGACAGGTGAACAGAATCATCAGGTAATCGATACGCGAACCTGCTCTCAATGCGGCCACGAGTATGAGTATGCAGTGCGCATTTACAGCCACCTCGGACACTATCGCTGTCCAAACTGCGGGCAGGAACGCGCGCAGCCACAGATCAGCGCAGTAGAGGTTCAAACAGAGGGCTTTGACCGCTATCGCATTCGTGTGCAGGCCCACGGTGAAGAACATACCCTGATCGTGCCGCTTCCCGGCCTCTATAACATTTATAATGCGCTGGCTGCTATCGCTGTCGCACGCACACTTGGTATTGACTGGGAGCCAATCGAAAATGGTATCGGGCAATCCAAGCCTGTCTTCGGGCGCGGCGAGCGTATTCAGGCTGATGGTAAAACCATTCGCCTCCTGCTTGCAAAAAACCCGACCGGCTTTAACGAGGTCCTTCGGACACTCTTCGCCGATCAAGAGAAACGCCATGTCCTCTTTGTGCTGAACGACAAAATCGCTGATGGGCAGGATGTCTCATGGATCTGGGATGTTGATTTTGAACGGGTGGTAGAGCATACCTCATCGCTGGTCCTGTCCGGCACCAGAGCACGCGATCTCGGGCTACGACTCAAGTACGCGGGCGTTCCAGAAGCCGAGATGGCGATTATCCCTTCGACGCCACTACGCCTGCAACGCGAAGAGAGAGGCAACAGCGCACGCCGCAAGAAGAAGACCGCCACGCCGATCACCATTGAGACCGCGACTCATCTCTATGGCCTGAAGCAGGCACTCGACCTGGCCCTTGAACAAACACCCACTGGTGAAACGCTGTTTATTGTTCCAACGTACACAGGTTTGCTAGAATTACATCATGAGTTAGAAGAGCGAGGCCTGACCTCTCGCTACTGGGAAGGAAGAGACGGATGACGCACGATTTCGTCAGACCTCTCACGTTAACATTGGGTCATCTCTACCCCGATCAGCTCAATCTCTATGGCGATCGCGGCAATATTATGACGCTTCAATATCGCTGCCAGATGCGCGGCATCCAGTTTCGTGCCGTTGGTCTGGGCATCGGTGACGCTCTCGCTCCTGATGAGTACGACATGCTCTTCATTGGTGGCGGGCAGGATAAGGAGCAGGCGCCGGTCGCTCAGGATCTCTATGAGCTTAAAGCCATTGGTCTATGGGCAGCCATTGAAGATGATATGCCCGTCCTGGCAGTCTGTGGGGGCTATCAGCTTCTTGCCCACTATTATCGTCCGGCGGAGGGTCCGGATATGCGAGGCCTGGGTGTCTTTGATGCCTGGACCATTCACAAGGGACCGCGTTCTCCACGCTGTATCGGCAATATCGCCCTGAGCTGGAATGGCTCAACGCTTGTAGGCTTTGAAAACCACGGCGGACGCACCTATCTGGGAACGGCCAAGCCTTTGGGAAAGGTACTCAAAGGCTCGGGCAACAATGCGGAAGATCGAACCGAGGGCGCGATCTATCGCAATGCCTATGGTACCTATCTGCACGGTTCCCTGCTACCAAAGAACCCTCACTTTGCCGATCATCTCATCTATCTGGCGCTCAAACGCAAATATGGGGAAGAGTACCTTTTAGCTATGGCAGGGCAAACAGAGCCGTCTGAAACCGCGGATCACGCAGCTCAAGGGCTACATCAGAATGGAACAGTCGCTCTGGCAGCCGAAAAGAAAACAGAAAATTCGCTAAAACCATCTGACATTCTTACACCTCTAGATGATAAACTAGAGTGGGAGGCACATGCGTATATACTTGAGCGTCTCGGATTACATAGTGCAGCCCTAACAGCTCTGAGTGCGTATAAAAAATAGCAAATGGGTTTCCCTGTAAGGATGGCGCTATGAGCACTGATCGGACTCAAGCCCGCTGCTCGTTCTGTGGCCGCCACACATCAGAGGTTCGTCGTATGGTGGCAGGCCCAGGAGCAGCTTACATCTGTGATGAATGCATCCATCTATGCACTGATATTCTGAATGATCCAACACCTTTTTCAACAAAGGCGCTGGAGCTGGCTTCACGTCCGCCAATTGTGGTAGCCGCTCCACGCCCACCAGATGAGGCACAAGCAGCGCATCCAACAATTGAAACTCCTCAACGCACACTTCTTCTGGAACAGGAACAGAAGCAACAGGGGATGACGCTGATCCTCCATCGCTTGCAGTTGTATCAGACATACTTTGAGCTCCACTTTCTCTGGATCAGGCCGCCCTTTAGCGCTGGCTTTTCCTTTGTTCCGCGTATTATCTTCTTCCTGCGCGATAATACCGGAGCGCAATGGCATGGCGACCGCGGCGGTATGATCCTTGCTCGGCCCGATCTTGCCAGCAGCCCTAGCAACGCGGTGTATCAGGGAAGTGCCCGCTTTCGTCCGCTGCCGAATCAGAATACCAGTACACTGACCATTCGTGCCGCTGAGCCACTGGGGCAGTTTGAGGACCCTCCTACCCGCCCGTGGCATTTTGAGATCACGCTGTAACCGTTAGATGAAAAACGGCACGAAAAAACTCCCCCGCGTGCCTGCGGGGGAGCTAAAAACGGATGATGTCCTCTTATACTTCTTCTAGCGCCGGGACAAGCAACCCGTATCCTTCATCATCGAGACGATACATAACATTCACACTATCGGTTTCCTGGTTATAAAACGGGAAGTAGGTGGCCCCTGTCCGTTCCATCTCAGCAATTACTTCCTGATCGTTCATCGGCCTTGTCGGCAAGCGGCGAATCTCTTTGATTCGCGACCAGATCTGTTCATTCTCCTGCTCGCCGACGCTTGTTTCCTCCCTTTCATTGCCCGCTTCAATCGCTGAAAGCTGTCCACTTCGTGAGAGTGCCAGCCGTTTCATTGGCGCACCTTTATGGCGCTTCGCCGTCTGACGCCCCTTCTGCTTCCCCAATTGCGCCTCAATTTTATCCAGCACAAGATCAAGCGCAGCACTGGTATTGAGAGCGCTGACCTTGCTACGAATGGCGTGGGAGCTGCCCGGCAGGCTAATCTGTACGGTATAGCGGTCCTTGCTGCTGCGAGTCTGTTCCTCACCTACAATCACTTCTACCCGGGCGTTATCGCCCACCAAACGGGCAAGGCGTCGGACCTTGCGTTCCACCTGTTGTCGGAGTTGCGGAGTTACAGGTAACTGTCGGCCTTCGATATTAATTTCCATATGCACTTCTCTTTCCATTCTTTTCATTCCTCAGTAGCCCTTCGTCGAGCCACTGCAACTGGCCGAAAAGGAAGTATGTTCTTTTATTATACCCTCTCAGGCGCGTGGATGTCTAACACAAGGAGGAACCCTACCCGTCCATGTTCCCGCGTCGTTCCCCTTTCGTCCAGACAATGCCCCTCATTATTTCCGCCCTTGTCTGTAACAAGCAGTAACAATGTTTCACATAGTTTGTGCATTGCAAAACAAAGCCGACACACTTTTTTCCATCGAAACCGCTCTCTTTCTCTTTTTCCTCCTATCTTCTCCATCATTTCTCAGATCTGAAAAAAGTGTAACCAATAGCTTTTCTAAGCTCTTCCAGATCTCACTTATTTCTAGAAGCCATTCTTCCAAAACCGCTCTTCTGGGCAAATGAATATTGATTCATATTAACATAGCACAACTTCATACAATATTCATTCATTAATGTTATGATACTAACAGTATCTCTAACATGCACTATCTTCTCAAGTTAGTGGAAGGGTTCAGTGGTTTATGCGTGAAATTCCAAGTGATCAGCATATTACATACCAGCTCCAATACAGAAAATGTGGTAAGTCATCTTGTAGTACCTGTAAGAATGGTCAGGGGCATGGACCGTACTGGTACGCATACTGGCGCGAGGGCTCTCGCCTGCGCTCAGGGTATATAGGAAAAGTGCATCCCGGTTTCCAGCAGACAGGCCTACAACAAACAGTCAGCAGAAGCCGATCCACCAAACTGGACCGCTTAAAACTCTCTTCTTCCGTAACCGTGTGATCCTATATCCTTCTCTCCTGTGCCTCCACTGCACCTGAGTGTGATAGAATATCCCTGTTAGTTCAGAAAACAGCATTGGAGGACATAGGGATGAAATGTCCTTACTGTGGAGGCACAGAGTCACGCGTCAAAGACTCACGTGACATTGGGGATGCAATTCATCGCAGACGTGAATGTGAACAGTGTAAGGGACGCTTCAGCACCTATGAGCGTGTGGAGAAGGTCCCGCTGATGGTGATCAAGCGCGATCAACGTCGGGAAACGTTTGACCGCCAGAAACTCGCAGCTGGTGTTCGCAAAGCCTGTGAGAAACGCCCCCTCCCCGCGGGGGATATTGAAAAAGCGATCGAAGAGATCGAACAGAAACTTGACCGCCTGGGCAAACAGGAGATCCCAAGCAGCGTTATTGGAGAGCTGGTCATGGAGCGCTTACGAGGTCTGGACAAAATCGCCTATATTCGTTTCGCCAGTGTCTATCGCTCTTTCGCCGATGTAGAAACGATGTTTGAGGAGATTCAAAAACTGCTACACCGAGATAAAGCGGAAAGCGAGCTTCAGACCCAGAAAGAAGAATAGAGCACCCTCCGGGCCGGGGGTGCTCTACCCGGTTCGACGCTTCTTACTTGTATAGTCAACAAAGGAATACAAGAGAAACGCTCTCTTTATGTGCTATGCACTCCAGACACAACATCCATAAAGAGGAGCGTACCAGGCTTCTAGTCGTGGCTACGAGACTCGGCCTTCCGCAGACGGCGGCTCAATACCGCGAGCATCTTCAGGGCAATATCGGGATGCGAGCGCAGAAAGTTGCGGAACTCCCAGACAGGTAGCAGGAATGCGGTCACATCCTCTTCCGCAGTCACAGAAGCAGAGCGAGGCAAATCATCAAGTAGAGCCATCTCGCCAAGCACGTCGCCAGGACCAGCAGTACCTAACGTTTCTTCCGCCCGATCTGGGTGAATTGCCTGCTCAATGCGCACTTTCCCGCTTTTAATGATATATAACCCCGAGCCTGCGTCCCCCTGCTTAAACAGGACTGAGCCCGCAGGGTATGTACGCTCCTGGCCGCTCTTCGCCAGATCCTTTAACTCTTTGGGACTGAGAGTGGAGAAGAGTTCTACGCGTGCAAGAATATCTTCATTCATGCCTCATGCTCCTTCATAACAAAGCTAGTGGTAAAATAAGAGGGAACGGGCCTACGCACTGTTCCTGATTTTGCACCGTATTTTACCACAAGAAAGCTACGGAAGATACCTGATTAGCAGGAGCTTTTTTGACTTTCTCCTATCGACGCACTACAATGAATTCAGTACTTCCGTGCTACAAAACAAATACCGACGCTCACCGTCTAGAGGATAGATTCTATGGCTATAGAAGACCAGGAAAAGCTCAAGAAAGATCGGCAACAGGCCGATAAGCGTATGCAAGATGGCTTCACAGCCTATAATGAAGGAAAAATAGACAAAGCAATTGAGGCTTTTGGGGACGCGGAAATCCGTTACCGCCTTGTCGGTGACTTCAAACGGGCCGGTGACAGCCGCTCGATGATTGCTGAAGCGCAGCGTGAAAACCACGCCCTGGAACAGGCTATCAATAGCTATCAGCGCGCGATCAAACACTATAAGCAGGCCAACCGCCCGCTAAATGAGGCCGCCTGTACCCTCTCTATCGGACATATCGAACGTCAACTCGCCCACCTGGATAAAGCCCAGGATGCATACATGTCCGCGCAGCACATGTATCGCACCCATCACAATGCTCAAGGACTCGGCAATACCTATCTCGCACTGGGGCATATCGAGTTTCAGCGCGGCAATCGCACCTACGCTACCGAGCACTATCAGGACGCGATCCGCTATTTTCATGAAGCCAATGACACAACCCACGAAGCAGATGCCAATCGCAGTCTTGCAGATATCCAGCGGCTTGAAGGTAACTACGATGCAGCATTGCACACCTATCAACAGGCTCTGGAAATCTATCAGCAGACAAAAGATCTGTTCGGCACCATTGACGCACAGCTCGGGCTGGCCCGCATCCATCTGGAACGCGAAGAACTCGACCAGGCCGCCGATCTCTATGCTGAAGCACTGAAAAATGCCTCTTCTCTGGAATACGAGCTCGGCACAGCAGATGCCAATCTGGGCCTTGCGGAAATTATGCTGAATCAGAATAATATTGATCAGGCGTTGATTGGCGCTCAATCCGCCCTGCAAGTCTACTCCGATCAGCAGAACGGCCTGGGCGCAGCGGAGGCCAGTAGCCTGCTTGGAGCAATCAACCTGCGTCGCGGTCAGCTTGGCTATGCGAACTCGCTGGTTGAGCGAGCGCTGCGGACCTTTAAGGCTGTAGCTTACCGCTTCGGGCTCGCGGATGCAACCGTGACGCTTGGCGAGATTCAACTCCGGCGAGGCTTCGCTGACCGCGCGCTGCAAACTTTCACCGACGGCGCAAATCAGGCGCACCAGCTCGGCAACACTCGCGCCGAGGTTCGAGCCTTGATCGGCGTCGCCTCAGTCTATCAGCATACAGGAAGAACGCCATCAGCCCGCAATGCCTATGCCGACGCTACCGAGCGCTGCGATACCATTTCCACTTCGGCAAATGCACACCTGAGGTCTCTGATCGAGATCGGTATGGCCCGACTTTCGATTTTTAGCGGTGATCTGCGCAGTGCCGAGAACCATTTACGCGGTGCCTTAGAGGCAGTGGGAGACAATGCACTCTCTGCTCATCTCAAACCTGCTATCGAGGTGCTGTATGGGCAGCTCTATCATACAGTTGGTGACTTTGCTCAGGCCTATCAGCATTTTACCACCGGCAAACAGCTTGCCGAACAATACCATGAGCCTCTTCAGGCTGCCCAGGCTGTGCTTGGCATCGGGCAAACATTGCTTGCACAGGATGAGCTGGACAAAGCCCTTGAAACACTGATGGATGCTGGTCGGCGCTTCCAACTGCTGGAAAGTGTTGACGGTGATGGCTATACTATGTTGGGTATTGCTCAGGTGAACATCGGCCAGAAGAACTGGGATGACGGCCTTGAGAATAGCGAAGCCGCGATCACGCGCTTTAAGCAAACAGCCGAGGCTCTCGGACTCGCGGACGCCTATCTGACTCGTGGCCTGGTGCGACGCGGTCAGAACGAGCTGGACGCCGCCTTGCAAGATTTCGAGCAGGCGCTTCATCTCTATCATCAGGCCCGACGCCCGCTCGGTGTGGTAGACACGCGCACCGCTCGCGCAGGTATCTACTTCTTGCGTGGTGATCTGGACAGAGCGCGCGACGAGCAGACGAAATCTATCACACAGGTAGAGAACGTCATGAACACCATCAGCAATCCTCAGCACTGGACACTGTTCCTTCGCCAGTATGCTGATCTCTATGCCCAGACCGCCATTACAGATATTCGACGCGGACAGGATGAACAGGCCAAAACCCTGCTTCAAAACTTCGCGCGCATCGCTGGCCCTCAGGAAATCATCCAGCGGATCCAACTCTACGAAGATGATATCCCGACCAGCGGCGAAGAGTTCACCGAAGAAGAGCTACAAGCGAATCAGGAACTCCTCAGGCGTATCGAAGCAATGAAGGCCGCGCTTCAGGGTTAGGAGAGTGCAGGGGATTGTAAACACCGGGTTGATCTGAGAGAATGTAGAGGCGCATTCTTGAGAAACTATTCCAGGATACACCTGTTCAAGGGAATGCAACAGGAGGTTTCAGCAGCGACACCACGCGCTTTCATGGAACGTGCAGTTCGGGGTCGCTCACACCCCTGTAGAGAGAGGAATGAGCCAGTACACCTCTCGCTCTCCTCTTGAGGATGAGTCTTGCAGTGGCCTCCGAGGCTGCTGAGGGCTAAAAAAAGAAAGACCGAACCAGGAAATAAAGACACAAACCAGGATTGGGATATACCAGGCACGCATCTTGTTCAAGATTGGCGTTGGCCTTGCAGCGGAGGAAATACAGCATTATGGCTATCCAGTTTTTGCGCGGAAATCCGCAAACACCAAAGGGGCATGCGATCCTTGTTGCTCGCAGCATGGGATTTGCCGGTGCAACCTATTGCACCTATTGTGTCGTACCGCCTATCCCTATGTCATCGATTGCGAAGTTCATTCCGCCTTTTCTGGCTGCACAGCTTCCAGCAGAGCAGCTTCAGGACACCGAGGTTTCGGCGGAAGGAATGCCCATTCCTCCTATTCTGGAGGAAGTCGATAATTTCGAGTATATTAAGGCGCTGGCAGAACATCGCGACGATGACCTGTGTGATATTGGCTCTATCAGTTCCAGGGATGACATGACCCGAATGCAGATGGCAATAGCGGGTAGCCAGGAATATACCAGCCTGTATATGGACTTTATTGCCCGAGTACAGCCTGAAAAAGCAGAGCCTGTCTCTGAACCGCTGACCCTCAATGAGATCGACCCGGAAGAGCTGTTCTTCCAGACTATGCCTGATCGTCAGAAGCTTGCCGAGCTTGGTAAACTCATAGGGACTGCCAGATATGCGATCGAGGGACACGATAGCGCCTTGCTTCAGGATACCAGGCGCAAAATGCAGCGCATAGTACACCTGCTTGCAGACAAATATCGCGGTTCAGATCTGGTTGCAGCCGCAATTGATCCCGACGAACGCGGGGCAAAACTGGCCGAACTCTATCTCAAACGAGCCTATAAGCTACTCGATGAGGAATATGCAGATATACCCGCTATCGAACGCTCTATTCGTGAGCTAAAAGAACAAGCCTGATCCTCAATTATCACGTATTTCTTAGGAGCTTATTTTATGGCACAAGTAGAAATGAGAGTGGACCTCTCACGACTTGTCAATGCACTTATTGCGAACAATCCTGATGAGATTATTGCTGCTTCACGGGAGCAGCTCCAAAATACGGATAACCCGGATACTCTACTCGGTCGTATTGGCATGATTGCCGTCCGGGGCGACCACGAAGGCCATCCATCGATTACCCTGGCCGCTGCCGCAATGCTGAGCCGTTGGGCCCGCTTTATGCCCGCACCGGTGGATTCAAATGTTCCGGCACGCGAACGGGTACTGCCTCTCTTCGTTCAGGCAGTCCGTCAAGCGGCAGCGGCTGTCCGTGCGGGTAACGATGTCCAGCCGCAGTATCCCGAGCCGTTCTTCCCGAGTGAGCTGCCCGAGGGTGAAACGGTCAATACAATGATGCACAAAGCCGTCCACAGTGACGATACTCAGCTTGCCGAGCGCTTGCTTTTCGGCCTCTATGGCTCCGGTGCTGACTATCGCACGATGGAGGTACGTGCCTATGAGGGTATCGCCGACACCTTCCAGAACAACGGCCATCAACAGCAGTTTGCTCTACGTGGCTTCCAGCTTCTCGATGCAGTTGAGTGGGGAGACCGTGCGCCAAACGTACTCCACTGGCTTGCTCCGCATTTGCCACTCAAGCCCCAGAACGACGAGCCAGAGTGGGCAAAGCAGGTTCGTGATTTCGCCAATAAACCAGAAAATAGCCTGGCAGCCGTCCGCACTCGGCTCGCACCCCCCAAAGAGGAGAGCGCCCTTGCCCTTCGCCAGACGCTCCGCAGCGACGTCGATACTATTCAAGTGTGCCGCGCCGTCAATGAGGCGATCATAAAGGGTGGCGCCAGTCCCCGTGCAACCGCTTCGGTGATCGCACTGGCCGCCGCGGATCTGCTGAACACAATTGGCGACGAGGACCGCGCTCTCTTCATCCGAGCCGCGCACGGTCTGCTCCTTGCCGCTGCCGTCCGCCAGATCTTTACCCGCGTCCAGGACGTTGAGGCGATGAAGCTGGTCTATCTCTCCGCGGCCTACATCAATGCACTGCACAAAGAGCTGGCACCGCAGGCACAACCCGCAGCACCCAAAGAGGCAGCCGCGAAAATCGTCGGTGGCGGCTTCATCGCGGGCTCACAGCTTGAAACTCTGCAAAAGCAGCTCGTCGAGGGAGATTACAGCGGAGCGCTGACTACCGCCCGCCGCTATCTTAAGATCGGGCATGATCCTCGCGCTCTCTTCGCCGCAGTTGGTATCGCCGCAGGCTACACCGATGCAAATGCCGATCAGGGCCATACTCTGCAAATCGTTCAGGCCGCCGCAGAAGAGTTCGTTGGCTGGCCGCGACAGCTTCAGGAAACTGACCGCGACAGCTTCATTCAGGCTGCGCTACGTGCCGCCGCATTTGGTCCTCGCGATTCCAGCCTCGCGGGCCTGTAAAGGCACATCTGCACACCTGTGATACCCGTCTGGCAAAGACAAGATGGAGAGGCACAAAATGCTAGTTGTGTCTCTCCTTTTGTTTTATAATGGTTGACCGGGAGGGCGTTTTCTCGCTCTCCTGAAGAGACCCTCTGGCTGTAAAGGAGATTGCCCTGATGCATGGAAAGAGGAAAACCTATCATACAGGCCCTCTTGTAGCGCTTTTTTGCCTGATCGGTCCTTTGCTTATGCTAAGCGCGTGCAGTCCCTGGGAGAGACTGGTCAAAGCGCCCGCCGATAAGCAGGTGCTGACACTTCCACAAACCGGGATTACAGATTTTGATACCCTTGATCCCGCACTGGCCCATGATGATGCCTCTATACGGGCCGTACAAATGCTCTACACCGGTTTAGTTCAATATAATGATAAAATGGAAATCGTGCCGCAACTCGCGCAATCCTGGAAGCAGGAAAGCGATGGCGTCACCTGGACCTTTCAATTGAAAAAAAATCTCACTTTTAGCAATGGGAAGCCTCTAACCTCCAAAGATGTCGCCTATAGTCTTGAACGCGCTTTAAAACCTGAAACCCAATCAACTGTTGCGCCACTCTACCTTGATCTTTTAAAAGACTCAGACAAACTTCTTGCCGGAACGATTGATACGCTTCTCGATGATAGTATTAAGACACCTGACGATGGAACCATTGTACTCATCGCAAAAGAGCCCGCAGCTTATTTCCTGGATCGCCTGACACTCCCCAGCGCCTCCGTTGTCAACAAAGAGTTGATTGACAAGTATGGCGCAAAATTTGTCGACCATCTGGCAGAGGGAGCGGGCGCAGGACCCTTCGTCGTCTCAAAATATGTTCGCGGTCAATCTATCACCTTTGTGCCTAACCAGCACTATTACAATACAAAACCACAACTGCAAAAAGTCGTCTTTTCCATCTATCACAGTCCAGAAGAAGCCTATAACGCGTACCTCAAAAAGTCCGTTGATATAGCACCTCTTCCCTTTTCGCGCTACACACAGGATAAGGGACGGGAAGACTTCCATCAGGTCAAGCAACTGTGGACGAACTATTATACGATGAACTATCTGGCCAAGCCCTTTCAAAACATCAGGATTCGGCAGGCCTTCGCTCTGGCGCTTGATAAAAAGGCCATTGCCGATCAGATCTGGCAGGGCAGCGTGATCCCAACAAACCATATTATCCCTGAAGGGATGCCCGGCTATAATCCAGACCTGCTTGGCCCGGATGGCACCCAGAATCTCAGCGGCAACGCCCAAAAAGCCAAAGAGCTCTTGCAGCAGGGCTTGAAGGAAGAACAGCTTTCCAGGCTGGAGCCGGTAACCCTCTCATATGCCACCGGGAACAAGCAGCTAGAGCAGGAAGCGCAGGAGATAGTCAAGCAATG
The DNA here is from genome assembly GCF_059696735.1 of Thermosporothrix sp. COM3. Classification (NCBI taxonomy): domain Bacteria; kingdom Bacillati; phylum Chloroflexota; class Ktedonobacteria; order Ktedonobacterales; family Thermosporotrichaceae; genus Thermosporothrix; species Thermosporothrix sp. COM3. The sequence continues at coordinate 6,770,450 of NZ_AP019376.1, read as the reverse complement.
GCAAAGCGTGCTTAATGTTACCGTGAAGGCTGAGGGACTCGACTATAACACGCTGCTGGATAGAATTACAGCCACGACTCACAATAGCCAGGGACTCCAGATCTGGGGCCTTTCATGGGTGGGAGAATATGCCTCCCCACAGAACTGGCTTACCTACCAGTTCGGAACAAAAGCGTTCAACAATAACATGAATTACGGCGTTACTCCGCAACAGAAAGAGCTACAACAGAAGCTGGCTCAGGCGGACAAAGAGAGCAACCCGGAGTCCCGCATGCAGACATATAAGCAGGCCGAACAACAACTGGTAAACGACGTTGCCTGGATTCCAATGGAACAATTCACCTCAACGTTCCTGCGCACACCTTATATCGTTGGCATGCCCGATACGCCCTCCGGGATCATTCCCCCTGATAGCTGGTCCAACATCTATCGCGTCGAGCCCGCCTAGACAGCACAGGGAGAGAGGCCTTTCAGTCCTTTCTCCCTTTTTCTTCTTTATCCTGATACTATTGCTTCTTTTACTTATATATCAATACGTTTATACTTTAGATTAACCTTCTATTTTTGCTATGTACCTGAATACTGAGAGATTCTATAAAGAGGAAACGTATATATATAAACATATTGAACATCTCTCTCACATCCCCGGACTCATGGAAGAGCATTGAGAGCGAGCTATCAGCTAGATCTGCTTCGGACGGAAGCGAAACAGAAAAGGGAGAGTATCGCATGCGAGAGAAGCACTATTCGGTTCGTTATACGCTACCCCTGCTATTGAGCGTTTGTGTGCTCTTGCTGGCTGCCTGCGGAGGCACAAATACCAACCAATCCACCGGCAATGAAAAAGCCCCTGATGACAAACAGATCTTCGTCTACCCCATCAATAATAAGGACATCTCGACGTTCGATCCTGCGGTTGCAGAAGATGCAGCAGCGACTTCAGCAGTAGCTATGGTTTTTACTGGACTGGTGCAGATTGACGAAGAGCAGAAGCTAAGCAAACAGCTTGCTGAGTCGTACAACGTCGATCCCGACGGGGTCACCTGGACATTCAAGCTGAAACCCAACCTGAAATTCAACAACGGCGATCCACTCACAGCAGAGGATGTCGCCTACAGTATTGATCGAGCGCTGGCCCCCGCCACAAAATCCGTTACCGCTCCTATTTATTTGGATCTGATTAAAGGAGCGAAGGAGCGCAACAGCGGGAAGCGCAACACCCTGCTCAACTACAGCCTTATCCCGGAGAAACCAGATACCCTGAAGATTGTCCTCGGGAAAAAGGCAGCCTACTTCCTCTATACGCTTTCCTACGTCTCTTCCTTTGTCGTCAACAAGAAGGTGATCGAAAAATATGGAGATCACTGGATGGACCATCTGGACGAGGGAGCCGGGGCAGGCCCATTCATCGTGACCAAATATATCAAGGGCCAATACATTGAGTTCGTGCCTAACCCCCACTTCTACGGTGAAAAGCCCAAAGTGAAAAAGGTAATATTTCCTTTCTATCAGAACATCGACACCATTTATAGAGCATATGAGACCAATCAGGTCAGTTGGGCGCGGGTGCCATCGATCAAAGTCAGTCAGGCAAAGCAGCTTCCAAATGGCCAGTTCCGGGCGGTGCCTCAGTCGACCGTCTGGTACTACACCATGAACTATCTGAGCAAGCCATTTGACAACCTCAAAATCAGGCAAGCGTTCGCTCTGGCGCTCGACAAAAAGAAATACGCCTCGGCAATCTGGAAAGATACCGTGCTCCCAGCTAACTATATTGTGCCAACCAAGATCCCTGGACACAATCCAGACCTGACCGGCCCAACCGGCGTGCAGAGCACGAGCGGAGATCCGGCAAAAGCCAAAACGCTGCTTGAGGAAGGCATGAAGGAGAGTGGCTATACTCGCGCCACCTTCCCTCAAATCACGCTGACCTACGCCTCCAATGTGCCTAAAGATGCACATGATATGATCATTGCCTCTCAGGAAGCCTGGAAAAGCGTGCTTGGTATTGATGTCAAACTGGAAACCGTTGAGCGCGTTAAGCTAGGCGATCTGGTAGACCAGACTTACAAGAACCCCAAAGGGCTACAGATGTGGTTCTACGGCTGGGGCTCTGATTATCCAGATCCGCAGAACTGGATCTCGTTGCTCTTCCATAAGGACTCAACCTACAACTCCTATAATTACGCCCAGAATGACAAGATGCCAAACTATCAAGACCAGCTTGAGACCGTCAAGCTCATGGAGAAAGCCGACGAAGACACCAATCAGCAGGAGCGCCTGAAACTCTATCAGCAGGCAGAACAACGTCTGGTCAATGACGTTGCCTGGATTCCCATGTATCAGACAACAGATCCGACCGTCGTCAAACCCTGCGTAAAAGGCTACTCCCCGACGGCTCAGGGCCTACCAGCCCCGGATCACTGGAGCAGAATCTACATCTCCAACGAATCGCCCTGTGTCGATGCAGCAAAATATCGCTAGACAAACATATCCTTCTCCACGGATCTGGGTTAGCCTTTTTGGGCTAACTCAGATCTTTTTTTGCTCCTCTTCCCTCCATTTTGGGAGAAAAAAGCCGATCAATAAAAAGCGTGGGAGCGTCTTCGTCAAAACAAGTGAGATACAGGTTGTAGTAAAAATGCTACAATAGGGTAGCATGAAAGAGAGCAACCAACCTCATAGTATTCACACATAGAGATTCACTATTTGTCACTTTTATTATAATAAATGTACTTATAAATAAAAGAGTGACTCCAGAAAAGAAGACCTGTGAGAGATTCACCAGACAGACCGACGTATAAATATATACCGACCAGGGAAACAGGAAAAAGCAATAGCCCATTTGCATTTCAGCTCATGTGCTACCGGCATAGAGAAAGAGAAAAGGAGAAACAAAGGCCGGATTCGCGAAAGGAGGTACCAGAAACAGGAAGCGAGGCACCCGAAAAGAGCCTGATAGAATGGCGAAAAAGAGGGAAAGATAAGAAAACAAGAAGCCAGAAAGAAACAATACGTTACCTTGACAGTTGCGCTTGCCTCACTTACAATAAACGGAAACTATCTTGAATGGATAGCAAGCGTTAATCGGTGATTGTCTATGGATGGGTGCCGTTATCCAGCGAGCTCACGATGAGCTACGAACAATCGAGCGAATTTCTATCTGACCCCTTGGGTCTTTTTCGTATTAAAAACCTTCAGAGGGAGTTTAAGGGGTACATTGCATGATCGGGTTCCTCGTCAAACACCTGATTCGCTTCAACGAGACACTTCTGGCGGTTACACTTCTCAACGTTCGCGTAGGGGATCGTGCCACCAAAGATGACATCAGGGTTGTGCTCGGGGCTGTGCTCGGACGTAGGTTTGAAATCACGCAAAACCAAAGCCAACACCAGGGACAACGCCTCTCCTATCAACTTCAGCATACCAGCAGGTATTCACACCTCGGGCATGCGCATTTCTGGAACAGGGAACATGCTGACGCCATCCAGAAGCCGCAGTTGAATGGAGTGGAGAACCCACATCTGTCCGCAAGGGACAGATGGAGAGGAATAACGATCATGAACGAGGTATCTCCAGGTATTTTGCTTGCCCTCAAGGCCATATACTGGATCGACAAAACGCGCCCGGGAACTCGATTGCAGGACAACACCTGTTCTGCAAGTGTCGCCGTCGTTCTGGCCGAGTACGTTCACGTCAGGCTTACAACAGGAGCCACAGGCACCCCCCATCCGGTTGCTCCCAGGGAAACACCCTGGCGGTTTACAAGGGAAGATATCCGGCTTACTCCGATCCCTATCGCGTTCGCAGCGAGCTCCTTCGCTATTGGTATACCGCAGCGCACCATCCAGCCAGTCAGCGACAAGCTGGACCGGACGCAACCGACCGATAGTGATCTACATATCACAGGTTTGCGTAAGCTTTATCGACCCGACAAGCACACACAACGCAAAGCCTTCATATTCAGACAGACCTGCTCTGGTCTGGCCCTTGGTATACTTATGATGATCTGCACGGCATTATTCCGGCAGCATCGCACCCTACCAGGGATCGGCAGCGTTGGTATCCAGACATCTCGCAATCCCGGCATCATTGCAGTGCCTTGCGCTATCGACCGTACATCGACTGGCCGCGATTGTCCAGCATGTACACCGAGCTATGTGTTCTCGGATATCTTCGACACTTCCTTTGTCGATCCACGAATTAACGCCGAGTAGGAGACAGACGAATGGATACAAAAGACAAAAACAGCGAGCACGCCTCCCCGGGCCTTGCCGCATCTGATTCGGCTACCATGCCAGTGGAGGGCGCGGGGGTTGCACAGCCCGCAGAGGGTAGCGCTATACCCGCAGATGGCAAGCAGCCAAAGAAATCGGGAACCCCATTTCAGGAATCATTGCGCCGCCTGCGTCGAGATGTCCGCGCAATGGTCAGTATTGGCTTCCTGCTCTTCTTCATTATCTTGCCAATAGTTGGACCACCGATTTACCGCAACATCGGCCCTGAAATGGTGACCAGCATGGGAGACCATGTCACCTCACAGGTATACCGTGATCCATTTCACCAGGAGCTCGATAACCAGGACCAGGGACCATCCGCATACTACTGGCTTGGTACAGATAGTATTGGTCGCGACCTGTTCTCGCGCCTGATGCAGGGTATGCTTATCTCGCTCGTTGTGGCAATCGTCGTAGAAATTGTCACCGTTTTCCTGGGTATTTTCTTCGGTGTTATGGCGGGATACTTTGGAGGCTGGATAGACCAGATATTAGCCAGGTTTACCGACATTATGTTCGCATTCCCTGGCCTGTTGTTCGCCATCCTGCTGACCGGTATCTTTGGTTCGTCCGCTGACACAACCTTCAGCAGTATACCGCTCATCGGTCAAAATGGTAACGCACGTCTGGTCCTTGTCTCTATCGCGCTTGCACTTGTCCAGTGGCCGTTCATTGCCCGTCTGGTTCGAGGTCAGGCCCTCCAGCTCCGTGAACAGCAGTTTGTTGAAGCGGCCCGCTCCACCGGTACAACCAACTTCCAGATCATCAAACGCCACATCATTCCCAACCTGATCGCAATCATTATCGTGCAGGTCTCGCTTGACCTCGGCGGTATCATCATTGGTGAAGCAGGCCTGAGCTTCCTGGGTCTTGGTGTGCAGCCTCCTGGTTCCAGCATCGGTCTGATGATCTCTGACGCACAGAATCTGGTCGATACCCATCCCTGGGAGGTTCTACTTCCCTCCATTGTCCTTACTATTATCGTGCTGGCGTTCTCCTTCCTGGGAGACGGCTTACGCGACGCATTTGACCCACGCTCAAAAGACTAGTTAGCGGAGATATCAAGAATGACAGGCAATCTGCTTGAAGTAAATAATTTAAAAACATACTTTTTCACACGAGGAGGCGTCGTCAAGTCGGTCGACGATGTCACCTTCTCCATGAAACCAAGCCAGACGTTGGGCGTTGTGGGTGAGAGTGGCTGCGGCAAAAGTGTCACAGCGCTCTCAATCATGCGTCTGGTTGCAACCCCTCCCGGTAAAATTGTCAGCGGGGAGATCCTCTTTAACGGTGAAAACATCCTGGATAAAAGCAAGGATGAGCTGACGGACCTGCGTGGTAGTAAGATTTCGATGATCTTCCAGGACCCGATGACATCGCTGAATCCCGTCTTCACCGTTGGCTATCAGATCGCGGAGACCGTGAAGCGCCACCGCAAAGATGTCACCAACGACCAGGCCTGGAAGCGTGCCATTGAAATGCTCGACCTTGTACGCATCCCCGATGCCAAGCGCCGCGCGAAAAACTATCCTCATGAGTTCAGTGGCGGTATGCGCCAGCGCGTGATGATCGCTATCGCGCTTGCCTGTAACCCACAGTTGCTGATCGCTGACGAGCCAACCACCGCGCTTGACGTGACCATTCAGGCGCAGGTGTTGGAGTTGATGAAAGGCCTCTCGCACGAGTTCGGCACCGCTGTGATGCTGATCACCCACGATCTCGGCGTTGTTGCTGGAACCTGCCAGCACGTGAACGTGATGTATGCCGGTAAAATCGTTGAATCGGCACCCGTCAAGCAAATCTTTGACACACCTGCTCACCCTTACACCATTGGTCTGCTTAATTCCGTGCCACGCCTTGACGGCACCCGTGGTGAGCGTCTGACCCCGATCAAAGGTCAGCCACCCGATCTTGTGAATCCTCCTGTTGGCTGCCGCTATGCGGACCGCTGCCCCAAAGTCCAGCCGCGCTGTCGTCAGGAAGAGCCCAAATTGCAACCGGTTGGCCGTGGCGAGCAAGTCGCAGCATGTTTCTATCCAGACTAAGAGGAAGTGTGAGTAATGGTACAACAAGTTGAAACACAGAAACAAAAAGCAGGAACCACCCTGGTCGAGGTCAAGGGGCTCAAGGTCCACTTCCCGATTAAAGGCGGTCTCCTGAATCGTACTGTCGCTTCGGTGAAGGCAGTCGACGGGGTTGATCTCTTTATCCGTCGTGGCGAGACCCTTGGTCTGGTGGGCGAAAGTGGCTGTGGTAAAAGCACCACCGGTCGCGCCATCCTACAGCTTATCAAGCCGAGCGCCGGGAGCGTCAAGCTTGATGGCGTTGAGCTGACCAAGCTGCCCCCCAGCCAGATCCGGCAGAAACGCTCCGAAATGCAGCTTATCTTCCAGGACCCCTTTGGCTCTCTCGACCCGCGCTACACCATCGGTCAGATCGTCTCCGAGCCGTTGGAGAACTTCAGACGAGGCAATAGCCGGGCAATCCGCGAAGAGGTCGCGCACCTGCTGGAAACTGTAGGTATTAACCCGCTCTACGTAAACCGCTATGCCCACGAGTTCAGTGGTGGTCAACGCCAGCGTATCGGTATCGCTCGTGCTCTGGCACTGCGCCCATCCTTTGTGGTGGCAGACGAGCCAGTTTCCGCACTCGACGTCTCGATTCAGGCCCAGGTGCTCAACCTGCTGCAAGATCTACAGGCACAGTTCGGCCTGACCTATCTGTTCGTCGCCCACAACCTCTCTGTGGTGAAACACATCAGCGACCGCGTTGCGGTTATGTACCTGGGACGCGTTGTTGAGCTGGCAAAGAGTGAAGCGCTGTATGAGGCACCACTGCATCCATACACGCAGGCCCTTCTCTCGGCAGTTCCCGTGCCGAATCCAGAGATTGAGAGCCGTCGCAAGCGTATCATTCTTGAAGGTGACGTTCCAAGCCCGGTAAACCCGCCCAGCGGCTGTAACTTCCATCCTCGCTGCTGGAAGGCTCAGGCAATCTGTCGCGAACAAATTCCGCCTCTCGAAGAGAAGCAACCAAACCACTACGCAGCCTGTCACTTCCCTGGCTAGCAAGCAAAAACGCAAAACGGCTATGTTCCTCCTCGGGCATGGCCGTTTTTCTTTTTGTTTTTCTGCCTACTTGCTTTCCCGCTCACAACTCTCTACAGGTCGTTTACTTATCCCTTCTGCTTCCACCTACTATTCTGTGCCTTTTCTGTCATCCCTTTGAAATATCTTCTCTATCCTTCAAGCAGCTTTCTTTTTTCATCACCAGTGATGAGAGATTTCGGGCTAACAGAACGTAATAAGATAGTGTTCCTTACAGTATCTCTTTCTACATTCTGGGGAGATATTTTTGCTGAGGTAAAGGCGAAGCCAGCCACACCTGATAATGTATGTACCCGTTAGAAAGGTGCCTGGTGCCGATTTCCTATCTTCATTACTCTTCGCCTGTTCGTATGTCTTCATTATGAAGGAGAAGAAGTGGTATGAAAGCTGGCAAGAAACTAACTCTGTTTCTGTCATCGCTCCTCTGCCTGGTAGCAATACTCGTGTCCGCCTGTGGGGGAGAGGGTGGAACGACTCCGGGAAATGGGTCAAAAGCCGGAGACGACAAGCAGATCTTGCGCTACTCGGTTGTAGGTGACCCCGATATCCATACCTTTGACCCTGCCTATGTTTCAGATACTGACTCAAACTTCCCGATTCAGGCAGTGTATACCGGATTGGTAACGCTGAACAAGAAACTGGAAGTAGTGCCGCAGCTTGCGAAGGATATCCAGGTCTCTGATGATGGCACGACCTACACCTTCAAGCTCAGAGACGGTCTGAAATTCAGCAACGGTGATCCACTCACCGCCGAGGATGTAGTCTACAGTATCAATCGTGCGATTGACAAGAAGACAGCATCTGATGTTGCTGGTTATCTACAGCTCGTCAAGGGGTTCGCCGATCTCCACGGGGGCAAAACAGATACCCTGATCGGCAAAAGCTTGATCGCGAAAGATCCACAGACAGTCGTTATCCAGATTGAATACCCCGCAGCCTATTTCTTGCAGTCCCTGACCTATCCGACCTCTTATGTCGTCAACAAAAAGCTGATTGAGAAGTATGGCGACAAGTGGACGGATCATGCGGAAGAAGGCGGCGGCGCGGGCCCGTTCAAGGTTGAGAAGTACACACACAACCAGGGCATCGATCTGGTCGTCAACGAGAATTACTACGGCAAAAAGCCGCAGTTGAAGAAGCTTCAGGTCCTCTTCTATAAGGATCAAGAGGCTATGTATCGTGCGTATCAGGCCAACCAGCTTGAGTTCTCACCGGTTCCCACCGCAAGTCTTGAGCAGGAACGCACCTCCCCGGGCTTCAAGGATACGCCAATCCTGACCGTACGTTATATCGCCATGAACTATCTGGTCAAGCCGTTTGATAACCTCAAGATCAGACAGGCCTTCGCGCTGGCAATCGACAAAGATCAGGTAGTGAAGAGCGCAATGAAGAACTCGTTCACGCCCACAAACCACATCGTCCCTAATGGTATGGTCGGTTACAACGAGAAGCTGACAGGACCACAAGGCGCCTCCACCAAAGGCGATCCCGAAAAGGCGAAACAACTGCTTGAGGAAGGAATGAAAGAGGCCGGTTATAACGGTGTCTCGAATCTGCCCCCCATCACGCTGACCTACTACCCACGAAACCAGAACTTCAGAGACGCCATTAACATCATTGTGCAGCGCTGGAAGAATGTGCTTGGTGTCAATGTACAGGTCTCTGTTGTTACGCGCCCGAAACTGCTCGACCTTACAACTGGCACAAAAGGTAACGGCAACCTGCAAATGTGGCAGGCCGGCTGGAACGCTGACTATCCTGACCCACAGGACTGGCTGACCCTCTTCTTCGGCAAAGGGCAGGACTATAACCAGTTCAACTATGGACTGGGGAACATCAAAGAGCTGAAGGAGATGAAGGACGTTCAGGATATGCTTGTCCAGGCTGACAAAGAGCCAGATAAGACCAAGCGTATGGCTCTGTACAACCAGATCGAACAGAAGGTCGTCGAGCATGTTGGCTGGCTCTCACTCTGGCAGGAGAAGGTTCAATACCTGGTCAAACCAAATGTCCACGGTCTTGAACTGAACAGTCAGCAGTTGATCCCGCCCGAAGACTGGAGTGACATCTACATCACGCAATAAAGGCATGTCCTGCACGTCTTCAGCACAAATTGAACACTACGCTCTCAAGGAGAGCCTTCCAGTCTCCGTCCGCAGTAGTCCTTACTGCGGACGGTTGCCCTATCAAATAACACAACCGCGACAAGACGAGCACGCTGAGAGAGCTTGATTGAGGCGCTTATCACTTCTCACACAACAAGAGCAAGGAGCGCAGCATGATTCAGTTTCTGATCAAGAGGATTCTGGGATTACTCTTTGTAATCTTTGGAGTCACCTTTATCACCTTTATTATGGGATACTTTGCCCCGGGCGATCCTATAACCGCCATGCTCGGTGAACGCGCAACCCCAGAGACTGTCGCGCAAATGAAGCACCTGTATGGCCTGGACCTGCCCTGGTATCAACAATATGGAAACTATCTGGTCAATCTGGCACGTTTCAACCTCGGCATGTCCTTCCGTCTGCAAGGACGGCCGGTCTGGGATATTCTGAAAGATGGGCTTCCCGTCTCTCTGGAGTTGGCCTTCTGGGGCTTGCTGCTGCAAATCTTTATCGGTATCCCGCTAGGGATCATCTCGGCGCTAAAAGCCAACACCTGGGTTGACACGCTCAATATGAGTATAGCCCTGGTTCTCTACGCCTTCCCGGTGTTTATTACCGGCGTTCTGCTTCAACTGCTTGTCATCTGGGTCAGCAAACAGACAGGTGTCTCCTGGCCTGTCACTCAATGGGGATATCCCTGGCGATATACCTGGACCGATATCCAATACAAGATACTTCCTATCCTGGTATATGCAACAGCCGGAATCGCCTACTATGCTCGTCTGGCCCGAACGAGTATGCTTGAAGTGCTCAAACAGGACTATGTCCGCACGGCCCGAGCGAAAGGGCTCCGCGAACAGAGCGTAGTCTATCGTCACGCCTTCCGCAACGCTCTGATCCCTCTGGTAACGGTCTTCGGTGTCTCGATTGGTTTTCTGGTAACCGGAGGATTCTTCACCGAGCGTATTTTCAATCTGCCCGGAATCGCGAACCTGACGCTCATCTCGATTGACTCCCTGGATTACCCTGTCCTTCAGGCAACGACGGCACTTCTCGCGCTGTGCATCGTCCTGGGGAACCTGATCTCGGATATTCTGTATTCGCTGGTCGATCCCCGCATCAAAGCTGAATAAGAGGTGCGTATCATGGAAACACGAGATCAAAACCCATCTATAGAACAGCCAGAAGCCCGGCCTCCTGAAGTGACTGAGAACCAGGTCCAAGCGGTGATTGAAGGAAAAGTTCAGAAGTCGCCGACACCATTTCAACAATCCCTCAGGCGCCTGATGCGTGATCGACGGGCACTGGTCAGTATGTGTGTGATCGCGTTTCTGGTGCTGATCTCCCTGATTGGTCCTCCAATCTATCAGCATATCGGGGGCACGATCGAAACAGCGGACGCGCAAAAGATCGGACCGACGCAGTACCATAGCCACAGTTTCCAGAATCTTGATCATCTTGACGAGGGTCCTAACGGGCTGAACTGGCTTGGAACCGATCGGGTTGGACGCGATATGCTGGCCCGTTTGATGCAAGGTATTCTGGTCTCTATTGTGGTCGCGGTGCTGGTGGAGATCATTGACATTCTGCTCGGGGTTGTGATCGGCGTCCTGGCGGGCTATTATGGGGGTTGGGTTGATACCCTGCTGGCACGGTTTACCGACCTGATGTTCGCCTTCCCCGGCCTGCTTTTCGTGATCCTGCTGACCGGCATTTTCGGGCCACAGGTCGATGTCATGTTCGCAAACACGCCACTGCTCAGTGGAGGCAATGCCCGCCTGCTCCTGGTTGTATTAGCCCTCTCTATTACCTCATGGCCGTTGATGGCCCGCTATGTCCGAGGACAAACAATGCAGCTCAAACAGCAACAATTTATTGAGGCGGCAAAAGCGGCGGGAACAACCGATCTAAAGATCATCACAAAGCACATCGTCCCGAACCTGTTCAGCATCGTCATCATTGCGGCAACCCTGAACATTTCCAACACGATTATTAATGAGGCAGGTATTAGTCTCCTGGGTCTGGGGGTTCAGGATCCGGGGTCCAGCATCGGCCTGATGATCTCGGCAGCACAAACGCTGCTCGCCATCCATCCCTGGGAAGCGTTGCTTCCAACTGGTATGCTCGCAGTTATCGTGCTGGCCTTCTCCTTTCTGGGCGATGGTCTACGGGACGCCTTTGATCCTCGCTCCAAAGACTAAGCCAGCACTTGAACACGCTGTATTGCAATACCGGCTTAGACACCGGCATGCTGCTCAAGCCGTTTGATACGAACAAGCAAGCGGATTCGCGCCTGTAAATGTCGAGCATCAAACGGCTTGACGACATAATCATCGGTTCCGGCTTCAAAGCCAGCCACTTTATCCTGAAGGGTAGAAAGGGATGTCAGAAACATAAATGGAAGACATTTAAAAGCAGCTTTGCCGCGCACATAACGGCAAAGCTCTAAGCCACTTTCCTCACCAACCCATACCTCACTGATCAAGACATCAGGCACCTTTATACTCAAGACCCGTTTGGCCTCTGCTATAGATACTACCCCCTGGACAACAAACCCCTCTCCCAGAGCTTGCTGTAACTTTTCATGGGCATTTTTATCACTATCTATAAACAGAATAGTTAACCTACGCAATGCCTTGTGACCCACATATTCTTTTACAGTTTTTCCGGTGGCAAAGAAAAGTGTCTCTTCTTCACCAGCAAGCAGATATTATTCGCGCTCAGACTGAGTGCGCACAAGATACTCGGTTCGGCTCTGGCGTTCATCGGGGGTCAAGCGCAACACACGTTCAATTGCTTCATTCAGCGCGGTTGGTTTAAACGGCTTGGTCAGGTACTCATCCGCACCTGACAGCAGTCCTGCCATCTGATCCTCTTCTCGTGTCATCGCGCTGAGAATAATCAGCGGGGTATCGGCGGTACGAGGATCGCCACGCAGACAACGAACTAACTGATAGCCCCCCATACGCGGCATTTTCACATCAATAATGACACAATCAGGTTGTTCGGCATAGACCCGCTCAAGCCCCTGCACCCCGTCATATGCAACGCTCACCTGATAGCTACCATGAAGACTGACCGCGTATTTTATCAGTTCGACGATGGTCGGGTTATCATCAATAACCAATACTTTTTTCACGGCGTTCCCGCTATCCATAGGGTTTGCCTCTTTCAAAGAGCTATATACTGTACTGGTTACGGGCTTTAGAAGGTGCATCACCCTCTTTTGCATTGTAACACAGTTCAGTTTCACTGCCAACTCATGATTCTCTTCGTACTACGAAATTGCTCAAGCTCTTCCATTCTCTGAACCGTTGTATCTCTTATCTGGAAATCAATTCCTATTCTATAGTAGCGCACCTGGCTGCAAGTTTCTATAGTTTCTTGAGAAGAGGACGAGTTCCTGTATATTCTTTCTTCCATCCAAAATACAGGAAACAACAAACACCTTATCTCATCGTTTCAACAAAAAACCCGTTCTTTCCTTAGTATATACCTGTCCAGATCGATTCTTCTCACACATGTTTTTTCCTGGATCACCAAAACCAAGCAGTCAGCCCCAAAAACAAAAAAGCTGCCCCATAGAGACTGGATCTCTACAAGACAGCTCTGAGTGGCTACCGAGAAGAGGGCCTCAAGATCTTATGGAAGATCGCAAACAGCAGAAAGGCAGGAGGCCATTGTCCTACGAAAATGGCCCAATCCTTCTTATTCATCAGAAACATCATGGCAGAAGCAACAATAGAACTTACCGCCGCCCAGTACCAGACCTGTGCAGGCACCGCATCGGTGACCTGAAAATACTGTTCCTGGGCATCTTCGGTGCGAAAAGGCATTTCGACTTTAGACGACATTCTGTACTCTATCCTTTCTATGAACGAAACAAGCAGTGAGTATCACTGCTTTCCATATCTCCTATTTGCATACTAGCCAGTCAATATAATAGAGAGATAGACATATGCCAATCCAGCGTCAGCAGAAAAGAAGGTAACGCCGTAGCCTTGTTTCAGAAGATATGCTAGAATATCAAAAGGCATGAAGGGAAACTCTCCAGGCAGAATAAAAGGGGAAAAGTATGCTCGATCGCTATTCACGACAGATATTGTTTCAGCCTATCGGTCAAGCCGGGCAGGAGCGTCTACGCGCCGCGACCGTAACCCTGATTGGCTGTGGCGCGCTTGGTACCGTGCTTGCGAACAATCTCTGTCGCGCAGGCATAGGCAAACTGATTATCGCAGATCGTGACTTTGTTGAACTGAACAACCTGCAACGACAGATTCTCTTTGATGAAGAAGACGTAAAGAAGCGCCTGCCAAAGGCCATTGCCGCAACAGAGAAATTGCGCCGCGTGAATAGCGATGTGCAGATTGAAGCCCTGGTCGAGGATATCAACGCTGATGGTATTGAAGATCTTGTACGCACATCTGATTTGCTTCTCGATGCCACAGATAATTTTGAGACGCGCTATCTCCTGAATGATGTCTGTATCAAGCTACAACGCCCCTGGATCTACAGCGGAGTGATTGCATCCTATGGCGTGACCATGAACATTCTGCCGGGTTCTACCCCCTGTCTTCGCTGTGTCTTTCCGGAAATGCCTCTTCCCGGAACCACGCCAACCTGTGACACAGCAGGGGTATTAAACGGTATCGTAGGAACAATCTGCGGCATCGCCTCTACCGAAGCCTTGAAAATCCTGTTAGGAAGCGAGAAGGTCAGTCATGCCCTCACCTGTATTGACCTGTGGGAAAATACATCTGAGCGGCTGGAACTTCCACGCCAGCCGGATTGTCCGGCCTGCGGTCAGCATCACTTTGAGTTCTTAGATACACTCAACAGTGGCAGCGCAACAACCCTCTGTGGGCGTAACGCCGTTCAGGTACGAGGCCATACCGGGCAGCGTGGAGGCGTAACGCTCAACTTCGCAGAGCTCGCGCAGCGGCTTCAACCGCTTGGCACTGTCAATTATAACAGCTACCTGCTCCGCTTTCAGGTGGATGGCTACGACCTGACCATTTTTCCTGATGCACGTGCGATCATCAAAGGAACAGCGGACGAGCATGTAGCCCGCACGCTCTATGCACGTTACATTGGTATGTGAAACTTGTACGGGGCGCTATCACTTGCTATAATACATCTATCAAACCTCGGACCTGTTTCTACTGTTGCTGGAGTATGCGCTAAAAGTCTGGTTCTATCCTGCACCACCTTCCCCACATGCCTCTAAAGCAAAAGATCATTTTAAGGGAGAAAAATCAACGCTCATGAACGAACACATTCTAGTCTGTGTCGCGTGGCCGTATGCCAAAAGTTCTACCCATGTAGGACAAATCGTCGGCGCATACCTCCCGGCTGACACGTTCGCACGCTACCACCGCATGGCTGGGAACCATGTCCTGATGGTCTCTGGCAGCGATGAACATGGCACCCCGATTCTCGTCGAGGCCGAAAAACGCGGTATCACGCCCCTTGAGTTTGTTGCTGATTACCATGCACAGATCTGTGAGGTCTGGGACCGTCTGGGCATGTCCTGGGACATCTTTACGGAGACCACGACGGAAAATCATTACCGCATCGTTCAGGACTTCTTTTTAACCCTGCAAAAAAACGGCTATATCTTCAAGGACACAATGGAGTCCCCCTACTGTCCGACCGATCGCCGCTTTCTGCCCGACCGCTACATTGAGGGCACCTGTCCTCACTGCGGCTATGATTCGGCCCGCGGCGACCAGTGCGATAACTGCGGCAAGACGCTTGATCCTATCGACCTGGTGAACCCGCATTGCCGCCTCTGTGGCAGCAAGACCAGCAAGCTGGAAATGCGCAAGACCGAGCACTTCTTCCTGGACCTCCCCAAGCTACAAGAGCCGCTTCAACAATGGCTTTCTCACGACAAAGAGCACTGGCGTCAGAATACTGTAGCCTTCGTCAATAACTGGTTGAAAGAGGGCCTGCGAGCACGCGCAATTACCCGCGACCTTGATTGGGGCGTTCCCATTCCTCTGGAAGGATACGAAGATAAGCGCATCTATGTCTGGTTTGACGCGGTGATTGGCTACTTCTCGGCGACTGTTGAATGGGCCCAGAAACACGGAACCCCCGATACCTGGGAAACATGGTGGGTGCCCGGCAAAACAGAGCCAGCGGTCAAATCCTACTACTTTATCGGCAAAGATAACATTCCGTTTCACGCTCTGATCTGGCCCGCCATGCTCATCGGCTACGGCAACCGGAACCTCCCCTACGATGTCCCGGCCAACGAGTTTATGACCATGAGCGGCGAAAAAGCCTCAACCAGTCGTGGTAACGTCATCTGGACCCGCGATGTACTGGATCAGTATAGCGCCGATACCCTGCGCTACTATCTCTCTGTCACGGCTCCCGAGAACCGCGATACTGATTTCACCTTCCAGGAAATGATTCGTCGCAACAATGATGAACTGGTCGCGGCCTATGGCAATGTGGCACATCGCACCTTGACCTTCTTGCAAAGCCGCTTTGGCGGCGTGGTTCCCGAACCGCTGCCGCTCCGAGAGGCCGATAAGGCTATTCTGGAAAAAGTTGAGCAGGGCTTCGCTCAGGTTGCCAGCGCGATTGAGCAGTGCCACTTCAAAGACGGTATTAACGCCGCGATGGCGGTTGCTCGCGAAGCTAACCGCTATCTCGACGAGCAGGCCCCCTGGAAACAGATCAAGGTCGATCGTGAGGCCGCTGGCACCACGATCTATGTGATGCTTCAAGTGCTCAGCGGACTGCATACGCTCTTCAGCCCGTACCTTCCGTTCTCTTCTCAGAAGCTTCATGAACTTCTCGGCTTCGAGGGAGAGGCCAGCAAAGAGCGTTGGGAACTGCGTCAGGTTCCCGCAGGGAGTACGCTGCCCAAACCGACACCGCTCTTCCCCAAGCTGGAAGAACCCGCACAATAAAGAATGGCAGAAAAAAGGAGCCTCTTTGCGAGGCTCCGATCTTTTTTGGCCGGTTTATTTGATACTGCCAACAACCACGCCCTTAATAAAGTGACGCTGGAAGAACAGGAAGAAGATAATCACTGGCACAAGCACCATCAGAGAGGCCGCCATCAACAGGTTATACTGGATATCGTGGGCCGACTGGAAGAACTGAAGTCCGATTGCCAGCGGGCGCAGTGAATCATCCTGAATGTAGATCAATGGTCCCATAAAGTCGTTCCAGACCCCGATACCGACCAGAATAGCCACCACCGCCAACGCAGGACGCGCCATCGGGAAAACTACTCTGAAAAGGATCTGGAGCTCGTTCGCTCCATCAATGCGAGCCGCTTCCATCATCTCCCGCGGGATCTGCAACAGGAACTGACGCAGCAGAAACACGTTAAATGAGCTGCCGAAGAAGGCCGGGACCACCAGCGGCAGATAGGTATTGACCCATCCCAATGAAGCAAACATATCAAACAACGGGATCAGGGTAATAGGCGTCGGCAAAAAGATAGTCGCCAGCACAACATAAAACACCTTATCGCGACCTGGCCAGTTGATACAGGCAAAGCCATACGCCACAAGCATACCAGAGATCAGCGCCCCGATAATATTCAGACTGGTGATAAGCACCGAGTTCATGAAATAGGTGCCATAGGGCATAATATCCAGCGCTTTACTGAAGTTTTCCCATGCCCAGACATGGGGTATCAGTGTCGGCGGATAGACCGCCAGTTCCTGATCTTGTTTCAGCGCCGTGACCACGGTCCAGTACAGTGGGATCAGGAACAGAATGGACATAACGATCAGGAGAATACGTACTCCGACGTTGTCCAGCACCTTCTTAAACGTTACACGCCGTTTGCTCGCTCCAACCCGGGGAGCCTCAGATAGCACAGCGCTCATCGTTGAGCCTCCTTCGCTTCCATATCAACTGCCTTCGCAGCAGCATTTCGTCTACTCATCTTTCCGGTTTCTTCCGTTTTCATCTCGCTCATGCTTAACTCACCAGATCATAGGTCACAAAGCGCTTTGAGACGACATACGTAATAAGAGCCATGATCAGACCGATAACAAACAGTACGATCGAGAGCGCGGAGGCATACCCGAACTGCGCATACGAGAAGGCATTTTTATAGAGATAGAGCATATAGAAAAGCGTCTCGTTGTTTGGTCCGCCATTGGTCATGATATACGCCTGTGTGAAGACCTGAAGGCCTGAGCTAATACCGGTGATTAAGTTAAACAGGACAATAGGTGAAATCAGCGGTAATGTAATATTGAAGAAACGACGCACCGGTCCCGCCCCATCAAGTCGGGCAGCCTCATAGAGCGTCTCAGGAATACCTTTCAAGCCAGCCAGGAAGATCAGGGCCGCGTTCCCTGCTCCAAGCTGCGCCATCGCCACAATCACGATTTTCGCACCCCAGGGATCGCTCAAATAGCTGGTCTTAGGCACACCAAAGAGCGAGAGCAACCAGCTTACAAGGCCATACTGCGGACTGATCAGGGCCATCACGATAAACGACATCGCGAAGGCAGGCAGGATCGACGGCAGATAGAAAATCGCGCGATACACCGCTATCTCACGAACGCTGCGATTCATGGCAAGCGCCATCACAATAGCGACAACCGCACCGATAGGCACCGCCAGTAAACAGTAAAAGAAGGTATTTCCAAGTGATTTCCAGAACAGATCATCGACAAGCAAGCGCTGATAGTTCTGTAACCCGAGCCAGACCGGGGCGCCTAGCCCGGAATACCGGGTAAAGCTCAGAATCAGAACATAGATCGAGGGCCAGAGGGTAAAGGCCAGAAAACCGATAACCCACGGGCTGATAAAGAGGATGCCCTTTATCAGATTCTTTCGATCCTGACGGGACAATGCAGGCCGCTTCGTTGCAGCACGTTTTGTACCGGTTACCTCATTCGCATCTTTCGCTGTAACCATTCCTCATCTCTCCTTCACATGCACGCATCTTGGTTTGCAGAATGCGAGCGATCGCCATGCTTACTTCAAGGGACAATACTGTTCGAGCTGCGGCTGTACACGCCGATAGACACTTTGCAGAGCCTCTTCAGGGGTACCGATGTTGTATTGCACCTTTTCCTGAGCCGAGGTCAGCTCATCCCACAGAGTGGCACTAACTGGCAGAGGCACGCGGCTATGAGAGTAATTGAGCAGTTCGCTGAAGAATGCACGCTTCCCACTGAAGAGCGTCTTGTCATTCATCAGAGACTTGAGTGTAGGCATGCTTCCAAAGCCCTGGGCGAAAATCTTCTGACCCTCAGGACCGGTAAAGTAGCGCATAAAACGATACGCGCCATCCGGGTTCTTTGCGTTTTTCGGGATGACCAGTGAGAACCCACCAGACCATGTAGCAGGAGCCTTTGACTTGTCAGGAACCGGCAGATAGGTCACACCATAATCCAGATTGGGCTTGTATTTGGCAATGCTGGCAAGAGCCCAGTCGCCGTCAATCTTGAAGCCAAGCTTCCCGTTCATAAAGGGGTCTTGAGCCGGGGTCATACTCGGGTTCGAGACATAGCTATCCACAAAAGTAGCCACTTTCGAGGGATTAAGTTCCTTCACCCAGTCGTAAACCATATTCATGGCATTCAGCATCGCGGGCTCAGTCGGAGTGATTTTACATGACCGATCATCAAAGAATTTCGCGCCATAGATCATCCCCCAGGTGGTATGGGAGGCCTCACCAATATACGGAACCATGCCCAAACGCTCATAGTTCCCATCCGGTCCCACCTTATTGATCTTCGTTGCCAGCGCCTTCAATTCATCAATCGTAATCGGGCCATTCTTGGGATCCAGAATCTCGGGATCAATGCCAGCATCACGCAACACCGACTTGTTATAGAAGAGAGCACGCGCATCAGCATTCAGCGGCAATGCATACGGATGCCCTTGCATCAGCACTTCATTCCATGCGAAGGGCTGGAACTGATCGGCAAGCTTCTCTTTCTCTTTGGAGACCCAGGGGTTCAGATCTTCCAGCAAACCAATCGACGCATATTGGTTCACAGTAAAGCGATCGAGGAAATACACATCCGGCCCGGTTCCACCACGAACCGCCGTGATCAGTGTGGTCACATTCGAGTTGGATATATTGGGGGGAACAGGAACCATTTTGACATGTAAGTCAGGGTTCTGTTTGTTAAAGCTATCAACTACGGCCTGTACCGCCTTACCTGAAACATCATCATTGAAAATATTCCAATACACGACTTCATGCGGATTAGCACCTCGATTACTACAGGCGGATAGCAGAAGCGGTAGTAACACAACCGCCATCAAAATTACTCTTGATGGCGTGAACAAGCGCCTTTGGCTATTCACGCAAACCTCCTCTTTGTGCAAAGAAAAAAGAATGGCTCATTTGCAGAATTGCTTCCGCAATAAGCCATGTCAGACAATAGAAGTTCTCTCTTCTATTTTTCACAATTAGTCTGACTAAATATAGTGTGAAGCCAACACTGTGAAGAAACCCACCAGGCTTTCACACTCTCTGAGAACCACGATTTTATATTAACATAAATCTATTTTGCATGCAAAACACCTGAGTTTTCTCTGATAGCTACCCTAATTACCTCTATAAAATCTTCATTCTCTTCTTTCAGCGCCACCGAGCGCGCGTTTTCCCCGACATTTTCCATCAAAGCCTTTGATTTTTCCTTTTTTTATAAAAAAATACTTTTTCTTGAATCCCCTCCAATAATATGATTACTCATGCTATTTCCCAGTCAGTAAATACGACTCATTACCCATATATTCTGTTCCCAAAAAAGCAAAGGCGATAACCACTCAGTGGTTATCGCTTTCTCTGATTTCCAGTATTACTCAGAAGGGGCAGAAATACGCATTCCCATAAAAAGAGCAATCTCATGTGCACAGGAGCCAGGTGGATAAAAGTGCTGATGCATCCCCCATATTTCCAGTCCATTCCGTAAATAGAACTGAATCGCTGGAAAATTGGTATTCTGAGTTTCCAGCACAACAGCCCAACAATCACGCTTCCGCGCCCAATCAGCGGCACAGCGGAGCAACAGGGACCCGATGCCATAGCGCCTGTATTGCCGTCCGACAATCAGTTCCACAATGCGAACAATCGAGCGTGTCTCTTCGACGTTCAGCAGCACGCCACCCGCGACTTTTCCATTGGCCAGGGCAACATAGCCACCCTCGATAGAGCGCAACTTCGCCACCGGATCGCCATATAAAAAACTGCG
Organism: Thermosporothrix sp. COM3; assembly: GCF_059696735.1. Lineage (NCBI taxonomy): Bacteria > Bacillati > Chloroflexota > Ktedonobacteria > Ktedonobacterales > Thermosporotrichaceae > Thermosporothrix > Thermosporothrix sp. COM3. The sequence continues at coordinate 6,749,763 of NZ_AP019376.1, read as the reverse complement.
CTGGCTCAAGTCGCGATAAATCGGGGGATCAACCGGCGTTTCCAGCAGCTCAAAGGCAAAAGCAACGCCATTAGTCACACCGTTCTCATCGGCCTCGTGCTCAAGCCTGTTTTTTACCCGCAAGGTATAGACTCGATCCGTTTCATAATCGTAGTCTAGTTGATACAGGGCTGAAGCATCTTCGACACTTATAGACCTCACCTCAATGAGTGGAGTTCCTTCGTCCATAGGACTCGCCCCGCTTTCTTCTTTTCAGATACCGGACGCTTTCAGGGAATGGTATAGCCAGCAGCCTGGGCAGCCAGACAGGCCGCACCAACCACGCCGGAGAAATCTCCGAGCTTGGCCTTATGAATCGGCGTTTTACGTACCGGGCCCGGTAGAGCGGAGATATACGCACGTCGCACAGCCGTGTTATACAGCAGATCGATCGCTTCAATAACACCGCCTCCAAGCACAATGCACTCCGGGTTATAGAAGTTCATCACCCCGCCGAGCGCTATCCCCAGATACTCACCCGCCTCTTTGACAATCTCAATGGTCAGCTCATCCTTCTTCTGAATGGCATCCGCCAGAATACCTGAACGGATAATGGTATCACCCTGCTTGAGTTGTTTTTGAGCATCTTCAGCCAGCACAGAAGAGCGTCCATGATGAATTTCGGCCATGATAGCCCGGGTAATCGCGGTTCGCGAGGCATAGGCTTCCAGGCAGCCCCGAGCACCACAACCACAGATACGCCCGAAGGCATCTACCACCATATGACCAACCTCTCCGGCGGTCCCGGTGGCTCCAGTATACATTTTGCCCTCGCGCACAATGCCCGAGCCAATACCGGTCCCGATAAAGACGCACACAAAGTTGTCATAGCCTTTACCCGCGCCATAGAGATACTCACCAAGAGCCGCCACTTCGACATCATTGCCAACCGAAACCGGGACATTGAACTTCTTTGCCAGCACATTGCCAATCGCCAGATCACGCACACCTAGATTTGGTGCGTTGATGATCTTGCCAGCCTTGCGGTCAATAGTTCCGGCAGCGCCCACGCCGATCGCGACCAGCTTCTGCGAACTACCAATACCTGCCTCTTCCAGAGCCGCACCAGCCAGTTCCCCCACCCTCTGTACCACAAAATCGGCTCCGCGTTCAGCACGTGTACGCTTACGCGCCGAGGCAATCACATTGCCGGTCATCACATCGATGACTGCCGCCAGTGTTTTTGTCCCTCCCAGGTCAATACCCAGAGCAAATGCTTTCTGTTTCGCCATGATTGTTCTCACTTCTCAACAAAAGGTAGACTTAAACCGGGCACCACATCGATATCAAGCTGATGCCGCTCTCCCCGGCAAAGATGAAAATATGCCGCACTTGCAATCATTGCCGCGTTATCTGTACAGAACTCGATCGGCGGATAGCTCAGCGGAAGCTGAAGCGGCGCAAGCTCTTCGCTGAGTCTCTCTCGCAGACGCGTATTCGCGGCAACGCCTCCAGCCAGCACAACCTGCTTGACCTGGTACTCTTCAGCGGCCCAGCGCGTTTTGACCGCCAACACATCAACCACCGCCTCCTGAAAACCTGCTGCCAGGAGTCCCACGTCAGGAGCCCCCTGTTGTGCGGCCTGCGCTCCCATGCGCGCATAGCGGCTGATCTGCTTTGTGGTGACACTGGGTCGCGTCTCGGGCGGCGTATTAGTGACACCTTCCGCAAGATGCAACATGGCCGTTTTTAAGCCGCTAAAGCTGAAATCATAGGTGCCCCGAAGCCAGGCCCGCGGCATGCGATACGCCTTGCGAGCATCACGAATCGGTCTGTTCTGACGACGCATCTCCTCTTCAGCCTGTTCCGCCGCCTTCTGAATGGCGGGACCTCCAGGATATCCCAGGCCGAGGATGCGGGCTACCTTGTCAAAGGCTTCACCGGCAGCATCATCACGAGTCTGTCCAAGAAGCTCATAATGTCCATGCTCACGCACCAATACCAGCTCGCTATGTGCTCCCGAGATAATCAAGCAGAGGAGCGGGAAAACCGGATCACCGGGCTGATAGCGCCAATCCGCAACTGGCTGCGGCTCCTCTCCTTTGCGCAACCAGTTGGCATAAATGTGCGCTTCGAGGTGATTGACACCAAGAAAAGGAAGATCTTGAGCCAGCGCGAGGGTTTTTCCGACCGTCAGGCCAACAAGCAGCGAACCGGCCAGGCCCGGTCCATACGTCGCGGCAACTGCGCTAATATCTTTCCAGTCACACCCGGCCTGCTCCATTGCCGTCTCAATGACAGGAATAATCGACGTCAGTTGCTGACGCGAGGCCACCTCAGGCACGACGCCTCCGTAGCGGTTGTGGATCTCAATTTGAGAGGCAACCACATTGGAGCGTAAATACCGTCCATCCTGAATGATTGCGGCCCCGGTCTCATCACAAGAGCTTTCAATTCCAAGTACCAGCATACGCTTCTTTTCCACTGTCTTTATATCAGGCTTCCTGCTGCGCTCTTTTAGCCCTGAGCCTCCAGCTTTTGCATCAGCGCAGTCCTTAAAGCGGTATATTTCTGTTTATATTCAGGAGAATGAATTTCATCTGTCCACATAATCAGCGCATCTTCCTGATTATCGCTGTAGTAGCGATGCCGAACCCCGGCCTCGCGGAAACCATACTTGCGGTACAGACTCTGGGCAGGATAATTCGAGACCCGAACCTCCAATGTTACCCAGCGTGCGCCAATCTCATACGCAATATCGATCAGGCTCACAAGGAGGAGTTCGCCCAGGCCCCGCCGACGATAATCGGGATGCATGGCAATCGTGGTGACATGAGCCTCATCAACCATCAACCAGAGCCCGGCAAAACCAACAATTGAGGCAAGCTCTGGTGAGAGCTGTGAGACCGAGGGGCGACTTGTCAGGAGCGAAAGGGGAAAGAGACGGTTTTTACGCGGCTTTTCTTGCTCTTGCTGTTCCCCGGCAAGACGCATCTCAGTGAGAATCTGCGTATCACGCAGCACGATATAATGTGCCCATCGATTGTCCTGTAATTCCTTACGGTAGGCACTGGGCGGCCATGTTGACGGATAGGCCAGACGCTCTATCTCGATGACACGAGGTACATCCGGCATCGTCATGCGATCAATGACGTAACGCACCCTCTTCCCTTTCTGTTTGCTGAGTATCTCTCTGTTGCTGTTCGCTCTCTGCCACTTCTAACCCGCCAAGTAACGGGCGTTTGCGGGTACTCTTTGTAATAGACGGACGCCGCATATAAAAAGGTTCGAGCGTCAGAGGATCTTCAATCTTTCCCGCCAGCAATCGAGGCAACGCCAGAGCAGCCAGAGCCGAGGCATGCCGCGTCGTCCGCAGGGCGGGAAGAAAAACGGCTTTTGCCTGCAACTGAGCATACAGGCGCTGACGCGTTGCAGACTTGATCTCTCCACAGAACAACGCAGGAGCAAGCACCTCGTTCTCTGCAAGGAGTTCCTGGACCCGCTGTCCCAGTTCGTCGACAGGCAGAAGGAAATAATCGCTTATCCGCTCAAGCTGTGGAATGAGGTTTCCCTGTTTATCCTGCACCCATGCAGCGCGAAAACAGGCGCTATAGAGCTCGGTACGGCCTGCTTCCAGGACAGCACAAATGACCCCACGCCACTGTTGCTGCTGAAACGCAAGCAGATCAAGCGTGCCCACACCAATCAATGGCTTCTGTAATGAGAAGGCCAGCGCCTTTGCCGTTGCGACGGCAACCCGAGCGCCATTAAAGGAGCCCGGTCCGGTCGCAACCGCGATGCCATCCAGCTCCTGAAATGATCTGCCACATGCGGCAAGCAGCCGCTGCATGTTCTCTAATAACTCTACGCTGTGATTGCCCCCGGTGTTCCAGGTATACTCATAGAAAACAGTATCGTCGGAACAGAGAGCAATGCTGGATTGGCGTGTTGATGTATCAAAAGCGAGTAATAGCATAGATCAAATGCTTTTCTTGAATTGTTGAAGTAATTCGCGATAACGTTCGCCGATAGCAGTGAACGCTAGCTCGCGCTCCGTTTCACCTAATACACTTAGTCGAATATACAAACACTCTGTAGGCCAGTGTCCTTGCGCGTTCCCTGCCCACTCTACGACACAGACACCCGAGCCGTAAAAGTAGTCGTCAAAGCCAAGATCAAATATCTCTTCTGGATCGTCAAGGCGGTAGAGATCAAAGTGATAGAGGGCGGGACCTTTTTTTCCGCCAGAGGCTTCCCGCGGCTGACCGGGATACTCTTTGAGCAAGGTAAAGGTCGGGCTACTGATATTGGTTGTGATCCCTAACCCCCGGGCAATCCCCTGGGTAAACGTCGTCTTACCAGTCCCTAACGTTCCCTCAAACAGGATCAGTTCGCCCCCTTGCAACAACGTCCCCAACCGCTCGCCTGATCGCTGTGTCTCTTCAGCGCTCTTGCTGATGTATGTCAATGTTTCCTTCTGCAACTGTCCGGTCACCATTACAAACAGCCTCTTCGGCTTCCTTTCTTGCCTGTTTCTTCTGCTGCAAAGCGTGTTACTGTAAGCATATTACCACTTGCTGCATACTATCGACAATAAACGGATCGCCAAAAAAGGCCAGGCTCTACCTCCACAAGACGCGACGGTACTGACCATTATACCATTCACCAACAAGAGACGCTCGCACCTGTTTCAAATGAAAGAACGACAGAAACCACTGGCAGTGATTCCGTCGTCTTTCGTTCTCTTTCCGGGTGTCTTGATGTATCCGGTTGATACAACCACCTGGCTTCATCAGGGTTATCCTGTTCTTGAAAATACTGCCCCTCTTCCATCTCCTCTATATCAGGTGTTTTGCTTCTTTCGGCTTATACCTCTGCATTCTATTGGGCTTAAAGCATTTTCGCTGTTCTATTTGGCTGGCTTTAATTTTGCCTCGCGATAGGTAAAGATGTGGTGTATAGAGAAATTATAGAATGTGACAATAACCAGAGCAATCGCCTGTGCAACGATTGGTGTGATGTGTGCAAATGTGCTGAGTGAACTCTGGATGAGAAAGGTCAGGACACTCCCACTCAGAGAGGTTACATGGAAACGGACGCAGCGCTGCCACCACGCTCGTTCATGGCCCGGCAGATTACGGAATGTGACAAGATCGTTCGCGATAAAGTTCGCCATCAAAGAAATCTCGGTTGCCAGCGCCCAGGCCAGAACCATACGGACAAATTCCTGTGCAGGCCAACCGATTACATTAAACACAAGATAGTAGACAGCAAGATTGACCAGGGCTCCCAGACCACCAATGAAAAGAAATGTCGTCAGACGCTGAAGAAGACCTGCCTTCCCCCGAGTAATACCATCCACAATATCAAGAACACGATTGAGAAATTGCCACTTATATGGCTGATAACTGGGTTGACGAACAGGAGCAGCGATTGAGGCTTCTTCCTCTACAGCAAGTGACGCTACAGGGACTTCCTCCAATTGACTCAATGACATACTCTTCTCCAATTTTTTCTATAATTTTTGTTGCACAGGATGTTCTGTTCACGAATGCTAGACGGTCTATTATGGCTCAAGGTAACGCGGTACCTAAATGTCTTATTCTCGGGGTAGGACTATCCACAACTATTCCATCACAGCAAAAAAAAGCGGTGCGGAAAAGCTTCTCTTTTTTCCACACCATTCCATGTCATTGCGTTTCATATTCAGTCACATCGCCAGATTGTTCATAAAGGGAAACAGCCAGACCATAGCGATTCGATCCTGTCACCCAAAAGTCATAGAGAAAAGCCTCGGTTTTATGCTCGCATAACGGGCAATGCCAACAGCAATGGCGGGTCCGTTACCTGTGTTGCACGAAGGAACAATGAAATCCCCTGTACCAGCTCACCCGGCCTCACCGTAATCGGGCCAGCCATACCAACCAGCAACTGTTCACCCGGCAAGACAAAATACGCGGGATTGGCGGTCTCAGGCAAAGAGGCAGCCAGCACATAATAGGTTCCCGGCGGAATATCATCGATCAAAAAGGAGCCATAGGCATCGGCAACAGTACAACGAACCGGCCTTGCCTGGGGAATCGGTTTGGTAAATAAGCCGACGTGAGTGATACGCTTCTGAGTATCAGGAGCCAGAATGGTGCCATGCAGCCCGGGCAGCATGATACGCCTCCCCTCTTCGTCCGGGATCTCAGGCCGCGCAAATTTTTCGGCCTGCATGATCTTGCGTAAGTTCCCGGGTGAGACGCCAACTGCCTGCGTAAAGCGTGTAATAAATGAGCCAAGCCCAACATAACCAACCTCAAAGCAGATATCAGTCACAGAAAGATCTGTTGTCAGTAAGAGGCGTTTTGCCTGCTCCAGTCTCCAGGCTGCCAGGAACTCAATCGGGGGCACGCCGATATGCCGATGAAACAGCCGATTAAAATAGTATGGACTTAGACAGGCCATATCAGCCATTTCATCCAGCGAGAGCGGCTCATGTAAGCGATTCTTCATCGTGAGAATGACCTGTTCAATGGTGCTTCTGTGCAGCTCTTCAGCAATCTGTCTTCCTCGTCTCCTTTGAGGAATCTCTATCATATGTGCCATACAATTACAGCCCTCCACAAACTCCTATGCAGCCAGACCTATACAACGACTCTCACATAATGCCTGAGCCTCCGGCGCGGGCTCAAGCAGAGAAAAGATATTCCCGAACGGATCCACGAACACGGCTTCAACACCATAGAGCAAACGCACAGGCTCATGCAAAAACGCGACTCCCCGCTCGCGCAGGGTATCGTACATCCTGTGACAATCACCTGTTGCGAACACCCAGGGAACGCCTCTTCCTACCTGCTGCATCACCTGACGAACACGCTCTGAGCCATGTAATGTTACTTCCGGTCTTGCCAGCGCGATTTGAGGCCTCACATGCCCGCGTGATACCACCGTTAGCAAGCGCATACCCGGCGCGTACGTCACATCAAGACACTTCTCCAAACCTAACTTCTCGGTATAAAATCTTAGCGCTTCGTCCTGGTCGTTTACCAGGATTGCCACCATCGATAATCGTGTTGCCAGTTTCATAAGCCCATAACCCTGGATAGCTATGCGAACAAACTCCATGTTCTCCTGTCCTTCTATTCCAATTGCCCACCAGTTCTTCTATAGAACATATGTTCTAATTTTAAAAATTGGTGCCGCCGAGGTGTGTTATAATCACAGACGTATCCCCCTTAACAATGCAGAAGGATGCGTCTGCTCCTCACAGGAGAGTACGACATTTTACAATATTTGAGGCATATAGATCTATTTCGGGAGTAGAATGATGAGCATTAAAGGTGTCCTTTTCGACTTCGATGGGACTATTGCCAACACCATTCCGGTCTGTGTGCTGGCATTTCAAGATACATTTCGCGCGATGAACGCGCATGTCCCGACTGATGATGAGGTGGTGGCGATGTTTGGGCCAAGCGAAGAAGGCATTTTTCAGCGTGCTATGCCCGCTCACTGGGAAGAGGCTTTACAGATTTTTCTCAAAGCGTATCGAAAGCATCATGATGCCTGCCCGCAGCCGTTTGCCGGTATTCCTCAGGCGCTACAACTACTTCAGCAGCGCGGCATTCCGATGGCCCTGGTAACGGGCAAGGGCCCACATTCAGCAGCCTATTCACTCGATTATCTCGGGATCACCCACTACTTTGACGTGATTGAGGTTGGAAAGCCTGAGGGTGTCGTTAAAATGCGAGCGATTGAAGAGATCTTACAGAAATGGCAGCTCGCCCCGGAAGACGCTATCTATGTGGGTGATGCGGATTATGATATGCTTGAGGCCCAGGCGGCGGGTGTGCTTCCAGTTGGTGCTTGTTGGGCCACAACACATACAATCAAGCCTGAAAATGCCCAGACCAGCTTTACCAGTACCAGTGCTTTCCTGCGCTGGCTAGAAGCGAATACAGCCACTCAAGAAGGGGCAAAGCGATGAGAAAACGATCCAGCTGATGATGTACAATAATACAAACTCGCTTATTCTACACTCAAAACAAACTCTTCAGGTACTCAGTGGAAAGGTGGTTCTTTCTGCTTATGAAAGCAGCACTCTTTACTCAATACGGAGATCCCGATGTCCTTCACCTTGTGGAGGTACCCGATCCCGTTCCCGGCCCTGATGATGTCCTTGTAGAAGTGAAAGCAAGCACAGTCAACCGACTGGACCTCTTCCAGCGCGCGGGCAGCCGTCCGGTGCCTCAGCTTCCCTTCACTCCCGGTCTGGAAGCGGCGGGCATCGTGCTTCAGGACGCGAACGGCTTCCGTGCGGGCGAACGCGTCCTGACAACCCGCGCATCGCAGGCGAAAGGCGGTGGCGGCTATGCAAGCAAGCTTGCCGTACCGGCCACGGATCTGGTGCGCATTCCTGAGGGAGTCAGCTTTGAGCAGGCTGCAGCAGCCGGGCTGGCAGCCTCAACCGCCTGGGGAGCACTCTTTGATCTGGGTAAATTACAGCAAGGTGAACGTGTGCTGATCTGGGCAGGTTCCAGCGGCGTCGGTACAATCGCCATTCAGCTTGCCAAAAACGCGGGCGCCTGGGTCGCAACGACATCCAGTTCAGCCGAGCGAGCGGAGAAGATACAGCAACTCGGAGCCGATCTGGTAATCAACTATCATGAGCAGGACGTTGCCGCCACGCTGCAAAAAGCAGGGGGCGTCCATCTCGTGATAGAGCTTGTCTCGACAACGCTTCAGACCAGCCTGGACGCCTGTGCACTCGATGGGCGCGTCGTTCTTATCGGCAACCTGGGCGGCCAGCAATGCACCGTTGATACGCAATCCTGGCGACTCAAGCGGGTCACGGTCATCGGTGGCGGTCAGGTTCATACAGCCCCCGCGAATGAAGAACATGTGCTTCAGCTTATCGCCAGGAAAGCGATCAATCCCTGTATTGCCCGCACCTTCCCGATCGAGCAGGCAGCCGAGGCGCACCGTGTCCTGGCCTCGGGCAAGATACAGGGAAAGCTTGTCTTGCTTCACTCCTGAATCGTATTATTTGAGAGGGAAAGAGCACATTGCCTCTTCCCTTTCTCCTTTGTAAGGACATTCAGTTAAGGAGTTTCGATCTCAATGCAACCAACCGTCAGCGACCACATCCTATTTACTCGCGGCGTTCCTGCCACCGAGGCCCTGCCGACAGAACTCCTCAGCGAGTGTATGCAGGCCGTCCTGGAAAGCCCCGCGGGCAAAACTGTGCTGCAATATGGGCACAATGGCGGCTATCTTCCTCTGCGCCAGCTTCTCGGTGAGCAATACGGCGTTTCTCCAGATCAGGTCCTTATCGGTAATGGCTCGTTGCACCTACAGGATTTGATCTCAGCCCTGTTGATCCAACCCGGAGACATTGTTTTTACCGAGCAGCCGAGCTATGATCGCGCCATTAAAACCTTTCGTCGGCGCGGTGCAAAAGTCATCGGCATTCCACTTGAACTTGACGGCATCGACACCACGCAATTAGAGGAGGCCCTGACCCGCTACACACCCCGCTTTCTCTATCTGGTTCCCGATTTTCAGAACCCGGCAGGCGTGACTACTTCGGCGGAAAAACGGCAAAAGTTGGCCGAACTGGCACAGCGCTACGGCTTCTGGTTACTTGAGGATATTCCTTATCGCCAGCTCCGCTATTCGGGCTCGTCAGCGCCACTTCTGCGCGAACTCGTACCTGAACGAACGCTAACCATCAGTTCCTACAGCAAACTGATTAGCCCGGGTCTCCGCGTTGGATATGTAATCGGGCCCCTGGATTTTATCAAGCAGCTTACCGCTCTGGCCGAAGATACCATTCTGGCCCCGGTTTTGCCCTCACAGGCCGCCGTCTACGAGTTCCATAAACGCGGTCACTTTGAGACCAACCTTGAGTATCTCAAGCGGCTCTACGCCCCCCGTCTTGCCGCGATGATTGACGCACTCAAGGCTTCCTTCCCGAATGTGGCGTTCGCGGAACCAGAGGGCGGTTTCTTTGTCAGTGTCACGCTGCCAGAAAACAGCAACTATCACAACCTGCTCATACGTGCGAGAGAGCAAGGTCTGACACTCACCGACGGGAGTGCGTTCTTTGCCAGTCCACTCCACGAGGGCGCTGATTCGGCCAGCGAGCGCTTTGTCCGGCTTCCATTTTGCGCCTTAACACCTGAGCAGATCACAACCGGTATCAAGCGTCTGGCCGAGCTGGTACATTAAGAGCAAGAAACAGCATAGGGGAGGGTGAGCCCTTGCACTCTCCCCTTCATTCTCCTTTTACCACTTCTCCTGCAACAACAATCTGTCACCCCTCATAGAACTTTTAACGAAATTTTTATGTGGAAAGGGAACATTCCATGTTATAGTAATTCCACAGTTCTTTCACCCCTTCAAGAACACCTGCAAGCACATGGGGAAGATATCTGTATTTACACCGGCTGTATTGCCGAAGAAAGGTCTGTACATAACCATGAACGACATCTTTCCAGGACAGACTCAGCACGTTGCAATTCCCCGAATTCAGCGTGCCATCGTCACACAGCTACAACAGGTTGTGGATCATCTCTTCCACATTGATGATCTGCTACAGTGGGTAGCGCAGGCTTGCACACAAAACTTCGCAGAAGTTGCCGCGGTTCAATTCTGGTCAGCATACACATCCTCACCACAGCACCTCCGGCTTCAGCTCCGCGCGCTCTATACTAACATCCCCTCTATCCTTCCCGAGGCCCTGACCAATCAGGAAATACAGAAACAGGTTATGCAGGTCCTACATCAGCGCAAAGGGATTATGCCGCAATCCGCCTCGGACCTTTTTTCACCGTACGCCGCTTCGCTTTTAGAACAATATGGGCTGAGCCACTGGGCCTGTTATTTTCTCAGCAATAGCGCCCTCCTTCCTCCTCCCAGAAACGCAAGCACCCAGGATAAAGCCCCAATGCCGCTGGTCCTTGCTATCTCTCTCTATTTTCAGCAGTCACCACCACCACGCTTGATGCCCGCCATCAGCATTATTCTGGAGCAATCCATCATGATTGCAAAACGCTCCCAGTTAGTGCATACATCCTGAAGCTTCTCTCCTATCACAAACACAAAGGGACAGGAGTCGTTTCCTGTCCCTGCTTTTTCTAACGCGCTTCCCGGCGTTCCGGCTGCACCAGATCATTTCGCAGCAGAATCACCATATCAAATGAGCCATTAGTGCTCCCGATCGCCCGACGATCCCACCACCAGTACCAAATAGTGCAGGCGGCACGTATCAGATCAAACTGCGCCCCCGGCGGTGGATTGTCCCCATAACTCAACCAGAGCAGCGGGCCAACCCCGATATAGGGCTGTTCCTCACATGTCTTTCCCTGTTGCGGCACACAGCGTGGAGGCATATAGCCCTGATCCCATTGCCGGCGCATCGAGTAGCGGAACGCCTGATAGGTCCCCTTCCCCTTCGCCAGCACCCCACCAATACAGTGACCGCCAGCAATCATCACATCAGCATTCTCGCGAGGCAGCACACACATATGGACATCGCTATTCTGAAAGGCCACATTGCTATAGTTTCGCAGATACCAGGCAAACGGCCAGGTTGCATCGCGCGTCACCGCAATCGAGATCTCATGTTTCCCATGATAGTATTCTCGATCCAGCGCCTCAATCCGCTTCATTACAGCGTTGACATCAGTTGTTGTCTGGACATAAATCATCATCTCATGAGGCGCATCTTCAGCATGGACATAGTTCACCTGGAACATATTCTGTAGCGTCACGATGAGCGCCATACAGGCCAGGACAAGCCCCCCAAAAGCGCTAATATGCCGCCCACACGGCTTCTTCCTCTGGTGCAAGAGCCCGACCAGCGCACGCACCAGCGGAGCAATTGCCAGCGCAGCCAGCAACAACAGCGGCAAAACCATATGAATCATCAGCCAGGGCATCTTCTCGCCAGCCCAGGAATAGATACAGACGCTGCCAACAAACCAGTATGCCAGAAAGAGCCGGAAACGCGTTGGACGGCACAAGCAATAGATCAGCCCCACAAGGCCAAACACCACCCCAATCTGCTCATATAACGGGATCAGCAACAAATAGTAGTACCAGGGCTGTCCACCTCGTGCAACCTCCTGTTGCTTTAACCAGTAGTAAAGCCCCTGCCAGACCCCATCTCCGATCCCGGTACGCAGATTAGTAAACAGAACGGTAAATAACACCGCAAAGACAATCCAGGCTGCCAGAACAGCAACCGTCCAGTGACGCCACGGCAGCGTTGTCAGCATCCGTAAGAGGGGCTGTTTGATCGGGTCAAAGCGCGTCACTCGAGCTTGCTGGCTGTCCCCCTGACGCCTTTTAAACAGCATGAAGGCACAGAGCCCAATAAATCCCAGAAGCAGCAACACTGTCGTCCAGTCCTTCACGACAGCCAGAACGGCATCTGCCTGCGCGACATGCTCTACACTACTTAAAGAGCGAGCCAGCCCTTTGAGCCAGCCAAAAAAACAGAGTGCTACGCCGCCAAACACCAGCAAATACAGGAACAACGCCGGGAACGCCAGTGTTTCGGGCAGCCAGGCACCCTTCTTCCGAATCACCCTGCCCGAACCGAGCTCCCAAACAATCACTGCTCCCGCAAAGCTTCCAAGAAGCGCAATGGTAAAAAAGGTTGCCTCTTTTGTCGCATACGAGAGGGTTAGAGCGACCGCAGCCCAGATCAGCCAGCGCCTATCACGCGCCCGGATATAGCGTGCGATCGCCACGATCAAAAGCAGGGTAAAAAAGGCCATGTAGATATCTTCGCGGGTAAAGCGCGAGAAATAAACCATACCTGGTGAAATAGCCAGCAGGAAGCTTGCCAGCCAGGCCCCCCATATGCCCAGACGGTCACGTAAAAAATATGGGAGGCCAACGAGCGCGGTTCCAAGTAGGGCAGCGGGAATACGAGCCGTAACATTATTCGCCCCCTCGATCGGTATCCCGACAAGAGAGCACAGGCGATAGACCAATGCAATCACATGGAATTGAAAAGGCCCGTGTAGTAACGGGTCATAGCGATAACATGCCCCATTACTGCCCTGTGCCAGAAAGCAAAAGGGCCAGCTACCCAGAATATTATGCATAAAAATCCAGGAGAAATAGGCATGCTGCGCCTCATCATGATGCAGCGGCCTCTCACCCAGACCCCAGAAGCGGAGAAGTGCCGCCAGCAAGAGCACAACGCCAAAAGCGACCCGACACATTCCTCGCTGCTTCGATGGCCAGAGAAAACGCAGCCAGCCATACACCTTCCCTGCGCTGCTTCTATTGCGTATCTGAGCCATAATGCATCTCTCACAAAAACATCTACTGGAGACACATGGTACTCCAGTAGATGCACTCTTTTCTTCATGGTAGATCAGGGGGCAACAGAGATATCGTTCCGAATAAACAGACCCATATCATAAGAGCCATTGGTACTGCCTATCGGCTTTCGATACCACCACCATTGCCAGACGTTATTCACTGCCCGCCCCAGATCAAAGGTTGCTCCCGGTGGAGGATTGTCGCCATAACTCAGCCAGAGCAGCGGACCAACTCCACCCCAGGTTGGCTTTCCCTCACACTTCTCGGTCGCACTCGGGATACAGGGAGGTGGTTTATACCCTTCATCCCACCACGTCCGCAGATGATAGCGATGGAATTTATACTTACCCTGATACTGCATCTGCGCCGAATAGAGACAATCACCACCGACAATAATCACTGGCGCATCCGTGTTGATTTGCGGACACCCTTCCGAAGGATAGTATTTCAGGTCGGGGAAATCGCGCAAATACCAGGCGAACGGCCACATGGCATCATAAACCACAGCAACCGGGAGCTTGCGCTTGTTATTTTCCAGTTTGCCGGGATAGAGCTTCTGGTTGATCTGATCGAGCTTCTCCATCACGGTATTGATATCTTTATCGGTCTGGACATAGATCATCATCTCGTGAGGAGCGTCGGCGTAGTGAATATATGTCACCTGATACATGTTTTGTAGCGTCGGGATCAAAGTCAGGATCGCCAGTGCCACCACCCCAATGGAAAGGAGGCGCGGCATCTTACCAGCAGCGGCCAACGGAGGAGTCGCAACAGCAGTCGCCTCCTCCTGACTGCGCAGGAAGCCCCGAATCATGTGCACAACAGCCGAGACAGCAGGCTCCAACCCGATCGCGGCCAGTACCATCAACGGCATTGTCATATGAATCATCAGCCAGGGCATCTTTTCCGCCGCCCACGAGTAGATAAAGAAGCTCCCCAGGAACCAGTACACCAGAAAGAGGCGGAAGCGATTCGGGCGCAGCAGGCAGCGCACCAGGCCAACCAGCCCAAACACCACCCCGATCTGTTCATACAACGGGATCAGCAATATATAGTAGTACCAGGGCTGCTCACCACGCGCCACCTGCTGCTGTTGCAGCCAGTAGTAGAGTCCCTGCCAGATACCATCTCCGATCCCGCCCGCAATATTGGTAAATAATACCGTGAACAGGACCAGAAAGACCAGCCAGCCCGCCAGCAGCGCAAAGAACCAGTGCGTCCACGGGGCCGTCAGGATAGTGTCGAGCACGGGCTGCTTGCGCGGGTCAATACGCCTGGCCAGCCCCCACCGTCCACTGATGGGGATCTTGCCTTTTGTTTCCAGGACCAGGATAGTCAGCACCAGCACCCCAAGCGCAAAGCCAATGATGGGCACTGCCATCACCGTGCCACTCTTCAGATTTCTGACGAACGCGTCCGCTATCGGTTGTGTTTTCTTGTCAGTTGTATAGATTGCCAGCTCATGCAGAACCGAGAAGAAGACCTTTGCCAGCGGCGCGGCAATCACCACCAGCAGCGCGACCGCAAGTGGTCCCCAGGTCCCGGGCAAGAAGCGTGACGCCGAGGAGTCTGCATTCGCACGGACACGCAGGGGGAAACGCACCCCCAGCTCCCAGACTACCAGCAACGCGAAAAAGCTGCCGAAGATTGCGACGGTCAGGAAGGTCGCTTCCTTCGTCGCATAGGAGAGCGCAAACGCGACAGCGGCCAGAATCAGCCATTGCCCCTGACGGTCTCGCACATACCGCGCAAGCGAGACAATCAGCAGGAAGGTAAAGCAGGCCATGTAGATATCTTCACGAGCAAAGCGTGAGAAGTAGACCATGCTTGGAGAGACAGCCAGGAGAAACGACGCCAACAACGCGCCTGTTTTCCCAAGATAGTCACGCAGAAAGTACGGCAGTCCGATAATCACCGAACCGAGGACAGCCGCAGCGATTCTGACCGTAAACGTGTTCACCCCGTTATCCGGGGCCTGAAGCAACTGGCTGATCTTATACACCAGCGCGATCGCATGAAACTGGAACGGGCCATGCAACAACGGGTTATATTGATAACATCCTGCATGCGGATCTAAACAGGCAGCCCAGTTCTCCATATTATGCATGAGCTGCAACGAGTAGTAGGCATGCAGACTTTCATCATGATGGAGAGGCTTGTCACCCAGCCCCCAGAAACGCAGAATTGCGCCAAGCAAAATGAGGCCCCAGAATGGCAGCCAGTTCAGCAATTGTTCCCGCGTAGGGCGAAAGATACTTCCTCCCCGTGCGGGCCGAACAGGGATGTCAGCTTCCGGCACCGCAACCTGTTCTTCATCCTGTATCAGGCTTTCCTCTCCAATATCAGGTTCTCGGTTCTCCTCCACCCGATCTAGAGAGACCTCCTGTTCAGGAGTGTTTTCCTGCACTCCATCCCGGGAATGTGTATCATAACTCTTCAATAGTCCGTTCCTCCTTGCATCAACACGAGCAGCAAACCATCACTGCCGCACGCCTTTACCTGACCTTATAGATAGTGACGCCATTTGCGCTATAGACAACCTGCATAAACGAGGCAAAACGCTGTAAGTTATCTGTCGGGAACTTGCGCAGTTCCAGCGGACCCACATAGATGTATTGAGCCTGATAACGCTTCATGATATTCAGCACCGCCTCCTTGTCGGGATTCCGATAAATCTCGTCCATATCGGCGATGCGCTGGTTAAAATCAGCAGAACGTGCCGCCGTTCCCTGCCACTTGACCCGCCACTGAATCTCATGGCCGGGCCAGTTTATCGGCGTCGCAAGACCTGTGAACACCGAAACCCGCCCATATTCCGTGTACGAGTTGCCCAGGGCCTCGATAATGACGGCATCATCAGAAACATGCTCATTGAGCCAGCGAATCGCCTCATAGTCGCCCTGGTAGGTTGGGTCAACCTTGAGATATGCCATACCATCCAGACTGGATACACCCGCCAACTTTGGATTCGCCCCCAGAGGATCGCCTGTACCAAAACGCGCCGCCGGGGCAAAAACCGGGAAGAGCAGACCGGCAATCAACAGCACCAGCAAAGCCATATACCAGAAACCGTTACCAACTACCTGAAGCGGAAACAGGTCACCACCCCCCAGCCGCACCGGCTTGAATCCCTGAACAATGAAATACAATCCGGCTCCACAGGCAATTGATAGCAGCGCCCACGCCTGAAAGTAGAATTTGAAGACCGTATTCATGCGCGGCAAGCTATCTGCAAACACATCGCGCAAAAAGACGATCTCACAGACAGCGACAAGCGCAAACGCCAGCGCTCCAAGCAGCAGCACATACACATGCGCCCGGTTCCCCAGAACATAGAACGCGACACAGACAGCGGCAATGGCAAAGGTTCCCGCAATCACCAATGTGGCACTATTCCTGGCCAGTAGCAGTACAATCAGTATAGCAACCGCCAGAACTCCCAGCCCAACTATCCCAACCCGCTTCCAGTTCGTGCGCCAGAGGAAAGAGTTCTGACCCTCCGCTTCGGCCTCCCCTCGCATCCGCTGCCAGAACATAATCAAGGGATTCTTCATCAGCGTCGCAATCATCAGCGACACAAAGAGAAACGCAAAGGTGCCATAAATCAGGATTTCCTGACTGATTGCCGAGCGGTTCTGCGGGTCTACCAGGCCGATTCCCTGCGCCGGCGAAACAAAATCCAGGAAAAAGGGCAAATAGCAGAGAAACGAGAGAGCGATCAGTGCTACCGCAGCAACGACAATATCCAGCAACAGCGGCCAGCAAAAACGCAGACGATAGGCCAGCCATTGTTGTACCGCGATACAGACCACAGCCAGACCAACGTAGGTAGGGTAATCCCACCCGTTCATTACAAAGAGACCGCCAAGTACAATCGCCGTCACCACCAGCGTCACCACCATCTGGAAACCCTTGCCATAGACGTTCAGGCCGAGCCCATCTTTTTCCAGGAAGAGATTGAAGATCAAGCCTATTGCCAGAATCGTAAAGGCCAGCGCCAGCACATGCGCGTGGAAATCCGAAAGCAGGAAACTAAAAGCAGGAAACTCATTAATCGTCTTCTCAACCACGCGTGTTGAACCAAACCAGAAGTTGTACGCCGCCTCAAAAGAGGTTCCGATCGCGTTATGATTGGCCCACCAGATCTGAGTTGAAGCCAGATTGCCCAGAATAATGCAGAACAAAACCGTGAGCAGGCCAAATAGCACACCACCCAACAGCGGCGGATAGACAGTTGATGGATCTTCTTCAAGCAGGTCCGCGTCCTCGGCTTTTCTGGCACGTAGATAGCGCGCCCAACTCACAATATTGGATGAAACCCCAAACAGGTTAATCCCGGTCAGACCAAAGAGAATGCTAATACCCGCATTAAACGCAATGGAAGCCGGAACGCCCGCCAATTTCGCCAGCACAGCCACGCAATAGTGCGCGTAATAATAATAGTTAATTGGCTGACCGGCATACCACATATCGTGCGGGGGAAAATGCGAGCTTCGCATAATGGAGGACAGCAATCCCTCATCCATAAAGGTCTCAAACGAGCGAATACGCGGGTCCAGAGAGCGCAGCCAGCCAAGCAGGCAGACCAGAGCAAGGAAGAGAGCTTCTACCAGCACGATATACACAATATTCCGCCGTGCTGTCTTCGCAATCGTCTGGCGCACTCGGACTCGTAATAGTGCCCCCCCGTTTACTACCAGCAATAGCAGCACAATACTGACGGTAAAGACCCGGCTGAAAGGAAGGAAGCGCAGAACCATGAGTGGGAGCCAGACACAGAAGGCAAATAACACAACGCCCAGTGCCTTGCTAAAGGCCAGGCCCCGGTCTGGCAGATTATGAAATACCGTTACTGCTAGTGGCAGACAAATTATCCCCAGCACTTCCACCAGCGCCCACATCTGAAACAGTTCAATCATAGTGACTTCCCTCAAGATCTGGTTATTCGGAGATACATTTTCCTGGCAATCTCTGCCTGTATCAGGAAACATACACGGGCCGCTCTCGGTTCCCGCTTCCCGTATGGCAACCAGAGAAGCAAAAACGAGTTATGAATGCTGAAATGAAACGCCTTCTACAAGCTTCTGGTACAATTGCTCAGCAGTATAGGGGTATGGCTCGTCGCGCACAAAAATGCGCACACGCGGATGGTCGAACACAGAATAGCTTTCATCTGCATGACTATCATCAAGCGTAATTCCCAAAAGCTGAGGGCGCACCTCAAACCGGGCCGCCAGATGAAACCCGAGTTTTCCGCTAAAGAGCAAATCATAGTAGTGAATGGTCATCGGATATCGGTCAGGCAGACGCGGAATAGAGAGATCAAGCCGATCGGTGGCCATCGTCACCACCTGTACTGAGCTCAAAATAGTTGCCAGTTGCCGCGCTTTTTCTGGCGTGTCCTCTCCGTAAAGATCAAGCCCCTGCGCATAGTTGCCATCCTTTGTCTGATAGGTATATTGCACGAACTGAGACGGCGTTTGTCTCCCAAGCGCAACGGGAAGCGGATCATCCCACTGTTCATAGGTCAGCACACTACCCGGCTTGAGATGCTGATACATCCAGCGAGAGGCCTGAATACGCGTATTGGGTTGACTGTAAACACTTAGCAGAGCCAGCCCTTGAAAGACCACCCCCAGAAGCGCCACAACAACCAGCGTCCCATAGCCGATAGTCCCGGTGAGCTGAAGGCGCGAGCGCCACTTGAGCCGCGCTTTACCAAGCCAGTGGCCGATAGCGATCAGGGCAGTTGCTCCCATCAGGGCCAGGAAGGGGTATACCGGCAACATATAGCGCATAAATTTGACGTAGAAGCTGCCAGTTATCAGGCCATATACCAGCACCCAGACCAGCACGATCGTCCAGGTTCCTGTTTTGCGCTGGACCATACGCACACACAGCCAGAGCAGCGCCAGACAGGAAAGCACACCAACTGTCAGGCCCAAACCCCAGAGCACCATATTGGAAAGCTGATAGAGATAGGGGATCGTCCCGGCAAACTGACGCACATAGGGAAAATCAAGCGCTCCCCGAGCCATACTGCCCTGCTCCGATACCTGTGCGATAAAGTTCGCAGAATCGAGAAGCGCGTAGGGCTGTGCCACAATACAGGCAACCCCGGCCAGCGCAAAAATCAGCATGGCAAAGACGAGCGCCTCCGCCCAATCTCGCCTGCGATACCAGCGGAGCGCCAGCGCAACCAGAATGGGCACAGCCAGCGGTGCGGCGCTAAACTTGGTTGCCATCGCCAACCCGTAGCTCACCCCAAGCAGGATAGCCCAACCTTCCAGCCTCCGCGCCTCCACCAGGCCCACACAGGCAATAATGGTCAACAGGACCAGAAAGAGCAGCATTGTGTCTACTGTATAGAAGTGGGACAGTTGAAGCTGCAACGGCGTGAAGGCAACAAAGGCGGCTGCCAGTAATGCCACATCCCAGGCTGCCCCACGCCCTGGCACAATCTCCCGGGTCACGAGCAATGCCAGCCAGCCCGTTAAGATAACAGTCCCACTATCCAGCAACGCAGAAAGCACCCGGCCCACCAGCGCCAGATTTGAAAATGTACCCGCTCCAGGAGACAGATGATCCAGCACAAACCCAACCGAAGCCAGCACATAGAGCGGGAAAGAGCCATAGGCAAAAAAGTGCGGATTGAGCGGTGAACGCTGCACATCTAGAAACTCAGCGAAACTGGACGGCCAATGAAGCTCCATTACTCGAAAGAGAATCTGTCGCTCATCCGGGTGAAAGCCGTTGCCTTGATCCCAGTTGAGACCATAGATCCTTAAAAGAAAGGCAACAATTCCCAGAGTCACAAATACCAGTACACGCCAGTGACGCACTATTTTTGCCGTCATTTTTCTCTTGATCTTCCTCTACTGTTTCTCTTTTCGCCTGAAAAGTAATCCCTAAACAAGCAGGGAAACGTCAAAGCTTAGTATAGAGACTGCACGAAAACAGGTCAAGAGCGAACGGAATAACAAAGACTTTCTCTCTATAGGCTCTCTCTCTGCGCGCACTGCATTTCCAACAATTCCGCCTCAAGTTCCCGCCAGACAATCTGTTCAGCCTCTGTCACATTGACTTTATACTTCACCATTGCCTTTGTGACTCGGGCCCGAAAATCAACCAGATAGTCCTGTTGTATCTGTGGCAGCGGCATCCTCCCCAACTCAATCGCATCCAGTTCGTAGAATTCATCTTCTGCAAACGCGATTGACAGAAGTTCCGCATACCTCTGGACAATCCCCTGTCGAAAGCCCGCCTGAAAGAAGTCAGGCTGAGAACTGGAACAAAGCAAACAGCCCGCAACCCGAGCCGACTGCATGATGGGATAAGCAATAGCGCTCTCCTCACCCTCGACCCAGGTAGCCGGGAAGAAATGAGATGTATTCCTGTTCGGGATTGCCAGCGATCTTCCTGTATGAACCACATAGCCAGCCAGCGATTCAGATCCCAGAAAGGCTGTCCGTCGTCCAAGCCCGCGATCCCAGGGAGGAGTGCCCCGTGCCATGATCTCTCGCAGGCTCCGAACTTCCTTCTGGCCTTCAGGGGGCCGCATACATTGCATTATTGTTATCTCAATCCCCAGGCGGTGAGGATCAAGCTGTTCAACAGCATGACGAAGGATCACATCACATAATGTATTGAAATGAAGCGCTTTCGGCATATTGCAGTGAACATTAAGGATATGTTCATACACATTCGAGGGAATTTCCGCCTCCCCATGCTCCTCATCTACAACATCAGTAAAAAAACGACCGGTTGTTTTCTGCATGACATCTAAAAACTGTTTCCGATACTCAGGTATCGCATGCAGTAAATGCCGTACGTTCTGGCGACGTGGATTCGACTCACCGCTTACCCATCGCCCTAACGTTACAGTACTCACACCCAATGCATTTGCAATGCGTCTTTTCTCCTGCGGATCTTTAATAATACGCCCGAGGAGCTCACGCCAATTTTGCGCATCTTGCACAGCCACTTCTCCAACTACGAGTTGAAAACATCAATCCGGTACCTAGAGTTGTATAGTAGCATCAATATACAAAAAACGTCAACTCACGATTGATGTCTCATTATCCGCACTCAGCGATGCAAGGTTTCAACACCAGCGAAGCTTGCAAGCAGGCATTTAAGAGGCTATACTGTTCTTGTGGCAGAAACGCATATCGAGAATTGGGTGTTCTCAGTGGGAAAGGAGTGGAGTATGCATTTGCCGCGCCTTCGTTTTTCTGCATTCGTTTATGTGGCCCTGCTTCTGCAACTCATCACCACCTCATGCCAGACTGAAGAGGCCGTTACCCTCGACTCTCCTGAGGAGTTTGTGGAGGCATACACGACACTGACAACAGGAGTGAATGGACTGGCCAGTCTCTCCTGGCAACCCGCCACTCGCACTATTCATATCGCCATCTGGATTGGCGGTCTCCAGCGAAACAGCCGCTACACCATCAGCCTGTATCGTCAGCATTGTGCATCTGGTGGGAAACGGCTGTATTCTATCGGACGCCTGCTCAGTGATAGGCGGGGCAGGCTCTCGACTTCTATCGATGTGCCCGGCGGACGAAATGGCATACCGCGTGCCGGATGGTTCCTCGGGGTCTACCGCACAGGCATCAGCCAGCACCTCATCTGTAGTGAGGTCTCGGGGTCGAGCTTCAACGAGCAGCAGGATATCACAGTTCCCCTTCAGGAACAGAGGAACAGGAACGCACCTTCAGGTACTGCGTCGCTGCTCCTGCAACATAGACAACTCAGTGTGACACTCATTGTCGAACGGCTCAAACCAAACACCATCTATCAAGCCGCCCTTGAACGTGGGCACTGTTATGATAATAGAGTTCCACTCTACCCCCTGCGTGCGCTCCGAACCGACGTATACGGGAGGGCAACCGCTCAAACGATTATCCCGGCAGTGGAAGCACTACCATCGAGCGAATGGTCTATTGTGATACCTCTCTACAGTCAGAACGGCACAGCCAACCTATGCGGCACGCTCCTTTCCAACAGCAGCCCCTGAAACGATCAGCGAGCTTTCGGCGTGGGAGTGACATGTAATGCTTTCGATTCCGCACGCCATTTATCCACAGCCAGTTTGACAGTCAGGATATAAGCTGCCTCATCGTTGTTATCTTCCTTTGGGGCATAGACTGGAATAATCTGATCCACAGTGCGGAGTTGCCAGTCCTTCACATAGGTTTCCGCAATCAACTTATACCAGTCCTCAAAGCCTTCTTCCCAGGTCGCATACTTGCGATACCCCTTATATTCCGGCTCATTTGGGCGAGAACGAATATTGCCCAGGGATAGCGTTTCAACAGCCATACCCTGCGTGCCAAAATTGCTCTCATGAAAGAAAAAAGCCAGCGCATATGCGGGATCGACCCCGTACTGCACGCCATAGTCATAGAGCGCTTTCCCCTTCCCTTTCGCAGGCGAGTTATTCCGCTCCAACACCTTATTGATCATCTCGACTGAAATAGTCGGCGGCCCCATTACCTCATAGACCTTGTCTTTCGGTATCCCCTGAACAGTCTCTACATATGGCATATCCTGAACTATTGGCTCCTCCTGACGATGAAGCAGAGGAAGTCCCCAGGATACAAAGGCTATCCCGCCAATACAGGACAGCAACAAGCCAGCAACAAGCGTACCGAGTGCCAGAAACAGGCACGTTTTCCCGCTCGACTTTTTTCGCGGTGAAGGGAGAGGAGTTCCGGGAAGAAATGGATAGATCTTATCCCCGGTGAACTTTGGTGTTTGCATATTCATTCCTTGCATAACGCTCTTCTTCACATTTCAAATTCTTTTTATACGGTATCACACCTCTTACCATCTATAGCGCCACATCGCTCTGTTCTCCAGATTATACGAAAGAAAGGGAGGCAAGTTTAAGATTTCGGGAGAAATAGCCCTTCTCCCCCTATTTTTTCCTAAATACTTCTCTCCCGAAGCCAATTCCTCCCTACCACTCTCCACCAATTGGAGTATATAATAGCTGAAGGGCTACATATGCTCAACGAAGAGCATACTCTTCGATCAGGTTTATTACAAAAGGGGAATAGAGATTTCTATGACACTCATTACGTCTGAACGCCTGGCGCAAGTACCATCAGCCACCGACCTGTATAATATTGACCATATGCTTTCTGACGAGGAGCGTATGGTACGCGATACCGTGCGCAAATTTGTGCGCGAGCGCGTCCTTCCAGGCATCGATCAGCACTTTGAAGCGGGTACCTTTCCCCGTGAGTTGATCCCGGAAGTGGCCGAAATGGGGCTGCTTGGCATGCATCTTGATGGCTACGATTGCGCGGGCCTAAACGCCGTCTGTTACGGACTTGCCTGCCAGGAACTTGAGGCCGGCGATAGTGGCCTACGTTCCTTTGTTTCGGTGCAAGGCTCACTGGCAATGTTCCCCATCTATGCCTTTGGTTCTGAGGAGCAAAAGCAGCGCTGGCTTCCTCGTATGGCCCGGGGTGAAGTGATCGGCTGTTTTGGCCTGACTGAACCTGATTTCGGCAGCGAAGCCGCTGGTATGCGCACAACAGCGCGTCGAGATGGAAACCACTATATTTTAAATGGAACCAAGATGTGGATTACCAACGGCGGCATAGCTGATCTGGCAGTTGTCTGGGCCAGAACTGATGACGGCATTCGTGGGTTCCTGGTTGAACGTGGCACCCCAGGATTTACCACCAGCGACATCCACCAGAAGCTCTCACTCCGCGCCTCCGTGACCTCAGAGCTGCACTTTGAGGATTGCCGCATCCCTGTTGAAAACATGCTTCCCAATGTCAAGGGGATGCGTGGCCCACTCTCCTGTCTGAATGAAGCGCGATATGGAATCGCCTGGGGGGTTCTTGGAGCCGCCCGTACCTGTTTCGAGACAGCACTGGACTATGCAAAAACACGTATCCAGTTTAAGAAGCCTATCGCCAGTTTCCAGCTTGTCCAGCGCAAACTGGCGCTTATTGCGACCGAACTGGTCAAAGCCCAGTTATTGGCCCTTCAGCTTGGTCGCCTGAAAGATGAAGATCTGCTACACCCGGTTCAGATCTCAGTGGCGAAAAGCAACAATTGCCGCGAGGCCCTCAATATTGCCCGCGAGGCCCGCACCATTCTGGGAGCGAACGGCATCACGCTGGAATACCCGATTATCCGGCATATGAATAACCTGGAATCGGTCTTCACATACGAAGGAACCGACGATATTCACACCTTGATTATCGGGCAGGCCATCACGGGGCTTGATGCTTTCGCCTGAGCTACGCTGATGCCAGGCGGGTAAAAGCCACAAGGCGTTGATCGTAGCCATGTTCAGTCCAGGCTCCACTACAGGTAATCAGGTTCAAACGACGCTCTGTAGTGGGGCCAAACACCTGCCTCATTACCTCGGCATCAGTCGTTTCCGCCGGATAGCTTTCCAGCCGTTCTACCACAAAGCGTACAATGCTTGCATCCCCTAATTGCACTTGCAGCTCATCTCCCGGCTGTAACACTTTCAGATTCCAGAAAATTGCCGGATCGCCGCCTGTTTTATCCACATGACCGGCAATCACGGCGTTACCCTGTTGACCGGGAGAGACACCAAGCGTGTACCAGAAGACGCTGGTCCAGTAGGGAGAATTTATCGCCTGCGAGGTGGGCGCATCCATCTTGCCCGACGCAGTAGCGCCAACTCCCAGCACTGGTGCATCGATCTGTAAACGAGGGATCTGTAACCGGGCGGGTTGCCAGGGAGCAGGTTTACTACTATAGGCCTCGGGCGCAGCCTGACCACTCCCTTGCCTGACGTTATATGCCAGAATGCCCCCGACAACCAGCAACAGAAGCAGCCCGAAAAAAAGTGCCTTTTTCATAGCCTTCCCTTATGAAACATGGTACCGCTTTTTCTTGCAGTATAGCCTATATCATCCTTTTTCGACAACCTTCCGGACAAAAGAAAACCTCCCGCGATTGCCGGGAGGTTCTTATTTCGCTACTTTGTCGCGCAGGCTGGAGCGCTCTTCTTATCAGGGCCGAGCGTTCCATAATCAGAAATCTTCCAGTCCCCGGTATCCTGCTCTTGCTGCACCGTTAACACAAGCGTGTAGGGTTTCTCCATATGTTCCCGTTTGATTGTATAGCTATATTTCTGGATGTTCCCATTCTCCTCATAGACAGCAGATCCCTCTTGCTGCGAGTAGTCAATCACCTTCCCATAACAGGCATCGAGCTGTTTTGCCTGATTGGCAAACTGCTCCTGAGACTGCTGTAGAGTAATGCCTGCACCCAGATAGGTATACGCGTTCTGGTAGTCCTGTTTATCGAGAGCAACCAGAAATGAAGAGATAGTCTGAGAAGGCCCGGCACTTGCTTGAATACCTTTTACCAGATTAAATAACCCGTACCCGCCGGCCAGCGAGACAGCAGCGCACAGGACCAGAACCCCGAGTAAAATGAGCGCCCTCTTCCGTGACCTCTGGGGATTATTCTCCCGCTTTGGGCGTTCCACCTTCCGAGTCGCAGGAGGTTTAGAGACCCGAGTCATACCGGGAGGACGCTGCGGTATAGTTGGTTGCCGTCCTGACCCATTGACCGAGGCCGCCTTCCTCCCTAGAGGCGTTTCCCGAGACTCTCCCTCTCGTCCTTGTCGTCCTTGCATACAAAGCCCTCCTCATCAGTGTGCAATTGTGGTGTGTCGAATCAATTCATTGTCCCCTTCAACATTTCTACCCGTCCATCATAATAACACCTGCAATCCTTGCGTGGGCGCGAAGAAGTTGCTCTTGAGCCTGTTTTGCCTGAGCATACGAGGTCCGACCATTCTCAATAAGCAGGAACGTCTGATCGACAACAGCGCTCACAATTGATGCATTGACATTCATCAGAATCGGAGCACAGTTGAAGATAATAAGCCCCGGTTCCGCTGTTTTCCATGAGAGGTACGAGCGTAAACCAGCCACCAGAGAGGCACTATGCTTGAGCAAAAGGCGCTGCACATCCAGTTCCGTTAACTTCGTCATGCCGGCAGTGAGTAATGAGAGGCCGGAGACAAAGGTCTCATTGCACATTGTTGCCACCCTGTTTTCAATCGCTTCCTCCTCAGCCAGGAGATCGTTGAGACCATTCACGCTGTTTATCCCGAAATAAGTGTGCAATTTTGGTTCCTGCACATCTGCATCAACCAGCACTGTCGTGGTTCCATGAAGTGCCGCCGCAATCGCAAGATTCGCACAGGTATACACTCTTCCTTGAGAAGAAACGGGTGTAGCTACGAGAATAACATACTGTTTGAACTGTTCTACATCCCAACTCAAGCGAAGGTTGGTATAGAATGTATGGAAAGCGCGGCTATACGCTGAACTGCTATCAAAATCAGTAAGCAGCGCCAGTTTTTCCTTGTCAGACGTTCCCACGTACTCGCTCCTTACCATCCTGAACCATTTCTCAGTGTCATTGTACCGAATCGTCCAGGAGATATAAAGAAGCGGAGAGAGCTAGTATATCCTTCTCCGCCGTTCCACAAACTTTCTGTACTATAAAAGCCGCCACGTGCTCTGTCAACAAAAGTAAACCTCTGTCGGTTACCCTTTTCCCAAATGGGTGACTAGCGCTTCTCTTTCCCCGGTACCGGTATGCGCGGAAGCTCGGCGATCACTGGAAGCTGAAGCAGGCGCTCAACCTCTTCTTTGCTTCGTACGCGATCATCCAGATACTCCATCAAGAAGGCCAGAGCAACCCCGATGATCAAAGCGACCAGCACAAGTGCAACCAGCAAGAGTGGTTTATTGCCAGCGAAGCCCTCAACCTGCACAGGCTCAGTGGCGTCATTAACAATCTGGGCGGATGGCTGTGCATGCTTGTTCTTCGCATTAGCTGCATTATTGCCCCTGATTTCATAGTCGAGATAATCACCGATATGGTGTTGCATCACTTCTCCGACCGCACGCGCAATCGCCTGGGCTCCCGCGGGAGTGGACCAGTTCACAGTGACCGTGACAACGCTATGAAAGTTTGAGACAGTAATAGAACGCGCAATCGCGCCCACATCTGGCGGCCCTCCCACCGCTTTCTGTTGTCTGTCAGCTTCAAGTTGCTGCTTGATCTGCGAGGCAAAAACTGGTGATGTCATGACCGGACCTTTTGCCAGCTCATCAGCGAACGTTTCAGCCGCCGTGATCAGATCGCCATAGCTTGCCCCATTTTGCTGTGTCGAGGCCTGAATACCGATGCGAACCGTTATCTGGGATTGATAGGCTTTCAGCGCTCCAGGCGTCTGTATCAAGTGATAGAACTGAAAGCCAGCGTACAGGGCAGCCAGTCCAACCACCAGCAGAATAATCCAGAGCCGCCGCATAAGAATGGTTCCATATGCACGTAACTCCACGTCACTCCTCCCTTTCTGGACCTGTTCTGTTAGAGCACATCACTACTGGAGCGAGATGACTCCCCTGATTTCGCCGCCTGCATTTTTGCTTCAATGAATTGCTGCACGCGACGTTGAAAGCGAGGCGTGTCAAACTCAAGCGCATGGTTTCGGATCGCTTCTGGCTGGAATTGCCGCTCATCGAACTGTTCCAGGACTTCAACCAGACTCTCAACCGTCTGCTCACGGAAGAAGAGACCTGTCACGCCCTCAACAATTGAGGCCAGCGCCCCGCCGGCGCCATACGCGATCACCGGACGCCCCGCGGCCTGCGCCTCTAGTGGAGTAATGCCAAAATCCTCCTCACCCGGGAAGAGCAGCGCCCGACAATGCCTGAAGTAATGAATCACCTCGCTATCTGGCAAGCGCCCAAGAAAATGAATGGTGGGACCAGCCAGCCGGCGCAAACGCTCTTCATCACGTCCACCACCAATAATGATCAGGGGGAGGCGCAAGCGGTTACAGGCTTCAATCGCGAGATCGATCCGTTTATAGGGAGCCAGGCGGCTGACTACAAGAAAATACGACTCCGGTTG
This sequence comes from Thermosporothrix sp. COM3, assembly GCF_059696735.1. Lineage (NCBI taxonomy): Bacteria > Bacillati > Chloroflexota > Ktedonobacteria > Ktedonobacterales > Thermosporotrichaceae > Thermosporothrix > Thermosporothrix sp. COM3. The sequence continues at coordinate 6,721,512 of NZ_AP019376.1, read as the reverse complement.
TGTCTGTGGATCAAAGGGAAAACGACTGGCCTCCACCGGAGGCGGAATCACCACCGACTCGCGCCGATAGTATTTCCGAATACGCTCCGCGATGGTCGGCGAGTTCGCAATAAAATGGTCAACGCGCATGGCACTGGTCTGATCCCACATTCGCAGACCTGTAATCAGGAAGGGCAGCACACCACGCGCCACCTTTCCCAACTGCTCGCGCTCGATATATTCATCATAATTCCAGCACCAGCGCATAGGCGTATGACAATAACAGATGTGCATGGTCTCCGGGCGCGTAATCACCCCCTTGCCGAACGCGCTAGAGCTGCTCAGAACAAGATCATAGCCGCGTAAATCCAGCTTCTCCATCGCGAATGGATACAGCGGCAAATAGGGCTGATGATGCTTCGTTACCCAGGGCAGCTTCTGCATAAACGAGGTACGAATATCCATCTTGCGGAAAGCAGGATCAACCCTATCGGGATCATAGATCGAGGTATAGAGCGGCGCGTCAGGAAAGATCTCATGTAACGCCAGCACCACACGCTCTGCTCCCCCCATCTGATTAAGGTAATCGTGAACCAGTGCTACTTTCATATACTATACGGCATGGCTCTCCTTTACAATTAAGAACTGCCGTGCCTCCTTTCACATATCGCTTTTTCAGACCATTTTGTTGCTACCAGATACCCTTTTTTAGTCGTCATATATGCAATAGCAAAACTTCGCCGTTCGCAGCAGGACTACCACAAACGGCGACCAGTGTTCTCTAGTAGGCTCCACGCCGCAATAAGACAGCCGGGATAGTGCTTAACAGAATCTGGAAGTAGAGCCGCATAGACCAGTTCTCGATGTAGTACAGATCCAGCAGCACTCCCTCATCAAAGCTCAGATTACTCCTGCCGCGCACCTGCCACAGACCCGTCATCCCGGGCTTGATCGCCAGCCGCCCTTTCTGCCATTCCTCATATTGAGCAACCTCACGTGGAAGCGGTGGACGCGGGCCCACCAGGCTCATTTCACCCTTCAATACATTGAATAACTGTGGCACCTCGTCCAGACTGGTCTGACGGAGTAACTTGCCAATCGGAGTGACACGCGGATCATCTTTCATTTTAAAGAGCGGTCCCTGAGCCTCGTTCCGGGCGAGCAACTGCGCCAGACGCTGATCAGCATCCTTATACATAGACCGGAATTTGTACATCTGAAAATGTTCTCCGTTCAGACCAACACGCGTCTGCTTATAGATGACCGGTCCCTCGGAGGTACACTTAATAATCAACGCCAGCGCTAGCCAGATTGGTGAACCTATCAGTAACGCCAGCGCCGCCCCGATAATATCAACCAGGCGCGTCACAATCCGCTGGAAGGTGTTGAGCGAAAGCGGTCGAATACCGATCAGCGGAATGCCCTCAATGGACTCCATGTCAATGCGTGACAGACTCATTCCATAGAGGTCAGGGATTAATTTAAAGGAGGTTCCGAGCCGTTCACACAGCTTGACCGTCTTAATCACATGTTGATGCATATCCGAGGGCAAGGCAATAATGACCTCGTCAATCTGCATCGTCCGAATCACCATTGCCATGTCATCGATCGTGCCAAGCATTTTGAAACGGCCAAAATCTCCGGTAGCATTATCGCTTAAGTCATGCAGGAAACCAACAATAGAGTAGCCAAGATTGGGATTGGCGGCAATATGCTGTAGCACCATTTTCCCAAGCCGTCCCGAGCCAACCACCAGTAACCGCGTCTCGCCCAGGCCCATACGATAGAGCAGGCTCATTCCCCCTGAGACGAGCAGACGCCCGAGACTGAGTACCAGAATTGAGACAATCCACACAAAGAGGAAGAGCAAGCGCGATGTGCCAAGCGGCTGAAAAGCGAAGTAATACGCGATCAGAAAACAGAGCCCTATCGTGGCTGAACTGGCAATAATTTTGACCTGCCGAAACCAGGTGCCTGTCAGACGCAAACTATACAGACCTCTAAACATAAAAATGAGCAGCAGGCCAACAACAATAGAGATCTCCAATAGCAAGAATGACTCAACCGGTGCCAGTCTATAGGAACCGGGGTCATTATCCAGGAGATTATTTCGAACATTTTTCAGAAGAGCACTCAGATAACTATTTTGTGAATCAAGAGCATCTCGCAGGATGTAGGCCATCTGGAAGGCCGTGTAGATGAGCCAGCCATCCAGGATCAGCATTGCAATACATTCAAAAATACGCCACTGCCTGCGATGTGTGCGGCGTCTGGTGACGACTTTTGTGATGGCTCCGGTTGTCCCACTCGGCCCTACACTCCCACCATCCGAACCGCCATACGTCGGGGGTACATTTTCAATATTCATATGTGCCATCTCTTGTGGTGTCTGTGGTGTGAGTTTACTGCTTTTCACGGTCGGTGCCATATTCTTTCTCTATTGTAAAGAAACACTATGCGAGCGTTGCACTGCTTTTTCATATACTGCAAGAGTCCGTTCTACCATTACCTGCGCCGAGAAACGCTGATATATCTGTGATGCCTGCTGGCGACATTTCGTGCGCAACTCCTGATCGGTTAATCCCTGCATAATCGCCCGGGAGAGCGCCTCAGTCTCCTGCGGGTCCACGCAGAGTGCCAGATCAGCCCCGGCCTCGGGTAAGCTGGAAACATTAGATGTTACGACCGGCGTGCCACAGGCCAGCGCCTCGGCGACAGGAATACCAAATCCTTCATATAAAGATGGAAAAACAAATACTGAGGCTGCCTGATACCAGTATACCTGTTGCTCATCCGCCACATAGCCCGGAAACAGGACATCCTCCTCCAGACCTAGTTCTCGTATTTTTGCAAATATAGCATCATACAGCCACCCTTTCCCCCCTGCCAGCACCAGTTTTTCTTTTCTGTGTTCCGTTTCACGCAAGCGTGCATATGCCTCGATCACCCGGGTGATATTCTTGCGTGGTTCCAGTGTTCCAAGATACAAAATATAGCCATCGTTCAGGCCATGTGCACGACGAAATTCCTGTATTTTCTCTTCGTTATACTCAGCAGTAAAGCGCTCATCAATGCATGGATATACCGTGTGACTCTTCTCAAGCGGAATACCGGCTAACTCATGCGCATCACGCCTTGTACTCTCTGAGACACAAATCAGTCTGGTCGCGCGACGCAGGCTCCGAAGCGTAAACGTTTGATGATAGATCCGCTTGGCCCGTGTCAGGACCTCCGGGAAACGCAGAAACGCCAGATCATGTAGTGTGACCACTCCCGCACAGGTCCGAGGCAAGCGCTCGGGTAATACATTAACGGGAGAGTGTAATACATCTATCTGTAACCGCTTCACCAGCGTGGGTAATGTCATCTGTTCCCATAGAATCCGTTGTATCGGTTTCTCTTCCGGCCACGGAGCACTCACAAAGGTTATTTGAGGATGTTGTATATTCAGACTCTTTAAATGATCAATTACCTGTTGTCCATTCACAAAGACTGTGTATGTATGTTCTCCTGGCTTCCTCGCAAGCTCAGTGAGCAGGAAACGGATATAGCGGCTCACGCCCCCATTCCGATACCCTTCCCCGAACGATAACAACTGAGCGTTGATCCCTACATGCATACTGACAGTTTCTCCTATGGCAATATAACGGCTTTATCTTCAGCGAAGTCACAACTCGTTCCATTTCTTGTCAGTATGTATCATCTTCCACATCACTATGTTCACCTGAAACACAGAGGGCACCACTCCCCCTGCACACAACATACTGAGTGCCGCCAGTCTTGTCGTCTGATAGAAAACGCTATGCGCACAGACCGCGGCTCTCTGCATACGAGCAACCTCGCTTTATATCACGGTTATCGGGCACGAATTAGCAGACCCGAGTATCTCTCCTACACTGTTCAGTATACTCTGAAGTCACCCAACTGTATAATCAATGGCCCGATTAGCCTGTTTTGTTGCGGTAAAAATCTCTCGGCGCGCGACAACCTCTTCTTGAAATGCTGGAAGCTATTCTCTCTTCTCTACCGGACTATCACAAGAAAAGAGAAGACAGGGCCCATCCAGCACGTTCACAGGCAACAGCCCGTACTCGCTTACAGGTTTCGTACCTGATTCATCGCTTTATACAAGAGACTCCATAAAATACACCAGTTGCCTCATTGCAGCCTGCATCTCTGCGCTGCTTACTTCACCCTCACCAATGCGTAACGCCGTACAGGCCAGCGGCAGCGTATGGAGAGCACAGAGCGTTGCTATCGGCTTACATTCTAACGCCAGAGGCAGCACGCAGGTTTCACGTGCATAGGCAAGGGTTGTCGCATGTCTCAAACGCTCAATCAGATGATGTGAGGGAGTCGTAAAGCAGGGCTGCACCTGGGCCAGCGGAGAAACTTCGACCTCGGCAAAGCCCTCAGTCTTAAAGTGTTGCTGAAGCGCCTCAAGGACCACCGCTGGCTTCTGTCCGGGCACAAGATGGAAGTCAAGCGTTGCCTCTGCCTGCGCGGGAATCGTCAGCGCCTGCCCATCGCCGCTGGAAATGCGATTAATGGTACAGGTTGGGGTCAACACATGCGCGTAGTTTGCTTGAAAGCCCTGGAGCCCTCCAAGCAGGCTTTCTACACCCCAATGACGCGAAAACCATACCGCGCGATCCGGCAAGCGCGCTACATCATCAACAAAGAGGTCTTCCAGCGTTTCATAGAAGCCATCAAGCTGAATATCCTCTCTTTCGTCTTTGAGCCTGTTCAGTGCCCAGAGCAGACGCCAGGCAGCATTTGGCGCAATCGCCCCATGCATACTTGGCAACGAACGCACACCTGTTTGCACGTGCAGTTCAACACAGAGCAGCCCTTTGAGGCCCGTTGCCAGCAGCGGCGCCTCGCCCGCCAGCCTGCCAATGCCAGCGGTATCGTCGGTCAGACAAATATCGGCCTTTATAAGCTGTGGCAGCTTCTCAAGCGCCTGAAGCAGATGAGTATCATCAGCGATAGTACTGCTATCAAGCAGCCATTTGACATTAACAGGAGACATGCGTCCAAGCTTTGTATAGAGAGAAAACACGCGCAGCCAGAGAAAGAGCGAGAGCAGTTGCCAGCGAGCAGGGGCAAATGCTGGAACATGGTTATAGAACAGCAGGGTACAGGGAGCGTTGGCCTGAAGCTCTGCATACACTATAGAGGATGCTTCAGGGACTAGAGGGAAGGTGAACCCACAACGTTTCAGCTCGGTCGTCAGCAGAGGGAGCCAGGAGTCCTGTGTGCATGCAGAAAAACGCGACCAAGCTTGCAGGTCGTCCTCAAAATGAGCGCTGATCTGTTGTATGAGCCTTGCAGTAAAGGAAGATACCATAAGTTCCATCCGCTCCATAAAACGTTTCTGCTAGTACCGCAAGCTCAATATCTTGCATGGGACGTAACGAAAGAGTATACTCAGGTGCAGTGAGCGGTACAGATTAGTAGGCAGAAGAGAGAAGCGCAATGTGCGCTATACCTTATAAGTTGCGTTTTTCTCTCCATCGGTGTATTATAGCCTAAAGTTCTGAGAACTGCCTAGAGGGCAAGGAATGTATACGCTTCTAAGCATCTGATTACACGGGAGAGATACACGTTGTCCAAACAACTCCGGCTTGATGTCGCGCAGCTAACAGATGTTGGCCGCAAGCGTCCCCATAACGAAGACAATATGGCCTACGTCATTCCCCGCGATCCCCAGATGATGGCGAAGAAAGGGGCACTCTTCATTGTGGCCGATGGCATGGGCGGTCATGCAGCTGGCGAAGTTGCCAGCGAAATTGCTGTCGACACAGTAAGCAAAGTGTACTATCAAGATGATAGGGATGACGTTGTTGAATCACTGATTCACGCAATTAAAAGGGCCAACACGTTAATCCATCAGCGTGCTGCTGAAAACATGCTACGCAGCGGCATGGGTACGACCTGTGTAGCCGCAGTGCTTCGCGGGAGTACCGCCTACATTGCGAATGTGGGCGATAGCCGCGCTTACATGTTCCGTAACGGGCAGGGAAAGCAGGTTTCTCAAGACCACTCCTGGGTAGAAGAGCAGGTACGAGCGGGGCTGCTGACACAGGATCAAGCGCGTTCCCATGCACAACGCAACGTCATCACCCGTTCGCTTGGTACCAGCCCCGACGTCGAGGTAGATGTTTTTACAGAACATCTTGAACCCGGTGACTCGTTTATCCTCTGTTCCGACGGCCTCTCGAACATGGTCGAGGACGAGGAAATCAGCGCCATCATCAGCCAGTTTATGCCACGCGAAGGCGTTTATCGGCTCGTTGAGCGGGCGAATGCCAATGGCGGAACCGACAATATCACGGCCATTGTCATTCGAATACAGGAAGTCGGTTGGGAACCCACAGGATCTCAGGTTGCAACGCTGAGTCCAAATGGAACACGCAATCTGGCAGACGAGAATACCGTTCCTTTTGGCCCTTATTCCGGGTCTACTCTGGTGATGCCCCATCCTAACGAGGGAACGCCTGCAACCAGTGTGAGCGCTCCCCTGCCTATGCCCGGCGCACCACCAAGCGGCCCTCTTGCATCTCCCGATCTTGCAACGATCCCACAGCCCACATTCCCTTCAGGGACACCACAAGCGCCCAAAAAGAACCGGCGCCTCCTTTTCCCTGCGCTTGCGCTCATTATTTTACTTGTTGTAACGCTTGCTGGCAGTGGTGCCTACTATCTATTTTTTATGAATCGGGCAAACCCTGATGTCGATAAGCAACTTACACAAGCCAGGAGCACGATTGACCAGACAAAGGCTCTTGTACAAAGCAATCCAGGGAAAGCGCTTCAGGATCTTGCCAACGTCCAGAAGACGCTGAAGCCGTTGCATTCGGCCTCTCTGAACGACGAGCAGCGCTCAAAACTGAGCGGTCTGGATACTGATCTGACGACCAATGTAAAAACAGCTATCCAGAACTACAATAAGAATAGCTCTATTCTCCCGCTCTGCTCGACAACACCCAATAAAGCTATTACCGGGAACCCGCAAATCACCGCGATTACCGCGGCACAGCAGGGCAACACCCGTTTCTTCTATGCACTTGGAAGTGATAAAGCCGTCTATCTCTTAAATGATAAGATGAGTCCCGCAACCAAGATTACCGCATTTGATGGCGATGTACTGGCAATCGAGGGGAACAACGGCTCACTCGCTGCGCTCTACAGCAAGGCAGGTCAGAACAATGCTCCCGCGACATATTCTATTGCGGTTGGCTTAATCACTGCGTCTGGTTCGCTTGAGCCACCTCAGATTGACGAAGATATTCTGAAAACACTACAGGTCAAGGATTTCAAGCCGACGCAACTGGCAGCAGCAGATGATACCTATTATGTGCTGCTGACATCGACAACCAATGCAAACACCAATCGGTTGCTGCGCTACGAAATGAAAAACAATACTCTGCAAGCGCCTGATAGCACAGAGTTTACGATCTCTTCCGGCGTTAAGGATATTGTAGCATTTCCCAAAAGCGACCAGATCTTCTTCTTGCTAAACAACGGCGAGATCCAGAGTGTCAACTTTACTCAGGATAAGGTATCACCGACAAGCGTCATCACACAGAAGCCTATTTACGCGCCACTGTCGCTGAGCGCAACGGAATTTACCACCTCAGCAACAGTTCCGACACCACCGGAAAGCAGCATGACCCAAACGCCGGCGACGCTCTCTATCCCTGATGCAACCGCACTGGCAACGGGAACGGTCAACAACACGCCGCATCTCTATATCGCGGATAACCATTTCCATCGTGTCCTTGACCTGACCGCAGTCAGCCAGTCCAATGGAACACCACCAACCAACGCAAATGGGGGAGCCGCAACCAATCAGGTAAAGGTGCAACTGGAGCGTCAGTTCGCTGCCGGGAACCAGCTTAGCAATGTGCTCGGAATTACCGCCGATCCCGGCGGAAAAGGCTTCCATCTTCTGGGGCAGAACGCCAGCAATAATGCGACAACGCTCTTCTCTGTCGACACCCAGAAACCGAATACATGTCCGGCCTAAGGCCCTCTCCTCCTCGCACAGCGACTATGAAAATATGATACATTTTCACTATGCGAGGAGTTTGTGAGGGCTCTTTTCTGCCTATTTTTCAGTCATTTCTATCTTCATCATGAGTTAAGGAGCATGTTAACGTGGCATTTGAGGTGCATTACCGCACAGCTACGTGTGGTGAACTAACAAGCAACAATGTTGACCGCCCGGTTACCCTTGCAGGCTGGGTCAACCGCCGCCGCGATCATGGCGGACTGATCTTTCTAGATGTGCGCGACCGCTATGGTATCACTCAGGTCGTCTGTGACCCTGAGCATTCCGCTGCTGCCCATAAAGCCGCCTCCGAAGTACGTTCAGAGTATGTCATTCAGATTCAGGGCACGGTCAAAAAACGTCTTCCCGGGACGGAAAATCCAAATCTCTCAACTGGCGCGATTGAGGTGCTGGCTGATCAAATCACAGTTCTCAATATCTCCCGCACACCGCCTTTTCCTATCAGCAACGAGGCAAGCCAGGTTGATGAGTCACTCCGCCTGAAATATCGCTATCTTGACCTGCGTCGTCCCCGCATGCGCGATAACATGATTCTGCGCCATCGCATCGTTAAAGCCATGCGCGACTATCTGGATGAGCGCGGCTTCCTGGAAATCGAGACACCTATCTTGATGAAGAGCACCCCGGAAGGGGCTCGCGACTATCTCGTCCCGAGCCGCCTCTATCCCGGCGAGTTCTACGCTCTACCGCAGTCACCGCAGCAGCTCAAGCAGTTGTTGATGGTTGCCGGACTTGATCGCTACTTCCAGGTTGCGCGCTGTTTCCGCGACGAGGACCAGCGCGCCGACCGCCAGCCCGAGTTTACACAGCTTGATCTGGAAATGTCCTTCGTCTCTGAGGACGATGTGATGCAGCTTATCGAAGGCCTGCTGATCTTCCTGGTCGAGAAAACCACCGGCAAGCGCATCAAACAGCGCCCGTTCCCGCGCCTCAGCTTTAAAGAGGTCATGGATCGCTACGGTACCGATCACCCTGATATCCGTTTTGACCTGCCGCTGGTCGAGATCTCTGATCTGGCCGGAAAAGGGACGTTCGGTGTCTTCAATAACGCGCTGGCGAAAAAAGGCATAGTGAAAGGCATCCGTGTTCCCGGGGCGGCAGGCTACAGCCGCAAAGAGGTTGATGAGCTGATGGAATTTGCCCGCACCTATGGCGCAAAAGGGCTTGTTTCACTGGCAATTCAGCCAAATGGCGACCTGAAGTCCCCCCTGACTAAGTTTATGGAGCCCGCAGACATACAGGCCATTATCGAGCGTCTTGAGGGCAAACCAGGGGATCTACTGCTCTTTGTTGCCGACAGCGAAAAAATCAGCAACGATGTGCTCTGGCGTCTGCGCGTACTGATGGCCGAACGCCTCAAGCTTATTGACCCCGAGGAACTGGCGTTCTGTTGGGTTGTCGACTTCCCACTGCTCCACTACAACGAGGAAGAGCAGCGCTACGAAGCCGAGCATAACCCCTTCTCTGGCATGGAAGAAAGCCACATTGAGCGGCTGGACAGCGACCCGCTGAACGTTCGCGCCAAACAGTACGATATCATCTGTAACGGCTATGAGATCGGTGGGGGAAGCGTGCGTATCAATGTTGCCGAACTTCAGCGCAAGGTCTTCTCGCTGATGAACATGAACAACGAGCAGATCCAGGAACAGTTCGGCCATATGCTGGAAGCGTTTGAATACGGCGCCCCCCCTCACGGCGGTATCGCTCTGGGTATCGATCGCCTGGTCATGATCTTCGCGGACGAAGACAGCATCCGCGAAGTGATCGCCTTCCCCAAGACGCAGAGCGCACAAGATCTGCTGATGGGAGCACCAGCACCAGTTGAAGAAAAGCAACTGGAAGATCTCCATCTTACAGTTCGCCCAACGGAAACAAAATAATTCGTCTCCCATGATGAGCGTAGCAGGCAGTCCAGGGAGGGCAACCTGCTACGCTCATTACATTTATATGAATAACTATTACAATTCGATGAAGCCTGTTCTGCGATCGAACCAGTCATGCTTGCGAGATAAAATGGCTTGACCAGCCATCACAAGCAAGACACATCTTTTGGGAGGGCGAAAAGGGCCTGCTCACCATCATGAAATTTTCTTCATTGCCAGGATGCTTGTTCTGCAAATCTTTTTCCTCCTCTTTTGCTAAAATACACATAGATAGACATGCATATACAAACACTCAATTATATTTCATGTAAAACGAGAAAGAGAACGAGGGTAAGCCGCTGAGAAAAGATATATAGCGGTACCTTTAGCAGCAATTTGGATAGAGTTCTATAATTATTATAGGTATCTAGTTATTATAGGTATAGGTACCGTATAAAAAAACCCCAGACTGAAACGTAGGTTTGACATCCGGTTGGGAGGATGGAAGGAGAGAAGTTTATGACATCTATGAATCAGGGTAATACCAATCGTTCTACAGCTACCAGCCCGAATAATGCATCCAATGTATTACATCGTAATACTTCACCGTTAAGCAGCACGACTGTTGGTATTGCGCCGAAGTTCGTTCCGACATTGAGTGAGGATGATGCGGTTGTCCAGGCGCGCTTGCTCAAAGCGTTGGCAGATCCAACGCGCTTGCGTATCCTGAGCCTACTCAGTCGCCATGAAGGCGAAGTGTGTGTGTTTGAAATTGTTGAAAGCTTCACCCTTGAGCAGCCTACAATTTCGCACCACCTGCGTATACTGCGAGATGCTGGATTGGTCGACTGCCGAAAGAAGGGTCTGTGGGCCTATTACTATGTTCGCCGCGAAGCACTGGCACGTGCACGCGACGTTATTGAGGCACTCGCTTAGCCCAACCGTCCCGGTACAGGGAGACCGAGCATTCCCTGTGCCGGGATCTCTACAGCGGCCAGAGTAGAACCGGCTCAAGGCGGGCAGTTCGCTCAGGCCGCGGCTCCGACAGAGAGCCCGTAGCGCGGCGAAAAAATTCGTGGGCACCACCCCTTGACAAGTTCAGCGAAACGCTGTATTATACTGTCCGTAGCAACGCAGGAGCGAAGCAAAATACGATCCCGTAGCTCAGTGGATAGAGCGTCAGATTGCGGATCTGAAGGTCGGAGGTTCGACCCCTCTCGGGATCGCCAGTTTCCCTTGTTGTTTCTACAGTACAATTGCATATCATGATCCCGTAGCTCAGTGGATAGAGCGTCAGATTGCGGATCTGAAGGTCGGAGGTTCGACCCCTCTCGGGATCGCTTAGAAGGCCGGTTACTTAGCCGGTCTTCTCTTTTTCTTTCTCCTCTGGTTTTTCCTGTACGCATTTGCTACAATTACAGCAATGAGCCTGGTCGCTCTACTACGCTTTTCAGCGCCAACCACAGGAGAAGGGGAACCATGAAAATTGCACTGACAGCCCTCCTGACCCGAGGTCTGCTTCTACGCTGCCCGATTTGCGGAAAGGGGGCACTCTTTCGACGTCCTTTTGTGATGTACGAACGCTGCCCACACTGTGACTTTCGCTATGATCGTGGCGAAGAAGGGTACTTCAGTAGCTCGATGGCGATTAATCTGATCATCAGCGAATTCATTGTGACCGCAATGACCATTCCGGTAGCCGTCGCCTCATCCGCTGCGGGAGAAGATATGATAGCAGCTCTGTTGCATATGCTGATCTGGTTTGTGCCAACCGCGATATTGCTTCCATTCATCTTTTTCCATCATAGTCGCAGTCTCTGGATAGCAATGGACCATTTCTTCCATCCAGTCACACGCGATGCCCTTGAGAAGCATACACGACTCTTCTAGCGTCATGGTATTCAGGAGTTGAGCCCTGTGACCGAGCAAGCACCACATTTTATTGGCATTGATATCGGCGGGACAAATACCCGTATAGGCAGCTTTCGCAGCCTGGATGTTCCCGCTTTTACGCCACTCGCTCGCTTTCCAACTCAGCAGGACTATAGTACTCAGAAAAAAGAGATCTTTGCGGCGCTACAGAAGAGCGCCCCCCTTGCTGGAATCGGTATCTCTTTTGCGGGACGAATCGCACTGGATGGCCGCTCTGTGATCAACGCGCCGAACCTGCCCGGCTACGTCAATCAGCCCCTGGTTGATGAGTTGGAGGCGCATTTTCGCTGTCCGGTCCGTCTGGCCCATGATCCGGTTTGCGGCTTGCTTGCTGAGAAACAATTTGGTACACTACAAAACAACGATCGCAGTGCTTATCTGACGCTCTCGACCGGAACCGGGGCCGCGTTTCAACTGTGTAAAGATGGTACAACCATGACGATATCAATTGAAATAGGGCACCAGCTACTTGACGGAAACACACTTCCCTGCCTGTGTGGGCAAATTGGTTGTCTGGAAACCTTCACCGGCGGACGCCAGATAGAATCACGAACAGGAGTCTCGCTGGCTCAAACGCACGATCCCGCTTTCTGGGAGACATTCTGTGATAAGCTCTCGCTTGGGCTGGTTAATCTGGCTTTGCTGACAAAAGTTGATGCGGTAGCAATAAGCGGCGCAATCGCGCTTAATCATTCTTTTCTTCTGCCGCGCCTGCAACAATTATTGGAGAAACGTCTAACCTGGTCCTATTTGACCCTGCATCGGGCCACCTTTGGAGAAGATGCACCACTTATCGGGGCAGCCTTACTCCTCACAACACCGGAAAATAGCATACTTCACTGAACCACTTCACCCGGTTCTTTCTCTTTCAGAGAGAGAAAAGAGCTTTCCCACACCATCCCTTGAGTGATCTTCTCTATTTTCTACAGAGCTCTTTTTCTCTCTCTAGAAATAAGAACCATAACCGATAATTACTCTTAGCACGACATCTAGTAACGTTCTCTGAAGGATTGATGAAAATATGGCACGCAATAGATATAAGAATTTCACTGAAGAAGCTCAAAAGGTCATAGCGAATGCCCGTCAGGAAGCCATCCGCTTGCGTCATCGCTCAGTTGGTACGGCACACCTGCTTCTGGGCCTGCTGAAGAAGCAAGATCCCTTGATAGAGGCTCTTTTTGCCTCCATTCATACCAGCTCATACCGGGTGGCACAAACCCTCGAATATGTTCTGGGCGTTGGGAATAAACCGCTTCTGAGCACCCCTGCCATCAATCCTTCTGCGCGAGCGACGCTTCAACGCGCCGAAGAAGAGGCCGCCGCAGATCAGGCGGAACTCGTATCCGTCCAGCATATACTGCTTGCTATTCTGACAGAGACGGATAGTGCAACTCAGGGCGTTCTGGAAAGCCTGGATATTAAAGCAGACGTAATACGACAGATGCTTTCTTCTCTGACAGCAAAAGGATACGATAACTTGCAAACAGCCATTCATTATCAAGGACTTTACGATCAGACGCCAACCATCAATCAATTTAGCCGTGATCTCACGCTGGCCGCTCTCTCAAACGAGCTCGACCCCTTAATTGGCCGTGAAGCCGAGCTAGAGCGTAGCATGCAGATCCTGTCTCGTCGCTCGAAAAACAATCCGGTCTTGATCGGACCTGCTGGCGTTGGCAAGACTGCGATAGCTGAAGGGCTGGCAATGCGCATTATTGAGAATCGCGTTCCTGAGAACCTTCGCGGCCTGCGTGTCGTTGCCCTGGATATTCCAGCACTCACCATTAATACGCATCTACGCGGTGAGTACGAAGAGCGCCTGAAAACCATTCTACAAGAATCAAGCGAGGCAGGGAATATTATCTTTGTTCTCGATGAGCTGCACACGTTGATGCGCTCAGGTTCAAGTCAGGGCTCAACGGATGCCGCGAATCTCTTCAAGCCCATGCTCGCTCGTGGCACATTCCGCTGTATTGGCTCCACAACGCTGGACGAATATCGCACCAGTATTGAAACCGATCCAGCCCTTGAGCGCCGCTTCCAGCCCGTCATGGTTGGTGAAACCAGCCACGAGGATACAGTGGAGATCCTGCGAGGTCTGCGCCCGCATTATGAGACCTTCCATCAGGTGACCATTACGGATGAAGCGATCGACGCGGCTTCGCGCCTTTCCGCTCGCTATATTCATGAACGCTTCCTGCCAGATAAGGCAATCGACCTGCTGGATGAAGCGGCTGCGCGTCTCAGCGTACAGCGGACCTCAGCACCAAACCAGATTCTTCAGTTGCGTGATAAAGCTGAGAGCCTGCGCCGCGAGAAAGAATATGCGATCGTGCATAAGAATTTCCCGCAAGCGCTCTCGCTGCTAAAACAGGAGCGTCAGGCACGCGAACAACTGCAACACGCTGAAGCTGCCTGGCATGAGAATAATCAGCAGGCCCCGGTTATCGGCAAACAGGATATTGCACAGGTTGTTTCGGCCATGACCGGTATCCCTCTCTCTCACATCTCGTCTGAAGAAGGTGAGCGCCTGTTACAGCTCGAAGAGAAGCTGCATCAGCGCGTGATTGGACAGCATGAGGCGGTTGAGACAGTGGCACGTGCGATTCGCCGCGCCCGTACCGATATCCGCAATCGCCGCCGCCCTATCGGGACGTTCCTGTTCGTTGGGCCAACTGGCGTCGGTAAAACAGAACTGGCACGTGCGATCGCCGAGACGCTCTTTGGCGATGAAAGTGCTCTGCTCCAATTTGATATGTCTGAATTTATGGAACATCATAACGTCTCACGCCTGGTTGGGGCACCTCCGGGCTATGTCGGTTACACCGAGGCGGGACAGTTAATCGAAGCAGTGCGCCGCAAGCCATACAGCGTTGTGCTCTTTGACGAGATTGAGAAGGCACACCCGAAAGTCTTCGACCTGCTCTTACAGGTTCTGGAAGACGGCCGCCTGACCAGCGGCGATGGTCAGACGGTCAACTTCGCCAATACAATTATCATTCTGACCTCCAATACCGGAACAGATAGACTGAAGAAGAGCAGTGCGGCTTTCTTTGGACGCAAACAGGAAGGTGCACAGCAGCGAGACATGAGCGCTCAGGTCAATGAGGCCTTAAAAGAGACCTTCCGCCCTGAATTCCTTAACCGCCTGGACGACATTATCGTCTTCCATCCGCTGACACAGGGGCAGATCCGCGAGATCGTAAACAACCAGATTCAGAAGATTGCCACCCGAATCGCGGAACAGGGCATCAAGCTGCAAGTTACCGACGAGGTACGAGAGCGGCTCGCTAAACAGGGCTACTCCGCCGAATATGGCGCACGCCAGTTGCGCCGTGTCGTCGAGAACCAGCTAACCGATATGCTGGCTGAGGCTCTGCTTCAGGGCAAGATCGCGGCAGGTCAAGAAGTGGTGGTTGAGGCAGGAGAGAAAGCACTGACACTGCGTCAGCCCGTTCCTGTCGGCAGCTCAAAGAATCAACACGCCGCCGCTTGATGAGCAATCTACCCCCCATTCTTCAGAGCCAGAGAGAGACGGATGTGCTCCCTCTGGCTCTTTCTTGTCTATTTGACCGATCCAGAGATGACATGCTATCATGAGAAGACGCTGAAACATCTGACTTCCACAATATAAATCTTGCTGGCGGTCTGTACTATAGAAAACCCTTTACCGAGAAGAAGCCGAAGAAGCCTATGAAACTGCAATCTTTCTGGAACACACTTCAACGTCCAATTGTGGCGCTTGCCCCAATGGATGGCGTCACCGATGCCCCATGCCGCACCATGCATGGTCTGTATGGCAAGCCCGATATTGTTCTGACCGAATTTACGAACGTCGAGGGACTCTGGCGCGGCAGTGACCGGATTTTCCGTGACTTCCTGTACACGCCAGCAGAACGCCCTGTCGTGGCTCAGATTTTTGGCTGTCGGCCCGAATACTTCTACAAAGCGGCCCACGTCGTCTGTGAACTGGGCTTCGATGGTGTTGACATCAATATGGGCTGCCCGGCCAAATCTGTCGCCAATAAAGGCGGTGGCGCCGCTCTGATTCGCATGCCAGACACGGCAAAGGCAATCATTCGGGCAACACAGGAAGGGGTTCGCGATTGGGCCAATGGTCAGACGCTCGAAGATCTGGAGATGGACCCGGAACGTATCAAGCGCATTCGTCAGATGAACGAGGAACGCGTGCACATCTGGGGCGATACCGCGCGTATTGAACGTCGCCTGATCCCGGTTTCAGTGAAGACGCGCCTTGGTTATGACTCCATTGTCATCAAAGACTGGATCAAAGAGCTGCTTGAAATGGATCTGGCAAATATCTCGCTGCATGGCCGTACGCTCGTTCAGCACTACAAGGGCTTTGCCAACTGGGACGCTATTGCCGAAGCAGCAGAGATCGTGCATGCCAGCAAGACAGGCACGCTCATTATGGGCAATGGCGATATCCACAACCTCTATGAGGCAGCGCGGCGCATCCGCGAAACCGGAGTCGATGGCGTCCTGATTGGTCGCGCCACCTTTGGCAATCCCTGGCTTTTTCAGACAAAAGAGCAGATGAAAGCCGTGCTCAACTCAGGACTTGAGCCAACACCAGAAAATATCCCGGAGGTCATGCCTACACGTGAGGAGCGCCTGTTGATGGCATTGGAGCATGCACGCGTGCATGCCAAAATCAAGGGCGAATCCCACTTCGTTGAGCTCCGTAAGCATATGGGCTGGTATCTCGGTCACTTTCCTGGAGCCAAGAAGGTACGCAACGAGCTGGTCTGTATCAACTGTCTGGCCGACGTGGAGCGCATTATTCTCCAGGCTCTTGAGCAGCCCGACGCAGCCGAGGAGGAGTCCTTTGTTGCCCCCACCCTTGAGGAAGAGGTGCATGATCCCGAACTGGATATGAGCTGTAGCCTCTAAAGGATAAAGCGAAGAGGATCAGGCCTTTACGGTCCTGATCCTCTTTTTTTTATGTGTTTTCAGCTATAATCCATCCCTGTAAAAAGGCTGGATTGCAGAAAAAAGACAAAAGAAACGATCAAACGTTATTTTTATACTTATAAACACAACCTAAATACTGAAGTCAGACAGACAAAGAAAAATTCCCTTGCGGGAACAAAAGAACCAGGAGAAAGAGTGGCGGTGGAGCACACTCCGCCCGTTTCCCGACTCCCCATATAGTAGAGTACCAGAGGACAGCCCTTTCAATACCACTTGAAAGAGAGACAAACTATCCCTTCAGGGCATCTCAGCGCCTCCCTTTGGCCTGAATAGACACTACAAGGAGAGACAGAGTATGCGGAAATAGAGTGTGCGCCTACACCAGCACTTCGGCTAAATCACCCATCAATTCCTGGATCTCGCGCAGCCGCCGTTCCGCGATTTCCACGTTTTCGAGCGCCTGAGCAAGAATACGAGCCTCTAGCGAGGGGTACGACTCAGCAATTTCCGGATCAATAGAACCGACCAGTTCTAAAGCGCGGCTAAGCTTGTCGTCCAGTGTTGCCGTTGACATAGCTATTACCTCACCTCATCGTAAAATATGCAATGGTACGAATAAAAAGACCATCTATAAAACAATGGTTCATCACCATGAACTAGCAGGCTCACAAGCGATAGTTTTATACTCTACTACGAGTCTAGTACGTAGTCGTAGTAGACTAAGTTTCAGCTTTGAAAGCAAAACCCCTTGTATCTATGTCTATATTACACTAGACGCAATAAACCCCAAAATAAAATAGCCAACATTCCTATTGCAGAGGCCTATTAGCCGCCGTCTGCACGCTTTATCTCTACCGTTTTGCTTCAAGCATACCACCGGGTACCACAAAAACATATAGGGATTTCTCTTGATATTTTCCCGGGAAAACACCTGATTTTCTCGGGCCATCCCCGCTGTTTTCCGCATTCGCTGCGTCAGCACCGCTATTTATCGCTTCTCGGAGTAATACTACAATCCATTCCAGTAGAGAACCGAATAAAAATCTACTCAAGAATACAATAGTTGTGCTCTATTTATTGATCCTCTTCTCTCTATCGTGATAGAATCACTGGATAGACAGAAGAACCATGAAACGATCATTTAACAAGCACACGTGAGATCCTGAGAGTGACTTATCCTCGAAAGGAGGAAGACAGATGGCTACACCATTTACGCAGCATCACGTCTCAGTTGTAGTAAACGCTCCTGTGCATGAGGTTTATTCCCTGTTCGCCCACTTTCGTGAATACCCGGGTTTTTTGAAAGTGATGAGCTTCATCAAAGAAGTCACCTATTACGACGATCAAAGAAGTCACTGGGTTGCAGAACTATTCGGACGTCATGAATGGGATGCCATTCGAGAAAATTGGGTCGAAGGTCAGCAAATCGGTTGGCGCTCCACGAAAGGCCTGGAAAACTTCGGGAAAATCACATTTAAGCCCACAAGTATGCGTCAGACGCTGATCGAGATTACCATCCACTACAAGCCGCCCGCCGGAGCCCTGGGCGACCTGGGCGAGAAACTGGGTGCCGGCTCACGCCTGGAACACGTACTGCACAAAGATCTCACAGATTTCGCCCGTATGGTCGATCAGGCTCCACCAGGTGCACTTGATCCCGCTTCTCCACACTTTCTTTTCCCAAACAAGAGCACCGGGCAAACCAGTTATCGGCGCGATGAGCATGAGGGCAGCTCGAATCGCATCGCGGAACATCTCCATCAGCAGCAGGAGAAGGCGGTATGGCCTTATCAACGCGAGGATACATCGTTCTAGCGCTCCTCATCAGCGCTCATACGCATTTCTTGAACAATGCAATGAAGCTCAAGTATAGCAGAACCATAAATACTCAACTATAATGTTTACGGTTGAACTTTCTATATATGTATGTCATTTTATAAAAACAAACGGAAACACATACTATGAGTCTTGACATTCCATACTGAATATGTTATATTCAAATTGTTCCCCCCAGGGGACCTACCAGAGAAATCACAGAGACTCTGGCATTCGGGCCAATGGCCTAGATCCGAAGGAGGGCTTATGAGAATCATGAAGAAACCAATTCGGATACTGGGGATGGTGTATCAAATTGACTAGGAGTGCCCGTAGAGGCGGGCTTCCAACCATCCTGAGTCTCTAAACCGTCTGATGTTCCAGCATCTCATAGAGAAATGAGTATGCTAAGCCTTGATCGACGACTTTCGTCGAGAAGACGGTAAGAGATATTCAGGATCTGCAATAACCCGGTTGTTGGGTAGTGTAAGTAATTGGCCTACGCGGATTAGGACTGGGTTGAAAGAAAGAAAGAAAAACTGGGTTAAACAGTTTCGCAGAAGAAAAAAGAGTCGGGTTGAGATTTCTGTTCTCCCCGGCTCTTTCTTTGTCTTTCCCCTTCTTCTTTTTCCCTCGCTGGACTCCCTACCACACAGATGGTATACTCCCAGAGAATATTATTCGCCATAAGCAGGGTACTGGAGACGAGGAAAACGTATGCGAACACAACACCCCTTTCTGGAACGATTGCAGCGAGGCCCAATTTTATGTGATGGCGGCATGGGCACACAAATCTATGCTCGCGGCATCTCCTTTGAGCGTTGTTTCGATCAACTCAATCTGACCGATCCAGAACTGATTAAAGCCATTCATCTTGATTATGTCGCCGCCGGTGCCGAGATTATCGAGACCAATACCTTCGGCGCAAACCGCTATCGTCTGCAAGAACATGGCCTGGAACACAAGGTACACGATATCAATCGAGCGGGCGCGAAATTAGCCCGCGAGGTCCGCGACATGAGCGAGCAGCCAATCTTTCTGGCGGGGAACATCGGTCCTCTGGGAGTTCGCCTGACTCCACTGGGAACCGTCAAGCAGCAGGAAGCCCGCGACGCCTTCCGTGAACAGGCTGAAGCGCTGCTTGAATCAGGAGTTGATCTGCTTATCCTTGAAACGATTTCGGATCTCGGCGAAATGCGTGAAGCCTTACAGGCCATTCGTCCCATCACTGACGTTCCCATCGCTGCCCTGATGACTTTTGGCGAAGATAACACTGTCACCAGCGGAGAAGATCCGCATACCGTTGCCCGCGTAATGAGCGAGCTCGGCGCTGATCTTGTTGGCGTGAACTGTGCTCTGGGTCCTGCCGGCACACTGAGCGTTATTGAGCGCATGCAAGACGAACAGCATGCGTTTCATCTGGCCGCACAGCCTAATGCGGGCCTGCCGCGCCGCGTGGGGAATCGCTTCATCTATATCTCTTCCCCCGATTATTTTGCCGAGTATACCCGCCATTTTCTGCAAGCAGGTGTGCAACTTGTCGGCGGGTGTTGTGGCACTACCCCCCAGCATATCGCCGCGATGAGCAAAGTTCTGCGTGAGTTTGCTCCTGAGCTACAGCAGCGTCCCAAACCTGTCAAAGAACAAGCAAAAATCGAGCTGGTCTATGATAAACGGGTGCAGCAACAGCCCCCCCGAGGCACAAAGGCTCCCTCAACCCGTCTTGCCCAGTTGCTTGCCGCGGGCCGCTTCGCCGTGAGTGCTGAAATGCGACCGCCACGCAGCATCAAGTTTACCCGCTTCCTGCAAAATGCTGAATATCTCCGCGATGCCGGAGTCGATGTGATCAATATCCCTGATAATGCGATGGCCCGAGTACGCATGAGCAATGTCGCAGCCGCACGCCTGATTCAGCAGTTTGTTGGCACCGAGACAATCATTCACTTTACACCTCGTGACCGCAACCTGATGGCTATGCAAAGCGACCTGATCGGAGCACATGCAACCGGCATTCGCAATGTTCTGGCAGTGACAGGCGATCCCCCGACACATGGCGATTTTCCCGGAGCTACTGGCATCTGGGACGTGGATAGTATCGGCCTGATCACAATCCTCAATAATCTCAATCGTGCGATCGATGGAACCGGGCGCAAACTCGCCTCGGCAGCATCCTTCTTCATTGGCTGTGCCGCGACTCCTTCAGCCACAGATCTGGATCTGGAAATTGAACGCCTGCAACGCAAGGTCGAGGCTGGAGCAAACTTTATCATGACCCAGCCGGTCTATGATCCTGAAACTTTACTGCACTTCTTCGACCTCTACAAACAGCGCTACGGGGCGTTGCAGATCCCGATTTTGGTCGGGCTTCAGCCACTCCATTCGTATCAACAGGCCGAGAAATTTCATAATGAGGTTCCCGGTATCGTGATCCCTGATACGGTACGCAAACGCCTGAAAGAGGCAGGCGAACGCGGCATTGAAGCAGGATTAGAGATCATAAAAGAGCTTCTGAGCGCGATCTATCCTCATATTCACGGCGTATATATCATGCCCCTTGATCGCTATGACCTTGTCAGAGAGCTCCTGCCATACATTCGCTCCCTCACCGAGCCAACCTCGGATAGCCAGCACTCTTGAACACGATCAGGGCAGGGCGTTCCCCTGCCCTCGCTCTTGACTCGTCTCCTCGATAGTGCTATTTTGTACTTATCTTTTGAAAGCACCTAGCCTTTGATTATGTGCTTCTTATTTTTGTGCTTTCATTGTACATATCCCAAACAAGAGAACTCATTTGGAGGAACACATTGACCATTCACATCGTAGGTTTTACAGGTAGTATTCGCAAAGGTTCATTCAATCGCGCCACTCTTGAGACAGCAAGAGAGCTGTTGCCCTCCGATGTCGAACTTGAGATTATCTCTATAGGTGACCTGCCCCTTTTCAACCAGGATCTTGAGACAAATCTTCCCGAACCGGTTGTTCAGTTCCGCGAAAAGATCCGCAATGCAGACGGCCTTCTCATTTCCTCGCCGGAACACAACCACTCAATGCCCGCCGCTCTGAAGAACGCGCTTGACTGGTCCTCGCGCCCGGTTAATGATCCTATCATGCGCGGCAAACCCACAGCCGTTATGGCCGGTGGCGCCAATACTGGGGCCGTTCGTGCTATGGAGCATGTGCGTCAGGTTCTCCTGCATCTTGAAGTCAATCTGGTTAATAAGCCAGAGGTGCTGTTCTTCAATATCTGGAATCTTGTCAACGAAGAAGGCAAGATTACCGATCCAACCACCCTACAGTTCATGAATACCATGCTTCAGAATCTGGTCGCCCTGATCCGCCAGACAAAGGCTGATCTAGCGCTGGCCCACTAAAGGGAACCTTTCCCGGGACAAAAAACCCCTCGTGTCCAGATTGGGGCACGAGGGGTTCTCTTTGGGGTCTACTTACTGCTGCTCCCATCGCCGAGCGATAGAACTGCCATAAACGCTTCTTGTGGGATCTCCACACTTCCCACCATCTTCATGCGCTTCTTACCTTCTTTCTGCTTTTCCAGCAGCTTGCGTTTACGCGTGATATCACCACCATAACACTTGGCAAGCACGTCTTTTCGCATGGCCTTCACGGTCTCACGGGCAATCACGCGTGAGCCAATCGCCGCCTGAATAGGCACCTCAAACAACTGACGTGGGATCAGCCCGCGTAGCTTCTCAACCAGTGCCCGCCCCTGATAGTAGGCCTTATCACGGTGAACAATCAGGGATAACGCATCGACCGCCACGCCATTGACCAGAATATCCAGCTTGATCAGATCGGACGCCTCGTAGCCAGCGAAGTTATAGTCCAGCGAAGCATAACCCTGTGTGCGTGACTTCAACTGGTCGTAGAAATCAACAATCAGTTCAGCCAGCGGCATCTTATAGGTCAGCAGCACACGCTCGGACTCGATGTATTTGAGATCGACATAGATTCCTCTGCGCGTCGTCACCAGATCCATAATCGTTCCAATATAGCGCGAAGGAGTAAAGATGGAGATATCCATAAAGGGCTCTTCAATCTTCTCGACCTCGCCCGCAGAGGGCATTTCCGAGGGGTTATCGACCTCAATTACCTCACCATCAGTCTTGGTAACCAGATAGGCCACGCTAGGTGCCGTAGCAAGGATATCCAGATTATACTCGCGTTCCAGACGCTCCTGAATGATCTCCATATGCAGCAGACCCAGGAAGCCACAGCGAAAGCCAAAGCCGAGCGCCTGCGACGTTTCAGGCTCATAATAGAGCGCGGCATCATTGAGTTTCAAGCGTTCCAGCGCATCACGAAGTTCCGGGTAATCCTCACTTGCGACCGGATAGAGACCAGCAAACACCATCGACTTGGCAGGCTGATAACCCGGCAATGGTTGCGCCTTGCCGAGCGCACCAGGAACCGTGACTGTATCACCCACACGGCAATCTTTCACATTTTTAAAGCCGGTCGCGATATAGCCCACTTCTCCGGTTGTCAACTCGCCAGAAGAGACCAGCCGAGGATGGAAGAAGCCAGCTTCCAGCACCTCAGTTGCGCTTCCGGTCGCCATCATGACAACCTTCTCTTCAGCATGAAGCACACCGTCGACAACGCGCACATAGGCAATCACGCCCTTATACGCGTCATAGTGCGAATCAAAGACCAGCGCGCGCAACGGTCCTGCTGGATCTCCGGCAGGAGGGGGAATCTGCTTGACAACGGCCTCCAGAATATCAACCGTCCCGATTCCCTCTTTCGCAGAGGCAAGGATACATTCCTCTTTTGGCAAGCCAATGACGTCTTCAACCTCTTGTTTCACCTTCTCAGGATCGGCGCTCGGCAGATCAATCTTGTTAATCACAGGGATGATCGTCAGATCAGCTTCCAGAGCAAGATACAGGTTTGCCAGCGTTTGCGCCTCCACCCCCTGGGTCGCATCGATCACCAGCAGCGCCCCTTCGCAGGCGGCCAGACTTCGCGAGACCTCATAAGCGAAGTCCACATGTCCGGGCGTGTCGATCAGGTTGAGCTCGTATTCCTGCCCATCCTGCGCGGTATATTTCATACGCACGGCCTGCGCTTTAATGGTGATGCCCTTTTCTCGCTCTAGCTCCATCTGGTCAAGCGTCTGTTCCAGCAACTCGCGTTTAGAGACGGTGCCAGTAAATTCCAGCAGGCGATCTGCAAGGGTAGACTTGCCGTGGTCAATATGAGCAATAATACAAAAATTACGAATATGAGCTTGATCTGTCATTCGATGATACCTCCACCCAATACCTCTTCGCCATCCTCACCGCCATAGAGCACAGCGGCCTGCCCCGGAGTGATAGCGCGTTGTGGGTGCCTGAGTTGTACCAGTGCCCGCTGTTCGGGGAGCGGCGTAATCAAAGCGGGTTGCTCAGGGGCTTTGTAGCGCACGCGTACCAGCGCTTCAAAGGGGGCTCCCGGGATATCGCCGCTGACATAGTGCATATTCTTGACAGTAAACTCTGTCTTTTCCAGAGCCGCCGCCGGTCCAACAATCAGCGCATTGCGTTCGGCATCAATGCGCAGAACATGCAAAGGCTCTTTCGCGGTAATACCCAGGCCTTTACGCTGGCCCACAGTGTAATATGCCAGCCCTCGATGACGCCCCATGACATTGCCCTGCACATCATAAATCGGGCCGGGACGCGGTATGGTGATCAGGCTAGTGGAGTTCCCTTCTTCCACTCGGGCGGCAGCATACCGATCAATAAAGCCCCTGTAATCATTTTTCGCGACGAAACAAATTTCCTGACTCTCGGCCTTTGAGGCGACGCGCATTCCTCGCTCCGCCGCCATCGCGCGCACCTGAGGCTTGGTATAGCCACCCAGAGGGAAGCAAGCATGTTCAAGCTGATACTGATTTAAGACATGCAGAACGTAGGACTGGTCCTTCTCTGGATCAAGGCCGCGCCGCAAGCGCCGCTTCCCTGTGACAGGGTGATTATCCACACGCACATAATGGCCGGTCGCCAGATAATCGGCATCCAGAGCCAGCGCCTTATTGAGCATCACCGTAAAACGAATGTGCCGGTTACAGGTCAGACACGGGTTTGGTGTGCGCCCTGCGACATATTCATCATAAAATGAGTCAACGATTTTATCTTTAAATTCCTGCTCAACATTGACAAGATAAAAGGGAATGTCCAGCATGCGGGCAACACGACGAGCATCATCAACCGACTCAAGCGAACAACACTTGTTCTGGACGACGCGCTCAACTCCGTCATCTTCTTCCTCTATCACCCCCGGCTCAGACCAGAGGCGCAGCATAATTCCAATGACTTCATGCCCTTGTTCTTTGAGAAGCGCGGCGGCAACCGAGCTGTCCACGCCGCCGCTCATTGCGACGACAATGCGAGCCATACAGAAATTACCTATCTTTTGCAATGAGCGCCTGCAAAGACGCAGAGACAATATACCAGAATGAATACTTGCTGAAATGGAGGTCCCGGCAAGCTATACAGGAGAGAGCTTTTTACAGATCTATTTTCGGAAGAGACGTAGAAAAAAGGACTAGCCAGGAGCTAGCCTCTTTACTGCTCTTTCTGCATATTCTTGATGCTAATTTGACCTGATTTGCCACACTTAGGTTAGCATAGGAATGCCGACTTGTCAAACACCGAGCTCTCGGGCAACAGGGCGCAAAAAGAACGGGCAAGCCGATCCGCTCACCCGTTCTGTCAGTTCACTACTTACTGTAGGCCGAGGTGTTCGCGCAGGGCGTATCGTTTGAAATGTAGATTTTGCCCCAGTCCTCAGGCATAATC
Organism: Thermosporothrix sp. COM3; assembly: GCF_059696735.1. Lineage (NCBI taxonomy): Bacteria > Bacillati > Chloroflexota > Ktedonobacteria > Ktedonobacterales > Thermosporotrichaceae > Thermosporothrix > Thermosporothrix sp. COM3. The sequence goes on along the minus strand of NZ_AP019376.1, from coordinate 6,696,112 downwards.
ATGGTGAGGGCGTTATCCACCACGCCGACAACACAGGGCTTGCGTACCATATTGGTCACTCCCTGATAGATCGGCAACGCAGCTACGTCATCGATAACCTGTTGCTCGGCCTGATAATACATCGGCAGGCGCTCAGACTCTTTCATAGTCGTATCGGCCTTGCGAATCAGTTCCTGCGTCTTCTTTTGCAGCTCATTGGTTGCCGAGGCGTTGTGGGCATAGTTGATCACATTCGAGTCACCAGAATCGTCAAGGAAGAGGTCAAGCCAGTCCTGCGGATCAGGATAGTCAACCACCCAACTTGTCGCCCAGATCATGGGCCCCTTCGGGTTCTTTCTGGCTGTCTGTATGTAGTCGCGAAGCTGGTTCCCGTCCATATCGTTGATTGTGACTTCAACGCCTAACACATCCTTCCACATTGCCTGGACCGCCTGCGCCTCATTCTTCATATCAGGAGAGCCACCTGTTGATACGGTAAACACAATGCGCGGCAGGCTTTTCCGTGTCAGATTGAGCTCCTTGAGACCCTCTTCAAAGAGTTGACGCGCCTTTGCAGGATCACCCTTTGTACTGGCCACGCCAGCTGGTCCAACCAACTTCTCGTTGTAGCCAAGCTGTCCCTTCGGCACAAAATGATTGGTAGGAACAATCTTATCCTTATACACGTTATGAGCAATCTTATCCTTATCAATTGCCAGCGCGAACGCCTGCCTGACCTTGATATTGTTAAAAGGAACCGCAAGATAATTCATCTGGTAGTAAAAGGTTGTTAGTTGCTCCGCCCGATGCAACTGATTCTTCAGAGAGCGAGCCCGCGCCAGATCGGCTGTCTGCACTTCGGCCTCGCTGACCTGTCCCGCCTCGTAAGCCTTGAAGACAGACTTGCTATCAGGATAGAAAGGAATAACGACCTTTTTCAGCAGCGGCTTCGTGCCATAGTAGTTCGCGTTCGGGACCAGAACAATTTCTTTGCCATGCACATAGCGCTCAACCGTAAAAGGACCGGCACCACCGCCCTCATTGATATGATCGGTCCAGCGCTGATTTCCATATTTCTCGACCAGTTTCTTATTGACAACCCAGGAACAAGCAAACGTCAACGCCTGCAAGAAATAGGGAGCCCGTTCACGAGTCACAATTTTGACGGTGTGATCATCGGGAGCGAAAAGGCTATAGTTTATCAAGCTCTTGAGCGAGCCATCAGCACGCTTTTCCGTTCCTTTGATGATGCCTAAATAGAAGGGAGCCGACGCATTCTTTAACGAAGGATCAAAAGCACGATCAATGCTATAGACCACGTCGGCAGCGGTCAGAGGAGAACCATCACTGAATTTCAGATCGGGTTTCAAAGAGAACGTCCAGGTCAGACCATCGTCAGAAACCTCCCAGGAACGCGCCATTTGCCCATATACCTGCGCGTTATCGTTGAGCCCAACGAGGCCTGTAAAAGTCATTGTAATTGCCTTTGCAGCCGCAGCATCGCCCATAATTGCCGGGTCAAAGGTCGCCATGTCCGAGACCCCACTGACAGGAGTTATAAATACCTGCTTTTCGTCCGGTGCCTTCCCCTGCGCTACCGGAGTAGCCGTATTACTACCCCCTCCGCCACAGGCAGAAAGCAGCACAGCAAAGAAGCACAGCAGTGGTATCAAGACCCTCTGCCTATGCCGTTTGCCAGATTCCATCTTTTTTTCTTCTCCTCAATCATGGAACTCGCCCCCAGAGCGTTTACACACCCTGAGCACCTCTACATAGGTCAGCCAATCACACGCAACCATCAGAATGGATCAGCTTTCCCACTTGCAGATTCTATTTTCACATATATCAATCAATATGCCAAATCGGAAGGGCATATCCCACATTCTCAACGCATTATCGCATGCTGGCGTCACAATTCACCTTTCCACAGGTCAGAGGATGGAAATCGACAACGCTTTGCTCATCTGGTTCCCTTTCTTCAGGAGAGCTCCCTTCTTCCCTGTAAAACAGCCTCAACAAGCCGACTTCTCCTCTTTTCGAGTAAGAAACGTGCCAAACCTGATAGTTTGTAGTATAATAGCGGCAACGTACCAGGGCCATATTTTTTAGCGGCTGGAACGGGGTGTAGCAGTAGTGTAGTTGCATCCGAAACAGTCGATATACAACAGAGAAGAGCAACCCTGCTTGCTTTTCAAAGCCTGTCATTATCAGTTTTCGCTCATTCATCCGCAACCACAATAGGTACACAGAAAGGCAGTGAATCACTATGCCAAAACGGTCGACGACGGCACGCATTGGAGCACAACGAAAAGCGCGCGCGCAACGCAACGTTGAGGTGAGCGCTCCTGAGGTGCTACAACCAGAACAGCCTGTAAAAAAGCCTAAATCCAGCACAGCAACAGTTACTGAGGAGTCTACTCATGGAGAGGCTCCGGCGCAAGAGGCTACCCTGCCGAAGAGCGGCGCTCGCGCCAAGCTGGCTAATCGTCGTGCAGCGACACAGAAAAATCAGCGCGTTGCGTCGTCTATCGTCACGCCAGAGCACTTTGCATACGTCAAAAAAGATTTACTTACAATCGGCATCCTGACTGTCGTGATGCTGGCTGTTATGCTGGCGCTCTACTTTACCATTGGCTCACAGCTCTAAACCCCGAGATTTTGCTAACATCTTAATGTACAAGCTCTACAACAAGGAGAAGAGCGAGGTGGAACATCCTCGCTCTTTTTTTATGCTCAAAGGTCAAGAAAAGAGGCACTGATTTCTGAAGAAGATATCATCAGTGCCTCGAATTGCTTCGTTATAAACTGAAAGTATGCAAAATTAGTGTACAAGCGGCTGTGTGCCCAGACCAGAAGTAATGCCATGTCTGTACGCAGCGGGAATGGTCACTCCAAGAACTCGTTGCATTGCCATCGTATGGCAGCAATCGCCCCAGTCATGGAAGAAACGGCAGGTGCAATGCCACTCTCCATTATCAAAGGAAGTCGTGTGAACATCATTTTCACCCCGGAAGGTGGCTTCAAAACAAGTAAACTGAATGCGCTCCGGCTCTTCCGCGTAGCGTTTCGCTTTCGCAATCTTATTAATCATGCTAGAGTTCATGGTTGCACTCTCCTTAAAAGTCTAATAGCCACTCCGTTTCCACATGCCGTTTTATCTCGAAGCCTACTCCGCACTGGTACATGTTGTACGCAGTTACGGATGTGTAAGCATGCCAGCAATAACGCCTGACGATCTACAAACTCTCGCCAAGATCCTCCTTTCGCCGTCAAAAGGCTTTCACTCAAACAAACGACCTCTCATACGGTTTGCAGAGCTGAAACTTGTATCGTTCATCAGCGAACCAGGAACAAATTCTCGGTATAAATAAAAAACACCAGGGCACGCTTTACCCCAGTGTGTTTTTATCTCTTCTTGGCGACGGCGACGCTCGACGAGACGCGATCATGCAGAGCTACAAACTGCACTTTCTCTGTTGACGCGGTTTCAGCTAAAGCCATGCTCATCGAACGACCCTTCATAAGCAAGAACGCTGTCGAAACCCGACCGCTTGGAATATCGGCCTTGCTTCACAGCATGGACATCGGTTGAAGAATGCATCGCTTTCTGTTTGAATTGATTATACCATAGAGATAGGAGAAAGTCCAGCCTTGCATTCTGTAATATTACAAATATTGACAATTACCAATACAAATGTTAGAGAAACAGTCGTGTTTGCGTCCGCCGATGCGATCCGTCCACGCATCGCATCTCATGCACAAACCGATTTTATGCCTTGTTACCAAACAGCATCTGCAAGGCTCTGAATCCTCTACTGACCTGGCAGACAGAATGAATTTCACATCTCCCTTCCACTATTATAACAACACGAAGCGAGTACAAATCCAGTATAAACCTAACAACTGGATCACAAATAACGGATACACTCCGAGAGGCCTTCCCGACTCCGGGCGCGACCTCTCACCATGCCAGTCGCTATTGCGCAACCAGATATTCTGTGCGGGCAAGCAGGTCCTCATAGAGCATTTGCACCCGCTGCGCGACCCTGTACCAGCTAAACTGCATAACCGAAGGACGGGTTGCGGCTTTCAGCCGAGCAAGGAGCGCCGGATCACGCAGGGTAGCATCCAGCCGTTCCGCAAAGAAGCCAGGACAACGCGGCACCAGAAAGCCCGTCTCGCCATGCTGTACCACCGTTATTAAGCCACCTGCACGCGTAGCAACAACAGGTGTGCCACAGGCCAGCGACTCAACCGCGACCAACCCAAACGTCTCATGATAGGAGGGAACAACCGTGACATCAGCGGCACTATAGAGAAGCGGTAACCGCTGTTGCGGCTGCGCTTCCAGAAAACGGACGCGCTTCTGCACCCCGAGTTGCTGTGCCAGCTCCTGCAATTCCTGTACCTCACGATCATGCTGCGCCTTCCCCCCCACAATCAGGACTAGAGGCTCCTCTTCCATCAACGCTGCCGCCCGCACCACCACGTCGGGTCCCTTAAAAGAATCCAGACGACCGGCAAAAAGCACTACCGGTTGATCGACAGGCAAATGAAGCTGTTTTCTGGCATTGGGTTGCTCGATCGGCGTAAACAGCTCAAGATCAACGCCACAGGGGATCACCGAAACCTGTTGTGGTGCGGCACCACAGTACCGGATCAACAGTGAGCGCTCCTCAGGGGTTGCTGCGATAATATGACTGACCTTATGCACTAAGCGCTGTTCCATGTCCAGTCGCAGGGCAGGCTCCTCTGCCGCCGGATTTGCCATCATCTTCAACCGGGCAAGTGTATGAAACATGATCAGGTGGGGCACATCCCAGAGTTCCGCCAGGGGCATTGCAGCTACACCAGACAGCCAGTAGTGGCTGTGCACGATATCGTACTTTTTTTGTTCTTGCTTTCGGTAACTTTCAATATGCTGCGCGAATTCAGGAAGATAGCGGAAAAGCTCGTTTTTCTGCACGGGAGCCACAGGGCCAGCCTCAATATGAATCACCCGTACATTCGGGCTGAGCTGGACAACAGAGGGGAGTTCTGTACTGGTTCGGCGTGTAAAGATATCGATGTTCAGATCTCGTTGCGACAGTGCCTGGGCCAGAGCGCGAATGTAGACATTCATGCCCCCGGCATCTTTGCTACTGCCAGGCTTATCCAGAGGGGACGTATGAACACTGAGCATGGCTATTGATACAGCAGACATTGCAAAAAAGCTCCTCTTCTTTCTTTCTTCATTTGTCGGTTATACATTGCAGATGCGAGGCCAACGTCCTTCGCCAATGAACAGACGCTCCAGAGCAAACACCTTGCATTCCTCCTTTCGCAGATTCTTCTATTCATTAGAACAATATCGGCTGATTCCCTTATTTCAATTCATGATGATTAACCGTACAAAAATCGTCCCCATGCCTGTTTCAGATCATGGGGAAGAACATGGGTCTGAGGATTCATTCGTTTTCACTGCTCTTGCAATAAGCGGAACTCTTCTACCGCCTCGAACATATCCTGCGGGCCAACATTCAAATCCTGCGCGAGCTCTTCCAACCATGCAGTACGCCGTTCCAGCATGGTCTGAAACTGTTTCGCAGGTACCCCAATCCATTCCGCTACCCGTTCCAGCACCGCCGGTTCAGCATGAATAAAGGTATCATCAACCGTATTCCAGCTCGACAATGACACGGGTACAATCGCCTCCGGATCACTGACATCAGTGATCGGTTGTAAGAAATGCATGGTCAGCCAGCGGCGACGCGGCGGATATCCCCGGCCAACCAGACCAATATTAATCACCAGACCCAATCGACGCACATCTTCAGGCGTCAGGCGCAAAGTCCGATGGTACATCTGTATCACGTCATGAATTGTATCAGCATGGACACTTGTTGCAATATGGAAGCCCTTCGCGGGAAGCGTCAAATACCGCCGGGCTGCGCGTCCCCACATATAGATAGGCAGATGATCGCTCACCTCATTACACAGCGCATAGGTGGTTGCAGGATCAACTTCAGGTAAGCGGGTAAAAGCGAACGTCTCGTACATACCGGCCATATAGGCGAGTGCGGTTCCTTCAGGTAAGAACTGAAGCAATGCATTCAGGGTCGTTGTTTTGCCAACTCCTGGCTGTGGATCCGTTGGTCCAGCAACAGTCAGAGACGAACCATGTTCCAGTAAGACCCAGGCCAGAGCCGCAGTCCATGCATCAACACTGCCCAGAGCAATAATCTGAGCAATTGAAAGTGGTCGTCTGGACTCATAATGCCAGTAGTACCGCTCGTAGGGATCACGTGGATCAAACATTATAGCTTCCCTTCCAGTCTGGGCAAGGAATACCTTACGACTTTTGCTCTCCCACTTCTTCCGCCTCCTCCTGTACCCCTTCCGCCGGACGCGGCGCAGGGGAGGTCAGCCAGCCAGGGTTCGGGCTCCAACTTATCGCCACAACCTGAGGCCGCTTCTCCTTTTCCAGCTCAATCAAACTCACTGAAGCATTATCGATAAAGAGAGATGGGGCCCTTTCGACCGGGATTCCCATATAATAGGCAAGCAGCAGTTTCACCACATCCGCGTGAGCCACAAAAACGGGATACGCTCCAATATCTTCCCGCTGAAGCCAGCGCTCCACCGCCGCTACCGCACGCTGCTGCACTTGCGGAAACGTCTCAACCCCTTCAGGAGCAACGGTCGGATTCTGGACATACGCACGCCATGCGGGGTCCGATTTCGTCAGCTCACTGATCTTCTGTCCGGCCCACGGTCCGACATCGGTATCAGCAAGATCGGGCTCAATATGCACGGGAATGGTACGCCCTTCAGCCAGAAAGGCCGCAGTATCGCGGGCTCGCTCTAACGGGCTTGAGATAATAGCGCTCAGAGGGAGAACGGACAGCGCTTCACCCAGGCGGGCCGCCTGTTGCCGTCCGGTATCGGTCAAGGCGACACCTGGCAACTGCCCGGGAAGTCTATGTTCCACATTCCAGCCTGTCTGTCCGTGGCGAACAAGTAGCAAGGTTCGTTTCATGCTTCCCTGTATACTTTCCAGCATTAACTGTTTATGCCGCCAGATGCGCAACCTCCATTGAAGGAAGCGTATCCGGACGACAAGATACGTCCATCCAATATGCAGCCATGATTTCCGCCACCAGCAAGAGAGTGCGAACGGCAGCATACTACCATCCATTTGAAGAAAATGACGTGACCAGGACGTCTAACGCTACACGTTTGCTTTTGATTATTTCCATTGTACCAGCGAAGAAGAGCCAGTTGCAAACGGGATCGCAGCAAGGCGGCTCAAAAGGGGAGGGAAACAGGCAAGAGGGCGCACAGAAGAAGCGTCCAGGCTATGAGCGCTTCTTCTGCGGTTCAGGCGGATCTATTCCTCGCGCCGGGTCGGGATATTCACAGGAGCAAGCGCCAGTTGAGACTGGTTGGCAGCGTTCGAGGTGCTTGCATAGAGCGACTGCTGAAGCTGCGGCATCGGGTCCTGCTTACACACGTTCTCAGGTTGATTATTGGTTGCCTTACAAATAGCAGCGGTGATGTAGTTTGCCGCTCCGATCACGCTCTTGCTCAACTCGGAGTTTCGGTCGTTGACAATTGTTCGGGCAATATCTATATGGCTCTGCGTACCCAACAAATCAGGAGAATAGAATGAACCGGAGGCAGCAGCGACATTGCCTATCACCATGAATGGAATACTGCCATGCCCATAGGTGTTGACAAGCTGGGTCTGCTCGGCGGTTGGCTGTCTGTTCGACTTTCCGTTCTCGTTATCGATAGCCACAAAATCAATATATTTGCTGGTGTAGGTGCTATTATAGAACGAGAACGTCGAGTGGTTCCCTTCCTGCGAGATAATTGGATCAACATGCTCAAACGTGCCAAAGCGGCTCAACGATGCAAGCAATGACCAGCGCTGAGCGGCACAGAACGGACAATAGTCGGCGCCAACATAAAGCACCTGGGGTTTGCCATCTGCTCCGGTCAATTTGGGCGCATCTGCTTTCAGAGGTTCCATGCGCTTATTGTTCTGATCGATGCTCACACCTTCATAGACTTCAGGCTTCAGTGATGTAATCATCTTCTCGGCTTCCTGAGCATCACCAGATACCTGCTGATTCGATGTCGCATTGAGCCGCAGGAACACAAATAAACCAACAATCACGACAATGAGCGCAACGATACCGATAATCCAGTAGAGGGAACTTCGATCTTTCTTCGCTGTCGCTCTACGCTTCTTTGAACGAGGTCCCTGGCCCATATTGCCACGCTGCTCTCGTTGTCTTTTCGCCTCCTGACGGCGCTGAGCAGCCGATTTCGTATTCTTTCCCATAAGAAAACAAACCTCTCACAAACTGGTTAACCGTAGATCGTTGTGTATTGTAGCATATCGCGCTCCCTCTGTATATCGATACCCGTATCAAGTAAACAAGCTGAATACAACCAGCACTGCAAACACGCTCCCGCCCCTAAACAGACATGTAGAAATGCTTGACAAATCAGGCAGCGTAAGGTACAATCCCCATGTCAGTGATGATGTTAAGCCTCGTTAGTCTAGCGGCCTAGGACGCCACCCTTTCAAGGTGGAGATCACGGGTTCGAATCCCGTACGAGGTGCCACAAAGCTCGCGCGTTCCGCCGGGCTTTTTTCTTTTCCCCTCAAGCTGGCTTCTTGCGGTACAATAAGAGAGAGATTTTCTTCAGTGGAATGCAATGCCTTCCCATTCCCCATTACTGACCTATGAAAGGGAATCCATCATGCTCAGCGTAGAAGAGGCACTCAAGCGAATTCTGGCCGCTATCACCCCTTTGGAGAGCGTCCGCCTTCCCCTACAAGATGCATTCGATCATATCCTTGCTCAGGAGATCATCGCCCACGACGACAATCCGCCCTTCGCGAACTCCGCAATGGATGGCTTTGCCCTGCAAAGTCAGGACACCCAGAACACACCGGTCCGCCTGAAAGTCATTGGTGATATCGCCGCCGGCCATGTGAGCGGACAGACCGTCACTCCTGGGACCGCTATGCGTATCATGACCGGCGCTCCCGTTCCTCCGGGCGCTGATGCCGTGATCCAGATTGAGCTGACAACCCCCTCGGATGAGTGGGTTGAGGTGCTTCAGCCAGTTCTGCCAGGAAATAACATTCGTCCCGCAGGGGAGGATATTCAGAAGGGACAGAAGCTTCTCTCTCCCGGCGATCTGATTGGCCCCTGGGAAACAGGGATACTGGCAACACTTGGTTATGATCATGTAGAGGTAATCCGCAAGCCCCGGGTCGCAATTCTGGGGACCGGTGACGAGGTGGTCGAGATTTCAGCAGAACTGCAACCCGGACAGATTCGCAACAGTAATAGTTATCTGCTTGAAGCCGCTGTCCGTAAAGCTGGAGGCATCCCGACGCGCCTCGGCATCGCTCGCGATACCGTTGAGAGCCTGCGCGAGAAGCTCAACGAGGCAATCACCTATGATCTGATTCTGACCTCGGGTGGGGTATCAGTTGGTGATTTCGATCTCGTCAAGGACATCATGCAGGAACAGGGTGAGATGAACTTCTGGCGCATCAACATGCGCCCCGGAAAGCCGGTTGCCTTCGGCCATATTCACGGGGTACCGCTGCTCGGACTACCCGGAAACCCGGTTTCCAGCGCTGTCACCTTCGAGCTTTTTGGCCGCCCCGTAGTGCGGAAACTACAGGGGCATACCCGGCTCTACAGGCCACAGATCGAAGTCATCGTTGCTGATGGCGTGCAGGAAAAGGCACAGCGCCGTCATTATGTGCGAGCACACGTCAGCCTGGAACAGGGACGCTTTGTCGCTCACACCACAGGGAAACAGGGCTCAAACCTGCTGACCTCGCTTCTCAACGCGAACGCGCTGGTCATCGTCCCTGAGGGTGGTACACAAATTCTTCCCGGCCAGCCAGCCAGAGCCCTGATGCTCGACTGGCCTGAGGTCGAGACACTTGAATAATTCTGCTAACAAAGGAGGAGAGAAGAGATCCGCATACTCTTCCCTCCTCCTTTCACACAGACACAACAACACACCTGCACTTGATAACTATTACTTCTGACTGCAAGGTGACAGCTCTGGCGGCTGTTCGCGCAGTTGCAAGGTCGGATCTTGACAACTATTGATCCCGCTTCCGCGGAGGCAGCCGATACCGCAATTGATCCCGCGAGATCCCGAGCAAAGCAGCCGCCCGCACCTGATTGCCGTTACACGCTTCCAGAGCTTCATGGATAAACTTTTGCTCTATCGAGCTCAGAAAAGCCCGCAAGTCCAGTCCCTCTGGCGGCAGATGCAACTGTTCTTTGAGCTCATCCAGACGCTGACCGACGTTTCGGCCTGCGAGGCGCACACTCTCTGGTAAGTCCTTTGGACGAATGATATTTTCATCACAGAGAATCTGGCCGCGCTGAATCACGCTCCGCAGCTCACGCACATTGCCGGGCCAGTGATACTGTTGCAGCAGTTCCAGAGCATCATCACTGATCTGTAATGGCTCTTCACTTCCGTTACTGTGAAGCTGTAAGAAGTGCTCAACCAGAGGCACAATATCTTCGGGCCGCTCCCGCAAAGGCGGAAGATAGATTGTTATTACCTTCAGACGATAAAACAGGTCGTCGCGAAAAGTCCTATGCGCAACAGCAGATTGAAGATCAACATTAGTGGCAGAGATCACCCGCAAATCAACATGGATCTCTTTCGTACTGCCTACACGACGAAAGCTCCGGGTTTCGAGGAAACGGAGTAACTTGGCTTGAAGAACAAGAGGCATCGAGCCGATCTCATCGAGGAAAAGCGTTCCACCATCAGCCCGTAGCAGGTACCCCTCGCGTGAAACCTTTGCATCGGTGAAAGCGCCCGCTTCAACACCAAAGAGCTCGGTTTCCAGCAAGGTATCAGGAATTGCGGCGCAGTTAATGTCAACAAACTGGTAGGTTGCCCGGCTGCTTAACTCATGAATAGCGCGTGCGACCACATCTTTGCCGGTGCCGCTCTCGCCCTGCAATAGTACCGTTGTCGAAGGATACTGAGCAACCTGCCAGATCAGCTTGACCACATTTTGCATGGCTGGGCTATGCGCCACAAGCATCTCGGCAAGCTTCGCATCCTGCGCTGTATTGTCAGTCGATGTACGGCAAAACGGCATCACACGACCCTTCACACGTACCCCCTTCAACAGAAAGACGACAAAACCACCTTACAAACCACAAACGCTATAACACTACCGACCCACCGCACAAAGATTGCGACTATTGATGGTTAGCATACAACCCTGACTGCAAGGCAATCGGACCGCTCGGCTGTGCCGACTGAGGTCGAGTCACCCAACCACGCCCGGGAACAAAGGTCGCGCCATTGCCACCATTTCCCCATTGTGACTCAGTCTCAAAAGGAAACGCAGAGGAAAACGGAGTTGTGGACGGCTCTGAAACCGGCGCAGGTGTCCAGGGAGAGACCGTGGTTGCAGCAGATCCAGGCGCAACGTAACCACTATTCAACAATGGGTTACGCAAGTCCGCAGCCGGTGACAACTCATTGGTGTTCGCAGCAGAAGCAGGCGCGACATGGATCAAACCCATCGCAACCAGCTCACCGGCGACCAGACAGAGCTGATCGGGAAGCATTGCCAGCTCCTGACAGGCAGTCTGTAAAGTTGTGTTGCCATCAACGCGCGTCAGGACACGCCATTGCTCCGGCGTCAACTGATACTGCGGATTCTGGTCACGCAGTGCCGAAAGATCAGCCGGAATCAATACCATATCAGGACGCATAAACGACGTATCAATACGCTGAGGAACTACAGGATTGTGCACAGGCTCAAAGTAGGGCGAGGTCTTGGGCGCATTGATTCCCGCAAGCGACGGCGTATCAACCGCGTGCATCGAGTTGTTATAGTTATTATTAAATACCGGCGAGATGGACTCGGTTGCCGGAAGCGAGTTGCTCGCTGGAATGGCATCAAATAAGAGCTGCGAGGCACTGACCGTTCCGGGCTGTACTGGCTCTTCTGCCGGGGCAGCGGGTGCCTGAACTGGCTTCTGTTGCTGCACAGGCGACATCTGAGGATACTGTTGTACAGGTGACATCTGTGGCGGCTGCACAGGCGACATCTGCGTCTGCATCGCAGCCATAGGCGACATCTGTTGAGGCTGCAACGGTGACATCTGTGTTGGAGGAATACCCTGTTGTGAAGCGGGGGACGCAGGGTACGACTGAGAAGACGGCTGAGGAGCAGACTGCGCGGAGAACGCAGCGGACAAAAGTGTTGAAATCGTTAAAGCAACCAGCAGGCGTTCAGGTGGAGGAGCAGCATTTTCTTCAAAATAGAGCTCTCCGCTATTCCAGCGCACAAGTACCTGAAGTACTTTCAGGGCATTCTGATACGCCCATGTACGCAGATCATCCTGCCTCACATGTCCCCGATCAATCAGAGCCAGTGCCGTCCGCGTCTCACTCTGGGCATCCGCCCCTAGCGCGAACTGAACATCTTGCGCGGCCTGCATCGAGATCACACCTTCTTGCACAAGGCGCTCGCCAAGCGTGGCGTTGGTGCGCAACGGACCTATACAGATCAAGCGGCCATCGCGACAATAGAACTCAATCCACTGTCCGCCACGTTTCACGACCAACAAGCCGGTCTTAGCATATGCCTCTAAACGTTGCAAAATCTGAGACAAAGGAAACTGTTCTAATGTACCAATAAAAGACACTCTACTTCACCGTCCGTCCAAAATACACTAAGCGTCGTGTGTATAGCACATCCCCCTTACTCTATACACATCACGCCAGGAGAGACTATCACCAATAGTTGCAAGGTGGAGATGTATTCCTGTAGAAAGGATTGCATCCCTGACCTGACAAAGCACGCATGCTTGCATGCTTTCAAGGCGCAGCCTGGGCATGTGTGCCGGACTGACTGTAATAAAAGGCCTTCTTTCATAGCGCGTCTGGGAAATCGACAACAAGAAAGAAGACCTCTAACCCTGAAGCGGAAGGAGAGGGATTCGAACCCCCGGGGCTCATCACCCAGCTGTTTTCAAGACAGCCGCAATAGACCACTCTGCCATCCTTCCGGGATTTACTATACCACATCTTTCTTAAATATGGAAGAGGGTTTCACGGAATTTTTGCCAAAAAGGTTGAAATTGGTGGATTTTCTCTTCCCCCTTGAGGGTCAACGCGCCTCTATAGCCCACCCTTAGCGAGCTGTCAGCACGGCAGTCCCGACATAAGGGCGTAGTACTTTTGGAACAATCACTGTTCCGTCCGCCTGCTGGTAGATTTCCAGAATTGCCGCCATTGTCCGCCCGACTGCCAAGCCAGAGCCATTGAGCGTATGGACATACTCGGCTCGCGCTCCTTTTTCCGGGCGATACTTGATATTCGCTCGCTGTGCCTGAAACGACTCACAATTGCTAATCGATGAAACCTCAACGTACTGTTCCAGGCTGGGCATCCAGACCTCAACATCGTAGGCTTTTGCCGCGTTAAATGGGAGCTTTCCACCACATAACTCGGCCACACGATAAGGAAGCTCCAACAACTGAAGGATACGCTCCACATGAGTCAGCATCTCGCCCAGCACTGTATACGATCTGCCCGGCTCCGTGATCTGAAATAACTCAACCTTGTTAAACTGATGCTGACGCAACAACCCTCGTGTTGCCCGAGCTGCTGAGCCAGCTTCACGCCGAAACGCGGTCGTCCACGCTGCATAGCGAATCGGCAACTCATCACCGGAGAGGATAGAGTCTGCGTGCAGCCCGACCAGCGGCACTTCAGCGGTAGGATTCAAAAAGAGCTCATCAGCTGTACAGGCATATGCCTGCTCTTCAAATTTGGGTAGTTGTCCCGCACCCTGCATGACCGAGCGCTTGACCATAAAAGGCGGCATCACCTCGGTATAGCTATGTTCCCGGGTATGGACATCCAGCATAAACGAAATCAAAGCACGCTCAAGCCGCGCTCCCAGACCCTTTAAAGTGACGAAGCGACTACCAGCGACACGCACTCCGCTTTCCGCATCAATAATTCCCAGGCGCGTTCCCAGTTCCCAGTGGGGCAAAGGCTCAAAATGGAACGACAGAGGCTCACCCCAGAGGTGTACTTCACGATTGTTGATTGAATGTTTTCCCTCAGGAACGCCAGCATGCGGGATATTGGGCAAATACAGTAGCAGCCTCTGCAAGCGGGTCTCGATATCCGAGATACGTAGCTCAAGAAGCTGGATATCATGCATAATAGCCTTCATCTGCTTGTTCAGCGGCGGCCGCTGCTCTGGAAGAGCGGTTCGCAGGCTCTCTTTGACCTCTTTCAGCGTGCTATAGAGCCCATCACGCCGCGTAATCAGGCCGCGTCGCTGCTCTGCATGCCGCAAAATTTCATCTATATTCTGCGCATTATGCCGTTTGCGTAGAGCCTCACGCACGACATCGGGATGCTGGCAAACAAAATCAAGATTCATCATGGCTGCTATAGTATAACATATCTCCACATACAGAAACCGAATATATCCAACGGCTTCACCAAACGCTATCATATGAAGCACACCGTGTAAAACAAGAAGCCATTCTGTAACGTACAATAAAAAGAAACGCAAACTCGCTATCGAAGTAAAAAGGGGTCCACTCCGGGTGGCGTGCCCTTTTGAGCAGCACGGCTCGCCCCACTGCTCTATGAAGGGAGGAATTGTCATTGCAATTCTCGGTCCCCATAGGTTAGACTATCTATGAAGGGCTGCTCTGTTATTTCAAGAGGATATTCTATGTATACCGTCATAAAATGTGATCCCAAAGGGGAGGAGAAGATCCGGTATCAGGGAGAGCTACATGCGCAGCTTTCCAATGGTATCGTCATTCAGGCTTACTGGACCTTTCCGACCAAAGAACTGGGTTACACTCGTTTCGAGCCTGGTGACTCTTTCCTTGAATACTACTATACTGATCGCTGGTTTAATATTTTTGATATTGCAGGTGCAGAGGGAGAGCGGAAGGGATGGTACTGCAATATTGTTGAACCAGCTATGATCAAGGGAAATTGTGTGAGGCAGGCAGATCTCTATCTGGATGTCTGGGTCACACCCGATGGCGAGTATCTCGTGCTTGATGAAGACGAGTTCACCGCTGATACCACACTCAGTGCAACGCAACGCAAGGGAGCCCGGCAGGGATTACAGGAACTTCTGCACCTGATCACCAACAAGCAGGATATATTTACTGCTATCTCGCGCTAAGGCTCCATATCGCATTGTCTCGTATGTTCGTTCAGAAGAGGGTTTTCCCACCTTCATAGATACAGAAACCCGCCCGAGTAAATGGAGGCTGTAGAGGCGCCTTCACTCATTTCCGTGGAACCGGCAGCTCTTCTAGCAACCATCCATGAAAGAGCATGAAGCCCGCGGCGCATTATCTCACCTCCACAGGCTTACAGCAGTTTGCGAAACCTGCTAAGGATCACAACAGACGAACAAACATTAGTATGAATTTGGTGAGGAACTATGATTAAGCTCGAAATTCCAGAAAGAAATAGCCTTGAACTGCATCACGCCGTTTTTGATATTAACGGGACATTGGCCGTCGATGGAGTAGCCATCAGTGGAGTGGCCGAGCGGCTACAAAAGCTCTCCGAGCATCTAACCATTCACCTGCTTTCCGCCGGCACACACGACAATATTTCGGGACTGGAACAAACGCTTGGCTATAAGATCCATATCACCCACCGAGGAGAAGAGAAGCTCCGTTATGTCCGCGAACTGGGCCCCTCGAAAGTGGTCACCATTGGCAATGGGGCAAACGATAGCGGGATGTTGCGCCTGGCAGCACTTGGCATTGCCGTTGTCAATCTGGAAGGAGGATCAATCAAGGCCCTGGTCGCGGCTGATGTCGTGGTAGCCAGCCCTATTCATGCGATTGACCTGCTCTTAAAGCCCAAACGCCTGATCGCAACTCTGCGCGGATAGCAGCAAAAAGTGCCGAAGGAAAGAGATGCCTCTTTCACTTCGGCTCAAAAAGCGCAAACAAAACACGCCACGGGAACAGCTCCCGGGCGACATATCTTCTTCTTTCTACCGACTGCTGGATATCTACACGCCAGAATGGTTCAAAAAATAACTGGATTGCTTCCACAGAGAACAGCTTAGAGCTGCGAAATAATGCTTTTACTGATAGCGCGTAGAGTTGCAAAAACGCCTTTCCCTGCGGAGGCAACAGCCTCGAATGAGGGAACGCGACGCCGATTTAAATAGCGATCCAGCACAGGCACAGGAAGAGCATTCGGTAAGTCGCGCTTATTCCATTGCAAGATAAAAGGGAAATGGCCCAGATCCTTACCGAGACGGCGCATATTCATTTCCAGCTCGGCAATGCTCTGGACATTTTCCTCAAACTTCTCGGCCTGTGAGTCAACAACAAACACGATTCCATCTGCACCATTTAAAACAGCCAGGCGCGTGCGTTCATACAGCACCTGGCCCGGTACAGTATAAAGATGGAAACGCGTGCGAAACCCGTGTACTGTTCCGAGATCCAGGGGAAGGAAATCAAAGAACAGAGTACGCTCGGTCTCAGTCGCAATAGAGAGCATCTCTCCCCGGGCATTGGGATTGATGCTTCTATAGACATGCTGCAAGTTTGTTGTCTTGCCACAATAGCCTATGCCGTAATACACGATCTTGCAATGAATCTCGTGAGTTGCAACATTGATAAGTGCCATAGGTGCCAGGTTCCTCTAATCCCGGAAGAGCAGATCAATGGTATCCTCAACGGACGAGCGAAACTGAAGGTTAATCACGGAAGACTTGGTACGCGATGTATCGTTTCGCACACGCTCTAGAATACGTCCCAGTTCATCAGACGCCTTTTTCGAGAGCACTTTCACCAGGCCAATATGAGTGAGTTTATCAAAGATAATCACCAGCAACCACTGTTCTTCCACCATAGCAGTGTAGATGTTCTCCTGAACACCTTGCTGGAAGATACTGCGGAAGTCCTTCTCATTGAGGAGACGAGCAACCTCACGAGAAGAGGAGAAAACACCCGCCAGCAACGCGCCGAGATTGGTTGCTTTGCTACGGGATTCCGCACCCTGAACAGCTACCACCTGACCACTTTTGTCGAGCAGCATTGTTGAAGTGGCATTGGTATCATTCATTAATTTAGCCAATAATGCTGAAATAGTCATCAACTCGCGGTCAGAGATAACCAGATTTGTTAACTGTTCCATGGACGCGCCGCCCTCCGTATACACGCCAGACATTTCTGTAGTTCCTTCAACATCATTAACTAAACCTTAAACTATACTATATCAAGAGCTTCTAATATCTCGCTTCGACTTGCTTTCACCATATGACGTACGCGACCAATCACCGAGGCATTATCCAGCAAGGTGACGAGCAGGGCGAAATCCCCCAATGGATCAATGCTGACAATGCCATGTTCATACTCCATCAGTACACCAACAACGCTCCCCCTGGCAATCTCCCTTCCTAAAGCTTCAGCCGCGCTCAACCCTGAGGTTGTAATGGCACCTACAGCTTCCATATCCTCTTTTCCCTCCCGCGTCAGCCCCTCGATCAAGAGCCCATCACGCCCCACCAGGATCGCCTGACGCACTCCAGGTACAGAGAGAAAGCGGCTCAGTGTCTGTTTTAGATCAACCATTGCTGTCCTCCGCGCACCGGCACTGGTAGACTTCGTTTATAAGATATAAGTCCGAATAGAGTGACCCTTCGCTCATTCTAGCGTATAGTTCAATAAGGGCGCAATGGCATGGGACCTCTTGGCTAATAGGATATCCGTAATTTACGTACTTCTTTACTCCCGATAGGTTTTACGCTCATGCACTTTCTATACGGTTATCGTCAAAAGGCTTCAACCCGGCCCGGCTTTCTATTCTAGCACACCTTGATCGTCTTTACAGCCCTTTTGAAAGCAAAGAAGCAGGTTACAGAGAGTTTTGCTATGTCGATAGATGCTACTGATGAGCCAGGCGTCCTCTGGATGCCCTCTCCGAACTACTTTTCCGGACGAAACGGACATCGCCCGCGCTGGATTATCGTGCATGGCTGGCTTTGAAAGCGCCGAAGCCGTCGGTCACTTCTTCCAGACCGCCGATGTCGCTACACATTATACCATCGGGCGCGATGGCGTGATTGTGCAATCGGTACGTGAGTGCCACGCCGCCTGGGGCAATGGTGGTGTGACTGAAGGCCATGCTCCCTGGTGGAACAGGGCCCTCAACCCGAACTATGTGACTATCTCGATAGAGCATGTCAAACCCAGCCGCGACAACTCAGACGAATTGACCGAGATCCAAAAGCAGGTCAGCTTTCGCCTGATTCGCAGCATCTGCGCGCGACACGACATCCCGATGCAACTGGCAACAGCCGCGGGAGGCATTACCGGCCACTTCTCGATGGACCCGGTTCATCGCCACTTCTGCCCCGGTCCCTATCCCTGGGATGAGCTGATTGCCTTTCTACAACAAAAAAAGGAAGCAGGCCGTTAAAACCTGCTTCCTGCTCAAACATGTGTCTTTTAGTGGCGCTTGGTGCCGTAGTTTGGCGCTTCTTTGGTAATCATCACATCATGCGGGTGGCTCTCACGCAGTCCAGCGCCGGTGATCCGGGTGAAGCGTGTGCGCTCCTGCATATCTTTGATAGTCGCCGAGCCTGTATATCCCATTGCTTGCCGCAGACCACCAACGAGCTGATAGACCAACGGCCCGAGCATCCCTTTATAAGGGACACGCGCCTCAATACCTTCCGCGATCAACTGGCCTTCGCTCTGGCCTTCCTGGAAGTAGCGATCCTTACTGTAACTGCGCTGCTTCATCGCGGCAATCGAACCCATACCACGATAATCTTTGAAGCGCTCACCATGTGAGATAATCAGTTCACCGGGGCTCTCATCTACGCCAGCAAGTAAGCTACCAAGCATCACAGTATCAGCGCCGGCAGCGATCGCTTTCGCAATGTCACCAGAATACTGAATACCGCCGTCAGCAATAACAGGAACACCATATTGATGCGCGACCTTTGCACAATCGTACACCGCTGTAATCTGAGGCATACCAACACCGGCAATCACACGCGTCGTGCAGATTGAACCCGGGCCAACACCGACCTTGATTGCATCAGCTCCGGCCTGAATCAGTGCCTCGGTTGCTTCCGCCGTAACCAGATTACCGGCAATCACATCAACTTGCTTGCCAAAGCGCTCTTTAATTCGCGCAACAGTATCGATAACCATCCGCGAATGCGCGTGCGAGGTATCGACGACAAGCGCATCAACGCCCTCTTCAACCAGCGCTTCGCAGCGTGCATCCGCATCAGCGACACCTACAGCAGCGGCAACGCGCAGGCGCCCATACTCATCCTTTGCTGCGTTGGGGAAGCGGGTCTTCTTCTGAATATCTTTCATGGTGATCAGACCCTTTAACATGCCATGCTCATCCACAACGGGCAGCTTCTCAACCTTGTAGCGATGCAGGCTCTCGCGAGCCTGTTCCAGTGTGGTTCCTACAGGGACGGTTACGAGGTTCTCACTGGTCATCAATTCAGAAACGCGCCGCTCCAGGTTGGTTTCAAAGCGGATGTCACGGTTCGTCAGGATACCGACCAGCTTTCCATTCTCGGTAATGGGAATACCGGAGATATGGAAACGTGCCATCACAGCCAGGGCTTCACTCAAAGCAGCATCCGGTCCCAGTGTAATCGGATCGGTAATCATACCGAATTCCGAGCGCTTGACCTTATCAACTTCTTGCGCCTGATGCTCAATAGAGAGGTTGCGATGAATCACACCAATGCCGCCCTCTCGGGCCAGAGCAATAGCCAAACGGGCCTCAGTTACCGTATCCATAGCGGCGCTGACAATAGGAATGTTGATCTCGATATTGCGCGAAAACAGCGTCCGGGTAGAGACATCACGAGGCAGAACATCAGAGGCAGCCGGGATCAGCAGAACATCGTCAAAAGTCAGCCCCTCTTTCGCAAATTTCTCCTCGAATCCGCCCACGTAGTGCGAAGACATAGTTAACAGCTTCCTCCTATAAAAAATGCCAGCACACGTGCACACGCATGCTGGACTCCCCCACGGGATACAGGTTCATCTTTCTTCACATACACGCTCCACTGCATGTATGACATTTCCATAACAAAGATCTCAGGGAGTCGATACACAACAAATGAATTACTCTTGATTGAATGCCGGTACGTTTTTGGTGTACCCTTCCCAGAAGGCAAATCGTGCAAAAGAAAACACTACCACCGTTCTATCATTCCTCCGGTATTTTCCCTGCACGTATATTTCCAGATAGTGTAGCACCAGACACTATCAGACGTCAAATTTTTCTCACCATAATTTCGGCATATTACCTCAAGCTTATAGCTCTGGTGGTTCTCTTCGGTATTGTACTTATTACTGTCGGCACAGGTGGAGAAAAATAGAGGGCGTCGAGGCGCTCCCTTTGGCCTATTTCTTTCAATAGAAAGAAACCTTGTCAGTCAGGACGAACTGCTGTAAGGTATACAAAGAACAGATAAACCCGCTACTCTCTCTGTACAAAACAGAGAATCTTATCAGTCACGATACCAGTTTCAGCCTGCTCACGGTATTTCAAGCGAGCGTAACAGCGTATCTGGTATGGCATAGCATTTGGATATGTACGCAGGTATCGTGCAAGGAGTGATATCGTATGTCTGCTTATCCGCAGACAACGGTAATGGACACCTCTTCGAGAGAGAGCTATCAGGATGCCATTACCGTTGAACAGTTCAAAAAAAGCTACGGTCCGCATACGGTCGTTGATGGCCTCAGCTTCCGTGTCCATCGGGGCGAGGTCTTTGCGCTTCTCGGCCCTAATGGCGCGGGAAAAACCACAACAGTGGAGACACTTGAGGGATATCGCAAAGCGGATGCCGGAACTATTCGCGTCCTCGGTCTCGATCCGATTCGAGACGCGCAGACCTTAAAGCCCCTGATCGGTGTCGTTCTGCAACAGGATGGGCTCTATCCAGCCTTAACCGCTCGTGAGGTACTGCATCTCTTCGCTGGCTATTTTGCGCATCCCCAGAACCCGGATGAGCTGCTTGAGCGAGTCGGGCTGACCTCGGCGGCAAAAACACGGTGTCGCAGACTCTCAGGTGGGCAGAAACGCCGTCTGGCACTGGCAGTTGCACTCGTTGGCAATCCACAACTGGTCTTTCTCGACGAGCCCACAGCCGGCATGGACCCGCAAGCCCGCCTGGCAACCTGGGAGATCGTTCAGGAGCTCAAACAAAAAGGGGTCACGGTCCTGCTGACCACCCACCTGATGGATGAAGCTGAACGCCTGGCCGACCGAGTCGCTATTATCGATCATGGTCGCCTGATCGCGCTGGACACACCTGAAAATATGATGGGAACGCGCAACGCCCGTAGCCTTCGTTTTGTGGCAGCTTCTGGCCTGGATTGCAACCGCCTGGCAGCGGCTCTGCCTTCCGCCACAGCCGCCCGCGAGCTCCGCGCAGGCAGCTATATTGTGGAGACGGACGCCCCCGAAAACATCCCGGCGCTGATCGCAGAACTGGCAAGCTGGCTCCGTGACCAGCAGATCACCCTCTCTGAATTACGCGTCGGTCATGGCTCACTGGAAGATTTATTCCTCCGTTTGACTGGCTCGGAGGTACGAGAATAGATGGCAAGCACACTCACAACAACCGACAACAGGGCGGCTTCTTTCCTCCAGCAAGTGCTCATCCAGACAAAATATGAGCTTCTGCTGACCGCAAGACGGGGCGAGAACATTCTTGTAACGCTCATTATCCCCGCGCTTCTCCTGATCTTCGCCACCTCGTTGAATATTGTTCCCGGCCTGAAAGGGAATCCCGTTGATTTCCTCCTGCCGGGCATCATCGCTATTGCTATTATTGCGGCTGGAATGGTGAATCTTGGCATTGCGACCGCCTACGAGCGCTACTATGGCGTCCTTAAGCGTCTGGGTAGTTCGCCCATCTCCCGTGGCGGCTTAATTCTGGCAAAAATTATCTCTATTCTGGTCCTGGAGCTTGTTCAGGTCGCGCTTCTGGTTGGTATTGCAGTCCTGTTCTATCACTGGCAACCTCAGGGATCGCTGCTCCTGACACTGCTTTTTGTTGCGTTGGGGACAACTGCATTCGCCGCGCTTGGCCTTGCGATGGCGGGAGCGCTCCGCGCCGAACTCACACTGGCAGGTGCAAATGCGCTCTTTCTGGTCTTCCTGCTGATCGGCGGCGGTATTGTCCCGCTTGATCGACTTCCGGCGCCGCTGGCAGCCATTTCAGGCATTCTCCCTTCAACCGCACTGACGCAAGCGCTTCAGGCAGCGATGAGCCCGAGCGCCGCCTTTCCGCTCAGTCAGTTGCTGGTACTGATCGTCTGGGTTCTGGTGATCCTCTTTGTCGCAATCAAGACATTCAAATGGGAATAGAAAAAAGGGAAGCGGCATCGCCAAACGCTGATGACCGCTCCCCTTGTCTTGTTTCTGCTTCTATTTATGTGCTGAAGAAAGGGAAGGTGTATCTTCCTCCTCAAGCTCATACTCCTCATCTGCATCGGTTCGCGTAAAGAGGATCACGTTCAGGAGCAGCATTGCCAGAATAATCACATGGACAGCTGTACACCAGGCGCAGATGGCGTTCAACACCACAATTTCCAGATAGACCAGATAGAGGACGGACAAAATACCGCAAATAGCCCATGCTAACTGTGTGATAAGCAGCCCGCGCTTCTGCGGCCAGATCTTCCAGGCCAGAAAAGCGATCACCCCACTGACCACAAACCAGACCACGCCCATATATGCTATAGGAATTCGTGTACCGGGAACAAAGGCTCGTGAGCTCGTCAGTACGCTTTCACAATTTACATATCCTGAGTTTGAACAGACCAGCGCCTTGCTATCAAAGTGCACATACACCAGATAAGCTGAAATGGCGAGCCCCGCAATCGAAAGCACGAAAAGTAATAATTGTCCGATTGAACGCTTCATGTGTATCGGTTCCCTTATCACAAAGAATCTCTGTATCTTACAAGAAAAGCAGTCTGTTTCATCACTGCTCAACTGTGTAAAGTATAGCTAACTTACTAAGGAAAAGCAAGCACACGAAAGGATAGTGATCGCTGCTTGCCCCTTTCTGACCTGCATCGCTTCTCTCTCTCCTACACAGAGGCCAGAGCATTATAGATCCCCAGATAGATCCCCAGGCCTACAGCAAGCGCCAACAACACCCCACCACTCACCAGACAGACAAGATGACGCTGCTGCAGTTCACGCTCGCATAACATCAGTACGGTAAAAAGTCCCATCACAAGCAACTGTTGCATTCCTGTGGCAAAAAGCAGCAGCATCAGCGGCCAGCAGGACGCAACACAGACATAGCCATAGCTCAGACCAGCACGTAGTGAGTGGCCCTGTAATTCTTGAAAGCGACAACAGCCAGAGAGGAAACGCCTTTTCCATGTACTGAGCTGATAGAGCCCCGCAAGCAACAGCAAACTAACCAGTATCAGCCAGGAATGAGTATATAACCACCACCAGCGCTCAACCAGTTGATGCACCCCAAAATCACCCACCAGAGCAATACAGGCAAAGAGCGTCCAGCTCGCGCTATAACCAACAAGAAAGCCTGCCTGCCTCTTCCAGAGCATACGCAAACATAATGTATCTGGGAAGCTATTACCCAGAATCGGCAAAATAACAGGAAACATCATAGCGCCAAGCATTATCAGCCAGGCGACCAGAAAAACAGGCAGTACAAGGTACCAGGACAGCCCGCTCTCTTTGAGCAGATAGTCATGATCCAGCCAGACAAGCTGCCCCGTCAGAGAGGCGCCAAGTAGCAGCCCCCAGGCAAGCACAAGGAGAAGCCACGGTAGGAGAATGGCACGCAGGGGAAATATGCTTCGCCCTGCACTTATAGAAGGATGGGAGTTTGCCAATTTCAAAAATACCCCTCAAAATACTC
Organism: Thermosporothrix sp. COM3; assembly: GCF_059696735.1. NCBI lineage: Bacteria > Bacillati > Chloroflexota > Ktedonobacteria > Ktedonobacterales > Thermosporotrichaceae > Thermosporothrix > Thermosporothrix sp. COM3. The sequence continues at coordinate 6,672,147 of NZ_AP019376.1, read as the reverse complement.
ACACAAAACGCCGTCAGCACATACATCTGTTACAAATAGTACCATAGAGTAGCCTGGTAATCCATTTATATTCACCTATCCATATTGCATATCAACGCTACAGAAGCCGCTTACTTGCCCTTATAAAAAAAGCGGGAACCTGCATCTTGCAGTATTCCCGCATATCTATGTGCGCAGAAAATTTCGGCGCTATTTCACCACAAATTTGAACGAAGCCCGCACGTCGTCAACACCAGGACGCATAATGATCAGCGTCGCCTGCCAGTCACCAGACATGCTGATAACGTTATCGGTTGCCCGATACAGGCCCGGTGTCTCCGCGACAGGTTCCAGCTTCACATCAAGTATACCCATATCCATATCAAGCATGGTAAAGCGGGCAATAACATTTTCTGCCTTCTCTACAGGCTTGCCACTGGCATCCTTCAGATACAGACCAAAGGTATTGCTCCCAACCATGCCAGGAGTAATCACCATCTTATAGCTGATATCGCCAGCCGTCCCTGTACGCTCAATTGAGCCGCTACCACTTCCTCCCTGCGGCGGAGGGCTCAGGCTGGTCAGGATGCCAACCACACCAAGCAAGGCCACAGCAAACAGCAGTTCACCCCGCAAAGAGCGACGGAATGCCCGCTGTATCCTCCCTGCAACCAGGGAGGACGCTCCCTGCTCCTCATCATTACTCTGTGCAAAGCGCTTCATCAGCGGACTGATGCGCAAGAGATGGAACGCTGCCAGCACCAGAATGCCAACAAACACAGCCAGCTTGATTGTCAGTGTCACACCGTATGCGTTGTTCAGAAATGCAGCAAACGAACCAAGCAGAAAATAGGCCTGCACCGAACCGGTGATCACCAGCACGGCCACACAGATACCGGCAATGACAGAGAAACGCGGAATCAAAATGGCAAGGAAGCGCGTTCGATCGCCAGCACCCGGCTTGAGCACCCGCCAGGCAACAAGGATCGTCAGCAGCAGAGCCAGCAGGCCACCGATCCAGAAGCTGGTAGCGCCAAAGTGCAGCATATCCGAGGGCAGCGATAGCCACGGCATCGCGGTCCCCGATGAATGGGAGTTCAGCGAGGTCGTAATCACGATACCCAGACCGGCAAGCAGTAAGATCCAGGAAAGCAGAGAATCGCTGATCTTCCGCCCGGTATAGCGCAGCGACAGCCCCAGAAAGAGAGCCAGTACAATCAGACCAAGCCGCAACAGCCAGATACTTCCAAAGCGGCTGCTGAGGAGAAGACTGCGCCACGATCCACTGCTTAACTGCTGAAAGAAATCACCACCACCGACGACATAGGTCTGATAGAACAGGAACATCAGCCAGCCAAGAATCAGCACGCCAAGACTTCCCAGGATGACGCGATAGACATATTTCTCAATACCCGCGCCAATATCGTTGAGCCCGGAACTGATCGCTTCTCTTGCAAACAACCGTGCAGCAACCGGTCGCCAGACCAGCAACAAGAACGCCAACGAGCCCACCAGGCCAGCCACCCCCAGATAATTGAGCCAGCGAATAGAGATACTCCAGCCATTAAAGTTCTCAACTGGCTGAAGCTTGCTAATCAGCGCACTGGTATCGGTCGGCAGCGTCCCTTTCCCAACCAGAAAGCTAAAACTGCCAACATTGGAGTGTCCATCTTCTCGTGAAACATTGCGAAAAACGACAGTATAAGGACCATCGGGCAGGTCAGGAGGCAAAGAGATTTGCATTGATTTCTGGTCACCATACGTCACATGGCTATCCTTCAGGTCAATCTGCTGACGCTGCTGATTATAGACTTCCAGTTTGCTGAAATCCGGTTCCACCTCTTCGGAAAACCAGACCTGAACAGAAGCCGGAGCTTTTCCACTCTGTAATGTTGCATCTTTGGGCGGATTGCTACGCACATACTGAGCATGAGCCGAGGCCCGTTGAGGCAGAAAGAACGTCAACAGCACAGCCAGACTCACCACCCAGAACACCTTCTGCAAGCGTCCCAGAGCTCCACTATTCCGGTAATGCATAATGCCTTTCTCAATCACTCAAAAATAGACTTCTCAATAAAATATACAGAAGAAACGAGGATAAGGGTAGATCATCGGGCGATCTACCCTCATAAAAACGGAGGAAGCCACAGAATATCCTGTCGAAATCTCTTAGCCACGCAGGCTATCAATAGTCTCTTTTTGAGCCGGTGCGCCCCCCTTCGACGATTTCCGTGCAAGTGCCAGGCCAGCGGCAGCAAGCCCAACCACACCGGCAACAATGCCGATAATGCCAATAGTGGTCGCGGTGTTCGCCCTGTTGGTCGCGTCGTTTACCTGAGTGCGCAGCGCGTCTACATCGGTGGAAGCGCTCTGTTGGGGCTGCCCTGCTGTCGTCTGAGGATAGTGGGCAATTTCTTCAACTTCGCTAAAATGATCGATACCGCTGGTAAACTTCTCGTCAACCTTCTGTCCGTTGATTGCCCCGAAAATATGGAAAGTATATGCGCCCGCCTTTGATGGGATAAAGTAGGCGGCATATTTGCCAGGGTTCATATATCTGGGTTCAAGCGTCAGCGCCAGTGGAGCCGATCCCCCCATAGACACTTCAGCCTTCAGCGATTTCTCAAGCCCCTCGACCGGATTAGAGATCACCCGGGAACCCTCTTTCATGGTATATTTACACTCGCCATCGCAGATCGTCAGATCGAGTCCGTTTTTGAGTCCAGCATATGCAGGCTCATCCAGGAAGCCAACAGTAAAATAATACTTCCCTACTTCACGGCCACCGTGCGCGGAAGCAGGCCGAGAAGCGAACGTCATAAGCGTCACAGCCAGAAGCGCGGCCACAATGCCGAAAAACAACTTCCGTTTCATTCTTTACAGTTCTCCTTCAAACAACCAACCTGAAAAATGCCTTTCTATCATCCTGATAATGACTCAGAGGAAGTTGCGCTTATCCACCATGCAAATGGAACATGCACGTCTCCTGTTAGCGCTCAACGCTTTCCTCTGACAATATCATTGTCAGTAGCATAAACGAGAGTGCAGAATCTTGCCATTAGGACATCTACCTAATTTCTGTGTCAGAACTCACTAAGGTAGTCACCTCAGACGAAAAAACAGGCACTCCACCCTTCCACATGGGGAGAGTGGAGCCCTGTTCTCTGCGCACGTTTAGGCTGGAATAAACGTGCGTCGGCTAACAATCACGCAGTTCAGGAGTCTGGTTTAAGATCTGACTGCGCGGTGTAATAAATTCCTCGTAGTCCTTCCCGAGTTGATCCTTGCGGAAAAGGGCAACACGATGGCAATTCTGGAAGGCCAATTTTACCCCGAAATGCTGCTCAATGGCGTTCCGCATAGAATCACTTGCCAGCATTCTGAGCAATTGCCCGCGCTCCTTCTCGCTTGGGGGAGGAACCTGATTATCAACAAAAGTATCTGTGCTGGTCTGAAGGCGGGTAGCAAGCCCTTCAACAAGATTCCAGGCATACGGCAAGGACTCTTTAATACACTGCAAGAAGTCGCTTAGCCGAACCTCGCCCTTCTCTGCCTGCTCGATTAATGCTGGCGGTACGTTCAGAGACATCCTGTACTCCTTTCATTCGGGGCATAATACCCCGTAAATAGGCCAGAAGGCCACACCAAACGGTTCATCTATGTATTCTGTAGCAAGCTCATCCACACATGCGTATGGACGATCTTGAGACAGGAATACATCATGCATGAGTTGCCATTCCACCGGATATATGCTCGGCCAGTGAGAATTCAGGGTCAATCTGAGCAAGCAAATCTTCACCAACCGCAGCATTCGCCCAGGAGAGAGCATTTAAACGATGAAACTCAAGAGCCTGACGATAGAGTTTCTCCCAATCCTTCTGACAGCCATCAACCATACGCTTCATCTCCCCTAGAGCCTGCATATGCACAACTTCAAGCTGCTCAAGAGGGAGCGTGCGTCCCTTTTCAAGCGCTCGCACAAAGGCAGAACGCTCGAACCAGGTCAGCAGGTCAGCACCGACATGCTCCCGTAAAAAGGCCAGATCCTCTTCACCCTCAACTTTGTTCCCGACCACGCATAGCCTGACATCGTAGTCACGGCAATACCCTTTATACTGCTCATACACGCCAAGCGAGCGCATAGTGGGCTCAACAACCAGAAATGTGAGGTCAAATTTTGTAAACATCCCGGAAGCGAATGAGTCAGCGCCAGCGGTCATATCCACCACCAGATACTCGTTTTTCCCATCCAGCAGATGATTCAAGAGCAGCTCAACCGCTCCTACTTTGGAATGATAGCAGCGCTGTCCCAGATCTTCCTGACCGAAGGGTCCAGTTACCATCAGGCGCACTCCATTGATCTCGCGCTCAAAATAACGGTATATCGGGTTTTCCTCGACGAGGCGCAACAGGCGCGATCCATGCCCCGGTGGCGTTGTTTTGATCATCGCATGCTCTGAAGAGATGCGCGGATTGGTTCCACGCAGAAACTCCTTCACACGCTCAATCTCTAATCCTAAAGGCGGAATCGCTGCCGCTTCGCCCGCTGATAAGCCCAGGGCAACGCCCAGATGTTGGTTAATATCAGCATCTATCGCCACTACAGGCACCCGCTGCAATGCCAGATAGCGACTAAATAATGACGAAAATGTTGTCTTGCCACTTCCACCTTTTCCCACAAAAGCAACTCTCACGTACAACTCACCTCCACACACGTTTTCGCTTTTCGAATCTCTCTATCTAACATATACAATGTTAAGCGCAATTTCAAGTATGACACGTCCAACCCCAAAAATCAAGACTACTGAGACAAAATATCAAGAATTAATGATACATTATCTCATTGACATTCCCCTGAACCTGTACTATACTAAGTAAAACAGATACGCAGTATCATTAATTATAAGTAAGGGGAAATGGAATGACCTCTCTTAAAAAAGTGGTGGGTGCACTCACACTGACATTTATTTTCGCGCTTTTAGTAAGCGCATGTAGTGGGGAAAATACGACAGGTTCAAATACCATAAATGTTGTTGCGACTACCAATTTTTATGGAAATATAGCGGAACAAATTGGCGGCAAACATGTGACTGTCACCAGTATTATTACTGATCCCGAAGTCGACCCACATGAATATGAGTCAAATGTCACAACCGGTAAACTGGTCGCTCAAGCACAGCTCGTTCTCAAAAATGGTGGCGGCTATGACGAGTGGATGGATAAGTTGCTCTCGGCTTCTCCCAACGAAAACCGCACTGTGGTGACAGCTTATGATGTCGCTCCCACCAAATTGGAAGAGAACGAACACGTCTGGTATAGCCCCGCTAATATGAAGGCCGTGGCAAACTCTATTGCCGAGGCCTTGAAAAAGCTCGACAGCACCAATGCCAGCGCCTATGACGCTAACCTCAAGGCTGTCAACACAGCGCTTGGACAGATCGAGCAAAAGATGAACTCGATTAAGGCGACCTACGCGGGAACACCTATAGGCCAGACGGAAAGCATCTTCTCCTACCAGAGCAACCCTATGAATTTGAAGGTGATCACCCCTGAACAGTTTCAGGAAGCGGTCGCAGAGGGCAATGATCCTCCTGCAAGCGTTGTGGCAACCACCAACAAGCAGGTGACAAATAAAGAGATCAAGGTACTGGTCTATAACGAGCAAACTGTGACCCCGCTCACAACAAAACTGCAAAACGAGGCAAAAGCCAATGCTATTCCGCTCGTCTCAGTCACAGAGACGATGCCTAAAGATAAAGACTATCAGAACTGGATGCTTGACCAACTCAACGCGCTGGAAAGTGCCTTAAAGACAGCGACTGGCAAGTAATACACACCTCTCTTTTCTGATTGGGGTAGAGCGCACGTCTCTACCCTTTTTTCTTTCCTGGTAAGTCTCTTTTTTGAAAAACCGCCCTCTTTCACGTCATTACAACTAGAGAGCTGTCATTTCAATCTCGCTCCTGCATTCCATCTCTTTGGAGGCACTACAACAATGGATCAGCCCTGGTTGGCAATACTGGTATCTATCTCCGCACTTCTCATCACTTTAGTGGGCTTTATCATTCCACCCACACTCACCTCAAGAAAGCACGAAAAAGTGCTCAACAACCTGACGCAGGAGAGAAACGATCTCAACGTCAAGATACAGAACAAAATTGGCCAGAAAGAACAGCTTCTGGAAACCTTACAGGAGCAGGTACTGAACGACAAAAATGACATCGATCAGCTCAAGCAGCGCATCAATGACATCTATGCAATGGTGCTGGAAAAGGACAAAGAAAATGTGCTCACCCGCATTCAGCTCCAGCTCAATCAGATTGAGATCTATTACACGATCAATAGAGGACAGGCAACCAGCAGCTTCACTTTCTGCGTGATCTCGGTTAGCGTCGGCTTTCTGGTACTCATCGCGGGCATCGGTATACTCTACTTCAATCTGGCTCAGAACCTGACCATCACCATTCTGACCAGCGTTGCCGGTATCCTGCTTCAATTTGTTGGCGGATCACAGTTCCTGCTCTATCGCAACAGCATCAAAGAGATGAGCCGCTACTTCAATCAACTGACCCGGATGCAAGATACCTTGCTGGCAATCGAGATAGCCCAGAGTCTGAGCACTCCCGAGAAACAGGAAGAGCAGAAAACGAAAATTATTGCAGCGCTCCTTGAACGCAGTATTGAGAGCGATGAGCAGCAGACATCTCCATCGTAGTTTCAGTATTCCTGGAATACTGCATCCATCATGGACAGAGACATCACCATTCTTCTGATTGACCTGGGACCGGCTCTTGTAGAACCCTTTCCTGCTTGCCAGCCTTTATGGTATAATGTCTCAATAACTATTATTGAACAGATTGGTCCATCTATGTTTCACTGAACAACACCAGAGATACACCAATGCATAAGCCATCTTTTTTTCACATACGCTGAAGTGAGGCTATCCCCGCTTTCTGCAACGAGTATTCGTCTATGACACACGCGACTTCCGGTGCCGAAAAGCCTATACTCCTGTATTCGCTGGACGTTTCTGCCGTCCTTCTATAGAATATGCATGCAAGACTACCATCATTAGAAAGAGAGTAAAACCGTGGCAGAGGTCAAATCACTTGCGGAAAAGATCCGAGCCGCATTTGACGAAGTCAGTCAGCGTCATACCCGTCCCCGGCGGCTTATTGAGCAACGCCTGGTAGAACTTGCTGCCAGCGAAACCGATTTCACGATTGACGATCTCTGGCAGGAAATGCGCCAGGAAGAACCAAAACTGGGACGCGCAACAGTGTATCGCTCAATTGAAAAACTGGTCAATCTAGGGCTACTGGATCGAGTTGAATTCGCAGATGGCACACACCATTATCGAGTCTGTGGCGACTCCCATCACCACCATCTAACCTGCACCCAATGCCGACGAGTTGTTGAAGTAGATATCTGCTTGCCTGAAGAGCAGTTCGCTGCCATCAGAGATCAGACCAACTTTAAGATTGAAGGACACACGCTCTCACTCTTTGGTCGCTGCAAAGACTGCCAGACAACCAATGACGGCAAGCAGTAAACCACGCTCGGCCCTCCAACCTCAGGCCGCCTTGCACCCATAACGCGGCCTTTTTGGTCTGCCTGTAAAGGTATTCCTGACACAGGATTTCTCTTTTTCCTCTTTCCAGGACCAGCCACATAATAAGCAAACAGACACCATATAAGTACAGCGACTTGCCTTTTTCTAGCATACCCCCAAAAAAAAGAAGTACTGATTTGCTTGAGTAATCAGCACTTCGTTCTTTTTATCCCCCCTTTTTGGGGATAGTCATCCGCAAAGGATGTACATCGAATTTTCTCTATCTATAAGCTATGCCTTAGTAAGAACAAGAGCATTGATACAGAAGAAACTTTTAAGGATAAACAACCGAGAGCATAGTGAAAACTATTCCAGGAGAAACTATACACCAGGTTTTTGAGGAGATGCGCCCAGGTTATGTCCAATTTTGGAAAAGTCCAAAAAAAAAGAAAAGTGGCTTTTAGAGCCACTTCCCATATTGAGTGTTCCCGACAGGAATCGAACCTGCGCACGTGGTTCCGGAGACCACTGCTCTATCCACTGAGCTACGGGAACTTACACCCAACAATATACCATAAACAGCCACATCTCTCAAGCCGTTTTCGGGACTTTTTTTAGAGATTCCGAGAAATCATTTTTCCTGCCGAAAGGAGACCGCTTTCTCTTCCTTTTTTGGACAATCATACTTCCGGATTGAATTTCTTTTCCTCCTTTTTATAAAAACATCTTTTTACACAAGAAAATTGTTTTCGGAGAAATAAATAGAAGTACTTCACATTTATCTATTGACATATATAGCACTCTATGCTAGAGTTCCATCATTAAATAAATGGGGAGGCTGGTTGTATGGATCATTCTTCAAACCAGGACCACGACATCCGTCCGATCTTTATTGATGACATACCCACATTTCGCCATCATGCAATCTCAGCTTCTACATCCATCGATGATGAGGACAAACCAATCCACGACATCGATGAAATCGAGGCTGAACCTGAACCATCAAAAAGCCCCAAACCTCAGTACGGTACCTTGATTGTGGCATTGGTACTGAGCAGCCTGCTTGGCGTAGCGCTCTATTTCGCCTGGACTGCTCCCTTACCGTCGTCAACACATCAGGTAGTAGTGACGCCATCGGTCAAAGCAACAATGCCTGCTCGGAGCGAGGAACCCGACCCGCCAAAAACAACGGCTAAAATTGAGGCTTATATTATCGGTGCAGTCCAACATCCGGGCATCTATTCGCTGGACGCTGGCTCACGCGTCTATCACCTGCTCAAAGCCGCCGGCGGTCCCCTACCAGATGCCAACCTTGTTGCCCTGAATCTTGCTGCCAAGCTGAAGGATGGGCAGGAGGTCTACGTCACCAAACTGGGAGAAGTTCCCCCAACATATGTGGGTGGCGTTCCGGGCATCAAGGATGATACCCAATCGGACAGCAACACAGAGCAGGTCAACATCAATCAGGCAACCGTCGATGAGCTACGAGAGATCTTGCATGTGAGCAGCAAGACGGCTCAGGCAATCGTCGATTACCGCACTCGTAATGGCCCTTATACCGCCGTTGAAGATCTGTTGCAGGTTATCAGCCAGAGCATTTATGACCGAATCAAAAAGCAGGTTACGGTCTAGCGAGTGAAAACCATGATCAATCAGCAGCGGCTTCTTGAACACCTGCGCGGCCTAACACTGGTTCTTCTGGCGGGAGCATGGCATATCGGCCTTTTCGCCGCATCTTTTGTTGGCTTGCCTGCTCCCCTGTTTCTTCTTGCCTTGGGGGTTTTGTTCGCCAGCATCGTCCTCTGCTGGCGCTTCCCCCTGTATTGGCTCTTATTCGCCTGTTGTTTCTGCCTGTTTCTGGGTATGTGGCGCTATACAACAGCGATACAGCACGATAATCCCTATGTGCTCACCAACTATCTGAAACAGTCGGTCAGCCTTCGGGGCATCGTCGTAGATGAACCGAGGCTTCATGAACGAAGTCGCACCCTGATTGTGATTGTGAACCAGCTCAGTGAAGACGATGGACAGACGTGGCACGAAACCCGGGGAAAGATCATTATTCAGCTTCGGGCAATTGCCCTGAATGATCCCTACATAGCCAGCTATGGCGACAGCCTTGAGCTTCGGGGCAAACTTCAATTACCGTTCACCCATTCACCTGACATTCAAGCGAGCATGTCATTTCCGCGTATCATGGTGCGGGATGAGGAAAGCAATATACTGCTCAAAACGCTCTATCAGTGGCGAATGCACCTTGTCCATATACTGTTACAAACACTCCCGCAGCCAGAGGCATCGCTTCTCGTTGCTCTTCTGCTCAATGTGCGCCTACCCGAGCTTCAACCTCTTGAAGAAGCACTTCGTCTGACCAATACCACGCACCTGATTTCCCCCTCGGGCTTTCAGATTACCCTGCTTACCGGATTACTGACTAGAGGCTTTCGCTATCTTCAGCCCAGAAAGGGAAAGTCACCACTGCCAGCGCAGCGGCTCCGTGATTGGCGACAATGGCTTACCGGTCTCCTCAGTTTGAGCTGCATAGCCCTCTATAGTATACTCTGTGGAGCTGGTCCTGCCGTATTGCGGGCGGCACTGATGGGTGCCCTGGTTGTGCTGGCATCGCGCATGGGTCGCATCTACAACGTATACACTGCACTGGCCTTTGCGGCGCTACTCCTTACTCTCTTTGATCCCTTTCTACTCTGGGATATCGGGTTTCTGCTCTCTTTTGCGGGAACACTGGGGCTGGTCGTGCTTACCCCGGTGCTGCTCTGGCTCTTGCGACCACTTCGCAAGCTTCCACTCTGTACCCTGTTGCAAGAACCACTGGCAACCACATTCGCCGCTCAACTTGCAACGCTTCCAATTCAGGTGATTCCGTTTCATCAATTTTCCCTGATCTCGCCTCTCGCGAACGTCCTGGCAGGGCCGCCAATGGGGACCTTGATGTTGCTCGGCCTGCTAATCAGCGGTCTGGGTCTTGTGTTCCTGCCATTCGCACAGATCTGTGCCTGGCTGGCCTGGCCTCTCCTCTGGTATACAGATACCGTTATTCGCTGGTGCGCTCAGCTCCCCTATGCCAGCCTTACACTCGGAGAGCTTCCCGCCGGGCTCGCGATCCCCTATTATATGCTACTTCTGGCTGGTATTATCGCGCTACGCCCACTTACCACTACAGCAGAACAACCACAGCAGCGCATGCATCAACCGCTCTGGAAGCTCCTGCGTCTTGTCCTTGTCGCGGGAATGCTCCCCTGTATCGGCTTGCTGGCAGCATTTCCTCCGGCCCGCGGCGAACTCACCGTAACGTTTCTCCCCGTCACTGAGACCACACATCAAGGGCAAGCAATCTTGATTCAGACGCAAGACAACAAACTTGCGCTGATTGATGGGGGAGCTGACCCGGTTCTCCTTTCCCGCGAACTAGATAGCCGCCTTCCCTTCTGGCGACATACACTCGATATGTTACTGCTCACTACTCCGCGACGAGAGCACATTGCAGGTTTACAAACTATTGTGGAGAGATACCATATCAATACAGTAATAGACGCAGGAATGCTTCATCCTGATGCAACCTACGCTTTATGGAGACGTACTATAGACGAGAGAAATCTGCACTATCAACCTGTGAGCAGGGGAACAATTCTTCCCCTGGGAAGCTTATGCGAACTACACATACTCTGGCCCTTGCAGGAATTACACCAGGGGAGCAACGAGGTTCGAGATAACAGCCTGATATTCAGACTGGTCACGCCGCAGTTCAGTATGCTCTTTCTAGGTGCAACTGCCATGAGTAGTTATGCATTGAACCAGATTGAAGAAATCAGAGATTCATTACAGGCGGATATCGTACAAATCGTGGGAAGCGCAACGAAAGCCTTCCCATCAGCTCTTCAGAGCGTGCTACAGATAGCCCATCCATCCTATCTGATCATCACTCCGGCAGCCCAAAGCGCCAGAGAAAAGGACGTCCCGCTTATTCAGCACCCACCGGCGGGACCGTGGTATACTTTACAAACTATCCAGAGTGGAACAGTAGAAATCCATAGCAGTGCTCAGGGTTGGAGTTGCAATCCAGGATAAGATTTCTCCATTGAGGAACAAAAACAGTACATCAAACGTGTAGCAAAAGGACAAAGGCCCACCATGCAGTGTACGTATTGCGGAAGGCACCTATCAGAACACGCCGCTATTTGTCCGTCCTGTGGCAAACCAACGGCCGTCGCAACAGGGTATACTCACTATCAGCAAGCCAGCATGAGAAACGACACAATAGAACAACATTATCAGGGGCCACAGGGTGACACAACCTACAACGAGAGCACTTATTACACTGCATCTCACACAGCAGCGTATATCCCACCAGTTTCCACCACTGCTCCCAGAGGGGTTAATCCTCTCATCCTCGAATTAGTTCTATCGTTTCTTGGTATCTTTGGTATTGGCTGGCTCCTTGCCAGAAGACCCCTTCCCGGCATCCTTTTATTGCTTGGTAGCATTTTCCTGTACTGGCCGATCATGATCTTAGGGACTATTTTTACCTTTGGTATCGGGCTGATCTGCCTGGGACCACTGGCAATGGCGGCTATTCTACTCAATGCGCTGCTCCTCAGCAGGGTGCTGCGCAAGCGCTACTATCAGCGCTATCCCCGGTTTCCCATGTAGCAGAGAGTGCAGGACAATAAAAAACGCCCTGCACTCTGCTTACCTCCTATTTCGGGAATGCCAGACGGCGGTATTTCTCGCGAGACTCAAGCCATGCTTCCTCTGATAACCCCAGTTTCTCACGGAGCGCTTCGGGAGGAACACCGGCTCGCAATTGTTCCACCGCAAAGGTATCACGCAGCAACTGAAGCGTGACGCGTTTTTGAATACCTGCGTCCTTCACTGCTCGCGCCAGAATATAGTTGAGATTTCGATCAGTGCACTTAAAAACATCTTCGACAATATGGTATTCTTCCCGATAACGATGGAAAATGCGAGTAAATTCGGCGGGAAGGACCAGGCGACGTTCTCGATGTTGTTTACCACTGGATGAAGGGAACTGGATCGTGATCAAGGGGTGAAGCGGGTCAGTCAGATCAACGTGGTTGACTTTTAAGCGCATTACCTCTTCTTTCTTCAGCCCGGCGTAGAGCGTCAGGTACACCAGGCAGTGACACCGGGCATCTTCTGAAGCAGCCTGAAGTAAACGTCTCAATTCGTCGGCATAGAGCAACTCCGGCAAAGGAGGAAGGGGACGCTCTAAAACCAGACTCGCCGAAGGATCTTCTTTCAGCACTCCTTCACGTGCTAACCAGGAGAAAAAATTCTTGAGAAAGGTAACGCGCCGTGCCATTGTCTTCGGGGCTGGGACATGACCGGGAGAACCGAACTTGAGCTTCATCAGCCAATCCGTCAAATCTTCCTTCACAATCCGTCCTACAGGAGTATCCGGGCCCATATGTTCACTGAACATCTTCAAGTCGGAAAGGAAGCATGTCACAGTATAATGCGACTTTCCCCGCACTAGTAACTCCTGACGATAAGGAAGGGCACATGCGGCCAGGCTCGTTTGATCTGTTAGCTGGCTTGAATGGTGTGGAGAGGGAGAAGCTGTCTCCTCCGCATCCGGGGACTCTGAGATGACAAGGGAGCCTCCAAAGAGGCCAGATTGCAAGGCTGCATTGTCTTCAGAAGAGTATGAGTCATACTGCTTTTCCTGCTGCGAGTCCTTCTGCATGTATCACTCCTTGACTATAATTGCTCTAAACGGCGACTATATTTCATTATAGCATACCACCATGAAAAGAGAGCCAGGGAGCAGACATGCAGGCTACAGGCGGCAGAGCAAAGCTCTACCGTCAACCCGCACGGGCGCCCGCTTAGAACGAGCCGTCATATTGATCCTGAAATCCTTTCGTTCCATACTTATCGCGGTCACGCCCAACATTACTGCGCTGACCGGGTTTTGCAAGAGGCTCATCAAGGCCATAGGGCTCTTCACCGGTCGGCGTACGTGTGGGATCTTCGCCGCGGGGATCGGTTGAAGGCTCCTCCTCCTCCGCAAGCGTATCTTCTTGATCGAGGTTTGAGTATGGGTCCTGGTTGTCTACATCACCAAACTGATCTTGTGGACCATACTGGTCCGGTGCTTTCTCTTCAGCGTACTCGCCATGCGGTCCACGGAAACTATAATCAGCGGCATCTTCACTCGCCCCAAACAGATGAGGGTCATTCTGCGGTGTCACCTCATCCAGACGGTTCATCTTCTTCCGTTCCTGCTCATACTCTTCCTGATCTTCTCGCTCGGTATCATACTGTTTATATGGTTCTCGTTCCTGATTCTTCATCTTGTTGATTCCTCCTTCAAACGGTATCAGCCATGATTAAGACACGAACCAACACCTGTGGAGGTACACACCGATAGGGGGTTGAAGCAGAGGGAAAGTCGGAGAAGAGAGGACATATTGTCCCCTCTACAAGCCATTCTCGCGCTCGAGAACACCTGCAAAGGGGGAATATGGTATCTATTGTGAGAGGATATCGGGCAATCAGGCCCTGTATTCTTGCTCTGAGAGCTCTATATCCTCTTCCTCGTCGGGCAAAAGATCATCATAGCTTAAATCCGTCGGTTCCAGCTCATCTTCTTCCTCATCCAGATAGGATAATCCAGAATAGCGAGTGGAATACGCATCTTTCCGAATACGGATTGTTGGATGAACCGACGGGAAAGGCTTTAGTCCACCAGGATACATCGAGCCATCCACAGGAGCTTCAAGAGCTGGCATGCTTTCACGTACCAGAACTTCATCTCCCATAGCCATAGCCTCGAAACCCAAGCGACGCAGATCCATGACCATACCAGGCCATATGTCCTCTGGATCGATAGCCCACCATTCACGGCCCATATAACGAACCGGGCGTACGCGCAAAGGTCGGTTGAGATCGCCAAGTATAGCCATCAACGAGGTACGTTTGCGTTTGGCTTTTTCCACGATGATAAACCGTCCCTTCCGTTCTAGTCAAACAACATTGCAAAGGCTTCGTTCCGCTTGGGTTGCCAGATCAGTTGAAAGAGGAGACCTTTGTTATCTGTTCTTTCTTTGTCCTGACAAAACGGAATCAGCTATGTGTATCATTACCATATCACATACACCCTACACTCTGCCAACAGCAGCCAGCAAAGAATAGACAGCTCCCGTACAACGTCCCTTCTATTGTAGCAAAAAAGCCGTCTGTTGACACGGCCTTTGAAAAGTTGCATACTTCTCATAGCACTACTTTATACAACAGCATATGTATAGACTTTGCATGCAAAAAGAGAACATATGAGTTTTATGAAAACCTTTCGCAAACTGCTGAAAGCCTTTCCTGGAAGCACCGGGCGTCGTCTGCGCACCACTCCAGGCTATTTCTTCCTTGTCTGGCGTTGGAGCATGTGGCTCTACGCGCTCATCCTGCTTGTTGGCTCTCACGCCAACCCTGTCTACACCCAGAGAACCGGCTATAAAGTCAGCCTGGTCTTGCTAGGCGTCACCTTCATTCAAACGTTGATCGTGACCCTGTACGCCCCTATTATTCAGCCCCTCCTGCCAGCGCTACGCCTGCCGCGCTTCCTGCAAGGACGTAAGCTTGTTGATGAGGACGAGGACGAAAACATCTTTACGCCACTCGGAAACTTTGATAGCCCCACCTGGCGTGTTGGTGTTCACGTTCTGGACCTTGTCATCTGTGGCATGGCAACGTATTTAAGTGGGCCCTTCTCCCCGGCTCCCAACTTTGGTACGGCCTCGCCCTTCTATCGCTATGGCATCTCAACCGCGTTTGCAGCGGCTCTCTCCTATCGCTATCGTGGAGGCATTGCAACCGCGCTCGGCTATGATCTCTTTATCATACTTGGCATCTTCTTCCCGCCATACGACAACACCTATCATGCCAATGTTATCGATATCACCGGATCTTTAATCGATGCTCCTGTTGCAGCGACGCTGGCAGCCTTTGTTGTGTCACTGCTCTCAAGCTACACACAGAACCTGCGTAACCTTCAGGCCAGCTTCCGTATCCAGCGGGCCCAGCTCCGGATTGGCGAGATTCTTCTGCAAGAGGCTCACGATAAAAAACGCCTGATTCAGCAAAGCATACAGCTTATTCGCCTGGGCGGGCACTTCCACCGCGTACTGATTGCGCTGATCCACACACCCGAGCAGGGATCTGCTCAAGCCATCGCCGAGGTCTATGAGAACTCTGATGGCACACACCACCTTCCTCCGGTCAATGAGGAGCTTCTTGAACATGTCTTGCGGCACAAACGCATCCTGAATACGTTCACCACACAGACGTCAGCGCTCAATGGCAGCTACAAAATCTCGCGTCTGTATATCCCTATCACGAAAGAAGGTTCATTACAGCTTATTCTGGGTGCCGAGAGCCGACGACGAACACCGCTTGCCTATCGCTACATCGATTATCTCAAAATTACTGGCAACCAGCTTCTCACCGCCCTGGAAAATATCCGCCTGACAGAACAGACGGTGCAGCTTGCCGCCATCGCCGAGCGACGCAGGATTGCTCGCGAGATTCACGATGGTGTAGCACAGCATATCTATATTCTCAGTATCCATGCTGAAACCTGTGTCGCTCAGGCCCAGAACATTATGGAGACCTCGGCAAGTCAGGCGGAAATGCTCTCTCCACTTGTGGCACGTCTGAAGCACCTTGTCACCATCTCAAAACAGGCCCTCTGGGAAACGCGAACCTATATGTTCTCGCTCAAACCACTGCTCAGTGGCACAACGACCCTGACACAGATGATTTCCAACCAGCTCAGCGAGTTTGAGACCATCAGCGGGCTCCGGACACAGCTCACAATTGAAAACGAGGAACAGGAGGCACACCTGCGAGAGCGAGACAGGCATGCCTGGGAACAGACCAGTACCGCGACGTTCCGTATCGTTCAAGAGGCACTGACCAACGCCTATAAACATGCTGAGGCCTCGACAATTTCTGTCTCGCTGTGTTACGATCCGGACACGATTGAGGTCACTATCAGCGATAACGGGAAGGGCATGAAGCCAGATGACGATAGCGCTGACAGGAACGGGACACCGATCTATTCCGGTCATGGATTGAACAGTATGCGTGAACGCGCCGAAGAAGTCGGCGGCACCCTGACCATGCGTTCCAGCCCAAATGGAGGCGTCCAGATATGGCTCTGCTTACCCGTTTCACCCGAGAGGCGTCTTAGCACCAACCTCACAATACAACCAGAGGAGAACATCCATGTCACATCCTAAGATCCGCCTGATGCTCGTCGATGATCATGAAGTCGTTCGCCTGGGCATGCGTGCCGCCTTTGAGCTGGAAACCGATATTACCATCGTAGGTGAAGCCAGCAATGGTGCTGAAGCAGTCGCGAAAGCAGGTCTGCTCTCCCCGGATGTCATCCTGCTTGATGTTCGGATGGAGAAGATGGACGGCATCAAGGCCTGCCGCGAGATCAAAAGCCAGTTCCCGCATATCCGTATCCTGATGATTACCTCGTATACCGATGATAAAGCGGTGCTGGCCTCCGTTATGGCGGGCGCGAGCGGCTATCTTTTGAAGAATGTTAGCCGCAATGAGCTACTCAAGGCTATCCGTGCCATCGCTGCCGGACAAAGCTTGCTCGATCCACGGAAAGCGCAACAAATTATCAAGCAGGCTCCCGGCAACGAATTGACCGAACGAGAGCGCGAGGTACTGACGCTTGTTGCGCGTGGCCTCACCAACAAGCAGATCGCCGAGCAGCTTTCCGTCAGCGAAAAAACGGCTCGTAACCATGTCAGCCATATTCTAGAGAAGCTCGGGCTCTCGCGCCGCAGCGAGGCTGCCGCCTATGCAGTAGAACATAACCTGATTCAGCCACGGGATTACATGAATTAAACTGTTTTATCAGGAAAAGAATAAATTTTTCCTACTTGACAGGCGAGTTTGTTGAGCTTCTTTCCAGAAGATGGTAAGCTTTCTCTAAAGAAATATACAAAATTGCCAGTGGGGCTGGATGAAAGGAGGCGCGACCCTTTCCCCATCGATACGAAGGGTCGCAACGCAAGAAGCGATGACAGCAATTGCGGATCAAAAGTACCTGCTCACCAAGCAGTATTGTAATGGAAGCAAGCTCAACGCCCGTATTCAGCTACACACCCGCTTCAGTCAGAACAAATACAATTTCCATCGCTGGATCTTTGACCACCTCAAGCTTGAGCCGGAAAGCGCTATTCTCGAACTGGGCTGTGGTACCGGGCAACTCTGGACAAATAACCTCGATCGGCTCAATCCGAGCTGGCACATCACTCTCTCGGACTTCTCCGTAGGCATGCTCCAGGAAACACAGCAAAACCTTCAGGGCAAAGAACGGCTCTTCACGTTCCGTATCATCGACGCACAATCAATTCCGTTTGCAGATCAAAGCCTGGACGTCGTCATTGCAAACCATATGCTCTACCATGTGCCCAATCGAGCCCGCGCCCTGCATGAGATTTGCCGTGTCCTCAAACCAAACGGCACGCTCTATGCAGCGACAAGTGGTAAAGGATACCTGCTGGAAATCAGACAGTTGCTTCAGCTGGTCGGGGCCACTGATACAGACCTGTTTGGCAATGAGAGCGGTGACGGCTTCACGCTGGAATCTGGCTACAAGGAGTTAGCACACTACTTCCACGAGGTCACCGGTGACGGCTATCGCGATCAACTGGTTGTGACAGAGACAGAACCATTGCTCAACTACATCCTCTCGGGCGCAACAGGAGAAACGCTGACACCCGAGCAGAAAACAAAGCTTCAACAGATCATTGCAAAGGAAATCGCACAAAAAGGGGCGCTTCGGATTCAGAAACCCACCGGTCTGCTGATAGCGCACTCACCCAAACGCTAGATATAGTTGCAGGACGGCGATGAGAGACAAGAAGCCTTGCACCACCGCTTGCTGTCTCTCTCATCACCGCCCACACACTACCTGCCCCGCTCGGTATAGACGCGCAAGTTGCGATAAATCACGTCTGCATCCACACCTACTTGATCCGAACGAGCATACAATGCAATCGTACCCTCTGACAATGCATCATGTTGAATCGTTTCTAGAAAGATATCATTGACATATAATGACAGTTTATTCTGCTCAGCGATAATTTGCAGGGTATTCTTTCCCCCCTGCTTAAAATCCTGCGTGATAGATCCCTTGCTCAAGACCTGCGATTTCATTGAAAAATTCTCAGAATACAGCAGTTGATAAGCTCCCTGCACATCGACCAGAAAAAGGTAGCCAGCGAAGTTCCCGAAACCATCCTTCTGGGCGCGCACAAAGATGCCCCCCTTCTCTCCCTGAGCAATCGTCATATCAACCATAATTGTCGCATCATGAAACTGGTATGCGTTCTCCATACAGCCCTTAAAGGACAGATTTACCAGCTCTCTGCCCGTTGTCACATGGTAGCCGTCATGCTTGAACGTACAATTATTATTATGATCCCATTGCCACTCTGTATCCGAATCATTCAGTTTATCCGAGAAGGCGGGCTTCCCGCTTGTGATTTCCTTGAGCTTGTCTGCATCCGTTGGCGGACGGCCAGTAGTAGGCGGCGGTGACTGCGTGCCTGTAGTTGGAGATTGCTGCATACTGGTCAGCACCACTGCAATCAACAGGCCAAGTATCAGGAGCACAGACAGAAAGGAGGCAAGCAGAATATACAGACGTCTGTGAGATGAGGTGGCACGCAGCGGGGCCCCAACGTGCATGGGCTGAACTGCTGAAGAAGCGACAGGCGGAGGAGCAGGCAAGACAAGCCGCTGCCCGTTTATTTCCTGAATACCTGAAGCGGCCACCATAGCAGGGCGAGGCTGTAGTGATTGTTCAAACGCTTCCACCAGTGCTTGAGCCGAGGGATAACGATGTTCCGGCTTCTTTTCCAGCCCTTTCAGTATGACCTGTTCGGTTTGTGGCGGGAGGTCAGGCACGTACGTTCGCGGAGAAGGAGGTTCCTTCGACATGTGCATTGTCACCAGCACAAGCTGATTCTCGGACTCAAAGGGAAGACGTCCAGTTACCATCTCAAAGAGCAAGACCGCAAGGGAATAGAGATCGCTCAGGGCATCGGCTTTACGCCCGTCATCAAACAGCTCTGGAGCGATATAATCCGCCGTCCCCAGAACAAAGCCAGTTGAGGTTAACTGAGTCGCATCAGTGGCACGGCGCGCAATGCCAAAGTCTGCCAGATAGCAGTGGCCCTGCTCATCAAGCAGCACATTCGAGGCCTTGATATCCCGATGGATAATTCCCTGCTGATGCATATAATCAAGCGCGGAAGCAATTGAGCGCAAATACTGGCGCACCTCCATC
Organism: Thermosporothrix sp. COM3; assembly: GCF_059696735.1. Taxonomy (NCBI): domain Bacteria; kingdom Bacillati; phylum Chloroflexota; class Ktedonobacteria; order Ktedonobacterales; family Thermosporotrichaceae; genus Thermosporothrix; species Thermosporothrix sp. COM3. Next base: position 6,652,258 of record NZ_AP019376.1, on the reverse strand, counting down.
GGTGATAATGGACCTTTGCGTAGCCGGGTACGCAGCGTTCCGCCCTGCATCAAAGGCATCACGATATAGTGACGAAGAGCACCATTGAGGGTTGTTTTACCAGCATCATAAATGGGAATAAGATGAGGATGACGCAGCGCCGCCATGACGCGTGCTTCCCGAATAAAGCGGTTAAGCATCTCTTCATCATTGCGTATAAAGATCTTAATGGCAACCTTCCGCTCAAAGCGCGGATCATAGCCCTCATAGACTTCAGCCATCCCCCCTTTTCCAATCACACGCCGTAACTCGTAACGGTCAAGCGTCATTCCCTCCAGATCTGCCATACAATCTCTCCAATTCATGCCAGGAGTCAAGCAATTCAGTCTCTCTTCGTTATTCGAGCATAGTATTCATACATTTCGATAAGAAAAAGGACCGTGATAACAGAAGGCAGTCAGTAAAGCATGCTCATCTGTAAAACCAACTATATCATGAAGAACGGCTTCCACTCAATGTGCTAGAGCGGTAATCCTTCACACTTTAGCAAAAGAATGATCGCTTGCTTGAAAGAGATATTCAGAAGGCAGAGGGCGGATCAGGAGGGCTCCTGAAGCAGGGGAAGAAGCTTCTCTATATCGTACTCGCATTCCCAGAGCAGAGGGAAACGATCATGCTCTATCGCCAGCATCAGGCTATGAGCCTCACGCCAGGCAAGCTCGTACTCCGTCGAGGTGATCTTACCACTATAAAGCGCCTCATCCAACTCATCAACATCCAGCAATGTTATCTTTCCTGAGGGCAGAATATCCAGATCAAGATAGAGATCCTCATAGCAGAGGCGGCCCTGCTCATTGCGATAATGACGCGCACAGATATCAATATACCAGCCAAGCACTTCACGCGAGGAATTAAAGAAGGTGGTTATCACATAACGGGAGCCGTGAGGGAAATGTTGCATCCAGTAATAGCCATTATCGGCACGACAGACGCGTTCACCATCCATCACGAAGTAGAGCGGCTCTACCACTTCATCGATCCGAAACAACGTAACCGTTCCATGAAAAACGGGTGTATGCAGTTCGGTCTCGGCATAGCATCTCTTTACCACGCGCTTCCAGTCTGTTCGATCGGGATACTTTATTTTCATGACCACACCTTTCGTTTTCCGGATAAACTCTTGCATTACAAGACGTCCAGGACAGGCAGAAAGTAACAAAAAAGGGGTATGTACCAGAAGCAGCACATACCCCGAAATCATCGTGTTTTTAGCCTTGAGAGAGGGCCGAAGAACACGCCTGTGACATCTTCTTCAACGCGTCTTCCGGTGAAGCTTGACCGGTCAGAGCGCTGGTGTAGTTGGTCGTGATTTCGGTACGACAGTCATCCCAGGCAGGCATGACCGAAGGCACAAAGCCATACGCCATTGAATCGGGGCCAGCTTTGCGATCAGGGTTCTGCTCGAAGTATTTCTTCAGCTCCGGGCTTTCGGCAGCCGACTTGCGCACAGGCATATAGCCGGTCTGCTGGACAAAGTAGGAGTTTGAAGCAGAGCTGACCAGGAATTTCATATAATCCCAGGCGGCATTTCTAGTGTCGTTATCCACTCCGGAGAACATTGCCAGATTGGTACCGAACAGCGAGGTAAAGTGTCCAGAAGGTCCGGAAGGCATCACAGCCTGATTCACTTTGAACTTTCCATCCACGGCCTTCTTCACAAACGGATAGCTTGCGACAGTACTAATCGCAAAGGCCGCTTTCCCGGAAGCGAAGTCGTTCTGCCAGTTGTACTGCTTGGTTACATGAACGGCGCCACTCTTGACGAGCGGAGCAAAGTTTTTCAGCGCCTGCAAAGAGGCCTTCGCGTTGGGCTCATCACCGAACACCGCTTTTGTGCCATCAGACGAGGTGAAGTCACCGCCACCAAACGCCTTATACAGAATGCTCCAATCGTCAACGCTCGGTGTCAGCGAAAGACCCCAGCGGGAGCCATCGGACTTCGTCAGCTTCTGGATCGCAGCATTCAGTTCGTCAAACGTCTGAGGAACAGCGATACCCTCTTTCTTGAGCATATCTTCGTTGTAGTACAGTACAATCACGCTCTTGTTGAAGGGCAGCATGTACTGTTCACCCTCAAGTTCGCCATCCTTGAGCAGCACAGGATAGAAGTCGTTCAATTCGTCCTTTGAAAAGCCGTTCTTTCCTTCGATGTAGGGCTTCAAAGATGCCAGAGCATCGGACTGCTTATATTTCATCGCCCAGCTCTCGTAGACCTGCGCCATAGCAGGAGGCTTGCCATCAGAAATCGCGCCATTCAGCTTGGTGCGCAAGGTATCATACGAGTCAAAGGCCTGAAGTTTGATGGTGACGTTCGGATTCTTCTCCATATACTGCTTTGTCAGCGTCTCAAGAGCAGTCTTGTTTGTGCTGGTAGCGAAAGCTTCCCAGAACTCAACAGTGTACTTCTTATCCTTATCAAGAACGCCAGGGGTGTCGCCCGCACTGTTATCAGCAGTGGAGGAGCCACCACCACAAGCGCTTAAAATAAGCAATGAGAGCAACGCAAAAACGGTAATCCGTAACCAGTTACGACGCATTGTCACGCGTGTCCTTTCCCAAAGAAAGAAAATAAAAATGTCTATTTTCACCGGCCACTCCGAGGAGTGACGGGTTACTCACCCTTTCACACTACCGGCAGAGATCCCCTCAATAAACTGCTTCTGCGCAATCAGGAAAATAACCAGAATAGGCAGAGTCGTAAAAGAGGCAGCGGCAGCAAGACCAGTAGGATCGGTTCCCTCAGCCGTGATAAACGAGCGCAAACCGACTTCTACAGGCCGGAACAGATCCGAGTTCGTGACCAGATACGGCCACAGAAACGAATTCCAGCTCGCAATAAAAACCTGAAGCGCGATGACGACCAGTGCCGGGCGTGCCAGAGGAGCCGCGACCCGCCAGAGGAAGCCGAAGCGCGTACAGCCATCAATCTGGGCAGCCTCCCAGAGTGAAGGCGGTAAAGATAAAAAGAACTGACGTAACAGAAAGATTCCTGAAATGCTGACGCCAAAGGGAACAAACTGCGCCTGATAAGTATCCATCCAGTTCAAAGCGGAAACAATCAGATAGTTCGGAATCAGCATAGCCTCGCTCGGAATCATGATCAGGGCCAGAATCAGCATAAAGAGAACTTTTCGCCCCTTAAACTTCATGGTCCCGAAGGCATATCCTGCCAGCAAGGTCGTCGTTAAGGTCAGCAAAATACTGCAAATGACGACAATGATACTGTTTAAAAAGTATCGTCCCCACGGTGCTTGCGTCCAGGCACGCACATAGTTCATCCATTCCCAGTCGGGCAAGATATGCGGCACAACATCAAAAGCGCTGCGGTTCGTCAAAAGCGATGTGACAAAAATATAGTACAGCGGAAAGACAGAGCAAAGCGCAGCGATCAGCACAACAGCATAAGACAATATCAAACGTATTGTAGAAGCTTTTATGCGCCTTTCTGGCTTGGCTCGGGTAAGAGAGGCAGACATCACGGACTCCTGAATTAATCCACGGCATCCCGGCGATTCAGCGCGAACTGGGCCACCGAAATAGTAAAGACCAACAAGAAAATCACCACAGAGATCGCAGAGCCCATACCAGCCTGAGCTGTTGTACCAAAGGCTTTCGAGAAGAGATACAGGCCAAGCGTGCGCCCGGCATTGCCAGCCCCACCATTTGGGCCAACGAGCAGGAACACGGGCTGAAACATCTTAAACGCCTCTATCGTACTCAGAAGCAGGACAACCACTGTTACAGGCTTCAACATCGGCCAGGTGATATGGCGAAAAACCTGCCAGATGTTTGCCCCGTCCACTTTTGCTGCCTCTGAAAGTTCGGCGGACACATTCGTTAACCCGGCCATGAAAAGTACGACATTAAAGCCCAGTGATTTCCAGGTGGTATACAAAATAATCGAGGGCAAAATCCAATGAGGATCGCCTAACCAGTCGATTGGTTGCAGGTGGAACCATTTCAAGACTCCGTTGAAGAGGCCGTGATAATTATCAAACATCCAGAGCCAGATAGTCGTTGTGGCAACCATTGGCATAATATACGGCGCGAAGATTGCCAGCCGCCAGAAGGCTTTTGCCCGAATTCCTGACATCAGCATAATAGCCAGGAAAAGCGAGAGAAAAAGCTGGATCGGCACCGAAAATACAACATACAGAACCGTCACCTGTAAGGATTGCCAGAAATTAGGATCGCGAAAAAGCACTTCATAATTTCCTAATCCGGCAAAGGGCTGTGCAGTATGACGCAGGAAGTTCCATTTGAAGAGGCTAATTACAAATACGAAGATAGTAGGAGTATACGAGAACACTCCGAGGATCACAAAAGCGGGCAGTAAATAGAGATATGCTTGACCACTTGTGATCCACCGTTTCAGTCGAGACTTCCAGGGAAGGGGTTTCTGCTCCTGACCGGAAACAGAAACGGTAAGCTCGCCGTCCATTAAGCTCTCCATAGACACAATCAAATAACCAAAGACCATGATAATGATAGCACGTTAACTCTGGGTAATCAATTTGCAAAAAGTTTGTTAACAGTAGCGTGCCAGAACTAGTATTATTGTAACAACCGCCAGTAAATCCGAAGAGCAAGCCAGTGAGCCAATTCGATAGCCAGTCCGACGCAGACACAAAAAAAGCGAGAGGAGACCTTGATCTCCTCTCGAACTGATACCCTTTTTTCCTAAGTCGTCTGCTTAACCTCTTGCGCCTGTCCAGCAGCATGGAAAGCACGCAACACCCGTTCTGGCGTTAGCGGAAGTTGTACCAATGGGGTGCCCATTGCATCCGCGAGCGCGTTTGCAATGGCCGGAGCCATTCCATGAAAACCAATGCCATTGATATTTTTGGCTCCCGACAATCCATTTGTTGCATAGGACTCCACAAGATGCACCTCCAGCGGAAAGACATCCAGCGCGGTTGGCAAGTGATACTGTCCAGATTGGGTCAGGCGAGGCTGCCCCTTCTGATCGTAAGACAGTTCCTCTGACAGGGTCCAGTGAATCGCCTGGAGCGCATCGCCCTGAATCTGGGCCTCAGCGAGCAACGGATTGATAACTCGTCCGATATCAACCGCCGAAACGGCCTGAAGTAAACGAACAGCGCCTGTTTCTGTATCCACTTCCAGCTCAACCCCTTGAGCCACGAAGGAGACCGGAATCTGTCCCATTTTCCATGAGGCGCTGGTCATGAGCTGGCGATTCTCCACATAGAGAGCGTAACCCGCGATCTGTTCAACCGTCAGAGTCCGTCCGGTGGGAGCCGAGATGACACCGGAGGCCAATTTGAGCGACTCCGGCATAACACCAAGCATCCGGCCCGCCATTGTCAGAATCTGCCGCCGCATCTGCTCTGCGGCCCGCTTGACCGCACCACCACCCAGATAGAAGGCCGAGGCCGCACTTTCTCCCAGAGAAGCGGGTGTGGTTGCAGTATCCGCCGTGTGGATCAATACATGATCCATTGGCACGCCAATCGTTTCAGCAATGACCTGCATCAGGGCCGTTTCGGTATGAACATCACCGCTACCGATGCCCACAAAGACATCAAAGGAGCCATCTTCGTTCAATTTGACCATCGCTCCAGCAGCGCCAGGCAACAGGTGCGACGCCCCGAGCATGGAAAGCGCGATGCCAACTCCCCGGCGTGTGCGCCCATTGCTGAAGACGCCGCGCTTTGTGTGCCATTGCAGCTTCTCCAGAACCAGTTGCACGCATTCAGGCAACGCCTCACCTTCCACCTGGAACGTAAGCGGATCTTTGCCTCGCACCGAGGTTCGAGCAAGCGGATACTCTTCACCCGCCTGTATCCAGTTTCGCCGCCGCAATTCAACAGGATCAAGGCGCAAACGGCGGGCAATCTCATCCATATGGCATTCAAGAGCAAAGATTTCCTGAGGGACGCCATAGCCCTGCAACGGGGCAGCAGGCGGCAAATTGGTGTATAACACCTGCGCGACATACCGCATATTGGGGCAGGGATAAAGCGCCAGCGTCTCAGAAGGCACATTCTGTTGAGCGGCCAGCGGATGAGAGGCATAGGCCCCGGTCGAGGTTAATAAGATCATCTGATTGGCAAGCAAGGTGCCATCCTGCTTAACACCCGACTTCAGCCGCACAATATACTGTTGCCGCACAGAAGAGCTCTGGAACGCGCTCGCACGAGGATATGAAAGCATCACAGGCCGCTGCGTTGCCAACGCCAGCAGACCGCTCAATCCCTCCAGGCCGAGCGCCTGTCTGACACCATACCCCCCACCGACCGACTGACCGATCACGCGAATACGGCGTACGGGCAGGCCCAATGTACGGGAAAGCATTCGCCGCACATGATGAGGAGATTCGGTATTAGAACGCACAACCAGCATGCCATCTTCATCAAGATAAGCCAGCGAGTGCAGCATATCCAGCGGGGCCGTGTGTACCAGAGGCACGACATATTCGCCCTCAACGATCAGATCGGCTTCCGCAAATCCCTGCTCGACATTGCCAGCATCGGCACGAACCTGTGCCGCCACATTGCGAGAGGCATCTGCAATTCCCTTTGCATCGGACTCGGCATGAATACGGGGAGCATTTTCCTGAAGTGCCTGCCGGGTATCGAGGATCGCGGGCAGCACCTCATAGTCCACCTCTATCAGCTTGAGCGCCTGTTCTGCAAGTTCTGGCGTCTCGGCCACCACGACAGCCACCTTGTCACCGACATAGCGTACCACCTCATCAAGCAAAAATTGATCCAGCGGCCCCGGATCAAGCAGCGGGCGCTCAGCCACCGAGTAGGGGACACGGGGCACATCCTTATAGGTCAAAACCGCGTACACACCTGAGAGCGCTCTTGCCTCGGAAGTATCAATTGCTCTGATGCGGGCATGAGCATGCGGACTGGTCAAAACACGCGCGTAGAGCATCCCCGGAATATGAGTATCCGCTACAAAAGCGGCTTTCCCGGCAACGAAGCGGGTTGCGGTCCGTGTGGGCATGGATTTTCCGACGATCTCGGGCGGCTTCTCTCGCATAGCCGAGGCAGTTAAAACCGGCATCTTGGTGGTATTGCCGGTCTCGATACCCTGGACCACTCCATGCTGTAACGCATCGGGCACATCATCCCCGCGCAAAAGAGCGGCCGCGCGCAACACCGCCTGCACGATCTTATCATAACTGACGCAACGGCACAAATTACCCGAAAGCGCCTCACGGACGTCTGCTTCTTCAGGTGAGGGGTTCTTCTGTAAGAGCGCAGACGCTGAGAGCAACATTCCAGAGGTACAGAAACCACAACGGATCGCGCCAACATCAAGGAAAGCCTGCTGCAAAGGGTGCAGGCCAGTGCTGGCAGGAGTCGGGGCAGATAACTCCTCAATGGTCGAGATTGTACACCCGCCCGCCTGGGCAGCCAGCATCGTACAGGCAGGACGCGGTACCCCATCAATCAGGACAGTGCAGGCTCCACACGCGCCGGTCTCGCAACCACGCCGCACGCTGTAATAGCCCTCACGACGCAACATGTCCAGCAGCGTTTCATTGGTCGCCACATCGACACTGATGACAACCCCATTGATACGTAGTTCAAGTTCCATCTTCGCTTACAATCCCTTATTTATCGGTACCGGATGCAACAATGCTTCGCCAATGGGCGACATTAAAAGCCTCTTCAAGGGCGCGTTGACCCAGGCTCATCGCGACAACACGGCGATATCCATTGCTGGCCCGAAAATCGGAAGGAGGCCGGAAGAATGAGAGACAATGCCGTACAACAGCCTGTATACGCTCACTATCCGGCGGTTGGGCAGCAACCTGGCCTTCAAACATCTGCTCCAGCGCGCGAATGCGCACCGGCTCCATATTCACGCCCCCAAACACCAACCGCACGCGCTTATAGCGTCCCTCCTCAATCTCAACCAGGGCAGAAGCATTTAACAGGGCAACATCTGTAGGCGTACTGCTGATACGCTGAAAAGAAGTACCGCACCCTATCACGGGACGCGGCATCACCACTTCAATAATCAATTCGTTGGGACGTCGTTCTAGCTCAAAGGTAGCAGCCGCAAGCCGCCGCTCCTGCTTTCCCTTGAAAACCACGCCTGAAAGCGGAAGCCCGGAACGCTGAAACGAGCCACCGGTCAGATTTAACTCCGTTTTTGAGCCCGAGCGCACCACAGCCTCGGCATCGAAGGCAACCAGGACAGGGAGCAAATCAGCCTGAGCTGCCAGACCAGCTCCGAGCGTTCCCCCGACCGTCGCACTGTTGCGAATCAAGTGGGAGGGTGCGGAAGCCTGGGCCGCCGCAGCAAGCACTTCCATACCACGCTGTTTCATGACAGGAGACTCTAACAGCGCCTGTAGAGTAGTCATTGCGCCCAGATGCACCGTACGCTCTTTTTCCTGGATATAGGACAGACCCAAATCGCGCAAATCGACAACAGCTTGAATACTATCATCATCCTGATTCAGTAAATAGGTGCCTCCGGCCAGAGGCACTGTTTTCACATCCAACCGCCCGAGAAGCAAAAGCGCGTCATCGAGATGCTCTGCCCAATGATATTCAACTAGCCTCAATAGCATGGACGTTACCTTTGTAGCGGGAGCACCGAAAATGTTTCAACATCGATCAAGCCTTGATCCGTCAGCTTGAGTGAGGGGATGACCGAGAGAGAAAGGAAGCTCAGTGTCATACAGGGATGTTCCGGCACACAGCCATACGCCGCCGCCACTTCATCCAGCGCTCGCAGTTGTGCCACAAGCTTACTTGCAGGCAGCGGAGAAACCAGCCCACCGAGCGGTAGCGGCACAGCAGCACGAATCTCTCCATCCACTACGAAAACAAAGCCACCTCCCATCGCTTCAAGTGCCTTCGCCGCCGCGAGCATATCACGATCATTGGTGCCAGCAATCACCAGATTATGAGCATCGTGGGCTACACTGGAACCAAGCGCACCCTGTTTCAACCCGAAGCCTTGTACCAGCCCCAGACCCACGCGACCCGTCGCATGATGACGCTCGATCACCGCGAGTTTGAGTAGATCGCGCTCTGGATCAGCCACAATCAGCCCATCCCGCAGCGGCGCATCCAGCTTTATATGCTGTGTCACAATCTGATCTGGCTCAATACCAATCACCGCAACCTCTCCCGGCTTTCCGGGAAGCTGGAACGAGGACTCCTCCAGCGCTCCAATCCTGATCGTGTTCACCTCATCGAGAGGCGTATCAAGCGGCGTCAGTTCCTGAACCAGACGGCCCTGTTGCGCGACAAGCTCACCGGCTTTATAGACAGATTCTACCTCGAAGCGCTGTAGATCATCCAGTACCACCAGATCAGCAATAAATCCCGGAGCAATCGCACCCCGATCATACAACCGGAAGTACTGCGCAGTATTATACGTTGCCAGACGAATCGCTTCCACCGGCTCGAGCCCGAGCTCAATGGCTCGACGCACCATAGAATCGATATGTCCCCGCGTCATCAAATCCAGCGGGTCACGATCATCCGTCACAAAAAAGACACGAGGAGGATGCAGTTCCTTGACCAGCGGCAGGAGGGCATCAAGGTTCCGGGCAGCCGAGCCCTCGCGAATCATCAACCACATTCCCAGACGAATACGCTCACGAGCCTCTTCAACAGTTGTACACTCATGATCTGACATCACACCAGCCGTCGCATAAGCACAGAGGTCACGCCCCCGCAATCCCGGAGCATGTCCATCCACCACCAAACCCTTCTCACATATCATAGCGATCTTCTCTAAGACCTGCTCATCGCACTGCAACACCCCCGGCATATTCATCATCTCAGCCAGACCAAGCACATTCTTCTCCTGCAATAGGGGCTGCAAGTCCTGCGCAGATAACGGATGATAAGGACTCTCAAAAGCAGATGCAGGAACACACGATGAAAGCAGCACATAGCAGCTAAGAGGCAGATCACGCCCGGAAGTCAGGACATAGCGAATCCCCTCAATACCAAGCACATTCGCGTATTCGTGTGGATCAAGCATGACCGTTGTCACCCCACGCGGGACCACTATCCGTGCAAACTCCGGCAGGGTCAGCATGGTGCTTTCAATATGCATATGCCCGTCCATTAGCCCGGGAACTAACCAGCGTCCCTCAAGATCCCGCACCACATTTCCCTGATAACCGGAGCCCGGCTGGCCTACCCCTACAACATACCCATCAGCAAGCGCGACATCGGCAAGGTATATCTCCCCGCTACACACGTTTACCACATTTGCATTGCGCAAGACAATGTCCGCGGGAAGCTCACCCCGTGCGATCCGAATGCGTCGCCCTAACATATCATCCATCGCGCTCCTCATTCTCTCCCTCTCATAATTACACCAGATTTCCTATGATGAAAGCTTTTAGCAGATTGTAGCACATATGTCAGAGTATATATAATTCTCATCAATATAATCACCCTTCTTGGTACCCCTGGCAAATCAACCTTGACAGAAAGCGCTTTACGCACGGAAACGCATAAATCCTCTGCACTCTCCTGAAACAGAAAATATCCTGCTTCAGCTTACACGCCGGATCTTCCCTTTTACCAGCACGAAAACCAAACCGAGCCCTTCGCCTTTACGTATTATTGATAGAGAGGGAGTATAACATTTCTCCTCACCGGTAAAAGAGGGAGGCAACAGCAGAAGACGCCCGAAAGGGATTAGCGCTCTCATTGCGCTCTATAGAAAGGATCTCTTCATGAGTAACTCAGCAACAGCGGCGCTCAAAGTTGCGGCATTACTGGGAGGTGCCGCACTGGGGGCATTTCTTGCCCGCTGGTTCGATCATTTTCTGACCACCCAGGTTGAAAAGAGCGTTGAGTATCAACCTCAAAGCTATGAACTCGGGCTTGCCCCACTGGAGCCCACCCAACCAACTGAAAACGATCAATCACAATAACAACAGGGAGGGAACCGTCATGGGAGAACACATGACACCTCGTGAACGGGTCAGTGCAGCGTTGAAGGGAGAACCTGTCGATCGGGTGCCTCTCTGCTTCTGGCATCATTTCAACCCTGAAGGGTCGGGCGAACGGCTCGCCGAGCAGACACTGCATTTCTTTCACGACACCTTTCACCTGGATATCATCAAAATTATGCCCGATATTCCCTATCCAGGACCGGAGCAGCCATTTCTAGAAGCGCGGCAAATACGCTTCTTGCCGCGGCTCGACGTCGACACAACTCCCGAGTTTCAGCAGCAGCTTCTCTGCATTCGGAAGATCCGGGCCGAGGTCGGCCCGGACTACCCCATCATCCTGACCCTTTTCAGTCCGCTTACCTATCTGATGTTCTTCTTCGGCCCACCCCATGCCCGTACGATCAACATTGCACGCAGTGATCCACAGGTCTTTGAGGAAGGTCTTGGCACGCTGGCGGCAAATCTCCGTAAGCTGATGGAGGCCGCTATTGATGCGGGGGCGGATGGCATTTTCTATTCCTGCATGGGCGCAACCACCGCTGACTTTACACTCGACGAGTATAAAGAGCTCGGCTGGCGCTATGACCTGCAAGCTCTGCGAGGAGCAGAGAAAGGCTGGCTGAACATTGCCCATATACACGCCGATCCCCAACAAAGCAGCGATCAAATCTACTTTGAGTTCTTTGACCGCTATCCAGTACAGGCCCTGAGTTGGAGCGATCGTCTAACCGGACCAAGCCTGAGCGAGGCGCTGACACTGACCGATAAATGTCTGATGGGTGGGCTCTTTGAGCGCGGACCGATCACGCAAGGAGGCGAAACTGAGATCACAAACGAGATCATGGCCGCGATCACTCAAACCAAAGGGCGACGCCTGATCCTTGCAAACGGATGCTCTGTTCCCGATGACACGCCAGAGCGCTGGCTACAATTCGCACGCTCCCAGGTTGATTCCCTTCAGCATTAATCCACTGCGACCACAAAAGCAAGCAGGCACCGGAAGCAGATATTCCGGTGCCACTTTTTTTCTGGTATACGATCAAATTGTTTAGCCCGCCACAGCCACATCTTTTACCGCGACAAGCGCATCAGTGTTTCGCTCACCGGCGCGTGCCACACGCAATGAACGCAGGGTATCATCAAGCCTATCAAGCACCGTATCAATCTCATCACGGGTAATCACCAGCGGAGGCTCAACACGAATTACCCGCGCGTTATTCATCGTGCCGGAAATGAGGACGCCACGCTTAAAGAGGCCCGCTGAAATGGCGTAGCCAATCTCATCATCCTTAAAATGCATGCCCAGAAGCAGCCCCTTGCCAGTAATATCTTCAAAGAAATCACTGTATTGTGTGGCGAGCTTACGGAGCTGTGCGAGCAGGTATTCGCCTTTTGTCGCAGCCTGTTCCGCGACCCGTTCTCGCAGCGAAACATGGATAGCGGCAATAGCGGCCGCACAGGCCAGCGGATTTCCTCCGGTTGTAGTGGTATGAATAAACGGATTCTCGTTGAGCACCTGCCAGATTTCCGGCTTTGCCATAAAGGCACCTACGGGCATGACACCGCCACCCAGAGCCTTCGCAGAGGTCATGATATCAGGAACCACGTTCCAGTGTTCTACCCCCCACATCTTCCCGGTACGCCCCATGCCGGTCTGTACCTCATCAGCGATCAGCAAGACCTGATAGGCATCACAGATCTGACGCAAGCGGGGCCAGAAGTCATCCGGTGGCACAATCGCGCCCGCCTCGCCTTGAATCGGCTCCATCACCACCGCCGCAATGTCATTCCCGACTTCCCGGGCAATGCGCAATTGCATCTCAACAGCCTCGGCATCTCCATACGGCACATGATAGATGTCAGGATGAAGCGGAAGCGGCGGTCGGCGATATAACGCCTTTCCAGTCAGCGCCAGTGAACCAGTTGTTTTCCCATGAAAGCCCCGAACTGCCGCAATAAAGCCGCTCTTTCCGGTATAGAGCTTGGCAAGCTTCATTGCGCCCTCCACAGCCTCCGTCCCACTGCTTACAAAGAAGCTATACTGAATATCCCCCGGGGTAATCTCGGCCAGCAAATGGGCCAGCATGCCGCGAAGTGGGTCGAGCAATTCCTGCGAGGGGAGCGGACTCTTCGCCGCCTGTGTTTGAACGGCCCTTACGACTTCAGGATGAGCCCAACCCAGATTGAAGAGCCCATAGCCACCAAGACAATCGATAAAGGTACGTCCGAGCGCGTCTTTAAAAGTAGCACCGCGTCCGGTCCACTCCACAGCAGCATAATCGCCCGCCTCGGTTACCGATTTACGATAGTCGATAAAGCCACTGTTAAAGTAGTTCGTAAAGTTATCAACCGTCTTTTCAATCAGCCATTGGGCCTCAGTCGGGCTCAATTGCGGTTTTAAGACAACATCCAGGTACCGCTGCGAATCGTGAAGGGCCTGTGGTAAACCATCACCACGCATAAAAATCCTTTCTGTTCGTGCGAGTATCCGCAAGCCATTCCACCCCGTCCCGCACCACCGGTACAATGACCGCACATGGCATCACATCGTGCTGGATGCACCCATGTTCAAAAAAGGGTCACTTGTGGATATGGCATGATGTTCGGCATAGAGATCAACAGATTCTACTGCCGAAATAGTCGTCCATGCATCTAAAAAGATGATATTTGAAGATGGCGGAAACAGCGTACAGGCGCCTTCCCGTTCTTCAGGATGCATAGAAACGATAAAGAGAAGAGGCATTCCGTGAGCACGGAAACCCACAAAGAGGTCAGGGATAACAGGTGGACAGATGGAAGCCGCAGAAATCGTGGAATCTTGCTATGTAGCGACCTTTTCGTTTAGAGGAAAAATCTTTCTTGCGCATAACACACCGTTTCTTTAAGCGAAACTTCTCGCGTTTGCTCCTATATTTTCAGTATAGCCTATCTCCAAAAAGAAAGCAAGGGAAGAAGCGGGATAGCAGGCAGGCTCACAACAAACAGGCGGTGCTTTTTCAACGCCACAAAAAAAACCGGGGAAGAACATGTCTCAGCTCTTCCCCGGCGCATACCCCGCTCATCCCTCTATGGGAGGAGTCACACTCTCATCTCTCTCACTCTAGCGCAACGGCTTTGTCTAATCCGAGCAGCTTCCAATCAGTGGAAGAACGAAAGATGGAAAGTGCTATAGCACGGCTATCTATTTGATAGGTTCCCGCTTCAACCTGCGCCTTTATCTCAGCTACACGTTCCAGACGCTGCTGCTCATCCCTTTGCGTACGCAAACGCATCTCAACGGCTGCAATTCGCTCACCTTTTGAGCTGAACGGCTCTTTCCTCCTCGACGTCGAATAGCCTCTTTCAGGCTGATTCTCCTGTTGGTTGCGCAGTACGTTCGGTTCCATACGTCTTGCTTTTCTTCTGACAGGTGATACCAGCACAAACCTGTCAGTTCCTTTCTATTTAAGATGAGAGCTAACCCTTACTGGCAAAAGCGATCAGGGGTAGCACCTCAATCATATCCACTTCCAGTACTCCCAGATCTCACAAGTCAACTGCTTTCCCCTTCGCATCCATATACGTTGTTCTCTGATACCCCTGATCTTTTAAACAGTATACGAGCAGAGTCATACCACTTACAGTGCAAATTGTCCCTGATTTGCTACCGGGAAGTCCAGGGCCAAAGGTCCTGAGTCTGCTCTACCTCTACCGCTCATACTTTTCCCGCCAGAGAGGCTCGCCGCTGCAACAGACGCACCATCCCTTTATCTTGTTTGACATAGCGCTTCAAACGGAACCAGAGGAGCAAGAACAGCACAATTGCTTCAATAGTCGACGAAAGCGCATAAGCAAGCGGTATTGATATAATAACATACTCTCCTGGCAGGAAACGCAGTAGTAGAATCATCATAGAAATACGTGCAATCAGGTTAATGGTGTTTGTCAACAGCGGCGTGTGCGCATCCTTCAAGGCAAAAAAACCACGCGAAAGCATATCACCCGCCGTCGTCCCTGGAATACCAACCAGATAGCCAAGCAAAGCGAGATAAGTCAGGTGGCTTGAGTGCACCGTAAATTCACCATGCTGAAAGAGAAGCCGAATCAATGGAAGCCCGATCACGCCAAGCCCAATCGCAGCCGGAACTGTCAGCAGAATTGAGATCCCCATGACCTTCGCCGCCATCTGCCGCATCCGGACAAAGCGGCCTGCCGTCGCATGAACGGTCAGATGGGGCAACAACGCCTGCCCGATTGTCTGTGAGATCAGGGCAAAAGGCACCGCTTGCAACATATCAGCATTGTGAATTGCCGAGAGACTGGCGGCATCTGGCAAATAGAGCGATGTAAAACGTGTCTCGACAATCAGAGCGATATAGACGACACCGATTGAGAGCGAATTGGGCCCAAGCAATCGAATGACCTGCCAGAGCCCCGGGTGACGCAGATTCCAGGCAAAGGTATAGCGTCCTCCCTGCTTGAGCAGCGCGGGAATCTGGACAATTACCTGAAGTGCCGAGGCCACCAGAACGCCATAGGTCGGCCCATAAATACCCAGCTCCGGCACCACCTTTGTAGCAAGCAATCCACCAATAATACCTATGTTATAGATAGCAATAGAGAGCGCGGGCAAAAGGAATTGCCTCTTGCTATTTAAGACGGCGGTCACAATAGTGCCCAGTGCCAGAATCAACGGCTGAAACAGCATAATGCGCGTCAATGAGGTTGTCAGTTCACGCTCCGACGCGGCATATCCCGGAATTAAGATATGATCAACAAACGCGGGTGTCAGAAACTCTGCCACAATCACAACTACTGTGAGGGCAACCAGCATCACATTAAAGACCAGACTGGAGAGTCTCCAGGCCTCCTGTGCGCCTTTCTCCCGATCATATGCCAGAAAGACCGGAATAAAAGCATGCACTAACGCTCCCCCGGAAATCAGGTTGAACAGTGTTTCAGGCAAACGGTTGGCGGCATAAAATGCATTGGCCTCGGGTCCTGTGCCGAAAAAGGCATTAAAAATGCTCTGGCGCACCACCCCTAACCCTTTTGAGGCAATGATAGCGAGGATCAGCAGCACAGAGGCTTCAAGAATACTGAAACGCCGAACAGAAAATCCTTCAGAAAACCGAAATTTATGCAGATTAAAGCGGAAGATACGACCACCCCAGATCTTCGGCTGCCACACCTTGCGTTCAGGTTGATCAGGAGAAGGAGCAGGTTGAGCGTTCGCGCTTCCATCCTGGCATTCAACTTCCTTTGATGATTGCGTATGCTTGATAGTCATGATCTCCTCAGGTAAGAGAAACAAATACGCCTACTTCAGCATTTGAAAATTTTCAGAAGCCTGTTTTTTAGAGAAGAAGAACATTTTTCCAGTAATAGAATCAGCACAGACAGTCGTATTGTAAAGAGAGCAAGGGTGATATGGACTGCAAGACACTCCACTCACACCCCTTCAACTCTCTTGCGATTTATGTACAATCCATCCAACTATTCAATTGCTGTGGTTATGTTGTATCAGTTTAGTATATCGAAAAGGCACTGTCAATCAATCTGACTCATTTGCCATCCTCATTTTCTCCCATCCCGGGCGGTCCTTCTTTTCCGCCACTCCCTCACCCAAAATTCCTTATTCGAGCTATTGAACCGAGAAAGACTGACATTTTTCGTATACTGAAAGGAAAGAGTGGAAATTATGGTAGTGTGGAGGCATTCGTATGCTCTCATCTTCAGATGATGATTTCTCACGAAGGATAGAGTCACACCCATTCAGCCCGCGAATCGCCCTGCCAGCGAAATCGGTACCTCTACCCTTCCGGTATCTCAGGCTCCAGCGGAGAGAGCAGCAGATCACGATCCCCCCGGAGCAAACACATCCGCAGAGAAGCACCAGCCAGCGTTCTATGAGACTGCTTCCACTTTTCTGTCTCCTGTTCATTCTGCTCCTGTCGCTGGTCTTTCCGTTCCAGCTCGCATCAGAGCAGAACGGGACCTCAGTTGCTCCATCAACATCTATCAATATTTCCCATACCACGCAGCATCCCGCAACCGTCTATCTAAAACCCACGATCACGCCTGCTATGGTCACAAAACAGGGAGCCTGCAATATGCCTGTACTTGGTCTATGGGGTGTCTGTGCGACACAAGTTCCGGCTGGAGGCGTGAAGGGCACCGGTACCCTTATCAACCCGCTCCCGGGTTCCCGGATCACGCAGCTCTATGGGCTCCCGGAATTCCAGCATTGGTGTTACTGTATCAGCCCCCACACAGGCCTTGACCTCGCAGCCCCCCCGCATACACCCGTGCTGGCGGCTGATAGTGGTCAGGTGCTTTGGAGTGGCTGGGATTGGTCGGGGCTTGGTTGGGCCGTCAAAATAGATCACGGTAATTATGTTGCAACTGTCTATGGTCATATGGAGCGGGTGATTGTCCAGGCAGGACAGAACGTGCAGCAAGGAGAGGTGATCGGTTATGAGGGAAGTACCGGAGATTCGACCGGGCCCCATCTGCATTTTATGGTGGTGCTCAACAATACCTGGCAGGATCCTTTACCCTACATCAGTCAGTTCTGACAACAAGAGAAGAGGCCGCGCGTACTGGCACGACCTCTTCTCGTTTTTTGCATGTTGTTACGCTTATGCTTGTGCCTGAGTGTTACTATACTTTGAGCGGCGACGACTGATTGATCCACCCTTACGCCCTGCCGCCTGTGCCTCTTCACTCGTCCATTTATGAGCAGTTCCCAGTGCATGGGCTGCCCTGCCGCCCTTGCTGGCAATCTCGCGTTTCTTTTCAGGACTCATTGAAGCAAAACCGCGACCGCGACCTTTCTGAGGTGTCTGCATTGATCCTTCTCCTCTTCGATTCTAGCGACTTCTGACCTAACGAGAGCACTTCAGTTGTTAGAGTCGAAAAGTATATTCCACTCCGACCCTTCTCCAGATGATCTCTTCCTGCATATCAAGATAGGGGGAAGAGACAAACGGTTGTGTATCTCGTATATAGGTATCACGGCCTATATTCAAAATCGGATACAGTAGAGATGCTTCCCTACAATCTCATACTGTTTATCCATTCACCCCTGCATTTCATTTCTTCTCGAAAAAAATGCTGTAGGAGTGCAAAGCAAGACTCAGGTTCAAGATATACCTGATAGCAGATACGCAAGAAGTATTGCCATCTTCCAGCCCTGCTAGCAAACAAACATGCTTTTCTTTTTCAAGTACAGAATCCATCATCTGGATAAAAGAGTGTGCTCACTCTTCTAACAGAATAACAGCATAGATCAGAGATGGACAAGATATGCCAGAAAAGTTTCAGCATTCTCTAAGGTAGACTCATCCATTTCTAAGCAATAGTTCGGTTTATAGAACAAAGCTCAACTCTTATTACATCTTCTACGCGTTTCTTTCTGTAATGCAAACACTCTTTCACATAGATTTTTCTAAGGAAACTATCAGCTTGGCACGGCACAAAAGTCCTATGCTCCGGATGCTGCCCGACTTCTCTAGCGCCGGGATCGAAGCGACGCCATATCAAAAATAGATCTTTTGTCCGAGAAATAGTGCATTTTCAAACGACTTGCTCCCGAAAAACTTCTTCCTATGCATACAGTTTTCCCTCAGGGAGGCGGCGACAAGGTGATTCTCCTATTTCCAGAGAAAAGCTGTATCCCTGAGCGCATACTATCCGTTTCAGTGTTAAGGGTGAGGAATAGAATGAATGTCAGAGAGTTGCTCTTCTTGACGACTCCCCTCAGAGAAAAGCGAACATGCGGCACCAAAACAATAGCCGTCGTACCGTTTATTATCCAGAGGGGACGCAATGATGAGCAATCAGCAACATAAGCACCACCAGCCGCTTCTCTACTGACCTTCAGATCGAGATGCATCGCGCCATATGCGCTGCATTCAGCAAGTCAGTAATGCTTGCAAATATCGCTATTTTAATAAAAACTGATGTTGAAATGCTGTAATTGATTACACTCTGCACAAGGTTTTATATGCTGTATTGACAAAAGAGTCACACTTTCGATACAGTAGAGACACTGGTTTTCTGTCTGGTAAAGAACTTCTGTGCAGGCTAGGGAGGGACGACTTGTCCATGGGGATGTGTTTGGATTTAGAGGGCTGTGGTTTTGAAAATAGAGAGAAAGCGCGTTTCTGTTCTCGTTGTGGTATCCCACTACGCGGTACATCCCTGAAAGGGCGCTATGAGATCGTCAGCCTGACGGGCAAAGAGCGCAAAACGGTCACGTTTCGGGCCATTGATCGACGCAATGGAGAACGGCTTACTGTTCGTGCACTCCATCCCCGTCAGGCAAAGAGCCGTGAACGCGAAGAATTTCTTCAGGAAGCCGAGTATGCAGCCTCACTTTCTGCCCGTGTTCACGATCCGGGAAGTATCCGTGTAATTGACTATGGTCAGGATGGTCCGGTTACCTTTTTAGTTAAATCCGAGATAGCCACGGGAGAGTTCAGCAATTCCGCACAGTCCCCGCGAAACGCACGGCAGGTGCGACAGACGGTGGAACCGGAACGTGATATAGATGAGGAAACGCTGCTGCGTATCGAGGTTCCGTTCAAGAAACCACGAGCCGCAGATCCTCTGACCGAGGCGAATGTTGCCTATGAACAGGGAAATTACGAGCTTGCATTAAGCGCCTATGACAAGGCAATCGCGCAGAACGCGACCCAGGTCGATGCATGGAGTGGTAAGGCCGCGACCCTGCTCTGTCTGGGACGGCTTGAAGAGGCCTTACAGACCTATGACTATGCACTGACCATGCGTCCAGAAGATCCAGACCTCTGGACCGCGCGCGGTACCGTTCTCCGCGAGCTTCGCCGTCTGGACGAAGAGCTTTACAGCTATGAACAGGCACTCAGCTATGATGAGAACTATGCCTATGCGTGGAGCGCCAAAGGCATGGCCCTTGCGGAGCTAAATCGCCCGGAAGAGGCGATTATGGCTTTTGATAAGGCGCTGGTCCTTAAACCCGAACAGCGCGTTGTCTGGCAGGCAATGAGCAATACACTCTACAACCTGCGTCGCTATAAGGAAGCGCTCATCGCGATTGAGCGGGCGCTTTCGATTGATAACAGTCAGGCTTCAACCTGGGATATCAAGGGCAATATCCTGCGCCGTAAGGGTGAGCCAGAAGAGGCGCTTCAGGCACACGAGCAGGCGCTGACCCTCGATCCCCAGAATGCGACTCTCTGGTTTGATAAAGGGAATGATCTGCGCGACCTCAAACGCTTCGATGAAGCCCTTGTTGCATACGATCACGCTCTTTCCCTTGATCCATCACTGGCAGGAGCATGGTATAATCGAGGCAACGTGCTTGCTGCACTACATCTGTACGAAGAGGCACTTGCTTCCTATGACCGGGCACTTCAGTACGATGACGGATTAACTTCTGCTTGGTACAATAAAGGAAGCCTGCTTCATGAATTGCAGCGCTACGATGAGGCTCTTGCTGCGTTTGATCGAGCTCTAGCAGGCGATGTCCACTATATCGCAGCCTGGAACAATAAGGGGCTTTCGCTCTTTGCCCTGGGACGATTGGAGGAAGCGCTAGCGGCACTGGATCAAGCGACCTCGTTTGCGCCAGAAGAGCCTGACGCCTGGTATAACAAGGCTGTTGTATTACAAAAACTGGGAAGAACGCAAGAGGCCCTTTCCTGCCAGGAATGGGCTCGCACCATTGAGGCGCGATCCCGTGGCAGCGAGGCTTCGTGAGTTCCCCCCATGTATTTTTTCACCTGGAGGAGGGAATGCGACGCTGCGCAGATCAGGTAGACTGCGGTTATGATAATCGGGACAGCGACTTATTTTGTCGTGCCTGCGCACTGCCTTTAATTCATACGATGCTGGCGGGACGCTACCGCGTGGATGCCTTAATCAGCAAAGGCGGTTACGCGGCGGTCTTTCGTGGTGTAGATCGCCACCTCTCCCGCTACATCGGAATTAAGGTTCTGCTACCCAGCAAGACAACGCATACCGAGCACGAGCATTTTTTGCGTGAAGCACGTATCGCTGCGACTCTAGATCACCCGAATATTGCTCCTGTCCTTGATTATGGCCGCGATGGTCCCAGTGTTTTTCTGGTTATGCCACTCTATACGGCTGGCTCCCTGCGTACCCGGCTGGCTCAGGCCAATGGCCCCCTGCCATTTCAGGAAGCGGTGAGCAACTTTCATCAGCTTGCCAGCGCTTTACATTACGCACATACACGGCCACGTCCCGTCATCCATCGCGATATCAAGCCTGAGAATATCCTGGTCCATCAGGATGATCATCGCCTGGTTATCACCGATTTCGGGATCGCTCGCCTGCTGGAACCAGGAGCCCGCTTCGGCAAAACCGTTACCGTACGAGGCACGGTTGGCTATATGGCACCCGAGCAAACAAGCGGCGTGGTCGACCCACGCAGCGATCAATATGGATGCGCCATCGTGCTTTATGAGATGTTGACAGGCTATCACCCGCTCGATCCAGTCAGCGGCTCTGTGCCTCCTGCTTCTTCGCTCAATCCAGAGCTCCCGTCAGCCCTGGATCACGTCATTATGCGTGCATTGGCGACGAATCCCGAGCACCGCTATGCCGATATGGTCGAATTTATTCAGGCTTTCGACCAGGCATGTCAGCCCGGCAATCATACGCCCGTGATGACACCACCGCTCTCCTCGGACTCGTATCCAATCATGCCCAGAAGCACAAACTCGACAAACCCGTCTCTCCCTTCGGTGTCTTCCTCCACCGGCAAGCAGGGCATTGTGCAGGATGTCCAAACATCGCGGGTCAAAATCAGGAGCACCGGAGCTGCACGTGATAAGTGTCGCGAGGGTGACCATTATCTGAAGCAACACCAGTATTCGCAGGCGCTCCATGCCTATGAGGAAGCTCTGGAAATGGACCCCCGCAACTTTCACGCATGGAACGGCAAAGGTACCGCCCATTATAATCAGGGAAACTACCGCAAAGCGCTTGACGCTTACCTTCAGGCCACCGAAATCGAACCTGATAATGTGGTCGTCTGGGTCAGCGCGGGTCTGGCACTCCTGCGATTACAGCGCTATCAACAGGCGCTGGTTCACTTTGAACGCGCTCTGGCAATTGATCCCTGCTATGTGGCAGCCTGGAACGGCAAAGCGGATGCACAGCTTGATATGAATATGCCTGAAGAAGCTGTTGCATCCTATGAGCAGGCGCTGCACTGTGATGCTCGCAGTTTTCAGGCCTGGAACGGGCTGGGAAATGCCCGTGCCTGTCTGTTTGATTACAGTGGAGCTGTCGATGCATATACACAGGCGCTTCTGATTAACTCTCGCAGCGCTGTTGCCTGGTGTAACAAAGCAGAAGCGCTGCTCAGGCTCGGCCATAATAAAGCGGCACTGGATGCGCTCAACGAGGCAACCGAAATGGACAAGGGCTATACTCGCGCCTGGGAGCTCAAAGCCAACGTATATGAAGCCCTGGGTAATGTGCACGAGGCCCAGAAATCCCGCAAACGGGCACGTCCCTGGAATCTCAAGCCATAAACGCTCAACAAAAGATCCTTTTTGCTTGATCGCCTGCTTATGGCTGCGATTCCTGCTGCCCATTTTATTCTTTCCAAAAGGAACATATGCTCAAATGGTGACCCTTTCTCTACCCGACAAAGAGCAAATCGAGGCTTTTTTGCGCAAAAACATTTACCTTCATCTATATGAACTCGGCGACATGGATGATTTTTTCTGGCCCTATACCCGCTGGTATACCCTGGAAGAAGACCAGACGATTAAGCAGGTTATCATGCTCTATACAGCCTTTGATCCCCCTGTTATGCTGGCCCTGACCGATGATATCCCCGGTATGCAAGCATTGCTTCGCTCATCTCAGTTACCGAACCAGATTTTCGCTCATCTGAGCCTCGGTCTGCGCGAAACCCTGGAAGAGACCTATACTGCAACATCCTACGGCACACACTATAAGATGGCCTGGACCAATCCTTCAGCCTGCAACACGATCGATACCACAGATGTCGCCCATCTCTCACAAAGCGATCTTCCCGCACTGGAGGCGCTGTACGCTCAGGGCTATCCCGATAACGCCTTTGATCCGCGCATCCTCGAAACCGGGCAGTGCTACGGGATCTACCATCCGACCCACCCGGGAAAACTGATCTGCGCGGCAAGCGTCCATGTCTATTCGGAATACTATCAGGTGGCCTCGCTTGGCAACGTTGTGACGCACCCGGAATGGAGAGGAAAAGGTCTGGCAACCCGAACCTGTGCGCGGCTCTGCCGTTCGCTACAGCAACATATCCGACATATTGGCCTCAATGTCAAAGCCAATAACGCAAGCGCAATCCGCTGTTATCAGCGACTCGGTTTCCAGACAGTAGCAGAATTTGAAGAGGTGCTCTTAACCCATAAGTAGCCAAAGGGGAGAGAGACCAGAAGCGCCCTTTCAACAGTGCCTTTACCATGAAGCGTGGATTTCTTCTCCGGCCTCTCTCCCTCTAGCGGGCATGCCCGAGCAGAAGCATCGTCAGCAACATACCAATCGTCAGGAGGAGCAAGAAAACCAGACCAATCACGATCGCGCCAAAAATCGTTGATTGCTGTAGCAGATAAAGAGGAATCGTTTTAAACTGCATACTCGCAGCCACCAGCGTCGAGAACGAGGTGCGACTTTGCATCTGGATCTTTTTGCGCGGCTGCGTCTTCTCCTCGCTCGGTTCTTCCAGGGCAGGATGGACCGTTGCCGCCGCAAGGGAAGGCAGAGAGCCACCATGCTTTGCAGTTCCCACTACCTTTTCTATCGGTGATACCGGCAATGTGGTATCCTCCCGCTGGAGGAAACGCTTCCCCCCTTCGCGCGACTTCGCCTGACCACGAAACTCTTTTTTCTCCGCGTTTTTTTTCTTGCGATTTTCCCGTAATACCTCGTCATAGGCTTGTGCAAATGCCATAATGTTAGGGTAACGTTGCTCGGGCTTTTTCGCCAGTGCCCGCAGAAAGACTGCATCGAGTTCCTGGGGGAGTGAAGGATTGTAAACACTTGGCGGTGTCGGCGGCGTATGATGATGGTGATGCAGAAGCTGAGAGGCCGTCCCCTCAAATACCGCCCTCCCTGTCATCAACTGATAGATCATAACAGCCAGCGCATACTGATCCGCCGATGGGCCCACATGCACCGAGGTTGCCAGTGATGGATCATCAAACTGCTCCGGAGCCATATACAGCGGTGTCCCCACCGAACGATGCATCGACCGCCCATGTCGATAGAATGCCGCAAGGCCAAAATCCGCTAATAGCAGTTTTGGTCTGCCATGCGGAAAGATATGTGCCAGATGGGCATATTCGTCATTTTTGGGCACATTCTTTTCGACACGAATCAGAAAATTTGTGGGCTTGATATCGCGATGAATAATCCCGTGATCATGAGCATATTGAAGGGCCGTAGCCGCCTGCACCAGATAATATCCCGCCTCTTCAGCCGAGATAGGCCAGCTAAAGCCATACTGCTGCGTGCGCCGCTGGAGCCAGCTCCATAGTGAGCCATCCGATAGATACGGCATCACCAGATAGGTAATAGTCGGGCCGTCCGGCTCAAGCACTTCATCCCCGAAATGATAGAGAGGTAAAATATTCTCATGATCAAGCTCGGCAACGGCGCGGGCTTCACGCTCAAAGCGCACAGCCGCCTGTTTTCCTTCGGGAGTATTGGGAACCGCGCGTAGGTCTCCACACACAACCTTGATCGCGACTTTCCTACCAATCCGTGCATGTTGCGCCAGATAGATATCTCCCATACCGCCACTCTCGACGAGACGTATCAACCGGTATCCGCCAAGATTTTTCCCCACCAGCATATTCATCCGCAACTTCCCTCAAGACAAAAATAGAAGAGCATGTTCTGCATACTCTCTTCAGAACTTTTTCTACACACAGTATACATTCGCCTTAAGATGATCTCGAAAAACTGAGAAAAAGGTGCTACATATAACGCAAAAATTTACAACGCCATATATATAGAATAGATGAATCGAGGTTTGAGGCATTGAGATATTTAATTGATGCCCATATGCGGCTACACAGGAAAACGGCGAGCAACGGGCAGGGCAAGCCCATACTGTTTCAGGATTGAAGCCGGCTGCGAAGCGAGCTGATCCGTTCTCTCCTTCAATAAGCTGGAATCAGGAATACCCATCTCTTCGCTCTGCCTCATTCAACTAAGAGAGGAGAAGAGCGCGAAGGCGTGGAGTAAGAGAGGTGCCCGCATTCAGGTTTCATTCAACTAAAGCTTCAATCGGGGACGCAGCCCAGCCGAACAATACCGCCCGCTTGTTGGACTTCTTCCTATACTGACTGGTATGGAAGTTTCTATCTGTGGCAGTCAGGAGGTGTTAAACGATGCTCAATCATCGTCGTTTCGCGGGCATCGTCTATTCGGTGCAGGCTTTGCTGAATTGCTCAGATACCAGCTTGATACTGGCATGTCACGATGCCACGCTGCGTCATCCTCTCTTACAACGGCTTCCTTTCTATCTCCATCAGGAGCTCTCTTTTTTCAGTGTAACGCATACCGAATACCTGCTGTATGATAGTCGTATTCAGTCTCTATGCGATATTGTCCTTCAGACTGGGCATATCTGGTACTACAGGCACGCTCAGAGAGACGTAATGCTTGCCGCTCCGCTTGAGCGCCCACAAGGGCTCCTCGGACTCCTGCTCTGCTCTCGAAAAGAGCCTTTCACACCCGGAGATTTTCGGCTGCTACAGCAGACGCTTCCCCGGTTCAGTCAGGATGTGGAACGAAGCCTTGAGGAACTCAGCTCGTCGCTCTTCCTATCTGAACAATCCTCGATGCAGGATCAGTATGAGTTTCTTTCGCTTGTCTGCCATGAGTTGCGACGCCCATTGACTACGATCAAGGGCTATACAGGACTGTTACAGAGCTGTGATGATGCGATCGAAAGCGCCCGGCGTCAGCGCTACCTTCAGGCTATTCTCACCGCTATTCAGCATCTCGAAGCAGCCATGAATGATCTGTTCGATATCTCCTGTCTCACAAGTGGGCGGTTCACACTGCACTGCCAATGGATCGATCTTGTATCCCTATGCACCGAACTGATCGAGCAGGAGCAGGAGCGAATCGAGGAGGCACGTCCCGGCTGCTATACACTCCGTCTGCATGTCGAGACGCCTCTACCGCCCATCTGGGCTGACCCGCATCGCGTGCGCCAGATTCTCGCCAATATTCTGGATAACGCGATTAAATATTCGCCACAAGGTGGGCTCATTGAGATGTTGCTTCAACAGCAGGCAATCCCAAAGCAGCCACCGCGCATCAATATCACTGTGCGCGATCATGGGATCGGCATTACGCCCCGCCAGCAACGAACGCTCTTTCAACCCTTCTCCCGGCTCCACCATCCCGCGACCAGTCAGGTGAGCGGGCTTGGCCTCGGGCTCTACCTCTCACGCAAGCTCGCCGAAGCCATGCAGGGACAACTTGTGCTTCAGAGTGTCGAAGGGAAGGGAACTAACGTCACCCTACAGCTTCCAATCGCCCCGACGGCAAGACAAAACGACCTGCCATCCTCAACTACTTGCGAAATAAGGCACAGTTTGTTATAGTGTCGACAGAGCATATTTTCTAGCATTGATATCCACCTATTTCGGTAAGGAGCAAAACGGATTACAGGAAAGATTCCTTTCCTTTACAGCCGGAACTGCTTCAACAGAACAAACAACACAAGAAAAAAGAGCAAAAGAAGGGGAGCGCTATGCACGTAGGGTTGCTGGAGGACGATCTTGCAATACAAGAGATGGTCATGCTTGTTTTGCAGGACGAAGGTTACACTGTCACCGTTTTCGCCGAGGCTGAGCAATGTCTGGAGGCGTTGGGTGTCACCACGCCACAGCCGCAAGTCTCTCCTGTGGATGTTATGATCATTGACTGGCGCTTGAATGGGTCTATGTCTGGTATCGAAGTGATCCGCCGGATTAGAAGCTGTCCACACCTGCAATCCCTCCCGATTATTTTGACAACAGCGGCAACATTCACCGATACCGAAGAGCTACAGAACCTGAACGTCTCCCTGCTCGAAAAACCGTTTTCTGTGGATGAAATTATCATGCTCATCAAACAGAAAACCGGGACGCTCCCATCTTCATGACCACCCACGTCAGGCGACATCAGCGGCTCTCGATCGTGCTGTTTTTCCCTCCCGAAACTAAAGTGCAATAAACGGCAGGACAGTCAGATAGTAAAACGAACGCTACTACGGTTGTCTTCATTTCCCGGCGCTGTAGTATAATAAACCTGAGAAACGACAATGAGTATAAGGGTTGACTTTTATGAAACCACGTCTTATTGCATTGAGCCATAGACGGTCACCCTTCCCCAAATACACTCCATCAAAGGATAGGTCTTATGACTGCATACAATGACGTATTTGGCGCACGCACCCGGTTGGATGGTGCATTCGGAACTGTGCATTACTACCGGCTGGATAGCGTTTTAAAACGGGGTGTCGATACACTTGAACGACTCCCCTTTACTGTGCGCATCATACTGGAAAATCTGCTTCGCAATGCAGATGGCGAGCTGATCCGCGAAGATGATATCCTCTCCCTTGCCCGCTGGCGACCGGGGCAAGCCGCAAGCAGCAATGCAGAATATCCCTTCCTGCCCGGACGTGTTCTGATGCAGGACTTTACCGGCGTCCCGGCAGTAGCCGATCTGGCCGCCATGCGTTCTGCTGTTGCTCGCATGGGAGGAGATCCCAAAAAGATCAACCCGCTGGTTCCCGCAGATCTGGTCATTGACCATTCAGTGCAAGTCGATGTCTTTGGAACTACCAATGCATTTCAATTTAACGTTGAACGCGAATACGAGCGTAACAAAGAGCGCTATGCACTGCTTCGCTGGGCTCAGCAGGCGTTCAGCAATTTCCGTGTCGTCCCTCCTGGAACCGGTATCGTCCATCAGGTCAACCTGGAATATCTGGCCTCTGTTGTCATGACCAAAGAAGAGAACGGAGAGAAAGTCGCCTTCCCTGATACGCTGGTTGGAACTGACTCGCACACGACGATGGTCAATGGTCTGGGTGTTCTTGGTTGGGGCGTTGGTGGCATCGAGGCCGAGGCGGTTCTGCTTGGTCAGCCGCTCTATCTCCTCACCCCTGAGGTTATCGGTATGCGCCTCACCGGCTCCTTGCCCGAAGGCACGACCGCGACCGACCTTGTGCTGACCGTTACCCAGATGCTTCGCAAGCGCGGTGTGGTCGGTAAATTCGTGGAGTTCACAGGTCCGGGCCTCAGCCAGCTAGCCCTTGCAGACCGTGCAACCATCTCCAATATGTCGCCAGAGTTTGGTGCAACCGCAACCCTCTTCCCGGTCGATGCCGAAACCCTGCGCTATCTGCGTGCAACCGGTCGCTCCCCCGAACTGGTAGAGCTGATCGAGCGCTACACAAAGGAACAGGGTCTCTTCCGCACCGACGATATGGTCGAGCCAGAGTTTGATGATCTGCTTGAACTCGATCTCAGCACGATTGTTCCCAGTCTGGCTGGTCCGCGGCGTCCGCAGGATCGCGTGCTGATGAGCGAACTGGGCAAGACCTTCCGTACCGCCTATGCCGATCGCTTCTCGGGTTCCACCCCATCCACTGAGACAGCACAAGGCCAGACCGCAACGGCAACCGCGCAGAAGGGCGCCGCCGTTCTGGTAAAGGAAGAGAACAGGCCCGAAAGCGTTGAGATTGAGGTAGACGGTCAGAAAGTCACCCTGCGACATGGCTCCGTGGCTATTGCGGCCATTACAAGCTGTACCAACACCTCGAACCCCTCTGTCATGGTTGCCGCGGGCCTGGTGGCAAAAAAGGCAGTGGAAAAAGGGCTCAAAGTCAATCCCGCGGTCAAGACCAGCCTCGCACCGGGCTCTCGCGCCGTGATTGACTACCTGAAGAATGCAAACCTGCTGCCCTATCTGGAACAGCTCCGCTTTAATCTTGTGGGCTATGGCTGCACAACCTGTATCGGTAATAGTGGCCCACTGCCTGAGCCCGTTGCACAGGCCATTCAGGACAATGACCTCGTCGTCGCCTCGGTGCTCAGCGGGAACCGCAACTTTGAGGGCCGCATTCATCCGCAGGTCCGAGCCAGCTTCCTTGCATCGCCCCCCCTGGTCGTTGCCTATGCCCTGGCTGGAACTGTCGATATCGACCTGACAAAAGAGCCACTGGGAGTCAACGACAAAGGCGAAGAGGTCTACCTGCGCGATATCTGGCCAACACAGCAGGAGATTCAGAGTATCGTCACAAAAACGGTGACACCGGAAGTCTTTGCAGAGAACTATGCACACGTCTTTGAGGGTGACGAACACTGGCAGGCGCTCAGTAATTCAACCGGCACGCTCTTCGAGTGGGACCCCGAATCCACCTATGTGCGCGAACCGCCTTTCTTCCAGGGGATGGCAAACGAGCCCGCTCCGGTCAAAAATATCAGGGGGGCTCGTGTTCTGGCGATGCTCGACGATTCGATCACGACCGACCATATCTCACCTGCGGGTAGCTTTGCTGCCAACAGCCCGGCTGGTCAATATCTGATCGAGCATGGCGTCCAGCGCCGCGACTTCAACACCTACGGTGCACGCCGTGGTAACCATGAAGTGATGGTGCGCGGCACCTTCGGCAATATTCGTCTGCGCAACCGTCTGGTCCCGGGCAAAGAGGGCTACTACACCGTCCATCTGCCGTCTGGCGAAGAGACCACGATCTACGACGCCTCGATGCGCTATCAGCAAGAGGGTACGCCGCTGATCGTTGTGGCAGGCAAGGAATACGGTTCCGGTAGCTCCCGTGACTGGGCCGCGAAAGGTCCCTTGCTGCTCGGTATTCATGCCGTGATCGCAGAGAGCTTTGAGCGCATTCACCGCAGCAATCTGGTCGGTATGGGCATCCTTCCCCTTCAATTCCGCCCGGGTGACAGCAAAGAATCGCTCGGCCTGACCGGACACGAAACTTTCGACATTATGGGCATCGAGGAGGGACTGAAGCCTCGCCAGGAGGTGACCGTCAGAGCAACCCGCGAGGATGGCACGTCCTTCGAGTTCACAACTATCGCACGCCTCGATAGCCCAATCGATGTGACGTACTATAAGAATGGTGGCATCCTGCTTACTGTTCTGCGCCGCCTGATGCAGGAGGCATAGTCACTTAACATCCTGATAACAAACAGGCAGTGAAACCGGATTGGCTGACCATCTGTTAAAGATAGGTTAACAGTCCGGTTTTACCTTTTCTACAGTACCAATTACCCGCACTTCTCCTATCCCTCTGACACAGTGACTCTATTTCTTTACTGAAAGCAGAAAGGCCTCTATTTCCTGTCCTTCCCTACCCTCTCCTATCCCATTAGACTACAGGAAAAATTTAAACGATCCTTAAAGCTATGTCTACTTTCCTTTAATACTACAGTAGTATGATACAGAACAGAAAACGATTGAAGCATCAGAGCTATAGTGAAAAACAGGCGGTTTTACCTTGAGAACAAGTGCGCTTCTTGAAGTGAAAGGGCTCTCAAAAGTCTATCCAAACGGGTATGAGGCTCTCAACGACATCAGCTTCTCCGTTCGAGGAGGCGAGTTTATTTGCATTATCGGGCGCAGTGGAGCAGGCAAATCGACGCTGCTACGCTGTATTAACGGGCTCATCCCAATTTCTGGCGGAAGTATCCGTATAGACGGAACCGATATTTCCGCGTTAAACGAGAACGAAAAGCTGCTCTTACGCCGTCGGATCGGCTTTATTTTCCAGGAATTCAACCTGATCGAACGCGTCAGCGTTCTGCACAACGTTTTGACAGGACGACTTGGCTACATCAATGATTTCTGCGCGGCGATCGGCTATTTCAACCGCTCCCATCGTGAAAAGGCGCTCTGGTGTCTGCAACGCGTTAATATGGTTCAGCGGGCCAGATACCGCGCGGATCGGCTCTCAGGTGGAGAGAAACAACGTGTCGCAATCGCCCGGGCCCTGGCTCAGGAGCCCCTGATCCTGCTGGCAGATGAGCCGGTGGCAAACCTGGATATTGAGTTGACCTGGGGCATTATGGAAGACCTTCGTGCCGTCGCCCGAGAAGAGAACGTGCCCATTCTGGTGAATATCCATGATCTCGAAACAGCTAAACAATGCGCCGATCGCATCATCGGTATCGCACGCGGGCGTATTGTGTATGATGGCGCTCCCACCGGTCTGACTTCAGGCATCTTACAGGAGATCTACCAGAGCGATAGCGCGCCCGTCCGCTACACAACAACAACAAGCAGCGAGTCACTCCTTCCCGCAACATCCGGGGTGCTCGGAGGATAAGAAACAGTGGCAATAGAACGCAATCTCAAGAGTGGGCAGGCAACCGATCCACGCCTGCAAAAGCGATACGATTTTTTCCAGCGGTTCCAGCACAGCCCGGATCGGACCCTGATTCATCCCTTACAGACACCGAAGTGGTCCCTGACGCTCCCGGCGCTTCTCTGCGCCCTGGGGATCGTTCTGCTGGCGCAACATCTCATCTCTCTGGGAACATATACGGTGAACTGGACCATCGCGTTCGATCTGAACAGCGCCGTCGCGATCCTGATTCTGGTCACTGGCGCAGTCAGTATGGCCCTCAAGGCGCGCCACAACCTGAAGGAGCTCCGCAGCACACAATCGATTATCTCCCTTGTGGTGTTGCTTGCGCTGGCAGGCTTCTTCTTCGCACGAGTTCTGAATGTCGGTACCTTCACCTACACACTCCAAACGCTGGATAGCAATTTCCTTGTGAGTCTCCTCCTGGCCTGTGGTCTGGTGTTTCTGGCCTTCCGTGGGAGCAAATTCGCCAGCGGCATTCTCTTCGGGCTCTTTATCTGGTGGGGCTTCAACATTAAGGACTTTGACTGGCTGAACGCGCTTCAGGGGCTCTTCAGTAGCTCAGCCGGTGCGAAACTGGTCAAAGAGCTGCTCCCACCCGACTGGACCTATTTCGGTAATATCCTTGATGCGCTGGCTATCACCATACAGACCGCCATTGTCGCGACCATCCTGGGTGTGATTGGGGCGCTTCCACTCAGCATTCTGGCGGCCCGCAATACCAGTCCGCACCCGATTATTTACAACACCATTCGTCTGCTGATGAACGCCACCCGTGCCATTCCATCGCTTGTGATGGCGCTGCTGTTTGTCCCCTTCCTGGGATTGGGACCGGGAGCGGGCATCATGGGCCTGGGCATCCATACGATTTCCAGTCTGACTAAGCTCTATGCAGAGGCAATCGAGGCCGTAAAACCCCAACCAATTGAGGCGTTGACCTCTGTGGGCGCGAACGGCTTCAAGCGCTTCCGCTGGGGGGTGTTGCCTCAGGCCTTTCCTCTGCTTGCCAGCTATACCATCTATGCCTGGGAATCCAACGGGCGCGACTCAACCGTTGTTGCCTTTGTCGGCGGCGGCGGACTTGGCTTTCTGTTACAGGCAAATCTCAGCCTGTTTGAGTATGCAAATGTCTCGGTTATTATCATCGTCCTGGTAATCACCGTGATGCTGCTTGATAGATTGAGCGATTTTGTTCGCTCGAAAATTATTTAATTCCTTCTATTTCAGGAGATGTAAGCAATATGTCTTATAGCTCGCATAAGCCGCTCCTTTCACGGCTCGGTCTCTTTTCACTGCTCCTTGTGCTGCTCACGCTTTTCGCAGCCTGCGGAGGCGAGGCAACCGCAAGCAATCAGGATAATTCGGGCAAACCGAAGCTCAGCCTGAAAGAGCTTCGCCTGGGTCTGATCCCTTCCGAGAACGCAACTAAAATGATTCAGGACACCACCCCGTTCGCGAAAGAGCTTGAAAAGCAACTGGGGGTTCCGGTCAAGCTCAGCGTTGCTCCGAACTATACCGCAACCATTACGGCAATGAGCGCCGGACAGCTAGATGTGGCCTGGTTTGGTCCCTTCAGCTACACACTTGCTGCCGACAAATACAATGCTGAAGCGTTTGTACAGCAGCTTCAGCCCAACGGCGACGATCACTACTATAGCTACATTGTCACCACCAAGAAGACCGGTATCAAGACAATCGCTGATCTTAAGGGGCATTCCTTCACCTATGTTGATCCCGCCTCGACCAGTGGCAACCTGGTACCGCGCTATACGATGAAGAAGAACGGGCTCGATCCCGATAAAGATGTCAAAGGCACCTTCGCAGGCGGTCATGATGCCTCGCTGCTCGCGGTGCTTGGCGGCAAAGCCGATGCAGGCGCGGTTGCCAGCGATGTCTATGCCAAACTGCTCAAAGCGGGCAAGTTCACCGAAGATGAGGTGGTTATTGTCGCCAAAAGCGATCCCATTCCCGGAAGTCCTGTTGCCTATCGCAAAGAGCTAAGTCAGAGCGACAAGCAGCTCATTCAGCAGGCCTTCCTGAACGTGAAGGACACAAAAGCTCTGGATGCGATTGCGACCAAAGGCTTCACAGCTGCAACAGACAGTAAGTTCGATCTGCTGCGCAGCATCGCCAAAGAACTTCATCTCGACGTCTCGAAAC
Source organism: Thermosporothrix sp. COM3 (assembly GCF_059696735.1). Classification (NCBI taxonomy): domain Bacteria; kingdom Bacillati; phylum Chloroflexota; class Ktedonobacteria; order Ktedonobacterales; family Thermosporotrichaceae; genus Thermosporothrix; species Thermosporothrix sp. COM3. The sequence goes on along the minus strand of NZ_AP019376.1, from coordinate 6,618,755 downwards.
TGAAATAGTCCCGAGAGGGGAGCATTGTCCTGCTCCCCCCTCTCGCCCACGAGGAAGATATGAACTATTACGCGATTCTGGCAAATAGTCCGGAAGAAAAGGTCAATCAACTGGCAGAGCACGTACTGAAAACCTATCCGCAGAGCCATATCAAGCTTCTAAGCAGCCCCCGTCAGGGGCTGGTGATGCTCCGCGTGCGCGAAACCGTCGCCAATAGCCGCTTTAACGCCGGAGAGTTGCTTGTTACTGAGGTTCGTCTGGAACTGGACAAGCAGTTCGGCTTCGGGATGGTACTTGGTGAGAGCGCTCGTAAAGCGATGGGTATCGCGCTGATCGATGCCGCTATACGTAAAGGCGGTGCCCTGGCTGAGCAGCTCAAACAGCAGATCACAGAGCTCGACCAGCAATTGCATCATGAACGCCGCCGCCTGCAAGCCCTGGTGGCAAAGACAAAAGTCAACTTTGAGAGGATGTAACAGCATGATTGGCACCCGGCAGGATGAGCATGTACACTACAGTGCCTCGGTCTTCCGCCATATCCTTGATAGCCTGGCCCGTCCGGGCAAACTGACACAACTTCCCTATCCCCATCATCTCGGGGAACCGCCACGTACGCCGAGCAGTACAATAGCCAATTTCTATGCTCTGGGAGCGCTGCTGACGCTCCTCGATCGGGAGGTCAGCTTTGCTGTGGCTGAGCACGGTGTCTGGCAATCCCGCGATACAGAGATCGTCCAATGGCTTGCCCTACGCAGCGGAGCCAGCCTTGCAGAACCTTCAGACGCACACTTTGTTCTGTTTTGCGATGGAAGCAGCGATAGTCAGCTTCTCCAACTGAATGAGGGAACACTGCTGGAGCCAGAAGAAAGCGCCACAGCGATCTATTGCGTGACCGCACTTGACACAGAGATTCCCGGCCCGATTATGCTTGAGCTTTCGGGACCGGGCATTGAAACCACACACACGGTCTCTATCACTGGCTTAGATCGGCTGGAAATCGCGCACATAGTTGCGACACGCCAGCGCTACCCTCTGGGAGTCGATATCTACCTGATTGATGAAAACGGACGCTGCCTCGGCCTACCCCGCACGACACGTCTTCGTCTGCTAGAGAGCGCCCGGCAGAAGGAGCACACACGATGAGTTATGTTGCAGTTAAAGGCGGAACCGAAGCCGTTCTGAATGCAGAAAAGCTTGTGGAATATTTCCGCTGTCGCGGTGAAAGCGAGCCTATCACCACACAGCAAATTCAGGATCAGTTGCGCATGGCCGTAGATCGAGCAATGGGAGAAGGCGCTATCTACGCTCCTGAGCTGGCCGCGCTGGCCCTCAAGCAGAGCGAGGGTGACTCGCTGGAAGCCAGCTTTCTGCTCCGCGCGTTCTGCTCAACCGTTCCCCGTATTGATTACAGTCTGCCGGTAGAAGGGGTACGAATGCGCGTTATTCGCCGTGTTTCGGCCTCGTTCAAGGACATTCCCGGCGGCCAGATTCTCGGCCCCACTCGCGATTATAACCTGCGCCTGCTGAATACACTCCTGCGCACCGAAACCCGCGAGTCCATTCGGCACCTGCTGGAAGAGATTGAGGCTGAGATCAACGAAGATGAACTGCCCGAGAATGAGGGAATCTTTCCACGCGTGATTGATGATATGCGTGCCCGCGGTATTCTGGCCGAGCCACCACAGGCCGAACTGGACGAGGCTACCGCCGAGCCCTATGATATCACCCGCAAATCGCTGATTTTCCCGATCCCGCGAAGCGCACGCCTGCAAGGCCTGGCCCGTAGCGATATGGGAAGCCTGCTGACTCTGGCTTATAGCAGCGTTCGCGGCTATGGCGATATTCACCCGGTGCTGGGCGAACTGCGCAGTGGCTACCTCCCGGTTGAGGTCGCGCACCCGCTCACAGGCGAACCGGTCGAGATCGGTGAGATTCTGGCGACCGAGTGTGAAATGGTTTCGTACGTACTGGAGAGCGAAGATGAAAATGAGCAGCAGCCCGACGTTATCGAGGCCGGGAAACCGCACTTCGGGCTTGGCTATGGCTTTGTCTTCGGTCAGTGTGAGGTCAAGGCTATGAGTATGGCGATGCTTGACCGCGCAATCACTGTAGGCAAGGAACAGAAAGCTCAGGGCCAGCTCGCCCCTGCCGCGAACGAAGAATTTGTCCTGCTGCACTCAGATGGCATCGAGGCCAGCGGCTTTACCGCGCACTTCAAGCTTCCGCACTACGTCACCTTCCAATCAGACCTCAAGGTGCTTGAGCGGGCACAGGATTTTCAGGCGGCAAAATATGCCGAGACACAGGCACAACGAACGCAAGCGACCGAGACGTTGCGTGCACAGAACGAATCACAAGCATAGAAACAGGGCCAAACGAATGCAACAAACATCTATCGACATCATGCCACGACCTGCTGAACGCGAGACCCTTTACAACTTCGGCTTTATTGATGAAGATTCCAAGCGTGAGGTGCGCCGCAAGCTCCTGAAAGCGGTTGCTACGCCCGGCCACCTGATCCCTTTCGCCAGCCGTGACCTGCCAATCGCTCGGGGTTGGGGGACAGGTGGCCTGCAAATCACGCTCGCACTGGTGGAGCCAACCGATACCGTCAAGGTTATCGATCAGGGCGATGATGATAGCGTGAACGCGGTCAATCTGCGCCGCCTGATCCAGAAAACAACTGGCATCGAGTTTACCACTGATACGCTTCAGGCATCGATTATTCAGACGCGTCACCGGGTGCCCGAAGAGCCGCTTCGTGACGATCAGATCCTTGTCCTTCAGGTGCCGATGGCCGACCCTCTGCGTTGGGTCGAGCCGGTGCTTGAGCGCTCAATGGAGATGCATGCAGAGGCCGACTATGGCCATATGTGGGTCTACATGTATGAAAGCATAGTACGTCAGGGCGATGTCAACATTGCGACTCAGTATCCCGTGCTCGTCGAGGATCGCTATATCATGGATACCTCACCCATTCCGCGCTATGACGTGCCCCGCATGCATATGGCTGAAACCCTCTACCTCTTCGGAGCAGGCCGTGAGAAGCGTGTCTATGCGATTCCACCCTTTACAAAGGTCGTCCCGCTTCAGTTCGAGGACTACCCCTTCACGACCGAGCATGACCCGTCACAGCACTGTGCACTTTGTGGCTCAAACGATACCTTTCTGACCAGCCAATTTGATGCCGAGCAGGGACGCTGGCTCTACTACTGCTCTGATACCAGCTTCTGTCAGAAGCGCGTACAGGCCCGGGAGGCATAGAGAAATGAAAAACTGGATCTTTAAAGCAAACAACCTGATAAAACGCTTCGGTCCCGGCTGCGCCTTCTGCAAAGATCTGACAGGAGCAGAGCGCCAGAGTAACCGCTGTCCGGTCTGCGGCACGGTCGTTGCCTGCGCCAATGCCAGTTTCGTGCTGGAACAGGGCGAAGTTCTGGGCATTGTGGGCGAGAGTGGAAGCGGCAAAAGCACGCTGCTCCAGATGGTCAATCTGAGCCTTGTCCCCGATAGCGGAGAACTGCTGTACCGCGAGGTGGACTCCAAAGGGAATCCCATCGGTGAGGGTCTCAACCTGCTAACACTGGACAAGCACGCCCGCCGCACCTTCCGCAATGAACGGCTTGGCATCGTGCATCAACGACCCGAGCTTGGCCTGAACATGCATTTCACGGTGGGCGGCAACGTCGCCGAAAAGCTGCTGCTTGCGGGCTGGCGCAACGTCGGGACGATCCGCAAGCGCACAACTGAATTGATGCATCTGACCGAGCTCCCACCTGAGCGCATCGATGACGAGCCACGCAAGTTCAGCGGTGGTATGCTGCAACGAGTGCAGATCTCAAAAGCGCTCTCCAGCAACCCCGCAATCCTGCTTCTCGATGAGGTGACGACCGGTTTGGATCTCTCGGTGCAGGCCCGCGTGCTGGACTTGATCCGCCAAATTCAGTGGGAACTGAAGATGACCATGCTGCTTGTTTCGCACGATCTAGGAGTTATCAAGCAACTTGCAAGTAAAACAATGGTTATGAAGAACGGCACCATCGTTGAGAGCGGCCTGACAGATCAAATTCTGGAAGATCCTCAACACCCATACACCCAGTTGCTGGTTTCTTCAGCGCTCTAATGTCTACAGGAAAGAGAAGCTATGGACGCAACACACCCATTACTTGAGGTTCGTAACCTGACCAAAGAATTTCATCTGCATCTCGTCGATGGACGCACCATTACCCCTTTTGCAGGGCTCTCGTTCTCGGTGCCCGAAGGCTCACTGTGCATGCTTGCAGGCAGAAGTGGCGCGGGCAAAACCACAATTCTCCGCTGTATTTATCGCACCTATTTAACCACTGCTGGCGAGATCTGGTACGACTCACAGAAGTTCGGGCGCATCGACCTTGCCACAGCCAGCGAAGAGGAGATCCTCCAACTGCGTGAACGCGAAATTGGCTTTTGCTCTCAGTTTCTCAAAGTGTTGCCACGCGTACCGGCACTGGATGTAACCGCTGAACCACTATTGAAATGTGGCTGGTCTCGCGCCGAAGCCCTGACAGAAGCAAGCCGCTGGCTCAAGCGCCTGGGTATCGAGGAAAGCCGCTGGCAGGCAAGTCCGATCACCTTCAGTGGCGGAGAGCAGCAGCGCATCAATATCGCGCGAGCCTTTATTGCCGCGCCGCGCCTGCTATTGCTCGACGAGCCAACCGCCAGTCTTGACGCCTATTCCAAATCCATCGTTCTGGATATGATCAGCGAGGCTCGCGCCGCCGGGGTGACTATCGTCGCCGTCTCGCACGATATGGCGGCTCTGCGCCCCCTTGCTGACACCATTTTCAACGTGCCAGAACATGCATCTCTGGCCGCCGTACAGGAGTCATAAGGTATGCAGCAAACGATCCTTTATAACGCCACGCTGGTACTTCCCGATCGGGTCCTTCATGACGGCTGGCTTTTGCTGGAAGATACCATTATCGCCGATCTGGGGACAGGACAGCCCCCTATCGGACAGAATGGCTATCAGTATATCGACATCCAGGGAGATCTGGTCATGCCGGGACTGATCGACCTGCATTGCGATGCAATCGAGAAGCTAGTGGAGCCACGCCCACGCGTACTCTTTGATATCCCAACCGCATTGCATGAGGCAGACTACCGCCTTGCATGCAGCGGCATCACTACCGAGTTTCATGCTATTTCGCTGGACGATCAAGAATTCGGTGTGCGCTCTGACAGCTTTGCCCGAGATTTCGCGCGTATCCTGCAAGAGACCCGTGAGCATACACTGATTCGCCATAAGCTCCACGCACGCATTGAGCTGAGCAGCGCCCAGGCAAGCACTATTGTCGAGCAGATGCTGAACGATCAACTTGTTGATCTTGTCTCACTGATGGATCACAGCCCGGGACAGGGCCAATATCGGACAGAGGAAGAGTTCCGCTTCTATATTGCACGTACCTCGCATCGCTCACCCACGGAGATTGATGAGCTGATCGTCCATAAACGTGAACAGGCAAAGCTCATTCCGCAACGCATTGAGCAGATCACCGCGCTTGCACGTCATGCTAAAGTGAGCCTGGCAACCCACGATGACGATACGGCCACTCGGGTTGAGGCATGGCCTGCCCTCGGTGTCAGCATCAGCGAGTTCCCTACCACCGAAGAGGCAGCTCGCCGGGCGCAAGAACTGGGATTGACGGTCTGTATGGGAGCACCAAATGTAGTGCGTGGCAAGTCAAGCGGCGGCAATCTCAGCGCGACCGAGGCAACCCGGAAAGGCTATGTTGATGCCCTGTGCGCCGACTATCATCCCGCTTCAATGCTTGGCGCGGTCTTTACGCTGGCCCAGAAAGAGATACTCTCGCTTCCCGAGGCCGTAAACATGGTAACACGCAACCCGGCCCGAGCTATCGGCCAGACTCGTCTGGGCACGCTCGAACAGGGGAACATTGCTGACCTCATCCAGGTGCGACACTCTCCCTATGGCGTCCCCCGCGTTCAGCGTGTCTTTATAGATGGCAAGCTACGTATTCAGTCTACTCTGTAGCTGCTCGCTCTCGCTGTACAACCTGGAACCCGTCGCGCTGGCGGGTTCTTTTTTTCTATCGCTCGGCCTGTAGAGCTATGGTACAATAGAGGCATGAGCAAAAGAACACATCATTTTTCACAGCACACGCTTCAGCAGCTCCGACGCATGCAACGCCTGATTGATCGCCTTGACCCGGCAGGACCGCCCGCTGTCGTGTCGCTTCCCGGTTCCCCGGAACCAGAAGGCGATATCATTATCTTTTCGGGCTCATTTAATCCGCCCACTCAGGCCCACATCGCTATGCTGAAGCAGGCCCGGCTGCTATCGAGCAAGCGCCCGCTACACATCTATGCAGCCATGAACAAACAAACAACTGACAAGGAAACGGTTGACCGCCCGATCTTGCTGGATCGCTTAATGCTACTTCGAACAGTGTTACGACGGCGTTTGCCACATGCAGGTATGTTGCTCTTTAACCGGGGGCTTTATGTGGAACAGGCCGAAGCTGTACGCCAACATTTCCACAAGGTCAGACGGCTCTTTTTCCTTATGGGCTTTGACAAAATCGTACAGATCTTCGACCCGCGCTATTATCATGATCGAGATGTCGCCTTACGGGATCTCTTTCGGCTCGCAGAACTGGTTGTGGCTCCGCGTGGTGAGGCCAACAGCAATGATCTTTCGCAACTCATCCATAAGCCGGAAAACGAGCCCTTCGCTCGTTACATTCACGCGTTGCCTTTAAGCTCTCTCTATCGCGATATCTCATCAACGCAGATCCGCCAGGGAGACAGGGAGGCACTTCAGCATGTGCCCCAGGAGGTCCGCCATTTTATCGCCACTACCCGGGTGTATGCCCCTCCACTGCGCTTACGCGATGGCACCGAGCTTGATTCCTATGCTCAACGGATACGTCTGCTTCAGCGGGAGCTTCAGCAGCGCCTGTAGGTTTACTCAGGCCTGAAACAGGCGGAACACAAAGTTGCTTCCGCCAATCTGGACCACATCGCCATCACGCAAGACATGACGGTCAATCGGCCTTCCATTGACGAAGGTGCCGGTCGCCGACTGATTGTCGATCAGCTCATACTCACCGCCTGGCAATTCATGAAGGGTCGCATGATGGCGGCTCACCGCCAGATCCTCCAGAAAAATGTGGCACTCGCGGCTCCGCCCGATCGTCATTTCGGGCAGCACCTCAACGCTGTTCAAGGCTCCACTGGCGCGCCCATTTGACAGTTGCAAGCGGGCCGCGACCTGAAGCGCCTGTTTATTTGCACGAGACTCTCGACCCCGTGAGATAGGCAGCTTAAAGGGGCGCGTCCCCTCATTGGTATAAAAAGTCATATCGGTATTGCCAAACGAAAGCCGATCACCATGCTGTAGCATCTGCTCCCGAACTGAATTGCCGTTCACCAGACTATCGCCACTTCCATTATCATCACGTAAGATATAGCTTCCATTCGGCGTGCGCAGAATGCTTGCTTGCTTTCGATGAACAGTTAAATCCTCAAGGAAGATGTCACAATTTCGACTTCGCCCGATTGTCGTGCACTCTTTCCAGAGCTCAACGCGTTTGCCTGACAGCGATCCATGCTGTATGACAAGGTAGGCAACCGATGCATTATCCTGATCCATAACGCCCCACTCAAATCTCTATTAGTTTCGCCATTCTGCGACGACAACAGCAGAATATCGCACTCGTGGATTGAGTATAACGAATTGCATCGAAGAGTGTCAAGTTTCACCAAAGTGGTCGGAGAGGCTTTGAAATAGCAAGAAACGGTAAAAGGGACAACACCGGGTCTGTTGGACTTCCAATTACATTATACTCACCGTCCAAGTTACAACATACAATGGAAGAGGTAATACATGCCGTATCACTGAAAAACCCTTCATTTCTGGTCGGACCATTTTGAGATGTTGTAAGATAAAGTTAATCACAGGGAAAAACGCACAAACGTTCAGTACCCTCAAAGGAGCACATATGACCCAACAGATAGCTCATCAAGTCACTGTTGATTTTGACGTTCCCGCAAAGATGCGTGATGGCACAATCCTGCGCGCCAACGTCTATCGCCCGGTCGGAGAGGGCAAATGGCCGGTTCTGCTTACCCGCCTGCCATATGGAAAAGATCTCTCTCGCAGCATAACATCACTGGACCCCTTACAGACAGCCCGCCGGGGCTATGTTGTGATTGTGCAGGATACACGCGGGCGCTTTACCTCTGGCGGCGAATGGGAACCTATGCGCCATGAAGACACCGACGGCTATGATACCATTGCCTGGGCCGCCAACCTGCACTATAGCAACGGACAGATCGGCCTCTTTGGCGGCTCCTATCTCGGCTTTACGCAATGGGCTGCCCTGACCCAGAAGCCAACCACCGTCAAGGCCGCCATCCCTGAAATGACATGGAACGATCCCTTCAATGGCGTGATGTTTCGTGGCGGCGCTCAAGAACTGGGATTGATCGGTTACTGGTACATGGGTCTTGGCACCGATGTACTGATGCGCCAATACCAGAATGAACCCGATCCACGCAAGTTCGCGGCGGCGCTCCATCAATACATTACCGATCTCGACGCGCTTGGACCACAGGGCTACTGGTCGCTCCCCCTCAAAGAGTTCACCCCCTTCAAACGCAACGCTATCGCCCCCATGTTCTTTGAGCTCTACGAGCACTATATGGACCGTTCCTTCACGGAGTCAGCGACGATTCGTGGCAAACATGGGCAGGTCACAGTCCCCACACTCAATATCGCTGGCTGGTATGATATCTTCCTTCAAGATACAATTGAGAACTTCCGCATTCTCCATACCGAGGGCAGCACTCCCGAGGCCCGACAGAGCAAGCTCTTGATTGGTCCCTGGACGCATGGCGGCTACTTCAACCCTATCGGCGAGATCAATTACGGCACAGCCGCTTCAGCCATGCTCATCAATATGCAATATGATCTGGCAACTATCCAGCAACGCTGGTTTGACTACTATCTCAAAGGCATCGATAACGGCGTTGCCAGCGAGGCCCCGGTCAAGCTCTTTGTGATGGGAGCGAATGTCTGGCGCGACGAACAGGAATGGCCGCTCGCTCGGGCCGTCGAGACACGCTACTATTTGCATAGCGACGGACATGCCAACACGCTCAAGGGTGATGGACTCCTGACGACAGAGACTCCGGCAGATGAACAGCCCGATCACTATGACTATGACCCGGCAAACCCTGTGCCCACTCGCGGCGGCGCACTCCTGATGCCTCCCGAGTTCCGTCCGGGGCCGTGGGATCAGCGCCCGATCGAGAGTCGTGAAGATGTTCTGGTGTACAGTACGCCTGTGCTGGAACAGGATGTTGAAGTCACTGGCCCGATTACCGTGCATCTCTGGGCGATTTCCAGCGCTCCCGATACCGACTTTGTAGCCCGGCTGATCGACGTTCACCCTGACGGCTACGCGCAGAATCTGACCGATGGCATCATCCGCGCACGCTATCGCCATGCAACACACGGAGGAACACCTTCACTGCTTGAGCCTGGCAAGGCATATGAGTATGATATAGATCTCTGGGCCACCAGTAATCTCTTCAAGAAAGGGCATCGCATCCGCCTGGATATCACAAGCAGTTGCTTTCCGCGTTGGGATCGCAACCTGAATACGGGCCACGATATCGGCACAGATAGCGAAATGGCGGTCGCACACCAAACAATTTTACACGACGCCGACCATCCCTCCTATATTGTCCTGCCCATTGTGCCTCAAGCCTGAAGCGATAGGGAGAGAGGAGAAAGCCTTTCCTATCCTCTCTCCTCTTCCAGGCGCGGGAAGATGACCGCTCCCGGCTGGACCTGTGTCAGGCTTCGAGCACTCCATGTACCCTCTGTCTCCCAGGCTCCCCGCTCAAGCGCGGGCAGTCCCAGTTGCTCTCGAATACGCTGGCAGGCAGTAGGAATGTAGGGACTCAGGAACACTGAGAGCAGTCGCAGAGACTCGGCAGCGGTAAACAGGACGGTATCGAGCCGCGTTGTCTGATCGACTTGACGCGCCAGCTTCCACGGTTCGTTCTGCTCGATATACTGGTTGATGCGCCGCACAAAACCCCAGGCGGCCTGAAGCGCACGCCCGATCTCCCAGACCTCAAGCTCCTGTTCGGCCTTCTGCCGCACGGCCTGCGCCTGCGCCTGTATCTCCTGCTCAAGCGGCCCCTCCATCCCAGGATTGGGAATAGCACCGTTGCGGTAGCGCTGAATCATCGAGACCACACGATTGAGCAGGTTACCGAGATCGTTCGCCAGCTCGCTATTATATGCCTGCAACAGCCCGGCACGCGAGAAGATGCTATCAGAAGCGAAGGAGAGATTCCGCAACAGGTAGTAGCGCACTGCATCAACACCTACTGTGTCAACCAGTTCAACCGGATCAACCACGTTACCAGCGGTCTTTGAGAACGCCTCACCCCCCTCGGGATTGAGGAATCCATGCACAGCCACCTGACGCGGCAAGGGCAGTTGTGCCGAGAGCAGCATTGCGGGCCAGTACAGACAGTGAAACCGCGTGATATCTTTGCCAATAACGTGGGCATTAGCAGGCCAGTAGTGCGTGAACTGCTGCTGATCCTCCGGGAAGCCAATCACGGTCAGATAGTTGGTCAGCGCATCAAACCAGACATAGAGCACCTGCGCCGGATCATCGGGAACCGGAATTCCCCAGTTCTCAAAGCCGGGACGCACCTGCCGTGATATAGAGAAATCACGCAGGCCCTGTTTCAGCATCCCAAGCACTTCAGCTCGTCGTGAGGCCGGGACAATAAACTCGGGATGAGTTTCGATATGTTCGCGCAACGCATCGCTGTATCTGGAGAGGGCAAAAAAGTAGTTCTCTTCATCGAGCCATTCAGGCATGATCGAGGGATGCAACGGACAGTGCCCATCAGTCAATTCTTCAGCCGTGTAGAAGGTGTTACAGTTCGGGCAATACCAGCCAGAATACGTGGACTTGTAGATGTCTCCATTGGCCCGAGCTCGGCGAAACATCTCCACTGATGCATGGACATGCACCTCTTCCGTAGTACGTATCCAGCGGTCATAAGAGATGTCCAGCTTTGACCACGCCAGGCGAAATGCCCGGTTAATCTCATCGATCCACTGATGCGGCTCTACCTGCGCTTTCTGAGCAGCACGAAGCACATGCAGGCTATTCTCGTCAACGCCACCACTGAACAATGTATCATCACCACGCAAGCGATGATAGCGGGCCAGCACATCCGCCGCCAGTTTCTCTAATGCATGACCGATATGGGGCTTCCCATTCGAGTAATCAATGGCTGTCGTAATATAGTATGTACTACAGCCCTCGTCCTTCTGTTGAGCTGCCATAAAATGACCCCTCCTTTTTCAAATGCGCAAACAAAAAAGGAGCTCAGGACGTGTCGCCCGAACTCCTCATGTCTTTTGCTAATAGACGCTTAGCGTTTCTGTCTTCTTCCCATAGAGAAGGACGGCGACACCTCATCAGATGCCATCATCATCGGCATCTGACCCATAGAGCGCATCATCATAGACATGGAAACCACGTTCAATGTCACCGGTCTTCTTCTCCAGTTGAACAAAAACAAGAGCCTTTTTCCTTTCTCACCAGTCTAGCGCTCTCTGCGTCAAATGTCAAGCAAGCAAAGAGCACGCAAGCAGCGTGCTCTTCACAGTATAGCTACAATAGAAACAACCCATCTATTGCTACGGGTATAGAAGCAAGAGCCTATACCAGGCTCTCCTCTGTTATTCTTTCCAGAAAAGGAGCTTTTCTTATGGCAGTTGTCCGCATGTCGAAAGTCGAAACCAATGACCAGGGGGCCTATGCATTCCTCTTTCAGCCCGATGACGATCAGCAGCATCCCGGCATTGTTCTGATTCAGGAATGGTGGGGCATTGAGGCGCATATCATCGATCTGGGGCAAAAGCTTGCCAGCGAGGGTTTTCTTGTGGCGGTCCCCGACCTGTATCATGGACGTGTAGCAACCGAGCCGGACGACGCGACAAAAATGGTGATGCTGGTACGCCAGAACCTGGATCGCGCCCTCGGCGAAATCGCCGCGACGCTGGACATGGTCAAACAGCAGCTGGCCATTACCCCAAAGAAACCGGGGATCATTGGCTTTTGTCTTGGCGGCCTGCTCACGTTCCTGACCGCTGAACGCTATCCTGACCTGGGCTGTGCTGTCCCCTTCTATGCCGGACACTATGACCCGACTCCAGAAGAGGTAGCGCGGGTACGCTGCCCGATTCTCGCCATCTACGGGAAGCAGGATAAAGGCATTCCCCAGAGCCAGATACAGAAAATCGAGAAGCTCTACCATGATGCCGGGAAGGATTTGACAGTCAAAGTCTATGACGCAGGACATGCCTTCCTCAACCCGAGCCATGACGCCTATAATGCGCAGGCAGCCGCCGATGCCTGGCCTCGCGCCGTCCAATTTCTCAAGCAGCACCTGCGTTAGCTCAACAAAGCAGAACTTTTCTCAGGGGAGATAGAACATTTCTCAGTATTCACCTGCACTTTCCTCTTGACGAAGAGAGGGTTGAGCTTGTATGCTTAACAACAAGATGAAAGAGGCAAGTGCAAGATGAACTACTGTTAAACAGGCAGGGGCGCGATGCTCCTGCACATCTCTCACACCACTTTTATCAACAAAGCTCAATTTTTGGATGCAACCTCCGATAAAATATAGTACATTCTCGTTTAAAGAATTTGAGATAGGCAGGGAGGTTGCAAGAGGGAAGGAAGCAATAAGAAGGATCTCATTTGCAGATTTGCATCCACTGAGCTAGAAAAGAAGAAAGCAAGGAACGGAAAACTATGGGTCAAAGTGAAGTTGCTCGGCTTCGTCGCCAGATTGAAGACGAATATCAGGCCATGAAACTTGGACTGTCAGGCTTCTCATGGGGCACAGCAAAACATGACTTTATTCAGGCTCGTATGAGGCGTGTCGACCTCTATCATGAGCAGCTAGCCAGACAGGTAGGAGAGAAAGAAGCGACTTCCACTATTTATGATCTATACACGCAAATCATCGGCTAGCATCCACAGGGTGGACACATGGAGTGTCCACTTTTTTGTTTCCCCGCTCCAGCCTCCCAGGGCCACGCCTTGCCCGGTAGAAGTTGCCGTGAACAAGGCAAACTGCTCAAAAATATAATACAATAAAGCCAATAAAGCCAATCGAGCCAATACACCCACAACAGAAAAACTCGTCCATGTTAAGGAGTTTCTACATGACCTTTCCCGCGTATCCTAAGACAGAGGAACAAAAGAAGTTACTCGCTCTAGCAGGAGAACTCGCCGATACATTTGCCAAACGAGCCGCCGAGAAAGATTGGGCCGGTATTTTCCCCTACGAGAACTATGACGATTTGCGAGCCTCTGGCTACCTCACCATGACCGTACCGAAAGAGTATGGCGGCATGGGTGCCAGCTTGCTTGATGTCTCACTGGCGCAGCAGCGCCTTGCTCAGGGAGATGCATCAACGGCCCTCGCAGCCAGCATGCACCTCTCCAATATCGCGAAGATGGCAGAAAACGCAGCCGGAACCGGACATAATGCATTCTTTGCCCGTGTCTGTCAGGCCGTGATCGAAGAAGGCGCACTGCTCAATGCAGCCCTCAGCGAGCCTGCGACTGGCAGCCCAAGCCGGGGAGGTCTTCCCACGACAAAGGCCGTCCGTCAGCCCGATGGCTCATGGGTCGTTACCGGGCGCAAAACCTTCACCACTGGCAGCCCTGCACTCTACTTCTTCCTGACCAGTTGCGCCATCGAAGATACAACCGATCTGCCATCGCTCAACGCCGAACGTGGTAGCTTTCTGATTCCTCGCAGCGCGAAAGGCGTGAGCATCAAGGAAACCTGGAACTCGGTCGGTATGCGTGGAAGTGGCAGCCACGATCTGATTCTTGAAGAGGTCCACCTTGAGCCAGAGGCCTATATGGAGAACCAGCTTCCTTCCAACCCTGCCGCCAAACATCGCCTGAGCGCCTGGTCCTTCCCGACCGCCGCTGTCTATCTTGGCATTGCTGAGGCAGCACGCAATGAGGCGGTCAAATTCGCGCAAAAACGCCGCCCGAACTCGCTCAAGCAACCAATCACCACCCTCCCTCATATTCAGGAGAAAATGGCGAAAATTGAGCTGGCTCTGTTGCAAAGCAAGGCGGTTTTCTTTGGCGTCGCCGAGCAATTCACCATCGACGATACCAGTGTGCCAGCAAGCCAGTTCGCTGCCGCGAAATATCTGGTCACCAACCATGCTGTTGAGATCGTTGATCTGGCGATGCGCCTCGTCGGCGGGGCAAGCCTCTCCCTTAGCTTCCCACTTCAGCGCTACTATCGCGACGTTCGCGCCGGGTTGCATCATCCACCTATGGATGACGTGACCATTACGATGCTTGCGAACGATGCCTTCGCGACACCTGAGGAATAAAGCTGAACGGCCCACAGAGCACGTGGGCCGTCTTCTTTTTCAGTCGATGAAATCCGAGGGCAGACATTGTTCAACCAGAACGCGGCGAAAGATTTCCCAACGATCAGCACCCTGAAGATGTGGCTTGAGGAGCCGCTTACCATAATAATACGTAAAAATATAGGTCTCGAAATAGGGCTGACTCAGGAATTCCAGCATCTTTTCAGCATTTGCCTCAGAGGACAGCGCATAGCGAGCCAGATAGCGCTTCATCTCCTCTTTTGAGCATCCCTCACGCAGCATAAAAGCCACGTTCCCGCGCACCCCCTCAAGCGTCTCATATGCCGCTTCCAGACGCCGCACATCGACCGGATCAGGCTCCATCCCGAGCAACGGATAGATCTTCTCGGCAAGCCACTGCTCAATTTCACCGGGAGCGAATATCATCTCGGCAGCCATTGTCGCAATACCCTCGCTGATCACGCACTGCGGACTGACCAACAGCACAATCGCCTGATCGAGCTCTCCCCGCTCGTTATACAGAATCTTCTCTTTCAGCACTGCCTCGGTATGGTGTCCGGGGTAGACCTCATGGCACAACAGATCGGGGAGGCGCTTGACCGAGGTCGGCAAATCCGTGTTAACATCGATCTTCGAGCGATACTGCCCGAGATACCAGCATTGAGCTCCAAACGGTTTCTGCTTTACCAGCTCAATTTCAACGCTCTCTTCCTCTGGCAAGGCCACAAAGGTGCTGGTACGCGCCCGAACCTCCGCTTTCACCATGTCCATCAACCTCGGCAACAGCTCCATCTTTTCCTGTGGCACATTGTATCGATGACGATAAGCCAGGCGCCGCTCATAGAGACTGCCGTGACCCGGAAGCAACTCCTCAAGGATCGCGTGCGCCTGCTCAAATTCGCTCTCTGGTATCCAGACCGGGTGAATATCCAGGCAGCGCTCGGCCTCTTCTTCCAGCGTAAACTGTTCACCGCTCAGCCGCCGCGCAATGGTTTCCATCGATACAATCTGTTTCTGAAGATACAGCGCGTGTCTGGGCTCAAACTGTTGTACCGGGAGCGCATTCGCCAGTGCCATCGCTGCTCGCACCATATCACTTGCTGATACGTCGCACTTTGTCAATGCCTCCTCTTTCCACTCAGGCGGCCCATAATACGAGTCCACATAGGAGGTCTCGGTCACCTTGTGAATAGCGGCATCCAGTTGAAACGCCAGCGTGACATAGTTCTTAAACCACTGTTCACTCATGTTTTTCCTGACTTTCCTTGCGAATAGCGGCAAGCAACCCGGTCTTACGGGCAATCGCGAGGCGCTTCCACTCAACACGCAACTGAGCGGCATCAATCATCTGATCGTCAATCACGATCGCGCCTCGGCCCTCCTGCACATCCGCTTTTTCATAGGCCTCGATGATATGCAGCGCCTTTACCACCTCCTCTTTTGTGGGCGTAAATGCCTCATGAATCACATCCACTTGTGCTGGATGAATTGCCCACTTACCATCAAAGCCCATCCGGGCCGCCATCCGCGCATCACGGCGACAGGCCTCAAGATCGCGTACAGCGAGCGTTACGCCATCAACCACCGTCAGTCCAGCAGCTCGTGCAGCGGTAATACACTTGGCCTTTGCATAGTTGTAATAGAAGAACTGCTCTGCTCCCAGTTCCTGCGCCCCGATATCTCCTGCAAAATCGACCAGCCCGAAAATCAGCCCGCCCAGACGCGGCGTTGCTTTGGCAATCTGCTCGGCATGGAGTACTGCATTCGCGGACTCTATCAGCGCCTCTAGCTTAATGCGTCCGATCTCAAAGCCCATGTTCTCTTCGATCTGGGATAGCAGGCGATCCACAAAGAGAACATCTTCCGGCCCCTCACATTTCGGAATGACCACAACATCAATGAAAGGTCCTGCCGCCTCAACAACATCGATCAGATCGCGATAGAAAAACCGGGTACGAATGTTGTTCGGGCGAAAGGCGCGGAGCTTCCCCTTGAAATCAAGCGTCTTGAGCGCCTCAATAACCGTTTTCCGCGCCTCCACTTTCTGCGAGACCGCACAGGCATCTTCCAGATCAAACATGACCTGATCGGCGCTTGATGCCGCTGCCTTTGTCATCATCTTCATGCTATGGCCGGGCACAGTCAGTTCAGAACGTCGTACCACAAAATCACGAGCGACCACCATCTGACCCGTCGGCATAAGCGGATTCTCCTGCATGGGTTTCCCCCTTCTAGTGTTCCTGATGCCATCCTCACAGTTCGGGAGCGAGCGCCTGTTTATCAGCTAAGAGCTGCTCAGGCAATTCGGTCTGTTGCAGCATGAAGGCTTTAAAAGCTCTGGCTGTCGCTGAAAGGTTCTTTTCCTTCAAATGCAAAAGACGCCATTGTCGGATAATCGGAAAGCCCTCTACATCGAGGATGACCAAACGATTTGTCTCTAATTCCATATCAAGCGCGACCCGCGAAATAAGCGCGATGCCTAATCCTGCCTGCACCCCCTGCTTGATCGCGCTGTTATTTCCCACCTGCATACTGACCTGCAAAGGGAGTCCCGCTTCCTGAAAAGCACCCTCAAGGGCGGCCCGCGTGCCCGAACCGACCTCACGTAACAGAAAATGTTCGCGTGCCAGCTCAGCAAACGGAATACGCTGACAATGGGCCAGCCGATGCGTTGGCGGAGCAACGATCACCAGTTCATTCAGGGCAAACGGAGCAACGAAGAATGGCACTTCCTGCGGCACCCGCCCCATAATCGCCATATCGATACGATTGTTGATCAGCGCCTCTACCAGATAATTATGATTGACCACTTCCAGCGTGATTTCAACCTCGGGATACATCTGCCGGAACTTTCCCAGCACGCGGGGAATCACATATGTTCCCACAGTGGTATCAGCCCCCACGCTGAGCTTGCCATAGTGCGGGCTGCGCAGCGCCTCCATCGTATCGAGCGTTTCATCAATGAGCGAAAATATTTTCCGACTATAGAAATACAGTTCTTCCCCTGCCTGAGTCAGGTGTGTCCTGCGCCCTATCTTATCGAAGAGCTTAACGCCCAGTGACTCCTCAAGCTGTCGAATCTGTGCCGAGACCGCGGGCTGGCTGAAATGCAGCTCTTCCGCCGCCCGCACATAGCTACAGTGTTTCGCCACTACCTGAAAAGTCGCCAGTTGATGTAAGTTAATGGTACGCACTCATCCCTCCGAATCAGGACAGCCTTTTTAACGCCCTACTATACTTATAAATGAGTGTAACACAAGTTTGTCCTTCTTTCAGCGAACTGGGGGCGCTTTCACAGCTTGCGGTTTGCCTCTCTACGTTGTAGGATATTCTATAGCGTCGAGATAAAACACAATGACATATAATAAAACACAGCATGACGATCAATGACAGTACGTGAGTTAAAGGATTAATGGTATGCAACTCCTCTTTTTTCGCCAACGCAAACGACCGCCCAGAAACAGAGTAGCGGAACCGATGTCCCCTACCGCGGTTCCTCAGAACTTGCTGGCCGCCGATATCCCCCCAGTGGGAACAACCGTTATTACGGTCACGCGCAAATTCGCGAGCGGAGGGTCTGAAATCGCCAGGCTGGTCGCCGAACGCCTCGGCTTTGCCTGTGTGGACAACGATATTATCAGCAAAGTGGCGCGGCGGCTGAATCAGGACGAGCAGAGCGTTGCCAAACACGACGAACAAACAACGGGGATTACGGGACATCTTCTGACCGCCTTACAAACAACCAATCCACTGACCATCAACTATGGCACAGTCTTCAATAAAAATGAGGCCATCATCTCACAATCGCACGAGCAGGCCCTTTTCCAGTTAACGCAACAGATCTTACTTGAGGCTGCAACCCAGGGAAACGTGCTTCTGGTCGGTCGCGGCTCACAACTGCTGCTGCAACAAGCACCGCGCACGCTGCATATTGCTATATTCGCACCGATGCAACTCCGTATTCAGAACGTGATGAGGCAGATGCAGCTTTCCGCTGAAGAAGCTGCACATCTGATCGCAGAACGAGACTATGAGCAAAGGCGCTATCTGCTCTATAACTATGGCAACGACGGACAGCAGATCGAGCTCTATCACCTGCTCATCAACACAGGCCTCTTCACCTATGAGCAGGCAGCAGATCTGATCTGTCAGGCGCTCGCTACAGCTCAACAGTCTTTCTAAAGGGTTAGCGGCGCTCACCTCCATACCCGTTCAACCGATGCCCGATACCGCGTACTGTTTCCAGAAAACGTGGAGAGCGCGAACGATCACCAATACAATGACGCGTCCGCTCTACCAGCGCATCCAGTCGGGCATCATCGCGTAAGGGATCGTACTCCTCACCATAGACCGCTTTGGTTGTTTCGGCCCGCGAACAAATCTCGCCCGCATGCTGTGCCAGATACGTTAACAGCGTGAACTCCTTCACCGTCAGGCGAACAGGATGTAGCTTGCCATCAATCCAGACTTGCCGCCGTATCATATCAAGCTGTAACCCATGCGTCTGCGTTGAGAGCTGCAAGAGCACGAACGCGACAAAGAGCGGTGCGAAACAGCGATACACCTTGCTCCGATTTGTCTCTATCAGGATGCCCTTGAGCAGCAAGGAATTCAGGGCATCGTTCACCTGCCGTACCGGGAAGAGCTCAACCAGCGCATTGCGGGAAAGCAGGCCTTTCTGCATCTGGAATAGCATGTGTTGCTCGATATCGCTTAAACTGTTCCAGAGCTGTTCACAGGCGCTCAAGACACCACTGTCCCGGATCAACTTTTCTGCGCATACTGTGATAGAGTCACGCTCATGTAAGCGCACTGTTCTCTCTGCCTGCGTGGCAAGTGCCATGCGCAACAGATTATGATAACCGCCGGTGACCTCAATCAGCAGTTGCTCGATCTCGGGAGAACAGAAGAAATGATACTCTTGCTGTACGTCCCGGAGCAAGAGCTGAATGTCAGTATGCTCTAAGCCCTTCAGTCCGCGCACATGCCCATTGAAGAGTTCCAGAAAGCTTTCTTTGACAACCTTACCCTCCGGGGTCTGACAGATCAACGCGGGCAGATTGCTACAGGAAACGACATAGCACACGCGTCGCTGCGCCTCCTCGCGTAAGGCCCGCAACACCCGCAAGAAATGCGGCTTTACTTCCACAAAAGCCGCATCAAATGCATCGATCAGAAAGACAATGGTCAGATCCGGCTTCGCCTGTAAGATTGCCTCTACGCGCTCAAAAAGGAGATGTCGCGCAATCGTCTCGTTTTCCAGCAAGAGCACATTTCCTTCAGGCAATGAGGGCCCAAGCTGACGATAGGAAGGCTCAAGCAGCAGAGCCATTCGCTGATAATAAGCCAGAGCAGATGATTGCTCAAGCTCATACGTGTTCAGAAACAGAAAAAGAAAAGCTTCCTGCTGATCTGCTAGAAACTGCTCCTGCACTTCCTGCGAGAGCAGGCGGCGCAGAAACGACGTTTTCCCGGCCCCATCAGCGCCAATCAGTGCACAGGACTTCTTCAGTTTCAGCGCATGCATCACATATCTGATATCCTGATGCCGAAACAGAATTCTTCTATCACTGTGAATACTCATGCCTGTCGTCCTTTTACAAACCAGAATGCCATCTTCCAAAAGCAGGCAAACCGTTTTTACAGTTTTACCCTTCAGAATATTTGACGCAGAAACGGGGCAAAAAAAAAGCGCTCATCTTGTCTCTGACATACACCGTGAAATACAATAGTGCAAAGAAAAAGCAGGAGGAACAATGTATGAGCATACAATCCATTAACCCTGCGACAGAAGAGCTCATCGAAGAGTTCCAGCCCTTCAGCGCCGCAGAGATCGATGCTGCCCTTGACGACGCCCGCAAGGCCTTCCTTCAATGGCGCGAAAGCTCCTTTGCTGACCGGAGCACCCTCTTTCATCGAATCGCTGGCTATCTTCGCGCCCATAAATCCGAGCTGGCCCGCCTTGCGACACTGGAAATGGGTAAACCTATCATCGAATCCGAGGCTGAGGTTGAGAAATGCGCCTGGAACTGCGATTATTACGCCGAAAACGCGGCCCACTTTCTGGCAGATGAACCAATTCAAACCGACGCATCGGAGAGCTATGTTGCCTTTCAACCGCTTGGCGTGATTCTTGCGCTGATGCCCTGGAATTTCCCGTACTGGCAGGTGTTCCGGTTCGCGGCACCGGCCTTGATGGCTGGCAATGCCGCCGTCCTGAAACATGCCTCAAACGTGTCACGCGTGGCGCTGGAAATTGAGCGTATCTTCAAGGAGTGTGGCGCGCCGCACGGCCTCTTCCGCACCGTGCTGGTTCCCGGCTCAAAGACCGATACTCTGATTGCCGATAAACGCATCGCCGCTGTGACGCTGACTGGAAGCGACAGTGTCGGGGCTCAGGTGGCCGCCGCCAGTGGCAGAGCACTGAAAAAGAACGTGCTTGAACTGGGAGGCTCCGATGCCTTTATTGTGCTGGAAGACGCCGACATAGATGGCGCCGCCGCCACAGCCGCCCGCGCTCGCTACCAGAATACCGGGCAGAGCTGTATCGCGGCGAAACGCTTTATTGTCGTTGAGGCTGTCGCACAGGAATTTGAAGAGAAGTTTGCCGCCGCCGCCTCACAACTACGCGTAGGCGATCCACTCGATTCGACAACCCGGATTGGGCCGCTGGCTCGCGCCGATCTTCGAGACACGCTTGAACGACAGGTACAAGAAACGCTCGCGATGGGCGGGAAGCTCCTGCTTGGCGGGAATCGGCTTCCGCGCAAGGGCTACTTTTACGAGACGACTATTATCGGCAATGTAACGCCTGCCATGCCGATCTTTCGTGAAGAGACCTTTGGTCCGGTCGCCGCGGTCATTCGTGCCCGAGACGCCAACCACGCCATCGAACTGGCAAACGATTCCGATTTCGGGCTAGGCGGCAACCTCTGGACCCGCAACGTAGAGCGTGGCCAGCAACTTGCCCGCCGCATTGAGTCCGGCTCGGTCTTTATCAATGGAATGACTGCCAGTGACCCCCGACTCCCGTTCGGTGGGATCAAGCGAAGCGGCTACGGACGAGAGCTCTCCAGCTTTGGCATACGCGAGTTCACAAACATCAAAACCATCTGGGTCGGCCCCAAAAAAGAGGTATAAAAAAAAGGAAAAAACGAAGCGGAGAACCGGTCAGAGGCCGGTTCTCTGTCCAGCAGGGATACCCCCTATTCCGACAACAGAGAATCAATCTTTCTGAAGAGGTCTTGCAGGTTAAAGGGCTTCCGCAATCCTACAATCCCTCGTTCTCGTATCTCTTTTGAAGGTAATGCCGCGCTAATCATCAGTACAGGGATATGCTGCAAATCACGCCGCAGGCGCAGACGCTCGTACAGTTCGATCCCATTCATTGCAGGCAGGCGATAATCCAGAATAAAGAGATTAGGCCGAAAATACTCGGTAAACTTGAGTGTTGTTGGCCCATCAGATGCATGGAAAACGCGATAAGGACGCCTTTGAGCAATTGCCTGGACTAACAATTTGGCATGCTGCGCATCGTCCTCTACCAGGAGAATGACACCTTTTGTCTTCTCAGCAGCACCACGCACATTCCTCATCTCTGCAATCCTGATAATGCTACAAAAACAATAGAACTCGCCTCTCATTATATCATGCATCATCACAGGGAAGCGACTTTCTCCTACCTGAAAGACCCAGGCAGGAGAACGATTCCCGGGGCGACTTTATGGCTCTATCTTTTCTTCATCAATCCACTTGAGGATATCGGTCCGAGGCGTAAAGTTAGCAATGCTCTCCAGCAAGGCAGCAGGGTGCTCATGAACCAGCAGGAATGAGCGATATTCCTCCTTGACAAAGCCTTCTTGAATGGCATGATCAACCATCGCCAGCAGCGGTTGAAAGTAGCCAGCAACATTCAACAATCCGACTGGCTTCTGATGGATGCCCAGTTGCGCCCAGGTGATAATCTCAAAGAGCTCATCGAAAGTGCCAAAGCCACCGGGCAGCGCGATAAAGCCATCTGAGAGATCGGCCATAAGCTGTTTGCGCTCATGCATACTGCCCACCTCATGCAGTTGCGTCAGCCCTTTATGCATCAGCTCAATACCGAACAGGGCGCGTGGTAAGACCCCGATCGCCTCACCTCCCGCCGCCAGTACGCTATCAGCAACCGTTCCCATCAAGCCAACAGAGGCACCACCATAGACCAGACCTAGTTTTCGTTCAGCCAGCTCACGCCCAAGTGCCTCAGCCGCCTCCCGATACTCCTTCCGAAAACCAGAGCTAGAGCCACAATAGACACAAATCCTTCGCAACATAACGCCTTCCTTTCATTCCTTACAGAACAGAAGAGATCCGCACACCACCCATAAACCACAACCTCTACATCATAGCACGGCAGAGAAAAACCTTGCATCCGTGCAAAAGGGCGGCTATCATACAGGAGAAAGGAGACGACGCGACATGCCACGGCGTACATTCTTGCGCTTCACACGCGCTCAGCAGATCGATCAGCACGAACAGCAACACTATCTACGCTGCTACTCACCCGAAGCGCTCTTTCACAACTGGCAACAGTTCCCGCCTCTGACTTCAGCCGCACTCTTTGAGAATGAGCAGCCCTTAGAACTCGAAATAGGTTGCGGTAGCGGCGAATTGCTCCTCTTCCTGGCCCGTGAGCGTCCACACACAAACTTTGTAGGCGTGGACATCTCCCGGAAAATGCTGGATAAAGCGGTAGAGCAGGCTGTGAGGTATCGTCTACCTAATCTCAAGTTCATCAATGCTGACTTCCGGCAGATGTATCCGCTGCTGATGCCCGATACGCTGAAAAGCGTCTATCTTCACTTTCCCGATCCGCATCTGCGTCCGAGACACCAGAAGCGTCGCCTACTGAACGCCGAGTTCCTTGAACAGATGCATCGAGCCCTGAAGCCGGAAGGCACACTCAGCGTGATGACCGATGTATGCGATTTCTTTTTCGACATGCTCGCAATCATTGAACAGGATACCCGTTTTCAGAAATGCCATAGTGAGCGCTATCTGACAGGTTCTGACCTGCCTGTTCGCTCCCACTTTCAGCGCGTCTGGGAAGGCTATGGCGAGCAGGTTTATCGATGTCTTATCCAGAAAAAGGCTTAGTCGCCTCGTCCAGCAGCCGGGTATACATGCTCGCAAGCCACTCATCCTGGCCAGCAACAAGGCGCGGACGCGGCACGAGGGGGGTCCAGAAGAGCCGAAAGAGGAGCATTTGCTCCTGAAAGCCACCCTTTGGCTGCCAGTCCCAGGTATCCGGTGTCGCATCCAGCATTGGCACATGGAAAAAGCTGCGCTCCAGACGCGAGGCCAGAAACCGGGCCGGAATCCATCCCTCAAGGCTCGCCCGCACCAGCGATGGTTGAACGGAGAGATCATATTCCTCATACAGAACGCGAGCCCAGGAATCGGTACGCTCCAGTACTCGGACCGCCCATCCTCTACCGAGTTCCGCGCGCAAAATATCGGTCTCGGGCACAACTGCTGCTGCTTCCATCGGTTCGGTTCGCAACAATACCGAGCGCAGCAGAACACCTCGTTCCTCGCTCAAGCAGGAAACTTGTGTTCCCAGGTGCTTGATACCTCCGGTTGCATGCAGTCCTGTCTCTTCAAACAACTCACGGACAAGCGCTTCCTCCAGCGTTTCGCCTGTTTCAACGGTTCCGGCAGGCACCTGTACACCCGCTGTGGGATGGTGAAATACGAGCAGCTCTGAGCCATTCTTGCGCGTTGCAAAGGCTGTAACTTTATAGAGAGTGAGAGGCGCATCAATCATGTCTATTCTCTGCTTCATCTGGAAATACAACAAGCGAGAAAGGGAAGATAGCATCACGCTGATGGCCGAAGCCAGAGCCGAAAAAAGGTGGTCTCGTTGGCAGAGACCACCCCTCCCAGGTGCTTAGATCAGCTCGAAATAGCGACGACGCTCCCAGTCAGTGACAGCGCGTTCAAACTCCTGCACCTCCCAGCGGCGCGTAGCAACAAAGTGATCCACAAAGTAGGAACCCAGATACTCCCGGGCCATCTCGCTCTGTTCAAATCTATCGGTCGCCTCGGTCAGGTTACGTGCAAGCGGCTGAATCGCGCCCTCCTGCATTGCCTTCTGAAGCGCAGCACGGCTATATGCATTACCCTCAAGGCGGCCTGGCAGCTCAAGCTTATGCTCAATCCCATAGAGGCCGCTTGCCAGCATAGCTGCCAGCACCAGATAGAAGTTCGCATCACAGCCCGGTACCCGGTTCTCAATACGAATAGCGCGCTTACCGCTGTTGATGACACGCACAGCGCAGGTACGGTTATCCATGCCCCATGAGGTATTCAGCGGAGCCCAGGATCCTTCAATATAGCGTTTGTAGGAGTTAATCACGGGCGCGTACAGGACCTGCAACTCCGGCATTTTCGCCAGTACACCCGCCACAAAGTGCCGCATGGTTTCGGACATGTGGCCCTCGGCGTCTGTATCCCAGAAGACATTACGCTCACGGTTGCGATCCCACAAGCTGAGATGGGTATGGCCGCTACTGCCGTCCTCTTTGTCGTTCCACTTTGCCATAAAGGTCGCGACATAGCCAAGCTGGTGACTCAGCTCCTTCACACCGTTCTTAAATAGCATGGTGCGGTCAGCAGCCGACAGGATATCGGTATAGCGCATATTCATCTCGTACATGCCAGGGCCGTGTTCTCGTGTGTAGCCCTCAATCTCGATGCCATAATCGCGCATCATTCGCGCAATATGCCCGATCAACGGTTCGTCCGTGGTGGCATGGCTGATTACATAGCAATTTGTCCCTGGATTGAGCGGAACCAGATTGGTGCTGAAATCTTTCTCGCGTAAAGAGATCTGTGTCTCACGGAAATAGCGCACTTCGAGCTCAGCCGCTGCCATTGCCTCAAACCCCATCTCACGCCCACGCTCGATCACCTTCTGTAATACATAGCGCGGCGCAACGAGAATGGGATCACCATGTTCTGTCCACATATCACAGATGCAGGAAGCAACCCGCTGCTCCCAGGGGACAAGCGCAAAGGTCGAGAGATCAGGCTTCATCACAAAATCGGTGAAGCCGCGTTCCCAGTTGCTAATATCCAGGTTTGGTAGAACGTTCTCAGCAATATCCCAACCGAAAATAACGTCTGACTGTGCAAATCCCTCCTCCAGGGAGTCCAGAAAAAATTGTGCTGCTACCCTCTTCCCCCGAAAGACTCCTTCAATGTCGGGAGTACCGAGCTTGATAAATTCGATCTCCCCTTCCTCGATAAGCCTTTTGATCTCGGCAAGCTCCATCTGGTATGCATTCCTTTCTTCAGAGAATATCTGTAGCTGCTTTGCCGCGCCGCCATTTAAATACTTAAAATCGGCAATACAAGCACCAGGGCAAAAACGCTTGCCTGTTGTGTTATCCTTCTCTATACGCGCTTTTGCCCTGGCTCTATTTCCGAACATGATAACCTGAATGCATCAGCAATGCAACAGGTGGTACAATTCGGGGCGGCGATGTGAAACGGAAGGAACGGTTGAGCGCACCTGAGCGAGCCGCTGGCTATCGATCTCAGCATATAGCATACTTTCCACTTCGGGGCCCTCGGCCAGCGCAACCCCCATCGGATCAACAATCAACGAGCGGCCCAGAAACTGATGACCCACCTGATTGCAGGCAACAACATAGGTTGTATTCTCAATCGCGCGCGCTGTCACCAGGTTCCGCCAGTGCACCTCCTTCATCGAGCCGTTGACCCATCCGGCTGGAACGACGATCAAATCAGCTCCCTGAGCGGCCTGAGCCCGGGCGACCTCCGGGAAACGCAACTCATAGCAGACGAACAGCCCCATCCGCCCAAATGGCGTTTCGATTGGCTGGAAAAGCTGCTCTCCACGAGCAAACACGTTCGATTCAAGATAGCCAAAAGCATCAAACAGGTGTGTCTTGCGATAACAGGTGACAAGGTTTCCGCTATTATCAATAACGACGGTCGTATTATATGACTTGTCAACCGTTCCCTCTGCCGTCTCCAATGTGCCACACACCACCCAGATATTCGCCTCCCGAGCAGCCTGACGTAACCCGGTCACAAAGGGCCCATCAAGGGGCTGCGCAAGTTGTCGCGCTGTAGCAGCATTAAAGTTCTCGTGCGAGAGCCATGCCATAAAGATCTCTGGTAACACCACCAGTTGAGCGCCACGAGAGGCCGCTTTGTTGATTGCTGCAACAGCTTTCGGCAGGTTCTCTTCGGGTTGAACATGTGACTGTAGTTGCGCAACCGCAATGAGTGTGCTCATAGTATTTTCACCTCGCCAGACAGCATTGATAGTATCGTCCTTTTAGCTCCATTATGCCACATTCTGCTCTCCCTTACTCACCGATCACCACCTGATCCCCATTCTGAAGCCCGGAAAGTACCTCAACATACTTTCCCGTATTCAACCCGACATCAATGACTAGCGGTTCCAGCACACCATCACGCCACTGAAGGACAATATGCCGCTTTCTCCCCTGTTGCACCAGCGGCAACAGCGAGGCAACACGACTCTGTTCGACCTTTCCGGCCTGAAGCGCCTTCTCCGCGAATTCCAGGGCCGAGGTGGGAATCAAGAGCGCTCCTATCCGCTGATCGGTAGTGATCGTTACCTGTGTCGACATCCCTGAATAGAGCTGTGCATCCTTGATACTCTGCTGATCCACCTGTAAATGCACCGTATACATCACCTTTTTGTTGATCGTTTCGCCAACCGTCTCTACTGTGGAGACCGTGGCACGAAACGTCTGTCCTGGATAGGGCTGTACTGTAAACAGCGCTGGCTGTCCGCGTCGGACACGTCCGATATCAGTTTCATTGACCTGTGCCGCAATGGTGTACGAATCGGTGTCAGCAAGCACGATAAATGGCTGCTCGGTGTGCTGTTCTCCCGAGATAATCTGACCCACAGTACCATGAATCGCGGCAACTGTTGCGTTGACTGGAGCTGTTAATAGCGCTCCGGTGAGCACCTCGTCCAGCTTCTTTTGCGCTTCGGCCAGTTGGACCTGAGCGATCTGCAACGTTCCCTGTGCGCTCTCCACCTGAGCGTTCGCGGCATTAAGCTGATTCTGCGCTGCTGTGTTATCGACGTTAAGCTGATTCTGGACACGGGTAAAGGTATTTCGGGCCTGCTTCCTGCACACCTCAGTGGTACAGACAGCTAGCTGCTGTTGGAGCTCCTGCTGTGCGCTTGCCAGCGTCGCGGCATTCGTGGACTGAATATAATTGAGGTGTTGCTGAGCCGCATTCAGATTGGTTCGAGCGGTATCTACAGCCGCCTGCGCCGCATCGACCGCCTCCTGCTGTTTGCTAACGTCAGCCCGTAATAATGTATCGTCGACTGTCAGCTTTGCCAGTACCTGCCCCTGTCTGACCCTCTGCCCAACATAGACACTGATCTCACTTACCTGTCCCGTCTCACGGAACTGCATGTTGTAGAGAGCTCGCGCTTTTAACACGCCCGGAGCCGACAGCTTCACGGCGATATTGCCCGCAACAGTGCTTGCCAGGGCATAGGGAGGCCGCACAGCCAGCGAAATCAGCCAGGGAGAGACAATGAGTATCAGTGCCAGAAAAAGCGATCCTATCAATATCGACCGGGGAAACCGTTTCCAGAAAGGCCGACGCGGCGCCAGACCAAAATGCGCCTCAATATCTTCTATCTCCGGTTCTATAGCGGTCTTCTCCACCATAACATTTCCTCCAAGCAGGTTTCTCCGCTATTTCTCTTGCAGCACACTCAGCGCCATCATTTCATGCTGAACATCGGCCATCACCAGTAGAGAAAGTATGTTGCCCTCACGCAAGCTGACAACAGAGCCCTCGTTCAGCGCAAACAGACCGGTTTTGTTCGTGAGCGCCACCTTGAACTCAGATGGAACTCCGCTTTGATCCAGTGCCCTCACAAGCAGCATATCACGCGTGCGCTTACTCACCGTGCCGCGAAGCTCCTGCTCTTGTGTCCGGGCGAAGGGACAGAGTTGCTGTAGCCGTATCGGTACTGGATCAAGCCTGGTATTCAACACAAAAACGGTCTGAGCGGTATAGATATCATCGGAGGCAGTGGAGACAGTATCTTTACGCGAAACCACTACCTCAACCGGTACGCCCTCCCGCAGGCCAGAGGCGCGCAGCGGCGCTCGTTCAAGAAAGCGAGTATCTTCGTTATAGGCGATGTCCAGCACCCGCCCCGATCCGGTCTGTAGCTTCAGTACTGCGGCCTGTAGCGCCACCAATGTGCCCTCTTCCTGATGAATCTGGAGCCGGGTACAGGCAACCTCAGTCGCCTGTACAGGTGAAAATTGTGCTTGCTCTCGCTGTTGCGCTATCAGAAGCAAGGGGACCGATAGGACAGTCGAGAGACAAAAGAGACAGATGAGCATGAAAACAGCCGGCGACAGACGACGGGGAGCAAACAAAGAGAGAGGAAAATGAACCTTCCTCTTCCCGGATATAGCCTGAAAGTCCCTGGGATACTCCTTCTTAGACAACATAGAAAATATCCTTCCGAACACACACCTCATTTCCGCCGCTATATCTATACTACTGACCCATTCCAAGCGAAATAGAGCGCCGCAGAGCAGGGATTCATTGCAACCAAAAACCCCCTAAACCCCGTCTATATAGACAGGAAAGGGTTGAAAGAGCGATAAGAACCGGGTAATATAAGCATTGCTGCGTAACTCTGCAAAAGAACGATCTTAAAAGAATGTAATACCCTGTTACATTATCGTGACTATATTCATACCTTTAGAAATGGCAAACAAGCCCTTTAAGGAGAAACCGGAGCATGGCTACACAGCCACCGCACGAAGAAGACTATTCATTAGCAACAGAGACCTCCCAGGAAACAGCCAGACCCAGGAAGTGGCGTAATGTCATGGATACTTCGGCCTATAGTCCTCCGGCTCAAAGACGCACAACACGCAGAGGAAGCCGGGCAACGGAATACATGGATGAGGATGAGCCTACACTGGAGGATATGACCAGTCCAACCGATAAACTGTCGCCAAGCACGGAGATCCTCCGGCCTCATTCTCGTATGCCCAGACGCTCACGCGCACGGCTTGCCCCTCCTACCCCGCAGGAACGTGCAACCAGGGTATTACGCGAGTCAGATGCAGAGGCAGACGAGGACATGGCCGCACTGACGCCGCTCAACACGCCGTCAAAAGTATCTCTGAAACCGCGTACCCGCAAAGCGGTCTATCAGCCATACTCGGCCACCAACCGACGTTGGAGCACCAAAAAGCAGCAACCACGTTCCTTTCTGGCTTACCTGCAAACAATGCCGCGGCAGCGCTCTCTGACAGTGCTCATTACGGCTATCGTGGCGCTGTTGCTCATTACGCCGCTGGCGGTTAGCGCGATTCGTCCACAGCCTCAGCAGATCATCACGCCGCTACAAAGCACAACGGAGCATACGACGGCCACACCAAAGACTGAACCAACAGAAGACCCGCATCAACTGGTAATTCATCCACCCAGTACCGACCATCCCTCACCCCCGGTCTTCGCTCAGGCTGCCTACCTGCTGGATGCGGATACCGGCGAAACACTATATGCGCATAATCCCTTTACCCGGCTCCCGATCCTCAGTACTACCAAACTGATGACGGCCCTCCTTGCCGTTGAGCATGGGAAGCTGGATCAAAAGATCAAAATCGAGGGGCAAATCTGGAAGGATATCAGTGAGCTTTCGGAAGACAGTTCGGTTATGGGGATCAAAAAGGGTGAAACCTATACGCTGAAAGATCTGCTCTATGGCCTGATGCTGGTCTCGGGCAACGATGCAGCGGTTGCGATCGCCGATAGTGTTAGCGGCAATCTCAACACATTTGTCTCTCTGATGAACCAGCGAGCGCAACAACTGGGTCTGCGGGATACACATTTTATGAATCCTCATGGCTTGCTGGAAAAAGAGCATTATTCCAGCTCTCATGATCTGGCAATTCTAGGGAAGGAGAGCCTGAGCAACAAGCTGGTAAAAGCGATCTCCTCCACGAAAGAATATGATATCCCGAAGACAAAAGAGCATCCCGAGTTCACTCTGATCAACGGCAATCAGTTTCTCTGGTGGTATCCGGGCGTCGACGGAGGAAAACCGGGATGGGATGGCGAGAAGAATTTTGTGCAGGTCGTTTCCTGTACACGCAATGGCAAGCATCTGATCGGCGTCGCGATCCACACAAAGGACTGGTGGACTGATATGCGCAGCCTGATGAACTGGGGCTTCAACTCTTATACATGGATCTCTCCTGCTGAAGTAGATAAAGAGCACCCCATTCCATACGATGCCGACTGGAATTTCTTTGAGAAAGACCAGAAGGAACTTACGATTCCGACAGCCGATAAAGGCCGCTACTATGTCTATACCGGATATAGTATTTCTGGACCGATTATGAATTACTTTGACAAAAATGGCGGTCTGAACACCTTCGGTTTCCCGAAGAGTCAGCCAAAAGCTGGAAACGGCTCGTTCATTACACAACAATTCGATCGTAGTTCAATTCAATGCGACCTTTCTCGCAAAGCATGCAAGAAGGTATAGCAGAGGGAAGATCACCCTTTCAGGGTGGTCTCCCTCTCAGCAAGAAACAGGTTGTCTCTTTCCACATCATCTAAAAAGAAAGTATGCAAATACAACACTGACATTGTGACTAGCAAGCTTGCCCCATTCTCGCGCGGTCTGTTATACTGCAAACAACCTATAGAAATAACCTGATCTTCTCTGAATTGATTCATTTTTCAGGACGAAAGTAAAAGAGCATATGCAGACAAAGGATGTAAAAAGCGAACATAAAGAACAAGCCAGGCCACAGCCGACACTTCCGGCTGCAGAATCACCAAGCGGCATTGACCGTGCTCGCCTTGCGCTGGCTATCTCTGCTGGAAAACTCGCCAGTGCCTCCGGTCGACTTCTTCGCATAGGAGGTGGCACCAGCCTTCCGGGAATGATTGCCCGCAGAATTGATCCTAATGTTTTAAAGTCCGTCGTTGGTGCAAGCAAAGCCAGAAAGATCGTTATCACTGGCAGTAACGGCAAGACCACTACCGCGCGTATGACCGCAGCGATCGCTGACGCGAACCGCTTCCGGGTCTCACAGAACCGAACCGGTTCCAACCTGCTTCAGGGCGTAACTTCCGTCGCGGTCAACGCCGCCAGCATCTTTGGCAACCTTGACTGTGATGTGCTGCTCTTCGAGATCGACGAAGGCACGATCCCGCATGCCGTGCCGGAGATTCAGCCGGATGTGGTGGTTATCACCAATATCTTCCGCGATCAGCTTGACCGCTATGGTGAGCTCTATTCCGTGGCAAAGGCCCTTGATAAGATGCTGGAAAGCCTGCCAGAGACGGCCACCATCGTGCTTAACGGCAATGATCCTCAGGTTGCAAACTTCGGTCAGAACGCCCGAGCCCGCCGTGTTTACTTTGGCCTTGAAACAATGGAGGTCGGGACACCGGTTCCTGAGCAGTCAGCAGATATCATTCGCTGTATTCATTGTAATCATGACCTTGAATACAAAGTTGCATACCTCTCGCATCTCGGCCTGTATAGCTGCCCCAACTGTGGCTACACGCTGCCCAAGCTGGATTTCGCGGCCACCTCGGTACAGCTTGCCTCCGATGGTGAGGGCCCGACGCACACCACGATCCGTACCCCACAGGGAGATATCGAACTGACAATTCCCTTGCCCGGATTGCATAACGTCTACAACGCCGCGGCAGCAATCGCTGCATCGATGGCTGCTGACTTCGACATCACAAAATCGGACGCCGCGCTCAGCCACATTCGCCCGGCCTTCGGACGCCTGGAGAAGATTCAGGCTGGTGACAAAACCATCTACCTGTCATTCGTCAAGAATCCAACCTCATTTAACTTGATAATGCGCTTGATCGCACAGCATCAAGGGAAAAAGCATCTGTTGCTCGCGATGAGTAACACGGTCGTTGATGGCGAAGATTTTGCCTGGCTCTGGGATGCCGATATTGAGGAGATTGTGCCAGATATCCTTGACGCCATCTGTTGTGGCAACAAGGCCGAGGAACTGGCAATGCGTCTGAAATATGCCGAAGTCTCTACAGACAAAATCAAGATGATTCATGATCGTGAAGCCGCACTTGATGCCGCTCTGCGCAATGTAGAACCCGGTGGCACGCTCTATATTCTCAGCGGCTATACACCAACACAGGAACTGCGCAAGATTATGCAGAAGCGCGGTTGGGTCAAACACTACTGGGAGGAATAACATGAGCCAGCAAGAGAACGGCGGGCGCTTAGTGCTGAAAATTGCCCACCTTTACCCGACGTTGATGTGTGTGGCAGCCGATAGAGGAAACCTCTTCTCTATCGAGAAGCGCTGTAAATGGCGCGGAATCGCAACCGAGGTTGATCCCATTTATGTCAAGCAGACGCCGGATTTTACTCAATATGACCTGATCCTTTTCCACGGTGGCGCTGACCGCGAGATGGAGATCGCTTCGCAAGATATTCAGGCGAAAGCGCCCTCACTGCGTGAAGCGGCAGAGGCCGGAACCGTCTTCCTGAGCGTATGCGCGGGCTATCAGCTTCTCGGCCATTCCTACAAACCCTTCGAGGGTCCAGAGCTTAAAGGCGTAGGCCTGCTCGACATGCATACAGAGGGCAGTTCTGAGCGCTTTATGACGCATATGGCGCTCGAATGTGACTTCGGCTCAGGCAAACAGATTCTGGTTGGCTATGAGAATCATAGTGGACGTACCTATCTCGGCCCAAAAGCAAAGCCGCTCGGGCGCGTCCTCTCCGGTTGGGGCAATAATGGCAAGGATGGCGGCGAAGGCGCAGTATACAAGAATGTCTTCGGCACCTACCTGCATGGTCCATTGCTGCCAAAAAATCCCTGGTTTACTGATTTCCTGATCCAGCGTGCCCTTGAGCGCCGCTACGGCAAGGTTGAACTCACGCCTCTGGACGACACCATCGAGAGCGCCGCCCACAACGCCGCACTTAAACTTGCGGAAGCCTACAAAGGAACGGTCTCTGCGATTGAGGCAACACACTGGAAGAGATAGCAAGGACAGAAAACGAATTCTCATGCATCAAAAACGCACACCTTTTCTGTTGTTGCTACTTTTGCTCAGCATTATCTTGTCTTCGTGTTCATTGCCCGGCTTGAGCATCGGTACGGACAATTCGGGGAATCAAGCGAACGGCCAGATACTCAATAAATGGCTCCCTTCCTCCTCGGGAATAGAGGTACGCTATGAGCGTTGGAAGGGTGCAGGCAACAATGAGGATCTTATCACTATTGTGCGCATGAAGCCCCAGAGTATCAAGCTCAGTGTCGCATATCAGCCCACTGAGCCGCTGACCGTCAAGGAGTGGATGCAGAAAACAGGAGCCCGGGCGATCATCAATGGTGGCTACTTTGATGCACAGAACAGGCCAACCGCATTGCTGGTAAGCAACGGCCAACCGTTCGGGAACTCCTATGAAGGCTTCGGTGGAATGCTCTCCGTCGATGCACAGGGGACGATCGGCCTGCGCTCACTTAACCAGCAGCCATACGATCCATCCAGCGAAAGCGTGCAGCAAGCGACACAATCAGCACCGATGCTGGTCATCGATGGGAAACGTGCTGAGTTCAATGCAAATGCCGATGTACAACGCCGCACTGTGGTTGCGCTTGATAAAGAAGGGAATCTTCTGTTCATTGTCAGCTCTATGCTGGCCTTTACGCTCGACGAAATGGCAGATCTACTTGTCGCATCTGACCTTTCCATTCAGACGGCTTTAAATCTGGATGGCGGTTCATCTACCGGATTGTATGTTCACGGAGAACAGCAAAAGGTCGAAATCGATGCTAATGTCGCACTGCCAATTGTCATTGTCGTCAAATAAAGCAGCCGAAAAGCCGTACTTCTCATGTGGGAGGTACGGCTTTTCGGATTGAGAAATCGTTCTATTCCAATGCATGAATGGACCTGAGCCATGTACGCGCCATCAACGCATGTCCGGCCTCGGTTGGATGCACCCCATCATATGCCCAGAACTGCGGTTCACGGCGCTGCACAGCCTGAGCAAATACCTCATCAAAGGGAACCAGCACAGCATCATATTCCCGCGCCAGCTTCCGTACAACCTCAATCTTCGGGTTCAGATCTTCGCGCCACTGCTCCCGATCAGAGGGCGTATGCAGCACAAAGGGCTCGCACAGGATCAGCCGTGTCCCCATCTGGCGTAGCGGGTCCAGCAGCGTTCGATAGTTCTGTTCATAGGTTTCGACTGTCGTCAGACGGCTCTCGGTATAGCGTCGCCAGACATCATTGATCCCGACTAAAATAGAAACCCAGTCTGGACGCAACGCCAGACAATCACGGTCCCAACGACGCGTCAAATCAACGCTGAGATCTCCGCCAATGCCCCGATTCAAAAAAGTAACGCGCTTCTCTGGATAGCACATCTGAAACCAGGCTGCCGCCATCATAGCATAACCTGCTCCCAGATTGAACTTATCTTCTCGGATGCGGCCCGCATCGGTAATACTGTCTCCCTGAAATAAGACGGTTGCCCCATCCTGAATAAGCGTCTGCATTATTGCTTCCTCCTCAATGCATCTTTAATACATGCGCCCGCCAACAGGCACATCCTGTGTTGGTTGCAGCAACACAACTCCACCTTCACCATCAGGAACCCCAAGTGTTAGCACCTCGGAAATAAAGGGCCCGATCCTTTTAGGCGGGAAATTCACGACCGCAAGCACCTCTCGGCCCAGTAACGCCTCTTTCGTATAATGCTTTGTAATCTGTGCCGATGATTTCTTGACACCTATTTCCGCGCCAAAATCAATCAGCAGTTTGTAAGCTGGTTTTCTGGCTTCAGGAAAATCATCCACCTGAACGATTCTACCAACACGAATATCTACTTTCTCAAAATCGGTGTAGGAGATCACACTATTACCTCTTTTCCATTCAATGCCATACTATTATGCTGCATCATACAACGAAGCTGTGAGCTATTCAACAGCAGAGCCTCCTTAAAATATGCTATAAAGAGAAGTAGCCGAACCAATCACATAGGAGAGAGCCGCTCTCTCGTTCTAGCCATTTTTGTCGGTCTGATAATAGAGTAGACCATTATTTAGCGGATTTTACGGAGAAAGACGTTACACAGGCCATTTTCTAGACAAATAAGTAATCATCTAGCTATAATCAGCCTGGTATGATCTATTTTTATTGGTACTAAGAGGAGAAACACAGTGTCTCAAGCGACTTGTCCGCAATGTCATGCACCTTATACCCCCGGCCAACGCTTTTGTCCGAATTGCGGAAAACAGATCTCAAGTACGGGAGAGGGCGTTATACCAACGGTAGCAGCTAGCAATTCCAGCCTCCCCCCAACGATGGCCGCAAATAGCAATGAGGGTCTGCCACCTACGATGGCCGCTGGCAGTAACCCGAATCTCCCCCCGGTTGGGAATAGCAATCCCAATCTGCCGCCGACGATGGCTGCCGAGGATCCTGCCAACCACCAGCAGCCATACAGTCAGTATGCATCGGGAGCGTATACCCCCCCGCCTCCACCTTCCTATAACGGCTATCCCGGCGGGACTCCGACACCGAATGATCCCTACGCCCCGCCACCGCCACCGGGACCGGGTATGTATTCAATGCCACCGATCCCGCCCAAGAAGAAAAACTCGCTTCCCTGGATCATCGGGGCAGTCGTGGTTGTGCTTGTGCTGGCTGTCTGTGGCGGCTCTCTGTACGGCATCACTCAGCTCTTCCCCAAGAAGAGTACCGATAACAAGACACAGACAACGACGGACAATAACAACAATGGTGACAACAGTAATGATACTGCCACAAAATCGGTTACACTGACCAATCTGGCGATCAGCTATGCAACGGATCAGATTACCTTCACTTCTATCGAGCAGGCAGACCAGTTTCCAGATGACACATATACCAAGACGTATTCTTATGAGAAGAAGAGCAACTTTGTCCGCATCCATATGAAAGAGAAGCAGGAGGGAGGGAGATCTGCTTACTTCTCCTATAGCTCGGCATTCAGCTTGATCCTCCCTGATAAGACCACGATCAAAGCACTGAACGCGAGCGAATTCAGCGGCCCTAAGGAGGGAGAACAGCGCGAGAACTGGGTTGACTTTGAGACCAAGAAGCCCGTCGATCTCAACAGCCTTGTCCTGCGTCTCGGGACTGCGGAAGAGGCACAGATGGAGTTCCCGCTGAAGAGCAACGCGGATCTCAGTGAGTATCTCCCCAAGCAGGCCGATCTGAACAAGGCCTTCAACTATGGTCCGATGAAATGGACGCTGAACACGGCGATCCAGCGCTACGACGCGCCCGGCTCTCAGGCCAAGAAAGGCAAAGTGTTTGTCATTGTCTCATTGACAGCCAGCAACCCTTCTAGCTCGGACTTCTGGGGCTACGACTACATCCGCCTGAAATCAGGCGACACAACCGCTGCCCCCGAATATACCTCAGACGATGATGACCTGAACGACCTCAGCGCAGGCGCGAGCAATGTCAAGGGCACCCTGATCTTCCAGGTTCCGCCTTCCGACACCTACACGCTGGTGTTTGCCTCTGGTAAGAACCTTTCTGGCACAAACGTCACATTCTCAATCAAGTAAAGCCAGATACAAAAAAGATGAGTCATCCTGTAATGGGATGACTCATTCTTTCTTTATGAAGCGCTTTAGTATGCGCGGGCAAAGACTGCCTCACAGGTCGCAGGCTTACCGGTGTAGATACATTTGCCCTTGACGCCTCCCTCAGGCTGATCGAAGGGGATCACCCGCAACGTTGCCTTTGTCTCTTCCTTGATTGCTTTCTCAGCCTCGCTATCCTCGGCCCACTTCACACGGACAAAGCCACGCTTCTCGGCGATGATTTGCTTGAACTCCTCATAGTCCTCGGTATAGTAGGTGTTTTTCTCTCGGAACTCAAGCGCACGCTGATACATTGCCTGCTGTACCTCTTCCAGCAGTTCAGGCAACCGAGTTTCCAGTGCATCGATCGAGACAATCTCTTTAGCACGATTATCGCGACGGACAAGCACCACACTGTTATTCTGAACATCGCGAGGGCCAATCTCGATACGTACAGGAACCCCACGCATCTCCCACTCGTTAAACTTCCAGCCCGGCGTGTTCTCGCTGACATCGGTCTTGAAGCGCACTTTTCCTTTCAGGATCTTCTCAAGGCGCTCAAGCGCACCCATGACAACCTCTTTGTCCTTGTCCTTCCGCCAGATAGGCACAATCACGGCCTGATAGGGAGCAATACGCGGAGGCAGCATCAGACCAGATTTGTCACCGTGGACCATAATTAACGCGCCAATCATACGCGTGCTCATGCCCCAACTGGTCGTAGCACAATACTTCCGCTGGCCGTCTGAGTCAAGGAACTGAATGTCAAAGCCTTTTGCGAAGTTATGAGCCAGGTTATGGCTTGTACCGGCTTGAAGCGCCTTACCGTCGCCCATCAACGCTTCAATCGAGTAGGTGCGCAGCGCTCCGGCGAACTTCTCGTTCTCGCTCTTTCGGCCCGCGATCACCGGAATAGCAGCATCTTCCTCGGCAAAGGAGCGATAGACTTCCAGCATCATCCGTGTGCGCTCTTCTGCCTCTTCCAGCGTGCGGTGAGCGGTATGGCCCTCCTGCCAGAGGAACTCAGAGGTGCGCAAGAAGAGTGCGGTACGTTTTTCCCAACGCACCACGTTATTCCACTGGTTAATCAGCAGCGGCAGGTCACGATAGCTCTGCACCCACTTCGCATAGCTATGACCAATAATCGTTTCGCTGGTCGGGCGCACAGCAAGCGGCTCTTCCAGCTCTTCACCACCGCCACGCGTCACCCAGGCGACCTCAGGCGCAAAGCCCTCGACGTGCTCCGCCTCTTTCTCCAGGAAGCTACGAGGAATAAACAACGGGAAGTAGGCATTTACAACGCCCGTCTCTTTGAAGCGCCGGTCCAACAACCCCTGAATGTTTTCCCAGATGGCGTAGCCGTAGGGACGAATAATCATACAGCCACGAACAGGCGCATAGTCTGCAAGCTCGGCCTTTCGGACGACCTGATTGTACCATTTTGAATAATCGTCTTCGAGATCTACCAGCTCTTCTACATACTTTTCCTTTTCGTCCATAATTCCCTCTTTCTTCGAGCAAAGATCAGATAAAAACACAAATAAAAAACTCGCCCTCAACAAAGGACGAGATCTACCCGTGGTACCACCTTCCTTGAATGATGCAGTCACCACATCATTCCACTCATAACGGTCTCAGTGAACCGTTCCTTCCAGATAACGGTGAAGGGCTCCGGTCAACTTCTCGCTGACACTCCCAGGTGGGTTCGATCCGAGCCTTTCAACCGGCTTCCACTATCCCGGCTCGCTGTTTGATGGTGTTCCAATCTACTGATCCTGGTCGACGTGTTCTCTTCTGTTGCTTGATTTCAAGTACACCCAGAATACACGATGCATTGGGCAATGTCAAGCCAGCATTAAGAGCGCAAAAGATGATCAACTTCACATTGTAAGACTGGACTATCCTCGATATTGCAGATACAATAGGTTCGATACCTCAATGTCTTTCAAAATGTAAAATGTGTTTCAATACATTCCAATACTTTTCAGTCTGCTATTATCACTCTTGATCAAACACATCAAAGGAGACCCTCTTATGAAAGATGAGAACCTGGCAGGGATGACCATATCAGACCGTTATCACCTGCATCAGCTTCTCGGGAAAGGAGGCAGTGCACATGTATATCTGGCAACAGATACACGGCTGCAACGATCCGTCGCTGTCAAGGTCTTTCAACCTGAAGGAAGCGAGAAACAGGTATTTCTCAGCCACTTTAATCGGGAAGCTCGCGTTCTCGCTCAACTTGACCACCGACATATTCTCCCGGTCTATGATTACGGCGAACACGATGATCAGGCGTATCTGGTCATGCCCTATATGGCAGGCGGCTCCCTGCGAGACTATCTACACAAACATGCCCCTCTGGCCCCCGAACACGCGCTTTCACTGATAAGCCAGGTTCTCGATGCCCTTGCATATGCCCATGATCGGGGCCTGATCCATCGCGACATGAAGCCAGGCAATATTCTTTTTAAAGGTGACGGCACGTTGATGCTAGCGGACTTCGGGCTTGCCAAGCTGCTGCCCGAAGCAGATGGAATCTCCCTCCCGACCGATATTACCGTTACCCATTCGGTCGCGCTCAAAGGAACCCCTGATTATATGGCCCCGGAACAGATTCAAGGGAAGCCCGGCCCTGCTTCCGATCTCTATGCCGTTGGTATTATTCTCTATGAGATGCTGACCGGCGAGCGACCATTTAAGGCGCAAGATGTCATGGGCATGCTGGTTCAACATCTTCAAACCGAACCGGTTTCTCCTCGGAGCCTGCAACCTACTATTCCACCAGAACTTGAGTCGGTCGTACTGCGTGCTCTTGCCAAGCATCCTGAAGCTCGTTTCAAGCATCCCAATGAGATGCTTGAGGCGCTACACGCCTGTAATCTGGCTCAGTCATCGCCTCCCCGCCCTCACGAAAAGGGCGGTCCTCTTCCCATACCACATGAGGAAAACACCCTTGCTATCGTGACACCACCAACGGAAGAGCCTGCTTCAGCACCGACACAGATCAGCGAGCAGACTGTTCTTGCACAGCAAACGGGTCCCGAGCACCAGGTGGTTACACCTCCCCCTATCAGTAATCCAGGCCCCTGGCCCAGTACTCCCTATAACATCGTGCCACAACAGCCCTCACGACTGGAACGCAATGCCAAGATACTGGTCATTGTGGCTGTTGTTCTGCTCCTCGCAACCATCGCAACCAGTGCCTTTACGATCTATCAAGCCAGACAGCCACTCACAACTACGCCCCAAACCATCCAGTCAACAAAGCAGGCTCAAAGTACCGCTACAAGCAATAGCACACCGACCAGTCAGCCGACCCTGCTTCCACAAGTTGTCCGGGGAACCATGAACTGCCCGGCCTCAGGGCAGGCGAACGCGGCGACCTATCCTTCTCTCTCAGTGGGTTCACATCAGCGGCTGATCTATGCCGTAAATGAAGGGACTCCGGGCAATCCCAGTGCTGCCGTCATCAAGCGCCGTGACGCCAATGATACCGTAAAGGCGGACATCATCTTCAATACACCTGGCGCGTATATCAACGAGATACAGGTATCGCAGGACGGGCTCTGGATCCTCTTTGTCCTCAAACTCGATAACCAGAAACAGCTTCGCCTGCTACGAGTCGATGGGCAGATACAGCAGACCCTCTATTGCACTACTGGCCCTGAAGACCTTTTTGGCGTCCAGTGGACATACGATCAGCAGCGCATTACCTTTATGACAGGTAGCACGCTTAAGCTGCTTGAGCCCGGGTCTGGCAGTATTCACACTCTGCTCACACTCCAATCAGGTACACGCTATATTCCAGCTACCTGGCAGGATAACAACCATCTGCTCTTGAAAGTCCCGAAGGGCGGGAGCGCGCCGCTTGATCTCTACTCGCTTGATGTCAGGAAGGGGGAGAACCAACAAGAAAGCAGCCTCAAGCGGATTGCATCGTCTATCTGTAGCTTTGACCCGACCTTTGATTCAAAACGGCTGCTCATCAGTGAATGCAATACTAATTCCGGTATGCTGGCCGGACCAAGTCGTATCACCGTGCGCAATCTCGATGGGAGCGCTGCAACCACGCTAACGTCAGTTCCTGTAGCAGTAACAATGGTACGCGCCATCACCGCACAAACACTTCTGCTTCTGGTCAAGGACGCGGCCACCCCTGAT
The DNA here is from genome assembly GCF_059696735.1 of Thermosporothrix sp. COM3. Classification (NCBI taxonomy): domain Bacteria; kingdom Bacillati; phylum Chloroflexota; class Ktedonobacteria; order Ktedonobacterales; family Thermosporotrichaceae; genus Thermosporothrix; species Thermosporothrix sp. COM3. The sequence goes on along the minus strand of NZ_AP019376.1, from coordinate 6,577,406 downwards.
CAGAATGGCGTATGGCGTGTCAATATCGATGGCTCAAATCTCTTGCGTCTCAGTACCGATTTGACAGGAGGCCAGACCCTCTGTGAGTTCACACAGTATACCTGGTCGAACCTCTCGCGGGATGGGACATTCTACGCTATACAGGAACATGATCCAAACAGTACAAACTATAAGATGTACTTCGGCAGGCTGGACGGCACAGACCTTGACTACTTCGCCGATATCAGTGATGGTACCGAACTAAAAATGGGCGGTTGGATTGTCTTCTAGCCTCAGACGAAGAGTCATTTCTTTTCTCATGGCTCTTCGTCCTGCCACCACTCATAAGGAGGTTCAGCAAGGCCCCAGTTGATACATTCTCCCTTGATAAATGCCCCACCATTTCCGCTCCGCTACACTGTTTGGATGTCAGAAAAGGCTACACCTCACACCATTTTGAGTATGATGGGGATGCGATAAGGTATTGCTCATTACTGCCCCATCGTTTCATATGTTGGGTGGAAATTTCTGACATAGACGCTATAATAGGTTCGTGAGTTCTTCTCTAACGCTGAACAAAAACAGCAAGGTAGGCACTGCTGTTGATTAGCACTATATGGAGATCAATTTCGATACTATGAAGAAAAAATTCATCGCTGTTTTGCTGTGCCTGAGTGCGCTTTCCCTCCTGATCGTTGCCTGTGGCAGTAACACCAGCGCGAGCAGCAAACCCAACCAACCCACTGAGCCAAATACCGTCCATATGAGCGATCTGCAATTCTCGCCCACCACTATCACCATCAAAAAAGGCGAAAGCATCAAACTGGTGAATGATGTGGTTGTGACGCATATCATCTCAAACGGGACGTGGGATAACGGAACTGCAAAACCCAAACAGGAAGCTGGCGCCCCAAAAATCAATATCAACGTGGGCGCGAATGATACCCAGACCATTGGCCCGTTCAATACGGCAGGTACATTCCAGCTCTACTGTCCAATCCATGTGAACATGAATCTCACGGTCATCGTAAAGTAGAAACAGGTAGCAGCCAGGCGGTCCGCAAGGGCCGCCAGTTTTTTTTCTCCCTGCATCATTTATGCAACTTCTCCTTCCTTGCTTCGTATTTCTTTCAGAAGCGTATTTCTCTTTCATTGTGTTCAAGGATTCTCGAATAACAGGCAAAGGGCATATGCAACGCCAGTACCAGGAAAAGATTGCTGAGTCTAACGAGACCTATGCTATGCTTCAGGATCTGCTCGATGAGGAAGAATCCGTCCTCTGGTCTGGACGCCCCGGACAGCATAGCAGCCAGTACTCCCCGAATACACCCGGCCTTTTGATCATGGCAGGCTCATTCGGGATTGTCGCCTTGCTCATGCTGGCCCTGGGATTTGCTCTTCTCATCACCCTCCCTATGGAAGCCCTTATTCCCTTCTATGCCCTGGGGGTCACCTTCGCCTTTTTAGCCATCCTTTTTGGCATTCTGGGCGCGGTCATAAAAGTTGTTCCCAGGGCGGTGCACTACGCCATCACCAGCAAGCGAGTGCTTATCATCAACAGAGGGAGAACGCTGACGGTGCACTCATATAGCTGGCGTGATATCGGTCCGGTAACATTTATTGAACGACCGGATGGTTCTGGTGACCTGATCTTTGCCAGGACTCCATATGGCTATACAGCGAGCAATGGCAATAGCAACCTGACTCGGGGCCGTTTCAGTGGGATCCCTAATGTACGAGAGGCCGAACGTGTACTCAGGCACTTACTGGATCGTGCACCTACTGGATAAGGAACCACAGAGCGAGGAGAGAAGGCAGCTCCTCTCTTCTTTGTCTCTGTTTCTTCGTGCAGAACGTATAACTTCTATAGAAGAGTTTTGTGTGTGTGAAGGCGCTATGCAAGCAAGGGCGCTTGCTATTTCGTCCAATCTCGGCATATAGTGTTACGTAACGACCAAACTGAGAGGATGTACAGTTCAATGGCTACAATTGCCTTTCGAGAGATTACGAAGCAATACCGCGGTGCCAGTGCCCCTGCTGTCGACTCAATCTCCTTCGAGGTTCCAGAGGGCAGCATCTGTATGCTTGTCGGTACTTCGGGCTCGGGCAAAACGACATTATTGCGTATGGTGAATCGGTTAATAGAACCGAGCTCCGGCGCAATTCTTATCGACGGGAAAAATGTGATAGACGAGGACCCGATTCAACTTCGACGACACATCGGCTACGTCATTCAGCAGGTTGGGCTCTTCCCACATATGACGGTTGCCGAAAACATTCAGGTCACCGCGGAGATCGCGGGCGGCTGGAATAAGCGTCAACTGGCGAATCGAGTCGATGAACTGCTTGAGTTGGTCGGTCTTCCTCCGGCAGAATATCGCAAGCGCTACCCACGTCAGCTTTCGGGAGGACAACAGCAACGTGTGGGTATGGCCCGCGCCCTGGCAAACGATCCTGCCATTCTGCTGATGGATGAGCCTTTCGGCGCATTAGACGCAATCACCCGCGCACGCATGCAGGATGAGCTCAAGCGCATTCAGCGCGATGTTCATAAAACTATTCTCTTCGTTTCCCATGATATCGATGAGGCCTTTAAACTGGGCGATCAGATCGCGGTTCTTTCAGAAGGGCAACTAGTCCAGATTGGAACCCCGGTTGACTTGCTCACACGGCCTGCAAACGATTTTGTCAGACAACTGGTTGGCTCAGATAACATTCTTCGTCAATTGCAGTATGTTCCTGTCTCAGCCGCGTTGACGGAACAGGCCACTAATACCCCTGATGGCAAGAAGATTTCATCCGATACACCACTGCTGGAAGCAATGCTTAAACTCTTTGAAAGCAATGCGCCAGCGCTCTCGGTGCAGGATAAAGAAAATCATAGTCACCTGGGGACCGTTACATTGGACAGCATCAATCGGGAGCTTGTACAGGCCCGTCGCAACAATGCAGAGAACATCGATCTCGCTGAAAAGAATGCGCTGTAACCAGATTTATTGCACAAGCAGAACCACCTTCACGGTTATACCCTACCTCGGATAACGTGAAAGGAGTCAGATGAAATACTTACTCAACCCATATAACTACGATCTCTCCGACCCCGGCAGCATTCCCAACCTTCTCTGGCAACACGCCTTTCTGGTTGGTGTCAGCATGCTTATCTCATTATGCATAGCAATTCCGGTTGGAATCATCGTAGCACGTCGGCGTAAGCTCTATCTGCCGGTCATCACACTTGCAGATGTGTTATATACTATTCCTGGCATCGCCTTACTCGGCATTCTGATTACAATCACGGGGTTAAGTTTCGCAACTGCAATTATTCCCTTGATCCTCTATACTCAGTTAGTGTTGATCCGTAACACAGCTGCTGCGATCACGAGTATCGATCCCTTATTGATCGAGACAGCAAAAGCAATGGGGATGAATGCCGGACAGCTCCTTTTCCGGGTAACATTGCCGCTTGCGCTTCCGATCATTATCGCGGGCGTGCGTGTTGCGACTGTGACCACTATCGGAATTGCGGCCCTGGCCTCTCTGGTGGGAGAAGGCGGGCTTGGCGATCTGATCTTTAAAAACATTACCAGTCACGATACTGAAGCGGTTATTGCAGGGGCGATCCTTCTCAGCCTGTTCGCAATCGTTTCCGATCTGATTCTACTGGGCATTCAAGCGCTATTGAATCGAGGGCGCGGTGGCTTCTCGGTAGCCTAGAAAAAGGAGGGAAACGATGGATATTCTTCAGTTTATTCTGGCACCGGAGAATCGTTTCTGGCACCAGACGATAGCATACTTGCAACTCTGCGGCTTCTCTATCTTGATCTCGGTTGCCCTGGGCGTTGTGCTCGGAATAGCCGTTTCGCGAAATGCATTTCTCGGCTTTATCGCCATTAACCTCAGCGGCCTGATGCGTGCCATCCCGGTGATTGCCTTCCTGATCGCGGTTCTTCCCTATCTGGGTCTGGGCTTTTTGCCCGCCGCGATTGCCCTGATTATTCTGGGCATCCCCCCCGTTCTCTTGAACACCTATACAGGACTCAGAGGCATTGATCCCGCTATTATTGACGCTGCAAAGGGAATGGGCATGACAACTTTGCAGATCATCAGTCGTATTCAAGCGCCGCTGGTCATGCCAGTTCTTGCTGCGGGCGTCCGCACCGCAGCCATTCAAATTGTTGCGACCGCAACACTGGCCGCCTTTATTGGTGCCGATGGCTATGGTATCTATATTGTCGATGGACTGTATAAATTAAATAATACAGAGATCCTTGCCGGGGCTATTCCTGTAGCAATTCTGGCACTGCTCATCGAGGTCCTGATGGGCTGGCTGCAAACAGCATTGACACCTGCCGGTCTGCGCACTTCCCGGACGGTAGAAAGCGTCATTCAGGAACAATAACAGCAGGCTCTCTGATGCCCATACGACAGAAGAGTAAAAAGGAGTTTTACATGTTTTCAATCCGTTCTCTGAAAGTCAAAGCAGGGATGGTATTTCTTCTGGTTCCGCTGCTCATTCTTGCCGCCTGTGGCGCCAACGGGAATAGCGGAGGGGAGGGAAATAAAGGCAAGTTGATCGTTGCCAGTAAGCTCGATGTTGAGGCACAATTGATGGCCTCAATGTATACGCAGCTCTTGCAAAAGGCAGGCTATACGGTTGAAGAGAAACCGGCTCTAGGCAACAGCGCGATCATCTTCGAGGCGATCACCAGCAACAAGATCGATATCTACCCGGAATTTACCGCCACTGGATTGAACAAACTCAATATTCCATCCAGCTATGATCCCAAAAAGGATTATGAGACAGTAAAGAAGGGCTTCAAGGATCAGTACAAGCTCGATTGGCTTGAGGCTGCACCGCTGAACGATGGCTATGCACTCTGCATGGGGAAAGACACCGCTGCGAAACTCGGCATCAGTACACTTTCGGATCTGGCCGGAAAAACAAAGGATCTGATTCTGACCGCGCCATCGGATAGCATCGAGTTTATTGATAGTCTGGCAAAAACCTATAAGACGCTGTCCACCAAAGACTTTAAAGAGCTGAAGACGGTTGACTACGCGATCGGTTTCCAGTCTGTTGAGAGCAACAAGTCTCAGGTAACGGTCTGCTATGGTACCGATGCGACCGTGCAGAAGAGTGGCATGATCTTCCTGAAAGACGACAAGAATGGCTTCCCGGCCTTTAATCCGGGTCCGGTCGTTCGCGAGGATATCCTGAAAAAGTACTCTGATATCCCCTCGATCCTGAACCCGATGGCTCAGCACCTCACCACCGAAGCCAGCATTGACCTGCAAACAAAGGTTGATGCCAAGTCGAAAGAAGGCATGTCAAAGAGTCAGGCTATCCGCACAGTAGCTCGCGAGTTCCTTCAGAGCAAGGGACTCCTCTAAAGCCATAGCGTGCGACGATCCGGCTTTTCAGGGAAAGGCCGGATCTTTTTTTGCCCTTGTGCGCCCCTGCTTCTCTCACTATAATTCTGTACGCTATACTAAAAAAGAGCGCTTTTGCAGACGCTCCTATCCTGTTTTTCAGCGAGAAGTGAGAGACACATGAACCAGAAAGTCCAGTTCAGAGAAGCGGAGCTCCGCTTTCTTTATAAACAGCGCGTGGCCCGTCTGGCAACCGTCACCCCGGAAGGGAACCCGCATCTTGTTCCTGTCTGTTATGCATTTGATGGGCACTATATTTATACTCCACTGGATGAGAAACCGAAACGGGTCTCACCTATCCACTTGCAGCGCGTTCGCAATATTCTGGCGCACCCGACCGTAGCCTTTCTGCTTGACCACTATGAGGAAAACTGGGCCCATCTCGGGTATCTGATGATCCGGGGTCAAGCCCAACTGATAACACCCAATGAAGAGGTACATCCCCACGCGCTTCGTCTGCTGCGCATGCGCTACATTCAGTACCGCACAATGGCACTGGAAGAGCAGCCGGTGATTATGCTGATACCGGAACGGGTCACATCCTGGGGGCCTGTCTTGCAATAAGCGGTTCAATTTCTTCAAGAACGGGGTATTGCTTCAAATACGCACTGTCTTCCTTGCCGTTTCTTCCATTCTCTTATATACTCTTTTCGATTCACCTGACAGCATGCTATGATAGGTGCTACAGATTGACCGACCAACGAAAGGCAAAAAGCATATGGCAAAAACAAAGAAAGCGAATCAACCCACCAAAGGACCAGTGCAACAACAACCCAGACGCCCGGTCCAGCAGGGAAAGAACCGCCGTCGTGCGCAGAAACGGCCTCCCTGGGCATTGATCACAATTATAGGCATTCTAGTTGTTGTTGTCGCTGTCGTCGGTATTTTTGTTGCCATCTCCCGCAATGCAAGCGGAAGCGCCAGCACGCCAACAGAGCCAGAAGTGCTTGACAAGATCTCACATGTCAGCCCGGAGATGTTTAAGGAGATTGGCGATGGTGGGGTCTCAATGGGATTCTTCACGCCGCGAGATAATCCCCCCTTGCTCAAAGGCCCGAACGGCAAGCCAGAGTTCTTTTTCTACAGTGCCGAATTTTGCCCGATCTGTGCCGCCCAACGCTGGGCAACAGTGGTTGCTTTAAGCCGGTTTGGCACCTTTACCCAGCTCCATGACATCGTCTCGGATGAAGGCAAGTACGCAACCCTGTCATTCTATCAGCATAAGTACAGCAGCCAGTACATTGACTTTGTCTCGCTTGAGGAAGTGGGAAATAACGCCATCTCCCGGCCCCCGCTGGAAAAGGCAACACCGGAACAGCAGAAACTGCTGGATACCTATAATGCGCCACCATATGTTGATGCGCCCGGCTATCCTTTGACCAGCATTGGCAACCGCTACTTTCTGTCCGGCTCAAATTATAGCTCAACGGTGCTTGGCACACTGAACCAGAAAGAAATTGCACAACATCTTTCTGACCCTCATTCAGACGTGGCGAAGGGCATTATCGGTTCAGCCAACTATCTGACCGCCGCTATCTGTACCCTGACCGATAACCAACCCGCCAATGTTTGTAAGGCGGACCCCATCCCGGCTCTTCAGGCCAAGTTGCCCGCAACCGTCGCGTTGCAAAGCCCTGAGGCTCCGGCCCAACATCTGGGCATCGCCTCTATGCCATATCTCACCACCACCCGCCGCGACGACGTGGCATAATAAAAGCGCATATCCATAGCAGGCCAACTCGCTTGCTATGGATGCCCCCCGGGCCAGCGCCGTGCTTGCAGCAATGCTGTAAGCAACTGCTGGAACCCCAGGCGCTCACTCAACGCCCGAACCTGACGAAACCCTTCACCATAGATAGGGTCGGGATTCCGCTCCATGCGCACTATCTGTAGACGAGCCTCAGCCGTAGCCTGATGATGATACAAGCGATAGGCCAGCAATTCACAAAATCCCTCTTCTTCCCGGGGTGAAGGCGTCGCGATCGCGTGTACAGCCAACCAGACATGACCGAGTTCATGCGCAACTACCCCTTGAAAGACCGCCGCGGGGAGTCCTTCCAGTATCGCCACGCCATCAATCGTGCGGCGGATAACCTGTCCATTCTGTGTATATGTGGTACTGCGTGTCACTCCCAGTGAGTCGGCCTCACGCCCTCCCTTTGCGGTTACCCGGTGAGCCATATAGGAAGCCAGTTTCTCCCGACTACAGAGTTCCAGACTCAGCGGCAAATTGTAGTACCGCAGCCCTTCCTGACCGATCCACTGAACCACTTGCCGGTAAAAGGGCTTTGCATCTTCGGCGGTCTCGATCGCCGTTGCCCGGCAGGCAGAGCAACGGTACAAGCCAGTTCCTCGCTCCTGCTCCTCAGGAGAGATCAGGCTACCACAGAACTGACAGGGAGTACATTGTTCCGCATCTTCTCTACAGAGCTTCCGCCCACGCGGATCAACTACATATTCCCCGACCAGCGGCTTGCCACAGTATGCACAGCGCGGTAGCACCGTCTGCATATAGCATTCTGTATGATAGGGAGCATCCTGATACTCATTAAAAGAAGCCTCAGTAATCGGGCGACCACACGCGGCACAGAGAAAGTGTTCTGGATGCCAGGGCGCACCAAGTGCCCAGAGCACACGAGCCTGCACCGGCTGCCCGCATCCTTTGCATATGAGTCGCCCGTTCATGCTGTTATCTTCCCTTCACTGCTTTCCCATAATAGTCATAGTGAGCTGTCTCGCGGAAACCACATGAGCGATAGAGATTCAAAGCCCGGCTATTCTCCGGGATCACTTCCAGTGCAATCGCACGATATCCACTGTTCCAGAGGTGCTGGACTACCCGGGAAAGAATATACCGTCCGTAGCCCTTCCCGCGATATTCCCGGGCGACAACAAAGCCATAAATCATCGCCGATGTATCCTGCAAGTTGATATCAATCTTGCCAACAATGGTCTGCCCCCGCTCCGCAACATAGACCGGGCGAGAAGGGTCTGCTTTCCCTTCGCCGTACCAGTTAACTTCATATGGGACTTCAAATCCCTCCTGAGTCAGCTTATTCAAAATCGGCCCATCTTCGTCACGGGCGGCTCTGATAGAAAGCTCGCTTGACTCAGCCGATATCAATACAGGCGTTGCCAGATCCATTTTATACTCGGAGTGATGTAGCTCGGCTCCGATCTTCTGGACGAATTGTTGTCCGGCTTGAGAGGCACGCTCAACAATAAAGAGCATCTGAGAGACGCCGCGCCGCTGACATTCGGCCTCGGCCTCCTGAGATAAACGGGTAAAGATGCCCCGCCTCCGAAATTCGGGATGCACCATGCCACTGATCTCCGCCTCAACATTGTTAAAACAGAAGAGCGCTAGATAGCCTATCAGACTACCATGTTCATAATAGAGAAAATCATTTATCTCATCAACAGGTCTGCGGCGCAAGACTTGCAGGTTCAACCGCATGTTCAGCCCTTCATGCTGATTACAGAGTTCAGCCAGAGCTGCGATCTCGTCAACCTCTTCCAGCGTTAACCCCTGCCTTGCAATCAAACCATGTTTCATATCGTCGGTCATGGAATATCCTTCATCATCTTCAAAAGTATGGTAGCCCGAAGGCTTGTGTTATCCGTACAAAGTATAACGCTGAAAAGCAGATTATGCTATCCTTCTTCCCCATATTCGCAACAAGAAAACTGGAAATTCACCGGCTTGAAACTGATAAGCAGACGCAAACCGTAATACAGGTAAGCATAACAATGGCATTTATAAGTACAGGAATATAGATGACCAAATGGAGGGTTGACATTATGACTTCGTTTATGGTTTTTGCCAGTGATGTCACCATCAAAGTGGGTGGCAACGTGTGGACTATAGGGCTTGATCTTATCATCTATCTGGTAGTAGCCGCCGTTCTCGGGCTGATTGCTGAGTATATTGTAGGCTGGCGTGTGCCCTTCGGTATTATTGGCGCCATTGTGGCCGCGTTAGTTGGTATGTGGCTGTTGACAAAGGTTATCGTTATCGGCGGGATCGGAGATTACTATATCCAGAATATCCCCGTCTTTCGGGCGTTAATCGGCGCGATTCTGTTTGTCGGCCTCTGGCATCTGATAACGTATGGTTTCTATCGTCGTCGTTATCATACCCGACATCACACGCCGATCACTGAATAGCACATGGAAGGGGTGAAAAGCACTTATGGCAAAAGAGAAGAAACAGCCAAAAGAGCATGTAAAGGGCGTAGGCCCAAAGGAACAGCGCGAGTACGAACACATTAAAGAGTCAGCCGAAAAGAGCGGGCGCTATGGAGATCGTGCGGAAGAGGTGGCAGCACGCACCGTTCTGAAGCATCACAAAGAGAGTCATCACAAAAAAGGCGAGTAAGCAAACGCAAAGGCCGGGGCGGTTTTTCCACCCCGGTTCTTTTGTACAAAGTATTGTCTATTTCAGATCGCGACATCATTGACTGCCCTCTGTCTCACAGGCTCCTTCCGTTCCCAGATCTTCTTCAACAGAAGTTTCTTGAGATCGAGATGCTTCAACTGAGAAAGCAGCACTCCGCCCAATGTCAGCACCGCACCAAGCCATTGAAGCGATGAGAGCGTCTCTCGCAGCAGGAGCGCTGCCAGCAGCACCCCGAAAATGGAGGGAAGGTAACTATAAATTGTGAGCCGCACCACTCCTACTTTTGTTAACCCATAATTCCAGAGCAGATTTGTCAGCACTGTTGCCCCCACAGCAGTAAAGAAAAGGGAGCCCCAGACTCCCCAGGGAAGCCCTGTCCAGTGTACGTTCTGCACATCAGCAGCCCCCAACGGGAACAGTGAAAACGCTCCCGCAAAGATCGTCCAGGTCGTCACGCGCAGCGCCGAATAGCGCTCAAGCGTGCGCTTATTCAACATCGGCAACAGGCCATTAAGGATGCCAGCAATAAACAGCAGCAGGATGCCGAGCCCGCTCCCGGCTGTCAGCGCTACCATTGCCCCCTTACCCAACACCACCATCACCATGCCCGCACAGGCAATCAGAATCCCTCCGAGCATAATACCGGTCAGCTTTTCACGCATCAGTAGCGAGGCAACAATAGTCATCACCGCTGTAGTAAAAGCAGTGATCAGCGCTCCCATCGTGGCGTCAACCAGCGCAGAACCGTAGAGAAAGAAGACCTGCTGTAGCCCAAACCCCACGATCCCCGCGAGTAGAACCCGTAGTAGCAGCGTCCGCGAAAGCTTGATAGTTCCTTCTACACGTTTCAGAATAAAGAGAATAAACAGACCAGCCAGCAGAAAACGCAGCGTTCCTGCGATCATCGGTGGCACATAATTCAAGACAATTTTGACCGTACAATAATTCAGGCCCCACAACAGACTGGCACCAAATACCGCCAGTTCAGCCTTATACGCCTTCACTTCTTCGCCCCTTTAATTCATTTCCATTCCCAATAAGCAAACAAACCAGATATCTCATCTAGAAGACCGCTCGCCCGTCATAGCCGCGCAGGCAAGCGAATCTTGCAGGTCCCATGTACTAGCGACGAACTGCCAGGCCGAGCAGCCACGGAAAAAAGGAGAATCTCACATCCTGCCAGAAAAACCTCAACCTTTGTGAACAAATAGCCGAGCGCTATGGGCAAAATGTACATATCAGAGCGATAGATCAAGGAATATCAGGATGCATACAGGAGAAAAAAGGATACTCTCTCTGGCACATGAAGAGCTACGTTCAGAAAAAATACCTAGATGAAGTACACAAGCAACTTGATGATGTTATAATGCACCCATACAAAACGTACCCAGTATTCGCATATATAGCTGAGCTTCTATCAGTATCATTGCTCATTATTCGTGTTATGATTCAAAGACAGAGTACATTTCAAGAAAAGGCAGAATGCATGCTTAATCTCTGCCCTATAGAGGGAGCACGACTAAGATGTTAAACGTGGCTTCTCTGAAGACAGTCAACCGGGCAAAGTTCTCACAACGTTTTGTCCGGCCGTGTTACGATTCGTACTGCTTCGCCAACCTCCCCTCGACAATTACACACCTGCTTACAGGTACACCCGCACAGCCCGATATCCCAGCAGAAGCATTTGCAGATCTACCAACGCGTTACGATAGAGTGGTTTTCTTCTATATTGATGCGTTTGGCTGGAACCACTATACCCGGAATCAGGATAAATACCCATTCCTGCAACTGGCACAAAGAGAGGGGACTATCTCGAAGATCACGTCTCAGTTTCCGTCAACAACTTCCGCCCATGTCACCTGTATTCATACCGGCTTGAACGTCGGACAAAGTGGTATCTATGAATGGAACTATTACGAACCGCTAGTAGACGAGATTATCTCGCCGCTGCTTTTTTCCTATGCCCGAGATAAGATCGAGCGCGATACCCTGAAACGGTCCTCTATTCCTCCTGCCGACTTCTTCCCTCAGCAAACGTTCTACCAGAGATTGCAGACACACGGGGTAACATCGCATGTCTTTCAATATCAGGCATATACGCCATCAACCTATTCTGACATCGTTTTTCAGGGGGCCAATGTCCACCCCTACGATACCTTTACCAATGCGCTTGACCTGCTGAGTGAGCAATTACGACAACCGTTCACAGGACCGACCTATTATTTTCTCTACTTTGACCGGATCGATACCATCAGCCACAACCATGGTCCCTATTCCCGGATGACAGAAAACACCATCGACTATTTTTTGAACACGATGGACCAGTTCTACCGTTCCCTTCAGGGTAAGGGAGGCAATACGCTGCTGATCATCACTGCCGATCATGGCCATGTACCGGTCGATCCACAGAAAACCTTCTATTTGAATCTGCAACTACCCTCCCTGACACGCTATATCAAGACCAATCGTCAGGGAAACCTGATTGTCCCCGCGGGTTCTCCGCGGGATATGTTCCTCTATATTCAAGAAAAAGCAGTTGATGAGGTCATCGCCACTTTACAAGAGCACCTTTCGGACAAAGCGGAGGTCTATGCCACCAGTGAACTGCTGGAACAGGGCTTTTTCGGCACACAACCACCCTCACCCCAATTGCTCGAACGGTTAGGCAACGTTGTCATCCTGCCCTACAAATATGAGACTGTCTGGTGGTATGAAGAGGGAAAATTTGAGATGCATTTTCAAGGCCATCATGGAGGATTAACCCCTGACGAGATGGAAATACCGTTAATTCTGCTTCCATTATAGCCAGCCGGAACAGATGAGAAGCGAATGATTTGACGGCATCAATCATCTACAGTATGCTCTCCTAAAGCAGGAAAGCGAAGAAGATAGTATGCACGAATCGCATAAAAAGGCTTGAGCGGAGCGCATGGCGGCAATACAGCTACATACGACACCTTCTCAGCCGGGAACGCGACCTGATCTGACAGGTAACCTCTCACTATCACAGATCCGGGCACTCTTTCTCTCTGTTGAGTGAGACCCTGCACCGTTGGCCACGTTGCTCGACAGCTTGGTACAGGTATCTCCACTGCCGAGCATCTGGTTGAGCGACTGGCCCATCTTGATCTGCTTGTCCATGCTGAAAAAGAGCAGGATCAGCTCAACACCATTGTAGCCGCCACGGTCGGAGGTGAAAGCTTCTCTATGCGATGTCGAGAAGCACTGCACCTCTTTGGCGAATGCATGAACGAGATACCCTGAACGTTTTTCTGCATGGCATCCAGGCACCAGCTTCCAACACTCCACCTTCAGGGAAGCGCTCATTACCATCCCGGCTAACTCGCAAGACGTACCTGTTTTTTCCTCGTTTTCCCATATGCACTCTCTAAAAAGAACAAGAGGGGAAACCAATCGCTTCCCCCCTCCGTATCCTACTCGTATCGAAGCACTTCCAGCGGGCGCACCCGGACTGCCCCCCAGGCTACCAGCGCCGCCGTCAGCATTGCAAGCAGCGCGGAACCGAGGATCAGGCCCAGCGCGATAACGCTACTGACACCAAAGCTCGATTGAAACACCAGCGAGCCTAGCAACGATGTTGAGAGCGTCACCAACAACATCGCGACAAGCGCACCGGCCCCACCGATCACACCATTTTCTAGCATCACCTCACCGAGAATCGAGCTACTGGTATAGCCCACCGCTTTCAGAATACCAAGCTCGCGCCGCCGCTCAAGCATCGCCAGCGCAACAGCATTCGCGATGATAATCACCCCGGCAATTAGCGAGAGAGAGGCGATGGTGGTCAAAGTCAGCAGGATATTATTCAACATCTGGTTTATGAAGTCGCCAAGATTGGCAAGGTTCATCACCAGGGCATTGGGCACCACTTTCCCAACCTTATCAACCGCCACGTTCAGCTTCTCAGGGTTAATCTTCAGAAAGAAGATCGACTGCTCGACGCCACCCGGCGAGAGCGCCTTGACGGTGTCTCGGGTTCCTATGATGGGGTAGAAGTTGGTGCCAAAGCCTGTCTGCGAGTAGATCCCGACGACGGTCACCGTTTTCATGCTCTTACGGTCATTCCCGCCGAGCGTGATCGTATCCCCTACTTTGAGATGCAGCGGATCAAGGCTGGCAAGCTGCCAGGAAACCAGCACGTTATCAGTTCCGGCATCTTGCGGCCCCAGATTACGCCCCGCTGTAATGGTGGTCTCTTTTCCCATCACGGGGATCTGATTGTTGCCCACATCGTACCCCTCAATGCCACTCAGATAGTAGAGCGTGCCACTTCGGCCAAGCGACGAGGTAGAGGGTCGATCCTTCTCACCTGAGGGCAACAGCTCCCTGATCGGTTTCTTATTCACCGCCAAAGGCATCGTTGAAGCCAGGGTATGCTGCTGCGAGAGCGTGAGGCCGGGCAGCGAAGGCAGTGTATCCTGAAGCTTCTTTGTATCATCGCCACTGGTAATCGAGATCACATTGAAGCTCAGCGCCTTCGCAAGCACATCGTTGACCTGTTGCCGGAGGTTCTGCCCGAGCACCAGAATCAGGCCGATGGTGAAGATACCCACAAAGAGCGCCAGCATCGTTGTAGTCGTACGCACGCGCTGCCGTCCGAGATTCCGCAGCGCCATCATGATATTCGCCTTCCAGGTACGCGGCAAGAAAACGACCACAAGTCCCAATAGCGAGACAAACAGGAGTAACAGACCAAAGGGCGGCAACAGTAGCGCAATGCCAGCCGAGCAGGCAATTCCCAGAACCACCAGCAGGGTATAGGGCAAAGTCAGCCGCTCGGGGACGGGCAGCTTGCTGATCAGTAGCGCCAGCAGGCTGAAGAAGAGACTCAAGATCAGTAACAACACAAAGGTGCCATAGACAGACACCACACCAAGCAGGATATCATTCTGCAGAATGATAATTGCCAGCACACAGAAAAGCACCGACAGCAATAATACCAGCCCGACTGTCAGCAGGCGGCTACCAGCTCCCTGCCCCTCTGGGAGCTCACGAATAACATTCAGCGGTCTGATATTAGCAGCCTGAACGATGGGCAACAAACCAAAGATCAGAGCAGTGACCAGGCCGATTGCCACCCCGCCGGACACAATCACTGGATCGATCACAAACGGAATATTCAGTTGAAACGTGTGCTCGACAAGGCCACGCACCACATAACTTACCGCGATCGAGGCTCCCGCGCCGATGATACCGCCGATCAAGCCGAGCAAACCGGTTTCCAGTCCAAAGAGCAGGTAGAGGTCAAAGCGCCGATATCCGGTTGTCTTCAGCATGGCAATTTCCATCTTGCGCCGCGAGAGCAAGACCTGCATGGTATTCACAATACCGACGCCACCAATCAACAGAGCAAGCAGGCCAGAAATCTCTAGAAACTTGCGGATATTGTCAAGCGTCTCTTTCTGGCTTGCAACGGCATCATCCACCGTCTGCACTGTCGCCACAGGCAACGCGCTACGCAACTGCTTGGCAGCCTCGTTGGCCTTCTCTTTACTGGCTGTAGCAATATTGATGGTATCGTAGGTGATCTCTTTGTTTGACAGCGCTGCCTTGTAGTCGTTGGCCGAGAGCAGAACCACGCTTCCAGCCTGCGCCAGCACTCCACTATCCGTCACAATCCCAGCGACCTTGACTTTTATTACTCGCGCCTCACCGGCACGCTGTGAGCCAATTCGCAAATCAAACGTATCACCGATCTTCTTCTTATATTGCTCGACGAATGGCGTGGAGACAATGATCTGCTTCTCTTTCAGCAGGTCGGCAATCTTGCCATTCTGCGGCTCGGTAAAGGTCGGAGGTGTTACCAGAGGATACACCGCCGGATCAACAACGCGCACAGTAAATGTCTCACGCAATGAAGAACTGGCCGCCCCGGTCGATCCCTGCGCGTTCAGCACAGGTGTATATGAGACAATCACCCCATCCTTCTTCAGACGCTCAACCTCGTCGAGATCCTCTTTCTGGAATGGCTGATTTCGCGAAACAACTCGAACATCGCCCCCGTTGGCATCGCGCACATTGCTCGTAAACGCGTTATCAATCATAAAGCCGACAAGCTGCAACGCCACAATCGCCATGACGCCGACGGCGACACAGAAAATCGCCAGCAACGTGCGCTGGCCACCCCTGGCCAGAGAGCGCGTCGTATAGTTGAAGTACATCGAAGCCTTCACTGTGTAATTCTCCCGCCAGAGGCATCAAGCTCGGCAATCTGTCCATCAACAATGCGAATAGCTCTATCCGCATGCGCCGCTACATTTGGATCATGCGTCGCAATAACAAACGTTTTCCCGGTCTGCTCGCGCAAATTCGCAATCAAATTGAGAATATTTTCGCCGTTGCGTGCATCCAGGTTGCCAGTCGGCTCGTCGGCAATCACAATGGCGGGATCGGTTGCCAAAGCCCGTGCAATCGCCACGCGCTGCTGTTCTCCTCCTGAGAGCTGACTGGGACGATGCGAGAGTCTGTGAGAGAGCCCGACCAGTTCCAGCAATTCCCGGGCCCGAGCGGAGGGAGAGCCTTTATGTTTTCCGACGTAGAGCGGAACCTCGACGTTTTCCTGCGCTGTGAGAGTAGGGATCAAATTGTATGCCTGAAACACCATACCAATCTTCTGATTCCGGACCGTTGCCAGTTGTCCTTCATTCATCCGAGCGATATCCACCCCATCAATCAACACCTGACCGCCAGTCGGATTATCCAGGCCGGCAATAATGCCCAGAAGGGTACTTTTTCCTGAGCCAGAAGGGCCCACAATAGCGACAAATTCGCCTCGGGCAATCTGAAAACGAATACCTTTCAAAATCTCTATACGTTCTCTTCCAAAGGGGAGGCTTTTCGTAATATTGCGAACATCCATCACAACCTGCTGTGTTGTTATTTGGGACTGTTCTACACTTTGTACGGTTGAATCCATAAAGGTCCTTCGCTCCTTTAATAAACAGCAATCAGATTCCTCTTTCTGATTATAACACGATATATCGTTAACCAGAGAATAGCCGCAGCGATGTGCGGGAACAGCAAGGAGAGCGGACAGCCTGAGAGCAAGCATGCCATCTCTTCTCCGAACCATTGGTACTGAACAGGCAAACGAAACGGGAAAGAAAACCGTTGTATTAGATAGGCAAACTGCCGACCTGTTAAAGAGTACTGGTTCGCATAGTATACGATTCATGTGGTGTATTTGATCGCATTGAAGCCGAAGGTGCCTGCACTTCTCTCGGAGAAAATACCTGAGAATATATCGACCGCATCACCCCTTTTCAGGATAGGAATAGTGCAAAAAGAGATAACACATGCCGGATAGTGGTATAGGCAATGACAATCAACTATGCTATACTGCACTGTAATTCATATATACGCGCATCCGCGTCCTTAAAACTAACGCAAGCGGTATGTATCATAGCAGAATCAGTGTCATAGAAAGGCGACACAATTTGGCTCCAGAAGCCGCATCAAGGGACGTTTTTTGTTGCGCTCAGGGAAGACGGGCAGTCAGATTGTACACCCTTCAAATCAACCAGACTCTTTGAGTGAGAGGAAACAGTACATATGCGCCGAGGATCAACACTCACACTCCTCATTCTCATTATCTTATTAGCCATGGGCGCATCATTCGTCGTCTTCTGGCCCAACGCCAGCCAGCAAGGCGGGAAGCCCCTATATGGTATAAACAACCCGTTTCAGGTCACGCTTGGTCTGGACCTGCAAGGCGGCGTACGCGCTCTTCTGATACCCAACGAGACGAAACAACCTTCTGACGAGAACATGAACACCGCTCGTACCCTGATTGAGCAGCGCGTCAACAAAGGCCTCGGGGTCAACGAACCGGTTGTGCGTACGCAGAAGTCGCTCGATGGACAGCAGAGTATCGTGGTAGAGCTTCCGGGCTACAACACCGGTAACCAGCAAGAAGAGATCGAAACGCTGCTGAAAACCGGTAAGTTGGAGTTCTGGAACACCGGCCCGACGCCGCTACAGAACGATACCATGTTTGATCCGGAACAGTTCAAGCAGTATAACAATAATTCAACCGAACCACTTTTCAAAGGCGATGACCTTAACTCCCCGGACCTTACCGTCGGCCAGAACCCGCAAACCGGTCAGTACGTGATCCAGTTCGCGATGAAGGGCAGTGCGGTCGATCGGCTAAGCAAGTTCACCGCAAATAATCGTGGCAGCTATATGACAATCACCCTGGATAGAAAAGTCATTTCTTCTGCCGTGATTCAAGATCAGCTTCCGGGCAAAGGTGAGATCAGCGGTAATTTTACGCTACAAGAGGCACAGCAGCTTGTCCAGATGCTGAAGATTGGTGCACTGCCAATTTCCTTTAAGATTGCCAGTATGGATACCATCGGCCCGACGCTCGGTCACGACTCGATCATAAAAAGCATCTATGCCGGTGCGATTGGTCTGGCGATCATTATCCTCTTCATGCTCATTTACTACCGTCTCCCGGGTCTGCTGGCAGACATTGCCTTGATTCTCTACTCTCTTTTGACCTTCGCGATCTTTAAGATGATCGGCGTTACGATGTCACTGGCCGGGATTGCTGGCTTTGTCCTCTCAATCGGTATGGCCGTTGACGCAAACGTGCTGATATTTGAGCGCGTCAAAGAGGAGCTACGAGAAGGGAGGTTGCTGGCACAGGCGATCGACCATGGTTGGTCCCGCGCATGGCCTTCAATCCGTGACTCGAATATCTCGACCACCATCACCTGTGCAGTACTCTATATCTTTGGTACGACCTTTGGTGCGACCATCATTGTCGGCTTTGCAACTACCCTGTTCCTGGGTGTTGTGATCAGTATGTTCACCGCTATCGTGGTTACCCGCACCTTCCTGAATCTGCTGGTCCCGACTGGCGTGATCAACCATCCGGCGCTCTTCGGTCTGCCCTTTGGCACGACCGGTACCACCCGCACCAAAGAGACACACACAGATGAAAACGCGCACATCTTCCATCTGGCGAAGCATCGTTACTGGTTCCTGGGTGTCTCCCTGCTGGTGATTATCCCGGGCATCATCTCGCTGTTCGCCTGGGGTCTCAACGTCGGTATCGACTTCAAAGGCGGTTCCAGTGTTGAGCTTGTACCGCAGAAGACGATCGCTAACACCGAAGATGTTCGCGACATGCTGAAACCGCTGAATCTGCACGACTTACAGGTTGTCTTCTCAACGAACGAGGCGCTCCAGCCAAGTAAAAAGGTCTGGATTCAGCTCAATACGCAGGTCAGCAAGAACGTCACCGATTACATCACCAATACCCTGCAAAAGAAATATCCAAAGTCCCAGATTCAGCTTGGTATCGATACCTATACCGATACCAACGGCAAGAGCTTCAGTGTGGTTGCCGTCAACGGTTTGAACCCGATTCCGTCGACAGACGAACTAAAGCAGGTTCTGGGCACCCTGCCCAAGTCCTCTGAGGTAACCAATAACGAAGCCAGCGCCCAGCCGACCGCGACCGCTCAGGCGACAAGCACGCCAAGCGCAACGGCCACAGCTCAGCCGACCGCGACATCGAAGCCGGAAGAGGGCACCATTCCCGTCAATATCGTGAACATCACCACCGGTGACCCCGGTCAGAAGGGCCAGACCATCAGCCTGATGACCAGCACGAGCTTTGAAGGCAAAGGCCCGGTCGGAAGCATTCAGAACGAGTTCCTGAAACATGGCATCTATACTCAGCTTCAGAGCAGTAGCCACATTGGCGCTTCTGTGGCGGAACAGACCCGCTGGTATGCGGTCTACGCAGTCGCAGCCGCCTCGGCCATGATCCTGCTCTACATCTGGTTTGCCTTCCGGAAGATCCCGCGTCCGTGGCGCTATGGCGCATGTGCGATCATCGCCATGCTGCATGACGTCCTGATCGTGATTGGCATCTTCTCTATTCTGGGTCACTTCTTCGGTATCCAGATTGACTCGCTCTTTATCACAGCGCTGCTCACGGTTATCGGTTTCTCGGTCCATGATACGATTGTGGTGTTTGACCGTATCCGTGAAAACATGCGCATCAGCACAACAGAGACCTTCGAGCAGGTGGTTGACGCCAGCCTTGTACAGACAATGGCTCGCTCGCTGAACACCTCGCTGACAGTGCTCTTTACGATGCTGTCCCTCACGCTCTTCGGAGGAAGCGGCAGCGTGCATACCTTCACGCTGTGTCTGCTGATTGGTATCTTCTGCGGTACCTACTCCTCCATCTTTAACGCCAGTATGCTGCTGGTCGTCTGGGAAAAGGGCGAACTGGGTCTGAAATGGCTACGCAGAAAAGGAAATGAGGAGCCTTCGGGCAAACGCTCACATGTGAGCGATCGTGAGCTTGCTCGCTCACGTGGCTAAGGCTTGAGTCCAACGAAAAACGCGCCAATTGACAGAGTTTATTAAAATAAATGTCAGTTGGCGCTTTTTCTTTTTGTTCTCCCTATTCCTTTTCAAAGAGGAGCTTCTACATGTTAACAGGATTGGATCATATCATTATCGGCGTAGATGATCTGGAGCGAGCGACAAGCATCTTTAACGACTCACTTGGGCTGGCCGTAAGTGGAGGAGGCGAACATCCCACAGGAGGAACCGCGAACCGGATCATTGTCATTGGTGATACCTATCTGGAACTGATCACAGTGCGCAAGCCCGAAGAAGCTCAGCAAAGCATGCTTGAGCGGATGGCGAAAGGAAACGGCTACTTCAATTATGTCATTGCCTCAAATCGAATTCATAGCGACAGTGAGGCCATCCAACAGCGAGGAATCTCGGTCATCGGCCCATATGCAGGAGAGCTGAAAAGCTCGGATGGCAAGTATCGCGGCTGGATGCGTACTGATATTGAACGCTCAGATCTGGTACAGCGCTATCCATTCCTGATTCAGCATGATAGCACTGGAGAAGAGCGACGGTTCCGTCTGGCTGGCTGGCAAACGCCCCCGGCACATCCTCTCGGCGCAACCAGAGTATATAGCGTGGCAGTTGTGGTGCAAGACCTTGAAGAGGCAACCGCCCGATACCAACGCATTTTCGGCCTTAATCCATCGGAACCATTTTCCGGACAGGAATTCGGGGTAGATGCCAATTACGTCTCTTTCTCCTTCAGCGAGAGCAGGCAACGTATTTTCCTGATAGCGCCTCTATCAACAACCCTGGAACCAGAAGATGCCCCCGCACATCTTCCAATGCCAGGAGCGCTGGCCGGTTATCTTCAACGCCTCGGCGAAAGCATTTGCTATATGACCCTGGAAGTCGCTGACCTGACAGAGGCACGGCATTATCTTGACTCGCACCACGTCCCTTATACCTATCAGGCTAAACCGCGTCCACTGCTCTGGATTCACTCCGCCCATGCCTGCGGAGCCACGATTATCCTGTATCAGCAATAACAAGAGACGAGCGGGCAGCATATCTGCCCCTCGTAGAGAGTTTACGCTTCTTGAACGGTCAGACGAAGCTTGCGCCGAAATACTTTCTCAAACAAATCGGCCTTTTCGTATGCATGCTGCAACTCTTCATCCAGATCTGCCAATGGACGAGCCTTGAGCTGGATAGTCCAGACCTTCGAGTTGCACCCCTCAGGATCAGCCATCAGCGACAGGACCCGGCCATCATGATTGAAGTCCAGTGCATCAGCAACGCGAAGAATAGCAGAGAGAGCGGATACACGCTTTCGCGCCTGAGGACCTAACACAGCGTACTCCTCATGGTCCTCGCTTGGGAGGGCCCGCCGATGATAGCGTGCAATACAGGCAATCTCGTGACGTTCCTCATCGGTAAAATCAGGTAACCTGGTATTGCTGATCAGACGAAATGAGTGCTTATGATGTTGACGCTGCTCTACGATCATCCCCGTATTATGCAAGAAGGCCGCTCGATCTAATAAACGTCGTGCATGGTCATCAAGCTTATGAAGCGATTGTGTTGCATCAAAAAGTTCCAGGGAGAGGCGTTTCACATGCCGAGCATGCGGCCAATCTTCCACAAGCAATCCTCCACTCATCCATAGTTCCTCTGCTGTCGGTTGGGCCTCTTGCCACCATTGTAATTCCTCTACCGAACTCGGCTTCGTCATAAGAATCCTCCCTATCTTTCCGGCTTAAACACCGGCTGCTCTGTCTGGGGCTCATACATCACCAGTATTGGCCGCTTGTTTAGAACGGATAGATTGATAAAGAGTAACATGTATCTCTCCCTCATTATGCACACAAGACCGCCAGAATTTCACCTCTAAAATCTCGCTCTTGCAGCTTTTTCCAATGCTGTCGAAACACACGGTATTGTTCTTTACGCCGCCCTTCAACACGAGCAAGTAATTCACGCAACCCTTGCGCTTCAAGCGGAGAAAGATCGGTCCTTGCCTCCGTCAGATAGGCGAGTAGTTCCGGATCCAGACGCGCCAGTCCCTCTTCATGTGCCTGTACGGCCAGGCAGAGTTGTATCAAAGCAATCAATACATCACTATCATGAAGCTGGCCCAGTTCACTCTGTATCTGCTCCACTTCTTTCGCCAGCTTCCGACAGAGAGGCGGCAAAACATCCTGAAAAAGCTCAAGACTATAGCGTAGTCGTTTAGCGGCAATCCGCATTTTATGCAACTCATGGACCGGCCCATTCTCTGTTTCTACATACGCACTCCAGCGATACATTTTCTCAAGGTGTTCCTGAACCACTGAGCGGACGCACTGTTCTGTTGAGGCAGTCAGACGTTCGAGACTGGCCTGTGGGGCTTTCGCAGGCTCGGGAATGCTGGCCTGAAGGAGCGTATAGAGTTTGCGCGTATCAAAATCTTGCAAGTAATCAACCAGTAGCTGTTGATAGGTCTGGCGATAGTGCTCAAGCCGCCCCTTCAGCCAGTGAATTCCTGCCTCCTGCGCAGGCGATGCCTCCACCTGATATTGCGCGATATGCTTACTGATCACATCACTATCTCTGGCATTCCCGAGCATACGGGCAAGCTCTTTCACACGCCGCAAAGCCTTCTTCCACTTCCGGGGTCGGCTGACATCATGATAGGCACCCATCACTGCCCGCAAGCGCCGCGTCGCCACACGCATCTTATGGACCGCTTCGCTATCCTCGTTTGCCTCAACTTTTTCCCGCCACGCTTCCACCTTCAAGGCCCACTCTCGCAGAAGGCGGCGACCCGTTTCGCCAAAGGATTCAGAAAGCATCCGTTCAGCCTCGCCCTGCTGCTCAGCGTTCAGGAGTTCCTCTTCCTGCTCAAGCAGTTCAAGCCAGCGCGTTCCATAGCGCTCATAAACCAGCAGGGTTCCCTCACGAATACCATGTGAGCTCACCTGAATCGTTGAAAGGCCGAGCTGCTCCATCAGTGCATAAATGATCAGGGCTCCCGCAGGTAGGAGCCGTGCCCGCACCTCTGGAATACCATAGCGTTCTGTGATAGTTGCCGCCGGCCACTCCTGAAGCAAGTCCTCGCACTGACGTAGATCAGCCAGCGAAAGGGACGCGCCACGTTCAGGCACAGGGAAAGCCTCCTGTACGAGCCAGAGGAGCGTTCTGGCACTGCCGCCGGTGGCAATCAATGTTTCAGGACGATAAGGGATCTGCATTCCCTCAAAGTAGGTCTGCAAAAACGCCTGAGCGACCTCCATCTGCTCTTGCGACGGAGGATCAGCCAATAGATAGCGATCATGCAGCCAGCCCGACCCGAGGGGAACTGATACCCGCCAGTTTATCCGCATATGATGCGCAGTGACCAGTTCTGTACTTCCACCGCCAAGATCCATCACGCCGATCAGTTCGGGAACCGTGTTAGAGCGTACAGCCTCATAGGTGGCACCATAGAAGGTCAAAAGCGCCTCGGTCTCTCCTCCGATAAGCTGAACGGTCAGCCCGGTTTCACGGGAAACAGCCTCGCAAAAAGCCAGGCTGTTTCGAGCCTTACGAATGGCTTCCGTCGCAACCACCAGAATCTGCACTGCACCATGCTGCTCAGCCAACGCCTTATAGCGCTGCAACACCGCGATCGCCGCCTTTTGCTTCTGCACAGAAATGCTTCCTGAGGTATTGACGCTCTCGCCTATTCGCACTACCTCATCTTCATCAACCAGGATCTGTAGGTCATTCGGAGTACATGCAGCCACAACAATATGAATAGTATTGCTACCGACATCAATTGCCGCTCGTACAGGGGAGTTCTGCTCCAACATACATCAGATATCCCTTCTTTCGAGAATAGAGGCTTCATGCGAAGCAATAAAGATGGATTAATTATAGCATCGGGCTGAAAAGTCTTTCCAACCGAGCAATTATCTTGAGGGATCTGAAAATGTGCCAGGAAACCTATTGACAAAGCTGAGAAGATCCTGTATTATACACCGTGTTCAAAGGAACACAAAAGACAGACGCCGAAGTGGTGAAACTGGTAGACACGCAACGTTCAGGGCGTTGTACTCGCAAGGGTGTGTGGGTTCGAATCCCACCTTCGGCACTTCAAGACCTCGGGTAAATACCCGAGGTCTTTTCTTTTTGCCTGCAATTCCCTGTCGCCGACACACCAGCTTCGGTGGCAGGGACCTCTTTTTCAAGTACTGATATATCCCCATAATCGGAACTCTGTCTCTTTCTCCCCGTTTTCGCTGTGAAAATGGCGTAAAAAGTGGGTCCATTATTCCTTCTCAGGCGACACTGGAATTGGTGGCAGTGCCCTTTTTAATCAAGAGGTTATTCTACACTCTCTATGGTAATGAAGGATCAGTTCTTCTAAAAAGAAAGGACGGGAGTTCTGTGCAAGGCAAAACACTGGATTTCGGAGGTGGGAAACCACTTGATTTCAAGCCTATAGACCGTTTGATCGTGTTCGAATACTGTTTGACCTGCCAGATTTTTGCACAACTCCCAAAAAAAAGAGGTGGCTCTATGAGCCACCTTCTCAGTGACGCGCCTGGAGGGATTCGAACCCCCAACCGCTTGATCCGAAGTCAAGTGCTCTATCCGTTGAGCTACAGGCGCAAAAATCGGGAACAACAGAAGCGATCCTTGCCGTACACAGGCGGTCGGACACTTCGTCTCTTACGTTACCATATCCGAGCTATATTGTCAATTGTTTTCTTGCGTGAGAGCCTGTGTCTGATCAAAAATCCTATGCAGTTGACAGCCTTTCCGTTCAGCAGGAACAATTACAGCAACCATCCCTATCTGCTAGCCTTGCTATTGCCGGCATGAGCATAATAGAGCAGATAGGAATTCATGTGATACAGTATGGTCATTCACCAATGAAGGGGAGATCATTGGCAGCTATCGGGATACTATCCAGTTGCCGATAGAGGAAAAGAGAGCACGGTGCCGTCAGCAAGCTTTCTCCATTCAGTCAAAGAAGCCCGGAGAAAACGTCACCGATCTCCTCTCCTGTACGTTTTAAAGAACGTGAACCAACGGTACTATTGATGCACAATTAAAGGAGTGTAACATGCCAGGGGAAGTTATTCCGCCAGCAGCACAGGGGCCACGGAATACCACCATTTTAATCGTCGAGGACGACGCCGATATAGGGCAGTTCTTACAGCAGCTTATCGAAGACGAGACGATCTATAATACCAGGCTGATCGATAATGGCCTGACCGCACTAGAAGAGGCTCCTAAGATCCACCCATGTCTTTTACTCCTTGATTACCGACTGCCGGGTATTAATGGGCTGGAGCTTTACGATCGCTTGCAAGAGCGTGAAGAAATGCGGAGCATACCCACCATTATGATGAGCGCAACCCTGCCGGTGCGAGATCTTGAGCAGAGGGGCATTTATCAGCTCAAGAAGCCAATGGATATCGGGAATGTGCTTCGCATGATCACCCATGCGATGGCAAGCTACGAAGAAAGAATGTTGCACGAGCAGTATAAATAGAAGGAAGCAGAAAGAGAACTCTGGCAGAATGGAGGAGAGAGCACTTCCCGCCAGAGTTTCTTTTTTTTGAGCAATTCAGGGGCAAATTGCAGTAAAAAAGAAAGCATCTAAGGAATCTCTATATCACTTTCGACCATTTCATACGTTATTTTATATAGAGGCAAGCAACCCACATTGGCACGTAATCGCATGACTTGACACTCTTGTTACAATGCGAATGGAATGCTTTTTATCAGTCAGGGTATCCACCAAAGTGGTAGAAGCCTGAGGAGAGCAGGCTGAGAACCTGACCGGCCTCTGTGAAAACGCTCAGAAAATGTCGGCACTTGCTCACTATGCCTCAAGGCGAGGGTCCCGTGCCGTAGTTCCGATGAGAGGAAATGGGGGAGTGCATGCAGCCAATACACCACAACTCGCAGAGACGAAATATCGTCCCGAAGCAGTGGGCGGAGAATGCTTACGCTCAGCCAGACGTATATGAGGAGCCAGAGGACCAGTGGGCCGTACTCCGACACGAGGTGGAGGATGAAACTATGCAACGGCAGGGAGAGCGCGTTCGGGCAGACTGGGAGATACGAGATACAGAGGAAAGCCCGGGGTCCAACAATCAGGAAGTACAGTCGCCCCATAACGTAGATATTGTTGTGGTTGGAGTTGGAGGCGGCGGCATGAATGCCGTCAATCGCATGATTAATACAAATGTGCGTGGCGTTCGCTACGTCGCGATGAACACGGATGCCCAGGTGCTTGGTCTTTCTCAGGCTCCCACCCGTATCTGTCTGGGAGAGCATCACACCAAAGGGCTGGGAGCGGGAGGCATTGCGGCAGTGGGCATGCGTGCCGCGACCGAAAGCACGCCTGAGATTCGCGCTGCACTGGGCAAGGCCGACATGGTATTTATTGCGGCAGGTATGGGCGGCGGAACAGGCACAGGCGCGGCTCCGGTTATTGCATCTCTCGCCAAAAAGCTCGGAGCACTAACCATCGGTATTGTCACCCTGCCCTTCACCTTTGAGGGAACGCGACGCCGTCGCGCTGCTGAACAGGGGTTATCAGAACTCAGTTCCGAAGTCGACGCGCTGATTACGGTCCCCAATGATCGCCTGCTCACCACAGTCGCACGCGATTTTAGTTTGAACGACGCATTCAAAGTCGCCGACGATGTCTTACGTCAGGGCGTTCAGGGTATCGCAGAGGTGATTAACGTTCCGGGCATGGTCAATGTTGATTTCGCTGATGTGCGCAATGTCCTACATAACGCGGGTACCGCACTGATGAGCATTGGACAGGGGGTCGGACGCAACCGTGCTCAACTGGCAGCCGAAGAGGCAATAGCAGGCGGCTTCCTGAACGTGACGATCCGAGGGGCAAAGCGTGTCCTCTTTAATATCAGCGGCGGCGAAGACATGACGCTCTTTGAGATTAACGAGGTTGCCGAGCGCATCGGCGTTGCCATTGACGATGCTGCTGATATCACTTTTGGCGCTGTCGTCGATCCAACGCTGCATGATACTATTCGCGTGACACTGATTGCCGCCGGTATGGAAGAAGTACCGACAGCCAGAATTGAGGCGATCAAGCTAGACCAGACACGCCCGGCCCGACCCATGCAGACCAACCCGAGTCCGCCAGCGCCCCCACAACGATGGCCCAATCAGCGGCCGCCACAGACGCCACAGCGGACCCCATATGCACCACGACCACAGCGCAACTTTCAGGACCCACGTATCGGCCGTACTGTGAAGCAGCAGGGAGCCGGAGAGGACGACATTATTGATGTTCCTCCCTTCCTGAAGCGCTATGAATAAGCAAAAAGAGACCCGGTAGCCAACCTGCCTCTTATCGCATTGCTAGCGGGTCTCTTCGTTTGCATACCGTTTCACCCCGGTAAAGAGGATGAAAAGCATGTGAGCTCTTCGGGAAGCACGTTATGACTCTATCTCAACCTGTTTCACAGCTTCCTTGCTTGGAGAACGACCTTTCTCACCACCTTTTCGGCCAATTCGCGAGTAGAATTCTGATCCCTGCTGTCGTTTGGTTGACTCACCGCCTTTCTTTCCAATCTCAGCATAGAATTGTGGGCCGCGTTTCTCCTTAACCGTCTCGCCGCCTTTTTTTCCGATGCGCGAATAGAACTCAGCGCCATACTTTGCCCGCACTGCCTGTCCGCCATGTTTGGCCTTCTGCGATCCGGGTTCAGGTCCACGTTTGTTGTTCGCCATAGATAGTCCCGCCTCTCTTTACTTCTTTCCCAACAATTGCGATTCGCCAGCGACCCGCCACAACATGGTGAGACATCTAAAGGACCCAGACGACAACCCAGAACGATTAATGCTGTTTTCGCGCCTGCGCAACCCGATTAGCGATTAAACCAGCCGTGATCCCTGCTCCCACTCCATTGTCAATATTGACAACCGACAGACCAGGAGCACATGTCTGTAGCATTGACAGGAGAGCAGCTACCCCCCCACCTCCAATGCCATACCCAACGGAGGTAGGTAAGCCAATAACAGGAACCGGCACCAGACCAGCAACAACCGATGGCAACGCTCCATCCATACCCGCGGCAACAATAAGCACATCCACACCATCGGCCAGTAGCTTCTGGAGAGGCTCGATCAAGCGATGCAAACCCGCAACACCAACATCATAGATGCGAGTCACCTGACAGCCCATCTCTTCCGCCAGAAGCGCCGCTTCATCAGCCACAGGAACATCTGAGGTTCCCGCACTGATCACGCCCACATGCCCACCGCTGCGCTTCCTGACATAGCCGGGTTGATAAATGACCATTGCATGGGCCGCCTCTCGCACCTGCGTCTCATATTCCGCAAACGTTGCTTGAAGAGCCGTCATGGTTTCAGCAGGTACTCGACTGATAATCGCCCGCCCTGTCCCGGCAAGCAACGTTTGAGCCATACGAATCGTTTGCTCACCGGTCTTTGTCTCAGCAAAGATAACCTCTGGAGCTCCTTTGCGAAGCTCACGAGTGGTATCAGGGCGAATTTCCACAATAGATGTTCCTTCACCTTGTACAGGGTCCTGTGCATCCCGCTGTACTACGTTACCATGCCTCAATGTTGCCTCTTGCCCGGGAGCATTTGACCCGAGCATTTGGCCCAAAAGTTCCAGTTGATGTTCAGTATCCCGATTCACTCATTCCACCTCAAATGGCTAGATTCAGCAGGTGATACTTCGTCAGCGGGGCTTCACCATTTCAACAGGCACTGCCCTTTCTCCTGACTTCTCAAGGATCAACTACACATACGAACTATTGTAGCAGCCAGGCATATTCTATGCCTACCTCCACATTCCACACATTCGCCACAGCACCCCTGCGGAACCAATCACCATTTTCGGCTTGCCTGTAGAGCCCTTTTCGACTCCTGGCACACAACTGGCTTACGATTGTTTCTCCGCGAATTCGTTGAAGAGTCCTACAATCGTACATAGACCATTACACAAACATTGCTCAACAGAGCATCTTGCAACAGTCACAGTGTAACATAGTCTAACACAATCAGCAAGCCAACGGTAGCACATTCCTGTCCATAAAAGATAAAAACGGCAATTCTAGTACCGAAAAGCCAGAGTTCAAAAAGGGTAGTATATTTGCCTCAGAAGTTGACAGAGAGGAGCTTTGCTGTTAGTGTTAACTGGTGTTCCATTGTTTTGCCTGAGATACCAGGAGGAAAACAGCGACATACGCAAGGAACGGTATCTCTTTTTGAGGTCGGGCAGGGACGGAGGAGCTGATCTCGTGACTTCATTCCCCTTTTCTCTTCCTCCCGGGCGCGGTCATGGTATACTTATACACATCAACAGTTGTGTACAGTGATAAATATAAATCAGGTGAGTATTCTTTAAGCTAAGAAATATGAAACATCTCTACCAATTCAGCCTAAAACTCATTCTTCTGTGTACGGTCCTGCTCCTGATTGTGGGATGTTCAGGACCTTCTGCTGCCAGTCCAGCAAAACCGCGAGCGACTGCTACTATTGACCCTTCTTTTCAGTCGCAGCTTTCACCAGTCCCGACCGTACCTCCATATCGTTGTGGAGCATGGGCTTCCAACTATGGCCCGCCCGCCTATGGAAATGTCACTATTTATGCACGCATTACAAAAGACAACAAGGGAGTGAAAGGGCTAACAGCCACCGGGACGGTCAATTTTGATGGCTGGAGTGAGCCACTGGGAGACCCTCAGACAAGTGATGAGGGTGGTTATGTTTCGTTTGTCATTGCACTTGGTGGTCGTCAGCCCCGTTTAACCCCTGCGACGGTTGATATCACCTTTACCGCAGGCAATCAGAAAGTCACATGTTCGGCGTTCTTTACACCCCAGTAGGTTTCTGGCAGCTCGGACAGTAATGCGTGCTGCGCTGAGCAACGATAATGCGTTCAATAAGCGAACCGCAACGCGAGCAGGGCTTTCCGTCCTGCTTGTACACCTGTACGTGGTTGTAGTTGTCTCCTGCTTCGCCCCACAGGTCACGGTAATCGCTGAATGAAGTACCACCATGCTCGATGCTCTGTGTCAGTACCGTCACAATACCGGTATGCAATGCCTTCACTTCATCCGTATTCAGCGAGGCAGCACTGCGCAAAGGGTGGATTCCGGCATAAAACAGCGCTTCATCGGCATAAATGTTGCCGACCCCTGCCACCACAAGCTGATCAAGCAACACCTGCTTGATTGGCCCTTTGCGCTTTGCCAGCGCTGAGGCAAATCCCTCCACCGTGAACTCTCCATTCAGGGGCTCCGGACCAAGCTGAGCAAAGGCCTCGGCCTCGCGTTCACGCTCCCAGAGCTCAAAACGGCCAAATTTACGCAAATCAGTATAGAGTAAACAGCGTCCATCCTCAAACACCAGGCAGGCCCGGCAGTAGTTCAACTCATGACTATATGAGAGTCCGCTGGCTGAATCAAGCCTAAAAGTTGGCCCTTTGGTGTTCCATACAGCGGGGTCTCGCTCGCGCAAGCTGGTATCCAACGTCCAGCCAGCGGGCAAGAGTAGCAGATTTCCGGTCATACGTCTATGGATACTCAAAAACAGATTGCCGCTTAAATCGAGAATCAGATACTTTCCTCTGCGACGAATCCCCTCAATTGTTCTTCCCGCAATCTCTGCAAGAAAAGTCGGGACATCCGGGTAGCCAATCGTGCGCTCCCAGAAGAGATGCACTTCCCGGATCGTCGCCCCGACGAGCGCAGAGCGCAATTGACGCGCTGTATATTCAACCTCAGGTAGTTCAGGCATATACCACTTCTTTCCTGTTTTTCATCTATTCCATGATACAGGCTCGTGCCTGTACAATTCCGAAGTATGCTAGCACGAACATCTGACCAACGTCAATGCAGATAGCTATATCGTTTCAGGGTGTACCCGCAACGCTCGATAGCCGGTCTCAGTATCTTCAAAGAGCGTCTCCGCCGGAAAGCGCCTCACTCTCTGCGCAACCAGAATATCCCCTGCGGCTCCCGAGATATTCCCGGCCAGTGCGAACCAGAGATAGCCCGCAAGTCCTGGCTGCCAGAAGAGCACAAGCAGGCCAGCCACGGTCAACACCACCAGCGGAGCAAGGGCAATCATGCGATACTGGTCACGCCGAAACAGTTGTGCACGTGCCCCACAGAACAGCGCCAGCGGCAATTTCAGCCCGAAATGCGGGCGTCCTCCCCAGAACAGGATAGCCAGTGCATGAATGGCCTCATGAACAGGTAGAATGATAATATAGCTACTAATACTGACAACAACCCAGAGGAAAACAGAGCCCCATGAGAGCGAAGGAAACCACTGCCCGTAGTGCCAGAAATACGTCAGCATGTTCAAGACGGCCAGTGCCACCCCTCCCGCAATCAACAGGAAGAGACTCTGTCGCGCCAGAGGCAAAAGCTGTTCCTCTCCTAACAATTCCAGTTCGTCACATGTCTCAAATCTGCCGGCGTCAACGGCTTCCTGAAGCTGACGTCGTCTCTGTGGGTGATAACGGTCAATTACCTGTAACATTCTCTTATACTCCTTGCCCCTTATCATATCATAGCATTCATGAGCTCTGGCCTGGACAGAATCTGCTATACTATATAGTCAGTTTGAGGTCAGAGAATTGAATGTAGATCCAAGTGAAGAAAGACGCCACCTCGTATGCTTGATATCTGTTTACTCGGCACCTGCGGGATGATGCCATTACCCGGGCGCTGGCTCTCAAGTACGCTTGTCCGCTTCGGCTCCACACTGACTCTGTTTGATTGTGGTGAAGGGACACAGATTCCCTGGAAATCGCTTGGTTGGGGATTTCGCCAGTTAGGAGCTATCTGTTTTTCACATATGCACGCCGATCACGTGGCAGGCCTCCCCGGCATCCTCTTTATGCTTGCTCATGCAGGGAAAACAGATCCTCTCGATATTTATGGACCAACAGGAACAACCTATATCATTGATGGCTTACGGAGGCTTGCCCCCGAGCTTCCCTTTCCAATCCACATCCATGAATTAAGAGGTGAGCAGCATTTTGAGCTCCCTGGCGGTCTCAAAGCATCATGCATTGACGCGGTCCACGGCGTTCCCTGCCTGGCCTATCGTGTCGAGCTTGAACGGAAGCCGGTTTTTGAAGTCGAGAAAGCGAAAAGTCTGGGGCTCCCTGTTCAATACTGGAAGCCGCTTCAGCAGGGCGAGGTCATCGAATATGAAGGACAGACATTTCGACCAGAGCAGGTTTTAGGAGCACCACGTCGTGGTATCTCGTTCGCGATTATTACCGATTCACGCCCGGCAGAGTCGCTCAGCCAGTTTGCACACGATGTTGATCTGCTGATCTGCGAAAGTATGTACGATACGATCGAGGATCTTCCACTCGCAAAGGCGAATGCACACATGGTCGCGAACGAAGCCGCGGGCCTGGCGAAAGCCGCACACGCCCGTCAGCTTGTTCTGACCCACTTCAGTCCGAAAGTGCAGAATACGTCCCAGGCCGAAAAACTGGCACGCAGTGTATTTCCAAACACCCGCACCGGGAAAGACGGAATGATTATTACGCTCAACTATACTTCTTGACCTACACCGAACGGTCGCGTCCCGCCCTGTTCCGCTGAAGATGCCTCTTTTCGCCCCTGTAACTGAATGGGGGGGCGCGATTTTCGGAGATGCAGGTCAAAGAAGTTCAGCATCTTCTCCACATATGCCTCACGATCGACAAAATAGACGCCACAATGTTCGGCATCGGGCACCAGCCAGAGCTCTTTAGGATCGCCCGCGGCTTCATACAGCTTCGGCGCATCCTCAGGATCCACAATCGAATCTTTCAATCCATGAATGAGCAGCACCGGTCGCGGCGCGATCTTTCCAATCTCCCGAATTGGCTCAACCTGATTGAAATGATACCCGGCACGCCACCATAACAGGGTATCAGTGATGCGATCAAAGACCACAAACGGGATATGCAAGGTTCGCCGCACAGCATACTCGACCGCGCTCTTGTGCGTGGCAAAAGGACTGTCAGCGATTACCGCTTCGACTTCCGGTCGGCGTGCAGCCGCCATCAGCGCAATTGCAGCTCCCATCGAATAGCCAATCGCCCCCAGTCGCGTCTGTGGAGCACGCTGCTTCGCGTATTCTATCGCTCCAAGAA
This sequence comes from Thermosporothrix sp. COM3, assembly GCF_059696735.1. Taxonomy (NCBI): domain Bacteria; kingdom Bacillati; phylum Chloroflexota; class Ktedonobacteria; order Ktedonobacterales; family Thermosporotrichaceae; genus Thermosporothrix; species Thermosporothrix sp. COM3. The sequence continues at coordinate 6,544,095 of NZ_AP019376.1, read as the reverse complement.
AATCGTTGAGCTCACGATACCCAAGCGTCACCGGACTGCCCACCACCGAACCATGACCATAATATTCAAAGGCAAGCACATTATGCCCGGCTTTCCAGAGATGGGCACTGGTTCCAAGCACATCAGCACGGCGTCCTCGATAGCCCGGACAGACAATAATGGTAGTCGTTGCCCCGGGATAGGGGATATACCAGCCAGTCACCTGATGATCTCCCTCAACAGGGGGAAATGTAATCTCCTCAGCGGGAAGATCAAGCTCAAACGGAGTAAATGTATAGAGTTCATAAAAGCTGGTCAGGCGCTTTGGACGGATGAGAGTATCAACTATATACATCGATACAGCGAATATGCTGCCTACAATCCCGACACTTCCTCCCACAAGTCCTCCCAGAGCAAGCTTTTTCAGTGAACGACGAACACTTCTTTTCTGTTGAAAAATAGCCATAGAAAGAGATCAACCTTTCTAAGAAGAAACAAGATTGCTTATAACTTCTGTTTCAAACCACTTAGTATAACGTCGAGTCTATGCTCATTTATGCCCCTCTCCTTGTATATTCCACTTCTTCTTCAAACCTTGCGAGCATATCTCTCTTCTCTTTCAGCTCAGTATACTCCTCCGACGAACAACGAACAAATTTGATTATTTATTCCTTCTGGTTATGAATTCTATGCTAAATAACTATTGGATTTTATTGAAAAAATGAAATACACTTATTGATAGAACAAAGAAAGAGCCAAAAACGTGTCTTCATTAAGAGAAAGCAGTAGCCAAAGTCCCATGTTCACCGAATTCTAATCATAAATAAATATTATGAAAGTATGCTACTGCAACAATGCCAGAGGATAGACAGATGAAAACAACACAAACACCACCGCAGGATGCAATCACAGGAAAGGATACCGCATCGCCCATCGAAAATAAGCGACTGCTGGCGAACGATATTATTGGATGGATATTGCAGGGTGGGGTCCTTCTCAGTGCAGCGATTATCATACTTGGCTTAGGGCTGTTTCTAGGGACAGGTGGTCTTGCCGGGGGCAATTTACTTGACTTTCCATCAAGCTTCGGGCAACTACTAACCGGGCTTCTCTCTCTTCAGTCGCAATCAATCATTGCCCTGGGACTCTTTATCCTGATCCTGACACCGGTTATTCGTGTGACAGCCTCTATCATCATCTTTGCGCTGGAACATGACCTTCAGTATGTCATCATCACATGTATTGTCCTGGCAATTCTGCTCTTCAGCATGTTGACAGGCAATGCAGAGGGAAGTTCGAGTTCCGCGCCAACAACAGCACTGACACATAATTTCTCGCTAAGCTTCTCGGCCTTTATTTTTCTCGGAGCGATTCTTGCCGGGGTGCTTGGCTCCCTGCTTGGTCTGGGAGGCGGCATTCTGATCGTGCCGATGCTCACCCTGATCTTTAAGCTTCCGATTCAATACGCCATCGGCGCCAGCATTATCTCGGTAATCGCCACTTCCAGTGGAGCCGCTGCTGCCTATGTCCGGGATCGTGTCACCAATATGCGTATCGGGATGTTCCTTGAGCTTGGCACAACCATTGGCGCAATCAGTGGCGCTTTCCTTGCGACGCTACTGGCACCTGGTATTCTCTCGATCCTCTTCGCGATCATTCTGATTATCACCGCTATTCCGATGATCTTCAAGATTGGCGAAGAAGTGCCACAGGGGGTCAAAAATGACCGCTGGGCCAACTGGTTGAAGCTCTCATCTTCCTATCCCGACCGCTATCTGAAACGGGAGATCTCCTATCAGGTGACACGTACACCGATTGGACTGCTGATTATGTACATTGCCGGAACGCTCTCCGGCCTGCTCGGTATCGGTAGCGGCGTATTCAAGGTCACCGCGATGGATCTGGTGATGCGTCTGCCGATGAAGGTTTCAACCACCACCAGTAACTTTATGATCGGCGTCACAGCAGCGGCCAGCGCAGCCATTTACTTCGCGCGTGGCGACATTCTGCCGCTGGTTGCTGCTCCGGTCGCACTGGGTATTCTCGCGGGCGCATTCATCGGTTCGCGCCTGTTGATGAAGCTCAGCAGCAAGACGCTGCGCTACATCTTCTTACCGGTAATCCTGATTACTGCCATTCAGATGTTTCTCAAAGGAATTGGCGTGATGTAAGGCTCTCACAGCATACCCCGGATGAGAGCCACATTCGGGTACTTTCAATCCCGCCTGATAGCCAGAAACCCCGGTAGCGTTTTCCGCCATCGGGGTTTCTCTGCATCTGACACGCGTTCTTCTCCCCTTCCAGCAGGGTCCTGTGAACCGCTTCATAGAGCATATCATCAAGTAGCACAAAGAGACACTTTTCAGAAAGTGTCGCATAACAAAACAGATCACGTAGTTCCTTGACACTCGCCGCACCTGAAGCCAAAGACCTTCTGGCCCGTTTTGGGAAAAAGAGGTTTCAGTATGGGAAACATGGTCAGAGATTGTCTGTACAGTGTCTCTATGATATACTGTTGAACGAATCTGACAGACACGTTCTCACGAAATAACAAATTTCTCCTGCCCTGCTCACAAAGGCCATCATGCAGGCCACGAGAGAAGAAATGGGAGCTTGCAGCGCTCCGGGAAGATTTGTTATAGTTTGGTTGTTCTCTTTAAGAGAGACAATGTTAGTAGAGACAATGCTAAGGCGAAAGGGGAATAGACACCATGCCAAAGAAGGGTGAACTTTCAAAAACAGCTCGTGCCTCACTGGCGAATAGAGAGCAGCTCAACCACCTGACCAACCGTGTTTGCGCCTCCTGTGGTGAGCGCATCATGCTTGCTGACCTTCAGCCGGTAAAGGTGCTGGGCGTTGGGATGAAGTATTACCACAAAGAGCATTACAAAGTCGGTTAATCCGCTCCGCTCTCAATTTCTTTCAATATAGAAAAAGAGCAGTAAGCACAAGCCCCTCTATGGGGCTTGCTTGCTTTTAGAAGGAGTTTTTCAGGCATGGCACAAGTAACAGAGAAAGCATCGGGGCAACAAGAAGAGAAGCAGGAACAGCACAACGTCAAACCGCTACGCGTTGCATTCCAGGGAGAGCGCGGCGCCTTTGGCTATGAAGCCACTCAGATTTATTTCGGCAAGCAGCAGAATCGCCCGGTAGAGCCCACCCCTTACCGCAGTTTTGCTGAGGTCTTTCGCGCAGTAGCAACCGGCGATGTCGATTATGGCCTTGTTCCGGTTGAGAATTCGCAGGCAGGAAGCATTAATGATACCTATGATCTGCTTCGACAGCATGATCTCTTTGTCATCGGTGAAATCAGTCACCCGGTGCATCATTGCCTGTTAGCCCTTCCAGGACAGAAAATCAGTGATATCAAACGAGTGATCTCTCATCCGCAAGCACTGGCACAATCCGATGCCTTTTTGCGATCTCTGGACGTTGAGATTGTCGCCACCTATGATACAGCTGGAAGCGCCAAGATGGTGAGCGAGGAGAAACTTGAAGGGGTTGCAGCCGTCGCCAGCGCCAGCGCCGCCGAACTCTATGGGCTGGAGATTCTGGCAAGTAACATTCAGACCATTAAAGATAACTACACCCGCTTTATCGCGCTTGGACGGGAACCGGCCCCACGCCCCACCACAGCAGCAAAAACCATGCTCTTGATGATTACCGCTCACCAGCCCGGTTCGCTCTATCAGTGCCTCGGCGGCCTCGCGGAAGAGAAAATTAACCTGCTCAAACTTGAGTCACGCCCCACACGTCAGCGTCCCTGGGAATATGTCTTCTTCCTGGATATTGCCGGACATCGTGAGGACCCCGCTGTACGCAGAGCGCTGACCTTCCTGGCGGAACACTCAATCTTCTGCAAAGTGCTTGGTTCTTTCGCACAGAATATCTGAGGGCACAACCCGAATCTGTTGTAGATCGTATTACCTCTCAAAGAGCCCTGTTTTGACGCTTTATACAATAGAGAGGGTGATGTACACAGATGCTTCGGAAAATGACCAATCTCAAGCCAGGTGACCGGGTTCGTGTAACCTATGGGCCGCTCTCCTTTCACCAGGGCACAGTTATCCGCGTAGATGAACGAAACCACCAGGTTACAGTGAGTCTACCCACCCTCATCGGGAAAAAAAACGTGAAGGTGGATTTTTTGCAGGTACAGAAGATCTAGTCCAAAGAGACCTCAACACTATGAGGTCTCTTCTTTTTGCCCTCAGAACAGAAAGCCACGTCCCAGGGTATCGCGTGGATCAAGCCGAAACTCATGTCGCCCTGTGACAAAAGCACTTCCAGAGACCTCAGGTACAACAGCCTGATATGTACCAAACGTCGTTCTCTCAGCGACACGCCCCTGAAAGGTGCTCTGAGCCCCAAGAATACTTTCAATGGTAATGCGCTCACCATCCGTGATTTCTCTCCGAGCATCCAGCGCTGCCAGACGAGCTGACACACCGGTCCCGGTTGGTGAACGATCAACCTCAGCGTTAGCAAATATGCAAACATTGCGACTATGGTGTGTGGGGTCCTCAGGGCTATCAGTAAAGATGGTACCATAGAGAAAGCTTAACGCCTCTTCGGTGGGATGCGTGATCTTCAAACGTGTATTCACCGCTTTCTTGATCGCCTCTCCGGCTGCCGCCAATTGCGTTACCATATCAGGCACAACACGCAAACCGACGCGTTCGGCAGGCAAAATAGCATAGAAAGCCCCACCAAAGGCTACATCAAGCGTTATCTCCCCGATTTCGGGAAGCTCAATTGTCAGATCACGCGCATAGAGGAATGAGGGGACATTTAAGAACGAGACCCGCTCAACAAGCCCATCTGCTGTAAGATGAGCTGTCGCATAGACCAGCCCCGCAGGAGTTTCCAACGTCACTGGTGTCTGAGGCCCCTTCGGTTCCAGTGCACCAGTTTCCAGCAGAGCCGTGACCAACCCGATCACGCCATGACCACACATGGTACTATAGCCCTCATTGTGCAGGAAAAAGACTCCCAGATCCGCTTCAGCGGTCGAAGGAGGAGTGAGCACGCACCCATACATCTCATGATGCCCACGGGGCTCCCACATCAACATACGGCGAAGATGATCGTAAGTCCTGGCAAAATAGGCGCGTTTCGCTAACAGCGTCTCGCCTGGTAACTCAGGCAGTCCATCAATCAGGATGCGCAATGGCTCTCCGGCAGTATGCGTATCCAGTGTGGTCAGGACAATCGCCCCTTGCGGAAGGGCACGAGTATTCCAATTCAGCCTCACATCTCGCTCCTTTCTTGCTTCTGTCTGAAGCATTCCAGTATTATCGGCCGTGACTATACTAAAAAGAGATAGCGATAACTCTTTGAAAATTCAGAATGGTGATCCATGAGTGAGAATGATCCTATACGAAAGCAGCCACAGCCGAACGCTTCGATAGATAAGGAACACCCTATCGGCGGGCAAATGTCCGATATCGTGCGCGGTCTGCTGAATCGCATGCGCGTCCCCTGGCTGCTTAAGCGCTACTCAAACATAGGCGTGCTGTCACTCTTCAGCTTTGTCAACGGCTGTATCAGCATTGCCATTATGAGTGCGGTAGCTGATATTACCAAGACACCCTTTATCTTTCCTTCGCTTGGCCCCACAGCCTTTCTCTTTTTTTATACCCCAATGGCTCCCCCGGCCTCTCCCCGTAACACCATCTGTGGGCATGCCATTGGACTGATCGCGGGCTATCTGAGCCTGGTCGTTACAGGGCTTACAGATGCTGGCCCTGCCTTATCAGTTGGAGTAACATGGCCTCGCATTATTGCAGCCGCGCTGTCACTTGGTCTGACCGCCGGAGCAATGGTTCTGTGTAAAGTGCCTCATCCTCCCGCGGGCGCGACAACCCTGATTGTCTCACTGGGCATCCTGAAAACGCCTTATCAGCTTGTTATCATCATGATAGCTGTTATTCTGATCACGATTCAAGCCTTTCTTATCAACCGACTGGCAGGGATTCCCTACCCGCTCTGGGGCCCGACAAAAGCGCCAGAGCAGGCAAAGAATCCGCCATCATCCTGAAAAGCAGGGTTACCCTCGCTTCCAGCCAACGCGTGTCTGAGCGAGCGGGTGCAGGCCAAATCGCCGATAGAACCGCCCGGAACCAGCCGCGTGCTCGTTCCAGGTGGTAGCAATAATCACGCGCTGACCGCCACCTAATCGATGCCAGACCAGAGCAGTTTGCAGTAATCGGGCCCCCAATCCCTGATTACGCCACTGCTCACTGATCTCGATTTCAGCCAGTTCCCCCCAACCGCGCAACGCAGGCAACAGGCCACCGCGCGACAGGTCAGAGACAAACTCGCAATGCCCTATCACCTGTTCCTCTTTCACCATTTGAAAACCGGTTCCCTCAATTCGTCCTACCTCTCGACGCACATCGGGATCAGCATCATATACCCCAACAGGACCGGCATAGAGAATCAGGTTCGTGTCGTGGTCCTCGCCTCCCTGATAACCAGCACCTCGGAAAAGGGCCTCAATATGCCCCCAGACCTCAGGGATGCCCGCGAATGGTCCTATGGGAAGCCCCTGGCCCCATGCATAGCAAAAGCGCACTCGCCACGCCTCCATCTGTTGATGAGCCGCATCAAGGAGCATCCGGGCCGCGTCCGCAGCACCCGGCCAGAAAAGAAGCCAGGCCACGTCACCGACATTGCGATAACTCTCGGGAACCGTCGCATCATCACGGTATCTGAGCAGATGGGCAGCCGCAACTACACGATCCTGTACCAGCACGCCAAGCGTTCTCCGTTCCTGGACCCAGGGATCAAGCACAATTTGCCACGGGTCGCGTTCCAGCCGGGAAGCAATAAAGGAAACAGGAAGCGCCCAACCAGGGACCAGCGTCTCCAGATGGGAGTTAATCAAGAGCTGAAGCTGCGGGATATGTTCAGTATGAATGTCGACAAGCTGTTTGAGTATCATGCATCTCTCCTTCTTCTCTCTTTTCTTCTTCCAAACACAACCAGATAGAGAGAAAGACAGGAGGAGCACGGGGGCGGAGAAAAAAGGCAGAGGAAAAGATACCGAAGCGCCAGAACCGGGCTTCAGACAGGCAAAGCAGATAGAGACAAAGGTATTGCTTGTGTTACAGCATAGTGCCTCCGGGGATTGTTGCTCTCCATGCGAAAGAGCGACTCTTCATTTTCGAGAATCGCTCTCACATGGAGAGTATGCTTCATTACCGCTTAATCTTCAGTGTATTGACGAAATTCGCTGCCAGTGCCTCATAGGCCTCCGAGTAGTATTCTTCAACTCGGCCAGAGTCACACAGAGAGGTCAGCGCAGGATCGATCGGCAACTGACCAAGAAGCGGCGCACCGGTCACAGACACGAGCTCGGTTGCATTGCTCGGTCCAAAGATCTCATAGCGCTCGTTGTTCGGAGTCTCGAAGTAGGACATGTTCTCAACGACGCCGACAATGGTTCCCTTGAGATGGCGCACCATGTGAACACACTTCATAACGACCATCGTCGCCAGCATCTGCGGCGAGGACACAATCACCACACCGTCAACCGGCAGTGCCTGCATGACGGTCATCGGCGCGTCGGAGGTTCCAGGCGGGAGGTCGACCAGCAAATAATCAAGCTGTCCCCAATCGACGTCGCTATAGAACTGTTTGATCGCGCTGGAGACCATAGGGCCACGCCAGACAACGGGGTCGCTCTCATTCTCAAGGAACATGTTCATTGACATTACCTTGACCCCGCCTTTACTCTTCAACGGCTCAATGCCGCCGTTCGCGGTCTTTGTGGGGTGACCGGTGGTGCCAAACATACGCGCGATGCTCGGGCCAGTAATATCACCGTCCAGAATACCGACGCGCTGTCCCTGACGACGCAGCGAGACAGCCAGCAGGCCGGTCACAAGCGACTTACCGACGCCGCCCTTACCGCTCATAATCGCGATCACCTGCTTGATCGGACGATTGGCATCGCCACCACCAAGCACGTTGATAGGAATACCGCGGCCAACAGGTGCCTTCTTTGGAGCGACAGAAACAGGCTCACCCTTAATCACGGCATTCAGATCTTTTACAAGGAGATCCAGCTTCTCAGGAGAGAAGCGATGGGTACGTGCGCCACCGGCAATACTTTCACGAGCGCCAACGGAACAGGCTGTACAGGGCAGCCCATGTCCATGAAAGATCTTTACAGTGGCAGGATATTTCGTTACCACATCATGGATCACCATGTCTGGAGTAATTGTTTGTAGAGTCTCGGGCATTGCTTATCCTCATAGCAGCACTTCTGGCTTTTGCATGCTCAGTGCTGCTCTCCTTCTCGTAAGATGAATGGATAACGAAGAAAAGATGTAATTCCTACCTATTAACTCTGATTATTATAGCACACATCCAGGGTCACTACCACAGAGACCCCTTCCTCCGGGGAACGGAGCAACAGGCGATATCTCCCTAATTGCATGTCGGCAATTGTTATGCTATCATGGCTGCACGGAGAGAAGAGATCAAGTTCTACGGAGAGAAGGGAAAAGCGATGGAGGCAGAAAGCGAAATCACCTACCTCAAGCAAGTAGACCTCTTTGCGGGACTTAGTGACGCAGATATACAGGAGTTATCAAACGTCGCTCGGAAACGGACATTCCGTTCAGGTGAGGTCATTTTTCACAGGGATGATCCAGGACAGGTCCTCTATATCATCAAGGAAGGAAAAGTCAAAATCTGCCTGATCAGTCCAGAGGGGCAGGAAATCTCGCTTGTTGTGTTTGGCAAAGGCGAGTATTTCGGCGAACTGGCTCTACTTGACGGGTTAGGTCGTTCCACTGATGCAATTGCTTTGGAGAAAGTAGAATGCTATACCCTCCAACGCTCCGACTTTCACAAAGCCATCATGAAGAACCCTCTGATAGCAATCAAGGTATTAGAAGTCCTCTCCAAACGTCTGCGCAACACAGACCAGCAGGTAGAAGACCTGATCTTCCTTGATGTCTATGGGCGTGTCGCGAAAAAACTGCTTGAACTCGCCAATACCCACGGTGTGAAAGTCGAAACAGGCATTCGTATCGATGTGCGCCTGACACAGCAGGAACTGGCCTCAATGGTCGGAGCCTCCCGCGAAAGCGTCAATAAAGTGCTTGGCTACTTTACCGACAAACAATTCATCAGCACAGACAAACATCGGATCACGCTTCATCGGCTCGCGGACCTGAAGCGCCGTATCTACTAGCACGCGATACGTCACGAGATGCCATACAACTGCCACACGTTCTGACAAGAGGCCATGTCCAGCCGGGCAAGTGGTCTCTTCCTTAATTCGATATACTGAACACAAATAAAGGTGTCTCGATGCAGCGTCACCCCCTTTTCCTGGTACCACCACCATTCATCGAAGCATATCTTGTCGGAGGCTCTGGAATTCTTGAACAAGACAACAAAGCAACGGACAAAAGACACTCAAGACACCCGGTGCCTTCTGCCACAATCAGAGCACATTGCATTGCGTCAACGACTGTGGGCCTTGCTTCTCCTGATACGTCCCAGACAATGGACAAAGAATATCACCGTTTTTATCGGTATTGTTTTTGCACAGCGCCTTTTCAACCTGGCCGAGTTTGAAAGAACCTGTCTGGCCTTTCTGACTTTCTGCTGTATTTCCAGTTGTATCTACATACTGAACGATATCTGTGATATCGAAAATGACCGTCATCACCCGACCAAACGAAAACGCCCGCTTGCCTCCGGGCAAGTCTCTATTCCCTGGGCGCTCGCCGCACTCAGTGGGCTCTTTCTGGGTGGAATGCTCTTTGCCGGGCTGCTCCTGTTTATTCCCTATCCACCACGTCACGACAGCTATCAAAGCATCGGCGGGGCCAATCTGCTCTTTGTGCTAACGCTTGCCGCCTATCTGGCCGTGATGGTGCTCTATAACTTCTGGCTCAAGCAGGTAGTCCTGATCGATATCTTTATCATTGCCAGCGGCTTCGTGCTGCGTATCCTTGGCGGTGCCTTCGCAACCCCGGTGCATATCTCTCCCTGGCTGGTCATGGTCACCTGTCTGCTATCGCTCTTCCTGGCGCTCAGCAAGCGCCGCAACGAGTTGGTACTGCTTGAGGGGAACGCGAGCAACCACCGCAAAATCTTGAAAGAATACAGCATTCCGATGCTGGACCAGATGATTACCATTGTCGTCACCTGCACGATCATGGCCTACAGCCTCTATACCGTCCAGGGCCCGACCGGGAACCAGCGACTCACAGTAACTATACCGCTGGTCCTATATGGTATCTTTCGGTACCTTTATCTCGTTTATATGAAGCAGGAGGGAGGAAGTCCAGAGGAAGTCCTTCTTCGTGACCGACATTTGTTATTAACCGTCTTGATCTGTACCATTCTCATAATCGGTATCCTGTATGTGATACCAGGCTAAAAACGGAGCCCATTTTGTTCAGAGATAAGAAGCTCAGATCTGGAATACTGGTTTCGCTGCTTCTGGCTTTTGCCGTTGTAGTCACCATTCTCCTTTATGCGGATGCCTCCCGCCTGCTACAGGCACTCCTTCATTTTCACTGGGAGATGCTACCGCTGATCCTGGGGTTGACGCTCTGCAACTATGCGCTTCGTTTCGTTAAATGGCATTTTTACCTCCATCTGCTTGCGATTCCGCTCAAGCTCTGGCCCAGCCTGCTGATTTTCCTTGCCGGACTCTCAATGGCAATTACACCCGGCAAAGTGGGAGAACTCCTGAAGTCCTATCTTTTAAAAGAGCGTACAGGGACGGCAATCCGCAAGACAGCGCCAATCATCGTTGCTGAGCGGCTCACCGATGGTATTGCAATGCTCCTTCTTGCTGGAGTAGGATTGATGCAGTACCGGTTCGGATGGCAAATATTACTGATTCTCTTTATTGGCGGGCTCGGAGGTATTATTATTATTCAAAACAGAAAACTTTCTCTTGCGCTTCTGCGTCACGGAGAGAGGATACCGCTTGTCTCGCCTATCGTTCACTGGTTACGAGATTTTTATGAAAGCGCATTTCTTCTGCTACGCTGGCAGCCACTCTGCCTCGCAGTTCTGCTCGGCGTCATCTCGTGGACCGGGGAATGTCTGGCACTTTATTTCGTTTATCTCGGATCAGGAGTCAGCGCAGGTGGAGACCTCCTGTTGAAATCTATCTTTATCCTTGCGGTCTCCTCGCTCGTTGGTTCCGCTTCTACGCTCCCAGGAGGGCTAGGGACTACCGATGGTAGTATAGTGGGGCTTACCCAGTTTCTGGTGACAGCATCAGCGACAATCGCAGGAGCAGCAACGATCCTGATCCGGTTCTGTACCCTCTGGTTCGGGCTCTTTCTGGGTGGAATAGCACTCATCCTGTATCGAACAACGCAGGCGGGAAATACAAAGAACGGGCTAGCAGAGGTAACTCATACTAAATAATGCAAATTACCGGCAGCCGAACAACAATCGGCACGGTCAGTAGCGGAGAGAAGATTTTTATGAAGACACTGATTATTATTCCAACCTATAACGAATACGACAACTTACGGTCTTTGCTGGATTCTATTTTCTCATATGCTCCCAAAACCGATATTCTTGTCGTGGACGACAATTCCCCTGATGGTACCGGTAAACTGGCTGATGAGATCAGCAAAGAAGATCCTCGCGTGCACGTGCTGCATCGGGCCGGAAAGCTTGGTCTGGGGACCGCTTATATCGCCGGGTTCAAGTATGCGATCGAGCATGAGTATGACGCAGCGTTTGAGATGGACGCCGACTTCTCGCATGACCCCAAATACCTGCCAAACTTCCTGCGCGAAATCGAAGACGCCGATCTTGTCATCGGCTCACGTTACATCCCGGGCGGCGACACCCCGAACTGGTCATTTGTGCGACGGATGATCAGCGGCTGTGGCAACATCTTTGCACGCTTCATGCTTGGTATCCCGGTAAAGGACTGCACCGCGGGCTACCGCTGCTATCGGCGGCGCGTACTGGAAACGATTGATCTCGACACTGTCGAGTCGCAGGGCTACGCTTTCCAGATTGAGCTGGCTTACCGTGTCATGAAGCATGGCTTTAAGATCGTTGAGACGCCAATTGTCTTTATGGATCGTCGCGTTGGTAAATCGAAGATGTCAAAGAAGATTGTGTTTGAGGCCTTCACCTGGGTAACTCGTACCCGCCTGGGGAAATCCAATTCCAGCGCCCCCAGAAATCAGCTTGCTACCGCCCCCGGAACCCAAACCAAAGAAATTACCTCGGCAGGCACCAAATAAAAGCAACAGGCCCAGGGACAATGGTTTCCTGGGCCACCCTTTTGCGCTCATCGCCGTTTCTTTTTCTTCTTTCGCTGAGGGGAACGATTTTCTTCCTCATCATCCTCAATATACTTCCAATGGGGATCAAGGCCATACATGCGGCGAACCTTCTGGCGGTGAGCAACACGCTGTGCCAGATCACGGGGGGGAGCGCTCAGGTGGTTTGTCAGGGTGCCCGTACTATGTGACTTGCCTCCCTGCTCGGTGACGGCTTCTTTCACCTCTGCATCATCACTGTACATCATCACTTTCCGTCCAGCGGCTCTGGCTTCCGCTGCCAGACGAACGATCACACTATCCGCAGTCTCACCATAGCGGGTATAAATAATACAAATATGCTCTTCGTGCGTTACCTGTTCCCTTTTATCACTTCCATCAAATACGACGGTGACCCGCCCATCATAGTGAAGGTACCGGTTCTTCAGGTTACGAATCAAGGTTTCTCGTGCCAGAGCGAGCCTCTTCAGCTCAAGCTGGCGATACATTTCATTATTTTTAATAACATTATATCCATCAACAAGAATATCATATCCCATAATGCATAAAGACTTCCTTTCTAACGAAAATACTGTATTACCCATAGCCAGAGCGCAGCTATGAGTTCTCGCACATTAATATGAAGCACATGATTCACAAACGAATTAACTTCCACTCGAAGAAGAGAAGCAACAATTAGTCCTATTATAACTGCAAATACACCTATAAAAAACAGCCAGAAGAAACGATATGAGTGGCGCCGACGCACAACAACCGTCGTTTGCTCTTCCAGCGCATCAGGCTCTTTTCTCTTTGCCCGCTGAATGGCCTGCCGCAACTCTACCGTTGTATAGGGCAAAGTGCTGATACGCTCTTCTTCCTCACTCTGTTCTATCGGCATAGCCTCATCAAAATGCAGCTCAACAAAACGCCCTGCCTCCACACAGAAGAGAGATAACGGCACAGAGGCAAAGGGCATTGAGACATCCGGAATTGGTGGCAGCATATAGCGTGGGTCCGTCTCACATACGCAGGCAGCACATAGCTGTAGTGGCTCAACCCAACAACAGGGACAGGCAGGACGACGACAGCGATAGCAAAAAGAGGAAATACTGAGCAACGAGGCCGCCATGTTCTCAGGAGTCGCCAGTAACTGATCAACAGGAGAAAGAGCGGCAGGAACATAGAATGCCGCACAGATAGGGCAAACAACACGCAGCGTGATATGCTGAGAAGCAGTGCGAGTATCCATATGTCCTCCGAGAGAAACACGGTCCTTTTTAAGATGCAGTGCAGAAATGAAATTGACAGGTATCTATATCAGTATACGGAGACGCAACAGGAATTAGCTGAAGAAGACCGGGGCAAATCGTGGAAAATTTTTCAAAGATGTTGTGAAAAACGCTTGACAAGGCCAGAGTAGTCTGTTATTATTATCCCCGTCAAGGCGACGCGAAGAAAAAACGCCGCTCAGACAAAAGAGTAAGCATGGAGCCGTGGTGTAGAGGCCTAACACGCCTGCCTGTCACGCAGGAGATCGCGGGTTCGAATCCCGTCGGTTCCGCTTCTTTTCTGGATGAGCAATCATCCAGATTTTTTTCACCCTGGAGCCGTGGTGTAGAGGCCTAACACGCCTGCCTGTCACGCAGGAGATCGCGGGTTCGAATCCCGTCGGTTCCGCCACAAGCCTGGATCCCATTCTATCCAGGCTTTTTTCTTTTCCCTCTCTCGCTCTATCCATGTTTCTCAACACGCCTCTGGAGCCAGACGACCGCCCACAGCTTCCTGATACCGCAAGCCATCCATTTGGGGGACTCCTTGCATACAATTTCACCCCCTTCCAGAGTTCGCATTCATGCGAAGAGCATGCAGCTCGCTCACCCGGGCTGGCCGCTCCCTTCCCTTGATTTTCTATAGCGCTATGCGATAGAATCTTGCTGTTGAGAAAAGGTGTACCCTCCTCTTATCAGCGTCGAGATAGGAGGAGAGTTTATTATTTTGGTAAGGATTCATAACTGTGTCGATGTTTCAATCCCTCAAGAACGGAGAAGTTTCACTCAAGCGCGAGATTCTCGCAGGTGTGACCACCTTTGTAACGATGGCCTACATCATCGTCGTGAATCCCACGCTGCTTAAACAGGCTGGCGTTCCCTTCGATATTGTCTTTATCGCGACAATTGCAGCCTCTATCGTCGGTTGTCTGTTGATGGCTTTCTATGCCAACTATCCGATTGCAGTGGCCCCCGGTATGGGTATGAACGCTTATTTTGCCTTTACCGTTGCGACGCATCAGGGAAAGCCATTAGACTATCATATTGCTTTTGCCACGGTCTTTATAGCCAGTATCCTGTTCGTGATCCTTTCACTTACACCATTACGTACTCATCTGATTAACGCCATACCCGATAACCTGAAGCATGCAATCACCGCAGGTATCGGGCTTTTTATTGCCTTTATCGGTCTGCGTCAGGCCGGGATTATCGCCGCTGATCCCACTAACCTGGTGCGCCTGGGCAACCTGCATAGCGAGGCTGTCCTGTTGGCGCTGCTCGGTCTGCTGGTTACCGTTGCGCTCATGGCATTCCGCGTGCATGGCGCTCTCTTTATTGGCATGGTTATTACCGGTATCATCTCATTCTTTCTGGGGAACCTCCACTTTGATGGAGTCGTCAAGCTGCCACCTACCCCTGAACTGGTCGTCTGGAACCCGGTCAGCGCGATCGGCGATATCATTCAGTACGGACTCTATGCCGCCGTCTTCACCTTCGTGCTGGTCACGATCTTTGACACGACAGGGACTGTACTTGGCCTGGCAAAACAGGCGGGCCTGATGAAAGATGGCAGCAACCTGCCGCGTGCGGGTCGCGCCTTTGTCGCCGACTCAATCGCAACGCTGGTTGGCTCCATCTTCGGTACCACGCCGACCTCTGCCTACGTTGAGTCCGCAGCCGGTATCGCAGCCGGTGGCCGCAGTGGCTGGACCGCATTGACGGTTGCCGTGCTCTTTATCATCTCAATGTTCTTCTTCCCGGTTGTGCAGGCGGTCTCTTCAGTTCCGGCCATCACCGCCCCGGCGCTGGTGATCGTTGGCTCGCTGATGGTTGGACATGTTCAGCATATCAACTGGAGTGATTTTGATGAAGCCTTCCCCGCGTTCCTGGTCATCCTGACCATGCCGCTGACCAATAGCATCGCAAATGGTATTGCGCTTGGCTTTGTCTTCTATCCAGTGCTGAAGCTGGCACAGGGCAAATGGCGTCAGATCCACCCGCTGGTATACATCTTCGCCGTTCTGTTCTTGCTCCTGCTGATTTTCCTGCCTCACTAAAACAGCAAACAAGCCTTCTGGAGACGCGCGGCCTCTCGCGCGTCTCTTCTTCTGGCATCCTCCCCATTGAAGTGCCTTTTAGTACTAATTCACCTGGAAAGGCATTTAAATACATCAATTGGCGGGTATCCTATGTAGGGATAAGGGATTTTTCACGCTGTAAGGGGGATCGCCATGAAGGGGCGTAAGCAACAGCAAACAGCAGCACGACGCAGCAAAACCAGACCGCTACTTCTCATCTGTACTGCACTTGTTCTCGTTGCGGTCTTATTAGTTGGAGGGGGAATCGCGCTACAACTTCTCGGACAACCAACCAAACCCTCTCACCCCGCCGCGAGTGTCACAGTAACAGCAACCTGTCAGCCTTCCTGTGCACCGAAGATCACGACCTTTGGCCTGACTGTCGAAGGGCACCAGCCAGAAGACGAGCCACAGTCGACGGTTGGCCCTACGGTCTCCTTTACACCGCCACTGCTAGGAGCCAGCACGGAATTGAGCAATCCCATGCGCGGCCCTCAGTACTTCGGCGGAGAGGCTCCCCCACCCGGCTGGCCGCTCACCGATCGCTATTCACGCTGGTGCTGGCGTGAAGTGGAGCCTCAAAAAGGCCAGATCAACTACGGTCTGATCGATCAGGCACTGGCAACAGCCGCCGCCGCAGGCTATACCTTCGGTTTCCGCATTATGCCCAATTTTCCCGGACATGACTGCCTCCCGGACTACATGAAAGGCGTGAGTTATAACGACCAGCAGTACCTTGAAAGTGCTCGCGCCCTTTTCACAGCGCTGGCACAACGCTACAATACCGATCCACGCCTGAGCTGGCTGGATATGAGCCTGTATGGCTGTTGGGGAGAATGGAATGAGGCCTGTGGCGGGGAGACAATGACTCCGGAAAACCGACAGGCACTGATCGATATTCAGGTGCAGGCCTTCTCGAACAAGCGTTTCTTTATGATGGTCAGCCATCAGGACTCGCTCAATTACGCGCTTAGCCTGCAAAGAGCATACCCGATCGGCATTCGTATTGACTGTCTGGGCACACCCGGTATTGGTGGAGGTAAAGAAGTGCTGGATGGGAACCCGCTGGCAGGCGCTCGCTGGCAGACAGCGCCCCTGTACTTCGAGTTCTGCCCGGATGCCGACTTCACGCAGGCACTTCAGGATGTCAAAACCTATCACGCCTCGATTATTGGCGATGGCGGCGGCAACATCTCAGGCTTTGACGGACTGAACGCGCAACAAAAGGCGCTGCTGACAGAGATCTACCGAGTCTCGGGCTACCGGCTGTCTCTCAAGAGCATCAGCTTGCCCGGAATGCTGCTTGTTGGGCAACCATTCACCGTCACAGCACAATGGATAAATACCAACATAGCTCCGACCTATCATCCCTGGCAGGTTTTGCTTCAGTTGCGCAACGCAAGTGGAGTTGTCGCCTGGCAACAAAGTTCACAGGTCGATCTTCGCTCGGTCTTTCCGGGTGAGCCGCTCAGCGTGAGCGATCAGTTCATGCTGCCCGCAAATCTGGCAAAAGGAGACTATACCGTTACTGTTCAAGTTGTTGACCCCAACCAGTACTATGCGCCGCTTGAGCTGGCAAATCAGGGCCGCCAGAACGACGGAAGTTATCCACTCGGAACGGTCAAAGTACAGTAGCGGGCTGGCAATGTGCCAGCCCTTTTTTTTATGCATCTTCAGTACCTGAAACCTTATCGGAGAAATGGCAGGCGGCGTAATGCGTCCCATTCCCCTTCGGCTCAAAACGCGGCTCCTCCTTACGGCAAATCTCCTGTGCCATCGGGCACCGTGTATGGAAGCGGCACCCCGATGGAATATTGATCGGACTCGGTAGATCGCCGGACAGGATAATCCGGCTTCTTCGCTTCTCTACCTTCGGATCGGGGATCGGCACCGCCGAAAGGAGCGCCTTCGTATACGGATGCCTGGGTACGGCATAAAGCTCGTCACGGTCAGCAAGCTCAACTATTTTACCGAGATACATCACAGCGATACGATCAGCGAAATGACGCACCACACTCAAGTCATGCGAGATAAACAGGTAGGTCAGGGAGAATTGCCGCTGTAACTGGCGCAGCAGATTCAAGACCTGAGCACGAACCGAGACATCCAGCGCCGACACCGGTTCGTCAGCGATCACAAATTCGGGTTGAATAGCCAGCGCCCGGGCAATCGCAATGCGTTGCCGCTGTCCGCCGCTAAACTCATGAGGATAGCGATCAGCGTACTCGGGACGCAGCCCCACAACCCGCAAGAGCTCTAGCACACGATCCTGTATTTCTTGCTTCGAGCCGTACCTGTAGATAACCATTGGCTCCGCGATCAATGAGGCAATCGTGAAGCGCGGGTTCAACGACGCGTAGGGATCCTGAAAGATCATCTGGATGCGTTGCCGCATGTTGCGTAAAGCCTCGCCCTCAAGTGTAGCCAGATCCTTGCCATCAAAATAGATCCGGCCCTCAGTCGGCTTATAGAGGCGCACAAGCGCTCGCGCCACGCTCGTCTTGCCCGAACCACTCTCGCCGACCAGCCCGAGCGTCTGGCCGCGCTCAATACTGAAGCTGACGCCATCAATGGCCCGCACATGCCCGGTGACGCGCTGCAAAATCAGTCCACGATAGAGCGGAAAGTATAATTTCAGGTTCTCCACCTGCAATAGCGTTTGCTTCTCAACCAGCGTATCAGCCATCATACACGCTCCTTCTTTAGCTCGTCACCGTTTTGTTCCCGGTCGTTTCCAGCGCTTTCGCCTTGAGCGCCTCCATAGCTGCCCGTCGCCGCTCAGCATACTCCTGCACTTTTGGATCCGTGATATCAAACCAGCAGGCCTTACGATGCTGCTCGTTTTTGGGGAGAGGATCCAGTGGAGGCATGGTCAGACACTGCTTTCGGGCAAAAGCACAGCGCGGCATAAACGGGCAACCGGGCGGAGGCGCAAGCAGGTCGGGAGGCGCACCCTCAATCGTGCGAAGCTCTTCGTCCCTCACCTGATCCAGACGTGGCACTGATTCCAGCAACCCGAGCGTATAGGGGTGCCGTGGATTGGCAAACAGTTCCTCTGTGGGAGCCTCTTCAACGACCTTCCCGGCATACATCACAACCACGCGATCCGTCATACCCGCGACCACGCCCAGGTCATGCGTAATCAACATCAAAGCGGTGCCGAACTCGCGGCAGATTCCGTTCATCAATTCCAGAATCTGGGCCTGGACGGTAACATCCAGCGCTGTGGTCGGCTCATCGGCAATCAGGAGTTTCGGGTTACACGCCAGCGCGATCGCGATCATCACACGCTGCCGCATGCCACCACTGAACTGATGCGGGTAGGAGTGATAACGCTCTGCTGCCGCCGGGATCCCTACCTGTTCCAGCAGGGTAATTGCTCGTTTCCGCGCCTCATCAGGACGGATTTTCAGATGCAGACGCAGCCCCTCCGCGATCTGCTTGCCTACCGTCATTGTTGGATTCAAGCAGGTCATCGGATCCTGAAAGATCATACCGATCTTCGCCCCGCGAATCTTACAGATCACGCTCTCGGGCTGGTCCAGCAGATCCATATCCTCAAACAGGATGCTCCCCCCCTTATACTCTCCAGGAGGTTGCGCCACCAGCCGCATAATCGAGAGCGCCGTGACACTTTTCCCACAACCGCTCTCGCCAACAATCGCCACGCGTTCCCCCGGTGCGATCGCGAAACTGACCCCATCAACAGCCCGCACATATCCCTGCTTCACCTTGAAGTATGTTTTGAGGTCCTGTACCTCAAGCAGATATTTGCCCATGTTCTCACCTCTCGCTCCTAACGCTCTGTCATATGCGGGTCAAAGGCATCGCGCAAGCCATCGCCAACCAGATTACAGCTCAACACAGTCAGGAAAATGAGGATACCGGGAATGAAGACGAGCTTGGGATCTGTGTTAATCTGCCCCTGTCCATCACTGATAAGGCTACCCCAGCTCGGGAAAGGAGCCTGTACCCCGAAGCCAAAGTAGCTCAGGACCGACTCAAGAATAATATTCTGACCGACCAGAAGCGTTGCATTGACAATGATTGGGCCAATGGCATTGGGCAGAATATGACGGAACATCAGCCGAAAGTCTTTCGCGCCTACTGTTCGTGCCGCCATCACATATTCACGCTCCTTCAGGGCCAGAAACTCGCCGCGCACCAGACGTGCCGCCGTTGTCCAACCGAAAATGGAGATTAGCACGATGATGCTATAGACCGACCCGTTCGTAAACGAGGCAGAGAGCACAAACAGCAACAGGTACGTCGGCACCGCCAGGAACACATCAGTGATGCGCATCAGAATATTATCCAGCAGTTTGCCATAATAGCCCGCAATCGCGCCGATTGCCGTTCCTAGCAGGATCGCAACCAGCATTGAAGCAAGTCCGACCAGCAAGGACACCTGCCCACCTACTGCGGCCCGTGCCAGCAGATCACGCCCGACGTCGTCTGCCCCAAAGGGATAGGCCAGGCTTGGCGCCGCATCAGGAGCCAGCAGGTTGGGCTGATTCGGATTTGTGTGACCGGTCAGAAAAGGGCCGATAAAACAAAACAGAAAGAGCAGGATCAGAAAAGACGCCCCGATCGTTGCTGTACGATTGCGTAGGAAGCGATCGAGAATAATTCTGGCCTGGCTTCTGCGCTTCTGTGCCAGAGCAGGAGTAACCTCTAACAGGGCTTCCAGTTCGTCTTCTCTTTCTTTCTCTATTGGAGTATCCATCATACCTTCTCCTCTCATCGTACCTGGGCGAACCTTCCTCACGAGTAGCGAATGCGGGGATCCATAATTGCATAAAGGATATCAGCGAGCAGATTGGAAAGGATGACGAAGAAAGCGCTCAGCATGAGAATCGCCAGCAACACCGGGAAGTCACGCTGATCCAATGAGCGGAGAAAGAGCTGACCCATCCCGGGCCAGGCAAACACGCCCTCCGTAATCGTCGCCCCCCCGGCCACACTGCCAAAATCAATGGCAACCACCGTGATAAGCGGGATGACCGCGTTGCGTAACGCGTGTCGAACCAGCAGCGGCGTTGTTGCCAGACCTTTTGCACGAGCTGTACGCATGTAGTCTTGCTTGGTCACATCCAGCATACTTGAGCGCATATAGCGACTCCACCGGGCCGTAAAGGTGATCGCCAGAACCAGCATCGGCATCGCGACATGAAGCATATGGTCCAGAAAGCCGTTAAATGCATCATAGGACATTCCAGCCGTCGTAATGCCCGAAGGGGGAAGCCACTGCAAGCGGCGAGAGAAGATTTCCTGCATCAGCAGACCAAGCAAGAAAATTGGCATGGAGATGCCAAAATAGGCCACTGTCGTAATCGCATAATCGATAAAGCGACCCTGCCGATACGCGGAAATGGTACCAAGCACAATCGCCAGGATTAGCGAGAGCAACAGCGCCAGCAGAAACAGCTCTATTGTCGGGGGGAAGCGCTCCGCGATAACCGTCGAAACGGGCTGATTGGTGAAGAAAGAGAAGCCAAAATCACCCCGCACCGCGTTCGCAAGCCATTTCAAATACTGGATAGGAAGTGGGTCGTCAAGCCCAAGACTGGCACGCAGCGCCTTGCGTCCCTCTGCATCCATATTCGGGTTCACCAGAATAGCCTCGGGTCCGCCGGGCAACAGGTGAATCAGCGCAAACATAAAGATGGAAAGCAGTAACAACAGAGGAATTGCCTGTAACAAACGCCTGATGATATATCGGCCCATACTTTTTTTACTCCCAGTTTCAACCCTCAGCAGTCTTTGAGGACTGTCGCAAGCCTCCTCCTCGATGAGAGAGGAGCGGAAGGAATGCGAAGCGTTGTCACACGCTCCTACCGCCCATTAAGGGCAAAGAGGCCATGAATACGGGTGAAAATCGCTTCTGACCATTCCCATGAACAGGTTTACGATTCGATACTAGAGTGTGCCCCCGGGCGGATGGCACCGACCGGAGACACAACGGGTTGAGGAAACAGCAGGAAATTCAAATCGTACACTCAGGAATGTGGACACTTACCGCCATCACACCACCATTCCCAGACGTTAATGGTTTCAGAAGGCCCAAATGGACTGGGTTTATAGTTATTTGTCCCTTTCTTATGGACGGCCAGATCAACCAGGGCAAACATTGACGCGATAACGGCGTCATCAATCATCTTCTGATGAAGCTGGTTAAAGATCTGCTGCCGCTTCGCCTTGTCAGCCGTCGCTACCTGCTGAGCAAGTAATTTATCAAACTCAGGATCACAATAGAAGTTGTAGTTCTGGCCTTTCGGCGGAATCTGGCTACAAGCGTACATTGACGAGTTATTAGGGTCATTGCTATAGCTAGAACCCCACTCGGCGAGATCGTATTTGCCAGGCTTGCCTTCAGGCAGGAGCGAGCCAAAGAAGGTATTCGCCGGATAGTTCGAGATGTTCACCTTGATACCAATCTTCTTGAAGTTGTCCTGGTTAATTAACTGGTCACGCTCACGCCAGCGATTCTTAGCCGTGGTGGAATACTGGAATTCCAGCCGGAGCCCGTTCTTCTGCCGGACCCCATCGCTTCCCTTGACCCATCCTGCCTGATCGAGCAGCTTGTTTGCCCCATCAATATCAAACTTCGGGCACTGAATGTCAGGCTGATAGCCAGGATCATAGGCCGGACCATGATCAACACAGAGCGGCTTTCCCTGCCCGAGGCGCGCCGTTTTAACCAGCTCATCACGATCAATCGCCATATTGATCGCTTTACGCACGTTGACATCCTTCAGTGCGGGATTATTAAAGTTGAAGTGAATCGCCTCATAGTACGAGGACTGGTACTGCACAACCTCATAGTCCTGTAATGCCTTATATGCATCCAGCTTGGTCACATCCAGGAACCAGGCTGAATCAGCGGTGCCCGCTTGCAGGTCTTTCAAAATCGTATCCTGGTTCGGGACAGCTCGAAAGACCACACTATCCAGATAGGGATATCCTTCGCTTGCCCGATAATAGTTCTCGTTGCGCACCACTGCATACTGAACGCCGGGCTTGCTCTCCTTCATCTTGAAGGGCCCACTGACTACCTTCGGATTGAGGCCTTCCGCTTTCTTGATCTCTGAGGGATCCATACTCTCAAAATGATGTTTCGGCATGGGAGCATGATAGCCATCAGTCCAGGACGCAATAAACGGCGCGTATGGCTCTTTGAGCTTAAAGGTAATCGAGAGCTTGTCAGATGAAATCTGTGTGGACTCGATCAGACGGAACGCAACTGTATCAGCGGCGGCGAATTTCGGATTCATCCACAATCGCCAGGTGAAATCAACATCCTCAGCGGTCAGAGGCTGCCCATCCGACCATTTCAGACCAGGGCGTAGTTTGAAGGTCCAGGTTTTGAGATCGGAACTGATCCCACCATTCTCGGTTGTCGGCAGCTCGGTTGCAATTCCCGGCTGGATATGGCCTTCGGTATCACCGACAAACAAGGGGGCATAGAGGGATTGATCCACCAGATAGGCAAAGGTCTGTGAAGAGGCATTCGGAATTAAGGAATCGGGCTCGTTAAACAGGTCTACGACCCAGGTTCCTCCCTTTTGTACCGGGCCGCCGGGCTTGTTTGTGGTGGGTGTTCCTTGTGGAGCGCAGCCTGTAAACAGAAGTACAACAGCAATAAAAGAGAAAAAGGAGACAATGGGAACACGTCGTCCGGGCGTTTGAAGCATTCTATCCTCCTTCGGAAACACTGCGGCTTTCAGCCCGCCAGATTGCATTATCCCTGCAGTATGTTAATGAAATCCTTTCATCTTCTCTGATTCTTCTCTTACCTCCTGTTCCAAATAAGCAAGTCAATTCTTACAACAAGCAAGTCTAACTTTACCTAATACGATACTACAGAGAAAAATTTCACAAAGCTCATCAATACAAATATATTCATTTCGCAAAGAAAGAGAGATACATGTAGCTCATACACCCAATATGGTTTAAATACACCAGAGAGGCCTTTTTGTCAATGTTTCTGTCTATCTCTTTTCGTCTTTTCCGATTAACGCACATACGTTTCAACAAATGCAGCACATATTTCTCAATTGGAGAGCGAGTTTCTATTTTTAAAATCACAGAAACAGCAACACCTTGAGCGACGTGTTAGCCCCTGACAGGAGAAAATCAGCAGCTGATCTCAAGAACAGGAAGGGGAGAGTATGAAGAAACAGGCCTCATATGCACATTTCACGCCGCAAAAGACACTGCTACGGTCTGCGTTGCTTGGCTTCGCTATCGGACTTCGTTCAATGGCCGGTCCCGTCCTCCTGGAATGGACAAAAGCTCGGAAGATTCAATCGGACAATCAGCTCATCACCTTACTTACTTCTCGTTTTACCCGCAACCTGACAACCTTACTTGCCTCGGGCGAGCTCATCGGTGATAAGTTGCCTATCCTGCCACCACGTACAAAAGGGCTGCCCTTGCTCACGCGGCTGGGATTTGGTGCTCTCGGAGGATACAGTCTCGGTCGAGGCACCGGGCAGTTGCGGCTGCCCTCGGCGCTATTAGGAGCGCTGGGTGCAGGTCTGGGTGCGTATGCGGGAACCCATGCTCGCTCATTTCTGGCGAAAAAGACACACATTCCCGATCCCATTGCGGGATTGCTTGAAGACGGCCTGACCTATACACTAGGCCTGCTGGCGCTCCGGGAGGACACACAGCACTAGCGCCTCTCCCATTCGGTGGATGCCATAGCTGTTCCAACTCATGACGTGATATAGTAGATACAGTAGTTATGCCTGAACTCTCCTATTGATATATCAGCTTAATAGTGAAGGAGATTTTGCACTATGGCAATTCGTAAAGCAACCGCTGAATGGAAAGGTTCCCTGCAAGACGGAAAGGGACATATGAAGCTTGGAAGCGGTGTCTTCGAGGGCGACTATTCCTTCCGTTCACGCATGGGTGATGATACCAGCATCACAAATCCCGAAGAGCTTATCGCGGCAGCGCACGCAGGCTGCTACTCAATGGCCTTGAACGCGGCTCTGGGCAAGGCTGGCTACAATCCAACCAGCGTCCAGACGACTGCCAACGTCCATTTCACGCCAAAAGATGGGGGCTTCGCAATCAACCCCATTGAGCTGGAAACCGTTGCTGTTGTCCCGGGCATCGACGAGGCAAAATTCCAGGAAATCGCCGAAGATGCAAAGAAGAACTGCCCGGTTTCAAAAGCGCTGGCCGCCGTCGATATCCGCTTAAAGGCGACGCTCAAGCAGGCATAGCCCACAACTTGCAAAGATGAGCAAAAGACACAGGAACAAGCGATCTTCCTGTGTCTTTTTTTCTGCCTCTACCTTTTCTCGAATCAGAGGCAAGAACGGGCAGGCAAAAGCTGACTTACATTATCAACTCTATCAACTCTACTTCCTATGCAATTCACATAGAAGTGATACTTGATATTTCAATACTGGATAGAGTATACTTCGATACAAGGAAGCATTCCCTCCCCCCAAAAGAAGGAACAAGTATATTTTGGAAGGAAACGCACCAATGACAATGACAGCGGATACCCGGCAAACCAAACGACCCAATGCACAGCGACCACGCGTGGTAGGCGTGAAGACAGAAGTTCCTCTTTACAACGGCGAACGAGTACGTTATGTCAATCTCGATAGCGCTGCCAGCACCTCACCACTGGTCAAAGTTCGGCAGGCGGTAGATGATTTTCTTCCCTGGTATTCCAGCGTCCATCGCGGCTCTGGCTATAAATCCCGCCTCTCCACTCACCTTTACGAAAAGGCTCGCGATGCAGTGATGCGCTTTGTTGGAGCCACCCCTGCGACACATGTCGTAATATTTGTGCGCAATACAACCGAAGCGATCAATCTGCTTTCCCATCGCATCCAGCTTGAACCGGATGAGCTGGTCCTGAGCACTCGTATGGAACATCACTCGAACCTGCTTCCCTGGTTCCGTCGCGCCCACGAGATCATTGATGTCACAGCGGAAGGGCGTATTGATATGGAGGCTCTGGAACAGCGGCTTCAGCATCATAATGGCAAGGTACGTCTTGTCACTATTACCGCAGCATCCAATGTCAGCGGCCTGATCACCGATATTCGGCGCGCCGCGCGGCTTGCTCACGCACATGGCGCATTGATCGCCGTCGATGCCGCACAGCTTGCACCCCACCGCACCCTGGATATGGGCACTCCGGGCACTGCCGATGCCATCGATATTGTGGCCTTCTCAGGACATAAGCTCTATGCTCCCTATGGCACTGGTGCGCTGGTTGTTCCAGCAACACTCTTTGTTGATGGGGAACCGATGCTTGTTGGAGGCGGCACCGCCTGTCTTGTCACCAACTCGGGCATCAAATGGGCAACCGGCCCCGATCTGGAAGAGGCGGGGTCTCCGAACGTCATTGGTGTGGTCGCAATGGCGGCTGCACTCGAAGAGCTCATGCGTTATGGCATGGATCGCGTCGCGGAACACGAGCGTGAGCTAACAGAATACGCTATCCGGCGACTGCAAGCGATTCCCGGGCTCAAGCTCTATGGCCCTTCCTGGGAGCATTTTTTGAGCGGGGCAGAAGACAGACTTGGTGTGATCTGCTTCAACATGGAAGGGCGCCATTATGGAGAGGTCGCGGCTATTCTGGCAAACGAATGGGGTGTTGGCGTACGCAGCGGCTGCTTCTGTGCTCATCTCTATGTGGCTCACCTGCTTGGTATCTCCGAGGAGGACGCAGCAGAAGCACGAGACCGCCTTATTGCCGGGCTTCCGGTCGATCTTCCCGGCATGGTACGTGCCAGCTTCAGCCTGAGCAACACCAAAGATGATGTTGACCGCCTGGCCTCAGGCCTGCTGGCGATCTCTCGCGGCGAGATCCGCACCGAGTACACG
The DNA here is from genome assembly GCF_059696735.1 of Thermosporothrix sp. COM3. NCBI lineage: Bacteria > Bacillati > Chloroflexota > Ktedonobacteria > Ktedonobacterales > Thermosporotrichaceae > Thermosporothrix > Thermosporothrix sp. COM3. The sequence goes on along the minus strand of NZ_AP019376.1, from coordinate 6,517,632 downwards.
CGCACCGAGGAAGGCGATTTTGAGCCGGTCAATGCGCAGCACCTCTATGAAGAGCATGGCGATAGTTTCCTTCAGGCATAACCCGCAAAGCGGCAGGGAAAGGAGGTCCCTTTTCCCTGCCTGACCTTCAAACATATTTCCAGCGTTCAAGCTGCAATGTCTTATACATCAGCAGAAGTTCATCCGTCCCCTTACCCCGGGCAATGGCTTGCAGTCCCGGCACCCGTCGCGTCTGGAAGGTCAACCCCGAAGCGGTATCCCAGAGCAGCAGACAGTCGGGTAGAAAGACCGCCGCAAGGTAGCGCCCATTTGCAGACCACAACAGCAGAGAACCATCTATCACACCGGGCATAATCCCCAGACTCCGCACCCCTGTATGAACATTCCAGAGCGCTAATGCCTGCTCCGGTCCCATCACAGCCAGATATCTGCCCTCTGGAGACCAGCGAATGGCTCGTAACACACTTTGAGAGGCTGGATCATTAATGGTATGCCAGGAGGCAACGATTGTCTTGCTGGCAACGTCAAGCAGCCGCACCAGACCATTGCGATAGCCAAGCGCCAATTGTGAGCTATCAGGGGACCAATCAAGCGCCACTAACTCACTTGCTTCTGTCCCCTCAAGCAGCACCGTCACCTCCTGCCGCTTGATATTCCACACACAGAGCTTGAGGCTTTTATCCAGCAGATGGGCAGCCGCAAGCATGGTATTCTCGGGAGCCCAGGCTAGCAGTGTCCGCATCTCCTCAGATCTTCCATCTACACGCGCCTGATAGTAAGCAAGCTGTCTACCGGTGGCCGCCTCCCAGATCGAGACATAGCCACCTGTGTTTGCTGAAGCAAGGGACCTCCCATCTGCGGACCAGTTCAACGCCGAAAGAAGAAAATAACGCTCGGCAAACAGCACATGCTCCCACTCGCTCCTGAAATCCTTCAGTATCACTTCGCCCATGTCCGTACTATATGCAAGATAGCTTCCGCCGGGCGCGAGCGCCATGTTGAGGTAGAGCGTTTTTCCTGCGTCGTTCTGCTGAGGAATTATCGGTAGCTGAAACCAGGATGAGCCCAGAGAGCTTGCCAGCAAGGCGACTGCTGTTCCAGCAAGCAAACCCCGAATGATAAGCCGACGGCGCAGCACTTTTATTTTCGCCTGTGTGCTCGCTGCCAGTGCCGATGGATAGACAAGTTGCTGCACCTGCTTCCCCGATCCAGTCGGCGATGAGAATGACCCTGACAGGAGGGCCCGCCGCTGTGAAGGCAATGCGAAAAGTGCATGGTCACTGCAATAGAGCAATTGTGCCCGAACATCGGCAATCTGTCGAGGGCGACGCTGCACTTCAAGCTCAACCATCTGCATCACCAGAGACGCCAGCCTCTGCATCTGTTCCAGCCGCAACGGGGTAAACTGAAAGGGATGTTCCGCCGGGTCATCGCCAGAAAGCAGAAAATGGAGCAGAGCCCCCAGACTGTAGATGTCCGAAGCCGGTGTCGTCTGGACTTTGCCATATTGTTCGGGCGCGGCATAGCCTGGAGAGCCAAACGGGATGGTATCTTTTTCCTGCCCGGGCCTATACCGACGGGCAATCCCGAAATCGATCAGATAGAGGTGACCATCTCGGGTCAGCATGATATTCGAGGGTTTGAGATCACGATACACAATGGTCGGTTGCCGCGCATGCAGGTATTCCAGCACTTCGCAAACCTGAAGCGCTATATCCAGAATCTCGGGAAGCGGAAGTAATGGGGCAAAGGCCTGAAGGGGGCGCTTGCGTTCGAGATAGTGTTCGAGCGTCTCCCCTTGAATATACTCAAGCACAAGATACCAGTGTTCGGCATCATAAAAGTGGTCATAGAGACGGGGTACATGCGGATGCCGCAACAGAGAAAGAATTTGCACTTCTCGATGAAATGCATCTGTGGCCTCAATTGCCTGCTCCGGGGTCAGGCCTCGTAAATTGACCTGCTTGAGCGCACGGATAGTCCCATGCATACGAGTATCCGCAACCTTATACACAGCCCCAAACCCACCACTCCCGATCTGTTCGAGCAAGCGATAGCGCTGCTGTAGCAGTCTCTCTTCCTCTCCTCGCAGCAATTCAGCGCAGGCAAAACATCTTTCAACATTTGCAGCATTGGCAGCTCCACAGACCTGACAATAGCATTCTGGCTCGTTCATGGCATCTTCCCTTCTTACATCCCTTTACCTCGCTTCATATATACTCTTATTTTACTATCATTTTTGATAATTCTGCACTCACATTGATGGCGTAAACAAAGATGCATCTCTGTCCTTTTGTCCGTGGGAACAGGATTTTTTCTCTGATATAGTTTGAGCAGAATTCTTTGTATTCAGGAAGGAAAGTCAACATATGTCTCTTGATATCACTGCATACTGTCAACGTATCGGCTATACGGGCTCGCTTGAGCCCACAACTGCCGTGCTCCGCGAACTACATCGGAAGCATCTGGAAACAGTTCCATTTGAAAATCTGGATATCCACATCAAGAGGCCCATCGTGCTGGATGAAACGGCGCTGTATCAGAAAATCGTCCAGCAGCAACGGGGCGGCTTCTGCTATGAGCTAAATGGTCTGTTCGCACAGTTATTAAGTACGCTTGGATTTGAAGTAGATCGACTTTCCGCCGGGGTGAGCAATGGAGAGGGCTCCTTTGGCCCCGATTTTGACCATATGCTGCTGCGGGTTCGCTGTGTTGATAGCCCTGAAGACTGGCTGGCTGATGTTGGCTTTGGAGACTGCTTCCTTGAGCCGCTTCGCTTTGTCCTCCACGAGGAACAGGAACAGGCAAACGGCAGCTATCGTATCGAGCAGGGAGAAACGCCATACTATGTGCTGTATCGGCGTCCGCTCGGCAAGGACTGGAACATTGAACATCGCTTCACGTTAGAACCACAGCCGCTGGAAGCGTTTAACGAGATGTGTCAGTATCAACAGACCTCCCCACAATCTCACTTCACTCAGCGAGCTGTCTGTTCTCGTGTCACGCCTGATGGGCGCATTACGCTGCGTGACGACCGCCTCATTGTCACCAGAGGAACAGAGCGGATCGAATACTCGATCGCAGATCGAAATGCCTATCATCAGGCGCTACTTCAGCACTTTGGCATCTCTCTACCAACTGCATGAGTTCTCCCTGTTACGCTCTTCTACACAGGATCGTGACAGGAAAAAGGAGAACCGTGTCAGTTGTTGAAGAGCAGAAAAGGAGATACCGATATGGCAAAGATAAACCCGATTCAGGCCGAGAAATTTCTGAAAGGGGTCAATTATCCGGCCAGTAAAAAGGATCTCGTTGATTGCGCCAAAAAGAACAAGGCAGATGAGAATGTTTGCGATGTGCTGGAACAGCTTCCTGAGCAAAACTACAATAAGCCTTCCGATGTCAGTAAGGCCATTGGAGCAATCAACCGTGAGGAAAGGTAAACAATTGGGAGAGCTGTTCTACTGGCTCTCCCACATCCTTATTTCTTCCCTTCTTCTGAATCAAGTACCTCGCTCACAATATAGAGCGGACGCCTGCGAACCTCATCATAAATACGCCCGAGATACTCACCAATAATGCCCAGGAAGATGAGCTGAATGCCCCCCATAAAGAGGACCAGGATCAGAGTTGACGCCTGACCCACAATCTGCCCGGTAAACAGGCGAATAGCAGCCGCCACCAGAATACCAAGCAGACTGATAATTGCCAGAATAAAGCCAAAAGTGGTCGCCAGCTTCAAAGGCAAATGACTGAAACTGGTAATCGCGTCAAGCGAGAACTTAACCATCTTGCGCAGAGGATACTTGGTAGTTCCAGCAAAGCGCTCATGCCGCTCATAGGGCACCATGACCTGACGAAATCCAACCCAGACAGAAAGCCCACGCATAAAGCGATGCTGTTCCCGCATCTGGACCAGGACATCAACGACGTGCCGATCAAGCAAGCGAAAATCACCGGTATCACGAGGAATCCGAACAGAGGTAATGCGTTCAATCAAACGGTAAAAGAGCGCCGCCGTCCAGAGCTTAAAAAACGTCTCACCGCGCCTATGGCTTCGCTGCGCATAGACGACCTGAGCTCCTTCCTTCCAGCGCTCGATCAGTTCAGGGATAACTTCAGGCGGATCCTGCAAATCCGAGTCGATAATTACCACAGCTTTGCCTCGGGCATAATCCAGCCCGGCAGAGATCGCGATCTGGTGTCCGAAGTTGCGGGAGAAGTTAATCACCCGAACCCGCCCATCACGCGCATGGAGCTGACGCATAATCTCATACGACCCGTCACGGCTTCCATCATTTATCAGCACCAGCTCAAACGGCTCTCCAACCTCCTCCATCACGTTCACCACTGTCTGATAAAAATGGGGTAACGTCTCCTCCTCATCAAAAACAGGGGCAACAATTGAATATGTAGGGGTTGAAGGCATATCGGCGGCCTGTTCCTCCCGTCTTATCTGCTCATCTGATGGCACTACCATAACAAAAGATACCTCCCTGACAAAGACGCCTGCTTCTATGCTGTATCATCTCATTTTGCTGTTTATTATGCAATATCTCGACCGATGATGAGAGAAAGAAGACGTCCAGCCTCGCTCTTGGACGCCTTCTCGCAGGAAAATACAATACTGTCAGGAAGCGCCTACCTGCTAGCGAGTACCCAGAAGAATTTCAATCGTGAGTTGATCGAGCTTCTCATACTGATACCCGCGATTTGCCAGCACATCAACATCGAACTGAGTCCCCTTCAGTTTCTGCGCTTTCTCTTTGCTGTATTCCCCTAACAGGCCACCATATGTCTGATCGCCACCATGCAACTGCTGTAGCAGGGCCTTGATCTCAGGATCAGCGTTAAAACGGCGCACCTTCTCTTTTAACATATTGTACGTTCGCATACAACCGAGCGCGAAATCCCAGACTCCCTGCTCGTCCTCGGTGCGATAGGCGTGCGCATCAAAGTGGCGTGCGCCCGTGTAGCCCTTCTCCTCAAGCAGCTTGACCAGGAAGAACATACTCTTGATATTTTCACTACCAAAGCGGAAATCCTGATCGTAGCGCGGGCCCTTCTGATCGTTCAGGTCAATATGGAACAATTTGCCCGCGTCCAGTGCCTGAGCGACGCCATGCACAAAGTTCAAGCCTGCCATATGTTCATGGGCCACTTCCGGATTCACGCCAACCATAGAGGGATCATCCAGCGTGTTGATAAAGGCCAGCATATGTCCGATGGTTGGCAAATAAGTATCCGAACGCGGCTCATTGGGCTTGGGTTCAAGGGCAAAGCGCATCTCATAGCCCTGATCCTTCACATACTGGATCAGGAAATTAAGCGCCTCACGCATCCGCTTAACCGACTCCACCGGATCTTTTGAGGCCTCCGCATCGACGCCCTCGCGCCCGCCCCAGAAGACATAGGTTTTCGCGCCAACTTCAGCACCGAGATCGATCGCCGCCATTGTCTTCTGCAAAGCAAAGGCCCGCACGGCAGGATCAACCGCAGTAAAGGCGCCGTCCTTAAATATCGGATGGAAAAAGAGGTTTGTGGTCGCCATCGGCACCACCATATCATTGTCTGCGAGTGCTTTCTTGAACTCACGGACAATGCGGTCACGCTCCTGTGCAGATGCTCCAAAAGGAACAAGGTCGTTGTCATGGAAGCTGACCCCCCAGGCTCCCAGTTCGGCAAGCTTCTGTACTGTTTTCACCGGGGCAAGCTCGGGACGCACAAAATCACCAAAGGGATCACGCCCGCGATTCCCTACTGTCCAGAGGCCAAAACTAAACCGATCTTCTTTGCGAGGCTTATACTGATCGCTCGTTACTTCTGTGTGGGAAGAAACCATAGAATGTGGTAACTCCTTTCTACCGCTCTCACAAGATAAAAGGTTATCTATCAAGGATTAAAATCGCAAAAACAGGAGCGCTACTGATAATAGTATCACATTCTACCGAGCAAACGAGCATATTTCTATGGGGAAAAAGAGCAAAACCGACCTGCCGGGTAGGACAGGCCGGTACATATAAGAGCCTCTGGCGCTCTACTCCTCAGCATTAATGCCAAGATTTGCTCGCACATTCGTCTCGCTAAAGGCCTCCCGAGCCGCTGCATCACGTGTCAGTAGAGAAACAACAATAGCGACAAGGAAACCAAGCGGGATCGAGATCAGGCCGGGATTTTCCAGCGGGAACAGGGCCGGAGCCTGAATCAGGTGCGCAGCACTGGCAGGCGTACCAGGAGGATCAATCCCCATAATTGCCGGACTGACCACGATCAGCAGGATAGAGGAAATCAGTCCAGCCAGCATCCCGGCTATCATCCCGGCAGTATTAAAGCGCCGCCAGAACAGGGTGAGCACAATTGCCGGCACATTCGCACTTGCGGCAACCGCAAACGCCAGCCCTACCAGGAAAGCGACATTGCTATTGCGCAAGAGCAGCGCCAGCCCGATGGAGACCAAACCGATCACCACCGCCGTGACCTTCGCGACAAGCACCTGTTCGCGCTCGTTCTCTTTGCCACCCTTAATCACGTTGACCCAGATATCATGTGCAAAAGCCGAAGAGCCCGCAATGGTCAGACCGGCCACCACGGCCAGAATCGTCGCGAACGCAACTGCCGCAATAAAGGCCAGGAAAATCGGTCCACCAACGCTTTCAGCCAGCAACGGTGCCGCCAGGTTCTGATTTTTGATGTGCTCCTTTCCCACCAGCAGGGCCGCACCAAATCCCAGAAATGTCGTTAAGATGTAGAAAATGCCGATTAAGACAGTTGCCCAGACCACAGACGAGCGAGCCGTGCGTGCATTGGGCACAGTATAGAAGCGCATCAGTATGTGAGGCAGGCCCGCAGTGCCAAGCACCAGCGCCAGACCCAGAGAGATCAGGTCAAGTTGGCCAAAGGTGCCGTGATATTTCAGTCCCGGCTGCAAGAACGTTTTGGTCACGGGCACGCCCACCGTGCATTGACCATTCTTCAACACACCACCAGCGGTACAATACTGACCCGTCACATGGTTGATCGCATCAAAAAAGGCCGAAATAGAGAAGTTATAATGCGACAACACCAGTAATGAGAGCAGGAACGTTCCTCCCATCAGCAACACGGCCTTGATAATCTGCACCCATGTCGTCGCAAGCATACCGCCGAAGACCACATAACAGATCATCAGGACGCCAACGATGATAATGGCAAGGTTATAGTCAAGCGTCGGCACCAGAATATTAACCAGTGAACCTGCTCCTACCATCTGCGCGATCATATAGATCAACGTAACCGCAAGCGTTGAGATCGCCGCCACAGTGCGCACTGAGCGCTGACGTAGACGGAAGGAAAGCACATCGGCCATCGTAAACTTTCCAGTGTTGCGCAGCGGCTCCGCGACCAGAAACAGCACGGTCAGGTAGGCAACCAGGAAGCCTACCGAGTACATAAAGCCGTCATATCCGAAGAAAGCAATCAACCCGGCGATTCCTAGAAACGACGCGGCGGACATATAGTCACCAGCAACGGCCAAACCATTTTGCAGCCCACCAATGCGCCGCCCGGCTGCATAGAAGTCGGTGGTCGTACGCATACGGCGAGAGGCCCAGTACGTGACAACCAGTGTGATCACAACAATGACCCCAAACATCAGCAGGGTCTGCATCTCTTTTGTCATGCCTGCCCTCCACGTACTTTCTCAAGAATACGCTGCGCCATCGCATCGAATTTCCCGGCACGCCAGACGTAGAGTCCCATTAAGAGCCAGGTCACAATAAACTGCGAGAGGGCAAACAGATAGGCAACATTAATATTGCCCAGTACTGACGCATTCGCGAATTCAGGAACGTAGCCAACAATAATCAAAAAAGCGAAGTAATAGACCAGGAAGAAAACGGTTGCGGGGAGAATAAAATTGCGTTTTGTCCGGACCAGTGCACGAAAATCATTGTCCTGCTCGATCGCTTGCCAGTCCTGTGTAGCGGCTGTGACAGGACGTTCGCTTCGAGAGACGGCATCGTCCATAGGAGAACCTCCACAATTTCAACGGAAACAAACCGTCCAGGGCGTAAAGCAGATGCCTTACCGCCATGCATATAATAATACCCTACTTTGTAGCATAAATTGATAGAAAATGCAATGAACTGATCTACTTTCTTTGCAAAGAAAGAACATCACAAAGCAATAGCAGGGCATTGCAATTTTAATAGACATAAATACACCGATGCAATTCAGAAGAGGGGCAGGAAGTGAGGAAAGAAAGGAAAAAAAAGACAGATATATTCAACCTCCTCACAGCCGGAGGCTTTCTACAGACAAAGATGAATTGTTTCCAGGAGGGACGTGTTATACAGGCGGTTGAGAAGGTTTTGTTCCAGATGCCTCCTCATGAAGCTGTTCGGATAGTGTCCAGACCGCAAGCGTGCGCGGCAACATCGGGGAAGCTTGCTGTTGCGCCATCGGTACGTCAGCAGGTAAAGGCAGGATCAGGAAGAAGGCACAGCGATCATGGGGAAAGCTCTGAATCTCCAGATGCCCTTCATGGCGCTCGATGATCTTCCGGGCAACATAGAGCCCTGAGCCAGGCCCCTCCACGTTCCTCACATTCCGGATGCTGATAATCGCCTCGTCTCCCGACTGCTGAAGTGTGATCGTAATGGGAGCTTCCTTCGAGGCATGCTTACATGCATTCGAGAGCAGCGTGCGTAACACCTGCGCGATGCGATCGGCATCTACATCCGCTTCCAGTTCCATACCCAGAAACTGACAGGTCACACATGCATTTTGCTCAGTGCAGAACTCCTCAAGGAAGGTACGACAAAGCTCAACCAGATTCTGACGTACTCGGTGAACGATAAACTTTCCTGCATCAATGCGAGATGTGTTCAGAAGCTCCTGGACCAGCTCCTCGGTCCGCTCAAGATGACTCTCAATATCTGCAAACCCCCGGCTGACCAGTTCGGCGACGTCCGCATTGCTGAGCTTGCGTCGAATCAATTGGGTCATCTCTTTTAAGCGTGCAAGCGGCACCTTCAAATCACTGCTGACCAGACTGATAACCTTATCTTTGGTAGCATTGGCTTCAAACAGCTCATGGGTTCGCTGTTGTACCTGCAACTCAAGCGAGCGAGCATGGATTTCCAGCGCTAACTGTTGCTCTTCCACCCGCCGCCGTAACTGACATGCCTGAATTGCTCGCAACAATGCCGCGATCAGCGTATCACGATCAACGGGCTTGGGGATATAATCATATGCACCACCGCGTAGCGCTCGAATCGCCAGATCATGCTCACCATGACCGGTAATCAGCAGCACAGGGACCTCAGGTCGTACCTTACGTGCCTGCTCCAGCAGCTCGAAGCCATCCATCCCCGGCATCTTGATATCACTGATGATCGCATCGTAACGATTATCATGTATCAGGCGTAAAGCCTCGGTCGAGGATGAGGCAATATCGATACGAATGCCCGGAATACGCAGAGAGACGGTGCGCGGCAAAGCATCCAGCAGGCCCGGGTCATCATCGACTATCAGCACATAGGGAGGCGGAGTAAAGGAGGGTTGGAGGCTATCATTCTTTGTTACCAGCGAGCGCCGCGAGTCACAAAAGCGTGCAGGCAAGCCACTATGCAACCGAATCCCCACATGGTCAAGCGTAAATAGATACCAGCCGCCCGAATCCAGAGCGATTTGTCCCGGGATCCAGGATCCCAAAACATGAATCTCGATAGATTCGCCCCGCTGCAACTCATATCCATCCAGCTCCAGCCGATTTGTCTCGCTATTATACGCCAGTACACCCTTAGCGGCTATATTCTCACGTACACCAGACATACAAAAAGACTCCCCTGTTTGATCTGTACACGTGTTATCAGTTCAATATGTTTCTTTACGTTCTACATACCAGCAAAATACGTCATGGTGGAGGCGGAAACATCACAGTATTTATCTGCGTCAACGAGCCCCCGGTAAGCATAACAAATCTTTGGGGCCCGGTCATGCTTCCTGGCTAGAAATTCTCAGTGAGCACAGGACTATAGTCAGGGAGCTTGAAGCGGAGTATTTCCCGGGAGAAGAAATTCCAACATTATTCTAATATTTCTCTTACGGCTTTCTAATATTCCATATGCTATATAGTATTGCGGAACAGCAGGCATCCTCGAAGTGATGCCGTCTGTCGATCAGGAACGCTGAAAGTATTCACCAGATCCATAACTAAACCGGTTGCCTCCTCACCTTCTCCTTTACAATGAAGATAGAGAAGAAAATTGAGGCACGCTTCAACATCGATTGAAGCAAAAGGAGGAATTCATGCCTACTATTCGTCCTGTAGGTGATCGCGTCTTAGTGAAACCTGCGGCCAAAGAAGAAGTCACCCGCAGTGGTATCGTTCTTCCTGATACCGCGAAAGAGAAACCCCAGCAGGGTACAGTCGTTGCAGTGGGCAGCGGGAAACTGCTGGAGAATGGGACTCGCGTTACGATGGAAGTCAAGGAAGGGGATCAGGTACTGTTCGCGAAATATAGTGGAACAGAAGTCAAGATCGAGAACGAAGAGTACCTTGTAATGAGGGAGAGCGATATCCTGGCAGTTCTGGGATAAGGTAGAAGTTGTTTGTGTTTAGCACGTCGTCATACTGACAAGCGCAATGCTCTGTTTAGAACGTCGTGTTCAGGAGGAATAACTATTTATGGCGAAGCAACTCGTCTTCAACGATGAAGCCCGTCGATCACTGAAAAAGGGCATCGACATCCTGGCCGAAGCAGTTAAGGTGACGCTTGGCCCGAAAGGCCGTAATGTTGCTCTGGATAAGAAATTCGGCGCTCCCTCCGTTACGCATGATGGTGTCACTGTCGCAAAAGAGATTCAGCTTGAAGAGCCGTTTGAGAACATGGGTGCCCAGTTGCTCAAAGAAGCTGCCACCCGTACCAACGATGTCGCCGGAGACGGCACCACCACCGCAACCGTACTGGCGCAGGCTATCGTCACCGAGGGTCTGAAGAATCTGGCAGCCGGTGCCAACCCCATGCAGCTCAAATATGGTATCGACAGGGGCACCGAAGCCGTTGTAGAGTACATTCATAAGATGGCGATCCCTGTCGAGAGCAAGAAAGAGATCGCGCAGATCGCCTCTATCTCCGCCGCTGATGAGCAAATCGGTGAGCTGATCGCCGAGGTCATGGATAAAGTCGGCAAAGATGGCGTGATTACTGTCGAAGAGTCTCGCAGTACCCACTTCGAGACCGAGTACGTAGAAGGCATGCAGATTGATCGTGGCTACATCTCTCCCTACTTCGTCACCAACACGGAGAAGATGGAGGCCGTGATTGAGAATCCCGCCATCCTGATTACCGACAAGAAAATCAGCGCCATTCAGGATATCCTGCCCCTGCTGGAACAACTGACGCAGAGTGGCAGACGCGATATCGTCATCATTGCGGAAGATGTCGACGGTGAAGCTCTGGCAACCCTGGTTGTCAACAAACTGCGCGGTATTCTCAACGTGCTGGCCGTCAAGGCGCCCGGCTTCGGTGATCGCCGCAAGGACATGCTTCAGGATATCGCAGTGTTGACTGGCGGAACCGTCATCAGCGAGGACATGGGCCGCCGCCTCGACAGCGCCACCATCAACGATCTCGGGCAGGCTCGCCGCGTCGTTGCCCACAAAGAGGAGACGACCATTGTCGAGGGCCACGGCAAGACAGAAGACATTCAGGCCCGCGTGCGCCAGATCAAGGCCCAGATCGAGGCGACCACCAGCGACTATGACCGCGAGAAGCTACAGGAGCGTCTGGCAAAGCTGGCCGGTGGTGTTGCCATTATCAAGGTTGGCGCAGGCTCCGAGGTTGAGCTGAAATACCGCAAGACGCGCGTTGAGGATGCCCTGTCCGCGACCCGCGCTGCTGTTGAAGAAGGTCTGGTCCCCGGAGGCGGAGTCGCCCTGTTGAACGCAATTCGGGCGCTGGATACGTTACAGCTTGAGGGTGATGCTGCAACCGGCGTGAACATTCTGCGTCGCGCCCTTGAAGAGCCTCTGCGTCAGCTTGCTGTGAATGGCGGTAAAGACGGCTCGGTCATTGTTGAAGGTGTCCATCGTTACCAGCGCGAGCACTCCAATGAGCGCTTCGGCTATAATGTCCTCCATGATACCTATGTGGATATGGTCGAAGCTGGTATCATCGACCCGGCCAAGGTGACTCGCTCTGCTCTACAGAACGCAACCAGCATCGCCGCGATGATCCTGACCACCGAGGCGCTGGTTACTGATATTCCAGAAAAAGAGAAGCCCGCGGCTGCCGCAGGCATGCCCGAATACTAAACCCAGAACCTTTGACATACTAGCTACCGGTTCAGAAACCGTCGGATCAGACGCACGTGGCCCCGCGCAGATGCCCTGTGCATCTGTAGGGGTCACATTGTTCATTCCACAGTTCACCCTGACCCTACATAAAGACATCGAAAAATACAGCTCTCAAAGCTACGGTGGAGGTATTGTACATGACGGTAGAGGCTCAAAAGGAAACGCTTGGCTTTCAGGCTGAGGTCAAGCAACTGCTGGATCTGATGATCCACTCTCTCTACAGCCATAAAGAGATCTTTTTGCGCGAGCTCATTTCAAATGCCTCGGATGCAATCGACCGGTTGCGTTTTGATGCGCTTTCTGATCCCTCGCTCTATGAGCGGGATGCCGATTTCAAGATCCGCGTCTCGTATGATAAAGAGGCCCGCACGATCACTATCTGTGATAACGGTATCGGCATGAGCCGCAATGAGGTAATCGAACACATTGGCACCATCGCCCGCTCTGGCACAAAAGAGTTCTTCAAGTCGCTCACCGGCGATAAACAGAAGGATGCAAATCTGATCGGCCAGTTCGGCGTAGGCTTCTATTCCTCCTTTGTTGTGGCAGACAAAGTCACCCTGACCACCCGGCGAGCCGGTACACCTGCCAGCGAAGGCGTGCGCTGGGAGTCAGATGGAAAAGGCGAATATAGCCTCGAAACCGTCGAGAAACCGACCCGTGGTACTGAGGTCACGTTACATCTGCGCGAGGACGAGAGCGAGTTCCTCGATGGTTACAGGCTTCGCTCCATTATTCGCAAGTATTCCGATCATATTCAGCTCCCGATCTATATGCCCGTTGAGGACAAAGAGAAACAGGGCGAAGAAGAGGTCGTCAACAAGGCGTCTGCGCTCTGGACCCGCTCAAAAAGCGAGATCAGTGATCAGGAATACAAAGAGTTCTACAAACATATCTCACACGATTTCAGTGACCCTCTCACCTATCTGCATAGCAAGATGGAGGGCACACAGGAATACACAATGCTGCTCTATGTTCCCGGGCAGGCTCCGTTCGATCTTTGGACCCGCGAACATCATCATGGCGTCAAGCTCTATGTACGCCGCGTCTTCATTATGGACGACGCTGAAAAGCTGATGCCCCGCTACCTGCGCTTTATACGTGGTGTCATCGACTCAAACGATCTACCTTTGAACGTTTCGCGTGAGATCTTGCAGCAGAACCGCCTGATCGATTTGATGCGCTCTAATGCCACCAAGAAGATCCTGGGCCTGCTGAACGATATGGCAACCAAAGAGCCGGAGAAGTACGAGACCTTCTGGCGAGAGTTCGGACGCGTGCTCAAAGAGGGTATCATTGAGGATCATAGCAATCGCGATACGCTGGCCAAACTCCTGCGCTTCTCCAGCACCTTCTCTGAGAGCGACAAGCAGGATGTCTCACTCGAAACCTACGTGAAACGCATGAAAGAGGGGCAGGACAAGATCTACTATCTGATCGCCGAGAGCTACACCGCGGCCAAGAGCAGCCCGCTGCTGGAAATCTTCAAACAGAAGGGTATCGAGGTCCTGCTATTCACCGATCCGATCGATCACTTTATTGAGACCGAGTTGCGCGAATTTGACGGTAAACAGCTCCAATCAGTCTCAAAAGGCGAGATTGATCTGAGCAAGTTTACTGACGAAAAAGAGAAGGAAGAGCAGCAGAAGACCGCCTCCGAAGCGAAAGACCTGATTGAGCGGCTCAAGACAGTTCTGGGCGATAAAGTCAAAGATGTACGCACCACGAACCGCCTGACGAGTTCCCCGGCCTGTCTTGTCGTTGATCAGTATGGCATTGATCCAAGCCTGAAACGCCTGCTTGAGGCCAACGGGCAACGGCTTCCTCAGGACAAGCAGATTCTGGAAATTAACCCGCAACATGCCATTATTCAGAAGATCAAGCAAGAAACAGATGAACAGCGTTTTCAAGATTGGGCGCATGTGCTCTTTGAGCAATCACAGCTCAGCAGTGGCGAGCCACTGGAAGACCCGGTCGGCTTTGTCAATCGGCTGAACAACCTGCTCGCTCAATCCTGACCCTCACAACCTCAAGCCGCGTTATCCATTTTCTCGATAACGCGGCTTTTTCTTTTTCTATCACCCCATCTGAAGAGAACAGCATTTCTATGCTATGCTAGAAACAGAAGTGCAACAATGCCACTCCCGAAGGAGAGGCGCCGCGAATGAGAGATAGAGGACGTTCAGAACGATCGGATCTCCGTTTCCCTATCCGGTCAATATTCACCGTTTCAGGGGTTCCCTCTCAGAATGGCCCGTAGAGCCTCAAATTGCCAGAAAAAGAGGAAAGGGGTGTAGCAGTACCGAAGCCGAACAAACACAACCATTTTTGGCCTTTTAGGGGCGATAGAAAACGTTTTTCCGAGTCTCTTTGCATAACCCTGTTTTTATGCCTGCCAACTCCCGTTAGAATGCTATATTTCAAGACAGAAAGAAAAGAGAATGGCGCTTTCTCAACAGAAAGACTTTACTACAGGCAAGCGGCAAAAAGGCAAGAAACCAGACAGAAAAGAGTTCTCTCAGTAGTAAAACATAGATAGAAAGCCCCTTGCAGACCTGTCACAAGAAAGGAGTCTGGAGACATGGAACTTGGCGTTTTTCTTCCAATTTCGGGACGCGCAACCGGACCAGAAACACTGATTGAAGCAGCACAGAGCGCCGAAGCCCTGGGGTTTGCCGCGATCTGGTCGGCAGATAGGGTTGTCACGCCCTGGGAGATCACCACCGCCTATCCATACAGCGAGAATCGGCATTTTATCGTTCCACCAGATAAACCATTTCTGGACTCGCTGACCTGCCTGGCATTTCTGGCCGGACATACGCACCATATTCGCCTGGGGATCAGTGTCCTGGTGCTTCCCTATCGTCACCCGCTCTACTGGGCGCGTGTGGCCGCCTCTATCGATTGTCTCTCACATGGCAGGCTGATTATGGGGGTAGGAGTTGGCTGGATGCGCGAGGAGTTCGCGGCACTCGGTGTTCCTTTCAACGAGCGAGGCAGGATGACCGATGAACAGCTAGAGCTTGTGCGGCAACTCTGGACGAAGGAGCATATCAACTTTGAGGGGAGCTACTATCAGGTGCGGGATATTGCATTTTTCCCCAAACCGATGCAAGGGGTGCCGTTGTGGGTTGGCGGGGAAGGGATCCACGCACAGCGCAGAGCCGCCCGCTTTGGGGATGCCTGGTTTCCCTATTTTGTCAGAATTACGCCAGAAAAGCTACAGGCAGGATTCGCAACTGTACAGCACTTGAGCGCCGAGGCTGGTCGCGATCCTGCCCATATTTGTTTTGCTTGCTGTCGCCCGATAGAAGTAACGTCTCAGGCGGTCCCCCAGGATCCGGAGGTCTTACGCGGAAGTCCAGAACAACTGGTCGAAATGCTCCGTATGTACCGGGATATCGGGGTAGCACATCTGGCCCTGCAATTTATGGCCCCTCGCTGGCCGGAGCGTAAAGTCCAAATCGAACGCTTTGCTCGCGAAGTGTTACCATATTTGCACATTTAGACCTATCACTCCCATACCCGGATAGAAAACAGGCGAGAGGGGATGCCTCTAGAGAGAGCCCCTCTTCGACCACCCAGACCTCGTTGCAAGAAACAGCGAAAAAGTTGTATAGGCGATGAGCGTACAAGACGCTCACAAATTACGAGCTTAAAGAGTCAGACATCCGGCTACTCTCCCCGTAGCCAATGCCCACATGCGCCCGGGAGAGTTCCCGTTAGCGCCCTCTTCCTGCAACTCAGGCGGTTGCCGTGGTGGAGGTGCTGGAACCGAGCACCTTGTTCAGGGTCTCACGCTTAATGCGATATGCCTGACGTGCATTCACATGAGGCAGAACGACGGCCTCAAGGGCTCCCTGCTTCACCCAACGGCGAACGGTAGTATCGTCAACACGAAGAATGCGGGCCACTTCTGAAACAGTTAAAAGCTCACTCATTGTTATCTACTCACTTCCTTTAAGGTTTGTATCCCGCACATGCACCACTGCTATCGCTGTTGCGACAAGCATGCGCGGTAAAAATTGCCAGAAAACATACACAAGAAAACATTGTGTATGCATTGTATAACATTGTAAGAAACTTGTAAAGGAGCATAGTCAGAATGAGTACCAGATAGAGGAAAAATGGCTACTATCCACACTCATCCACATTTCCTCATGCTTAGAATGTTCTGCACCTGAAACCTTTCCAAGATAGAAGGAAGGGCAGGTACTTATACTAAGCGTAAAGGAAAAAGAGCCACCGTCGAAGAATCGTACAGACATTATTCAGTACGCCAGACGGCACGTTACATAACTGCATCTTCTCCTCTAAGGATACTTTACCAGTGATTTAAGCTTTTGTCAAGTCGTCCATTAGTATAGGCATGAACATCAGCATTACTTACTAGAGAAATTACGTTATTAACGCTATCCATTATACGGAAACAAAGCATTTAGATACACAACATTACAACACATAGCACAGTAGCGACTATTCCAGTATATCGAAATATTCCTATCCACCAATTTATATACTTTCAGACAAAAAGAAAACTGCTCGGAATGAACAGCAAATAGGATAAAAGTCTTGCTAGCAGGCTCCAGCCTCGTTTCAAGAGCAACAAAAGAAGAGGGCTGTAACCCCCTGAAAGATACAGAGCAACAAAGAGTGTATGAAGCAATGATACCAACAACGAAAACGATAGAACAGGCTGCTTGGTCACAAATACAGTGTTACTATCTATCATTTTATAGTCACATATAGAATAATCGACTCCTAATTGTTTTATCAAATTCTCATATGAGCTGACAAGATGTCAGAATAATCCTGCTCCCACTCAACTCCCGTTGAGACAATTTTGAGACAAATATGTGATACCTCTGCGACACCGCTCCCCTATCCTATTTGCAGGGGCACATTAGCGCCAAAGAAACGCAAAAAGCGAGATCAAAGGGACAGAAGTTATTCTACCCCACGACCCTGAGATCACTCTGAAATAATCCTTAGAGAAAAGAAAGGATTCTGTTACAACATGATGCAACAATATCACCAATCAACGGTCATTGCGACCTCTGCATCCCCGTCTATGCGCTCTTCTGACGTTGTTCTGCGCACCAAAGACCTTTATAAACAGTACAAGCAACGCGTCGTCGTTGACAAGCTCAATCTTGATATTAGAAGAGGCGAGATTTACGGCTTTTTGGGCCCAAACGGTGCGGGCAAAACGACCACCATTCGTATGATTTTAGGCCTTATTACACCTACTTCGGGCGGAGTTGAAATTCTTGGACAGGATGCTCGAGAAAATAGGTCGAAAGTACTACCCCGCGTAGGAGCTTTGATTGAGACGCCCGCATTATACCGCTATATGTCTGCTCGCGACAACCTTCAGGTCTTTGCAAAGGCATTGGGAGGCGTCCCTGCTCGACGCATTGATGAGATCCTTGAACTTGTCGGCCTTGCCGACCGGCAGAAAGACAAAGTCAAAACCTATTCGCTTGGTATGCGGCAACGCCTGGGCATTGCTATCGCCCTGCTGAATGATCCTGCCCTGTTGATTCTGGACGAGCCAACCAACGGCCTTGACCCTGCTGGTATCGTCGAAATGCGCGATTTCCTGCATCGGCTCGCCTCAGAGGGCAAAACGATTCTGATGTCCAGTCACCTGCTCTCAGAAGTACAGCAAATCTGTAGCCATGTCGCGATCATCAGCTTTGGCAAACTGATTACTGAGACCGCAGTTGAGAAACTGACCCGCGGACATGGGGAGTTCATCGTCAAGATCGACCCAATGCCGCAGGCGCTCGCCTCAATCCGCGCGCAGTCATGGGGTCAGGGAGCCTACAACAACGAAAAGGGGGAGATCGTCACCCAGGCCCCTAACGGGCGTGGCCGTGATCTTTACCTGTTCTTGAGTCAGCAAGGACTTATCCCTGATGAAGTATATCAGGCAGAGCAGGATCTTGAGAAAATCTTCCTGAAATTGACTGACGGGCACTCAGGCAATTAAGGCCTGAGCAGTCCTGTTGGATGGCGAGCAGACAAGGGTAAACAGACAGAGCAGGAGAGATGGATATTATGCGGAACCATCTTGACAAACCGTGAGGAATAACATACGTTACCAGATGGAGAATCACTGCGAGACAGAAAAAAGCTCTATCCCTAAAAGGATGTCTCTTCTATGACTCTATTCACAACCCTTCTTCAAAAACATCGCTTTAAAGCATTTACAATCGCAACGTATGTGTACTTTGGTCTCCTGATCCTTCTCTTGCTTTTACAATCTATCTTACAGCAACGAGATGGAGTACTTGCCCTTTTCTCTATCTTTGCGCCTTACCTGTTTATTCCCTTTCTACTTCTTTTCCCTTTTCTCTTTTTCAGACAAACCGCCTTTTTGCGCATCGTGTTTCTGCTCGCCATACTGGTCTTTGGACTGCTCTATAGCCCTCACCTCGCTTTCGGGGCCGGAGCAGCAGGTGAGAAGCCTATTACCGTTCTGACCTGGAATTTTCTTGGTAATAACGCGCGTAGTGGGTCACTTCGCCACGTGCTCAATACAGAACAGCCGCAAATTGTTGCGCTTCAAGAAGCAGATTGGCGGGGCATCGATATGGCAGACGATGTGCTCACACGCTATCCCTACCACCTCTATCGGCCTGATCAGGGAGTGCCTCCGGGTGAAGTTCTGCTGAGCACATATCCGATCCTCGACTACGGAGAAGTTGAGGCCCCCGACGGCTCGCGAGCTATCTGGGACATTCCCCGCATTCTCTGGGCACGACTCGATCTCGGCCAGGGGCGCACGCTCTTCGTGGTGAATGCCCACCCGATTTCTGCCGTCAATACTGTCTACGGTTGTACCTTCTGCCCAAAGCGCCGGGATAGCCAGATTCAGGAGCTACAAAAATTTATCCAGTCACACCTGAAACAGGGAGAGCATGTGCTGCTGCTCGGTGATATGAATACGACAGACCGTGAGGTGGCATACAAAGATCTCTCGAACGGGCTGCAAGATATGCATCGACTGGTAGGCAACGGAAGCGGGCATTCCTGGGGGCTTCGACAACTCAACCGCTTCTGGGCCTTGCTCCGCATCGATTATATGTTTGCCAGCCCGAATATCCAGCCTCTCAGCCTGAAAACAGACTGTTCCTCGCGGGGGAGTGACCACTGTGTCCTGATCGGACAAATCACTCTGAAATGAGGCAAAGAAAAACAGAGAGCGCAAGATTAGTGTTGCACTCTCTGTTGCTTTTCTATGGCTCTATAAGCGCCCGTTCACGGTATCGAACAGGGAATGATCTGGAATTGTCGGTTCCAGCCGCGCAATAAGCTCCTGATCAAGGGCAATCCCGGCCAGCTCCAGAGCCGAGAAGAGCACCCCTATAACCGGCTCATAGCGTGCTCGCACCGGGCATGCCTCTGGAGAAACAGTGCGTACTCGCTCTACGATGGCACGTTCTAACAGAGACGAAGGATGGCGAAACACGCCACCGCCCAGCACCAGCGGGAATGCAGTTCCCTCAATGCCCACCTTTCGAGCAGCGACATTCGCGATATCACCAAGCGCATAGCCGTGATCCCGCACCAGCCGATAGGCCAGCTCATCCCCGGCTTCAGCCTCATCCAGCAGCACCGGTGTCAGGCTCTCACTACGTGGCCGCTTGCCTCGAAAATCCCGACTGGTCATCTGACGCAGCAGTTCTTCGATGGAGGAAACGGCAAATGTGTCCAGCACTCGAGCAGTCAGGCTGGTAGGGATTTCCAGCCCGAGTTCGGCCAGGAAGACCCGTTCCAGCGCCTTACGACTCAACTGAACGCTTCCCTCAGCCTGAATCTGCCAGAAACTGCTATGCCAGACACGCCCATCAGGACCGCGAGCCCCCGTCGCCGCACCAGTTCCACAAACCACAGATACCCCGACATTACCGGTGGTTCCTGCGTGTAGAATACCCAGGGCGTCGTTCTGGATCAGGATCTCGCGTCCGTACAGGCGCTCACTCATCGCGGCCTGCAAGACAGCGAAATCTTCGGGCCAGTCAGCGCCTGCCATATTAAAGACACCACTTACCAGATCTGCTGGCTCTGCTTGAGCCATCCGCAGCGCTGTTGTCACCGCATAGTCAATGTTCGCCAACGACTCCTTGATGTCGCCACCGCTGTTATAGATGTCGCCACAACCTCCACGGCCATAGCCAAGAATTGTACCGTCAAGGGCAGCAACCAGTGCAATGGTCTTGGTATTGCCGCCATCAACTGCCAGTACGCACTTCATGCCTCAACCCCTCCAAAGGTTTAGTGCAATAAACGCTCGGGCAAGTAAGCTTTGTGCGCAGCAGCCATTTCGTCATACAGAGCCTCAGCCTTCGCGAAGGAGCGAACCAGCGGGTTACTGGCAAGCGCCTTGATCGCATCCTTACGGGTACCGGCCCATGCAGCCTCAGCCGTGAGATACTGGTATTCACCAAGCTCTTTCACCAGACCACTCAAATGACGCGGCAGAGCTCCCTGTTGCAATGGCTGTACGCCGTTCTTATCAACAAAGCCTACAAGCTCAACAACCAGATCATCGGGGAGTTCTTTGATTGCGCCATTGTTCGGCACATTGACATACCAGACTTCCTTACGATCGTTGTAGATTGCATCCATCACGTCAAGTGCCAGCTCCAGTTCATGGATACCGCCACGAGAACGAGCCGGGTCAAGGTGCGGAACCTCTTTCTCCGCCTCCTCACGATAGTGAGCCCAGTAATCAGGCACGGAGGCCATAATATCCTGTGCGCGTGTCGTTGGCTTGTTCAGCAATTCCTGATAGATCTCGTTGGTAAAGTAGTAATACTGGAAATAATGGCTCGGCAGCGACTCGGCCTGAATTGCCAGTTCTACCAGACGCCGCATCCAGGGTGATGTTTGTTCCAGCTCCCCGTTCTGGCGCTTGCGCTCATATGCTTCGGCCAGCATGGGGATAAAGTCCTGTCCCTCATACAGGTGACGAACCGTCCAGGAGCCATGATTCAGGCCGATGGAGACTGCATCGAGTTTCTCGGGGTCCAATCCAGCCCAACTGGCATAGCCCGCGTTAGTCACAATCGGGCCCTCACAGAAAGAGATAGTTGGAATACTGCTATGCTTTGTCACCGCCTGTGAGATCAGGTTAATGGGGTTTGTATAGTTGAAGAGGCGGGCGTTCGGACAGACCTCCTCCATATCCTGAATAATCCCCTTCATGATATGCAGAGAGCGCAGCGCCATAAAGAAACCGCCCGGGCCCTGGGTCTCCTGCCCAATAATACCGTGTTTCAGCGGGATACTCTCATCCAGATAACGCGCCTCGAAGCCACCAGGGCGATAGCTGGTCAGCACCGCATCACAATCCTTCAAGCCCTCACGGCGATCCGTTGTAATTGAGACCTTTATATCCAGACCCTTCGCGCGAGCAAGTTTCTCGCTGATCTTCTGCACAACCTTAAGCGTGTCTTCATTGAGATCGATCAGCACAACTTCAGAACCATTGAAGTTCTCCCCCTGCTCCATGAAGGACGCCATTGTTCCAGCAGCGCGTGTACTTCCACCACCAATGTACGCGAATTTAATACGAGCCATACTAGTTCCTCTCAATTGCAGAAAGTGTATCGGCATACACCAATACTTCATTCATCGTAGAAACCCAACCGCGTGAAGATACGCACATGCGGTTGGCTATACCACATTCCCAAAAGAACAATCCCTGCTATTCCTGACTTCAAAACAAACAACAGAGTAGAGGCTTCTGGGTACGGGGAACATTCAGGGAGGCCGCCTTGTCTCCCGGGGATATGCTCCTTACAAGCATTCTACCATTTCAAGGCAGGGCTTGTACAGAGAACACTATCAGGAAATTTCTCGCTTCCTTCTTTATCACAAAGAAGCGCCTATTTCCTGATAGTGCAACGAAGGAAGATCAAGAGAGGAACCATCTCTACAAGCAGTTGATTTGCTTTCATTCATATCTGCAATAACGAGAATATTGCGAAGGAATTGGAACCGGAACGGTATCATCGCTATAAAACGAATCGTCATCGAGCCGACGATACCTGTACTGAAACGGATCGCTCACTGTATAGGGATCAACGAACTGTGGCTCAATCATATTCATCGGGCGGGCACTCCGCTTTGCGTGCCTCGTTGTACGCCGTACATCACGTACACGCTGCCAGCGGAACCACTGCCACTGACCAACTGTAAACAGCACCGCAACCAGAACCACCATCCCGACAAAGATAAGGAAAGACTCAATAGACGCTACATCGCCCATACCTTTCTACTCCTTTCCAAGTCGAGCAAGCAATCCTTTTATCGCATTATTCATCGTTGACACGAGTTTTCATTCCAAAACGTGCCACTATTCGGGTGCTTGCTTCATCTCGTTCTAACCGAGTACAGGTGAGCAAGGGTATCGTCCTTCTTATTGTACAGGTCTCAAGAAAGTCAAAGAACTACTTGACTTTCTTGACAATGCCCCTCATTTTTCATACACTGAATTAAACTCAGATATTGTCAATCAGGCCGATACCAGAAAGTGGAGATTGTCGCGACCAGAGAGGGGGGAATCTTCGGCCAGGAGAGGAAAACAATGACACTGAATATAGATCTTGACGATCTGGACTTTCAAGAAGCCATCCATCTCAAGCATCGTCATATCTCTGTTGAAGACATGCAGAAATTCGAGGGGTATATTGCAGAGATTTTTGCCGCTATGGGGATGGACGTCAATACCCCAAGCACTCGCGAGACACCACAGCGCTTCCTCAAGGCGATGTTTGACGCAACTGAGGGTTATGATGGTGATCCCAAGCTGATTAAAGTCTTTGATGCGGAGTATCCTGATGGTGTTGATGGCCGCCGCAGCCAGGTGATAGAGGGACCAATTCCCTTCTTCTCGCTCTGTGAACACCACGCGTTTCCCTTCTTCGGTCATGCGTACGTTGGCTATATCGCCAATCAACATATTATCGGACTTTCCAAGCTGACTCGCCTGGTACGCGTCTTCGCCAAGCGCTTCTCAGTTCAGGAACGTCTGACACAGCAAATTGCCAGCACGCTTGAAACGATCCTACAGCCACATGGTGTCGCTGTCTATCTGGAAGCAAATCACCTCTGCATGGCAATGCGTGGCGTACGAGAAACATCGGCACTGACTCGTACCACAAGCTGGCGCGGCGAATATGAAGCCAATCCAGAACTCCGCTCCGAGTTCTTCTCTGCCTGTCAGATTCGATCATGAAGCACTTCACACCATTTGAAACGCTGTTTGATGTCACGCAAGGAGCAGCCGTATCATTTCCCCCTCCTCTTGATTCGCTGGTCGGGAGCTTCACGCTGCCTGCCTCGAATCACTCTCCTGCCCTGATTGCCAATTTTGTGACAACCCTGGATGGCGTCGTCTCGCTCAACGCACCCGGGCACATGGGAGGGGGCGACATCAGCGGCTTTAACGCGCAAGATCGTCTGCTAATGGGCGTCCTGCGCTCGCTGGCTGACGCGGTTATTCTTGGAGCGGGCACACTCCGTGCGGAGAACCTGACAGGGTTGGCAGCTGAGGAATCCTGTCCTGAGTATGCGGACAGCTTCGCTCAGCTCCGCGAGCGCTTGCAGAAGCCCCGCTATCCGCTGAATGTGTTCATTACGGCTCACGGCGATATTGATCCAACTGCCCCGGTTCTGCACGAGGGGAAAATACCGGTGCTGTTCCTGACCACTCAGGAAGGGGAACAGCGCCTGCGCAAACACTCTTTTCCCCACACGGTCAGCATCGCCGCTCTCAAGGAACGCGGCCCTCTCGATCCACATGAGATGATCTCTGCTGTTCGGCTTCATCAGCCCGGTACACTGTTCTTGATAGAAGGCGGTGCACATCTTCTGAATGATTTTCTTGTTGCTCGCTGTCTGGACGAACTCTTCCTCACACTGGCACCTCAGATTGCCGGACGTGAAGACGGAGACGGTCGCCCCGGACTGGTCAGCGGACACCACTTCGCGCCAGATGCACCTCTCTGGGGCACACTTGTTTCGCTCAAACGCAGCGAGAGCCACCTTTTCTTGCGCTACGCCTTCTCACGCTAAGCAGAAAGGAAGCAGCCTATGCAACTGGCAGGAAAAGTAGCTATTATTACCGGGGTCAGCCAATCGGGGCAGGTCGGCTTTGCCCTCGCCTCCACTTTTGCCCGAGAAGGTGCACGTCTGACGATCAGTTCGCGCAGCGCTGAACGCGTTGCCGCACGCGCCCACGAATTGCAGGTATCCGGCGCAACTGTTCTCGGAGTAGCAGCCGACCTGACAACAGAAGCAGGCGCACAGACATTGATCCAGCGCACGCTTGAGGCCTATGGTCGAGTCGATATTCTGGTGAATCTCGCGGGCGGCCTGACCACCTATGGACCCTTTGAAGAGCTCACGCTTGGAGACTGGGAGCAAGAACTGAACAACAACCTGCGCACCACGTTCCTGTGCAGCCGCGCCGTCTGGCCGCTGATGAAACAGCAGGGCGGAGGCAAAATACTCAATTTTAGCCGGGCGGGCGACGCACTGGCCTCAGGCCCCAACATCCTTGCCTACAACTGTGCAAAAGCGGGCGTTGATGCGCTCACTGCCACCCTTGCCAGAGAGGGCAAGCCGCACAACATTCTGGTAAATGCACTCGGTCCGGGACTTGTTGCTACTCAATCCAATCTGGACGAGTTAGCCCCCTCAGAAGAAGAGTTCCGCAACCGTTGGGTCTCAAGGGAGCAGATTGTTGAAGCCGCGCTTTTTCTGGTCTCATCGGCCGGAGATGGCGTCAACGGCATCGTGTTACCGGTGCGCGGTCGCGGTATTTAGGGCGGGCAATCGATGCAACCCACTGCCGGGGATGAGCTATCCTCATCCCCCTGATCCGCGCTGCCATCACCCGTTTAGCTTACTCAGTCGCTCCTTTACCGCCTCAAGCACTGGATCAGTTTTACAGAAGGCAAAGCGTACCAATCCCTGCGCGATGGAGGCATGTTCAGCGCTATAGAAGCTCTCGGGAGGTATACAGGCCACGCCGACCTGTTCGATCAGATAGCGCGTAAACTCGACTGGCGTTCCCTCAAATACATCGCGATAGTCCGCCATGACAAAATAGGTTCCCTCGGGAACAGCACACTTTAAGCCACAGGCAGTCAATGAGGACAACAGCAGATCGCGCTTGGCTGTATACATTGTCTGGAGTCCCTGATAGTATGTATCGGGCAGATTCAACGCGTAGGCGATAGCTTCCTGTGTCGGATGATGGACTGAGAAGGTGATAAACTGGTGTGCCCGCCAGACGCCGGTTATCAGATCCGGGTGCCCATAAACCCACCCGATTTTCCAGCCAGTAGCGCTAAAAAGCTTTCCGGCGCTGCTCACGGTAACGGTCCGCTCAAACATACCGGGCAGGCTGGCAATAGGAATATGCTTCTTGTTGTCGAAAGTCAGGTGCTCATAGACCTCATCGGCAATGACCAGCACATCATGCTCGATACAGAGCTGTGCGATCAACGAGAGTTCCTCATATGTCAATACACGTCCGCTCGGGTTATGCGGCGTATTGAGCAGCAGGGCTCTAGTCTTCTTGTTAAAGGCCGCCCGGAGTTCGTCGGGATCAATGGTCCAGGTTGGTGGATGCAACGGGACGTAGACCGGCACGGCATTCGCCATGATAATATCTGGCACATACGAATCATAAAAAGGCTCGATCACAATCACTTCATCGCCGGGATCGACCAGACCAAGAATCGAGGCCAACAAGCCTTCAGTCGCTCCCGACGTGACCACCACACCTCGGCGGGGGTCAATATCCATTTGATAGAAGCGGGCCGCATGGTCAGCAACTGCCTGACAGAGAGCGGGCGTACCGAAACCAGGCGCATATTGATTCAAGTGTCCACTTTCGAGCGCCTGCACCACATGCTGAACAATATCCGGGGGCGTATCAAAGTCAGGCTTCCCCTGACCCAGGTTTAACGCCTGATGCTGTTCAGCCAGATTGTTTATCTCCGTGAAAATCGTCGTCGCAAACGAACGAACCCTGTTAGCAGAGGTAGGCATTGTCGCAAAACTCCATCACCGCAATATCACACTATATTTCAACAATCTGCACCCGAACGGGACCAGAAGCCGCCCGTCCGTTTTCCACACACAGCAGGAATCCCTGCGTACGTTTGCGCACATTATAACCTGTTCTGAGGAGCACTGTCGAACCGAGGCATTGAAAGAGGACCACGGCGCTGTGATCCTCGTTGCTTATTTCTAGGATGTATGGGTGATGGTATGAAATTGTCGCATGACCGCAGCGCCAAGCCTGTAGATCTCATTCACATCGGGGAACTCTGATGAACACGCCTGCATAATGTCTGCTGGCTTCAAGCCACAGTGAAAGAGCAGATAGGCGATCCGCCGTTCTCGTTCCGCCAGGCGTTGATAGAGCTGTTCGGGCAGATACACTTCAGCCACGGGCCGCGATCGTGCCAACGCCCCGATCACAGCATTCAAACAGGCCCCCAGACAGCGCGAAATAGCTTCCAGAGACGAAAACACCAGACGCCGTTCAAGCGTCACGCGCCGAAACTCGGCAAAAGCAGTGATGATAGTCTCCTCCTCATCGCGCACATTCAAGGCTCCTTGCACATGGGGATGCCGCCTCAGCCATGCACGCATTAGCGGCTTGAAGCACTGCTCAAGTGCCCCCCACGCCTGCTCATCCTGCTCATGGGTCGCCAGTCGCAACAGGGCTACGGTCGCCAGCTGGTTGCCTCTGGCGCATCGATAGTCTGCATCTTCAAGCTCCTTCTTGCAGTTTGCTGCAAGCTTAGAGACGCGGGAAACAGATTGCGGAGATGTTGTCTCTTGCATCTATATATCCTTTACACTACCAAACGATTCGCTCTTCGCAAAAACAACACCGAGAACTGCATCCAGTGCCGCTTGATAATCAGGTTCCTTCATCTGATCGCGAATATATTCGGTGTAGACAACACGATTTTCCTGGTCGATCACCAGAACAGCCCGCTGTAGGAGTCGCCATTCTTTCAGCCACACACCGAACGCATGGCCGAATTGTTCATTTCTCCAGGCAGAGAGCGTCTGATGAATCACGCCATGCATAGCCTGCCAGCGGGCCTGTGAGTAAGGCAAATCCATGCTGACAGTAAAAATACATGCTCCTGCCGGCAGCTTGTCTCGCAATTTTTCCCAATGCAACGTCTCATCATGACAGGGCTGACGTTCAAGCGAATTGACAATCGAGAGCAGTCGAATCATCCCTTGTGAGTCGGTCAGGCGCGTCTGGCGTACCACCATATCAATGAGATCCAGATATTCCAGGGTACAATCTGGCACGAAGTCGCCCACCTGCAACATCCGCCCGACGACAGTCAGACACTCGGTATTTCGATATGCACCGTGTCTTCTTTCTATGCAATCAGCCATTTACATTCCTGTTTGCTTTTCCACTGCTGCGTTTCTAGCACATGCAAGAAATATACCTGATAGCAGAAACTTTTACGTCCCCAGAATAAGGTAATTTCGCTCACGAGCAAAAAGACAATCGAGAGAGAGGCTCCGTAGAAGTGAGGAGAAGAGCTTTTCTTTGTCGAGATATCAGGATAGCTTAAACAGCTTGTGCTCTATTGCATAGCGCGTTGCTGCACTCCGTGAAGACACTCCGAGCTTACTGTAAATAGAGCGTACATGGGTATTTACAGTCAGTACCGAGATCACCAGTTTCTCGGCAATCTGGGGACTGGTGAGCCCGAGCGCAAGCAGGCGCAGAACTTCGATCTCGCGCGTGGTCAGGGCAGTGTGCGCAACCGCTTCCTTTGGGGTGCTAACCGCAGGTTGGCGCAACTGAGCATCATTGGCGATCAATGCCTGTGCCGGTTGCATGGCACAGCCCTCAGCATAAGCCTGCAAAAAGGTCTCTTCGCCAACCTGCAACCGCGCCTGGAGTAGAAAACGCTCAATGACTGCCTCAACCATTGGAGGTGTCACCGGCGCACCGATCGTCTGCTGAATGGACGCAGCCGCACCTGCCAGCCGCGCCGCCCAGAGCGCGTGGCCCTGGCTCGCGATCACCATTGCAAGCCCACGCAAGCCCAGCGCTGTAAAGATTTTATACTCGAAGCTGAGCTGCGCAAGGACCGAAAGGCTTTCCTCAAACAGCTCTCGGGCTCGCTGATAGTCACCCTGAAGCACAGCCCCCAACCCGAGAATAGTCACAGTCCAGACAATCCCCCGCTTATTTCCGACCTCTCGCGCCGTCTGCTTCCCCATCCGCACACGCTCCTCACCGGCCTGTACCTCACCCTGAAACATCTGTATACAGCCAGAAAGTGCCTGGGCAAAGATCAGAGTATTGCGATCACCAACAAGTTGAGCCTGCTTCAAACAGTGCTCAAGCTGTACTGAGGCGAAGGCAAAATCACCAAGCGAGAACAAAATCAATCCCAGAATCCAGAACGCCCGCGCCAGCCCCCAGGGAGCCGAGAGTTGCTGAAAGAGCGCCACACTCTGCTCAGCCAGCTCACGCGCTCGCCCATAATCGCCCCGGTCACGCTCCAGCGAGGCCAACCGCTCAAGCGTTGAGGCCACCCCCCAGATGTGATGCAGCTCTTCAAAAAGCCCGTGTGCTTCGTGGAGATAGGCTTGCGCTCTCGGGTAATCACTCTTCATAATGGACATATGCCCGAGCATCCAGAGTGCATTGGCATGGTCGCGCCGATCTCCATGTGATACAAAAAAAGACAGTGCCTCAAGACAGAGCGTTTCCGCATGCCTGTATTCGCCCTGCAACCCACTGAGTGTGCCAGCAGCCAGCAGCGCCTTTGCTCTGGTGTGAGGCGTCACCTGTTCGCAGCTTGAAAGCAGCCATTCCAGCACCCGACGTCCCTCACCCAGATACCCCTTCGCCCACCAGAACCAGGTGAGCGCCGTAGCCATCTGAAGCGCATGCTCCCAATCTTTTTGCGAGGCAAACCACAGCAGAGCAGCACGAATATTCTTATGTTCCATCTTTAACCTGTTCAGCCAGTGCAATTGCTCATCCGTCATATGTGCTTCGGCACTCAACGTAAAATCCAGCCAATAATAAGCGAACATCCGTTGGGTAACGGCTATTTCTCCTGTCTCATGTAACCGTTCCAATCCGTACTCACGCACAATTTCGAGCATCGAGAAGCGGGGCTCAAAGTCATCCTGCTCGATCAGATAGAGCAAACTCTTGTCGACAAGTGAGGTGATATCGTCAAGAATGGACGTCGTCGCATCGATAGCGCGATACACTTGCTCAATCATTTCCAGGGAGCCACCACCCGCGAACAGTGAAAGCAAACGGAATAGCCGCTGTTCTCGCTCTGTCAGCAGGTTATAACTCCAATCCAGAGTATTGCGAAGGGTTTGCTGACGTTCGGGCAAGTCCTGCGCAGGGCGAGAAAGCAGGTGCAGGGTTTGTTGATAGGGAAGGATAGCGTCTGTCGTGCCGTGCGGAATACGATGATGTCCACTTAAACGAGCCAGTAGCGCCTGAGGAGATAAGAGCTTACAGCGCGCCGCTGCCAGTTCCAGCGCCAGCGGCACCCCCTCAAGCCGCCGACAGATCGCAACAACAGCCGGCAGATTTTCAGGAGTCAGGGCAAAGTCCACTTTTACAGCCCGAGCCCGCTGCACAAACAGCGCCACCGCTCCGTATGTCAGCACATGCTCGATATCATGTAGTTGCTCATCAGTAGGCACAGCCAGCGCCTGCACCAGAAACTCATATTCGCCCCTCACTCGCAAAACCATCCGGCTTGTCACTACCACCTTGAGATAAGGGCAACGTGCCAGCAGTTCGACCAGAAGCGGGGCAGCAGTAATCACCTGCTCAAAATTGTCGAGGAGCAAGAGCAGGCGCTTTTTTTCCAGCGAACGAGCGAGGTACTCTAAAAAAGGCTCGGCACCAACATCCCGCAATCCGAGCACATCGGCGATTGCCAGGATCACTTGTACGCCGTCGGTAATGGTTGAGAGTGGGATAAAATATGCGCCATCCGGGTATTCTTCCCGCAAGCGTGACACAAGCTGTATCGCCAGACGCGTCTTGCCAATTCCTCCCATTCCGGCAAGTGTGAGCAAGCGCACGGAAGGCCGCCGTAACAGCGCACAAAGGGTCTGGAGTTCTTTTTCTCGTCCCAGAAGAGGCGTCAAATGAGCCATCAGGAACTCGGTATCATGTTCGATAGTACGGCCTACCGGTTCATGATGCTCGTCCGGGACAGGGGATACTTGCTCTTCTTTTGATTCAACCAGGCGAGTAGCTACCTGAAGCAGTCGTTCAGCAGAAAGTTCGGGACTCTTTCCGAGGTAGACCTTGCGCAGCTTGCCTGACTGTTTGCGGTATGCATACCAGTACCAGCCGTTGCGCTGGCGCTCTCTTCTCGCAGTATAGGAGACTGTTCCATCTTTGAAGGAGAACGAACGATTGCACTCATCTTCCAACCACTCAAACCAGGCAGGCGATCCTAGCTCGATGCATTGCAAGGAGTTTTGAGCAGATACCTGTAGCTGTAAAAAGCCCCCGATCACTGACGGTACTCGCGCCACAACCAGAACCTCACCAAATATCCGTTCTCTCACAAGTTACACAACAGCCATTTTACCATGTATTAGGTAACTCGTCTATGGCATAGAGTAGCACGTTTTCTAGAGGCCCGCTCTTTCTACTGCTTTCTTCATTGCGCCTGTCCTCCTGGATACTTGCATGTATATCCCGCAGGCAAAAAAACGAGCATGGCGGTCAACCACCATGCTCACAAGGGTTTACCAAAAAGCGGCAGAAGGCCCCTGGCTGAAGCCAGGGGGATGGATGGCGCAGGAAGCCATCAGAGTCAGAACGTTCCCCTTCGCTTGACAGAATACAATCGTTGTGCGAGAATACACGAAGATAGTGAGGACGAACAAGGAGCAAGGGATGCTGATCTCCGAATACAAGCTCGATGGGTCGAAGGCGCAATTCGCCGCCATCGAGGAAGCCATCCGCACCACCCAGTTCATTCGCAACACGTGCCTGCGCCTCTGGATGGATGCACGTGGCATCTCCAGGAATGATCTGCAGCGGTATTGCGCTGTGCTGGCCAAACAATTTCCCTTTGCGCTCTCCCTCAACTCACAGGCCCGGCAAGCTGCCGCTGATCGGGCGTGGGCTGCCATCTCCCGTTTCTACGAGCACTGTCGTCTCAAGATACCCGGCAAGAAGGGGTACCCTCAGTTCCAGCATGATTGTCGCAGTGTCGAGTACAAGCAGACGGGCTGGAAGCTGGATCCTGATGGGGTACACATTCGGTTCACAGATGGCTGTGGCATTGGCCGGCTGCGCCTCATCGGCTCTCGTGATATCATGACCTTTCCCCTCTCACAGATTAAGCGGGTACGACTGCTCCGGCGGGCCGATGGCTATTATTGTCAATTTGCGGTGGCAGCTACCCGCCGGGTCGAGCATCAGTTCAGTGGAAGACAGGTGGGCATTGATCTGGGGCTGCGTGCCTTCTTCACTGACTCCGAAGGCAACACCGTGGCTCCTCCTCAGTATCTCCGCAAAGCGGAACGACGGCTCAAGCGGCTGCATCGTCGGCTCTCGAAGACGCAGAAGCGCTCCGCCAATCGGCGCAAAGCCCGTCAAGCCCTCAGCAAAGCGTATCTCAAGGTACAACGGCAGCGCGAGGATTTCGCCAGAAAGCAGGCGAACGCGCTTGTCTCGTCTCACGACGTGATTGCCTACGAAGCCTTGCAGATCCGCCATCTCGTCAAGAACCGTCATCTGGCCAAGAGTATCGCTGACGCGGCGTGGGGGCGCTTCCTCTGGTGGGTGAGATACTATGGCACGCTGCATCGTGTTCCGGTGATCGGGGTGGAACCGGCCTTTACGACTCAGAACTGTTCTCGTTGTGGGCAGCGGGTCAAGAAGAGCTTGAGTATGCGTACGCATCTGTGTCCTGGCTGTGGGCTGCTCCTCGACCGAGATCACAATGCCGCCTTAAATATCTTGCACAAAGCGCTACAGGGTACCGTCGGGCAGACGGGAACCGACGAGGGTGTCTCGTCGAACGCTTCTGGACAGCCTGCCGCTACGCGGCGTCGCAGTGCGGCGCCGCGCAAGCAGGCTGGATGAAGGAAGAATCCCCGCCCTTCAGGTCTGGGGAGTGTCAATCACCGGGGACTTTTGAATATCCTGCTTTCCCATCAAAATTGTAGAGATTTTCTGTCTTGATCGCGTCAAATCCCGCATCATAGACTCGCTTCAGGAGCGATACAATCTGTGCAGGAGTAACCGCTTCATCGGCATTGACGGCCTGGAAACGGCAGCGCCAGTGATCGGTGCAGAAGGTGTAGGGCAGACCATGCGGCCATACTTTCGCGCCACGGTTCATGATGGCCTTGAGCTCAAGTCCATCGCCATTGACTTTCTGGACCGCTGCGCCAAGCTCATCAGCGCTTCCCTTGTTCCAATCAAGATAGACATCAACGCCGACCAGCTCTTTCTTTGTCGGGAGTTCGGCACTCTTCGCACGAGCGGTCGTGGTAGTGCGGGCAGGAGATTCCTTGTAGCTGACGGCCTTCAACTTCTCGGGCTGCTGACCGATGCGGGCAATCACAGCTTCAGCGAACTCTTTTGTCCCGACCTTCTGCTTGCTGATACCCTCTTTGTAGATATCATAGGTATGAATGCCGTCTTCCAGCGTGCGCAGCCAGGCATTGTGCACCTTTGTCGCCACATCGGGCTGGCCGATATGCACCAGCATCATCACAGCACCCATCAGCAGACCGGAAGGGTTGGCAAGGTTCTGACCTGCACGCCGTGGAGCAGATCCGTGAATGGCCTCAAACATGGCAAAGCCATCACCGATATTTGCGCCACCGGCCATACCAACAGAACCGGCAATCTGAGCCGCAACGTCCGAAAGAATGTCTCCATACAGGTTGGGCATGACAACCACGTCGAAGTTTTCGGGGGTATCGGCCAGCTTTGCCGCACCGATATCGACAATCCAGGTTTCATTCTCAATATCTGGATACTCAGCTGCGATCTCGTCAAACACCTTATGGAACAGACCATCAGACTGCTTCATAATGTTGTCTTTCACGAAGCAGGTCACTTTTTTGCGGTTGTTGCTGCGAGCATACTCGAAGGCGTAACGAATAATCTTTTCACTGCCCGGACGGCTGATCAGCTTGATGCTCTCCATCACGGTTGGTGTCTGCTGATACTCGATCCCGCTATAGAGGTCCTCTTCGTTCTCACGCACAATAACCACATCCATATTCGGATGCTTGGTCTCAACGAAAGGATAGTAGGCAACACAGGGACGCACATTCGCGTACAGAGAAAATGCCGTACGCACGGTAACATTCAGACTTTTGTAGCCACCACCCTGCGGAGTCGTAATCGGGGCCTTCAGAAATACCTTCGTTCGGGCCAACGAGTCCCACGCGCTCGGCTCAATACCGGCGCTGATCCCGCGAAGATACACCTTCTCGCCCACTTCAATCTCTTCGATATCTATGCGTGCACCTGCTGCTTTGATAATATCGAGCGTGGCATTCATGATCTCAGGACCGATACCATCGCCATAGGCAACAGTTATAGGAACATTTTGAGCCATAACTAAACTCCGTCATCAGTTTTTATGGTTTTGTGATATGACCAACGTCCAGTATAGCACAAAGTCCTAGCAAGCGAGAGCGCTCTTTTTCTTTCTCGTGCTGACTGTGCTATACTAAGAGATACAGGGAGAGCTGCGCAACCTGCACACCAAATCACCCTGATACCCTTTCCTGCATTACTCAGTTAAAAAGGTTATTTGCAGTGAAGAGAAGTGGCACTTCAGTGTTTTCGCAAACCACGAAGAAGCATTTCTCAGATCTCCCTGTCTCTTTCTCTCTTACCCTCACACGCCATCCATCCCCTGAAAGTAGCAGCACAATAACCAAAACATATCAAACAACCGATAAAGAAAAGTAAATAAAAAAAGAAGAGCCGTAATAGTATGCAATTTTGTGTGATAAACAGTATAATTATCTTTAATCATTGGACGTTGACCGAAGGAGTGCATAGATGAATCCTTTGTACATACTGGCCGTTATTCCGGTACTGGGGCTCCTGGTGTTTATTCACGAGCTCGGCCACTTTCTTGCCGCGAAGTGGTCTGGTATTCGGGTTGAAGAATTTGGCCTGGGACTACCCCCCCGTATTGTTGGTATCCGCAGAAATACGCGTGGCCGCTGGGAATTCCTCTGGTTCGGGCAAAGAGAAGAGCATACCACTGTGCCAGGGGAGGCCGATGATGATCGCACCATTTATTCGATTAACCTGCTTCCTATTGGCGGCTTCGTGCGCATGACAGGCGAGAACGGTGAAGAAACCGAAGATGGCATTGTCGACCCCAAAAGCTTTATGGCAAAATCAGCCGGGAAACGCTTTATTACGCTGATTGCAGGCGTTGTGATGAATTTTATCCTCGCAATCCTGCTGTTTACCATTGCTTTTGGTCCCGGCATGGGCATTCCAAAAGATATCTCTACAAAGATTAGCGAGGTACAGCCCAACACGCCAGCCGAAAAAGCAGGGTTACACCCCGGTGACACCATTCTTGCGGTCAACGGCCATGCAGTCGAGAATATGACGCAAACCACAGCCGAGATGCAGAACCTGCTGAAAGCCAGCAATAACCCCGAAACGGTCCCTATTCAACTGACCATTCGACGCGCGAACTCCTCACAAACACAGACCATCACAGTTGAGGCGCGCAAGCATCCTCCAAAGGGACAGGGATCTATCGGTATCGTCAACCGAGAACCCTTGATGGAGACGGTTCCACTGTGGCAGGCACCGCTTAAAGGCATTCAATATACCTTTAGCCTGATCGGACAAATCTTCCAGAATCTGGGACAGCTCTTCCTCGGTCGTGGCTTCGATCAACTTGCCGGACCGGTCGGGATCGCCCAATCAACCGGCGAGATTGCACAGAACGTACCACGTCTGGGATGGGGCCTGATCTTCGCCTGGACGGCCAGCTTGAGCCTGAGTCTGGCTGTGATGAACAGTCTGCCTTTCCCGGCACTGGACGGCGGGCGCATTCTGCTGATCCTGATCGAAGTGCTACGCGGCGGCAAGCGCATCAAACCGGAACGTGAGGCGCTGATCAACCTTGTTGGTTTTGCAGCCCTCATTCTGCTGATGATCGTCATTACCATCAATGATATTCGCCGCTGGTAAAATCAAAATGACAGAAAGCCGATCCCTCTTGCGGGGGTCGGCCTTTTTTCTACCCTTCTTCTCCTTCGCGAAAAATGTATTTCTATATATTTATTAACAAAACTATGCTTTTCTCGCTCTACCAGCTTTCTTTGTCGCCCGTTAGCCACTTTCAATCGTACAAAGAAGAAAGTACGGGTAAAACACAAGCTAGAGGACCGAAGCCCTCTCTGAGCCAAAGGACCAGAGAACAGTCAGACGGCTGAGTATTTCACTCACGCCTTCCGGCACTCGAAACGGTGGAGGCGCGTTCTTACGTATCACTTATGTGCTTCGGTTCCCTATAGTGCAAACCACATCCGGGAAAAACCGGAGAAGGAGCAGCCCCTATGGAAGAGAAAAAGCAGATGCGGGCAATTACCATCTCACGTGAATATGGAAGCGGCGGCGGCGAAATCGCGCGCAGGCTGGCTCAGCGTCTTGGCTGGCGGCTCATTGATCACGAACTGGTCATCCGAGCAGCACAGGAACTTGGTATCAGTGAAGAAGAAGCGGAGATACAGGACGAGCATGCCGACTCGTTTATCAGTAGCCTGATCAACAGTATGCGTATTTTGCAACCTGCCATGTTCACGATTGAACCAATGCCCCTGCTCTCCAACCCTCATCTGTATCGGGAAACGATGAGTAAGCTCGTCGAGACAGCGATTGAAGCAGGACCAGCCGTCATTGTGGGGCGCGGCTCACAGATGATTCTGGCCGAACACCGAGATGTCTTCCACACACGTATTGTAGCGACGCTCGAAAAGCGCATTCGCTACGTCATGCAACGAGAACAGGTTTCCGAGAGTGAAGCAAAATCACGCATTCAGATGAAGGAACAGGACAGAATCCGCTACCTGCAAACACAGTATCACTGTCACCCGGATGATTCTTCGCTCTATGATTTGATCGTGAATACCACTGTATTGAGTCTGGACCAATGTGTTGACCTGATTCTTCAGGCGCTGAACTACAAAGCAGAACGGCTGCATCTACCAGAAGAAGAACTCGGCCCGGGTGCAGGACTTCAACCGTACCCGTCCCTGCCTGGCGATCTCCGTCCTCCTGTGTAAAGCAAACAAAAAGGCCTCTATTCTTTGTCGGAATAGAGGCCTGTGTTTTTCTGACTGAAGGGATCTGGTCTAGAAGTAGTAGGTCGCACATCCAACCTGAATACCAGAACCCACGGCGATGATCAGACCGATATCACCGGGTTGCGCAAGCTGCTGCTCGCGAACCTGCTGCAAGGCAAAGGGCAACGACGAGGTGTACAGGTCATGCTCAGCTCTGACATCCACCATCTTCTCAGGAGCAACGCCAAGCGTCTTCCCGAGTTCCTCAACAAATGATGAGGAGATCTGTGGAGGCAAGATACACTTGATCCGCGAAAGATCAAGCTGTTCCCGCTCCAACAGCTCCTTGACCGCCTCCTGAATGCACGCGATATAGTAGCTCTCCAGGCGCGGATCTTTGTTGAAGACCATAACCATCTTGCCGTCATGATACTCACAGTGCGCATCGAATGAGTCAACGTAGTCGGTGAAGTACTTGAAGACGAAGTTGCCGAAGCCCGTCTTCCCATCTGGACTCTCATCCAGTACCACCACCGAGGCCGTCTCTTCGATACCAAGCAGCTTATCAGGAGCGACCTCACGATTGTTCTCGATCTCTGCCGCCATTACCAGCGCCGTTTTCGCTTTCTGGCCCTGAATCATACCAGTCGCTGCGTGACAGGCATTCAAGAAGCCGATAGAGCCATTAAACACATCCAGAGCGAAGGTCTTCTTCTCTTCGGGCGTCTCGATCAAGTCGTTAATGCCCAACTCACCCTGCAACAGGGCAGCAATCGCGGGCTCACAAACCAATTCATCACGATACACGCCGGAGTAGATCATCAGGTCGATATCGTTGCGCTTTACCGAGGACCCGGTAAAGGCTCGCTCCGCTGCGACCTTGACCATCTCAAGCACCTGCTTTTTGACTTTGATGTCTCCCAGTTTCTCCAGCGTCTTTTCAACAGACTCAACCTTCATGCCCAACGGCACCGTTCCAACACTCTCAACCCGCACACGCTTCGCGGGTACAGAGAGCGCAACAGGAGCAGGAGTGACCTTCTCTGGCAGCTCCCCCGCATCAACCTTACGCATACGATCCGGCAGGTCATCAAAGGTATAGATTGCGGCACCAATCGTTGCCCCAGAACCAGTGATACCAAAAACGACATTATCCCCGGACTGAATGCGTCCCGAGCGAATGTGGTCCATGAGCGCCACAATATGGGTTGTGGTAGCCGTATTTCCTCGTTCGGCAATGTTGTTAATGACGTTTTCCTGAGTACACACCTCTTTACCATAGTAGCGGTTGATCTCGCGAGCGGCGTCACGAATGGTTGTACCGGACGTCTGGTGAATGATGACGTGCTGGAACGAGTCATGCGGGAAACCGGTCTGCGCGATAATATTGGCTGCATGCGCCACGGCATACTTCATGTTGACCGCCGAGACATTCACCGCGTCGGTGTACATGATCGCGCCACCATGCGGCTGATCGGTTGCCTTCGCGATACAGTCCCAACTGAAGCGGCCAAGCGAGAACATGTCGAAGGCATGGAAGCCAACTGACTGATCGTGTGCTCGTTCCAGGATCATCGCCGCCCCCGCATCACCAACCGTCATACACGGCAGCCGTGAGTCCATGAAGCCGGAAAGCTCTTTCTGCGCCGTCAGGGATAGATGCGTGATATACTCCCCGCTGACCACCATACCGCGCCGAATCAATCCCGCCTGCAAGAAGGCATCGACGATATTCGCGGCAGTAAAGAGACCAGTACAGGCATTGTCCACGTCGAAGGCAATAGCG
Organism: Thermosporothrix sp. COM3; assembly: GCF_059696735.1. Classification (NCBI taxonomy): domain Bacteria; kingdom Bacillati; phylum Chloroflexota; class Ktedonobacteria; order Ktedonobacterales; family Thermosporotrichaceae; genus Thermosporothrix; species Thermosporothrix sp. COM3. Next base: position 6,479,137 of record NZ_AP019376.1, on the reverse strand, counting down.
TTTGTCATGCCAAAGTAGTGCTTCAAGCGAACTGCGGTACCCGGCTCAAAGGTGAATTGCATCCCCGGTCGATCACAGCGCGAGATATTGCCACAGATGATCATGTCGATGTCTTCCGGGCGATACTTCGAGCGATCGAAACAATCAGAGACCGCTTTGCGTGCGATGTCAATCGAGAACTCGGTCTCGCCAGCCATACGACGCGACTTGATGCCGGTCAGACGAGCAAGCGGGAAACGAATCGGGCGCTTACAGTTCTGAAGCAGTTCATCGGTCGTCACAGCTTTGGGCGGCAGATACACACCGATACTCTCGATGATAGTATTCACCTGCTCGCGTTGCGCTTCTGAAGTGGTCGGCGCTGCTGGCTGTGGCTCCACAATATGCACTTCGTCTGCCTGCTGCTCGACCGGCTCATCATTCGAGACGGTCTCTGGCGCTTGCTGCTCTTTATCCAGAGCGGCGGCCAGTTCCGCAATCGTTTGATACTCAAAGAGGCGCTCAAGTGGGAACTCAAGCCCCTGCTCTTTCGCACGGGCAATCATTTCCAGACTTTGAATCGATGCGCCACCGAGATCGAAGTAGTTGTCATGCACGCCTACTTTTTCCAGACCAAGCACCTCAGTCCAGATTTGGGCTAGCTTCTCCTCGGTTGCTGTACGAGGCGGCACAAACTCCGCTTCCAGCTCTGGTCTGGCCTGATCGGGAGCCGGGAGCGCCCGTCGATCTACCTTCCCGTTGGGCGTCAGCGGGATACGATCCAGGAACAAGAAGCTTGCTGGCACCATATAGTACGGAAGCCGCTCAAGCAGATAGCTCCGCAACTCTTCAAGGGAGATTCCCGCATCTTGCGGAGAGAGTCGCTGCGGTTCGGCCTCTGAAGAAGCTGTCGCTTGCTTCGGCACCAGATACGCCACCAGCCGCTTATGACCGGGCATATCTTCACGCGCCACAACGACGGCTTCCTTCACTGCTGGATGCTGTCCCAGTTCTGCCTCGATCTCACCAAGCTCGATACGGAAGCCACGCAGCTTGATTTGATAGTCGATACGCCCGAGAAACTCGATTGTTCCATCGACACGATAGCGAGCCAGATCCCCGGTTTTGAAGAGCCGCGCATGCTCTTTTCCGCTGAATGGATCGTGCACAAACTTCTCTGCGGTCAACTCAGGGCGGTTGTGATAGCCACGCGCGACCCCAACACCGCCGATATAGAGTTCGCCCGTCACACCAATCGGAACCGGCTGCATGCCTTCATCCAGAATATAGATCTGCGTGTTCGCGATCGGTCGTCCGATGGGCACCACTTTATCCCGACCCTCTCGCTGACAGGTCCAGGCCGTCACGTCAATCGCGGCCTCAGTCGGGCCATAGAGATTATAAAGATTGGCATTCAGGCGAGCAAAGAAGCGCTCTTGCAGGTCATAGGTCAGCGCCTCACCGCTACAGATTACCCGTCTCAGGCTCTGACAACGCTCCTCAAGGCCTGCTTCCAGCAGGAAGGCATGCAGCATGGAGGGCACAAAGTGCATGGTTGTGATGCGCTGCTCCTCGATCAGGCGCGCCAGATAGGCGGGATCCTGCTGTCCACCCGGACGCGCCATCACCAGACAGGCGCCGGTCTGCAAGGGCCAGAAGAATTCCCAGACAGAGACATCGAAGCTAAACGGCGTCTTCTGCATCACGCGATCATCAGCAGTAAGCTGATAGGCCTGCTGCATCCAGTAGAGCCGGTTGCAGACGCCACGATGCGTATTCATGACGCCCTTTGGTCTGCCAGTCGATCCAGACGTATAGATCATATACGCCAGATGCTCCGGACCAACTGCCGTCACCGGATCGACCACCTCTTCCTCAGAGTCGGCACCCCAACCGGCATGCAGGCAGATAACCCGGGCGCTGGTTTCTGGCAGGCGCTGCCGTAGCTGTTCCTGAGTGAGCAGGACAGGCACCTGTGCATCCTCTACCATATAGGCCAGCCGCTCCTGCGGGTAGTCCGGGTCCAGCGGGACATAGGCGCCACCCGCCTTGAGCACACCCAGAAGCGCGACCACCATTTCAATGGAGCGCTCCATACAGACACCAACCAACACATCAGGGCCAACGCCATGCGACTGTAACTCACGAGCCAGCAGGTTGGCCCGACGATTGAGCTCGCGATAGCTCAACGATACGCCCTCAAAGGTCAATGCCTCCGCATCTGGAGTACGCTTTACCTGCTCTTCTACCAGTTGATGCACTGTGGCCGTCTCAGGGAAGGGCGCCTCGGTGGCATTCCACTGATACAGAATCTGCTGACGCTCTTCCTCGGTCAACAGTGGCAGCTCCTGCACCCGCTGATCCGGCTGCGCGGTAACGCTTTCAAGCAATGTCAGGAAGTGGCGTTCCAGTCGCTGCAATGTCGAGCGATCGAACAGATCAACGTTATACCGGAAATCTGCGGAGAGCGAGCCATCAACCTCAAAGATGGTTAGCGTCAGATCAAAGGGGGCGCCCTGTTGCCCCATAATATAGGGCTCTAGCTCCAGCTCCTGAGCCATACGCAAAACAGGACCGGTCAGGCCAGCACGCTCAAGCTCTTTGCCGTCGCGTTTGCGAGGGCGATCCCAGATAAACAGCGACTGAAAGATAGGCGAGTAGCTCGGGTCACGCTTCGGTTGCAACTTCTCCACAAGCAGCGGGAACGGGTAATCCTGATGGTCAAGCGCCTCCATCACCGTGGTGCGTACTCGCGCCAGCAGTTCACGGAATGTCGGGTTGCCCGCGAAATCGGTGCGCATCGTCACCGGATTCACAAGGTAGCCCACGATCCGTTCGAGCTCGGCCTTATTTCGTCCGAGCATGGGCGTGCCCACCAGGATATCTTCTTGATGGCTATAGCGATAGAGCAAGGTCTTGAAGGCCGCCAGCACCAGAGTATAGAGCGTCACCTTCTCTGAGGCCGCCAGTTCGCGCAACTTGCCCGTCAACTCATCGCTAATCGGAAAGCTATGCGATGCACCGCCATAAGTCTGTACAGCGGGACGCGGTCGGTCAGTGGGCAGGCCAAGCACCGGCAGCTCTCCACTGAGCTTCTGTTTCCAGTATGACCAGAGCCGTTCACCCTCAGCCGACTCCAGCATCTCGCGCTGCCAGCGCACATACTCGGTAAAGTTCGGACCTGGCGGCGGCAGAATATCTTCTGTACCGGCTCGCTGTGCGGCATAGAGCAGATACAGCTCATCGACCAGGATATCCAGCGACCAGAAGTCAAGCGCGATATGATGCACCGTGAGTGCGAGCACGTATTCCCGCTCCCCGAGCTTGAAGATCTGCGGGCGGACAATCGGTCCCTTTTCCAGATCAAACGGCCGATTCCCCTCAACAAGGAGATGTTCTTCCAGTGCCTCCGCACTCCACGAGGTCGCGTCAACGACCTCGGCATGCACTTCCTGCTGCGGGTGGAAACATTGAACCGGCTCGCCATCCCGCATGGTATAAGTCGCTGTCAGAATCGGATAGCGACGAACAAGCGCCAGAAGGGCCTGCTGAAGCGCAGAAATATCTAACGCCGAGCGAATGCGGGCGGTGTATAAAAGATTGTAGGCGCTGCTTTCAGGCGCAAGCTGATAGAGAAACCAGAGCGCCCGCTGCTGCTGAGAAAGAGGGGCAAATTCAGCTTGCCCCTTCCCCCCTTGCTGTGCTCTTTCCTTTAGCAGCCGAGCAAGCAGCGCTCTTTTCTGTTCAGGCGAAAGATCCGCCAAACGCTTTGACGCATCATTCATCGGTCTGATTCCCCTTCCTGTACGATTTGCTGAAGCAGCGAGTCGATTTCTTCATCAGGAAGTTGTTCCAATTGAGCCAATAACTGTTCAGCCTCTCGGGCGCTGACATGGTTCTTTCCATTGGTATGAGCAGGCTCCTGACCATCCTCTTGTAGCATCTGCCCAAGTAAAACATCAACTTCCGCATCGGAGAGCTGTTCCAGTTGCTGTAACAACTGCTCAGCCTCATTCTGGCTCAGCGGCTTCTGCCCATTTCCATGCTGGACCGCCTCTGGCTCTGCGACAGGAGCCGGTTCGGCCAGCGGTATCATTTCAAGGACCTGCTCGGTAAACTGACGAATACTCGGTCCCTGCAAGAACATTACGATTGGTATTCGCACCTGCAATGCCTGCTCAACTCTGTTTTTCAGCTCAATCGCCATCAGGGAGTCAAGACCAAGCATGGTTAACGGTTGCTCAACATCCAGCTTTTCAGGTGACACGCGTAGTACTGAGGCCACCTGCTCACAGAGAAAGTGTTCAAGTTCCTGTTGCCGATTCGCAGTATCGCGCAGTGTTGTCAGAATGGCATCTTCCTGTGCCTCCTGAGACTGCTCCTCGTCTGTCGCCTCAAGCAAGTGAGCAACCAGTGGCAGTGATGCAACCTGTGGATAGAAGCGGCGCAAAAGCTCCCAATCCAGCTTTAGCACACCAATCTGTGCGATTGGCAGCGGGATCAGCAGATCCAGCGCGGCCAGCACATCACGCGGCGTGATACGCTGAATACCACGATCTTCCCAGTACTCGTGAACGCGCAGTCCTTCCTCGGTCGCACCGAAACCAATCTCCGAGACCGCACCCCAGTCGATACTGATGCCCGGCACGCCCTGCGCCCGCTGATAGTGGGCCAGCGCGTCGAGAAAGGCACTGGCAGCGGCATAGTTACCCTGTGCCGCCGAGCCAAACAATGACGCTCCAGACGAGAACGAAACAAAGAAATCAAGGTCCGCCTTCTGGAAGATGCTATGCAGCAACCAGCCACCAATCACTTTCGGGCGGAACACCTCACGCAATGCGAACGCATCCAGATTGACCAGCGGCTTGACCAGTGGGCGTCCCTCGCTGTCCTGCCAGACCGAGGCCGCATGGAATACCCCTTTGATTGGCGGCGTCCCCTGCTGTTGAGAGGTCGCCAGGAAGGCGTTCACTTGCGCCTCATCGGTCACATCAAGCGTAACACACTGCACCTGCACGCCGGTTGCTTCCAGCTCACGCACCTGCTGCACCAACTTACCCGTGCGACTTGCAGGGTCAAGCGAGCCCCATTGCGCTCGCGGCGGCACCTGTGTTCGTCCTGTCAGCACCAGGTATTTCGCACCTTTCCGGGCCAACCAACGCGCAACCTCAAAACCCAGACCCCAGAAGCCACCGGTAATCAGATAGGAAGCATCCGGACGAATCTGCCAGTCCTGTGCCTGGATATCGTGGCTCCTCTGCATACGCGCGACAAAGCGCTTGCCCGCGCGGAACGCGACCTGATCTTCGTGGTCTGTTGCCATCAGTTCCTGCGCGACCTGACGCGCATTCGTGGCAGGCGAGCTATCTGGCGCCAGATCGATCAGACCACCCCAGATCTCCGGGTGCTCCATAGAACAGGTGCGCCCCAATCCCCATAGCGGGGCCTGTCCGATTGCGAGCTGCTGCCCTGGTTCCTCAAGCGCCTGAGCATTGCGTGTGATCAGCCAGAGACGCGGCGGCTCCCCTCCAGCCAGCTCGATTAGAGCCTGCATAGTATAGAGCGCGGAACCGGTGCACCGCTCAAGATCCTGCTCAAGGGTTGAGACCGCAAGCTGTTGCTCTGAAGCCGCGTCCAGACTCCAGAGATGCACGACACCACGCAACGGCTCCGCTTGAACGGCCTGCTGCACCACACGGCGAATATCGTCAGCATTGGCAGGGCTCGCCTGATAGCGATCCGTTCCCAGAACCTGATACGTTTCTCCCTGTGTCACCACAGAACAGCGCTGCCCCTGTGAGACCAGCGCATCAAGCAGGCATTGACCGATCCCCTGGCGATCCATCAGGATCAACCAGTGTCCGGGACGCTCCGTTGCGGGCGCTTCTGTCTGTGACTCCTCTTTCCACTGCAACGTATAGAGCCAGTCAGACAGGTGATCCGGCGTGTGGGCCGGAGTCGCGGCCTCAGAGCGCTGTAGCTGAATACCCGAAGCCTCGATCAACACCTGTCCCGCGTCATCCAGAATACGCACATTGCCTTCCAGTACGGCGGCGCCTGGCACCGGCTCGGATGTCAGTACGGCATGGCTCCATACCTTTGCTCCCGGCTGCTTATGCAGCTTGAAGCTCTTTATCCCGGAAGGCAAATAGAGCGCGGACTGTCGCTTTACCAGACTATCGGGCAGGGTTGCTGTAACCACTTGCAAACAGGAGTCAAGCAATGCATGCGGGAACTGATATGGACCCGTAGCATCACCATCGTACTGAATGCGACCAAGCGCCTCACCATCTCGGCGCCAGAGCTGGCGAATAGCGCGATAGTCAGCGCCAAGCTCGATGCCATGCGTTTGCAAATCGGCATAGAACGTGGATACACTGACCTCATCGCGACACCGCTGCTGAATATCCTCAAGACGGTCTGAGGCAGCTTCGACCTGTGCTTCGGGTGCCCGCTCCTCACTCGCCTCCTGAGAGGTGGCATGCAGCACCAGGGGCTCTGGCTCGGGATCGGTCGGGAAGGTGCGCTCGGCCAGTTCCTTCAATTGATTGATATACGGGATACATCCCAGGGCGACATCAACTTCCAGGCCGAAATCAAGCTGGCAGGCGACCTCGTTGACTCCAGCCTCACGAAGCTGTGACACCAGATTCAGGCAGCTTTCAGGCGTTCCAAAGAGCACACGCTGCGTCGAAATCATGCGATCAAGCACAAACTGAAGGTATTCATCCAGATCCTGCTCGGATAGCGATGAGAGATCGACCTTCTGTCCCCGACTATAGGCGATGGCGTTCAACAGATACGATGCAGATTTCAGATAATTGCAGAATGGATCTTTCACCTGTTCACGCACCGTCTGCTCGTCGGGGCCCAGGAAGGTGTGCAACATCACGGACACCTGACCCGCCTGGGGATCAAACCCGTGCTCTTCCAGAGAGTCACGGTAAATACGAATTTTCTCAGCGAGTTCCTCAACACTCTGGTTATACATATGCGTCAGCAGGTTTGCCCCCATTTTCCCCGCACCCGCAAATGTCTTCGGATTACCTGCGGCTGTAACCCAGATAGGAAGCTCTTTCTGTACCGGTGTCGGGTAGGTTTTGATCTCGACCATCTCACCGGCACCATTCTTTGTCACAATCGATTCACCGCGCCACAGCTTCCGTACCGTCTCGATTCCCTGGAACATGATGTCATTGCGGCGTTCATAATGATCCGGGAAAAAGACAAAGTCGTTCGGGTGCCAGCCAGAAGCGAAGGAGAGACCAACGCGGCCATTGGACAGGTTATCCACCATTGCCCATTCTTCAGCGACCCGAATCGGGTTATGCAACGGCAGCACTACGCTACCGGAGCGCAGTTGAATCTTTTTGGTCTCACGCGCAATAGCGGCTTGAAGGACGGCCGGATTTGGGTATAACCAGCCGTCCTTAGTGAAGTGTCGCTCCGGTATCCAGATAGAAGAGAAACCGTAGCGGTCAGCCAGGCGAGCGCTCTCCAGTACCATATGGTACTTCTCCCCCCCTCGATACGGCGCTTCACTACTGGCAAAGTAAATGAGACCAAATGTTATCCCTTTAGCACACTTCTTTTGTTGTGTAGCTGCCACATTATCCTCCAGTTGGCAGGGCAACTTCCCTGTAATGACAGATCGTTCCACTGGCGTGCAGCGTCCATGCCTGGCGCTCTTGTTCTGATGCACCCACAGCATGGCTATAGACCTGGAAATGGAGCCGGTCGTTTGTATCAGGTGAGAGAAGAACCTGTATTTTTTGGAATCCCTGCTCCGGTATCAGCAAAAGCTTCTTTAGCTCCAACTCTGTGAGCTCATATTGTCCCGGCCCAAAAGCTTCTTGCATCGCAGACAGCGCCATCTCTACATAGGCCGAAACAGGCAGAGCGATCGCCCCTTGAATGCGGTGCTGTGCCAGGAAAGGGAGCCGCTCCAGATCAAGCGTACTTTCCCAGACATGCATCTTTGCAGGCACCACCAGTTCCGTATGGGAGGCCAGCAGCGGGTGACGCCCGTTCTGCTCAGCTGGCTTATGCCCGTTCTGTTTCAGGCTGGACGGCTGTCCGGCATCATGGGGTATGTTTCTCACCTCATGCCAGCAATGTTCACGCTCAAAGGGATATGTGGGCAGATCCAGTCGTTGCCGCGTCATCTCATCGCGATACCATTGTACATCCCATCCATATACATAGAGCGTTGCCACAGTGCGCAGAAGAACACCCCAGTTCTCCTGATCACGCCGTAAGGATGGGAGCCATGTTGCCCCTTCAATACATTGTTTGCCCATATTTGTCAGAACAGGATGCGGCCCCAGTTCGACAAACAGTGTATACCCCTGTTGCGCCAGCGTTTGCATGCCAGCCGCGAACTGCACTGCATTGCGCGTTTGTTGACGCCAGTATTCGGCGGATAGCGTTGTTCCCTGAGGCAAAATCTGCCCGGTCAGGTTACAGACAAGCGGTATCCGAGCCGGTGCATAGTGCACCCCTTTCGCGACCTGCTCAAATGCATCAAGCATTGGCTCCATCAACGGCGAGTGGAAGGCATGCGACACGGTCAAAGGATGAACGGTTATCCCTTCTGCCTCCAATGCTTTGACCACTGCCTGCACCTCTGTTGATGCGCCCGAAATCACAGTATTCCGCGGCCCATTGATCGCGGAAAGAGAAACCTTCTGATATGGCTTGAGCACCGCTGTCACTCGTTCTGAAGCGGCGAAAACGGCGGCCATCTCGCCTCGCTCTGGCAGTTCCTGCATCAGGCGACCGCGCTCGGCTATCAGCTTTAAGCCATCTTCCAGGCTCATGATGCCCGCGACACAGGCCGCGACATATTCACCCACGCTATGACCAAACACGGCGTCAGGCTCAACACCCCACGAACGCCAGAGCTCATAGAGCGCATATTCCAGAGCAAACAACGCAGGTTGCGTGTAAGCTGTTTCATGTAAGAGTGCCTCGTTCTCAGCATACAGGACCGAGAGTAACGGACGCTCCAGATAAGCGCGTAAGATCTCGGCACAGCGGTCCAGCGCCTTGCGGAAAGTCGGCTCCGTCTCATACAGTTGCCGTCCCATATGCACATACTGCGACCCCTGGCCGGTAAAGAGGAAGACCACACGCGGCTTCGTCTGCTGCTCACGCACCGAAAGCGCTCTATAAACAAGATCAGACGCCTCTTTCTCGGTGGCAAAGGCCTCTAGCTGCGCCCGCATCTGCTCAACCGATGAGCCAACGACCGCCAGCCGATGGGCGAAATGCACCCGCCCAGCCGCAGCCGTAAAGCAAAGATCAGCTAATGAGAGCGCTGGATGCGCTGCCAGATACTCGCTGTACTGGCGGGCCTGTTGCTTGAGCGCAGTCGCACTTCGCGCCGAAAGCTCCAGCACATGCGTTGGGCGCTCATGCTCACGAGTAGTGCGTTTCGGTTCCGGTGCCGCCTCCAACACCACATGCACATTCGTGCCGCCAAAGCCAAAGGCGCTCACGCCCGCGATCTTCCGTCGATCCGCCGGCCACGGCGTCGGCTGTGTAGGGATCGCGAACGTCGTGCCTTCAAACGAGATATGCGGATTCAGTTTCTGGAAATGCAGATGCGGCGGGATCTCACCTCGATGCAGACTGAGAATCGTCTTGATCAGTCCGGCAATACCAGCCGCCGCCTCCAGGTGCCCGATATTCGTCTTGACCGAGCCAAGCAGGCATTGCTGCTCAGGTGCCCGCTGTTCCATCAGCACGGCCTTCAGCGAGTCCACTTCAATCGGGTCGCCAAGTGGCGTACTGGAACCATGCGTCTCGACATAGCAGACCTGAGCGGGCGTGACATTGGCATTGCGAAGCGCTTGACGAATCACAGCCTCCTGAGAAGGACCGTTCGGCGCGGTCAGGCCATTGCTGCGCCCATCCTGATTGACCGCCGAACCACGAATCACAGCCAGAATCGTATCACCATCGCGTTGTGCTGCGGAAAGCGATTTCAATACCACCAGACCACAACCCTCAGCACGGACATAGCCATCTGCCCGTTCATCAAAGGTATAGCAGTGGCCCTGTTCCGACATCATATGTGCCTGCGAGAAGGCCACAGTCAGCTCAGGCGTCAGAATCAGGTTGACGCCACCTGCCAGCGCGGTCTCACACTCACCATTACGAATGCTCTGACAGGCCATATGGACCGCGACCAGCGACGAAGAGCAGGCCGTATCAATTGCCATACTCGGGCCGCGCAAATCAAGGAAGTAGGACAGGCGGTTCGCTGCAATGCTGTGCGCGTTTCCAGTTCCGGTATAGGCATCGACTGCTGTGATGTCGCGGAATTGCAAATGCGCGTAATCGTTACTGCTGATTCCAACAAAAACGCCTGTTTGCGAGCCAGCCAACGATGTCGCAGGAATGCCAGCATGTTCCAGCGCTTCCCAGGCAACCTCAAGGAGTAACCGCTGCTGAGGATCCATACGCTCCGCTTCTCTTGGCGAGATACCAAAGAAGTAGGGGTCAAACTGATCGACCTGCTTGAGGAAGCCCCCCCACCGCGTGACCATCTTGCCTGGTTGTGAGCGATCGGCGTCATAGTAATCCTGAAGGTTCCAGCGCGACGCTGGCACTTCCGAAATACCATCCACACCATTGCGCAACATCTGCCAGAATGCCTCGGGTGAATCTGCTCCCGGGAAACGGCAGCCCAGACCGACAACAGCAATCGCCTCGTTTGCCACAGGCTTCGACTCAGTCTCCTGTGGCTCTTCAAGCGGCTGAACCGGTGGTCGTTCTCCCGCAAGATAACTTGCCAGCACCTCAATATTAGGATAGTCATAGACCAGGGTTGGTGGCAACTCGCGCCCAAGCCAGTCCTGAAGATCAGCCGAAATGCTAATCGCCTGATAGGAGTCCATGCCATACTGGGCGAAGGGGGCACGGATATCGATCTCCTGAGGCCGGAGTTGTAGCGCTTCAGCCAGCTGCTTCACCAGCCATGTCTGAATCTCCTGTTTGCTCTTTTGGGGCACCGCTTCTTCAGGTTGCGCGTGCTCCTCTTCCTGAATGGACTGTGCCTGTTCGGGAACCAGCATCACTACCGTTTCCAGTTCGCCATCAAGGAACGCCTGGCGGGTCGCTCGCCGCTGCACCTTTCCACTGGACGTCTTAGGCAGTGTGCCGGTCTTAATCAGACAAATCGCATACACCTGAAGCTCATGCTCAGCCGCGATAGCCTGGCGGGCCGCGGTCAACACTTCGGTAAGATCTCGCTTCAGATACGAGCGCTCTATCTCGGCTACAACAACGAGCCGCTCTTCGCCTTGCACTTCAATCGCGAAGGCGGCACTATTGCTCTGCCGGATTGCAGCATGACTCTTCTCGACTGTCAGTTCAATATCCTGCGGATAATGATTACTGCCTCGAATAATAATCAAATCTTTCAGGCGTCCGGTGATATAGAGCTCATTTTGACTGATAAAGCCCAGATCTCCGGTGCGCAGATAAGGCCCCTCGCCGTTCGCCAGATGAGCGTGGAAGATCTCCTCCGTTTCCTCCGGGCGCTGCCAGTAGCCCTGAGCGACACTTGGACCAGAAACCCAGATCTCGCCCACACGATCGGGCGGGCACTCCACACGCTGCTCAGGATCGACAATAATCACCTTCTGCACAGGCAGGCTGTTCCCGATGCTGACAAGCGTGCGTGTATCGCGTTCATCGGCGGCGTCGCGTACCTCATTCTGTTCCAGCGCACGCGCAGACAGCGAACGGACGGTCGGGAAGACCCCTTTTTCACCCGCCGAGATCACCAGGGTTGCTTCTGCCATGCCATAGCAGGGATAGAAGAACCGCCGCTGAAAGCCACATTCAGCGAACGCCTCTGAGAAACGTTCAAGCGTCTCTGCGCGGACCGGCTCAGCTCCATTGGCGACAGTCTGCCAGTGGCTCAGATCGAGCTCGGCCTTCTGCTCGGGCGTGATCTTGCGAACACAGAGATCAAATGCAAAATTAGGGCCACCGCTGATGGTAGCCTTCTTGTCAGAGACAGCTTTGAGCCAGCGGAACGGCTTCTGTAAGAACGCCGCCGGAGGCAGAATAGTAGAAGGGAATCCGGCATACAACGGCTGTAGGATGCCCCCGATCAGACCCAGGTCATGATACAGAGGGAGCCAGGTGACAGCGTGAGCCTCCTCCGGGTGACGGCAATACTGCTCAACAATTGTTGAGTTAAAGAGCAGATTCTGATGGGTCACCATTACACCTTTGGGGAGACCGGTTGAGCCAGAGGTATATTGTAAAAATGCTAATGCATCGTTACTGATGCCAGGGTCACGCCAGACCGATGCCAGTGAGTCTGGCACATCTTCAATAGCTACGACCGGCACGTTTTGAATTTCAGGAGAGTTATGAACCAACCCGCGCACTCTAGACGAGAGCGCCGTTGTGGTGAGAACAATTGCCGGTTGAGCATTATTTGCGATCGCACGGAACTTGCTCACAGCACGTTCAGAACGCGCCGCAGAAGGAGGATACATCGGGACAGCAATAATACCACTATAAAGACAGCCAAAAAATGCAGCTATAAATTCCAGACCTGAAGGATAGATCAAGAGCGCCCGATCACCCTTGCGCGCATGCTCCTGAAGAAATGCGCCTATACGGCGGGCCTGCCTATCCAGTTCAGCATATGTGAAATGGTCCCTTTCAAACTCTCCATCTGCCAAAAATGAGTATATCCGCTGCTCAGGGTGCCGCTCGACTCTCCAACGAAGCAGGTCAACCCATGTAGAAATTTCAGTCGTTGGAATGGAAATACGCTTACTCAAGGTAATGCTTCCTAATTAGAGGGCAAGTGAAGCCTTCTTGCTAGACATTTCAGGACTTCGGTGGGAGAACATCGCTACTGTTCCGCTTGATTATACATTCACCCGTGAAACGGTGTCAACGACATTTCAGTAGCCCTCCTCTCTCTCTTGAAGTTCATTCCACTGGTGAAGAAACAGCGACAATGGTCCCTCACATCTGAATCCGACAAATAATTACAAGAACGGTATATCGAACCTTCTACAGAAGAGAAGGAAAATGGTGTTCGCTGAATATCGACTCTGGCTATATGTTCACTACTGCTATTCCAGATGGAATAAGCCGTACCGAAATTCTATCACGTCCACATTTTGAGTGCCAACAGCGAGCGCACAGGCGAACTTTCACCCACCTGTTCTCGCACGCAAACGAGTAAAGGCATTTTCACTAGTTTATCATACCGCTCCAGGCAAAACATGCCGATAGCACAATAGAGGCTTCCCCTCGAACAGGTGATGACGGAAAAAAAGATGCCGCCAGAGCCGACGACATCCTTTTTCATCACCGAACAACTTACGACAAACTGGTAGGACGTGTCAGGCGCGGTCGCTCGCCAGGGTTCGGCTCAAGCACCGGCACTTGCTCTATCTGTTTCAGTGCCTCTTCAATAGCCCGCTCTAACTGTGGATCACGGTCATTTACATAATCCTGTGGAGCGTTATCTATCTCAATATCTGGATCGGTTCCATAGTTCTCAACATTCCAGCCCACATCTTTGAACCAGAAGGAATACTCGGGCTGCGTTGTCACCGTTCCATCAACCAGCCGATGTGATGGGCTGATCCCGATCACACCACCCCAGGTCCGTTTTCCAAGCAAGGGACCTAGCCCCATCAGCTTAAAGCTGTGGCTGAAGATGTCGCCATCCGAGCCCGCCTGCTCGTTTGTCAGAGCCACAATCGGTCCTCGGGGGGACTGAGAAGGATAGGGTTCCGGCAAGCCCCAGCGCGGGAAATCATAGCCGATACGACGACGCGCCAGTTTTTCCAGTAACAGAGACGAGACATGGCCGCCACCGTTAAAGCGCACATCGACGATTAATGTCGGGTAATCATACTCCATCAGGTAGCTACGATGGAACTCCGCGAAGCCTTCACCCCCCATATCAGGAACATGGATATAGCCAACCCGTCCATCCGAGAGCTCATGCACCTTGCGCCGATTCGTCTCCACCCACTCACGATAGCGAGCCGGCATTTCATCATCGAGCGCCTTGACCACAACCGTGCGGGTCTCTTTACTCTCAGCATCTTCAATCAGGAGTTGCACTTCCTGTCCCGCCTGGTTCACCAGCAACTCATCAGGACCGATAGCAGGTTCAATCCGTTGCCCGTTAATCGCCAGGATCGCATCACCCACGGCAACATCAATGCCCGGTGTGGTTAGTGGCGAGGTCTCACGTACATTTGTGGGGTCTCCCTTGATGATTCGAGCTACACGATAACGCTCGCTCTGGGCATCATATTTCCAGTCGATCCCCAGGAAGCCCTGACGATAAAACGGCGGCTTGCGATATTCGCCCCCCATCTCATAGGCATGCGAGGTTCCCAGTTCTCCCTGAAGTTCCCAGAAGAGGTCTGAGAGCTCCGAACGTGAGCCAACCCGTTCCACCAGAGGCGCATACTGCTTATAGATCGCCTCCCAGTCGATGCCGGACATGTCTTCAGTCCAAAAATGCTCGCGCTGGAGGCGCCATGCCTCAGCAAACATTTGCTTCCACTCAGCCACAGGATTGACCGATACCTTCACCCGATGCAAATCCAGCCAGCCACTTTCACGCCCCGGCTGATCATTATTCTCTTTGGGCTTCTCTCCTGCTTTCAGCACACGGAGACGATGTCCCGAGCGATAGAGAAGCGTTTTAGCAGTTCGCGACAGCGTAAAGGAACTGATGCCTTCCGCGAGCTTCTCCGTCTTATACTGCTCGAAGTCATAGTACTCAAGGGTACCTTTGGCCTGTTGCTCATCATGACCGGAGAGCACACCAACCACCGGAACCGAGAGAAAGAGAGCCTTATTCTTGATGCCACGAATCGCCACGTAGCGTCCCTCGCTGACCGGAAAGGGCAAAACACGTTCGGTAATACCCTCAAGATCGATTTTGATCGGTGCGGGCTTCTTCTCGTCGGTCTCGCTGCTCTTCTGCTCGGCATCCGTGCCTTTCTCATCCTTATTCTCGGGCGCTTCCTCGTCCGGCGCTTTCGCCTCAGGAATAAAGGGCGAACGCAGGTCACGCCTCAGCAGGATCACATAGGGCTTGCTGCCTTTCGGGAAGCTTAATTCAAATTGCAGGTTATCATAGACTGGATTAAAGATCCGCTCGCCGATAAAGTACAGATACTTGCCATCGGGATCAAAGGCAGGTTTCGTATCATGCAGAATCGGATTCGTCACCTGATGCGTCGCACCAGTCTCTACCTCACAGAGCTTGATTGCGGTCTGCTGATTTGAAAGCGCAAAATCATAGGCCAGCCAGCGGCCATCAGGAGACCACGAGATCCCCCGCATGCGTCCGGCCTTGCTCTGATCCAGCACTTTCGCCTCTTGTTTCTCCAGATCAACCAGCACCAGTTCATTGCGATGATTGGCAATCGCCAGCCGATCATCAACCGGAGAGATTGCCAGAGTGACAACCCGACCGAACTCGATATCAGCAAACACCTCAGCCTCTCCCGAGCTCTCAGGGTTAAAGAGGACGACCGCCTCCCGTCCGGGCTCATCACAGATTGCGACCAGGCGCTTTCCATCGTTCAGCCACTCAAGGAAACGATACCGGACGCCGTCTTTCTTGCCATGCTGTAAAACGGCCCCTTCCCAGTTCCCCATTGAGAATGCCTTACCGCGCGTGGTCAACGCGACCGCATGTCCCTGTGGATGCAAGGCAGCAGTATCAAGGAATGCCGCTGCGGGAACGAACTTCCGATTCAGTTGCGTACGAATGCTTGGCAATTCGACCGGGATCTGTCGTCCTTCGCCACTGGCCGGGTCAAAGAGGTACAGTTCAGCGCCAGCGTGGTAGACCAGACGGTACCCATCGGAAGAGAGATTGCGAGCATAAAAATCAATATGGTCTGTGTGCCGGCGCAGATCCTCACCCATAGGCGTACAGGAATAGATATTCCCGATTCCCTCGTGATCGGACAGGAAATAGATGCGGTCCCCTATCCAGCAGGGATCGACAATATTCGCATGGAGATCAAGCAGGCGCTTGAAGGTTCCATTTCCCTCAACGTCGCACCAGAGATGCCCCGCGGTACCGCCACGATAGCGTTTCCAGTGCGCAGGCTCTCGATGGTTCAAACGTCCGAGTACAACACCTCCATCAGGGCCATAGGAAATAGCGTTCGCCAGACCAACCTGCACCGTGCGCGGCGCTCCCCCTTCAGGTCGTACGGCCTGAATCACTGTTGCACTGCGGTGGAACTGCCCCGCGATTGTCGCGTAGAGAATCTCCGATCCATCTGGCGTCCAACCAACCACTTTACAACGTGCCGCCCCCTGGTACGTCACACGTCGTGCCGGACCACCAGACGCGGGCATGACATAGACTTCGCTCGGTCCCTCCTCGCGTCCAACAAAGGCTAGCAGTTGCCCATCAGGAGAGAACCGGGGATAGCTCACCTCACCGACGCCAGCGGTTAAGCGCTCAGCACGCCCTCCTTCACTGCTCACCATCCATAAATCATCTTCTGCCACAAAAACAATCGTATCCTGGAAAATATGCGGATAACGTATATAACCTTTCGCTGGCATATCTACTCCTTACTTTAAGAGCTCGTACCACTTGTCTGCGGATATCACGCCTTATTGTACCACAGCAATAAATTATAGAACAAAATTCTCCTCCCCTATACGCTGCGAAAACGAATCAATCCGCCGCTCATGCGACACTCTCTGGCGCTTCAACAGCAGGCCCACTATACCCATCTTTTTATATACGTGGTCGTCGATATCTTGTTGTATGTGGATTATGACAAGGAGTGAGCTCGTTCATAGCAACCGGAGGCTCTTTCACTGTACCATGAGGATCACTGACAGAAAAGGAGAAAGGAAGTATTGTCAGAAGAGGATACATCCCACGTTTCCTCTTCACTACACCGGGGCTTTGTACCTGGCATCTTGCTTGCAGGTATAGCACCCGCCAGTTCAACAAGCAGGTACGACGTTACCGGCCATACATCCAGGCGATATCCGCCGCAAGATCACCAGTATCAAAAGAGAACACCATTCTAACACAATACCACACTACGATCATCTACAGCGATGAGGCAAAATCAGAGACGCCCTTGACTGCGGGTGGACTGGCGGCCCTGAGCTATGAGCATTTTGCTGATACAACTGGTAAGAACAGGTTCCGCAAGTAAAAGCAGCTATCTGCCGCCCCCTTCAGTTCAGCCGTACTCGTCAGAAAGCCGCCCACCCTCTCAACAGATGTGCCTGTTAAGAGGCTTTTGATTTTCTCTGCCTCTGTATGGCCTTGCGCCATTCATCCCCACGCGTCAAGCCCGGGGACTTTCTGGCGCAGCCCGAAATACCCCTATAGTAACGTATATTCTGCATATAAACAGAGCAGAGAAAGCAACGAGGACATGTGTCAGGTCTCTACCAATTAGAGCGTAACGCGCCCCATCGCTGTTTTCCAGGGCTCCATATCAATATGAATCGTATCAGGGTTGCTCTGGCGAATACGCGCTATCTCCGCAACCAGGCGCTGTAAGGGAACAACAGCGACAAATGGTCGCAGCAACTGCTCAACCGGAGCGAATAGCAAATCAGCCTCTTGCGTGCCACAGGTAAACGCGGTTCCACCCAGTTCTTTTACCTCGTGATACAGCTCCTGCATCCGTCCGCCATCATCAAGAGCCGAAGTGATACAGAGAGCGCCAAGCTTCTCATGAAAAGCGGCAGGAGGTCCATGCAGCACATTCTCAAGTTCAAAGCCCTCGGCCCAGATGTATGTACCTTCTTTGAGCTTCAGTGCAGCCTCTTCTGCGGTAATGGCATCAATCCCATAGCCCGCGACCAGTATGGGATAACAGTGAGCCAGTTGTTCCGCAACAGTCACAGGAGCCGGAAACTGCAAGGTCTGCTCGATCGCCTCAGGGATACGCTGTAACGCGGAGTACCACGACGTCTTTGTTGCATTGGTATAGTGGGTCACCAGAGTTGCCAGCACGGCCAGCGCGCTGAGATATGAGACAGTATGTGTGCTGGAACGTTCTCCAGGACAGGTTGGCAGGATCAGATCAACTGATGGTGGCGGCGGTGTCTCCTCGCTGGTCACGATAATCGTATAGGCCCCCGCCTGACGAGCCCGCTCCAGCGCTTTGAGCGGGTAGGTTTTGGTGCCCCGATGCGAGACCACTACAACCTGATCTTCAGCAGAGACAGGAATCGAAAGTGCGAACTCATGAGCCGAGTATACACGCGCATACTGCTTGCCCTGAGAGAGCGCGTCTACCCAGTAGGCTGCTACACGGCAGGCATGATAGGAAGTTCCGATGCCCACCAGAATCAAAGGGCGATCCGGATCAAGGAGCTTGCTCTGTGAGGCGAGGCGCTGTAATACAGCCTGAACTGCTGCGGGTTGTGATGCGATCTGTTCATCTAGAGCAAAATAGTGCATATTCTTCTTCCTTCCTTCTCTTGCAGAAGTTTCTCGTTATTTCTGGTACTATTGTAGAGCACGATTGGTATTGTTACAAGCGCCATTTTCCGTTACAATAGGCATACCAATTTCAACGAGGTCGCCAACGATATGGAACAGAAAAACGCAACCAGCACCCTCCTGATGATTTCGCTGGATGAGCGCGACCCACGCCCGCTCTATCGCCAGCTCTATGATGCTATTCGCCATGCAATTCTCACCGGTGAACTGACGACGGGAGCCCGGCTTCCTGCTACCCGTGAATTAGCACAGGGACTGGGGATCTCTCGTTCCACGGTAATGAACGCCTTTGAACAGCTCCTGCATGAGGGCTACATTTACGGACGCATCGGAAGCGGAACCTACGTGGCTTCAACCCTGCCAGATGATCTGCTACAAACTGATCAGCCAAAGTCGGCATCGCCCTGCACCCCAGAGGGACAGGGCAGTCTTTCGCGGCGCGGTCAGCAACTGGCAACAGCCTATGTTGCTCCACAGGCGCAGACCAATTGGGATCAGATCACGATACAGCCCTTTCGTTATGGTATTCCAGACTTTCATCTCTTTCCCTTCACTCTCTGGGGAAAGCTGATCAACCGCCACCTGCGCCGCCCACCAATACATCTACTTGGCTATACTGATCCCGCTGGCTACAAGCCGCTTCGAGAGCAGATCGCCCACTACTTACGAACCGCACGAGGTGTTCATTGTGAAACTGAACAGGTATTGATTGTCTCGGGTTCACAGCAGGCCATCTATCTCACAGCCCATCTGCTCCTTGATCCCGGTGATACCGTGTGGATCGAAGAACCCTGTTATCTCGGAACGCGGGGAGCTCTTCAGGGTGCAGGTGTGCGGCTTGCCCCGATTCCGGTTGATGAGGAAGGTATGAATGTCTCTCTTGGTATTGAACGCAGCCCACAAGCTCGGCTTGCCTATGTTACCCCTTCCCATCAATTCCCCCTGGGCACAACACTGAGCCTGACCCGCCGCCTGGCACTGCTGCAATGGGCGCAACAGACCGGAGCCTGGATCATTGAGGATGACTATGACAGCGAGTTTCGTTATACCGGGCGTCCACTCTCCTCGCTTCAGGGGCTCGATGCCGCGGGCCGGGTGATCTACGTGGGAACGATGAGCAAGGTGTTGTTCCCCGGGCTGCGACTTGGCTATATTGTCGTGCCGCCTCATCTGGTCGATTCCTTCACCACGGCCCGTGCATTAATTGATAGACATCCCCCACTGCTTGAACAACTGGTACTGACTGACTTTATCGAGCAGGAACATTTTGCTCGTCACATTCGTCGGATGCGGCAGGTCTATGCCGAACGCCAGCACTGCTTGCTTGAGGCAAGTAAACGTGAGCTCGCAGGACTCCTTACCCTGCAATACGCTGAGACCGGCATGCATCTTGTTGGCAAACTGGAAGGAGGTTTGCAAGCACAGCAGGCGATGCAAGCCGCAGCCAGGCATGGCGTCCTGACCCAGAACATGGCGAGCTATTTTCTGACTCCGACCGATCTTCAGGCCCTGCTGATCGGCTATACCGCATTCAACGAACAGGAGATTCTCGACGGAGTCAGACAACTGGCACGTGCACTCACCTCGCTCACAAAGCGGGGCTAGTCGACCTCGTCCTTGAGAGCCTTCGCCAGACAGTTCATCACTTCCAGCAGCAGAGCGGGTAAATCCTCAAAGGAATAGGACATCAGCACCCGCTCATCCCGCTGATGCACGCCATGTCCATAGACACCCCAATTAAACACGGGCAGGTTCAACTGTTGGATCTCGCGGAGCGGGAGCTGATACATACGCGGTGCCGATCGATCAGGAAGCGTCTTCTGCCAGGCAGGCATGTTTTCAATCAAGGCCTCAGGATCGCACTCCGGAGGCAAGCAGAGAAAACTGACATCAGAGAGATAGGGGAAATACGGGCGCAACTCCAGGTGCATTTCAGGATGAGCCGCAATCACCTGTTGAATCGCCCGGGAAAGCAGTCCCTCTGCCGCAGGAACATGGGGATAATAGGGAGGCGCGAAAAAGAGCACTATGGCCGGTCCCGTACGCCCGCTCAGCCGCCAGAGCCGTTGCACCAACCGTACACTGCGCTCCCGGCTATCCATCGCTGCCGGGCAGGACTCCCATTCCGCGACCAGTTCAGCGTTTAGATGGTCAGCACCTAGCCGCTGTTGCACCTCGGCAACAAGCTGGCTGTATGTGAGCACGCAACCGACCCGTTCGGGAGCCTTTGCCGTCACACCACTGCGCATAAGCCATGTATTCTCGGCATGCTCTATACGCTTCAAAAGCTCTTGCATCACAGCTTCGGCTCGCTGTCGAAGGGTGTTCATGACGGTGGCAGGGGTCGAGGTCAGCGTCAGGTAATTCAAATAGAAATAGGCGGTAAAGGGCAACTGAACATTGTAACCCGCCTTGAGATCAGTCGCGTGAAGCGTCACCGGGGGTGCCATAATCTCGCCCTGATCCTCCTCACAGAGCTGCACATTCATACTCAGATCGCGGATCAACTCGGCGGCCAGCACATTCGCATCCAGGCCCGCAAAGGGCGCTCCCACATGACCTTCTTCACCAATGCAAAAGAAACCTGGCAGCAGCTTCCCGACCGTCCCGGCATAGACACAGCGATGAGGGTCACCGGGATAACGTGCCGTGGTGTAATCGGTATTGATCACGCCAAGATACGTCAGCCCATAGCGCTGGCGTAACCGCTGCAAGAAGTGAACCGCCTGCAACACTCCGGCTGACTCGTTCTCTTCATCCGCGGTCGCCAGCATCAGGACCGAGAGCGGAGGCGGTGTCTCCTGTTGTGCCAGATACCGTATCAGAGCAAGAATGACCGCGACTCCGCTTTTCATATCAGCAGCTCCACGTCCGAACATCCAGCCCTCGGGGCTCTCCGTGTAGCCCAGTTCCCGGGCATGTTCAGCCAGTGCTGCCGGATTCCGTGCCAGAGGCTCAAGCGCGGCATAATCAGTGGTATCAACCGTGTCGAAGTGACCGAGAAGAACCAGCGTTGCGGGCGCAACCCCGCGCACAAAAGCATAGACATTGCAGCGCCCGAACGGATCTCCTTCAAGCGGATCGAGGCCGCTTTCAGTATAGGCAGAGGCCAGATCTTCCGCATGCAGCAGGCGTAGAATCTCATGGGCAACATCCACTTCACCGGCCCCCGGGCTCACGCTCCGAATCGCCACCAGACGCTCAGTATAGCTTTTCACCTTCTCAAACCACATAAAATATCCTCTCTTTTATTAGAAGAGAGGGAAAGCTTTCCCTCCCGACTTAATGGGCAATTGATTCCAGCGCACGTCCAGTACTGCGTGGTCCAAGCACGCCCACATCCAGGCAAACCAGCCCCATGATGAGCGCAGACCCGATAAAGACGGTACCCGGACCATACAATTTTAATGCAGGAAGTGCGATAAACGGTAAGACAGCCGTAGTAATGCGGCTCAGACTATAGGCAATGCCAACCGCGGTCCCCCGCATGCGCGTCGGAAAGATTTCCGCCTGATAGATATGAAACGCATTGGAGAAAAGATTACTGACCGCCGTCACCAGAAAACCTGAGACGACGATGATCGGGGCTGCGGTCGCAAAACCAAAGACCAGCCCAAAAATCGCGATCAGAGCCGCCGAAATAATGATGACAAACTTCCGCTCAAAGCGCTCGATTACTGGCACTGAAGCAAGCGAGCCAAGCGGATACCCCAGGAAAATCAGGCCGGTATACTGAAGCGTCTGCACTACATCAATTCCCTTTTCCTTCAACGCTAACGTTGCCAGCGAACCAAATCCATAATACCCGACCGTCTGCAAGATTTGAAAGATCCAGAGCATAACCGTACGCTGTGTATACTGACCACTAAAGATCTCAACAAAGGTAGCCTTCTTCTGCTCTTCAACAACGACCGGCACAGGCTCAGGCAAGCGATCCAACCCATGCTCACGCCTTATCTCCTCCTCAAGAACGGAGAGTGTCTTTTCCGCCTCGTTGAACCGATGACGGATCTCATACCAGCGGGGTGATTCTGGCAGCGAACGCCGTAGAAACCAGACAATTACTGCGCCCAGAGCACCAATAATGAGCAACCAGCGCCACCCGGGCAATGAGAGGAACTGCACTTTGACCAGCAGATTTCCAGCAAAACCGGCCAGCGGCACCCCCAGAAAACCAACGGTATAGCACCAGGCGGTATATTTGCCACGAGCATACCGGGGAATCATCTCTCCCATATAGATATCTGTCAGGGGCGGCTCGGCTCCCAGGCCAATGCCCGCAAGAAAGCGAAAGAGCACCAACCAGAGAAAGTCAGGTGCAAAGGCAGCCGCCAGCGAAAATACCGAATAGACCAGCAGATCCACCATATACATGGTACGGCGTCCGATATAGTCGGAGACAATTCCCATGGCACTCGCACCAATGAACATGCCGATAAAACCCGAACTAAGCAGTAAAGCCTGCTGTACCGTATCCAGGCGAAAAGCAGAGGTCAAAATAGCAGTCAGGACGCTCGCAAGGAAAATATCGTAGAGGTCAAAGAAGGTGCCAATTCCCAGCACAACTGTCAGGCGCCGATGCATTCGCGAGAGCGGCAGGCGATCCATACGAGCTGCAATCGTTACGCGTTTCTCTGCAACATCCATAGAAGCCACTTCCTTTCCGGCTTTCAGTGACGAAGAGATCAACTACACCGGGCGGATTCCGCAATATAAGTAATAGAAAAAGGTAAGAAAAAGGCGGGTGAAGAGAGAAGGTATCATCTCTGAAGACTCTACCGGATAAGGGGAAGTGTAGCATGAAGAAAGGGAGATTTTCAAGGTTTGCTTGCCACACTATTATACAAACGATTTATGCTGTAGAGCAGGCATTTCTACAGTCCATCCATAAAACTTGCGACCCCATTACTGTTTCTGCAACCTACTTGATCGTAAGAGCGGGCGGATTACAGCTTCTTTCTCCTCGGGACACAATGTGATTTCCTCGTGAAAAAGCCCCTGATTCTCAGTGAAGTTCAGGTATAACAATAGTAGGAGAATCGTTTTACCTGTGCCATGCATTCTCGCACTTATAGTTGCCCCTACACATAGCGCGCGAATGCTCAACAGCACCCTCGTAGGCCGTCTCTGTAGCAGTCCACCCGAAAAACGCTTGCAGCATTACAGAAAGGACCGGCCCGATGTCTCACTACGATGATTGAAAGCGCAGCGGTACCCGCGGCTCTAGCGGGTACCGTTTCTTTTACTGCTCATAACACCAGCATCTCAGTTGCCAGTCCTGACCCTCAACAGCCAGCGCAGCCGCATATTCCGGCGCTACATCCAGCGCGACCATTTGCCAGCGCGTGATATCCTGTGGTGGCTCCTCTCGCGAGGCCAGCAGTTGGGCTGGCTCTCCGGGACGCAGGGAGACATCAAAAGAACCAAGCGGCAGCGAGAGCCCCAGACCACGCGCCTTGATATAGGCTTCCTTGCGCGACCAGCAGTTATAGAACCCCTGTCGAACCAGTTCAGGAGGCAAGGAGCGCAAGGTTTCTTGCTCATGTGCCGAGAAGGAGTGAGCGGCTAGTGCAGCGAACTCGACATCGCGCATATATTCGATATCAACGCCCACAGCCCGTTCATGGGTGAATGAGAAAAGCGCCAGGTCTCGCGAATGGGAGATATTAAACTGAAGCGTAGAGCGAGGCTCGGCCAGAAACGGCTTGCCATATGATGTGTAGGAAAAGCGGATCGCCTCAGGTCTGCACAGAAGATAGTTCGCCAGCAACATGCGCAACAGCCCACGCGCCACCGTAAAGCAGACCCGGTCTTTCTCAAAGAAGAAGCGATCTGCTCGCTCGCGCTCATCAGGCGCAAGCACAGCGCGGAACGGCTGCACAAGCGGATCTTTTGCCGTTGCGGCAAGCGTGATACGGGCCTGCCAGACATGGACCTCGTCATGCGGCAGTCTCTCCAGCCCTCGTGACAGTTGCCAATTTTCAGCCATTGTCAGGTTTTCCAACCCCTTTTTTATCTAAAAGACCATGCGCGTAGCACGGCCTTGCTTCCATTTATGAGCGCTCCTGAAAGCGCGGCTTCCGCTTTTCCAGAAACGCCTGCATCCCTTCCTGTGCATCAGGCGTCTGTGAGGCCGCCGCCATCACCTCAATTGCATAGGAGTAAGCAAGCGGCTGTGGCATCTCAATCTGCGCATAGTATGCCTGCTTGCCCATCTCCTTCGAGAAAAAACTTCCCCGCGTCGCTGCCCCCAACAAACGAAGAGACTCTTCTTCCAGCTTCTCGGGCGGCACTACCCGATTGACCAGCCCCCATTCATAGGCCGTCTGAGCATCGATCGGGTCACCCGTCAGCAGCATTTCCAGCGCCCGCTTGCGTCCGATATTGCGGCTTAACGCCACCATTGGCGTGGTACAGAACCAGCCACCTTTTCCGCCCGGTGTCGCAAAAGAGGCTTCTGTAGAGGCAACTGCCAGATCACAGGTCGCCACAAGCTGACAGCCTGCGGCCGTCGCAATCGCATGCACTCGCGCCAGCACTGGCTGTGGGATCTCCTGAATGGTGTCCATCATGATGGTACAGGTCTTCAGCAGCTTGCGCATAAAGTCCAGATCAGCGCCAGCCATATCGGCGAAGTCATGCCCGGCACTGAACGCGGGTCCATTCGCGGCCAGTATCACGCCACGCGCCGAGCTATCACCAATCTCACGCAACGCCGCAGTTACTTCCTGCATACACTTGAGCGAGAGCGCATTGCGCCGCTTCGGGTTATTCAACGTCAGGGTTGCAAACGTATCGGAATACGTGACCTCAATACATTCATATACCATCGTCTCTTCTCCTTTGTAGCGCTTCGGTCAGGCCACACAGCAAAGACCCCCTTGAAAGAAGGAATTCTTCCCTTTTGCACTATATCCTACAAAAGGAGAGCAGCGCAATAGCGAAATGGCGGGGAAAGCCTCCCCGACCATCTCACAACTCGGTCAACTCATCGAGCAACCGATAATAGTCCAGCTTCTCCCGGTCAACCGACGAGATACCATACGTCTGGAAGAACTCAGGAAGCAGCGGCTCCGCCTCGGGAAAGTTGTAGAGCAAGCTGCGACAGGCCAGGGCCAGATCAAAGTAGCGATCAGCCACGCCTGCCTGAGCCAGATCAATAAAGCCACTGATGCGCCATGACTGGATCAGAATGTTTGGTAGACAATAATCACCATGCGTCAACACCGGATCCTCGGGCGGTTGCGTCTGAGCCAACCGCTCATAGAGCGCTCGTGCCTCCTCCGCACTCCGAAACGCCCACGAAGGCGCATCCGCGATTCGATTGCTATAGACATAGGAACGAGCCCGGCTCAACCGCTGTTCCAGCCGCATATCAAACGGACAATCCGCGATAGGAATGGCATGGATCTGGCGCAAACCCTCTGCCAGCAGGCGAACCAGTGCGGGTAAATCCGACAGAAACAAGCGATCACAACTGAGTTTGCCGGGAACCGTCGAGAGCAGCAGATATTCAAAGCGCTCATCCTGACCATAAAAGTGCACCTGCGGTACAGGCAGCCTTCCCTGTAGCCACTCAAGTCGTTCTTTTTCGGCTAGCAACTTGATTGCAGCGCTTTCTGGCGTCATCTTCAGGTAATAAGGGCCAATTTGAAAGACACGTGAAAGCGAGCAGCCGATCTCGTCTGCAATCATTCCAGCCGTCTTATATGGCTCTAGCAGCTCCTGTAATGTCTGCGGGAGTGCAGAAAATCCTTGCTGTTGTTCCATCTCAGCCACACATCTCCAGGTATTCAGAATAGTTGCCCGGGTAGACACGCACCTTGCGATCCGGACCGATCTCGACAATTCTGGTTGCTATCGTATCCAGAAAGTAGCGATCATGCGAGATCATCAGCACCGTACCCTCAAAATCAAGCAGCGCCTCTTCCAGGACCTCGGTAGAAGCAATATCAAGGTTGTTGGTTGGCTCATCCAGCAGCAGACAGTTCGCTTCTGTCAGCATCAAACGCGCAATCTGTAGCCGACTCTTCTCCCCACCACTCAGGCGCCCAATGGGTGTATGCACATCGTTGACCGAAAACAGGAAGCGATTCAAGAATGCAATTGCCTGCCCTTCAGTGAACTTCTTCAAACGGCGCACAAACTCCAGAGGTGTGCTCTCAAAGGGGAGCGTCTCCTGTTCCTGCGAATAGTAACCGGGAACGACACTGGCCCCAATTTTCACTGTCCCGCTGGCAGGTGGCAACATACCCATCATCGTTTTCATCAGCGTCGTTTTACCGCTGCCATTCGCCCCGATAATGCCAACCCGTTCCCCATAGAGAACGGTCAGATCAAAGGGCTGAAATAGCAGGGTGCCAGAGACCTCCTGACTGAGCCCCTGCACCTCCAGCACCTTCTTGCCGCTTCGCTCGCTCTCAAGCTGAATCTTGATCCGATCACGCTCCATAATTGGACGATCAACAGCGTCCTGTTTGAGCTGCTCAACCCGGCGCTCCATATAGCGTGCACGCGAAGCAAAGTCGCTATTGATCTTCGCCCATTGCTTCAGCCGATACATACTCTGCTTCAGACGCTTGATCTCGCGCTGCTGCAAGTTATGCATCTCCATTTGCTTTTGGAGCCGATTATCGCGCTCCAAAACATAGGCGCTATAGTTTCCGGCAAAAACCGTCACAGTGCCATCCTCAAGCTGGAAAATCTTGCGCACCGTCTTATCCAGCAGATGACGGTCATGTGAGATAAGCAGTACAGCACCGGGATAATCCCTGATATATTGTTCAAGCCATTCCTTCGCATGTAGATCAAGGTGATTATCGGGCTCATCAAGCAACAGCAGATCGGGCGCCTGGACCAGAATCCGCGCCAGATTGACTAATTTCTTCTCACCGCCGCTTAACGCGCTCATCGGCAGACTATGTTCATGTGGAGCAAAGCCAAGCCCGGTCAGAACAGCAGCCACTCGATGTTCAAGCGTATAACCTCCTAGTGCCTCATAGCGCTCCTGCAAGGTGCTGTACTCCTCAAGCACGCGTTCCATACGGTCAGCATCAGCGGCGACATCGGGATCAGACATCAATGCCTCTAACATCTGCATTCGCCCCGGAAGCTCCAGGAGCTCCGGAGAAAGTGCCGAGGCCGCCTCAAACACCGTCAGGTTCAACAGTGCCGGGTCTACCTCCTGCGAGAGATAGCCAATGGTCAGGTTCCGCTTGCGTGCAACCGTGCCAGAGGTTGGCTGCTCTTGCCCGGTGATCAGCTTGAACAGCGTGGATTTCCCGCTGCCGTTTTCACCCACCAGCCCGATGCGCTCTCCATCTATAATTTCAAGATCGATATCCCGAAAAACGGGATTTCCGCCAAAATCTTTTGTTACTTTTGCCAGGTTCACCAAAAGCATATATTCCTCCAAAGCAAAACATGGAAACATGAAAAACAGGGAAGAACCTGGAAACCGATATTCTGCCCATGCAGGCAGAGAGAGCGCCCAAAAGAGGGGAAACATGTATATTGGGATTCAGGAACAGAGGAGGAAAAGCAGTGCACGAAAAACCAACCCTGCCCAAAGAGGAGTTGTAGCAGGTACGATGGCTCGCATGACGCCACTTATCCGCCGCATAAGCAGAGCGTCTCCAGGCTTATGCGGCCAGACCATGCGACATATGTTTTGTGGGATGGTCGGCGAATAGAATGTAGTCTATCGCGGCTTCATAATCGCGGTTCATACAGATGAGCATACCATGAAATAGCCCTTCGAGTCAAGCAGACACAGCACCTTTCCCTCCTCTTAAATATGCCAGCACTCTTTCTGAAAGCTGTGCTCACAGAACGCACGAGTGCTTATTGACACGTATCCCGGGCACATGCTAGACTTTCAGCAACCGCTGCTTCGCAAAAACAGGAAAAAATCCTGTTGTGAACGCTCACTATGAGGGATGCCTTGCGCAGCAGCACTCGACGCAACAACGAAAGAATACGCAAACCACCTGGAAAGTTTAGAGCTATGCCGATTGAGCATCCACAATCTATCCGCACCATCTTTTTCGATGCAGGCTTTACGCTGTTACGCCCCACCCGCACGACTCCTGAAATCTGCCAGGAAGTAGCACAGCAACTGGGCTTGCATATTCACCTTGAACAGATTCAGGGACGAATGCGCGAGGCAGAGGGCTACTTTCTACAGCAACAGCGAGCGAATCGTCATACCTGGGCCAGTGAGCAAGCGATTCAGGCGTTCTGGGTCGATTACTATCAGAATTTGCTCCGTCCCTTTGTCGAGGAAGACGACGAAGAGCGGCTCCATCAACTTGCCTTTGAGATCACTCAGGAATTTGATAAGCACACCCACTGGGAACCATATTCCGATGTGCTTCCAACCCTGAACGCGCTTAAAGAGCGAGACTACACGATGGGAGTTATCTCAGATTGGGGGATCAGCCTGGGGCCAATCCTGCGCGAGCTGCGACTTATTCCCTACTTTGATTGTGTGCTCATCTCCGCAACGGCTCAGTACGCCAAACCATCACCGATGCTCTATCAAATGGCACTGGAACGAGCAGACGCTATTCCAGATTATACCGTCCATATCGGCGATACTTATGTACAGGACGTCCTGGGAGCCCGTTCGGCAGGTATAACACCCATTCTTCTCGATCGCCGGAAGCAGCTCAACGAGCAGTCTGTTGATTGTCTGCTGATCCATTCGCTCTTCGGCCTGCTTGATCTGCTAGAAATACCATATCAATCGGATGCGCTTACCCTCTAGGGTGCCACCTTCTGGAAACATCCCGCCCCACTCAGAGCGTGAAAGAGGGCAGAGAACACCTTACTGGCAGATCCTTTGGCTGACACGATCGAGGCTCGCCACCTGTATCATGCGCTGATAGCTATATGTTCAAGAAAGGAGGGCGGCACACCTGTCCCGGAGTTGTCCTGGCAAGAGCAACCGGGGCTGAGATGTCGCACAATCAATATGAACAATAATGGTCGCCTATCCAACCGTCTCCTCCTGGCAGGAGTTGCATTAGGTGTAACAACAGCGCTGACAGCAGTTACTGGATATGTCCGAAAAGAGATTCGTCGGCGGGGGTATCCTTCCTGGAATGAGTGTCGCTGTGACTTTAAAGAGAAACACAGCTTTTATCAGGTGTGGAACAGTAAGCATCAGCGGCAGGGAGAAACCATTGTCACCCACGAGTGGGGAACCTATCTGGTCGATCCGTCTCCCTGGATGCGCAGGTTTCTGCATTATGGCGCCCAGGTGCTGGCAACGCTGAATCCCCGGCATCGCTATGTAGAGCGGCTCACCCTTTCCCCCCAGGAAGCGCAACGTTTCGCCATGCTACTTCATACCGCCGCTGTGCCCACAAATGAGGAGACGCCTTCAACCAACGAGAGCGGAAAGCTGGTCTGGCGACGCGAGATCCTGCATGTGCCACGTCACTTCTTCGACACCTTCACCCGGCGACTCTACCCGGTTCCGGTACCACAGGAGAGAGAGCACGAGGCAACCGAGCTTCCGGTGCTCTGGGATGCACATGAAGATCTTCCCCTGACAACAGAAGGAACGTTGCTTGAAACGCCCATAGGCACCAGGATTGACTATATTGGCTGGACGCCTTCGCAGATTTCCTATTGCACAGCACGGCTGGGCCGAAAAGAATAACGGGACGCACTCTTATTGCGTCCCGCTTCTCTCGATTGACTAGCGAATCTCGCGAACGACCTCAACCCCATTGAGCCGCATATGATACAGGAAAATCAGATGCAGGAGATCGCCGTTATGGGGCAGGATACCAAGCTCCTTTGCGGTCTCAACTGGCGTATCGTATGTCTGAACCGCATTGGCGGGAACAATCACGCGGAGCTTGCGATTCGTGGCATTAGCATGCAGCTTTAAATGCATTGCCATCTGATAGATACAGAGATCGGTGCAGTCACCAACAATGACGGCAACTTCAAGCTCCCGATGCTCTTCCAGCCATTTGCCGAGCCCGGTTCCATGGAAAGCGTTCAAGGAGTTCTTGGGTATAATTGTGTAGAGCTCGGCGGCGGGGAGTTCCAACAGTTCTGGAATAGTCTGCGCCTCTACGGAACCAATCTGGCAGTGAGGAGGGAAATCCGCAAACTCAACCGCATCAGCGGGGTGATGATCCTCCGCCAGCACGAAATGACGCACTCCCAGCGCAAAGGCCCCCTTCACTGCCTCAACAACCTGCGGTACAATTGATTTGACACGCGGACTGGAAAGCGGTCCCTCATAGCAGAAGCCATTCAGCATATCCACGCTGAACAGGGCGACCTTTCCCTGTTGTGCCTCAAGCACGAAGTCATTCCATGCCAGCGAGGGCAGCTGCTTTTCCCAGGAAACCAATTCCTGCAAGAAAGGGATGGATTGCTCGATCACATTTTCTGGAAGCGTTGATTGTGTCATCTTTTCTGATCTCCTCAGTACCGGCTTATAGCTTATGCTCAGCTGCCGGGTTAAAACGGTACAGGCGTGCTGGTCGATGCGTTCCCTCCATCTTCCGCTCTCCAGTATCTTCCAGAATACCTGTTGCAAGAATTTTCTTGCGGAAATTTCGTTTGTCCATCTCTTTGTTCAGAATAATTTCGTAAACATGCTGCAATTCCCGCAGCGTGAACTGTTCAGGCAAAAGGCTAAAGGCAATCGTCGTATACTCCAGCTTGCCCCGCAGGCGTGATAGCGCATAATCAAGGATTTTGGCATGATCGAACGCCAGCGGTGGCAGATTATAGACCGAGAACCACCGCACGTCTGCTGCATCACTGGCCGCCTTCACGTGCAGACGTTCGGAGTCAAGTAGAGCAAAATAGACGACTGTAATCACGCGAGTACGAGGGTCTCGTCCGGGATCACCAAAGGTGTAGAGCTGTTCCAGATAAACGTTCTCAACGTTTGTCTCTTCCTGCAACTCTCGCTTTGCCGCATCCTCTAGAGACTCGTCCATATTGACGAAGCCTCCCGGAATTGCCCACATGCCCTCATACGGCCAGGAACGCCGTTTAACCAGCAAAACCTGTAGATCTTTCTGTCGCACGCTCATCATTACGACGTCTACAGTGACAGAGGGCCGCTCATATTTGTTCGGGTCATACCCATGCGCCTGCGCCTCTGTTTGCGGCTTCTTCGACGCTTCCCTGTTTTGCTGTTTGCTTGTTACTTCTTCCATCTACTCTCACAAGCTCTTTTCAATCTGAACTATGGTTTCTACCAACCAGAAGCGGTCGCTCTCTACCGCCTCGACACTTTTTGCCATTTCAAGTATAATAATAGCATTGCTGCCTCAGCAACTAATACCATCATTTTCCTGCCAGAGCGCCACTTAGTGTAATCATTACACTAATGATACTCTACCCAAACGGTACTGTCAAGTAGGCAAGAAAAAACAGCCTTCTCTCACCTCAATCACGAAATACGACCCCGATCACCCGGCCCAAAAGCTGGGAATGATTGTCCCCTCACAAGCACCTATGCTATACTGGCACACAGAGGCCAAAACAGATGTTCAGTTTTTCAGGGGGAAGCGAGGAAAACATGACGGAGGTAGAGCTGCGACAGATCGGGTCATACACGATCTCCGCTCTGCTGCGCACCGATACAGCATATACGTATTATCGTGGACAGCATCGTAAAAAAGAGATTCTTCTCAAATGCTATCACCAACCACTCACTACCGATGAAGCAAAAACCGCATTTCTTACCTATGCCAAAAAGCTACATAAGTTGAAGGATCGCGGAATTGCCAGTCTCCAGGCCGAAGCATTTGAGGGTGACCGCCCTTATCTTGTTTTTGAGTACTATGATCCCGACAGCGCCTGGATCTTTCAACCCGGACAACTGCATACAGCCGCTGAGGTCAAACAGATCCTGACCCCGATCGCCCAATCGCTTAATTATGCCCATACCCGCAATATCATTCATGGGAATCTACATCCCCGGGTTTTTATCAAAACGCCAGCAGGCCCACTCCTCACCGGCTTTACCATTCCTATTCCTGGCGTTTCGCTGGATGATCTGACAGCTGCCATACCTTATATGGCACCCGAACAACTTCGTGGCGAGCCAGAAGCAGCCAGCGATCAATACGCCCTCGCGGCCATCGTTTATGAATGGCTCTGCGGTCGTCGTCCCTATGAGGCCAGCGAGCGAGAAGAGCTGCAACGCCAACAAGTGGAAAATGAGATTCCGCATCCAACCAGCCTGAATCCTGCACTCTCCCAGGATGTCGCAACGGTATTGCTCAAGGCCCTGGCTCGCGACCCACAGGATCGCTTTCCAGATACCTATGCGTTCTCGAATAACTATTTGCATGCCCTGATGCATCTGCCGTTGGACCTCAACAAGCCCGTCCGTAGGATTCGTGCGATCGTCTCTCAAGAACCTGCCTCACCCCCACCAGCAACGCCGCGCCTTCCTGAACCAATTCTGCCAGTTGAGCCAAAAAGCGAGCCTGAGACAATCAAACCGCCCGATTCGCAGCCCACATACCAATCTGAGAAGCCCGAAGAGGTGCAGCGTTCACTTGAACCGGAGGCCCCAAAGGAGGCTGAACCAGAGCCAATACCTGAAACAACATTGCAGCGCATCGTCAGCGCCGATCTCCGTCAGGGCGGCTCACTCTCACGCAGTCTCCCAGGCTACGAAGAGCGTCCGGCACAGCTTGAAATGGCAAGCCTGGTCGCGCGATCTCTTTCGCACCATGTGCCTGCGATCATTGAGGCTGGAACCGGCACGGGTAAATCACTGGCGTATTTGATTCCGGTTGTACGTTCCGGCAAAGTCGCTATCGTCAGCACAGCCAATAAAGCCCTGCAAGAACAACTCTATTATAAAGATATTCCCTTCGTTCAAAAGCATATCAAGCCTTTTGAAGCGGCACTGGTCAAAGGCGTTAACAACTATATCTGCCTCGACCGCCTCGATCAGGAGCGTTTCGGCATGCAGGTCTATACAAAGCATCAAGAGTTCCAGCGGCTGCTTGATGTCATCAACGATCCAGAAAGCTCCTTTACCGGCGACTTTGAAACACTTGGCTTCCAACTTCCTGCCGACGTTCGCGGGCGAATCGCGACTGATAGAGATCAGTGCGCATGGACAAAATGTAATTATTTTGGTGATTGCTATATCCGGCAGATGCGTGAGCGCGCCGAGCGCTCACAGGTAATTATCGTTAACCACACGCTTCTGTTGCTTGACACACTGATGGACGGCTTCTTGCTCCCCGAACGCGATGTCATCATAGTGGACGAGGCACACCATCTGGAAGAGGAGGCAACGCGCTCCTTTACCGTCACCATCGGGCCGAACCAGATTCAGACCCTGCTGGCTCAGCGTATGCTTAAAGACCACAGCCAGCAAAGCCTGCAAGCCGAGGTCTTCAATGCAGCTCAAAAGATGTGGATACGGCTTGAGCAGATCATGGAAACCGGATATAAAGGCCGTGTGAACCTTGAGGAGCAGCTTGAAGAGGGGCTCTATCTCGCAAGCGCCCTGGAAGACCTGGGAAGCTCACTCCGGCGGCAGCGCCCGAAGGATCTGCCCGAAAAAGATGCACAACTGTACGATAAACTGTTGAAGCGCACGCAGAACCTTGCCGAAAATGTCAGGCTGGTCTTCTCGGTCGCTGACACCTCGCGGTACGTCTATTATATCGAGCGAGTTGAGGGCTCAGGTCCACGTCAGAATCGCGCCAACACACAGCTTCAGGTCTCGGCCTCACCTCTGGACATTACCCGCTGGCTGAAGGAAAAGCTCTTCAACAAGTGCAATGTCATCTGTACCTCCGCCACGCTGGCAACTGTCAGTTCCGGAGGCAACCGCCCCGAGGACAGGCGTCCGAATTTCCAGTATTTTCGGCGTCGGATCGGGCTGG
Organism: Thermosporothrix sp. COM3; assembly: GCF_059696735.1. Lineage (NCBI taxonomy): Bacteria > Bacillati > Chloroflexota > Ktedonobacteria > Ktedonobacterales > Thermosporotrichaceae > Thermosporothrix > Thermosporothrix sp. COM3. The sequence continues at coordinate 6,444,742 of NZ_AP019376.1, read as the reverse complement.
AACCGGAAGAACGTCCTGACGTGCTCGAAAGCATTCTGCCATTAACGTTCGATTACGAACAGAACGCACTGCTGTATGTACCGCGCGATCTCCCGGCCCCGGCCTATGGCGCAGGGTCCGATGAATATATGAAAGCCATTGCCCGCGAAATGTACCGGCTGGTGAAGCTCTCGCGTGGGCGGGCCTTTCTGCTCTTCTCAAGCAAGCGCATGCTTGACAGGGCCTATGAGTTGATGGCACCGCATCTCTCATACCCGCTGCTCAAACAGGGTGACATGACACGGCTTGAGCTCACACGGCGGTTTCGGCAGGAAGAGGGCGCGGTCCTTTTCGGCTTGAAAAGCTTCTGGGAAGGAGTTGACATAGCCGGTGATGCTCTTTCGCTGGTCGTCATTGACAAGCTTCCCTTTGATCCGCCTGATGATCCCGTCCACGAAGCCCGCGTTGCTCATATGAAAGCCAATGGCGAGAACTGGTTCGGCGATTATGTCCTGCCGCAGGCTGTCTTACGACTGAAACAGGGCATAGGTCGCCTGCTCCGTACACGCACAGACCGAGGCGTGATGGCAATTCTTGATACACGCCTCCATACCAAAGGCTATGGGCGGCTGGTCCTGAACGCCCTCCCCCCGGCCCGCAAGACCATAAATGTGCGCGATGTCGAGCGCTTTTTCCGTGAGATGGACAAGGCGCACAGTTAAACCGAGAGGGGGCTCCAATGAGTCCCTCTCCCGCAGGACGTCGCAATCTTTTAGTACCCCGCAGTCCCTATTTTCCCAGGAATCTCAGGCCCCTCAAAGCGCATGAACAGGCGGGATGCGTATCATCATGCACCGCAAAAGACTCCATCTTGAGATTTACTGACCCATACCATGACGGGGTGACACCATCGGTACAACCTGTTATACTAAAAAGTGCATTCCGACGCAGAACGTGTTGTAATCTTCTGATGGTACAGGGGAGTTCGCGCATGAGCAAAATTAAAATGCGCTGCATTACCTGCGGCAAGTGGTTTCAGTCGGCCAATGCGAGAGAAGTAACTTGCCCTGATTGCACGCAAAAAGCCAGAAAAGAGAAATTGGCGGCAAAGAATCCTCCAACAATGCATAGTCGCCCCAGTAGCCCAATGGGGCCGGTTTCTAACCGCCAGGCACCACCTCCTCCCAAGCCGAAACCGGCCCAGAGGGGAACGAACCAGTGGCTAGACTCATTGGATGATATCAAGGTAAGCCAGCCCGAACAGCCGCCACAGCAACGACCAAAGGCACCACCATCCCCTGGCATACGGGATACCCGAAATAAACCTGTCTGGCCTTCCCCCTACGGGCAACAGGGAGGGCATAGCGGATACCGCCAGGAGCGCGGTCCCGCTCACTATCGTGAACAGGGCAATTACCGGGAACACCCGTATTATCGCGAGCCGTCTCACTATCGTGAAATGGGGAACAGAGGCCCTTCCGGCTATCGCGACAATTTCCAGCGTGGGCCCGGCGGTTATCGTCACCCTATGGGCGGATATCCTGCCTCCGGTGGCTACCGTCAGGACCGTGGCCCTGCCATGCCCGGACCGCGACAGCGTCCGCCAATGGAGGGCGGTTTCGGACGCGGACCACGGCCCAATAATCGGTTCTCTCGTCCCGTACCCCCTCGACAGGGAGCCCCACGCCAGGGAATGAAAGCAAAAGGCCCCAGGCCGAATTCGCAACCTAAAGTTCAGAAAGAGAAGACACCGCCACCACAGCCATTTATTCCAACCCCGGAGCAAATTGCACGGGTTGAAGCTCGATACCTTGAGCTGGCAAATCCAGCCGAGTTTGATGGCATCCGAACCCAAATTTCGCGAGAAACTGGGGTTCCCAAAAAAGCGGTCAAGAAGATTATCAAGGATCTGCGCGAACGTCAGCAGATACCGAGCTGGTGGGAAGTGCAGACCTATAAGGGTAGCGCGGAGGAACTGGAAAGGATCAAAGATAAGTACTTGCCTTTGCTCCCTGTACCTCCTGTTGGTGTCCACAAACTGATTGCTCAGCAGCTCTCGCTGAAGCCGGGCGTTGTCTATCAGGCAATTAAGGCCATTCGGCTTGAAATGAACCTGCCTCAATACAATGATCCGTCGCTGCATACAGAGTTTGACCCGAAACAATACGCGCTTGAACAGCAACAAGCTCTTCGTCAGCAAGCTTCCCAACAAGAGGAGAGCGAAGAGAAGCAGGGCGTCAACTCTGCAACAGCACAGTCAACCGAAGCATAAGGCTTACGGTACTGTCCGCTTTCAGCGTTTCCCAATTCATGGTACAATCGCATGTAGAGGTAGAGTAGCTCCTGGCCACCTGCCTCTACTTTTCTGAAAGAGGGATAGTATGGCGGATTGTCTTTTCTGCAAAATCGCAGCGGGCGAGATCCCCGGCGATATCGTCTATCAGGATCAAGATGTTGTGGCCTTCAATGACATTCACCCGCAGGCCCCGCACCATATCCTGATTATTCCCCGTGCTCACATCGCCTCTATGGCCGAGCTCAAACCCGAACACGGGGACATTCTGATGAAGGTCTTCACTGTTGCGAATCAACTGGCCCGTGATCTCAAGCTGGATTCCGGCTATCGCTTTGTCACCAATATCGGTCCGGACGCGGGGCAGTCGGTCAATCATCTACACTTCCATCTCCTGGGTGGCCGACAATTCGGCTGGCCTCCGGGCTAGTCCAGAAAGAGCAGAGGGTACCAGAACATTGCCGCTTCATAGTACCCTCTGTTACAATCCAGGAAACGAGCCAGAGATTGGATGGAAGTATCAGCTATGCGTATAGCAATTGATTATACAGCGGCAATTCGACAGGGTGCAGGCATCGGGGCCTATGTCCGTTCTCTGGTCTCGGCGCTTCTGCACCAGGATCAGAACAACCAGTATACCCTGCTCACCAGTGGGCGTCCGACAGCGCAACGTCCCTTCCCACAGGGCGAACACGTCAGAGGGAAAGCCACCCTGATTCCCGATCGTTATTTGAATATTCTCTGGTATCGCTGGCGAATCCCCCTTTTACCCGCAACACTGTTTACTGGACCAACCGATATCTATCATGGTCCAGATTTTGCCTTGCCACCGCTCAGCAGGCGAACGCGAACCGTTGTCACCATCCACGATCTCGCCTTCCTTGAACATCCCGAATATGCGGTCCCTTCGCTCGCTGCCTACCTGCAAAAAGTGGTGGCCGATTCAGTGCAGCGAGCCGACGTCATCACAACCGTTTCCCACGAGGTGAGCCGCACTCTGATCAAACACTTTCAGGCTCCCGCCGAAAAGCTGGCAACCATCCCAGCAGGCGTGGCTCCCTATTTTCGCCGCGAGACCAATCCCATGCTGCTGGCTGCCACCCGGCATAAGTTTAGCCTGAAACACCCGCTTCTTCTGGCTGTTGGCACCCTGGAACCCCGGAAAAACCATCTCGGTCTGATCAAGGCGTACCACCACTTATTGCAGCAGAAGAAAGCGCCGGCCATGTTAGCTATCGCTGGCGGCAAGGGCTGGCTCTATGAAGAGACCCAAAAACTGGTCAGTGAACTCAAGCTAGAAAAGCATGTCCGCTTTCTGGGTCGTGTCAGTGATCTCGAATTGATCCACCTGTATAGTATGGCCGATATCTTCGCATTCCCCTCATACTTTGAGGGCTTCGGCATCCCGCCGCTTGAAGCAATGGCCTGCGGTGCTCCGGTCATTACCTCCAATACCTCATCTTTGCCCGAGGTCGTCGGTGACGCGGCGCTCCTGGTCGACCCACACAGCGTTGAAGAGATCGCACATGCAATCGACCGGTTGCTTCAGGACGAACAGTTGCGGCAAGAGCTACGTACCAAAGGCTATCAACACGTCAAACACTATACCTGGGAGCACTCGGCGCGGAAGCTCCTTTCGCTCTATGAACGACTCGCTCAAGGAGAAACCAATTTCGCGGATAAGGATTTCGGCATATGAAAATAGGTATCAATGCCCTTTTCTACCAGCAACCTTTTAATGGCAGCGCTCAATATCTTTCACAGCTTGTCCGAGCACTCCAAGAGATAGATCAGCACAATGTCTATCTCCTGTTCGGGCCTCAGCCGATCACGCTGCAACCCACCTTTCCCTATCGAGTCAGGCAGGTTCCGACGCTTGCTCGCAAGAATGAGAATATTGAAAAAGTCTTCTGGGAACAGATTACCGGGCCAGCCGCAGCACGGGCCGCGGGCGTTGATCTCTTTCATGTGCCCTACTTTGCGTCTCCCCTCTTTCCGCAAACGCCAACAGTGGTCTCGGTTCAGGATATTATTCCGCTCCGCCTTCCAGCCTATCAGGGAGACATACGCGTTAAGCTCTATATGCAACTGGTCGCACGCGCAACGCACAACGCCAGCAAGATCATCACTATCTCTCAACATGCCAAACGGGATATTATCGACCGGCTGCACATTCCCGAAGAGCGCATTCGCGTGATCTATCAGGCAGCCGGTGACGAGTACCGCCCGATTACTGATCCCGACACCCTGGCTCGTGTGCGGGCGCGTTATGGTATCGGTGAACGCTACATTTTCTATCTTGGGGGCCTCGATCACCGAAAAAACGTGCCACAACTGGTACGTGCTTTTGTCCGCCTGTATCAGGAGCTTGGAGACCCACAGCTTCAACTACTTGTCTCGGGCAATCCGGAGAAGCAGAAGGGGCCGCTTTTCCCGGACCCACGCCCTTTTGGGGCCGAGCTGGAAGCAAAGGGAAAGATTCTCTATCGCTTTGTTGAGGATGAAGATAAGCCAGCGATTATGAGCGGAGCCAGTCTGTTTGTCTATCCTTCCGCATATGAGGGCTTTGGTCTGCCGCCACTTGAGGCCCTTTGTTGTGGCGCTCCTGTTGCCTGCTCGAACCGAACCTCGCTGCCAGAGGTTGTCGGCGATGCTGCTCTGACCTTTGATCCCGATAATCTGGATGCATTTGTTGAGACAATGAAGCGCGGCCTGACCGATGAAACCGTGCGCTCAACACTGCGCGAACGGGCTCGCTATCAAACACAGCAATTTAGCTGGAAGAAGACGGCCGAGGCAACGCTAGCAGTGTACGAAGAGGTCTATGCAACCACAAAGCGACGAAAGTAGCTCCAGGGAGAGAGATGATGCGAGTACTGATGATTTCTAAAGCGCTTATCGCCGGCACCTCTCAGCGTAAGCTGGAAGAGCTGGCGAAGTGCCCGGATGTTGAACTGACTCTTGCCACTCCACCATACTGGAAAGCCGATGACGGAAGCAAGCAGGTGCTGGAAAAACTCTATCTGAGTGGCTATCGCATGATCGTGACGCCTATGGCGCTGAACGGTCATTTTCATATTCATTTTTATCCTAAATTAGGTGAGATCTTTCGCGAGGTACAACCGGATATTGTGCACATCGATGAAGAGCCGTATAACCTTGCAACTTATCAGGCCATGCGTTTGAGCCGCAAATATCGGGCGCGAGCGCTCTTTTTTGCCTACCAGAATCTGTATCGTGCTTATCCGCAACCGTTCCGCTATTTCGAGCAGTACAACTACACGCACACAACGACCGCAATCGCTGGCAACCAGGACGCTGCGGATGTGTTGCGCCGCAAGGGCTACCGCAAAAGCGTGCATGTTATCCCTCAGTTTGGCTTTGATACCGATATCTTCAAGCGAACCGTACCACTTCAGCCACCAGCACCAGAGCGCCCCTTTGTCATCGGTTACGTTGGTCGTCTCGTGGAGCAGAAAGGGATCAGCACGCTCGTCGACGCGCTGGCCCTCTTACCGGAACGGTGCCGTGTCGTCCTTATAGGCTTTGGCCCGATGAAAGAGGTGCTTACAGAACAGGCACGCCGGCTCGGAGTCAGTGACCGGCTGACTTTTAAAGCAAGTGTGCCCACCCGCGAGATTCCCGCCGAACTCCAGAAGCTGGATGTGCTGGTTCTGCCCTCGTTGACACGCCCCAACTGGGCAGAGCAGTTCGGTCGCGTGCTGGCTGAAGCGATGTCGTGCGAGGTGCCGGTTGTCGGTTCCGACTCTGCCGAGATTCCTTATGTGATCGGTGACGCCGGGCTGATTTTCCCGGAAGGCAATGCGCAGGAGTTAGCCAACCGTTTGCGGCAGTTGCTTGACAATCCGGACCTGTACCTCGAACTGGCACGCAAGGGCCGTCAGCGCGTGCTAACCCACTACACGCAGGAACAGATCGCACGCCAGACCTATCAGGTCTATTGTGAGATGCTCGAAAAGCCAGTATGAAGCTGTTGTACCTGGAGGGGAAATCCCTCCAGGCGTATTTCGTGACTCCTCTCTCACTGCTACATAGAGCAATATGAATACTGTCAATTTTCTCCCTGCTGATCTTCAACCGAACTGCCTTGCCTGTTTTTAAACGGATATGTTATACTTGTAAAAAGCAGGTGATGTCGCCTCTCCACATGAGCTATGCTGCTCACCTTCCCAGTGCTACCACTTTGGCCTGTAAGCTGGCTTGAACCACAGTAACGAATACCGACGAACGTTGTTTGATCGTCGACCTTTTTGGCTCCAGCGCCGGTGCCCGATCCCTTCAGTAGCATTTAGTTCTTGGGAGGACACTGCATGCATAACGAACACAATATTTTGCCTTCCCCGTACCCGCTGTATGATGCCCGCCAGGAGCACGACGCCTGTGGCACAGGTTTTATTGCCCATGTTTCCGGACATGCCAGCCACGATCTGGTTCAGCAGGCCTTATCGGCTCTTGCAAACCTGACCCATCGTGGAGCCCAGGACGCCGATGCCCAGACGTATGATGGTGCAGGCATCATGACTCAAATTCCTCAAGCGCTTCTTTCCGCCGAGTTGAACCGCCCCGACCTTGATCCCGCTGATCTCGCTGTAGGCGTGCTTTTCTTACCACATCCCGAGAGAGCCCCTGCTGACAACGAGAAGAGTCGTCAACTGGTTGAGCAGACTCTGAGTGAGCTTGGCCTTCTCTGGCTTGGGTGGCGCACTCCCCCGCTTGATGAAACTGTTCTGGGCACCCGTGCACGCGAGACAATGCCTCAGATCATGCACGCGCTCGTGAGCCGTCCGGCATCCCTTGATGTCTCTGCATATGAACAAACCCTCTACTACGCTCGCCGTTTGCTGGAACAACGCTTGCATGAAGCCAGGATCTCTGATTGTTATATCGCCTCGCTCTCGCATCGCACCATTGTATATAAAGGATTGCTGGCCCCTGATCAACTCGCACGCTTCTATCTTGATCTTGTAGACCCACGCTACGCCAGCGCACTCGCCGTCTTTCACCAACGCTACAGCACCAACACGTTCCCGTCCTGGCCGCTGGCTCAGCCGTTCCGCCTGCTGGCGCATAACGGCGAAATCAATACGTTGCAAGGAAACCGCAACTGGATGCGAGCCCGCGAAAAGTCGCTGTCTTCGCCTCTGTGGGGAGAGCGCGTTAACGCCTTTGTTCCGGTACTTCAGGAATGGAGCAGCGATTCAGCACAGTTAGATAATGCGCTTGAGCTGATTTCCGTCTCGGGTCGTGGCCTGCTTCATAGCGTACAGATGCTCGTACCTCCTGCATGGGAGAACGACGAGACATTCTCAGAAGAGCTTCGCGCCTGGTGTGAGTATCATGCGGGCCTGACCGAGCCCTGGGATGGTCCTGCGGCGCTCGTGTTTACCGATGGACAGATTGTCGGTGCAGCACTCGATCGCAATGGCCTGCGCCCGGCTCGCTACACGCTGACAACAAGCGGGCTGCTAATTGTTGCCTCCGAGGCCGGGGTAATTCCTCTCTATCCTGCTGAAGTCGCCGAGAAGGGACGCCTGGGACCAGGTGAAATGATCGCGGTTGATCTCATCCAGAAGCAGGTACTCCGCGATCAGGCAATCAAAACAATGCTGGCACAAAAGCAGCCATACAAGCAGTGGCTCGCAGACAATCGCGTGCATTTGTATGACCTTGAGCAGCAAATCCAGCCTCAGCCCATCGAGAAGCCAGATTCTGATGCGCTCTTTGCTCGTCAACAGCTCTTCGGTTTTACCCATGAAGATATTGAGATGGTCCTGCGTCCGATACTGACAGAGCAGAAAGAGCCTACATGGAGTATGGGCGATGATGCCCCGCTTGCACCGCTCTCCCGGATGCCTCGTGCCATCTCCGACTACTTCCGGCAGCGTTTCGCTCAGGTCACGAACCCGCCTATTGACCCGTTACGCGAGCGCGTTGTGATGTCGCTTGATAGCTATCTTGGGACGCAATCCAGTCTGCTAACCGAGTCACCCGAACACGCTCGTCTGGTTCACCTTCCCTCACCGCTGTTGACAGAAGCGCAACTTGAGGCACTATCCCGGCGGCAACAGACCCATGTTTTGAATACTATCTTCCCGGTTGCCGCGGGACCGGAGGCTCTTGCCGGGGCACTTGATCGTCTGGAACAGGAGGCTCTCACCGCGATCAATGAAGGGGCAACCCTGCTTGTGCTCAGCGATCGCGAGGCAACCCTTGAACAGCCCCCCATCCCGATGGTCATTGCGGTTGGCTCCGTGCACCGCTTCTTGATTGAGCATGGCTTGCGCACCCGCACCTCTCTGGTCTGCGAAACAGGCACTGTCTGTGATATTCACCAGATTGCTGTACTGCTTGGCTACGGCTCCGAAGCGATTGTACCAACACTCGCGCTCGATAGTGTCCGTGCCCTTGCTGGTGAACGCAAACTGGAAGATGTCACCCCTGAAATCGCAGTCGAGCGCTACTTCCACGCGATTGAGGACGGCCTGTGCAAGGTCATGGCACGCATGGGAATCTCAACCCTGCATAACATCATCGGTGGCGGTCAATTCGAGATTATTGGTCTGGCTCCCGAATTTGTGGAACGCTGTTTCGCCGGCTCGCCCTATCACCCGGGAAGTCTGACGCTAGAACAGGTTGCCAGCAAGATTATCCAGCACTGTACCTCGCTGCAACAGGCCCCGGCCACGCCCGAGCCTGCTGTCCGACGGCGGAAACTGGCCGATCTGGGCCGGTATCGCTTCCGGCGTGATGCGGAGTACCACGCCTATAATCCATTGATTGTCCGGGCGCTTCAGAAGGCCGCCCAGAGTGGCGAACACACCGACTATCAGCAATTTACCAATCTGGTCTATAATCGTCCGCCAACCACCCTTCGTGACCTGCTGGACTTCACGCAGCGCACACCGATCCCGGTTGAGGAGGTAGAATCGGTTGAGTCGATACGCGCGCGCTTTGTGATCTCGGCAATGTCGGTCGGCGCACTTAGTGCAGAGACACATCGAACGATCGCAGCCGCGATGAACAGCATCAATGCACGCAACAATACCGGTGAGGGTGGCGAAGATCCCGCCTGGTATCAGGAGACGCTTGAAGGCTACCCGGTCAGCAGCAAGATCAAGCAGGTTGCATCTGCTCGCTTCGGGGTCACTACTGAGTACCTTGTGCGCGCCGAAGAGATCGAGATTAAGATGGCTCAAGGCTCCAAGCCGGGCGAAGGTGGTCAGTTGCCTCCACACAAGGTAACGCCTTTTGTGGCTCGCCTGCGCCATACAGCGCCGGGAGTAGCCCTGATCTCACCACCGCCACATCACGACATCTACAGTATCGAAGATATCGCACAGCTCATTTATGATCTGCATCAGGTCAACCCGACCGCGAAGGTTGGCGTCAAGCTGGTCTCCTGTAAAGGGGTAGGTACCATTGCCGCTGGTGTCGCGAAAGCCCATGCGAACTACGTTCTGATCAGCGGCCATGATGGCGGTACTGGTGCTTCTCCGCTTCAGTCCATCAAGCATGCTGGTCTTCCCTGGGAACTGGGGCTTGCCGAGGCGCAGCAGGTACTCGTGAAAAACGGCCTGCGTCAGCGCGTTAAGGTGCGCGTTGATGGCGGCTTTAAAACTGGTCGTGATGTCGTCATCGCTGCCATGCTTGGCGCGGAAGAGTATGGCTTTGGAACAGCAGCGTTGGTCTCGCTTGGCTGTGATATGGCGCGTCAGTGTCACCTGAACACCTGTCCGGCGGGCATAGCTACCCAGCGCGAAGACTTAAAGGCGAAGTTTACCGGTCGCCCGCAATTCTTGATTAATTACCTGACCCTGGTCGCGACGGAGGTACGCGAACTTCTGGCGCAGCTTGGCTTCAGAAGCCTTGAAGAGCTGATCGGACGCGCCGATCTCCTTCAGACAAAGGGAGAGACCGAGTTCGATCTTTCCGGTCTGCTCGTTGCCCATCCTGTGCGCTCTGATGCCAGCAAACATGTCTCGCCGGAACGCTCCGCCCTGGAAGATCAGTTGTTGTCGGAGGCAGCCCCTGCCCTCAATCTTGAGCGCAGTGTGATTACACAGCATACCATTCACAACTATGATCGCTCCATTGGCGTCACGCTAGCCGGTGAAATTGCCCGCCGTTATGGCAACAGCGGCCTCTCGGGTGTCAGTATTACCTGCACATTTGAAGGCTCCGCAGGTCAGAGCTTCGGCGCCTTCTGTGTACCTGGTATGCGCCTGCACCTTCAGGGTGAAGCAAACGACTATGTTGGCAAAAGCATGGTAGGCGGTCAGATCGTGATTATGCCGCCGACAAACGCCACCTATCACTCGGCGAGCAATACCATTCTTGGTAATACGGTCCTCTATGGGGCCACCGGTGGTCAACTCTTCGCGGCTGGTCGGGCCGGTGAGCGCTTTGCAGTACGCAATAGCGGCGCTCTGGCCGTTGTTGAGGGTATTGGCGACCACGGGTGTGAATATATGACAGGTGGTATGGTTGTAGTCCTGGGCGAGACCGGGCGCAACTTCGCAGCCGGTATGTCCTCGGGCGTGGCCTATGTGCTTGATACAACCAACACCTTTAGCGCAAACTGCAATACCTCGTTCGTCTCGCTTGGGCGCATTACAGACAACGCCGAGAGTGAGGCGCTTCGTCAGGTAATCACATGGCATGCACGCAAGACGCATAGCGCGCATGCAGCCGAGATCCTGGAACACTGGGACTTTATGAGCCGGGCCTTCTGGCGCGTCCAGCCCCATAATACCAGTACCAGTGCTCTCGATTTTGTCGCGGGCGACTACGACACAAATCGTATGTACGCCTCCCATTAACGTGCTGTCGAGGAAGTCTTTCCAAAGAGGGAAAGGCTTCCTTTTTTTATAGCTTCTGCTGAAGCTGCTCCCAGCCGGCAACAAGGCCAGCCGCCTTCTTCCATGATCCAGCCTCAGACCCGCTGGCTTCTCCCTGGTAACGATAATCATGCTTGCGGATAAACTCGGAAAGCTCCGCTTCCAGCCGACGAAGACAGGCAAGCTGAGCCTGACGCAGGCGAGACAGCCAGTGGCCCGAGATCTCCGCAACACGCAATGTACACGCCTCCTGAAAATGGTCAAGACAGAGGCCGTCAGAGGCTTCAAAGCAGGCGTAGAACTCGTCATTGCCAAGCGCCTGCCGCAGGGTATCAATCGTGCGCGCTGTTATTTTCTCTTCCTGATGGCAGGCAGGACAGAGATGCCGCCCCGTCCTCTTCTCGAAAATGCGTGAAAGCAGTCCCCGGGCGCCGGGCGATCCGTTGGTCTGTTCCAGTTGCTCCAACGTGTCGGTGACAATATCGTGATAGGACTGAGCCAGCGGTAAAGCAGCCCCCATCTGCACCAGCTGCCGAGTATGCTGGCCGCAAAAGCCTCGTGAGCGCCGCAACTCTTCGCGAACCTCAACATCAGTAAAATGCTCATATTTCCACGATTCCAGATAGCGTGTCACGCCCTCAGCAATCAGCCGACACAGAGGGCATCCTTCCTGCGTACAGGCACGTTCCAGTTCCCGGTAATCATACATTGCTTGTAGACCCTTTATCCTTTTACAACCTTTCTCGCGGTCGAACGTCTATACAATAAAGAGTTGGTCAGACACTCACTGTTTCGCGAGTACCATTGATGCACACTTCTCCTGACTATTACACACTGCTTGGTGTCCCTCAAGATGCATCACCTGAGGCCATCAAGGCAGCATTCAAAAAGCTGGCGCTCAAATACCATCCCGACGTCTACAAAGGTGAAGACGCCCATACCCGCATGCGCTTGCTCTTAGAAGCATACCAGACCTTGAACGATCCGGCTATGCGCAAAAAATACGACGAGCAACGGGCACAACACACCACGGGCTCCTTTGTGCCCCACACACCATATGAACAGACCCAACCTCCCAGACAGAAAACGCGTGAAGTAACGCCTGAGGCCCGTCGTGATCGACAACGGTATTATGACTTTCCTGAGTTTCATGTTGGCCAAAAAGGATACATTGACCTGATCGAATGCAGCTATATTCTGACACCCGCACAGACGCGGATGCTGGTGCTCGATGGGTTGGTGCGTGGAACCATGCCTCGTACAACCGATGGACGCTACTACTGTCACCGCTGTCATCACCATTGGTCAACCGAGACACCGCCTCTATTCTGCCCGCAATGCCATGCCAGCGACTGGCAGGAATATCTGCTGCTCCGCTGTGTCCATTGCTCCGCAGTCTTTGAGAGCGAGCAGCTTCGCAATGAGATCGGCTCTATCAGTTATGGCAAGCAAAAGAACACCCTCTGTCATCCCTATGAGCTATTTCCGCTCTGTCCTTATTGTGGCGCAGCCCGCTGGTGCCCCTCCGAAAATCGGCGCGTCAACGCGCTTCAACGCCGAGCGACTCGTTTTCGCTTTTTCTGGTTCAGCATTCTCTTGCTTGCTCTTCTCATTTCTGTACTTTTTGTTGCTGGCGTAGTGAGATAAGACTTACACTTCACAGATCAAGAAATACTCTCCCGTTGTTATGCTATAATAGCGAGAGAGCGTTATTTATTCTGTAATTTCGGAGAGTAAGCCATGCAAAATCTCTTACCTGGTGGCGTTTATCCCCCTCTCCCGACATTCTTTGATGCCGACGAAGAACTTGACCTGGGAACGCTGCAACGCCATATGCAACGCTTGAAAGACAGTGGGATCGCGGGCTTTGTGGTCCTGGGTAGTAATGGCGAGGCAGTCCATTTGACCAACGAAGAACGAGCCCGCGTGATCAGCGCAGCCAGAGAAGTAGCAGGCGATGAAGAGACAGGAATACCGCTCATTGCCGGTTGTGGTGAGCAATCAACCCGCGGAACCATTGCTCAATGTCAGCGAGCCGCGAATCATGGTGCAAATCTGGCCCTGGTGCTCCCTCCCTCCTACTATAAAGGGAATATGGATAAACCGGCTCTGCTTGCACACTATCAGGCAGTTGCGGAACGAAGTCCGATTCCTGTGCTGATCTACAATATGCCAGCCAGCACCGGCGGAATTGATCTTGATGCCGAACTTATTTGCACCCTGGCCGAGCATCCCAATATTCTGGGGCTGAAGGACAGCAGCGGCGATATCACCAAACTTTCATTCATCACCGCCAACACACCGGTGACCTTCCGCGTCTTTGCAGGCAGTGCCGGCTTTTTCTTCCCTGCTCTTGCGATTGGCGCAGCCGGAACAATCGCCGCACTGGCAAACCTCTATCCGCGTGAAATCTGCCTGCTTCAGACCCTCTTTAACACCGGTCACTACGTTGAGGCTCGCTCACTGCAAACGGAGCTCATCGCCATCAACACGGCAGTGACCACGCGCTACGGCGTCGCTGGCCTGAAAGCAGCCCTTGAGATGATCGCTGGCTATGGCGGCAAACCACGCAGACCCCTGCAACCACTCCCTTCATCAGAGCGCGACAAACTTGCTCAATTACTGCGAGCCACAGAGCTTGAGGAAAACTTAGAAGTCGTTCTGGAAGAGGAATAGCAGAGAAAAAAGAACGCCTGCCGTTTCTGGCAGGCATCTTTTCTAGCCAATATTGAAGCTTCCCCTGTAGGCAAGCTGCTTATCGATACAGGCGGGCGTGCTTGCCCAGTAGACCTCAACAGAGCCATTCCCCGCCACCGCAGGCTTGACCGCAAACCAGTACGATATAGACGCATTACTTGCCTCATACGGGAGATAATGCAACAACGAATTATTGATATACCAGTACAGGCACAGAGCGCCAGGGCGTTCAGGGTGGACAGCCATTGTAATATAGACCGTTTGCCCTAATCGAAAAGACGTTGCGGGAACCGTAATGCGTGCAGAAGTACGATCTACTGAGCTCCCGAGCTGAACGTTATCTATATATTTTTCGCCAGGAAACGCGCTGACCTCCGTTGGAATGGTGGTCGCAGTGGGATGATCAGCCACCTTCGTTGGCTTCTCTTCAATCGTTAAAGGGCTGTTATTAGGCCCATTTCCAGTCTTCCCTGACAGTCCAGGAGCCATTACGGCCACAAAGACAAGAATCATTGCCCCGGCCAGCAGACAGAGAGCGGAAAGTGTAAAGCCAAAACGTGTCGAATGGGGCCCACCCAAAAAGCCAGTCTTTGGCTCAAGCAACGGCCTTGCGCTGGTTGGCTGGCGTGATGAGGGGTCCTGGAATTCAAATTCCGGAAACGGCTGCACTAGCTGCCCATCAGTATGCACAGCCGCCTCAGGTGATAAAGCATACTCTTCCAGCCCTAACATCGTCTCGCTCATCGGCAAAGGATAGGAACCCTCGGTCATATCCGGTGCTGTCAGAACGAGCGGCTGCTGGCCCTCAAAATGCGCCTGTCCGGTCTCAACCGGCAACCCGCAACGAGGACAGTGTGAACGTGCGGGGGAGACAGAAAAACCACAATGAGTACATGTCATATAGAAATAAGCCCCCCTCAATTCAAAGAATACAATGATAACTCTACTTCTTTTCCTTAAAGAGTCACAATTTATGACGAAATAGGGAAGATATAGTAAACCTTTGTCCGCATGGATAGGATTTTTTTCCTTGTTTTCAGGAGCATGGGGAGGTACCTTCGCTACTTGACACTACTATACAGCCCTTTTACAATTACACACGGATGAAAAAAGATGATTGTTTTTCGATCCACTCCCTGTTTCGTTCCAGAGAGCAGGGTGTGTTTTTCATTCATTGAGTGTTGCACCCATAACGGCCTGACCCCTGGATCAAATTGCCCGACCGCTGTTATAATAGAGGTGCGTGAAGAGGGTCAATTACGTGGGAAAACCGTAGAGACTCATGACCACTCATCACCTTACCCCTCAGGAATAGTAGCTAGCAGGAAGAAGAGGAAGTGACTCAAAGCGCCAATCTCAAGCAACTTTTAACGCCGCACGCTGCCCGCCTACAGTCCTCACTTCAGCGCATTCAAGGCGTTGAGCTGACACCTGGCAGCGACGCAGACATACTGCTACAGGCACTCACCGCGCCTGATGAGCAGTCCGTCCCTATCGCTCATTTCGAGCAGGAAGGCAACACGCTTGCCAGAGGGGGGGGGAAACTGGATACACAGCTCAGCGAACTACAGGCCTACTTTCAGGCCCTTCAGACTGAGCTTCAAGCCATTTTTGCTGCCGAGCCTTCGCAGTTCATCAGTATTATCGGGGATCTCAATCACCTTCAGGCAGAGCTTGCTCTGGCCGTGACACGTGGCTATCAGCAAGGAATAGAGGAACAGCGAAACCAGAACTCCCATGTCAATCAGCGGCTGGAACACCGCCTCGACGCACTGCAACGAATCAACGGTGTCAGCAACTCGGCAACCGATCTTGATCAGACCCTGGAATTCATTGCGCAGGTAGTTGCGGAGGAGCTTCAGGCCGATCTCTGTTCCATCTTCCTGTATGACGAGTTACAGCGCGTGCTGACGCTCCGCGCGACCAATGGCCCGCGTCCATTAGGCAGTATGCATTTTCTCCTGCGTCTGGGAGAAGGCTACAGCGGATGGGTTGCCGATAAAGGGCGTACGCTTCTGCACAATGATGCGCTAACCGACCCGAACTATGCCTCCGAGGCTCGCGCCTATGGCGAACCCTATCGCGGCATTATGGCGCTTCCTATCATCTTCTTTGGCAGTGCGGAACGTCTGATCGGCGTTATCAGCGTCCAGAGCAAACAGCCTCGCGATTTTACCCCTGAAGAGGTCAACTTCGTCGAGGTCACGGCAGGCACCATCGCGCTCAACATCGAGAATGGTCGGCTGTATGAACAGACCGATGAACAGCTACGGCGCAAAGTGCACGAGCTGGCAACTATTCACCGGGTCTCTTCCATTATCGCCTCTACCCTGAATCTGGACGAGGTGCTGCAAATCATCACGACACAGGCAGTACATCTGTCGGGGGCTGAACGCTCCTGTATCTTTGAACTGGATCCGGATCGACAGCGCCTGCACGTTCTTGCACATTATGGCTTGAACGCCAAGCAGGTTGGCAAACTACAAATCAAGGTAGGCCAATGCTGCGCCGGACGCACCGTGCAGACAGGGCGCCCGAATATGGCCGTCGACTGCTTCCACGCCGATGAACACTGCTTTATCCATGACGACCCGATGCTTTCGTCAGAGATTCACTCGGTGCTTTGCGTCCCGCTCAAAGTCAAGCAGAAGATTCTTGGTTGTATCTGTATTTATAGCAGTCATCGGCACCTGCTCAGCCCCGAACAGATGCAGTTGGTCATCACCTTCGCAAATGAGGCCGCAATTGCGATTGAGAACGCCCGACTCTATGAAGAGACCCGACGTGGCCTTGAACTCAAATCGGTCTTGCTCCGCGAGCTGCATCACCGGGTCAAAAACAATCTTGCGACCGTGGCAGGTATCCTCTCGCTTCAGCGCAGGCGCACGAAATCGCCAGAAGTCCGGCACATTCTGGCCGAGAGCGTGAACCGCGTCCAGGGACTCGCGGCCACCCATGACCTGCTGGCCCATGAGGATGTCAGCGAAGGGCGCGTTGATGATATCGCCAGAAAGATTGTTGGCGTGGCAAATGCCAACCTCAGCCCTCCTGATAAGCGCATCTCGTTCCAGGTGGAGCCCTGCCCGATCGTCATTCCTTCCCGGGCTGTTACCATTCTGGCGCTGGTCATCAATGAGATGGTCTCAAACGCCATTAAACATGGTATGGCTGATCAACAGCGTGGAATCGTGATTATTCGAGGCAGCGAAGAGGATGGCAACGCCATTATCCAGGTAATCGATAGCGGCAAAGGTCCATCCACCGAACACATAGAAGAGAGCACTGAAGGCAGTTCAGAAGGTCTGGGTCTCTCGCTGATCAAGCACCTGATCATCGACCTGGGTGGGCGCTTCTCACTTCGACGTGGTCCCTTGCCAATCCAGCCGCCAGCAGGACAGGAACCAGATCAAGAATATACTATTGCTGAGGTTCGTTTCCCACTAAGACGAGGTCGTTAAGCTGTTCAATGTTTTGTAGCGGAGTTTTTCTAGCAGCTCTTTTGCGGTGGAAAGAGTCGAGGTAGCACAATATGAACAATACTCCCGAAAAACAGCGCATTCTTATTGTTGAGGACGAAGACGCCATTCAGCAAGTATTCAGCTTTTTCCTGGAACATAACGGTTTTGAGACACACTCTGTTTTCAATGGTCAGGATGCAATCGCTGCGATCCCGGTCTACAAGCCGCACTTGATTATCCTGGATCTGGTGATGCGTCCTGTTTCTGGTTGGGATGTGTTGCACTGGCTTCGTGAGCATCAGCAGACGATTCCGGTACTGGTGAGCAGCGCTCTGGTACATCTGACTGAACAGGTACAGGGATTTGAGGAAGGAGCAATTGAATATATCACGAAGCCAGCCCAGCCGAGCGTGATTGTTGAGAGGGTACGCACCCTGCTCTCCCTGAACCACGAACAGCGCCTGATGCTCCAGCATCAACGTATTGACGAACGCAAACGCACGCTTGAGCGTATCCAGACAGCGCAACAGAATGAACTGCCCCATTAAGCCGACCTTCAATGGTCGGCTCTCTCTTTTGTCATTCCTGTTAACTGCCTAACGCCTGCCCACATGAGACACAGAAGCGATTATTGACCGAATTCGCGGTGCCACAATATGGACATTTATTCAACACCACACCACAATAGGTACAGAAGCGCATGTTCGGCCGATTCAACCGCTGACAGTTGCGACAGCGATACATGATGACGGCCTGCCCCTGACCGGTCTGATGCGCCGGATAAGGCTGCCCGGATGGTGTCCTGTGCTGTGGATTGGGCGAAGGATATGGCTGTTGTGGAACAGGTTGTTGCTGCACCGGAGGTTGTGGAAGCGGTGATTGCATTGGCTGCATCGGCATGACTGGCGGCTGCTGCACATAATAGTTATTTGGCATTTGCTTCTGAGGATGAGCGCTTCCCATCATCGCCTGATTCAGCGCTTCCGCCATATCGCTTGCACGCTGGTACCGATGCTGCGGATTTTTCATCAGCGCGGTTAAGATAATCTTCTCGACAGCCGGAGGAATAGACGGGTTCATTGAGCTCGGGCGTGGTGGCATATCGTAGATATGGCTATGCGCCAGCGCTGGATAGTTATCCGCCCGGAACGGCGTGACACCGGTCAGGACCTCAAAGAGCATAACCCCCAGAGCATAAATATCTGCACGACCATCAACCGGCCCGCCCTGGCACTGTTCAGGTGACATATATTCAGGAGTACCAACACCCGCACCCGGGCGCGTCAGATGATTCTGCGAGAGCGCCAAAGCCTTCGCGATCCCAAAGTCAGAAAGCACGGGACGGCCCGAACGATCCAGAAGGACGTTTACCGGCTTCACATCCCTGTGAATAATTCCCTGCTCATGTGCATAAGTCAACGCACTGGCAAGCTGAATAAAGATAGGCACAGCCTCGCTAAGATCCATCACCCGACCGGCACTTAAAAGCTGGTCGAGGCGCTGTTTCAGCGTGCCGCCATCGATTAGCTGCATCACAATATAGAGATGACCGTTTTGCTCGTTTGCGTCATGCACCGTCACAATATTGGGATGGCTCAGACGGGCTACCATTTTTGCCTCAAGGTTGAACCGCTCCACAAAATTGCGGTCAGCGGCATACCACGGAGGCAGCACCTTAATAGCGACCTCGCGTTCCAGATTTTCTTGATAGGCCTTATACACGCTAGCCATGCCGCCCTGTCCAAGCCTGGACAAGATCCGGTAATTTCCGAGCGTTGTTCCTATGAGTTCGTCCTGCTGCATCATATACGCAGAACCACGCAATTCAGGCAAGCGCTCTCAGCCTGCCGCCTTCGCGTGGATACTCAACTTTCCTTCCTCTAGCTACTGTCTCTCTACCAGAACTATATTATGTATTATACGTGAGTTTATGCGATGTCGACGCAATTCATCCGCACGTTCCCCTTATTGTAGCAGATATCGTAGTGCCACAAAAGGACAACATCCCTTTTCTCCCTTTTTATGACACTACGACTGCGTCAGTTCCTCTATCAGCGATTAGCGACGGCTAAAGACCAGGACGGTCTGTCCAAGCTGGATCTCATCACCTTCCTTCAACTGATAGGTCTGATATTTGTTGACGAGCTGGTCATTCACCTTCGTGCCGTTGGCACTTCCCTCATCCTTCAAGGCATAGTTCCCATTGCCGAGGTTGACGAGTGAGGCATGCAAGCGAGAAACGGCCAGATCTTCCAGGAAGATATCACTCTCACGGCTTCGACCAATGCTCAGTGACTCCTTGCGGATTTCATAGACGCGTCCCTCATCTTTGCCCTTCTTCACCCGCACATAGCCGATACCGGCCACCGGGTTCTGCGAGCGGAGAACGGTCTTATCTGCGTCGTTCTCGCTGGCAAAAACGGTCGGATCTCCACCCATTGGGGTATTGAAACCGCCCTGCTGTGGCTGCCAGGGAGCATTCTGCTGCTGATACTGCTGTGGAGCCCCCCACTGCTGTTCGCTAGCCGGAGCAGGCGTCGCACCAAACTGCTGCGGCTGCTGATTCCAGCCACCGGCCGCGTTATTCCCGCCACCTGCAAAGACCGTAGGAGCAGACTGTTGCACGGGCTGCTGTGGCTGCGCACCCCAACCGGCCTGTTGCTGTGGTTGTGGCTGCTGTGACCATGCGTCCTGACTGCCCGGAGCTCCCCACGAAGGCTGCGAACCTGCTCCCCCCCACTGGTTTACGGGCTGCTGTTGCGGTGCGACAGGATTGGGAGTATTCCAGCCCCCGGCCTGCTGTGCATTCCAGGTAGGGTCAGAGCCCTGCTGCTGTGGTTGTGCACCCCAACCGGCCTGCTGTGTCGGAGCCTGAGCCCCCCAACTAGCGCCGGAGCCTTGCTGCTGTGGTTGTGCACCCCAACCGGCCTGCTGAGGCTGCATATCGGGCTGCTGTCCCCAACCACCAGCCTGCTGCTGCATATCGGGCTGTCCCCAACCGGCCTGCTGTGGAGGCTGCTGCATTTGCGGCTGTGCATTCCAGCCACCCTGCTGCTGCATTTGCGGCTGCGCATTCCAGCCACCCTGTTGCTGTCCCTGCGGCTGCCATTCATTGCCTGTGCCCATCCCCGGAGCCGCAGCGTCCGTTTTCTTCTTGCCCATCCGTATGACAACGAAAACGATGGCAATAATAACAAGAACAATAACCACGATGGCAACTATGAGCAACAGAGGATTAGGCTGGAATCCGGCAAGTGCAAATACAGGCGCAGGAATACTTTTCGCTGTAGAAACGAGCGTTACACTATTCATCTTTTTTTTCACCCCTCTGGTCGTAGGGGCGGCCTCTCCACCTCTCCCGCAAAGCATCCAGGGAGAGTACGTGCCACCCGACCTGAATCGGGCACCCGTGCGGGTATCCCTACATACGCGACTCCATGCAAAAGAACGCCACGTTATCGCAATTCAAAACGCGCCTCAACGCTTCCAAAACGGAGGACATCACCGTCTTTGAGAAGACGCTGCTGATGTGGCATCAAGATCTCTCCATTCAAGCGAGTCTTATTGCGGGACTCAAGATCTTCAACTGTATAGGTGTCTCCCTGCCTGTGAAGATAGGCATGCCGTCGCCCAACGGTTTTGTCAGCCAGATCGATATCTGGATAGATCCCGAGCGTTGGATCACGTCTCCCCACAATTAATTTATCCCCTTGCAAGTGAAAACGGTTCCCCGAAGCCGAAACAGTCATCCAGGCCTCTTTTTTCTGAGCCCTGTCTGGCGCTAGATCACCCGATACCAGTTTCTCATGTCCCATCCCACCGCGACCATAGAGCGGTGAGAGCGTCTGGGGAATATGTTCTTGCAAACGATCAAGCGCTGTGATGAATTCAAGTGGAGTCTGAAAACGATCACCGGGCTCTTTGGCAAGCGCTTTCATCATAAAGCGATCGGCTTCTAAAGGCAAGTCGGAGCGGAGGCGACAAATTGACGGTACGGGCTCATTGATCTGCTTGATCACAATCTCAACGGCTGTCTCTCCCTGAAACGGAGGGCAACCAGCCAGCATCTCAAATAAAACCGCAGCAACTGAGTACAGGTCCGAGCGCGTATCAGCCGAGCGCCCACTTGCTGCCTGCTCAGGAGAGATATAGAAGGCAGTCCCCATAAAGACATTGGATTGAGTGAGCGTGACAGTCTCCCGGCTCCGCGCCAGACCAAAATCAGTGATCTTTACCACGTTGTTCGAGTCAATCAAAATATTCTGGGGCTTGATATCACGATGCACCACCCCTTTATTGTATGCCGCGTTCAATCCCTCCGCTATCTGACGAGCATACCCTATTGCTTTCAGCGGGTCCATTTGTCCCTGATTAATCATATAGTACTTGAGGCTCTGCCCATCAATGTAGTCCATCACAATATAGTGCATATTGTGATCGTCACCATACTCTATAATACGGACAATATGGGGGTCCTGCAACTGTTGCAATATATATGCTTCTCTCTGAAAACGCGCAAGAAGGTCATCGTCATTTGAGAAGTCCATATGCATGACTTTGACGGCATAGATACGGTTGTTTTTGAGGTCACGCGCAACATATACCGTAGCGAAGCTTCCCCGTCCCCGTTCGTCAATGAGTTTATACCGATCTTTCATAACGCGACCAATCATGTCGCCGTTCATTGGTTTGCGCTCCTCGTTCGTTAAGCTACTATTAGCGGCTCCATTATACACCATCCATTCTGTTGTGTCATGGAGTCTCTTTCACTATCAAGCCTTACTATGGTTTTCAGTAGAAAAAGTCAAATAAAGGCCCGATAGTCCTCACTCCCGTTCTTCCTTTCCTGCCCCTTTGCCAGAAAAGAGAACAGCAGCGGATTCCTTCCGGCTGCCTGGATGTATCCCTCTCATAATGTATAAACGGGAACAGTCCCCATTTGTTTACACTTTTAGTCTGGCTGAAGCCAATATTGATCGGAGCTGGCACATCTCACCACTTTCCTAAGAAGGCCATTCTACAGCAAGAGCGCTCCTGCCGGCAACGGACCCGTTACCGTTCTCTCAGTAGCGAAACATTTCGCTGATGCTCTCACGATAATGGATACGCCTCATTGCCTCCGCAAACAGCGATGCGACAGAGACCACCTCGATCTTCTGTGAAAAGGTTACCGGCTGGTTCTCTACCGTATCGGTAATAAAGAGCCGCTGAATCGGGCTTGCATCAATCCGCTCAATGGACCCCGGAGTCAGCACCCCGTGCGTGACCGCAGCATAGACCGCCACAGCCCCATGTGCGACCAGCTCCTGCGCCACTGCCGCCAGCGTCCCACCAGAGATCGTGAAATCATCAACAATGACAGCGGTCTTCCCTCGCACATCTCCGATCAGTTGCAGAATACTTGCCTTCTCATCATGCCCGCTCCGCTCTTTATCGGCTATCGCCATTGGAGCCTGCAAACAGGAGGCATACCGGCGGGCCTGCTTGGCAAAGCCCGCATCAGGTGAAACGACAACAATGTTCTCCAGATTCAGCTTCTTAATGCGGTTGCACAGCAACGGCAGCGCGTACAGGTTATCAACGGGCCGATGAAAAAAGCCCTGAATCTGCGGCGCGTGCAGGTCCATCATCACTATCCGATCCGCACCTGCAACCTCTATCGCATCAGCACAGACCCGGGCCCGAATCGAGACGCGCGGCTCATCCTTTTTGTCGCCTTTGGCATAGCTAAAATAAGGAATAACCACCGTCACCGAATCGACACCGGAACGCCTAAAGGCATCTATCCAGAACAGCAACTCCATGAAGTTATCATTGGCTGGAAAGATCGTTGACTGCACCAGATAGACACGTCGCCCGCGCACGTTCTCCAGAATGCGCACAAAGGTATTGCCATCGGAGAAGTGTAAGGTCTCGTTCTTCCCCATGGGGAGGCCCAGATAAGCACAGATACGCGCGGTCAACTGGCGACTTCCACTCCCCGCAAACACTTTCATCGGATCATCAATCATGGAAGATCCCTCAACAGGTGCTTCTGTGGAGGTTCTATTCCTCCACAGAAACCGACGCACCGGTTACGCTTTCTCATAACGACCACCCAGATGTTTCGCCAGGAACTCTTCAGCCCTTGCATAGAATTTCAGGCGATTTTCCGGTTTCGCAAAGCCATGCCCTTCATCGGGGAATAACAGATATTCATACTCGATCCCCTTCTGCTTCATTGCCTCAACAATCTGCTCGGACTCTGCCTGCTTCACTCGCGGATCATTTGCTCCCTGTGCGATCAACATCGGAATCTTGATGCGGTCCACTTTGAAGAGCGGCGAGCGCGATTTCAAAAACTCCTCTTCGGTATCGGGGTTGCCAACTCGCTGATGTAGCATGCTGAGCATCGGCACCCAGTAAGGAGGAACAGTTTTGATAAATGAGATCAGGTTACTGACGCCGACAATATCAACGGCACAGCAGAACAGATCCGGGGTAAAGGTTGCCCCGACCAGCGCGGCATAGCCTCCATATGAGCCACCATAGATCGCAACACGCTTCGGATCAGCTACCCCCTGCTCAACAGCCCAGTTCACGGCATCGACAAGATCATCATGCATCTTACCCCCCCACTCTTTATCTCCCGCGTTCAGAAAGTCCTTGCCATAGCCGGATGAGCCTCGATAGTTGACCTGAAGACAGGCATAGCCGCGATTCGCCAGCCATTGCGCCTCGGGATGAAAACCCCAGGAATCGCGCGCCCAGGGACCACCATGCACGTTCAAGACCAGTGGCAACTGATGCGGATCCTTGTCAACCGGGAGCGTGAGATAGCCATGAATGATCAGGCCATCGCGAGCGGTAAATGAGATCGGCTGCATGCGGGCCAGTGTGTAGTTATTCAGGTCCGGACGATTGTCAAACAGGAATTGTGCCTTCCCAGTCGGGCGGTGATAGGCATAGTAGGGAGTTGGCCCATTATCCAGCGTAAAGCCCACAATCCAGGTTTCATCGGCATCGTCACGACTCAGCAACGCGACATCGCCATCTCTCAACTCCTGGATACGGGCAAAGTCGGCGCGAATGGACTCATCCAGAATGTGCCAGGTATCGCGCTCTTTCTTGAAACAGACGGCCTGTATCTCATGGGTGTCTGGATGCGTAATCACATCGCTAACATCATAGTGTGGGTCCTCGGCCAGCACCTCAAGCTGTCCGTCAGCCAGATTCATTTTCACCAGGCGGCCGGCATTGGCATCGCGTGCGTCGAGCAAATAAAGCCCCTGTCCATCATGGGTAAAGCCAAGCGGAGAGCTATTCTGAGTCTCCTCGCTGCTCCAGCTCAACAACAGACGCCACTCGCCCTCCTCAGTGTCACGCACCAGCATATCAGCGCCACCATCGGGCCGCATGCCCATTGCACCACGAACCTGCAATCGCATATCAGCCACCCAACCGATCACGTTCCCGGGATTCTTCGCGGCCAGTGTCAATTCTCCTGAAGCCAGGTTCAGCCGATAGGCATCTGAGATCTGCGGGTTCTCCTTGTTCAGACCGACTACCATCTGCTCGGGGAAATGCTTGTCATAATAAATCACCTGTGCCTGTACGCCCTCAAAAGGAGTTAGATCACGAGTTTCGCCGCTCGCGATATCGGTGATATACAGGTGCCAGTTCTCATCGCCGCCTTTATCCTGTATATAGAGAATAGAGGAACCATCCATACTCCATATATAGAAGCGAATGTTGCGCTCTGTGTCACGGGTCACCGGTCGAGCATCATCCTGCCCGATAGTGCCTACCCAAACGTTCAGCACATCATTTACCGGGGCCAGATACGCCATTCTGGTACCATCAGGCGATATCTGCGGGCTCGATTGAACTGGATTGCCAAAAAGAACGGTACGGGGAATCAATGACGTCATCGTATTTCTTTATTCCTCTCTGAGATTGTATGGGTCAAGCAGCCGGTATCTCACGGTAGAGGATCGTAATATCTATTATACCACGTTCTTCATCTCACGAGGCTCTTGCCACAGAGCGGCCACTGTCTCCATCCCTATTGTACAAAATCTTGCCGGTTCAAGAGAAAAGCGCCGCTCCTGGGGCTCACCTCCTTCTGGTATGATAGAATGAGAAAAACAGGTCACAATGAAGGGCTAACATGTATGGCAATGACCGCCTTACCGACAATCACTTGAACAGAAAAACAAAATGTTCTGGTAGAGGAAAAAGATGTCAGACCATGAAAGTCGTCGCGAAATTGACGCCCCTCTGCGCGCGGATATTCGCACACTGGGAAATGCTCTCGGCGAGGCGATCCAGCGGTACGGGGGTCCCGAAGTATTTAACACTGTTGAGGGTCTACGCCAACGGTGCAAACGGCTCCGCGAATGCACAGAACGCCAGGTCGATGCCACACCAGAAGAGCAAGCCCGGATTGAGGCTGAAATTCGCCGTCTGGATGAGGAAATCACAGATCTCGTCAATGGCTGTTCACTTGAACGCGCCATCGATGTGATTCGCGCCTTCACTATTTACTTCCATCTGGTGAATACCGCCGAGCAATATCACCGCATTCGACGTCGGCGCGCACATGAATTAAGCGAGCAGAGCACCCCACAACGCGGTTCTCTCTCGGCTTTGATCGATTTTTTCAAACAGAACAATTTATCCGCGGAGGCCGTTCAACAACTCCTGAACGAAATGTCCATCGATCTTGTCTTTACGGCCCATCCAACAGAAGCAACGCGTCGTAGCCTCATCACCAAGTCAAGCCAGATTGCTCACCTGCTTGAAATCCAGGATCAGCAGAAGACTATGACCCCACGGGAGCATAGCCGCTGGCAACAACAGCTTGAAGGGACCATTGACCTGCTCTGGCGTACGGACGCCGTTCGACGCGTGCGCCCACAGCCCATTGATGAGGTCAAAATGGGCATCTATTATCTGGATGAGATCCTGTTCGATGCTCTGCCCGATCTCTACAGCGAGTTTGAAGAGCTGCTCCAACAGAGCTATCCCGGTGTAACCGTGCCCTCATTCTTGCGGCTTGGTTCCTGGATTGGTGGCGATCAGGACGGTAACCCCTATGTGAGCGCGACAACCATGCATACAGCCCTGCGACTGCAACGCGAACATATTATCGAGCAGTATCGCACCAGTATCGAAAAACTGGCCGCCGAATTCTCGCAGTCACTCTCCTATGTCCGCATCACACCAGAGCTTCAGCAGTCGCTGGACTATGACGCGCAGTGCATGCCGGACTATGATCATGAACTCGGCCCCCAGACAGCGCTTGAGCCATACCGCCGTAAGCTCTCGTTTATCTGGAAGCGCCTCGGCGCAACCCTTGACCGGCACAATGGCAACGTCGCTTACCAAACAGCAGAGGAACTACACCGCGACCTGCTCCTTGTTCGTGATAGCCTACGTGAGAATGGCGAAGAGGCACTCACCAGAGGCCGCCTCGGTCGCCTGCTCAGACAGGTAGAGCTCTTCGGCTTCTACTTTGTCGCCCTCGATGTGCGCCAGCATAGCGAACGCCATGCCCGCGCTCTGGCCGAACTACTTCAGGTCACAGGACTCTGCGAACAGGATTACAGCCAGCTTGAGGAAGCGGAACGCCTGCGCATTCTGGAAATGCTCTTGCGTGATCCGCGCATCCTGACTCGTCCCGGTCTGCAACTCAGCGAGGATACATGGCATATCCTGCGCACCTTCCAGGGAGTCAAGCAGGCACGGGACGAGTATGGGAAACGCGTCATCACCTGCTATATCATCAGCATGTCGCACTCACTCAGTGATTTGCTGGAGGTACAGTTTTTCTGTAAGGAAGCAGGCATTGATGATCTCCCCATTGTGCCCCTTTTTGAGACGATTGATGATCTACATGCCTGTACACAAATACTGGAACAGGCCTTTACCCATCCGAACTATCGCGCCTATCTGCGCAACTGTCAGGATCAGCAGCAGGTCATGCTTGGCTACTCGGACAGCAGCAAAGACGGCGGTATTCTGACCTCTGGTTGGGAGCTCTACGAAGCACAGCTCCGGCTGACAGAGCTTGGCAAACGCCACCAGATCGGGATCACCATGTTTCATGGGCGCGGCGGCGCGATCGGTCGGGGTGGTGGTCCGATCTATGAAGCGATCCTCGGCCAGCCTCCCGGGACGATTCATGGCCGTCTGCGCATTACTGAGCAGGGCGAAATGCTCTCCTTTAAGTATGGGCTCTACGAGATTGCGATTCGTAATATGGAACTGGTCATCGCTGGCGTGGCACGCTCCAGTATCCCGGATGAGCACATCATTGAGACGCAGGTGCATCCACGGGCCACCGAGGAATGGCGTAATACTATGCAACTGCTCTCGGCGAATGCGCATAAACGGTACCGCGATCTGATCTACAATGATCCATCCTTCCTGAGCTTCTTTGAGCAGGCAACGCCGATTCTAGAAATTGGCTGGTTGAATATTGGCTCACGCCCGGCACGCCGCACCCGGGGCAACACCATTGAAGACCTGCGCGCTATTCCCTGGGTCTTCTCCTGGATGCAGAGCCGCTACGTGTTGCCAAGCTGGTATGGCGTTGGTGGCGCCCTGGAAGAGTTCATCAGTCAGCAGCCCCAGCGACTCGGGCTGCTGCAACAGATGTATCGCCAGTGGCCGTTCTTCCGTGCCTTCCTGGACAACCTGCAAATGACGCTCTCCAAAGCGGATATGCATATTGCGCAACATTACGCCTCGCTGGTCAAAGATCCAGCGCTCCGAGACCGGATCTCGCACACTATCCAGGAAGAATATGAGCGTACCAGAAGCCTGGTTTGCCAGATTGTCGGCGGAAAGGAACTGCTCGACACCGCACCGGTGTTGCAGCAATCGATCAAGCGACGTAATCCCTACGTCGACCCCATGAGCTACTTTCAGGTCGCGCTGCTGCGCCGCTTACGCGAACTGGGCGGCCCGCTGATGCTTGATCGTGAGGCGGAAGCCACAGCCAGCACAGAAGAGAAAGAGCGCATGCGCCTGACCTACGCCGTTCTACTGACAATCAATGGTGTAGCCGCTGGTTTGCGTAACACAGGCTAGACTTCTACTGGATCCAGATTGAGAAATAGTGAATGTGGGAACGCGCGGCACCGCAAAACCGCCGTCCCCACATTTTCCTGGTCCCCCCCATTGACATTTGAAAAACAGACATGTATTATTAAAAGCAAGTTCCAACTACACAAAATAGTAGACTGACCCGCGTTGAGCGAAAGTAGTATGAGTGTAGCGGCCAACAGCGATCCGAAGCAGAGTGAGAGTTCGGAAAGGTAATGCGCCCTCAGAACGCGTTCGCGAGCGGCTACCGAAGAAAACCATACACTGGTAAGTAGGTAAGACGGGTGGTTCCCGTGCAGCAATCAACCATAAAAAGCGGTCTTTCGACGTCTACTCTCCCGAGCAGAACCAGAAAGACAAGTAGGGTGGCACCACGGGTGTGTGCAGGACAGGCCTGACACTCTCGTCCCTTCAATGTCAGTGACCGGAAGGGGCGGGACAGGCAGAAAAGTCCACTCCTTCCACGAGCATCACGTTTGAAGGAGGTACACACATGGCGGTTCACGATCAGGACAACACAGCCACGACCACCACGCATGCCCTCAAACTGGCATTGAACAAACTCAACACCGTTGATGTTCCCCAGAATCATACGATCGCGCTTGCTTACTCTGGCGGCCTGGATTCAACCCTCTGCGTCAAACTCGCTGAGACCAAATATCATGCGGCACAGCTTTATGCGATCAGCGTTGATGTTGGCCAGGGAGCCGATGAGCTCAACACCAGCATAAAGCGAGCACAACAGCTTGGTATCACCCCCATTGTGATCGATGCGAAGCAGGAGTTTACCGAGTACTGGCTGACCAAAGCCATTCAGGCCAATTCCGACTACAACGGGTACCCGGTTTCCACCTCGATGACCCGCCAACTTATCGCGGCAAAAGTGGCCCAGAAGGCGCTGGAACTGGGATGTGATGCTTTGATGGAAGGCTCCAGCGGCAAGGGAAACGATCAATACCGCATGCATAACGTCTTTGCCCTTTTCGCTCCTGGCCTGCCAACCTTTGTGCCAGTGCGCGACTTTGACCTGACTCGCGGTGAAGAACAGCTTTTGATCGAACACTACGGTATCCAGGTTGAAGAGTTGATCGCAGGTGGTGATGACAAGACAATGTGGTGTCGCTCCATTGCCAGCGGCGGCATTGACCTTGATACCCGGCTTCCTGACGAGATCTGGATGTGGCTTGTGCCACCCGCCAAAGCGCCAGAGACCCCGACGACCATTACCCTTACCTGGCAAAATGGGCTTCCCATTGCCCTCAATGGGGATATCTTGCCCCTTGATCAGATCATCGAGCAACTGAACGTCATCGGTGGCGCCAACGGTATCGGCAAAATTGACCTGTTTGAAGACGGCATCATGGGGCTAAAGTCCCGCGAGATCTATGAGGCTCCTGCCGCACAGATCCTGCTCAAAGTCCACCGTGACCTTGAGCTTTATTGCCTGACCAAAGAAGAAATTCAACTCAAGCGCCAGCTCGACGCCCAATGGTCAAAGATGGTCTATCATGGGGAGTGGTTCCACCCGCTCAAAGACGCGATTGATGCCTTCATCGCCTCGACACAGAAGGTAGTTAATGGCGAGTATGTGATTGATCTCTACAAAGGCAACATTGATATCGTCTCCCGCTCATCAAAGAGTGGTCTCTTCTTTCCCGATGTGCGCTCGATTCACAGCGCCAGCTTTAACCAGAAAGAATGCGCCCCCGCCGCTCATCTGCGCGGTCTGCCCTTTGAGCTGATCGCACGCCGAAACACGCTGGCGGGCCTGGTGCCAGAAGGAGCATAAAAGTTCATGAGCAAGTTATGGCAGAAGGGCTACAGCGTGAACGAGCAGGTTGAGCGCTATGAGGCCGCCCAGAACAGCGTGCTTGACGCTCGCCTTGTGCGCCACGACGTCTGGGGAAACCTTGCCCATATCGCGATGCTTCGGAAGATCGGTATTCTTACTCCCGAAGAGCATCAGCAGTTGCACGAGGCTCTGTGCACAATCCTTGAGCTGGATGAGCAACAGCAATTCACCATCCAGCCCTCTGATGAAGATGTCCATACCAGTATTGAAAATTTCCTGGCAGCGAAAACCGGAGCAGCCGGAAAGAAGATCCATATGGCCCGATCGCGCAATGATCAGGTACTGGTTGACATGCGCCTCTACAGCAAAGAGCAGCTTCACCTTGTCGGGCAAAAACTGCTTGCGCTGGCGCATTCGCTGCTGATCTTTGCCCGCAAGTATGAAGAAATCCCGATGCCCGGCTATACCCATATGCAGCGGGCGATGCTCTCTTCGGTTGGCCTGTGGGCTGGCTCCTTTGCGGAATCGCTGCTCGACGATGAAAAGCTACTCTCCGCAAGCTACGAGCTTGCCGATCAATCGCCGCTTGGTTCAGCCGCTGGCTATGGGGTTCCCATCGGGATTGATCGACAGTATGTGTCTGATCTGCTCGGCTTCGACCATGTTCAGAATAACGTGATCTATGTTCAGAACAGTCGTGGCAAGGTCGAAGCGGCCATTGTACAGGCACTCACTCAGATTATGCTCGACCTGAGCAAGCTCGCACAGGATACACTGCTGTACACAACGGTCGAGTATGGCTTCTTCCGGGTGCCGAAAGAGCTCTGCACGGGAAGCAGCATTATGCCACAAAAGCGCAATCTTGGTGTGATGGAGCTGGTACGCGCCCGCGCCCAGACCATGCTTGCCTATCAACAGCAAATCCTGGGCATTATTACCGGACTTCCTTCCGGCTATAACATGGATTATCAGGAGACCAAGCTTCCCTTCATGGAAGCGCTGGACCTTGTACAGGATGCTCTGGATATCTGTAAACTGGTGGTCGATAACATCACCGTGAACACCGAGCGAGCAGTTGCAGCCTGCACCTTTGAACTGTTCGCCGCTGATCGCGCCTATGATATGGCGAAGGAGGCAAATATGCCATTCCGCGACGCCTATCGTATTGTCGGCGCTGAGGTTATTGCGCAGCTTGAACGCAACATTCCGTTTCCGGTCGAGAGCCAGGTGCAACTGTTAAAGCGCCTGCAAGCCCGCAGTCATCTGGGAGCCTCTGGAAACCTCGGTCTGGAAAAGACACAACAACACCTGCAACAGGCCAAAGAGGCCTGGGCCGAACGAGAAAACGCGTTCACTCAGGCAATTCAGCAGCTTGTTGGCGGCACCTTTGTGGAGGAGTAATTCATGTCAACCGTTGTTCTGGCCTATTCCGGGGGACTCGATACCTCGGTTGCCATCCGCTGGATTAAAGAAAAGTATGATCTGGACGTTATCGCGGTCACGATAGATGTCGGCAATGAACGCGATCTGGAGTCGATCGCAGCCCGTGCGAAGAAAATCGGCGCCGTCAAAGCACTGGTCATCGATGGCCGCGATGACTTCGTGCGCTACTTTGTCTGGCCCGCTCTTCAGGCCGGTGCGCTCTATGAAGGGCAGTATCCACTTGCAACCGCGCTGGCTCGCCCGTTGATTGCCCGCCTGCTGGTCGAGGTCGCACGTCAGGAGGGAGCCGTTGCGGTCGCCCACGGCTGTACCGGGAAAGGCAATGATCAGGTGCGCTTCGATGTCTCGATCAATACGCTGGCCCCTGATCTGAAGATTATCGCTCCGGTTCGTGAGTGGAGTATGACCCGCGATAACGAGATTGCATACGCGAAAGAGCATAATATTCCCATCACCGTCACCAACGCCAGCCCCTATTCAATTGATCAGAATCTCTGGGGCCGCAGTATTGAATGCGGTGTGCTGGAAGATCCCTGGGCCGAGCCACCCGCCGATGTATTTGCCTGGACGCTCGATCCTGACACAATGGAAGCGAAAGCGCCAACCTACGTTGAGATCACCTTTGAGCATGGCATTCCCGTCGCGCTGAATGGCGAAGAACTGGACGGCGTGACGATTATCGAGCGCCTCAATAAAGAGGCCGGAAACTATGGAATTGGCCGTATCGACCACATCGAAAACCGTCTCGTCGGGATCAAGTCCCGTGAGATTTACGAAGCGCCCGCAGCAGTTGTGCTCCACGCTGCCCACAAGGCCCTGGAAACCCTGACACTGAGCCGCGAGCAGACACGCTTTAAAGAGCTGGTCGCGAACGAGTACGCCCGCCTGATCTATAACGGTCAATGGTATAGCGCCCTCCATCAGGATCTTGCGGCCTACGTCCAGAGCTCACAGCGCTTTGTCAGCGGCACCGTACGTGTCAAGCTCTCTCGTGGCAATTGCGCCATTGTTGGACGAAAATCAGACCATTCGCTCTACGATCATGCCCTTGCGACCTATGATAGCGGCGACCAGTTCGATCACAACGCCGCACTTGGCTTTATTAAACTGTGGGGACTGCCACTGAGTACACAGGCCCAGTCCCAGTTCTTGCCCTCCGTTGGTCTGGAAGGCAACTTACTTGAAAGCGGCAGTAGTAAAGTGCAGGAGAGCTAAACGCCTGAAGCCCCGGGCAACGCATATCACTACTTGATCTCCTTGCTCTGATGCCGGTACTTTTAGCGCCCACACATGCGCAGCACCTCCTTTTCGATCTACGCTGCGCAGGTCACGAGGCCCGGACAACCCCGTCCGGGCTTCGCGGCTTTTTTGGCTCTTAGCACTCCTCGACCCGAAACCAGGTGCGTTTTCCCACGCGAAACACCGCCCCATTCAATGCGCTTACAGGCTGCTCAGGCACCCACAACGTCTCACCATTGAGCGAAACCGCGCCTTGCGTAAACAGCCGCCGCAGCTCTCGGTTACTCTTGCTGCCAGCAAAAAAGCGCTGCAATACGGCCAGTGCGTTATATTCGCCCGCTTCAATCGTCAGCACCGGCATCTCATCCGGTGTTCGACGTGTGGAAAACGTCTCAAGGAACCACTGCTGTTCCTGCTCGGCGACGGCTCCACCATGATAGCGGCATACCAGCTCATACGCCAGCCGGAGCTTGCACCGCATTGGCTCTATGGCTACCTGCGCAGCGAGCTCCCGAAGCTCCTCCGTCGAAACATCGGTATAAACTTCCAGGTAGGGCAGGATCAACTCATCGGGAATGCTCATGGCACGTCCGAACTTGTCGCGCGGGCTATGGCCCAGACCGATGTAGTTGCCCAGGCTCTTGCTTTGCTTGGCCTTCCCATCGATTCCTGGCGTGATTCGGGTTGTGATAATCACCTGCGGGCGCTGTCCTTGCCGCTCCTGATAAAAGCGTCCAAGCATTTCATTAAAGAGCTGGTCCGAACCAATAATTGTCAGGTCAGAGTGCAGCATAACAGAATCGTAGCCCTGCAAGACCGGGTAAATCAGCTCATGCATATGGATGTCCAGTCCCTGCCGTATACGCTCCTGAAACATATCGCGGCCAATCAGACGGGCATGGGTTACCTGAGCCAGCAGTTGTAGCAGCTCCTGAGCCGAGAGAGCATCATACCACTCCGAGTTGTAGCGAATCTCAAGCAAGCGTGGATCATCGAAGCGCAGCACCATCCGTGCCTGCTCAAGAAAACGCTGCATGTTGTCTGCAATCTCTTCCCGTGAGAGCACCGGGCGCAGCTTATTTCGTCCGGTCGGATCGCCAATGCGCGTGGTAAAGTCACCGATCAGGAAGACAGCCTTATGTCCCAGATCCTGAAGCTGGCGTGTCATCCACAGGTTGACTGCATGCCCGATATGCAGAAATGGTGCTGTGACATCAACGCCGTACTTGATCCGAAGCTGCCGTCCAGAACGCAACAGATCCTGAAACTCTTCCGATGAAACCATCGACTCTGTTGTCCTGGCAAAGCGCGCCAGAAGCGCCTGTTCATCCTGAGCCATCAAAAAACCTCCGACAAAAAAGAGCAATAAAAAAGCAGAGGTTATTGCTACCTCTGCCCTCTGTATGGTCTCAGCAGACCCATTTATGTGCGCATGCAACATGCCGGTCCACCCACACAGAGGGCAGATCGGTAATAATAGCAGTAATTCTGTTGATGCATGTCAGCGCACACCTTCATTTGCATACGTTTCAGTATAAAGGGAATAGGAACAGAACGTCAAGCGGGATGCTCGAACGCCCCATGAAAAGCCAGTGCCCGCGCACACCTGCTACGGGCAACAGACAAAAAGTATATGCAACTACCAATACCAGGCGGCCTAGTATTTAATCAGGGCAAAGACATCGTGCCCCTTCAGGTGCTCGCGACCCTTCAAGAAAGACAGCTCAACGAGGAACGCAATACCGGCAATATGGCCGCCGAGCTTCTCCACCAGCTCCATTGCCGCCGAAACAGTTCCACCAGTCGCAAGAAGATCATCAACAATCAGGACACGCTGGCCGGGTTTGATCGCGTCTTTATGCACTTCAACGATGTTGGTACCATATTCCAGCGCATACTCAACGCTGACCGTCTCGGATGGGAGCTTCCCGAATTTGCGTACAGGAACAAAACCGCAATTGAGCAGGTATGCCAGTGGCGCACCAAAAATAAAGCCGCGTGACTCTACGCCCACGACTACCTCAATACCGGCACCGGCATAATGAGCCGCCATACGATCCATAGCAGCCCGAAAAGCAGCAGCATCCTGTAACAAAGGAGTGATATCCTTGAAGAGAACGCCTTTCTGTGGGAAATCCTGAATATCTCTGATGCGGTCTTCCAGGCGGATCGGCTCAGATGGTGACGACATGAGTGAATTTCTCCTTTGCCTTCTATGAAAATCTCATGGATACAGGGGTCGTCAAGCCCAATATGGATACGAATGCAGATAATAACCTCTTGCTCTTCTTGACGTACCCCTGTCCAGTACAAGCTAACCTATAGGGAAGTTGGTAGAGCATAATTCCCTCAGGCAGTATACCTTTATTCACCCTGCCATGCAAGCAGTACAAAGAAGCTTCCCTGCCATGCCCTACCTGACTTCGGCTGGTGTCCCTTCTTCTGCGGGAGGAAGCTGAGCAGTACAATAGGCACAACGAGTTGCCTTCAACGGCACCTCGCTGAGACAGAAAGGACACTCCCGCTTCTCCGGTGCCTTCGGTTCCTCACGCGGCAAGAAACGATCCTGAAGCAAGGCAACCGGTCGCACCACAAAAAAGTATAACACAAAGGCAACAATCAAGAAGGAGATGAGCGCGTTCACAAAGTCACCAAAGGCGAAACGTTGCCCCTGATACTCCCAGAAAGCATTCTTAAAGTCCTGATTGAGGTGTAATGTCAATAAGGCCACGCCAATTAATGGCGAAATAAAATCTTTGACCAGACTGTCCACCACCCCGCTAAAGGCAGCTCCAATCACCACACCAACAGCCAGATCGACGACGTTTCCGCGTAGTATAAACTTCTTAAAGCCGCCCATTTCTCTGGTGCTGGCATTCCATCCTCGTTCCCCCCAGTTTCGCAATGTGCTAAAAGGCCGTTCCATGCTTGCTGCTTGCCTCCTTCTGGCTATGCTGCTGTTTGATTATGATACGAAGCAGAGAAAATTCGCGTTCCAAACTCTGCCTCCCTATACATTCGCATATAGCATAGCATAATCCAGAGCGGAATTCTATATATTATTGTTCAGCATTATAGCTTATTTGCAACATATGCAAGTAGATATTTTGAGCTTAACAAATAGGTTTTGAAGCAAACATGGAAGCATACAAAAAAAGAGCATCCTCGTGTGCAGGATGCTCTTTGTCTATTTGTCTCTCGTTACGCGCCCATCTTTACCACAGTCACACCGTCTCCACCTTCCGCCGGAGAGCCGGGAGTATACGACTTAACCAGCGGATGATGCGAGAGATGCTGCCGCACGGCTGTCCGCAGCGCTCCGGTTCCTTTCCCATGAATAATACGCACAAAAGGCATACCGGCCATTACCGCATTATTCAGATAAGCATCGAGCTCTTCAAGGGCGTCCTCGACGCGCCAGCCGCGCATATCCAGTTCCATCGGCACCTGCGGCCGTTCCTCTACGCTCGGCAGCACGATACTCGGTGCAACGCGTTCTTCCTTTGCCTGCCGCTTGCTCAGCCGCTCGATGTTATTCACATCTACCCGGAAGCGCATCGCTCCCATCTGAACTTCTGCTGTACTGCGATCAGCCGAGAGACTCACCAGTTCAGCCAGTTGCCCGAAGCTGAGCACACGCACGGTATCGCCAACCTGCAACGGTCCATCGATTTTCCGCACGCCGTCGTCCTTCTTTTGCTTGATTGGCTCAGGAACAGGTGCCACCTTCTCTTCAAGTCGCTGAGCTGTATTGCGCGCCTGATTCAAGCGCTCACGACTCAGAGTACCGCGATCAAGGCTAACCTTGACTTTCGCCAGCTTCGCCTGTACCTCTTGCAGTTCGCGTCGGGCCTGCGCCCGAGCCTCGTTCAGAATGCGAACTCGCTCCTCTTCAAGGCGATGGCGTTCCTCTTCCAGTTGCTTGCGCTGATATTCCGCTTCAGCACGCTCCATACTAAGATGATAACGCTCATCGGAGACAGCCTTGCGCTCCTCCTGCAAGCCTTCAAGCAGGTTCTCCATATGGACCCCGGCGCTACCGAGGAACTCGCGTCCACGCTCAATAATGCTCTCATCCAGCCCGAGACGCCGGGCAATCGCCAGCGCGTTACTGCGTCCGGGGACCCCGATACTCAGCTTATAGGTTGGAGACAGCGTCTCAAGATTAAACTCAACGGAGGCATTGGTCACGCCCGGCTCCTCATGGGCAAAGGCCTTGAGCTCAGTATAGTGCGTGGTTGCCACCGTCGTGACATGGCGTTCCAGCAGATAAGACAGAATCGCCCGAGCCAACGCCGAACCTTCGCTCGGGTCAGTGCCAGCACCAAGTTCGTCGAAGAGCACCAGCACCTGAGCAGGACGGCTGTTCTGCTTCAGCGTTTCGGCCAACCGCCCTTGAATATGAATCGTGTGCTCCTTCTGGATCTCATCAACGCGCCTCAGAATCTCAATGATACGACTCATATGAGAGGAGAAGGTGCTGAGACTCTGTTCAATACTCTGCTCATCTCCGATATCGGCTAACACATCTTCAAAGACGGCAATCTCAGAGTGCTCGTCAACCGGGATATGAAGCCCTGCCTGAGCCATAAGTGTGAGCAAGCCAACGGTTTTCAGGGCAACCGTTTTACCACCCGTGTTCGGGCCAGTAATCACGACCATAAAGAAGTCTTGCCCGATATGGAAATTCGTTGGAACCACTTTTCCGGTCAGTAATGGATGGCGGGCATTATGCAGATCAATGCGCCCTTCTTCGTTCAGCTTCGGCTCGCTGGAACGAGTCATCCGGCTATAGCGGGCCTTCGCCATATGCAGATCAAACTCGGCCAGGAGATCGACAACAACGCGCAACGCATCAACTTCTTTGCCAATCTCAGCAGAAAGCGCCCGGAGAATACGATCAACTTCCTGCCGCTCCTCAATCATCAGCTCTCTGACCTTGTTGTTCAGCTCAACAACCACCATTGGCTCAATAAAGACCGTGGCGCCGCTGGATGATTGATCGTGCACAATACCTCGCACATGGCCCTTGTTTTCTGCCTTAACCGGGATCACATAGCGATCATTCCGGATGGTGATAATCGGTTCCTGCAATACATTGCTATATTCGGAAACCAGATTCCGCAGTCGATCCTGCAAACGCTGATTGGCCCCACGAATATCAAAACGAATGCGACGCAGGGCCGGGCTGGCAGTATCCAGCACCTCGCCTTCCTCGCTGACAGTCATCTCGATACGCCGCGCGATCTGTGGTCGCTGAGGGATCGCACTTCCCAGATCATGCAGCAGCGGGAACTGCTCTGGATCGAGCTTTTCAAGTGCGCGAGCCACATTGAGTGAGCTGCGCACGGTATTCAGTATGTCAACAAGCTCTTTTGGAAGCAGGACACCATCCCGAGCAGCACGCGCCAGATGCGGGCGAATATCACGGGCCCCTCCCACGCCCACCTCAGGACGCAGGTCGATCAAGCGAACCGCCTCTGTCGTCGCAGCCAGACGGCGGCGAGCCTCCTCCAGATCAGTTGTTGGCTTTAGCTCCATCACCAGCTCTTTGCTGGCGGAAAAAGAAGCCTCTTTTGCTACCTTCTCTAAAATCTTGGGATATTCCAGTGTTACTAAACTCTTCTCGTGCATAAATGTGTGGATGTGTCCTTTACATGAATAAGCGCCCGGAGGAGGGCGCACTTGCACCAGTCATTCAAATACGAAAGCAACTTCATTCCACCCGGCAACAACACCGGAGGATTCTTCTTTCAACCACATGGCTTGCTCGCCTGCCAATCCCCTGACAGCGAGGAGAGGCCATGTGTTCAGAAGCATTTCACAGGCATAGCTCGCAGATTTTCTACCTGCTCAACGGTACCAATCCTGCTCTTTCTCCTTTTGCCGGGATATCCGAGTTCTGGTCACAATCTCATACCACGGCATGCCTACAAGGATTCATTGAGGTGATCTACACGCAGAACATCTCTGGCTCGTCTCTGCTGTGTTAGGATACAGAAGGCCTTCCTTCCTGTCAAGAGGAGAATACAATCAAACGACTTTCTGTTTTTCTTATCGGCAAACACTGAAAGCAACTGTACCAGAAAGCGATAAAAAAAGAACGTTGCTCTTTCTCAACCCATTTGAAAAGCAATTGATGTCTCACGGGGTAGACTCAGCCACCCTCGTGCCCGCGTCCTTCTGCGGACAATCCTTTTCCTCCGCCATGAAGGGCAGCAGCATTCTTTGTAAAGATACCATATCCAGCCAGACAGAGCAATATTACTCTGCTTCTCAGAAGAAAACGGGGAGATGGAACTTCCAGCCAGGCTCAATCGTATTAGAAGAAGCCGGGCTCTCTCGTATTGTCTGAGTCAGCGACAGAAGATTGGAGTTGCAGCATTATGATTCTCCATGTCGGAGAGCGTGTCTTCTGGGGGGCACCTGAAGTCATCTACCTGGAAGGCACCATTAAGGCAGTCAATGAAGATGAACAAACGGTGATCGTACATATTGAGCGAGCAACACCGCATTCAGCTCATCTCATTGATAGTGAGCTCCCGTTCGCCGCTAATGGCGTCAAGCCTCTCAAAGGGGACAGTCCCCCGGGCACGACAGCCCAGCGTAGTCTTGAAACGCCTCCTCCTTTGATAATGAGTGACGATGAAAAAGTGTTACGAGGGGCAGCCGTTGCCGTGCATGAACGGTATGGCTACAATCTCCCTGAAGTTCAGGAACGCGGCCTGATCCGACAGGTCGCTCAGATCATCAACGATGATCCGGCCATGCGTCAACAAATAATCACATCAATGGACGAGATACTGAAACGTCAACAGTAAGGGGCCAGCATCCTTTTGCTGGCACTTTTTATAACACATCCAACCGGAATATCTATTCCCTATTTTGCGCTCGAATAAGCTGGACGAAAAGCGCACTTCATCATATACTTAAAAAAAGCCACTCTTTACGCCCTATAAAATCAGAAAATGGTGACAAAAGCATGAAATGTACACAATGTGGAGAATCGCTACAACCTGATGCCCGCTTCTGTCCGAAGTGTGGGGCCACCGTTAATATTCCGTCGTCCTATCCGTTTGTTGAGCATGACGCACCGACTCAGATGTACGAGCGGACAACGCAAGGACCGTGGAATACACCGCAACACAATCCAGCCTGGGCCAGTGAGCAAACCACACCGCATCCCGCCCCGGCCCCAACCCCACAGACACCTGACGCGCAGTCACAACGCCCGGAGCAGCCTCATATACAACCCCGCCAGAAGAAGAAACCCAATCGGCTCGGGTGCACGCTCGGCTGCCTTACTATCCTGGTACTGATTATCGCCAGCCTGATCGCCGCATGGGTCTTCGCCATTCGTCCCTACGCGCACAACATGGCTTATGATCTGATGGATCAGGCACTCACCAGGGCAGAACAGAACATTCCATCGGGAGCAAACCTTCCACCAACCGGACTCGTGGAGATACCTCCTTTCCATGTTACCGAGAATACATTGAACAATATGATCGTTCTGAATATGCCTGCAAACAGTCCTATAGCAGCCCCAACCGCGAGCATTACCCCTTCAGGTGTTCGCCTGTCCTTTACGGCATTTGGCACTTCTAACGCGGTTAGCTGCGTTCCGATTGTACAAAACGGCCATCTCAAGGCCAGTAACGTTACCGTGGAGGGACCATTCGGGCTCATCATGTCAGCAGATGAGATAACCTCGTTGATTAATAAGCACTTCCAGACAATCGAGAACCGTATCCAACGCCCCATTCAAAGCATTCAGCTCAAGCAAGGGGAAGTAGAACTGAAGATCCGCTAACCCCCAGAAAAGGGACGACGCCGGAGATTACCGGCGTCGTTTACGTATAACAGTGACACATCCAGATAAAGCCAGAGCATACAGGACATCATGATTCATAGGCATATCGCCTGTATTCATTCCACCTGTATCCGATTGCGCCGTATTCCGCACGGGGCAAGTCATCCCTTTGCTCCCCGAAGGGGGCGCAGGAACATTATCAAAGACAGAGGAATAGTTCTTTATCAGCCCGTTGTTATCCTGCCCGAGCGGCCAGTACACCAGTGTCGCCAGACCAATCACGTTCCCTCTGGGTACACACCCCCAATCTCGCGAGTCAGAGCTTCCAGCCCGGTTATCTCCAAGTACAAAGTAGGTATCTGGAGGGATCAGCATATTCGTAATCGGCCTGGGATACGGATTTCCCTGTCGCTTTGGATCAACGTATGTCTCCTGCAAGGGCTTGCCGTTGACGATCACGGTTGTATCCTGAATGGTAATCACATCGCCCGGGACACCGATCACGCGCTTGATATAATCCTGTGTGGGATCGGGAGGAGCTTTGAAGACAATCACATCTCCACGGGCGGGCTGACGAAAGAGATAAGACCACTTGTTGACAAGGACTAGCTCCTTATTATGAAGGCCCGGTTCCATGCTCATCCCGTCAATGTTAAAGTTCTGGACTGCCAGACGAATAATCAGAAACATCAAAATGGTCAGGACAATCGTTTCGATGATCTCTCTGGCAAGTCTGAAGCGTTTTTCAAAATCGAGTTCTATTTCCACACTGTATCCTCAACTCATTGGGCTTTATTATGCATACTATATCAAATGGCATCACGCAGTATCAACGCATGAGACAATATTTTCCCCTATCTGGCTATACCAATCTAATTGTATACTGAATTATGCCATCATGAAAATACTAAGGGCTTCTATTTCCGGTATTAACAGGAAGAATATGGTTTTGAACGCCTGCAAAGACTGAAGAGACATCCTGTAAGAAGCCGCTGTTATCCTGGTTGATAGGCCAGTAGACCATCACTGCGCGTCCGATAAGATTCTTGCGCGGCACAAAGCCCCATGAGCGGGAATCATAGCTGTCGATTCGGTTGTCACCCATTACAAAATAGCTATCCTTCGGTACTATCAGGCTATGGATCTGCTTATCACCCGGAGCCGCTCCCATGCGCCTCGGCTCCACATAAAACTCATGCAAACGGACGCCATTCACCGTCGCCCTGCCGTTCTCAATCGAGATTACATCGCCAGGAAGCCCGATAATGCGCTTCACATAGTTCATATTCGGCTGTGGAGGGGCAACAAACACGACCACATCTCCGCGCTGTGGTTCCCGGAAGAGGTAACTGATCTTATCAACTAACATGCTTTCATTATTATGGAGCTGCGGTTCCATGCTTGGTCCGATCACATCAAAGCGCTGCAACGCACAATTGAAAGCCAGCAGCAACAACAGGAGAACGAAGAGAAACTCAACACACCAACTGATGAGGCGAATACTTGTCTTCTTTCGTACTGTTGCTATCATGCTCTCACCCTTATTGAATAGCTAGACAACCTGATCTATTGCAAGCCTGCTTACAGAACTGATTTCATTGTAATTTGCTACAACAAATGCCCTACCAGATTGATAAATCCATTTCTGCCTATCTATTACACTGGGAATATTCGCTGCTAGCTTCACTGTTTTCATAAGAGGTTATAAAAGGGTTTGGGAGAGCCAATCCTTTCACTTCTTTCGCTCTCAATGTATACAGGCGAGAAGATACTTCGGTTGCACCTCAACAGAAGCAGCAAAACAGGAACGCAGCTTCACGCAATAGTCATGAGCTACAAGTCCTCTCCTCTTGACTCGTAGCCGCCTGTAGTGTAGTGTTAAGTGGAACGTTTGTATCAAAACGAGGGCTTTCTTTTTTCGTTCACCAACTTGCTCACTCTAAAATGCCAATGATGTACAGGGATGGATGGTTAGAATGCTATGCCACAAGATAAAATTGTTATACGAGGCGCACGTGAACACAACCTCAAAAATATAGATGTGGTCATTCCTCGTGATAAGCTGGTCGTGATTACCGGTCTTTCCGGCTCTGGAAAGAGTAGTCTGGCCTTTGACACCATTTTTGCCGAGGGACAGCGCCGCTACGTCGAGTCGCTCTCTGCCTATGCCCGCCAGTTCCTGGACAAAATGGAAAAGCCCGACGTTGATCATATTGACGGTCTCTCTCCGGCCATCTCGATCGATCAGAAGGGGGCAACGCATAACCCGCGCTCAACGGTCGGCACGGTCACCGAGATTTATGACTATCTTCGTCTGCTCTATGCCCGTGTGGGTCATCAGCACTGCCCCAAATGCGGGCGGGAAGTCAGCCAGCAAACGCTACAGCAGATTGTTGACGCGGTACTCAGCCTGCCAGAAGGCTCACGAATCATGCTGCTTGCACCACTGGTACAGGGACGCAAGGGCGAATACAAGAATGTCTTTGAGGAGATGCGTCGCTCTGGCTATGTCCGTGTCCGCGTCGATGGCGAGATTCGTGACCTCAGTGAAGAGATTGAGCTTGATAAGCAGAAGAAACACACCATTGAGGTTGTCGTTGACCGCCTGATCATCCGCAAACAACCCAGACAGAACGAGTCAAACGGACAGAAAATGGTAGCCGAGCGTCCTGCCCTCTATGAGGTCAAAACGCAGCAGCCAGAGGTAACAGCGGAGCATGTGGACCCGGCCTTCCGGCAGCGCCTTTCGGACTCACTGGAAACGACGCTGAAGCTCGGCAATGGCGTTGTGCTGGTCTCGGTTATCGGTGGTGAAGAGATCCTCTTCTCCGAGAAGGCAGCCTGCGTCTATTGTGGTATCAGTCTGCCGGAAATCGCGCCCCGTACGTTCAGCTTTAATAGCCCGCATGGCGCCTGTCCAACCTGTACCGGTCTGGGCACACAACTTGAGATTCACCCGGAATTGATCGTGACCCATCCAGAACTCAGCATTCTGGACGGCGCTATTGCTCCCTGGAGCAAAGTCATGAACGGCAGCCAG
Source organism: Thermosporothrix sp. COM3 (assembly GCF_059696735.1). Lineage (NCBI taxonomy): Bacteria > Bacillati > Chloroflexota > Ktedonobacteria > Ktedonobacterales > Thermosporotrichaceae > Thermosporothrix > Thermosporothrix sp. COM3. The sequence continues at coordinate 6,401,039 of NZ_AP019376.1, read as the reverse complement.
TGGTACAGTGCGATCATGGAAGCAATGGCCCAGCGCTATCACTTTGATCTGCATACACCCTGGCAGGAAATCGACTCCGCTATCCAGCAGAAGATACTCTATGGTGACAATGAGCCGCTGACCATCCGCTATACGCCTCAGCATGGCAACACCCGCAATTATACGGTCAATTTTGAAGGGGTCATTCCGCAACTCGATCGCCGCTACAAACAGACAGAGAGCGAGAGCGTCCGCGAAGAAATTGAGGGCTATATGGCAGCTCGCATCTGTCCCGATTGTCATGGTGCCCGCTTGAAACCGGAGGCCCTGGCTGTCACCGTTGGCGGCTACAATATTGTTCAGGTGACCAGCCTCTCGATCGTCCATGCTCAGCGCTACTTTCAGGAGCTAGAAGCCGAGACAGAGGCGGGCAACAACGGGTACAATAGCCCACAACAGCTTCTGCAAAACTCGGTGGTCACCTCGGGCAAGAAGAAAAAGAATGGGAAGGCCAATGAAAGTCTGCTCGGCGATCCGCTGGCAAAAATCGATACTCGTGGGCCGCTGGTCAAGACCACATTGACGCCGCGCGAGCGCATGATTGCCCGCCAGGTGTTGAAAGAGATTCGCGCCCGGCTCCAATTCCTGATTGACGTCGGTCTCGACTATCTGACGCTCAACCGTGCAGCCGCCAGTCTCTCGGGAGGCGAGGCACAGCGCATTCGTCTTGCAACACAGATCGGCTCTGGGCTGATGGGCGTGCTCTATATCCTTGACGAGCCAAGTATTGGCCTGCATCAGCGCGACAACGAGCGCCTGATCAAAACGCTGGTTCGGCTACGCAATCTGGGCAATACCTTGCTGGTTGTTGAGCATGATGAGGATACCATGCGCACCGCCGACTATATCATTGATATTGGTCCTGGAGCGGGTGAGCATGGTGGACATGTGGTCGCACAGGGAACCTATGATGAAATCGTCGCGAACCAGAACTCGTTAACCGGTGATTATCTCTCACGGCGCAAACGTATCGCGCTCCCAGAACAGCGGCGCCCGGGCAATGGGCACGAACTGGTGATCAAGGGCGCCCGCGAGAACAACCTGAAAAACATTGATGTTGAGATCCCGCTTGGCAAGTTCGTTGTGATTACCGGCGTCTCTGGCTCGGGCAAGAGTACGCTGATTACCGATATTCTGTATCGGAAACTGGCACATACCTTTCACAGAGCGCATGAGCGCCCGGGACAGCATGACGCCATTGAGGGGCTTGAGCACCTGGATAAGGTCATTGATATTGATCAGTCGCCGATTGGTCGGACGCCGCGTTCCAATCCTGCCACCTATACGAACGCCTTTACCGGCATCCGCGAACTGTTCGCTCAGGTGCCCGAGGCGCGTATGCGAGGCTATACACCCGGTCGTTTCTCCTTTAACGTCAAGGGAGGACGCTGTGAAGCCTGTAAGGGTGAAGGTATTGTACGCATTGAAATGAACTTCCTGCCAGATGTCTATGTTCCCTGTGAGGTCTGTCATGGCAAGCGCTATAACCGTGAGGCGCTGGAGATCCACTACAAAGGGAAAAGCATCGCCGATGTGCTGGACATGACGATTGAAGAGGCAATGGAGTTCTTCTCGAACGTCCCATCCGTGCACAACAAGATGAAAACGCTCTACGATGTCGGTCTTGGCTATATGCGTCTGGGACAGCCGGCAACCACGCTTTCCGGCGGAGAAGCGCAGCGCGTCAAGCTGGCAACCGAGCTCTCAAGGCGGGCCACGGGCCGCACGCTATATATTCTGGATGAACCCACAACCGGGCTTCACTTCGCCGATGTGGACCGCTTACTTCAGGTGCTACAGCGTCTGGTCGATAACGGCAATACGATTGTTGTGATCGAACATAATCTAGACGTGATCAAAAGCGCCGACTGGATCATTGATCTGGGGCCAGAGGGCGGCGACAATGGCGGCGAAATCGTTGCAACGGGCACACCGGAGGATGTGATGCAGAATGAGCGTTCCTACACCGGCTACTTCCTGAAGCGTCATCTTGAGCAAGAAGGACAGTTTCACCAATCGGAAGAAGCGTTACCTGGAAGCGCTGGAAGGCCCCTGGCTTGAGCCTTGAGGATGCAAGGCGCATTTGTATTCTCGGAACGAGAGAACGCGAATCTCGCTTGACTGGATATCTCATCTGTGTTATGCCCTTTTTCCTGAACTGGTACCGTCGGGCAGACGGGAACCGACGAGTTTCCCTCATCAAACGCTTCTGGACAGCATGCCTCTACGGGTCATCACGCTACGGTGACTTGCAAGCATGCTGGCTGAATGAAGAATCCCACGGCTGAAGCCGTGAGGAGTGTCAACGCATCAGGCTGAAACCTCTAAGAAAAGGCTACCTGGTTCTTCCTGGTGGCCTTTTTCTTTTCCCTCACGACGCTCAATCGAAAGAACTACAACATTCTATCCCCATCCAGCGTACAAGCAGTAAAGTCAGCAAGAGGCCCCACCATCATTCATCAGCCAAAGGAGAAGAAACGCTCTATGTATACACATGAACCAGAGCAGCAAGCCGGTATCACCCCAGAAGCGCCCCCCGGGCAAACCAATTCACAACGCACACTACACATTCTGATCCTGCTCACCGCCAGTATGACACTGCTTATGACCGGGCATGGAATCGTACTTCCTATTTTCGGGAAACGCCTCGGCGAAATGGGAGCAGGTGTCACCGAGCTTGGCTTTATGACGATGGGCTTTTCGCTGGCTCAATTTCTCATCTCACCTCTTATGGGTAAGTGGGCCGATAGTCTGGGACGCCGTCCCTTGATCCTGCTCGGCCTGGCAGGCTTCGCCTTCTCGAATATCGCGTTCCTGCTGGCGCAATCGCCCCTTGCATTCATTATCATCCGCACCATTGAGGGGTTTATTTCCGCGGCACTGCTTCCCGCCTCTATGGGAGTGATTGCCGATATTGTTCCCGAACACCAGCGAGCCCGCTGGACAGGGCTCGTCATGGGGGGGTATACTGCTGGCTTCATACTCGGGCCTCTACTCGGGGGTGTTATCTTCGACCACTGGGGCTATGCAGCGCCCTTCGCCATTTCGGCTGGTCTGGCATTTCTGGCTACACTCACCGCCCTGGTTCTGGTACCGGAGACTCGCCAGAACGAGAAACAAGTACCTATGCAGCGCAAGCAGGGATTTTTCGCTTCCCTGCCAAACCCGCTCTTTCTGTTCATTTGCATGCTGCTGATGGACTTTACGATTGTCTTCGGGTTCGCCTTTATTGAGCCACAGATGACCTTCTATCTATACGATCAGATGCATTTCTCATCAACCGAGTTCGGCGCGATCGTCGGCACCTATGGGCTGGCAATGCTGATCGGACAGATGGCACTCGGCTCAGTAAGCGATAAAATCGGGCGCAAATGGCCGGTCGTATTCGGACTACTGTTTGACTGCGTGCTTTATCTGGGGCTAATCCTGCTGCATAATGTCTACTTGATGTTTGCCGCGTCACTGATTGCGGGTTTGGGTGCCTCACTGGTCTCTCCCGCACTCAGCGCTGCCTACCTTGATATGGCCGACGAGGATCACCGCGCTCAGACAATGGGTGTACGCAGTTCAATCACCGCGCTTGGCGGAGTCCTCGGGCCCCTGCTCTCAACGATTCTGAGCAAAGTAGTTGGAGCACACGCCATCTTTGCCATTGCATGCGGGCTCACACTGTTTAACTCGCTGCTGGCGCTCCTGACCCTGCGGAATACACGTCCCTCACGCACCTGAAAAAAGGCTCCCTGCTAGCAGGGAGCTTTTGATTTTAGGCTGAATGAGATTGCTCACGCTTTCGCTCAACCGCAGACGTACCGGCGGTCTTCTCTTTCGGGCCTTGCTGCAAACGCTTTCGTTTCAAGCTCTCCAGCCAGAACACCAGCACCGTCATGGTAATACCGACCAGAATCAGGCCGCCGATTTTGAGCGGGCGTGGCAAGCTCAGGGCAAGCACTCCAAACATGATCGTCAGCCCGTAGAAGATGAAACAGATCTGCTTGGGATTGAGTCCGGTTGCCAGCAAGCGATAGTGAAGATGTGACGAGGTATCATGCTGTGCAGCCGAAACACCCTTGCGCAAGCGCCCCACAATCACAATTGCGACATCCAGAATAGGGATACCAAGTACCATCAACGCCAGCGCGACCTTTGCTCCCCCCATAACCGAAAGCACTGCCAGCATAATGCCCAGAAACTGCGAGCCACTATCACCCATAAAAACCTTTGCCGGGTTCCAGTTGTGCGGCAAGAATCCCAGAACAGCCCCGGTAAAGATGGCAGATAGCGTACAGATCGTGTACTGCTTCAGTTGCCAGCAGATAATACAGATAAAGATGCCAGTGATCGCTACAACTCCTCCGGCCAATCCATCCAGACCATCGATGAAGTTGACGGTATTCATCATACCTGCGATCCAGAACCATGTAACCAGTACCGCCGGGATCGCCAACCACGTAATGTCGGGGGAGTGGATAAAAATAGAGATGATCGAATCACGATACCAGGGAAGATCCTGTCCGGGAGGCGGATTCACTACCCCGAAGGGGTTACTGAAACCAAAGAGAATAACCCCGTAAAAATGCCAGTTCCAGGGTCCCAGGATAATGATAACGGCCAGAGTTTGGAAAATCAGCTTTGTAAGCGGCTTCAAGCCACGCACATCATCATAGGCATGAACGGCGACTATCAATGTCGATGCAGCCAGTAAGAGCCAGAACCGTATTTTTTCTTCGGGCTGGACGCCAGGATAGGTCACGTAAAACAGCAGAGCAGCGATCACAAACGCAAGAAACATCGCCACACCACCCAGGCGAGGCGTCGGCGTTGTGTGTATTCTCGTTCTTTCAACTGTCGAGCGATCAAGCAGCCCAAACTTGCGGCAAAAAAAGATCACTCCGTATGTCAGAAGGTAGGATAAGACGCAGGCGGCGGCTGCTCCTCCCAGTACCAGAAACAAATTTGCCGGAAAACCTAACTCGGTTTGAGCTTGCACAATACTCAGGGTCATTAGAGACTCCTTTAAAAAACTCCACTCTCCCGACTGCGTGGCACATCATCTCCCCGGGCTCCTGAAGGCCCACAAAGACATGCAGCACGGGAATCACCAGACACTGACCACCCTCAGCTTCACCTTGCCCACGATTATACGGCCTCACATAAGGGAACGCAAATATACCGGCAAAACATGGTACTACCTGGCACATTTAAGGATGAGCGATTACAACGACTCGATCCCACCCGGCATAGTCCTGGCGCGTTGTCACTATCACCTCCGGGCAAAGCGACTGCACTATCTCGGTGACAGCGCTGGCCTGTTGATAGCCGATTTCCAGCACGACTACCCCTCGAGGCCTGAGTTTCCCGCTCGTAAAGACTTCATGCAAAAAGCGCCGCAGCAAATCCAGCCCCCGAGGTCCACTGAACAAAGCCAGATGCGGTTCATAGTCATACACGTCGCGATCTAACTGCTCCTCGGTGCCTACATAGGGCAAATTTGCCGTAAGCACATCGACCGGTTGCGGCAGCGGCTCGGTCAGATCTCCCTGTAACCAGTGTACCCGTTGCTCAATATGATGTAGCTGCGCATTCTCTTGCGCCACCTGCAACGCTTCCGCCGATATATCAACAGCATACATGGAGCCAATGGCCGGTTCTTCCAGCAGCAGCGTAATGGGGATAATGCCGCTGCCAGTGCCAATATCAGCCACAATGGGAGCGATGCCCGTCTGTAGCTTCTGCCTGATTTGCTGCAATCCCTCATCAATCAGGATCTCAGTCTCTGGCCGCGGGATCAGCACCCGAGGATCGACCAGAAATGTACGCCCATAGAACTCCCGCCGCCCGATCAGATATGCGACAGGCTCCCCTTTCGCTCGCCGCTCAATCAGCAAAGAGAAGCGCTGCTCCTGTTCTGAGGTCACTTCCCGCTCTGGATATGCATACAGCACGGCAAGCTCAACCCCCAGAACGTGACAGAGCAACACCTGCGCATCACGCCTTGCGCCTGTCTGTCCGGCCCGGCTTAGCGCCTGCGTTGCTCGTCGTAAGGTCTCCTGAATTGTTGCCATTTCTCGACTCACGCCATATGATAGTTATAGTGGTTGCCGCCCGGCGAATCCTGTATCGAGGTGGTGCCAGAATGCAATATGTTCTTCGCCCAGATGCCAGCAAAGGTAGACAGCCTGCCCATTGCGTAAGCTCAAAAAATCAACAAGGCCGAGCTCTGGATCTTTTAGCTCGCACCCAAAGGACTGAACTTTCTCGATCAGATCCCGTAAGGTATCAATGCTTTCACCCACCTCATCATGCAGCTCAGCGATTCGCGTGAGCAGTCCATGTCCGTTGCCCATCGCCTTGATTTGCAGTTGAGCAAGCTCTTCCTCAAAGGCTCGCACCTTCTTATACTGATCTCGAAGCTGGCTTAAAACGATTGTCAGTGCCGGGAGCAGGGCTTCAGCCTCTTCCCGTGTAAAGTAGCGGGGCATTTCTCACCTCTTATAGATACTCTATGCGCTGTTGTTCAGCTCACCAGACACTCACCTCTCCGACATTATAACAGTTTTCGACTCACCATAAAAACTAGCGCACACGCCAGATCCTCACGGTTTTATCCCAAGAGGCCGAGATCACGCGGGAGCTATCGGGCAACCAGACGACCGAACGCACAGCGTCACGATGGCCTTCCAGTGTTAACGTATCGCTACCCGGCTGTGCGCTCCATACCTGGATAGTCCTGTCATCACCTGCGGAGGCCAGCAAACGCCCGTCAGGAGACCAGGCAACCGTGTATACAAAATCGCTGTGCCCATAGTAGGTATAGGGATGATCGCCATTGCTGGCATCAAAGATCCACACAGTCTTATTGTCACAGGCAACCGCAAGCCGCTCCCCATCTGGAGACCAGGACAGCGAGCGCCCGAGCGTGTTAAACGGGCGAAACGTAGAGAGTAGCGCGCCAGTTATCGGGTTCCAGATCTGCACGGTTCCATCCGCGCTCACCGAAGCGATACGCTTCCCATCGGGTGACCAGCGAAGATGAAAGATCAGGCCAGTATGGCGCTTGAAATGGGTTCGTACCTCGCGGGTTTTCGTGTCCCAGATCTGCACCGTGGTATCCGCACCACCCGAAGCAATATACTGACCATCAGGCGACCAGGCAAGCGACCAGACAAAGCCCTGATGCCCATGATAGTGCAGCGGATAATACCCCGTCAGTGCATCCCAAACCTGCACGGTTCCATCATAGCCACAGGAGGCAATTCGCTTCCCATCCGGGCTCCAGGATACAGCATACACACTATCACTGTGCCCATCATAGGCAATGAGCGGAGCCCCATCCCTGGTCTGCCAGACACGCACCAGGGCATCAGCACCACCTGAAGCACAATATTGTCCATCCGGCGAGCAATCGACAGTCCAGAGCCGGTCTGTATGCTGAGCAAAGGTCAACACGGTTGTAGAGCGCACATTCATGGTCGGGCTTGACGGCGGAACCGCGCGTCGATTCCGGGCATACAGAGTAAAAAGTCCTGCACCTCCAAGCACTACCAGACCAAGCGTCCCCACTCCAGCCAGAGCAGCCCGGCGTGAGATCCGTTTGGGAGACTCTCCTTGCACAGTCATCAGCTCGTCGGGCAGAGGAACCGTTTCGTCAGGAGTCGTCTCGGGCAGAACGCGGGGAAAGTGCGAAGCAGCCTCAAGCGATGGAGCAAGCACATGCACATCTCCCAATCCCCTTTTGCCTCTCAGGTGGGGTCTGGCTTTATGTCCCCCGAGCGACAAATAACCCGGGACCGCATCACAGGATGCCTGTTCCAGCGCCTCTGCAAATGCCAGCACAGAAGGGTAACGCTGGTGTGGATCCTTTGCCAGCGCTTTCATAATAACCGCCTCAACCACCTCTGGAATGGCGTGAACCTTCTCTCGTAAGGATGGAGGAGGCGTCAGGGTATGTTTGACCGCTACCTCGGTAAATGTTCCCTCAAATGGACGCGCTCCCCCAAGCCACTCATAGGCAACTACCGCCAGTGCATATTGATCGCTGGCCGGTATCGCCCGTGATTGCATCTGCTCCGGAGCCATATAAGCAATCGTTCCGGCCAGATCCTGAATCCCCTCTGTGCTCATATAGCGCGTCCCCTGTGAGACAAGCGCTATTCCAAAATCACTTAACAGAATCTCATTGTTGCGCCCTATGAGCATATTTTCCGGCTTGACATCACGATGGATAATATTACGCTCATGCGCATGCTGCAAAGCCTCCGCAACCTGCCTTACATAGGATGCAACAGTGTCCAGAGGCAGGACAGAGCCTTTCGGGTGCCGTTTGCGCAAGGTGCCACTCGGCGCGTAATCGATCACCAGAAACGGCGTTGCACCCTCAATGCCAAACTCCAGCACCCGAATAATATGCGGATGCGCCAGACGAGCAACGGTCCGTGCCTCAATACGAAACTTTTCGCGCTCTTCATCAGACAGTTGCGTATGCATCACTTTAATTGCAGCCAATGTATCCAGATAAATATGTTCTCCCAGATACACTTCTGCGAACCCTCCCTGCCCGATTAGACGGAGCAGGCGATAATTCCCGAGCTGTGATCCGATGCGATCAGCCATACCTCCCCTCCTTGCATCTTCCCATCTTTGGCATGACGGGCGGGTAGCCAAACAAAAACAGGGATAGGAATAGTTTCATCAAATAATCCACAACCACACAAGAAAACAAAACACAGAAAATGCTCTTCATCCCGTGAAACGATCCCAGAGCGCTTCAGAAAATACATACGAGCAAGAAAAAAGAGCATCCTTCTAGATGAACGCCAGCATCGGTCTATTTTTCTTCTTCCATCTCAAACAGTCCGCCTAGAGCAACCAGACACGGGCATGCTTGAAGCTGGCGAGTGCCTCCTCATCCTTCCCATAGACAATCAGGCCAATCTGCCCGCTCTGCAACGTCTGATCTGTGACTACCGTTACCGGTTGCTCATTGACCAGCAGCTTGATCTCGTTTCGCAGCATCGCGACCGCAAGGCGATTCTCGCTCCCCATACGAAACGGGCTGGCTTTTCCAATGGCCAATATTTGCGCGGATTGACCCACACCGTTATAGAGCAATAGCGCAAAATTCCCTTCCCGATTGAGCAAAAAAGTATAATACCGTTCTCCGGTCTCGTCACCGCGAAAAGTCAGGCCCGCCGCCTCTCCCTTCACCAGAGAGAATGTGACTTCATAGGTACAATTGCTGAAGTTGGTCGCTGTAGCGGGGCAGGTTGTATAAAAACCTCCAGCAGCAGCGCTCACCAGATATGCCCCCTGCTCAAAGCGGCAATGCTCGTTACTGACCCATCCATTCCCCTGACTCGCATCCTGCAATGGATCATTCAGCTTTAAACTGGTGCTAAAAGGATAGGTTTCTAACGACACGACGGTTGCAGATACGTCCATCTGTTTTCTGCCACCAAGCCCCGGCAACATACCCCCAATGGGATCACTGAACAACAGAAAGCTTCCTCCAATAATCGCACTGAGCAATACCAGAACCAGCACGATCAGCAAAAGGAGAGCCCTCCGCCCCTCTTGCTGCTCTCTCGGTTTCACGATCACACCTGATCTTGCCTGCGTACCCGGTATGCTGACAGGAATATACTGTGATGACGGTATAGCGCTCATGGGAATCGACCGAGGTATGATGCCGGGACGACTGACAAACGACGGAACCTGGCTTTGCGGCATCGCACCGGGTAACTGACGCGGTCCTACACCAGATGGAGGCACAGGCCACGAGGACGGAGGCACCTGACACGGAGCTTCATAGATTGGCTGCATCGATATGCTCCCCCTGCTTCTTTGCGACAGAGGAGAAAAGGCCCGATGCCCTTGCATCCGTGGCCCTCGCGGAAACTGACTATCAGGGACATTGTTCATTGCTGAAAACACCTCCCACTTCTACCTATCCCAAACAACCCTCTTATGAACTGATCGCCCTGTCAAGAGGAGAAAGAAAGCATCCTCGTCGGAGGAGCACCTTCTAGCTCAACTATAGCATAGAATACCGGCAATGTCATTGAAAAAGGACACTTTTCTCAATTGCCGGTATCATCACTGCATGCAGATATAGTGCATTGCTATGTACACATACAAAAAGAAGAGCGGAGTAATCACTGCCACTCCGCTCCATCTTTCTCTTTAGCTGGCTTTTCCATCCCGCAAGCGCTGCACTTTCGGTGCAAACTCACTGAAAAACTGCATTGCTTGAGGATTGCTAAGTGCGTCCGCACTGACACACTTCTCCTGCGGTACTCCCATAAATAGCTTTTTGATCGGAACCTCGACCTTCTTCCCGCTCAAAGTGCGCGGCACCGCATCAACCTGGATGATTTCATCGGGGATATGATGCGGCGAAACATCACGGCGAAGCTGTGTCTTAATGCGCGCCTTCAGTTCCTCTGTCAGCGTTTCGCCTTCACGCAAGACCACAAAGAGCGGCAGATAGTATTTCCCTCCCGGAAGCTCAACCCCGACAATCAGGCTATCCAGCACCTCGGGCTGCCCTTCCACAACGCGGTATATTTCGCTGCTGCCGATGCGGATTCCCTGCCGATTTATCGTAGAATCTGAGCGGCCATAGATAATCGCGCTGCCACGGGGTGTGATTTTGATCCAATCGCCGTGTCGCCAGACGCCGGGGTACATCGCAAAATAGCTCTCATGATAGCGCTTCCTTGCGGGATCATTCCAGAAATAGAGCGGCATGGACGGCATAGGAACTGTAAGAACGAGCTCCCCCACCTCGTCAATCAGCGGCTTGCCTTCCTCATCATAGGCCTCGACTTTCGCGCCAAGCATCCGACACTGCAACTCTCCGGCATACACGGGCAGGAGAATAGAACCACCAACAAACGCCGAACACACATCGGTACCACCGCTGACCGAGGCAAGCCAAATATCCGGCTTGACCTGCTCATAGATCCAGCGGAAGCCCTCGGGCGGCAGGGGCGAACCGGTTGAGCCAAACCCCTTCAGATGGTGCAAATCATATTGTTTCCCGGGCTCGATACCGCTCTTCATACAGGCCGCGACATAGGCAGCGCTGGCTCCGAAGAGCGTCATGCTGGTGTCCTGAGCAAACTTCCAGAGCGCTCCCATGTCTGGATAGCCGGGACTGCCATCATACAGCAGCGTCACACACCCAACCAGCAGGCCACTGACCAGAAAGTTCCACATCATCCAGCCTGTGGTAGTAAACCAGAAAAAGCGATCTCCAGCTTTCAGATCCATATCCAGCGCCAGACTTTTGAGATGCTCAAGCAAAATACCGCCATGTCCCTGCACAATCGCTTTCGGTAGACCTGTTGTCCCGGAAGAGTAGAGTATCCAGAGCGGATGATCAAACGGGACCGGGGTAAAATGCAGCTCTCCTGGCTCCCGGACCATCTCATTCCAGGGAACCACATGCTCAAGCGCTGCCGGAAGAGGCTCATCTTCACCGAAAAGATAGGGCACCAGTACGGTGTGCTGAAGCGTCGGGAGCGCCTGCTGCAATTCGGCCAGAATGGCACGTCGATCGAAAGACTTGCCATTGTACTGATAGCCGTCGACCGCGATCAGCACTTTCGGCTCTATCTGTTTGAATCTGTCTATCACACTACTGGTGCCAAAATCAGGCGAGCAGCTTGACCAGATTGCGCCAATCGAGGCACAGGCCAGAAAGGCCATCACCGTTTGGGGGATGTTCGGCATATAGGCAACAACCCGGTCCCCCCGTTGAACTCCCATTGCCTGAAGCGCTCGGGCCAGCGCCCCAACAGTGCGAGTCAGTTCGTCCCAGGAGATTTCCTGCAATGCATGGCGTTCAGAGCGGAAAAGCAGGGCGGGACGGTCAGTAGTCGCATTGCGGAAGACATGTTCGGCATAGTTGAGCTCAGCGCCAGGAAACCAGACAGCGCCGGGCATCGTCCGTTCCTGCAAAACGGTTGTATAAGGATGAGCGGCCTGTATCTGAAAGAAATCCCAGACAGAGGCCCAGAAATCCTCAAGGTGATCGACGGACCAGCGCCAGAGCGCCTCTCGATCCTCAAACTGAAGTCCTCGAGTTTCGTTGAGCCAACGCATATAGCGTGTAACAGTGGCCTGTTGTTTGAGAGTCTCCGATGGCTCCCAGAGGGGCAGGTCAGTAAAAGAAGTTCCCATACGTTCTCACTGCCTTTCATCAAACAGTTGAAATACAGCTTGCGTCATTGCTTTGCGCTCAACAGTTGAGCAGAAGGGTGCAGGAGATGATAATACACACTGTTCGCTTCTGATTTTTCATTATACCATGTTCCATCTTCTGTGACAGCGCACTCTCTATCGCTTACCCCATTCCCCTTTTCAAGAGTCATAGAGGAGATACAACCATTCCATGTCTTCTCGCCTGCTTCAAAAATGTACATAAAATATTGTTGTGAAAGATCTTTTCACAATTGAGGCCAATATAATGACAAACACGCTATTTTAGTATATAATAATATTATCATCTTTCTCTATTATTCTTCTTATTCCGGAGTTCCTGACACCGTTGCCAGGACGAGTAATCAGAAGGAGGTCATACGTCATGACCAACAATCTGTTGTCTCGTATTACTGGAATCATTCTTGCTCTTGGAGCACTTTTAGCGCTTATCGCGTATGTTCTCCATCTCTTCTCGGTATCCGCCGGAACAACCACCGCGTACCTGCTCTTCATCGGGCTGGCTCTGATTCTGCTTGGTTTGCCCGGATTGTATGGCTATCACAATGAGCATGGCGGCTGGCTCGGCTACATTGGATACCTCGTTACCTTTGTCGGGCTGCTCTTCTCGACGAGCACAGCCAGCGTCGCGGTCTTTAACAATCAGGGAAGTGCATCGGAGCTTTTCCTGACAATTACCGGGATTCTGTGGTTTGTGGGGCTCGTTCTCTTCGGATGGGGCATCTGGCAGGCGGGAGCGCTCCGCTATGCTCGGTGGATCGGGCTGGCCTTCATTCTCGCCGCCATTCTTGTCGTCCTCAGCCTGTTCCCTCTGGGGACAGCCGCGCCTGTTCTGGGTGACATCGGGCGTGTTGTCTTCGCACTGGCAGTTGGGGCAAGTAGCTACACCCTGCTTCAGCGCGGTCCGGCAGCAGTGACAGCAGTAACCGCATAACGCACTCAGTCCCATCGATAGCGACACGCTCTCTCGTCGCATGTCGGGAAGCCGGTTACATCTTCCCCCGTAATCGGCTTCCCTTTCAAATTAGTGTTTCTCCGAAACTGCTTTCAACTGAATGTAAAATCCCGGCTGCCGGCGCAGCTCCTCCTGAAGCGAATGTGTCTGCACAGCGAACGGGAACTTAGCGTGCGGCAGCGCAGTGGAGGCGCGTTCCACAGGATGAGAGAGCGTCACGGAAACAGGCACCGCCTCATTCTTCGCCTCATCCATCAAGCTCTGAAGGGCTTCGGTCACCTCTTGTCCAAAGGCCAACGCTTCTCCACAGAGTGGACAATGGAGTCCCTGAAGTTGTGGTGCAAGCTGATTGGCAGCTATGTCTCCCTCACCAGACCGAAGAAACAGGAGATGGTCATGAGAAGGAAGCACCAGCGGACGATCTAGCTCATCGTGCGCAATGACTGGTGGCGTCTCCTCGGCCTCAATAGTCCATTCTTTCTCAGCCAGAAACGGGCACTCAGGTGGCGGAGTATGGGTTTCAGGATGCGAGGCCGGATGCACAACACGCACCAGCAATTTCACATCCTCGTCCTCCCATTCTTCACAGAGCTGCAGGACTAGCTTCGTAAAGGGGACAATATTGCTGAGCGAGATATCACAGTAGGGGCAGGCGATCTCATTCGCGATAATTTCCGGCTGTGTCAGCCACTCGCTGGCAGGCTTCCCGGCTGAATGAACTTCAAACCAGACATGATGCCCATGCCCATTGGTCCCGGTACCTCTGGTACGGCCCACCGTTTCATACTCGTTCATAACTTCCTCTTCAGATGGAGCCGGTTCCCGTACCGTTCTTCGCTCCGCCCGCTCTATTCGCTCTCGCAGCGCTTCGGAGATGTGTCCCCGGACCGCAGGATCAACTTTTTGGAGAGGATATAGAAGCGAAACACTCGGCACAATGGAAAGATAAGTCTTCTCAGGGTCAGCATGCAGCCAGGGTTGCAGGGAAAACCGAAACACTGCGCCATGCCACTCCCGACGAATGACCTCGTTTTCAGAGTGCTGTATCAGATCGGCCAGCTTCTCCCCTTGATAGATGATCCGCTCCTCTCCGGTCTGTTTATTTCTGATACGCCGCTGATAATACGGGTTCCCTTCAGAAAAAGGCGTGATCTTGAGCGTATATCGAGAAGGGAGAAGGCGGAAGAGCAAGGAATCTTCCTGCATGCGCTTACGGGAGTCATTTTCAAGTGGCATCAATACACTCCGTTTCGTGTTCGAAAAGTGCTTTCTTCTCTATTTACAAAACACAAAGTAGCTGTAAAACATGCGCACATTGTACCCGAAACGAAGCCTGTCCGCAAGTCTTACGCTGGTGAGCGGCTTATTCCTTTTCTTCCAGCAAGCGTTTTAAAACGTCCAGTTGCGTATCAATCTGCTTGCGAAGCACCAAGGTCAACAATGGTCCTGCAAGCTTGAAGAGCGGACCGGGCTCTCCCTCACCAATCATTGTCACCTGCGTTCCTTGTGGGATCGAGGTAAAAAGCATCTTCGTGGAAAGCGGGACCGGTCCGGCAATGGCTTTAAAGGCGAAGACCGAAGGCGGCTGATACTCAGTGACTTCGGTGGTCAGCTCCATCCGCCGATTAAAGAACTCACCCGCCTGCACATAGCGTTTGCCCACACACAACGGCCCTTTGTCCACCTGTCTGATCTCGGTTGCCGGAGTCCAGCGCGTAACGTTGCGCATATCGGTTACAAACGCATAAACCTCTTCCACTGGCCTTTGAATCACAATACACTTCTCTACGCGCATATCATGCCTCTCCTTCTGCGTTCCGCTTCAGACCTTATAACAGCCGTAATTCCTGCGCCCGTGCTATCGCCTGCGTACGACTATGGACGCCCAGTTTTGTGTAAATATTGTTAAGATGTGACTTCACCGTGCTCACCGTCAGAACAAAAGCCTGTGCGATCTCCTGGTTTGATTTTCCCGCAGCAATCAGCCGCAACACGTCTAGCTCGCGCTCACTCAACAGGCTTCCTTCATTCCGCTGCACCTCGCTAAACAGGGACAAGAGCTGCTGTACATAAGTGGGAGTCACACCTTGCAGAGCCACGCGCTGCAAGAGGGGAATGAGCTTTGCTCCTCTTTCTACAAATACGCGTTTATAGCCCTCGGGTTCCGCCGCCTGCAAGGCACGAGCAAGGGTTACTATTGCCTCTTCCCTCTGGCCTCGCGTCTGATACAACAAAGCGAGCAGCGTTCGCGCTTGAATAGCACTCCGCATATGCCCGGCAGGCTCTACTATCGCTAATAACCGCCGAAGCAGTTCCTCTGCCTGCTGATACGCGCTAATTGCCAGCAAGGCTTCAGCCTGAATTAGATAAGTGAGTTCATGTGTATAAACCAGCGCGTCATCAGGAGAGAAAGGCAGCGTACGAGCCCATTCGGCCACAGCGTCCAGCTTCTCCATGCGCAGATAGACTCGTACCTGATAGGCTTCCGTTAAGGTGACGAACGAGTGCAGATTACCAGCCCGAACCTCACTCAACACGCGTTGCAGCAGGGCAAGCGCTTCCTCAAAACGGCCCTCCGTCACTCGCAAAAAGGCCAGCGTCGAATATCCATAGCCTAACGCCCCCACATAGCCCCACTCGCTCCCCAGTTGGAGCCCTGCGCGCAGTACCTGCTCGGCTTCTTCGAGTCGATTCCACTCATAGAGGACATCGGCCAGCGTGAAATACTGCATGCTGAGTGAAGGGATACGATACTCAGAGATCAGCTTGCTTTCTTCAATCGCCGCACGACTCATCTCAGCCACTCTGCGCAATTGTCCCTGTGTCAGCAACAGAAAGCTCTGCGCTCCCCTGCTGGCAATCGAAGCATGCAGATTCTGCCCGGCAACGCCCCATCGAATCGCCTCCTCAAGAGCACTATAGGCACTTTCGGCATCTCCACTAAAGAGATACACGACTCCCAGACAGGCAGCTATCACGCTCCGAAGGTAGTCATTCAGCAAGGGATTCGCACGCGCTTGACTGACAAAATGATAAGCGCGTTCCACATCCCCCCGATAGGCGGCGAGAGCAGCCGCGCTGGTTGCATAGAGACCATCAAGCCAGAGTGCATCAGCCTCGGAGAGCGTCGCATCCTGTTTTCGGCGCTCAACCGCTTTTTCGGCAAGCTGAAAATAGCGCTCAGCCTGATCCATTTGCCCTACCGAAGAGAGCAGCCCGGAGTAAAAAAGCAGCAGGACAGGGAATTGCACAAAGACAGGAACCGAGAGCCTGCTGCACCAGTGTAAGAGCGTAACGACCTCCCCGCGCGCGATCACCTTGAGTACCTCGCGCTCAATCAGGGTGGCAGCGAGCTCCATATCCTGTGCAGCGAATGCGTGCTCGACAGCCTCGGATAGATAGCCATGCAGCTCGTACCAGTGGGCCGCCCGCCTGTGCAGATCAGGAACCTGCTCCGGGAAAGAATGGCATAATCTCTCATAGAGAAACTCAGCAAAGAGATGATGGTAGCGATACCACTCGCCGCGCTCATCAAGCGGCACCAGAAATAGGTTTTCCTGCTTCAGGTAGGCCAGCAACTCTGTCCCGCCCTGTTGCCCGGTAACTGCGTCACACAGCGCAGCAGTGAAGCGCTTCAGGATAGAGGTATACAGCAGAGCGGTACGAATCGGCTCAGGCTGCTGCTCCAATACCTCACCGGTGAAATACGCAAAAAGCGAACTTTTACTCCCGGCATCAGGGATCTGGCCTGTCTTCCCCTGCTGTCGCGCCGCCAGTTGGAGCGCGACGGCCCACCCTTCTGTCTGCTGATCCAGTGCCGCAACCTCTTCCGTTGAGAGCTCTATATGCAACAGACGCGTCCAAAATGCGGCAATCTCATCCCGGCTAAAACGCAGATCTGAAGCCGTGATTTCATTGAGCTGACCGCGGGCGCGGAACCGGAAGAGCGGCAAGGGGACCTCGCTTCGGCTGGCAATTATCAGATGCACCTGTGGCGGGAGATGCTCCAGCAGAAACCCGAAAGTCTCATGAATACCCTGTGACTTCACCAGATGATAATCATCAAGGATGAGAAAGACATCCTGCGACACTGTTGCCAGGCTATTCACAATGGTGGTTAACACTGACCGTGAGGGCCAGGGCGTCTGTTCCTGTAAAGCAGGACAGAGCCGTCGTAACGCGGCCTGCACATAAGTCCAGAAGAGAACCGGATCATTGTCCTCTGCATCCAGCGAGACCCAGGCAGAAAGGCCATCCCGATGCTCGCACCAGGAACTGAGCAATGTTGTTTTGCCGGATCCCGCAGGAGCCGTGATTAGCGTCAACGGATAGTGTTTCCCTCTATCCAGTTGCTCTAACAGTCGGGGACGCAGCACCAGTTCAGGACGCATCGGGGGGCGATAAAGCTTGGTTGCAAGCAATGGAGGCAGTTCTTCTCGCTCACGGACAGACGACCGATTCTGCGGAGATTGCAGTATTTGTGCAGCAAGCGACTGCGCAATCACTTCCAGATGCACTGCTCGCAACTCCTCTGTTTTGCCCAGATATGCCTTATACAACCGACCATGCGCCCGCCGATAGGCATACCAGTACCAGAGGCCATGTTTGCGTTCGCGTCGGGCTGTAAATGAACCCCTGGCACTACGAAAGCGGAAGGTCGAATGTGTCTCGTCTTCCAGCCAGCGCCACCACTCTACGCTCTCAAGCAGAATGGGAGTATCCGAATGGGTGATTAAGACGTGATTCAGCACCAGTGGAGTTGCATGCGCCATATGTTCCCCTCACAGTTCTGTCACAACTTCTGTGCAACACAGTAGCACGCAAAAGGGACTGAAAGCAAGCGCTCTTCGCTTCAACATTCAGAGTATCGGAAGCTTGCATTTATAATGGTACACAATTACATAATTTGAAACAACTCTTGTTGCTGCTCTGCAAGTAGCATACTCGCTATCGATTGAAAATCTAGCTTCTAATCTTTCTATTTTAAAGTATAAACTAAAATGCTCCATACTTATTTTCACTTTTTACCAAAGAAATTCCATAAAAACACTTGCAAAACAGGAAAAGAGCAGGTATAATAACTCCTGGCTCAGCTAATGAGCCAGCAACACTAAAGATCAGAATACACACTGGTTAGGGGGTTTTTCTATGAAACGTACTTTCGTTGCTCTATTTTCACTTCTCATCCTTGTGGGTGCTTTACTTGCCTGTGGCGCTTCTAACGAAAACACCGGTACCGCTGCTCCTCCCTCAAATGATAATAAAGAGACAGCAACCAAAGAGACAACCAAAAAAGACACTGAAACCACCGATACACATTTCAAAAAAGGTGAGCTCGTCAAGGTTGGCAACACCTGGGAAATCACGGTGAACAGCGTCGCGACCAACGAGGGCAGCGAGTACCTCAAGCCGAAAGACGGCAAAATATTTCTTGTTGTCAATGTTTCTATGCACAACATCTCTGATAAAGAACAGAACGTCTCCAGCATACTGAACTTCAACTTGAAAGACAGCAACGGCCAGAAGGCCAATCCTGGTCTGCTTGACTCAGCGAATCCTGCTCCTGATGGCAAAGTAGAGGCCAGCGGGAAACTCGCGGGCGATCTGGTCTACGAAGTCCCGGCGAGCGAGAAGAACTTCACGCTCTCCTTCCAAAGCGACCTTCTGAGCACAGGTCAGACTCTCTGGGATCTCAGCCTCTAAGACAGATGAGCGAGAGCAAAGGGACTGCAAAGTGCAGTGGCGGAATCTCCTGTCACTGCACTTTTTTTATAGTAGAATGATCCGGATAAAGAACCAAATAATAGAATTACTGGCGCAAGCCTGACCAGAGCAAACAGACAAACAGCAAAAAGAAAAACGTCGACACATGCCATTTTTTGCATAAAGAAACGTCAAGCGTCACAGATATGGAAGAAACAGCGAAACAGGGCTTAGAGGAAAAAATATTATGCCGCTAACGGAAGCATGAAGCGTGAGGAGAGTTCTTTTGCAGCCTCACGCCTTAAGATTTTGATCTCATGTTTATTGGAACGCATCAACATCAGCACAGAGAGAAAAGCAAAAGGGCTCAGTTTATAATCAACGACCGGGCGCAGACTTCCCATGCCGATCTTGCGCATCGCACGGGTTTCGATGACGCCCGATTCATCCTGGAATTGCTCACAGTTCTTGATATGTTCCTGGACCAATTCGTTAAATTGCTGCCACGTATACCCGATGCATTCCTGCACTTCCCGCCCCACAAAGTAAACGCCAGTTGCATCAACATGCTTCAAACTATCTAGCATAAACAAAACCTCCCCGATTCAGCAATGAACTATTTCACAGCAATACAATGGGAATAGACGTAGACAACTCTGCATTATCAAACGCAGGATCAGCACAATCCTCTTGACAGGCACTCACATTCTGCGTTATACTGAAGTTAGTTCCACTATTTGAAATACACTCCATTATTTGGAATTCCGAGTAACAGACATGGATGGGCAGCACGTCAAAGAAACAAAGGTCGGCGTCCTTGACAAAGCAATGGCTATTTTATTGAGCTTCACCAGTGGCAATGAAGCACTCTTACCGCAGGAACTTGCAGCCCGAACCGGGATGCCCTTGCCAACAATCTACCGGCTGGCACAGGCCCTTAGCGAGCATGGCATGCTGATGAAAGATGGTATCCGGTTTCGTCTGGGCATTACGCTGGCTCGTCTGGGCATGATGGCTATAGAGGGCGTCGACGTGCGGCAAAAGGCCCGGCCACATCTCGAATGGCTGACCGCACAGACAGAAGAGAACGCCGAGCTTCATATTCGCCATGAGTCGAGTCGTCTGGTCCTCGAAGTCGTCAGCAGTCCACATAACCTACGTCCCTTTACCGATGTTGGGACGCCGCTGCCGCTCCATCAAGGCGCGGCAGGTAAGGTGCTTCTGGCCTGGCTTCCCGAGAACGAGCGCACATCGTTAATTGCAGGAAGTAGGGCGCGTTTTCCAGAAGGAGCACCTTTCGACGAACAGCGTTATGAGGAAGAGCTGAGCCGGGTTCGGGATTACGGCTGGTCCTTCAGCGATGGCGAACGCTTTAGCGGAGTTTCCGCGCTTGCTGCCCCCATCTGGAACGCCGGGGGACACATAGCCGGAGCAATGACACTGGTTGCGCCGTCAGCACGCCTGACAGCAGAGAAGCGCAAGCGCTTTGTTCCGCTGGTTCAGGAAGCGGCACGCCGTACTTCTCATGATCTCGGCTCTGCACAGTAACCGCTTCTTTCCACTCTAACGTGACTTGTGAAGGAGGAACTTTTATGACACAGGTTGAGCAGCTCGCTCACTTTGTCGCCCGCGCCTCGTACGATGATCTATCGCTACAGGCGCGGCAAGAACTGAAAATTCGTGTGCTTGATAGCTTTGGTTGCGCACTAGGGGCCCTCGATGGGGAGCCTATCCAGAAGATACGCGAGCACCTTGCCGATTTTGGCGGACGACCGTTCGTCACGTTGATAGGAGGAGAGAAATCATCTCCAGATCGAGCAGCCTTCTATAACGCAGCCCTGGTACGCTATCTGGACTACAACGACAGCTTTCTTGCCCCGGGCGAAACCTGCCACCCAAGCGATAACCTGGGAGCCGTGCTGGCTGCCAGCGAGTACGCCAACGCCTCCGGGAAAGACCTGCTTACCGCGCTCGCTGTAGCCTATCAAGTACAGGGCCGCCTCTCTGAAGAAGCGCCTGTTCGCGCAAAAGGGTTCGATCATACCACACAGGGGGCCTACGCCGCTACAGCAGGCGCGGCGCGAGCACTTGGCCTCTCCCCTGAGCAAACGGCCCACGCCCTCGCAATCAGCGGGACCGCGAATAACGCACTTCGTGTTACCAGAACAGGCAAGCTCTCGAACTGGAAAGGCCTCGCCTCTCCCCATACCAGCTTTACCGCCACCCATGCGGCATTTCTGGCAATGCGAGGGATCACTGGTCCACTTGAGGTGTTTGAGGGGAACAAAGGCTTTATTGATACGATCAGCGGCCCCTTTACCATCAACTGGCACCAGGAAGACCTTGAGCTTGTCCGTCGCACCATTCTCAAGCGCTTCAACGCCGAAATCCATTCTCAATCAGCCCTTGAAGGACTCCTGGAACTCAAAGCTTCTGCAAACCTTCAGGCAGACCAGATAGAGCGCATCGAAGTCGCTATTTTCGATGTCTCGTACAACATCATCGGCGGTGGAGAGGAGGGAGACAAGCGCCTCGTTCAGACCAAAGAGGAGGCAGATCATAGCCTGCCTTATATGCTCGCGGTAGCGTTGCTGGACGGTAAAGTCACCCCGGAACAGTACACGCCAGAGCGCATTAACCGCCCTGATGTCCAGGCCCTGTTACGCCGCGTCTTCATCCGCCCGGATGCGACGCTGAGCGCTCGTTTCCCGCATGAAATGCCCTGTCGCATTCATGTCTATCGCAACGACGGCGAGATCTTCAGCATCGAGAAAACAGATTATCAGGGCTTCTATACCCGCCCGATGACCTGGCAACAGGCAAAAGAGAAATTTTTCTGGCTGGCCGCGGATCACGCTTCAGAACAGCTTCGAGAGGAGATCGCTGATGCTGTTCAAAACCTTGATATAATCAGCGTTCGCCAGCTTACTGATATCCTCGCACAGGTTAGAAAGGAAGGATCTCTTTATGAGTAACCGTGGTTTTGAATTTTTGCGTATCAATGAACGAGAAAGCAAGCCGCGCACCCGGGGCATCACCGAAATTCGTGGCCCGTATTATACACCAATGGGCCCACGCTACCTGGAAGACGTTCTTGAAACAATGGGCGATTACGTTGACTCACTGAAGTTCGCCGGTGGCTCCTTTACGCTGATGCCTCCCGAGGCGCTTCGTAGCATTATTGACGTTGCCCATAAGCACAACGTCATGGTATCAACAGGCGGCTTTATCGAGCATGTGCTGACCCAGGGACCAGAAGCCGTCAAGCGCTACATCGAGGAATGCCGTAATAGCGGCTTTGATATCCTTGAAATTTCCGGAGGTTTCATAAGTTTCCCTGGTGAGGATTGGTTGCGTTTAGTCGAGACTGTGCAGAAAGCGGGACTGAAAGCCAAACCAGAGGTCGGGATTCAGTTTGGCGCGGGCGGCGCGACCTCCGCGGAAGAACTGGCTTCTGAGGGTACACGGGATGTCGAATGGGCCATTGGACTGGCGAAACGCTTTCTTGATGCCGGGGCCTATATGATTATGATTGAGTCAGAAGGCATTACCGAAAACGTCAAAACGTGGCGCACAGATGCCGTCGCTAAAATCATCGATGCACTCGGCCTGGAGAAGGTCATGTTTGAGGCTGCGGACCCCGAGGTTTTCGCCTGGTATATCAAGAACTACGGGCCTGAAGTGAATCTATTCGTAGATCATTCACAAATTGTTCAGCTTGAATGCCTGCGTTCCGGTATCTGGGGCACAAAGAGCCTCTGGGGCCGCGTCCTTACCTACAAGGGGTAAAAAAGATGCTGTCGTCCGGGCTGACGACATTTCCGCGGACGGGAATGGCCGTTCTCGTCCGCGTTCTTTATTGTATCCCGTTGGAGCGCATGAAACAAGCAGACAGGTACTTTCTCGTCCCGCTCTATCCTCCCGAAGAAAAAAGCTTTCCCTTAGATCGTCATACAGGTTAGTACGGCCGTACCTCTTAGCTTGCTAAGGAATGGTGTGGTATGGTTAAATGCTCTGAGTATGACAAAAGGATTTGCAGAAGAGAGCCCAAAAGAACGCATCTATCGAGAATTCGAGGCAATGGTACGCAAAGCAGATGCCAGCATTGATCTGGCACTCGCCGCCCTTGTCGTCGCAACACTTGAGTTTCCAGAGCTCGATAGAACACAGTATCTCCAACAGCTCGATAGGCTGGCCCATCGAGTCAGGGAGCTTGTTGCGCTTCCCCCCATAGAAGAGCAGCCGACGCTCCCGCTGGATATGGACCCCGGCGAACTGATCATAGCGTTGAACAAAGTCTTCTTTGAAGAGGAGGGCTTTCACGGCAATACAGAGGATTACTTTAACCCGGAGAACAGCTATCTCAATAAAGTGCTGGAAGAACGAACCGGCATTCCCATCACGCTTTCACTACTCTATATCGAGATAGCCAGACGCGCGGGCTTATCCCTTGATGGTATTGGCCTGCCCTATCACTTTGTCGTACGCTGTCGTCTTCCTGAGGGGTTCATCTACATTGATCCCTTCCATAGTGGAAACCTGCTGACCGAGCAAGATTGTATTGCCCTGATACAGCGTTTTGCACGCACACGTGTGCGTCCCCAATCAAGCTGGTTCAAACCAGTCTCCCGCAAAATGCTACTCTTCCGCATGCTCAATAATCTCAAGCGCATTTATCTGGATAGCGACGACTTTGAGCGCACTTTGATGATGAGCAACCTGCTGATTATTCTACGCCCCGATGATGCCTCGGAGCGGCGCGACCGGGGAATGCTTCATCTCCAACTGAAACGCTATGGTCGCGCCTTACATGACCTTCAGGACTATCTGAAACTGGACCCGGAGGCAACAGATCGCGAAGAGATACAGAAGTACCTCCAGCTCATTCGCCAGACCATCGCCATGCTGAACTAGTCGGCTCCTTCGGCAGCCTGAAGTTCATCATCAACCGGGAGGCCTTCCATCTGCATAATCTTTAGCGCATTCGTGGTCGGACAGGGGCCCTGCCGCAGTTTATAATCAAAGACCATTTGCCCATTCACCACCTCTTCGCGGAAATGGTAATTCCTGACATCTGGAAGCTGTTCCGCCAGTTTGACCAGTTCCAGATCATGCGTTGAGATCATTCCGGCACACAAGCGCCCAGCAACGGCCCGTACAAAGGCCCGGCTCCCTCTCAGGCGTTCACGGTTATTGGTTCCTTTAAAGATCTCATCTATGAAGAAAATCAGCGGATACCCCTTCTGATCCAGCGCATCAAGCAACTGGCGCAGGCGACGCACCTCTGCATAAAAGTACGAGTAGCCGTCCGTCACCGAATCACTGACACGAATACAGGTAAAGAGTCGATACAGGCCGGTTCGCATGCGTGTCGCATTGACTGGAGCTCCCGCATAGGCCAGACAGAGATTGACACCAAGCGTGCGCAAAAACGTGCTCTTTCCCGCCATATTAGAGCCGGTCAGGATATCCACCTCCCCCATATGCGAGAACGTGAAGCTGTTCGTCACCTTCTTCTCATCCAGTAAGAGCGGGTGTCCGATGTGCTCTGCCTCAAGCAGTGGGCTCGTGGTCTCCACGACTTCGGGCAGTGTATATTCTGGATTGAGGTATGCAAAGGTTGCCAGCGAGTTAACCGCTTCCAACTCAAACCAGCTATCCAGCCATTGAGGCAAGTGCTGTGCAAGCTGCTCTTTATAGCCACCAAGGCGATACGCGATGAACATATCCCAGGGCACAAAAGCATTAACGAGGAGCCAGAGCAACCCATTACTCTTCAAGGTCGCCATGTCAGCCAGCAGCCCGATCCCTTTCAGCAAAACAGATGGGCGTGCATTTTGCTGCTTGAAAAAGGGCTCACAGAGTTGCTTTAATTGGGGAGTGTTATCATAGCGATACTTCTCCAGGTATTCAAAGACAGCACGCAGAACCCCGAACGAGGTACTCATGTAACTGGCATCGTCAAAAATGTCACCGCGGAGATTGGCTGTCAGGAAAAACAGGATCAACGCAGCCAGCAGAGAAAGAGGCCACAGTTGCATCATCTCAGTAAACAGACCGACCACAAACAGCACAGGCGTCAGAATCTGGATTGCGAGCAAGATCCAGAAGACCGGGCGCAAGGCCGCGGGAGCGCGATTCTTCTTCAGCCATGCAAGCAGACGTTTCCCTTCAACCTGCTCTTTTGCTTTCCGGGTCGAGATCAGCGAGTTCAGCAGTAACCGATCACGGAAACGGGATAATGGACGCAATTCTCGCACCAGTGCCTGCCGCCTTTGTACCTCATCCAGCCGAGGCGAGGTCGTCAGCAGCCAGCTTAACAGCCGCTCGCTTCCATCACGAGAGAAGGCCTGATTGAGCAGCCGATAGAGCGAATGCTTCCCGACAATATCCAGATCCAGAGCAAATGGGTGTTCAGCCTGTGACGGCGGACTATAGGTAGGCTCAGGAATCTGTTCCCAATCCAGACGCATTCTCGCAACATGGACCGTTTTAATACGCAACAGCCCTTCATGACGCGAGAGGCTGCTATCCACCTTCGCATGCAGATGCGCAGCCGCAAAAAACGCCACCAGGGTGACGACGCCAAGTGCAATGCCCCAGTACCAGGTAAGCAGCCCTATCGCGACACTAAGCAGACCTCCACCAAAAAAAATGAGCACACGCATCCAGGACAAGCGGTTACTCTTTTGCTCTAATCGCTCTATTCTTCTTTTCAGTCTATCTATCTGACGTTCAAGTAAACGGATTCGTTCTTGCTTTGTGTTCACACCTGAAATTTCCTCTAATACTGGTATTCTTTATCCACTAAAAAAATCCATACTATCATCAGCAGTATACACAAGTTTCTATCCCCATGCCACCTCTTGTGAAGAGCACAAAAGAAAAGATATGATAAAAGAAAAGCGGCTCAGATATCGGGCTCAAATATTAATAGGACATTCAACGAAGAAAGGTAGCAGGACCATGCAACTCAAAGATAAGAGTATCCTGGTTACTGGTGGCGCTTCTGGACTGGGTGCCGCCTGCGTGCGTTTGCTCACAGAGGCTGGAGCAAAAGCCGCGATTCTTGACCTCAACGAAGAGGCCGGAACAGCCCTTGCCCGAGAGCTAGGAGCATCTGCCCTCTTTATCAAAACAGATGTCACCTCAGAAAACGATATTCAGTCCGCAATCACCACCTCAATACATACATTCGGCGCGATTCACGTTTTGATTAACTGTGCAGGTATTGGAACCGCCGAGAAAGTGCTTGGCAAGCGCGGCATCCATAGTCTGGACAGTTTCATCAAAACCATCAACATCAATCTGATAGGCACTTTCAATGCCATTCGTCTTGCCGCCGCCGCAATGGCCGAAAACCAGCCAAACGAAGAGGGAGAGCGCGGAGTCATCATCAATACCGCTTCCGTCGCGGCCTTTGATGGACAGATCGGGCAGGCAGCGTACTCGGCCTCGAAAGGCGGCATTGTTGGCATGACGCTGCCTATCGCTCGCGAGCTGGCAAGCCTGGGAATTCGGGTAATGACAATCGCACCTGGCATCTTTGATACCCCATTGATGGCCGGTCTTCCCGAAGCTGCACGTATTTCGCTCGGGCAACAGGTCCCCTTCCCATCTCGACTCGGCCGCCCTTCAGAGTATGCTGCCCTCGCTCGCCACATCATCGAAAATGTTATGTTGAATGGCGAGGTTATCCGCCTTGATGGTGCGATTCGGATGGCCCCGAAATAAGCTTCAACATATCTGTGGAAGGCTACTTCTTGCGGTAGCCTTCCAATCCTCATACCCCCATCTCCCCACATTCACTGCATGACCTCTTTTTTCTCAAAGCAAAAGGGAATAGGTCTTAGATGCTTATTCTCTCCAGGGAAGAGTATCGCTTTTACACATATACACATATAAAAGAGGCGTAGCATGGGTTATCTCCACTATTATTTCTGACAAGCCCCTTTGTATGATGCAGAAAGCCAATTTCCTCTGTGGAGCAGAGACATAGCCCTTATCGTAGAGGAAACCCAACACCAGGGGACTGACATCCCTGAACAAAGACACACACATCGTTGAGCCCGACTATGTTCAATTGAATGGTGCAGGCAACGAGGAATACAAAACCTTCTATCTTGATCTCCGAGACTGTCTCGCTCCTCTGGCCCTCAATCCGAAGCTTGGCCCTTTTGTACAACAGGCCAGCAGTCATACATTGTGGTCGTTACAGCCCTGATCCAGTTCGGCAAATGTTTTCCCGAAGCCGAGATATTCAGTGATGGCAACGTTGCTTTCCCGGGAGGCGGGACCTCCACCCCTGTCAGCAGCCTTTCGGCGAAAATGCCGGGCGCATTTTGAGGCGGGAAGGGAAGCAGGGACGGTTACACAGCCTCTCTTCTGGCATACTATCTGCTTCCCTTCTCCTGAAGCAACGCTTTCCCTTTCGCTATAATGCCCTCAACAGGCTGAAGCTTTGCTGCATCAATAAATGCCGAAGGCGCATAGGCCATAATCTGAGCAGTCAGGGTGGAGCGCACCAGCGCCTCATTCTGTAAAATTCCACCTTGAAGCACAACAGGAAATCTTTCTCGGCGCATCTGAAGCGTATCGACCACCGCACGAACCGCCATAAAGAGCTCGTCGGCGGCCCGCCTGAGAATAGTCTTCGCGACCTCGTCGCCGGTTCGGGCCGCCTCTCCTACCACCCGGGACAAACCGGCTATTTTCGCAATCGTATAGGAATCGCTATAGACCCAATCGATCAGATCCGTCGGGTGGCGGAAATGCAGAGTCTCCAGCACAAGGGCGCTCAAGTGGGTCGTGGGCCCGCGACCATCAAACGCACGCAGCACCGACCGGATCGCTTCTTTTCCGATCCAGTACCCGCCTCCCTCGTCTCCAACGCGATGCCCCCAACCACCAGCCCGGGCGCTTTTTCCCTCGGTGTTCAAGCCAAAGACAATCGAGCCCGTTCCAGCAATTGCCAGTACACCAGCATGCCCCGCAGTCGCGCCCAGGAGAGCAGCAAAGCCGTCATTTTCAAGGAAGATTTCCTGAGCCTGTACCCCATTCCTACGCAACGCATTTTTGATCAGATCCTCTATAATGAGGCGATCATGTGTGGTATCAAGCCCGGCCATCCCAAACAGAGCAATATCAACCTCGGGCTCCTGAATACCAGCACCCTTGAGCGCCTCATGAATGGCAAGCGTCACATTCTGTTCAGCCTCCTCTGCGCCCACACTCTGATAATTGCCCGGCCCTGCATGTCCCTCACCTCTCCATGAACCATCTTGTTCCGCACATACAACCAGGCACTTTGTCGCGCCACCATCAACAGCCAGAATAGGAATTCTCACCGTACCTTCTTTCCCCTTCCTCCAATGTTGCCTTCTTCAAGCAAAGGCACTATGTGTCTATGAGCGATAGTTGCTAAGCGTCTTTGCTCACAAGGTGGAGCCAAATGACAGCAACATATCATCCTCAGTATCAACAATAGCACCAAACGGCATATTCTGCATCACTATCAGGACCTGCGATCGCATACATAGGCGTATTCTCACATATCGGATGTGGATGTATTCTCTACTTTCTCCGTTATCCTTATTTCTGCCATGTCTGCTCATACAGCCTGACACGCCTTCTCAAGGAAGAGGAGAAGATAGAATATGAAGAGAAAAAGCATTATCAAGTTGATAGAAATGATAAATCTATGTTAAAAGATTGATATTCCCTTCCAACCGGACCTCGCGTATGATGCATCTGGAGGAACCATCTGAGGAATATAGTTCGTCTTCCACTCGATCTTTTCTCCGGCTAACCAGTGAGGGATTTGCGGTAGTAGTCGTGCGATTTCAATTCGAGGTTTAGAATGCAAACCGATTCAAACTTTCTCCTACGCTTTGATTTGTTTCAGCAGCTTGTGATGTGGATGAGTAGTGGGCTGCACGGAGAGCGTTGCAGCCGCCAGTACCTTGAAAAGAACCGCAATCTGATAGAGGATGATACTGAAAAGGAGTTGGAACGCCTGATTTCCGCGCATGCAGAAGAAACGCCTGAGATGAAAGAGAAGATGGACAAACACCGGATGCTCCTTCAAGAAACCCGCAAACGAGGGGGGACTATTCAGGCAATCCGCGAAGCTTATGTGAATCTCTATGGGGGCTTCGCGCTTGATCTTCCTCCCTGGCTCGAATCGTTTCAGATCCAATGGGAAGGTCTACAACAGCTCCATCGCCCGGAACGAACGCGCAGACGTATCATCTCGATCTTGCGCGAAGCCCTCGCGCAGGCACAGCGCGAATGTCATACAGATCCGGCTATCATTGCAGAACTCCATAATCAACTGGGACAACTGCTTGTACAGGGCCCACAAATGGTGACGCAACTGGCGCAGATCAAGGCGCTGGAAGAGGCAATCCTGCATCATCAGCAGGCAAGCAACATCTATACAATGGCCCGTTACCCATTACAATATGCAAAGACGCAAATTTATCTGGGACAGGCATATCTACAATATGCCAACGGTGGCCCCTGCACTATCGGCCAACGTGCGATAGAGAGCTTTCAGGAGGCATTGAAAATCTATACATTTGATCTCTTCCCTGAACAGTGGCTACAAACCTATACCTATCTGGGCTCCGCCTATATTCTGACACAGGTTGGAGATCGGAACGATAATATTGAGACAGGCATCATGTACCAGAAGAAAGCGCTTGAGCATATCACTGAACAGACGCCACGCACATTGCAAGCGATGATCTTTCTGCATCTGGGTGACGCCTATCGCGTTCGGACAATTGGTAAACGCAAGGAAAACCATTCTGCCGCGCGAAACTACTATTATGCCGCGTTACGGATCTTCACCAAAACGGAGCATCCCTATGAGTGGGGCCTGCTCCACTCGCGCCTTGCCGCCCTGAAAGAGGAATACCCGGAGCGAAACCATGAGAAGCGTGACAAGAATTTGCAATATGCGCTCGTCTGCTATGAAGAGGCGCTCAGTGTGTATACACCAGATACTTATCTGGTCGAGCATGCAGCAGTGCTTCGCCATATAGCGGATATTCATTTTCTCCGCCCACGAGGAGACCGCATTTCCAATCTGGAACAGGCGGCGCTGCACTATCGCAGGGCACTCTCTGTCTTTACAAGCAATACTTTTCCGGCTGATTATCGACAAACACTACTCAAGCTTGCTGAGACCTCACGCATGAAGCAGAATCTAATCAAGCAGCAGGGTGAGGCGCAGGCTCTTTCCTCTTCGGAAATCAGCAAAGATTGTGGCTGATGATGCAGGCAGTCTTCGTTTGCAAAATAAGAAGATTGCTGTATAATGATGAGAAATCCCAGAAGGCGTGATATTGAGCCAGACAGCAAGAGAAAAATCCTGCTCATATCACGCCATAGCACTTTTTCATTCCGATTTTTTCAGGCTTAACCCAGTTAGTCACGTGTGCCTGTTTGCTTTCACGACCACACCGCATTCGGTGGCCGTCTTCTGCCAGTGTCGGCGGGCGAAAAACCCGGCACACACCCAACAACGCTTAGTGAAAGGAAGCGTGCCATCATGTCAGAACACGAGCACTCTACCCCGCTCAACAGCCGCAGCAGGGAAATCACAGAAGGCGCTGCCCGTGCCGCTAACCGAGCCATGCTTCGCGCCGTCGGCATGACCGATGAAGATTTCCAGAAACCACTCATCGGCATCGCCAGCACGTGGGCCGAGATCACACCCTGTAACTCCCATATCAATCGCCTTGCAGAAAAAGTCAAAGAAGGCGTCCGCGTTGGCGGAGGTGCTCCCCAGATCTTTGGCACCGTCACTGTCAGCGATGGTATTTCAATGGGAACCGAGGGTATGCACTTCTCACTCCCAAGCCGCGAGGTAATTGCCGACTCAATCGAGCTAGCCAGCAATGCGCAACGCTTTGATGGCGTTGTGGCGATTGGCGGCTGTGATAAAAACATGCCCGGTTGTCTTATGGCCCTTGCGCGCCTCGATATTCCCAGTATTTTCGTATATGGCGGAACCATTCTTCCGGGTACCTGCCGTGGACACGATGTCGATATTGTCAGCGTATTTGAGGCTGTTGGTCAGTACAGCGCAGGCAAGATCTCACGCGAGCAGTTGCATGAAATCGAGTGCAGCGCTATCCCTGGAGCAGGCTCCTGCGGCGGCATGTATACTGCAAACACGATGGCCTCGGCTATTGAAGCGCTCGGTATGAGCCTCCCCGGCAGTTCCTCAATGCCCGCTGTAACGGCACGCAAATCCAATGACTGCTATGAGGCCGGACAGGCTGTTATTCGGCTGATAGAGAAGCAGCTTACCCCGCGCAAGATCATGACAAAGGAGTCCTTTGAGAACGCCATTACCCTCGTTATGGCACTTGGTGGCTCCACAAACGCGGTTCTGCACCTGATCGCGATTGCCCGTCAGATGGATATTCCCCTGACCATTGATGATTTCACCCGTATCGGTCAGAAGGTGCCGCATCTGGCAGACCTCAAACCCGGTGGCCGCTATGTAATGGCTGATCTCGACCGCATCGGTGGCACACAGGCCGTTATGAAATTCCTGCTCAAAGCAGGCTTCCTGCACGGTGACACAATGACCGTGACCGGCAAGACGCTGGCTGAGAATCTGGAAAACGCCCCCGATATGGCCGAGGATCAGAATATTATTATGCCGCTTGACAAGCCGCTACATCCCAGCGGTCCCCTGGTCATCCTCAAAGGAAATCTGGCTCCTGAGGGTGCAGTCTGTAAGATTGCAGGCCTGAAGGTCACCAGCCATCGCGGCCCGGCAAAGGTCTTTAACTCAGAACAGGAGACCTTCGACGCAATTATGAACCATAAGATCACACATGGCGATGTTGTGGTCATTCGCTATGAGGGCCCGAAGGGTGGACCGGGTATGCGTGAAATGCTGGCAGTGACCGCAGCGCTGGTCGGTCAGGGCTACGGTGAGACAGTCGGCCTGATCACAGATGGCCGCTTCTCTGGCGGCACACATGGTATGGTGGTCGGTCACGTGGCCCCCGAAGCGCAGGTCGGCGGCCCGATTGCTATCGTTCAGGATGGCGACATGATCACGATCGATGCGGATAAAAATCTCCTCTCTATCGATTTGACCGATGAAGAGATTGCGGAGCGCCTGAGCCGGTGGAAGGCTCCTGAGCCGAAATACAAAGCAGGGACTGTTATTGCCAAATATGCCAAGCTGGTGACATCCGCTTCCGATGGCGCGATCACACAATAACGCGCCTTTTTCCACTCAGACCTCAAAAAAAGAAGGAGCTATACCGTTTTCGGTATAGCTCCTTCTCGC
Source organism: Thermosporothrix sp. COM3 (assembly GCF_059696735.1). Taxonomy (NCBI): domain Bacteria; kingdom Bacillati; phylum Chloroflexota; class Ktedonobacteria; order Ktedonobacterales; family Thermosporotrichaceae; genus Thermosporothrix; species Thermosporothrix sp. COM3. Next base: position 6,368,799 of record NZ_AP019376.1, on the reverse strand, counting down.
TTTTGTCAGGATTACTTGCTTCGCTTCCGCAGCAGCGCAATGACAGCGATAGCAGCCACAGCCGCGATCGCCACACCGGTGTACATATTCTTGCGTGGCGGCACTGCACAGGTTGTTCCATCCTTCTGCACGACATACCCGAGCATATCGAGCATCTGGCCATAGACACGACGCAGCCCAAGCGGTGCGAATGTGCGTTCAAAGAAACCACCAACGCCTTCGCCTCCCTGCCACTCACTGGCAACACTCACCCGGGTCTGAGCACCCTCACCTTCCGGTGTCAGCGTCCATGTGGTGACAAACGAAGAGTTCGCGTCCTTTTCCTGCAACACTTTCCCTTTGACCACCTCATTGACGCTGATGTGATAGGATCGCTCCCGCTGAGCCGCATGGAACCGATAATCGACCACTGTTCCTTCACCCTTGCCGCCTTCTACTACCTTATAATCTTCATAGTTGGGAGGCAAAATCAGCGGTCGTTTTGTTTTGTAATCAGTCAATACTTCGTAGATGTCCTCGGGACGGGCATTATAGACACGTTCGCTGGAAACAATGATCTGGCTCATCACACATCATCCTTTACATTCTATCTACAATTGAGAATATGCAACATTTTCAATATCGTTCCGGGCAGTCTCAGCCATCTTCCACGACTGCCCGGTGCTCTCCTCATGCTGTATATCATAGCACTTTCATGAAGAGCGCTGGCAGGAAAATGGCGTACATCTACCGTCTTTCCTATTACGAACCTACGAGCGAGGAAGGTCACAGGTGGCACAAAGGGGAAGAAATTCAGAGCGCGGCCATAAAAAAAGGGCCTATCCGAAGTCTTGAAACTGCTTTGTTTCCCGACAACGAATAAGCTCATCATCTGCTTAACTGTGTTGGCATATACGAATATCCCGTTTAAGCTTCTTCTTTCTCCCACATATGCGCATAGACAATCAGGGATTTATCCAGTGGAATCTCTATCCAATTCACGCAATCAGATGCGGGCAATACATTTTCGTCATCTTTGCCCTGGACACTCCCCTCCACGCCTGGCATGAGAGCAGGTCGTGCTACCGTCTTATGGTCGGGGACAAAAATAAAGAAGTCTTCCTGCGGTAATACCTGGATACTCATACCGTTTCCTTCCTCCTTTGGGTGTAACAAATATGTTCACGTACTTTCCACTACTCATTATAGCCAGCCAATGTAAAGGGAATATGAAAAAGGGTTTAGAAATTCCTTAAAGAATTTTAGGCTATCCGCTTCTCCAAACCCGCACTGGCCGCTATCTTATTGGACAGGTCAATACAATCGGGCCCAACCCCTTACAACTCAAGGATCTCTGCTTGATTGGTCTCCGTATCGTAAATGGCACAGGTCGACCTGCCCTGAAGCCCGAGCACATCCCCCGGATTCAACCAGAGACACTCACCAATACGCTCCTCATGGAGCTGATGCGTATGTCCACAAAAGACGGCCTGATAATCGCCGGTACGGGCCAGCGCCTTTCCATAGAACGGATAATGCGTGACCGCGATTTTCGCTCCCGCAAATTCCAGTTCGGCATACTCACCGTGTAACTGAAGATTGGAAAAGCCTTCGTGCGCAAGTTGCAGCATGGTAAAGCGATCTCCATCGCCATTCCCGAACACACAATGAATCTCCAAACCCGAAGCGCCCATGATACGCGCCGGCACAGGAGAACAGAAATCACCACAGAAAATCAGCGTTGAAATACCGCGCTGCTGATACAGATCCAGCAGCTTCCGCAACTTATCGAGATTGTCATGCACGTCTGAAAAAACACCCAGTAGCATCTTTTCCCCCCTTTACCGCCCTCTATGCGGTGAATGATGCACTCGTCCTACTCGAAATAAGAGGTATCACTTCAGTTTTTAGAGAATATCGCTTTTCATACGTCTATATTGATAGAAACAGTGATAGAACACTGATCGAAACAGGAAAGCTTTATTCTCGCACGTTTCACATTTAAAGGAAGAATCGCTCCTCAACAGAGAGGATATCACTATGCTGGATAGCCACGAACTACTTAATACAACGCTAGGAAACTGTCGTTTGACTCGTATTCTTGGTCAGGGTGGCACGAGTACCGTGTATCTCGGCAGACAACAACATCCAAATCGCTTTGTTGCAGTGAAGGTTCTGTATCCCCGCTCCACCTGGGAAAGCTATGAGATCTTCCACGCCCGTTTCTGGCGAGAGGTGCACATCATTTCACGCCTCTCACACCGTCATATTATTCCGATCTACAGTTATGGGACGCAACCCTATCCATATCTGGTTATGCCCTATGCGCGAGAAGGTAGCTTGGAAGATATGCTTGCGCGTTCCGGTCCCCCTCCATTCTATCGCGCCATCCGCTATATCCTTGCAGCCTGCTCGGCGCTCGACTACGCGCACCAGAGGGATGTTATCCATCGCGATCTGAAGCCCGGGAACTTGCTTCTCCTCACTCCTGATACGCTGGTTCTGGCTGACTTTGGCATTGCTCGCCTGCAAAGCTCCTCACTCTGGGGAGAGTAGCCAACTCTGACCAGCAGCAATATCGTTCTGGGAACACCCGCCTACATGGCCCCTGAAATGTTCATGACACGTGACATCGATCATACCGTCGACATCTATGCTCTAGGCATCCTGCTCTATGAGCTGCTAGGTGGACAGATTCCCCGCAAGCAGCATCCTCCATTTCAGGCGGTAAACCCACAACCACTGCCTTCGCTCTCACAACAGCGACCAGAGCTCCCCGCCGCCATTGACATGATTATCTGGAAGGCAACCGCATATCAGCCACACAGGCGCTATCAATCAGCACGACATCTGGCACAGGACTTGCGAGCTCTTTTTGTGGCCCCTGACGATCAATACACAGTGTATCGTTCGCTGTATCATTATAAGCCTGCACACCGGAAGCCCGTTTCCTCCGCGCTACAGAACACATCGCGAAAACCTCCAGATCAGAAGAGGCGATCTGCTCCGCGCTCCACAGAGCCGGCCCCCCCTATGCCGCCCCGTCGTCGCAAAAGACGACATACAGGCTTTCTCCTTCTCTGGCTACTCCTGCTCCTCGGTCTGTGTAGTGGTATAGCCTTCCTCTCGCTTATCGCTGCCGTCTCAGCAAAGACAACATCTCACCCCGCGCACGCCGTCATCGCTACATACTTTGACAGTCTTCAGCAACACAACTATCAGGCTGCCTATCACTGTCTCAGCCCTGTCTATCAGAAAGATCACCCGCTGGACGATTTCATACGCGGCTTTACCTCCACCCGCGACCAACATTATGAGATCAACAACACAAGCTACCAGTCACCGAGGCAAGTTACTATTGAAATTACACTGACGGCCACTGAAGTGCTCACCAATGGACGGACATATCGCGCGGTCTACATCTGGACTGGAACGCTTCAGTGCAATGCCCGCGACCAATGGGAGATTCTCGCTATACAGCAGCATCTCATTGCTCGCGCCGAGATCGCAGCTTAATCCGTTTGCTTCTTCTGCCCCATCAAATACTGTACCATCAAGCGAATGTTTCGCGTATGAGCCTCGTTGTAATAGCCATGCGATATCTGTTCACTCCCGCCAGCAATCGCCTCTTCATAAGGAAAGTGAACGGAGCGGACCGCATCTTCCAGAGTCTGTTCATCAACTTGCTGTTGTGCCAAAACCTGTTGACAGCGTCGCTCCAACTCCTGAAAATAGGCGAGATTGCGCGTAATCAGTGCCGGATCATTCTTCTCGCCATGACAGCAGAGCATATGAGCGGGCTGCAAAGCCTGTAAACGTTCTAGCGTGGCAAACATCACAGGTACACTCTCGGCATCCGCCAGCGAAGGGAACGGATCTTCCACGGCATCAAAGGCCAGCAGCAGGCGTATCTCTGGAATCCAGACCGCGATATGATCGGGCTGATGTCCCGGCGCGTGGAACAGTTCCAGCGTCATATCGTCACAGTTGATCGTCATACGATCGGAAAATGTCAGCGTCGGCGGGACAAGCTCTACGTTATGGAAACAAGCAAACTGCTGCTGATATTCCCGCAAAGCCTCCTGAGCTTCGGCAGAAAGCATACGCTCCCGACAGCGCTCGTGAGCGATAACCGGGGCAAGGAAAGTACCACGAAAATAACCATTGCCCCAGGTGTGATCCCAGTCCGCATGGCTGTTGATAATCAACAGGCGTCGTCCGCGCAAATACTCGCGCACCTGCTCAAGCTCCGTTTCCATGTCCTCAGGACCAAGCAAGGTATCACATATCACCACATAGCGCTCGGTCAACAATACAAAACCATAGACAAAGAGATTCTCCGTCTCTCCATCCTTGCTGAAAGATGAGCGAAAAACACGCACTCGATCATCATCTATCAGCCCGACAACAGGCACAAAGCCACGTTTCGCCAACATTGTATCATCCTCTTTAGATATAAACCCTCCACCCCCCATCTCTCTCTTTTGCAGCGTTTCTCATAGCGTGCTCACTCACTGAAGGCTGCGCTTCCACGCATCAGCCGCCGAAATCAGCTTTCAGCAAACGTCAATCACCTCCCGCGAAAGCAGGAGGCTTGTGTCTGAACTCCACTGCCACTCAGAGCACCGTTGCAGGCGCTCTGCATTGGCTTCCTTGTTCGACACATCAGGGACAAGTGACACGTACCCCGTTCTCGTCCGGTCCTGCCGGGCAGAAGCGTTCTCCGTTCGATGCGTGTATCAGTTCAATGCGCGACTGGATCTTGCTGCACGTAATTGATGGTACTATCCGAGAAAAAGCGTGTCAAGAATTTTGAAGAAAGTGTCATTTTTGAGAGGAAGCCTCTGCAGCTCTCTCTTTGACACGCTTCTACCTCCGTTGCAACAGACCCATTCCTCCCCGGCTTGAAAGCCGTGGACTTCCTGTGAATTCCCCGCTTTTAGATCCGCTCTCTATAACTCTCTATAAAAGAGAACGCAAAATTATCAATTTCGTGACAGAGGTATTTCTGCTCCCACATGTAAAGGACAGCATACCCGTCAAGTCGCTTTCTCATTATCGTGTTTTTCGCGTCTCCGGTCAATATCTTATAAAAAAAGACGGTGCCACGTCTGAAACGCGACACCGTCCCTCCCGATACAAGGAAAAGCTAAACAGTGAGTTGTGCAAGTGCCAGTTGAACGGCTTCCACAAAATCTGTGGTACTGGCAGATCCTCCTTGATCGACGGTCAACACTCGGCCCTCCTGATAGATCTGCGCCAGCGCCGCTCGGAGCACTTCTGCCTGCCGGGCATAGCCATACCGCTCAAGCAACATTGCGCCTGAAAGCAGCATTGCCGTGGGATTGATCACATTCTTTCCAGCCAGATCAGGCGCAGACCCGTGGACCGGTTCAAAGTAGGCATAGGAATCACCATAACAGGCACTGGGAGCCAGCCCCAGTCCGCCGATTGTACCGCTTGCCGCATCTGCCAGAATGTCGCCATGTTCGTTGTTCAGCACGACAACGTCCAGCGTCTCCGGCACCGCAATCAGACGGCGTGCCAGATCATCAACCAGAAACTCCTGATACTGTAACTCGGGATACCGCGCCACTGTCTCCCGCACAATCTCACGGAAACGGCCATCCGTTTTCGGCAGGATCGAGTACTTTGCGCCGAGCGTAACCCGTCCGGGATAACCAGCCTCTTTCCGCTTGAGGGCGAGCTGGCAGGCAGCATCAGCGACCCGCTGTGACTGCTCATCAGTGCAAACACGCACGGCATAGGTTCCCTGCTGTCCCTCTATCGGTGGCTGCCACCAGCTTGAACTACTGGCAAGGGCAGACAATTCGGAAAGCGCCCCTTCACGTGGTGGATACATCCCTTCCAGATTTTCGCGCACAATCACATAATCAATGCGTTCTGGATGCGCCATCGGGCTCTGATAGCCGGGATACCAGCGCACTGGACGAATATTGACGGCGGTCTGCTTGCCCCAACGCAAATACCAGAGGACAGGGCGACTTGGGCCACCACTCGCGCCAAAGAGCGTGCAGTCAGCCGCATCAATGGCCTCACGGGTCTGGGCCGGGAACGGATCACCATGCAGCACCTGGGCCTCACGCCCGCTGATCGCTTCCACAAAGCGAATATCAGGGGCCAGTGCCCGCAACACCTCAACCGTCGGACGCACCACTTCAGGCGCGGCATCATCACCCGGAATCACACAAACAGTCAGAGGCTTCATCGCAGGGTGCCTTCCCTTTTAATGTAATTGATGATTCCACCGGCCTCAACAATTCGTGCGACAAAGGGGTCAAGCGGCTGCGCCTGGAATACCTGTCCCGTTGTCAGATTACGGATCTGACCAGTCTCCAGATCGACATCTATTTCCTGTCCGTCGTCGCTGGCAAGCACGGCCTCCTCACATACCAGTACCGGCAGACCAATATTTACAGCATTGCGATAGAAGATACGGGCAAAGCTTCGTGCGATTACCACCTTTACCCCGTTCGCCTGAATAGCAGCCGGAGCATGTTCGCGAGATGAGCCGCAGCCGAAGTTGTGTCCTGCCATCACGACATCACCCGGCTGTACCTCCTGCGCGAATTGAGGCAAGATCTCACAGAGGCAGTGTTTCGCCAATTGTGTTCGATCAGTCGTGACGTTGTAGCGTCCGGGAATAATCACATCAGTATTGATATTGTCTCCAAGCTTCCAGATACGGCTCATTCCTGTTCGTTCCTTTCTCGTACTGCACCAGCCAGAAATTCGCGGGGATCGGTGATATGTCCGGTCAGAGCGGTCGCGGCAACGGTTGCCGGGCTCCCCAGATAAATTTCAGCGGTCGGGTCACCCATGCGTCCGGTAAAGTTTCGATTCATTGTGGTCAGGGCACGCTCTCCGGGGCCAAGCACACCATAGTGACGCCCGATACAGGGACCGCAGCCCGGCGTGCCAACCGAAGCACCTGCCTGAACAAATGTCTCAAGATAGCCGAGGCGCATCGCCTCAAGATAGATCTCACGAGAGGCCGGGATGACCACCATACGAATATCAGGATGGATCCGCTTGCCACGCAGGATGCTGGCGGCGATCGCGAGATCGTCGAGGCGGCCATTGGTGCAGGTCCCCAGGAAGACCTGATCAATTTTGATATGCTCGACTTCCTGAACCGGAACCACGTTATTCACATCAGGCGGGCAGGCAATCAACGGAGACAGCGTCGAAGCATCGATCTCAACAACACGCTCATACTGCGGATTGTGGGGTGCAAGCATCGGGTACTCTTTATCAGTACGTCCGCGCAGCCATTCCACAGTCTTCTCATCCGGGGCAACCAGGCCGGCCTTTCCACCCATCTCGATTGCCATATTACAGAAGGTAAAGCGCTCACTGATTGAGAAGCGACGCACCAGATCACCGGTATACTCAACAGCGCGATAGTTCGCGCCATCGACGCCAACGCGGCGCACCATCTCTAATGTGACATCTTTCGCGTATACACCGAACGGGAGTTCACCGGTCAGATGAATGTTGATGGTAGAAGGAACCCGGAACCACGTTCGTCCCGTCGCGTAGGCCACACCGATGTCAGTAGACCCCATCCCTGTCGCAAACGCTCCAAGCGCTCCGTAGGTGCAGGTATGACTATCAGCGCCCACAATTACCGAACCGGGGGTTACAAAGCCCTTTTCCGGCATCACCTGATGACAGATGCCCTCTTGCAGGACCTCGATTTGCTGTTCACGAGCAAACGAGCGTACATCCCGTTGTAAGGTAGCTGCTGCGACCGTTGCAGCCGGAATGATATGGTCAAACACAATATGCGCGCGCTGAGCGTTAAACACCCGGCCATTCTCAGTCAGCTTGCGGAAAGCCTGAATGGCAAGCGGCGATGTAGTGTCATGGCTCATTACATGATCGACTTCAACAACCACAGTCTCACCCTGCGTTACAGGGCGCCCGAGCTTATAGCTAAAAATCTCTTCGGCTAGCGTTCCCATACGAGATTTCCTTTCTCTTGATACCAGTTGAGAATAAATGTATCGACTTCATCTTGACTCATTGCACCTGTATCCGCCCGCTCTTTCAGCGCCTGCGTCAGGTGCACAATTTCATCGGCGTTCAATTCAATGCCCAGAGCCGCAGCGCGATGCCCGACTGCATAGCGCCCGGTGTAACGAGACCCGACTTCCACGTTGCGGGCAAGGCCAAAGTCCTGCGGGTCCAAAATCTCATAGGCACGCGGATTACGTAAGACGGCCTTTGTATGAATTCCAGCCCGATGAGTAAAGGCCCCGGGCGCTGTAATCGGATTGTTGAACGGGATCGAGAGATGCAGGCACTCCGCAACATAGCGATCCACTTCCGGCAGACGGGTCAGATCATAGGTTGCCAGCCGCTCAGGATAATGGATATACAACTGAGCAATCAGCCCGCTGAGCGAGGCAATCCCGTTGCGCTCTCCGATTCCCAGCACTGTCACATCGAGGCAGTCAGCGCCCCCTTCAAAGGCGGCAACCGTGTTTGCCACCGCACAGCCCGTATCGTTATGGCCATGAAACTCGATCCCGACGCCCGGATAGCGTTCCGCACAGAGACGCACCAGACTTTCCACCTGGCGCGGCGTGGCCACACCGACGGTATCAGGGAGACCAATCCGCTGTGCGCCCGCCTCCACAACCGCGTCAAAGGTAGTGAGCAGATCTACCAGATCGCTGCGAAACGCATCCTCGGCAGAGAAGCGCACGTAACGCCCCGCTGCTCTGATCTGACGGATCAACGGCACCGCATCCGAGATAATCTGCTCGATACGCTTCCCGTGACTGAACGAGCGCAGTTCCGGTGAGGTGCCATAGAAGAGATTTAGCCCATCAACACCGGTCTCTAAGGCGGCCTGTACATCGGCCTCAGCGCAACGCACATGCGCAACAACCCGCGCCCGAAGTTGGAGTCCACAAATCTCCTGCACAGCTCGGCGTGTCTCCGCCGACGCAATTGGTGAAGGCACTTCGATAAATGAAACTCCGACCGCATCCAGCAGGCGAGCAATCTGCACCCGTTGCTCCAGCGTAAAATAGGCGCCGGTTAATTGCTCACCCTCTCTCAATGTCGTATCCAGTACATGTAGCGTTCTCATCTCTCTGCTTCCCTTCCCCCTGCGATCTCTTGTAAGACCAGCTCAAGTACCCTGATAGCATGCTGATACTCTGCAATGCGAATATGCTCCTGTGGTGTATGATCGAGCCGAGAGTCCCCGGGCCCATATGCGACAATGTTCTGTCCCCAGACCGGGCCCACAACATTCATATCTGACGTGCCGGTTTTGTATTTAAACGACGGTGCTTGTCCGGTAGCTCGTAGCGCAGCAATAAAGGCTCGTGCAAGGGGTGTAGTGCGCGTGCTGCGGAAGGCAGCTTCCTCTCCCGAGAAGCTCAGGTGAATATCGGCCTCGCAGGCCCATTGCACCAGTTGGCGTCTCAAGCCTGTGATGTCAAATTCGGGCGGTAAACGGTACCCAATCATAAAGCGGGTGCGATCGATCAGGCCATCACTCTCGCTGCTGATACTGCGCAATGAGGGCATCAGCGCGGCAAAGGCAGAAGCTCCAGCGTGCTCGGCGTTCCAGGCTTCGGCATGCTGTCGAACTCGCTCCCAGAAAGCGGCCGCCCGCTCACTGCTGCTGCTCTGTGGTCCAGCACTATGGCTCAGATCACACTCTACACAGCAATCCAGCAGGAGACGCCCCTTATACCCGATCGTTACTGCTGCGCTACCGCTTGGCTCACCAATAATGCAGGCGGCAGGCTGATAGCGCTGTACCACTGCTCGCGCGCCTCGAGACGTCGCGGCCTCTTCCTCAACCGCTCCAATGACCACGACCGGGCGGGAGAGCTCACCACGCTGATGCGCTCTCGCAGTCGCAACTACAAACGCCGCCAGTGGTCCCTTCGCATCAACAGCACCTCGGCCATAGAGAACCCCATCTTCAAGCCGTACTGGGATATTGCCCGGTACTGTGTCCATATGCCCGAGCAGCACTACAGGCTGGATCTCACCAGGTTCAGCATGGGTACAGGCGACGAAGTTTCCAGCTTCATCAACCGAGGCATGTAATCCCATCACTCGTGCCTGCTCTGCCAGGAAATGCGCCAGACGTCCTTCTTGCCGGGAAAGACTGGGGATCATCAACATCTGTTGTAGCAATGCCACTTCCGGCGCTTCGGAGACAGGCTGTTCTGCCGGCTGTACCGGCTCTGTCGTAGCACCAAGCACCTCGGCCAGCACATCGATCACATGGTTCAATTGCGCTTCCTCGATAACCAGAGGAGGCAAGAGGCGGATGACGTTCGGGCCCGCAGGCAGCGCAAGGATGCCTCGCTCACAGAGCATCTCCAGATAGGGCTGAGCTTTGCGCGTCAACTCGATTCCGATCAGCAGACCACGCCCTCGCACCTGACGAATAAGCGGAGAGCGCAGAGAGCTCAGGCGGTCAACAGCATGAGCACCAAGCTGCTCGGCATGTTGCGGCAAGTGTTCACGTTCGAGAATGTCCAGTGTTGTGAGAGCAGCGGCACAGGCAAGAGGATTCCCCCCGAAGGTGCTTCCATGAACGCCCTTGCCAATACGTCCACTCTCGATCACGCGCGTTCCAAGTGCAATAACGCCCATTGGCACACCACCGCCAAGCGCTTTCGCCAGACACAGGATATCCGGCTGAAGGTCGTAGTGCTCACAGGCAAAGAGCCGTCCCGTTCGCCCGAACCCGGTCTGAATTTCATCGACGATCAGCAGTGCACCACGCTCGCGGCACAAACGCGCAACACCGGCGACATATTCAGGTGTCGCGATATGTACGCCTCCCTCACCCTGCACCAGCTCAAGAATAACGGCTGCCGTCTCCTCGGTAATCGCACGATCCATCGCCCCAAGATCGTTATACCGCACATGTGTAACTCCCGGCATCAATGGCGCAAATGGCTCACGGTAGTGGCGCTCCCAGGTTGCAGCCAGCGCTCCCATTGTGCGTCCGTGAAAGCCGCGCAGGGCCGCCACAAAACCAGTACGTCCGGTTGCCAGACGCGCGAATTTGAAGGCTCCTTCGACGGCCTCGGTTCCACTATTGCAGAGGAAAAAGCGCTCCAATCCAGCCGGAGTAATCCGGGCCAGCCGTTCAAGCAATTGTGCACGGACATCATTATAAAAGATCTCCGGGCAGGTGATCACCCGTTGCGCCTGTGCAGCCAGCGCAGCAGCGATCTCACTACGACCATGTCCGATGCTGGCAACGCCCATACCCGAAGCACAGTCGATATACTCGCGTCCGTCTGCGTCCCAGAGCAATGCACCACTGCCGCGCACAATCGCAACCTGACGTTTCCCATACACGCCGCTGGTAAACCGACTCTCACGCTCAATTATCTCGATATTTGGTGTCATAGCTGTGTTCCTCCTACTGCGACATGTATGTTTTCAATCATGGTTCCCGCTCCAAGCAACAGCGCACGTAACGAATCGTTGCCAATACAAACCCGGTTGACCCCGCGCTGCAAGGCCTCCTGAGCGCCCAACAATTTCTTACGCATCCGCCCACGAGCGTATTGCATATATGCATCCAACCGATCAGCCGGAATAGAACGGATCAACGACGCGTGATCCTCAGGATTCTCCAACAGCCCGGGAACATTGGTCATAATCGCCAGTGCATCCGCTTCCAGAGCCCCCGCGACCGCCGCCGCCGCTCTGTCGCCATCAACATTCAGACGTTCCCCCTCATAGCTCAAAGCCAGCGGCGCAATCACCGGAACGTAGCCCGCATCCAGCAGGGTACGCAGCAATGTGGCATTCACCTGTTCAATCTGTCCCGTATAGTCATCGCGAATGATCTGCACACGTCCATCAGGGCGGAGCGAGCGAACCGCGCTCTTGCGCCGCGCCACTAACAGCCTCCCATCGACGCCGGCCAGTCCAAGCGCGTTGACTCCCTGCCGCTGTAGGGCCGCCACCAGATCCGTATTGATCTGACCGGCAACAGCCATCGAAAAGATGCGCAGGGTCTCGCTATCGGTATAGCGGCTGGTCATGCCTCCCGGTGTGGTAATCGTACGCACCTCATGACCAAGTTGCTGTGACAGCATATTGGTCAGGTCAGAGCCTCCATGCAGAAGGACCACGCGCTCACCCTCCGCGACCAGTTGCGCGATCTCACGAATGTAGTTTTCGGTTGCGACACCTGCCGCGCCGCCAATCTTCACAACGAGCGTCACTGTGCTCCTCCTTTCCTACACGGGATGCAGGCCGGGAAACAAAAGCCCCGCCGTCTCATCCAGACCAAACATACAATTCATTGCCTGTACAGCATTGCCTGCTGCGCCCTTCATCAGGTTATCCAGCGCGGCCATCACCACAACCCGACGCTGTGCCGCATCCAGTTCAAAACCAATATCACAGAAATTACTTCCGGCCAGAATCTTCGGCTCTGGATAGCGGTAGACGCCGCTCCGCTCCTTTACAATGCGGATGAACGGTTCGCGGCCATAGGCTTCACGGTAGACACGCCACAGCACCTTCTCATCAATCTGCTCATTCAGAAATACATGGGCCGTGACCAGAATACCGCGCACCAGTTCAACGGCCGTCGCTGAGAAGGCCACCGACTGGGTCAGACCGTCTGGCTGTCCGCGCAGCACACCTAGCTCCTGGATCAGCTCGGCGCTATGGCGATGGCCTGTCGGCTGAAATGAACGAACCGCTCCGCTTCGATCCGGGTGGTGGCTGCTGGCTCCGGGGGCCGCTCCCGCTGCCGAGGAGCCGATCTTTGCTTCTACAACCAGTGGCATCTGCTCATTGACCAGCCCCGCCCGATACAAGGGAGCCAGCCCCAGAATAGAAGCTGTTGCCATACAGCCGGTTCCGCTCACCAGCGTTGCCTCAGACAGCTCAGCGCGATGCAATTCGGGTAAGCCATAGACGGCCTCTCCAAGCAAATGCGTCGCCGGATGCTCCCCGCCATACCAGCGCTGGTAGAGGGTTGACGAGCGAAGCCGGAAATCCGCAGAGAGATCGATCACCCGAGGAGCCAGCGTTCTGTAATGCTCCATCATGCCAGCAGAAGCGCCATGTGGCAGACAAAGAAACAGAACATCACACGGCATCAGGTCTTCGGGGCGGCAGAAGCGAATCCCGGTCAGCTTACGCAGGTTGGGATGAACGCTGTGCAGAAACTGACCTGCTCGGCTTCCCGAAGCTACCTGTGTGATCTCTACCTCTGGATGGAAGAGCAGGAGGCGGGCCAGTTCGCCGCCAGTATAACCCGATCCACCAACAATTGCGGCTCGAATGCGACTCATCGAAGTACCTCCCCACGGACACGAGCGAAGATATAATCAATAATTTCGTCAGGAATGTTGACACCGGTCGGAACGATGCTATTCCGAAACTCCATCGTGGCATTAATCTCGTTGACCAGCAAACCACGCTCCTGGTCTTCAAAGAGGTCAACGGCCAGAATCCCACCACCAACGGCCTGCGCTGCCTGCATACAGAGCGCGTCGAGTTCTGGTGTTACCGGACAATTGGTGGTGACAGCGCCACGGGCCGTGTTCGTTACCCAGTGCTCACTGTTACGGTAAATCGCGCAGATCGTGCGCTCACCTACCACGAAGGCCCGAATGTCACGTTGTGGCTTGGCGACATGTTCTTGCATGTAGCGAATGTGGTGCTGATACCCGCCGAGGGTCTCCTGATGTTCAAGCACCGCTTCCGCCGCATCTCGATCATTTACCCGAGCGAGCAAACGCCCCCATGAACCTGTCACGGGCTTTAACACAACAGGATAACCGATCGTCTCGATTCCCTGTAGTGCGGTCTCTGCCTCGAAGGCGAGCATTGTTCGAGGCGTCGGCACTCCGGCACGTAGAAGAGCTAAGGTCGTTAGCAATTTATCATTGCAAGTCGTTGTGACAGCAGCGCTATTAAAGACGGGGATACCCCAACTTTCCAGTACATGGGCCACAGCCAGCCCGCGTGATTGGCTGACACTCCGACAAAAGACGGCATCAAAAGCGCGAAGCCGCTCATCAGGTCGGGCCAGGTCCAGCAACAGCGCTCCATCATCGATAATCTCAAAGTCAATCGAGCGCTTGCGCAGCGCTTCAATCAGCAACTTTTCTTCTACACGGATACGAGATGTCACAATCGCCAGCCGCATCGTTACCACTCCTTCCGAAAGGCGTCTCTGCGCCTCTTACTCCCCCCAGTCTTCCTCAACCTGGGGTGCAAGACCTACTTCGGGTTGCTCAACATTCAAAATCTCAAGTTCTGCATTGCAATCGGGGCAATAGATAATCTCGCCAACCATTGCATTGCTTTCCAGTGTGATATCTGCTGCGCATTCCGGGCATTGTGCCATGATAGTGAGTCCTCCTTCAAATCAAAACCTTGTGCAAGAGCAAATAAAAACGCCCTTCATCCTTCTTCAAGGAAGGACGAAGAGCGATTACTTTCTTTCAGTAAACGGCTCCCCGTGGTACCACCTTCTTTCGCTGTTGCCTCTCGGCAACAACCTCTGTGGGCTACCTTACAGGTCGCTCATGCCCGATAACGGAGGCGTCCGGCGAGGTCTACTCTCACTGGAACGTATACCATCTTCATCAAGCCAGTGATTTCTTCTCGCGGCTTCCGGGTCTTTTTCACGGTCTCTGGCATACGGGCTTCTCAGCCATTGTGCCCGCTCTCTGTCTGCAACAGGTGGTCCGTTACTCGTCCCGTCATTGCCTGTCCTTATTGCAGGACGAACAAACGTTTTTTGCCAAACAAAAACGCCCTTCATCCTTCTTCAAGGAAGGACGAAGAGCGATTACTTTCTTTCAGTAAACGGCTCCCCGTGGTACCACCTTCTTTCGCTGTTGCCTCTCGGCAACAACCTCTGTGGGCTACCTTACAGGTCGCTCATATGCCCAATCACGGGGGCATCCGGCGAGGTCTACTCTCACGGCGGCTCACTCCATTATTTTCACCAAGCCGGCCAGTGATTTCTTCTCGCGGCTTCCGGGTCTTTTTCACAGGATCTTCACATGTGGGCTTTCCACCAGCCGCCCGCTCTCTGGAATGGAACGTTTCCTGTTACTCGTCCCTTCATCGCTTTTCACTATTCGCTTTTGTTAGTGTTACTTATACCATGAGTGATAGGAGGCTGTCAAGCCCCTTTCTTTTTTTCCCCTCAATATACTCATTCGCAGGCTCACAACCCTCTATGCACGCCTATTTCAGATTCTGTCCGGTGATATGCTGCACCCTGACATAGAGCACCACGCGGGGGTCTCCAGGATTGCGCCAGGGCATCCCATACCTCTCGGCAAGCTCATTAAAGAGAGAAGCGTCAGGATCTTCTTCAATCCGCTCTACCACACCGCGAAACTCTGCATGGATATATGGGTTATCGAGATCATTGATTGAAATAGCGACACGCGGATCACGCCTGATATTCGCGTATTTCTTGCGATCTTTTGTATGCGTAAATTTAATATACTCTCCATCCCAAAGGAACCACATCGGCGAAGACTGCGGCGCCCCATCGGGGCCAAGTGTTGCAAGGTGAGCCAGGGCCTTCGAGTTCAGAATCTTTTGTACCTTCGGGTTGTTTATATCGATCATTAGCCATTTTCCTTTCTCCGTTTCCGGCGCCTTTTAAGCCGGCCCACAGGAGAAAACAGCGACCCGCTCACGGTTTATTCCCGCTCGACGTATTCTAGCGCGTGCTTTTCTTGAAAGATCGCATCTCACTTACAGCCAATTTCCAGCGAACGAGCGCATCCGCATGATAATCGCGTAGACGCTCATAGACACTCTCACCCATAGCATGTGATGGCGTGCCATTGTAATCAGTTACCAGTTGTGGATAGGCACAGATAGTGCTCCGAGACGTAGAGGAGACAAACCAGGCCCGAGCAATCCAGCCAATCTGACGCGCATCCAGATAGTCAAAAAGCATGTTCACAAAGTCGGCTTTGCAATTGTACTGGCCAAATGCTGTAATCAACAACGGATAACGATCCGCGAACTGGCCGAAATGGTCGGTCCAGAAGGAAGGCATTTTATCGCTCGCGTTGTTAGAGGGATGGCTGCTGTAAAGGACATTGGTTCCTTCCAGCGCGTACATGGAAAGCTGCTTCAGGCTATACCCACCATTGGTGCCATTTGCAATCACCAGATTCCGGGCTCCCGTTTTGCGAATCGTTTCCAGCAAGGTCTGCATCCCCACTGCCTGGTAGGAAAAGAGCTTGAAGCAGCCGCAATAATGCACCCTGACCTCATCCCCCACGATCATACAGCCGAATTTCCAGCAGGACCCCTGCTGATACGAGATACCGGGCTCATCATAGAGCTCGAAAAGCACGTTGGAATAGTCCTTGTAGGTCTGCGCCACCTGTTCCCAGAACGGCACCGCATCGGTATCGGGCATTTGCTGTTCTGCACCTGCGCCGCCAACCTGTCCACCCGCACCGGACCAGTGCAGGTTCAGAATGACATTCAATCCGAGTGCTGTCAGATCGTCAACCAGACGGTGCACAAATGCTCGATACCCCGCCGCTGTACAGGTCGAAATTTTCATATCGCCCTTCAGCCAGAAATTCTGAGAAAGCGGCACCCGAACCGTATTTCCTCCCCAATATCTCCCGTCTTTGATATCGGCCACATTGGGCACAGGGACACCCATCAAGGCAAGATGCGAACGATCATAAGGGCTCTGCTTGCCTGTACAATCAAGTTCTGGCCCTGAACGCGTGATACCATGAAAGAGATAGGGCTTCCCACTGGCATCCAGCACCTGATTTCCCAGAATGGTATAAGGGCCTCTTGCCAGGGCCTCATAGGGGGTCATAGTCTCCGCGTGAGCCTCGCCGGCAGCAAATACGGGCAACACACAGCCAAGCACCAGCACAACACGCAGTAGAGCATGAGCAACAGACATGTTTTCCTCCTCCCCACCTGCTTACCACACCATTGAGTTTCTTTCCGGAAACAACTCTGCCAAAGGAGAAACGGATGTTACATTCACTATAACGCTTTCTCCGCTTTTTGAAAATGGGAAGAGTACTTTCCGGGGAAGAGAGCCCCCTTGCACGTTCACAGATCTGGAAGATACTATGTAGAAGAGATCTTTCAATACGATAACCAGCGTCTATGAGACAGATATATTTCACTCGCTCTATCACAATACAGGGAAAACGCGTTCGCTATCAGGTCATAGGCAGTGGAGAGCCAGTTATTCTCGTGCATGGTCTGGCGGCCTCTTCTCTCTGGTGGCGGCGCAACATTCCAGCGCTTGCGCGTCATTACCGGGTCTATATTCTCGACCTCCCGGGATTTGGTAGTATGCGCGCAAAGGCTAACGCAATCACCCTCGCAGAAGCCACTGAATGGCTACAGACGTGGATGCAGCATGTCCACATTCAGCGCGCTCACTTTATCGGTCATTCTATGGGTGGGCTGATCTGCATTCGCTTTGCTGCTCGCTATCCAGAGCAGGTTGCAAGCCTCGTGCTGGTCGCGCCCTCGGTGCTGTTTCATCAGACCAGCATTCGCGCGAATATCCTTCCGATGCTCGCCTTTCTGACCCATCTTTCACCGGCCTTCTTCCCGATTGTGTGCTATGATTTCCTTCGGGCAGGGCCACGCACAACACTCCGCTTCGCCCGCGAACTCTTGTCTATGAATGTGCGCCAGGATATGCAACGCCTACGCGTGCCAACGCTTCTTATCTGGGGAGAAAAAGATACCCTTGTGCCCTCGATTTTTGCCCCGCTGGCACAACACCTTATTCATGAATCGCGTCTCGTCCTCTTGCGCAATGCCGGTCATGCCTGTATGTTTGAACAATCCAGATCCTTCAATGCCGCCGTCCTCTCCTTCCTCCATGCGCAAACACAGACACAGGAAAGAAACCACACAGAGAAGAACGTAACGTTTCCGCTATTGGATTCGTGACACCCATGTTGATACAACACAGAAGTTCGGAAATCAGACAAGAAGTAGCAGAGAGGAGGTTTTCAGTTATGAATAGACCTCAAGAAGAGAGAGTTACCAATACCAGCAATACGTACTTTGACCTGGTAAGCGTGCTGTATCACGCACTTGAAGGGGCAAAGACATACGCCATCTACGCGCAAGATGCACAGCGCGATGGAGATCAGGAACTGGCCCAATTCTTCTATCAGGCCCAACAGGATCAGGTCCGATGTGCAGAAAACGCCAAGCAGATACTTGCTCGCCGCACATCACCGGCTGCTACGGCCTCAGCAGGTATCCCCCGCTCACAGGGGACGGCCCCTCAAAGCTAAGCTCATACAATACAAAAGGAGAGCAGGCCCGCTTCATATCAGGCTTGCTCTCCTTTTTTGTTCTCGACTTAGCTTTCCTGTGGTGGTTGCTGTGGCTGAGATGGTCTGACTGTCTGCTCTCCTGATGGAGGCGTCTGCGGCACCTGCCGAAGCGTCTGTTCTTCGGCAGAAGGCTGAGGTGCCTGCCTGACCGTCTGTTCTCCTGTATAGTGAGGCGTCTGTGGCGGTACCTGCCTGACCGTTTGCTCTTCAACAGGAGGCTGAGGTGCGGGGGGCGCTTGTCTGACTGTCTGTTCCCCTGTATAGTGGGGGGTCTGTGGCGGTACCTGCCGAATCGTCTGCTCTCCCGATGGTGTTTGCATCTCTCCTGTCGCGGGCTGTTTCGGAAACTCGTTCGTCGGATACTGTGGTGCCGGGTAGCCATACGGCTGCTGCTGAGCGCCTCCTGGATACTGAACCTGCGCCTGTTGCGGATATGCTCCCGAAGGCGTCCCCTGCTGATACTCACCAGTCGGATATTGTGGTGCAGGATAGCCGCCATACAACTGCTGTGACGGTTGCTGTCCCGTTTGATAAGGAGGATAGCCATACGGCTGCTGCGGATACCCACCGGTCTGATGCTGCGGATACATACCCGGCGCACCTGCGGGCTGTTTCGGCAAGATATGCCAGACCCCGGCTGCTGCAATCGCCAGCATGCCAATCAGCGAGATGTAGCCACCTGCCTGCCAGACAAGAGACAGAGAGACAGCCCCAAACAAGCCATAGGAGGCGGTTGAAAGGATCTCGGTAATTGCCTGAGATACCAATGGCGAGATCAAGGCCTGAAAGATCGCCCCGATGAGGCCCAGAATAATCAGAGCGATTACCCCTCGCTTCACCTGGACCTCCAGCGGCCACCTGGAACCAAAGGGATTCTCACTCAATACCAGACGCGTGGCAATAAAGATAGCCGCCAGGGCGAAAATCACGTTCAACCAGAGCAGCCCATTGATAGCCGACAGTTGAAGCGCGGTCAAGGCCTGCGATTGGAACGGAGAGCCCTCCTGAGCCTGCCCCGTGCCTGCCTGAATGGCAGCAAAAGGAATGAAAAAGAAAGTGATCAGCGCCAGGACAGCGCCTCCTATCGCAACCAGGAATGGAATATTTTTCGGTAACAGGAACTTATTAAACATGGCAGCGCTCCTCTCTACACGGCGTTAGCAGTTTCTCTTGTGCCTGTTTCATCCTCTTCGTATCCTTCAACATAGCTACTGTTGTCCACCTTGAGGAGGCTGATTCGGCTGTGGCGGATAGGGATACTGGGGCGGCTGATTACCAGTATTATACTGCTGCATCGGTGGTTGATTCCCGGTATTATATTGTTGTGCCGGTGGTTGATTCCCGGTATTGTACTGCGGGGGATAGTTTCCAGTGTTGTACTGCTGCACCGGCGGCTGATTCCCGGTGTTGTACTGTGGGGGATAGTTTCCAGTGTTGTACTGTGGCGGGATCGGACCAGTCGGCGGCGGATATGCTCCCGGATACGACTGTCCAGGCGCTACCTGCTGCGGCATTTTTGGCAGGCGCTTATAGGCCTCCCAACCTGCACAGCCAATGACAACCAGCATTGCCAGCAGGAAAATCCAGGCACCCACACCGAAGCTGAAGGAGCCAGGAATTTGAGCAGGGCTTCCCAGAGCGCCACCCAGTGAAATGGATTTCGCAGCGGAAATCACGATAATCTCAACGATAATGCTCAGGAGAGCCGCGCCAATGATGGCATACAGGGTCCAACTCACCTGCTTCTCAACGGGTGCGGCAACCTGCTTGCCCAGGGGTTGCGCGCTGTAGATCAAGCGCCCCAGAGCAAGCAGCACCAGCAGCACCAGCAGAAAGGCAAGCCAGATCGCTGCGTTCGTTGAAGCAAGCAAGGTTGTATTAATGCCAACCGCAGGAAGGGATATTGAAAAGGCACCTCCTGTTGCCTTGACCTGCATTTGAGCAAATGGCATGAATAAGAATGCTATCAGTCCGATAATGGCACCAGCGCCTGCAAAAAGGTAGGTACGGTTCGAGGGAACAGTTAATGCATCCATTAAACCTATAACCTTTCTAAGAGGATAATCACCTCTTGGAGATGAAAGTTGAATGGTGTCCCGAATTGTCAATTAAAGTCTATCAGGAGAGATAGGAAAAAACAAAGAAATTCCAGTAGGATGATTATATAATAAAGCATGCAATTCAATCAATATAAAAACTCACAAGAAAACAATGAAAAACTCCGCATGTTTTGCATTGAAAAACACACGGAGTCTTTAAATACAGTCTGTTTTACGAGGCTTAGAAGAAAGGTCCATCCTCTCAAGCAGAAGTGGATGTTACAGCACTATGAGCAAGAAAGCCCATATCCTCGAAAAGCGTGCTCTCTGGCACCGTGATCCCATAAGCACGCAAGAGAGCAGCCGCCTGGCTTATAGCCTGTCCAAATGCTCCCTGAGCAAGCAATTGCAGAATCTCCGACGCAAAGTAGTCCCCGAAAAAGCGATCACGCTCATCATATGATACCTGATGCTGGCGCAAATACACGCGCACCACAGCCGCAAGTTGAAGGTAGTGCTCATACGCAGGGGGAAACTGCTGTTCCAGTTGCTGCCGTATGCGTTTCGCTAAACTCGGGCTGGCTCCCTCGGTTGAAACAGCGATCGTCAACTGTCCACGCCGCAGAATGGAGGGAACAATAAACGTGCAGCGAGCCGGTACATCCACGATATTGACCTGTTGCCCTCGTTCCTGCGTCTCCTGCCAGATATCCTCAATCTGTTGCGAGTCATTTGTAGCCGCCACCACAACAAAGGCAGTCGCAAGATCACCCCGCTCATACACCTTTTGCCGCCAGACAATCTCTGACCGCTCTGCCATTTCCTGCAAGGGCGTACAGAGTTCAGGGGCAATCACTGTGACATGAGCACCACAGGAGACAAGCGCCTGCGTTTTCTCAGCGGCAACTGTATTACCGCCGACAACAATAACCGAGCGTTGCCGCACATCAAGCATTACCGGATAATACTTCGGCATAACCTACCTCTTCCTTCTCTAAAGGATTGTTCAAAAAAATAACCCGTACAGAGGCACCCCTTTGTACCTCCAATACGAGCCCGGGTAGGAGAGGCTACGTTGCCTGACCTCAAGCTGTGGCAACTGTTGTACGTTCGCGTAACCGCTCAATACCGACCCTGTGGCAAAAGTCGCCAAAGCTTTCTTCTCGTTGGCGCTCTTGCTTCCACAACGCCAGCACTGGCTGAAGCGTGGCCGGAATATTCTTCAGTGGAACAGAGGCAGCATAGAGGACATTCAAGCGAGTACCCGCCTGATCACCACCAATATATACGTTGTAGAGATCCTTTGAACGCCCGACCAGGCCAATATCACCCATATACGGGCGGGCACATCCATTCGGGCAGCCGGTCATGCGAATACTGATCGGCTCACCAGCAAGACCAAGTTCCTCTAAGGAAGTCTCAATCTCCTTGACAAGCTCCGGTAAGACACGCTCCGACTCGGCAACAGCAAGGCCGCAGGTTGGCAACGCCGGGCAGGCCATCGCAAAGCGATACGCACCGATAGCGGCGGGGTCAGTTACAATGCCATAGCGCTTGAGCATCGCTTCGACCTCGTCTCGCTGCGCTTCCTCAATATCAGTCAGTAGTATGTTTTGTTGAGGAGTCAGACGAACGCCCGGGCGAAAATGCGCGACAACCTCACGCAAGCCGGTCTTCACCTGCGCCGTCTCAGTATCTCTGACACGCCCGTTCTCTATATGCAGTCCCAGGAACCAGCGACCATCTGCCTGCTGCTGCCAGCCTAGATGATCCTCGATCGCATGTAATTCGACAGGACTCGGCGGAGCAAGTGTAAAGCCAAGCCGCCGCTCAACCTCGTCCCGAAACCAATCAATACCACGCTCATCAACCACATATTTCATACGAGCGTGTTTACGGTTCTTGCGATCTCCATAATCGCGCTGCACGGTGAGAATTGCTTCAGCAATAGCAACAACGGTATCAGTGCTGGCATCACAGAGCGGCGTTCCCAGACGCGGGAATGTCTCGCTCTTCCCGTGCGTCATGCCCATACCGCCACCGATCACCACAGTAAAACCAATCAACTTATCCCCATCAAGTCGTGCGATCAGGCCGATATCCTGCGTGTACACATCAATACAGTTATCTCCTGGGAAGGCGATTCCTACTTTGAACTTTCGAGGGAGATAGGTCGGGCCGTACATAGGCTCTACTTCGTCGGGGCTCTCAATGATGTGCGTTTTCTTTCCATCAACCCAGATTTCAGAATATGCCCTGCTGCGTGGAGCCAGATGCATAGCAAGACGATGTGCGAACTCCTGTACCCGTGCTTGCGCCCTCGACGAGGTAGGAGCAGGACAAGCCATCACGTTTCGGTTCACATCCCCACAGGCCGCCAGCGTTGAAAGCAGCGCCTTATTAATATCGTGAATGGTCTGATGCAGGTTCTCTTTCAGGATGCCGTGAAGCTGAATACTCTGTCTGGTTGTAAAGCGCAAGGTGCCATTGCCATAGCGGTCTGCAAGTTCATCCTGAACCAGATACTGTTCAGGAGTTAAGATACCGCCTGGAATGCGCGAACGCACCATAAACTGATAGGCCTTCTCGGCCCGAGCCGCCTTGCGGACCTGACGCAGGTCACGATCATCCTGCTGGTAAATACCATGAAACTTGATAAGCTGAATCTGGTCTTCCGTAAAGTGTGAGGTCGGTTCGGCCAATTCTTCAGCGATTTTGCCCCGCAACAGATGGCTATTCACCTTGATCTGCTCTACCTTACTCCCCTCTCCCGGCCCAAGCGCTTTCAAATAGCTGTTCTCTGATCCCGAGTGTTCAGACGCAGTCATGGCACCTCCTCATATCGCCTCTGCTGGCATTGCGCAATTCTATCGAACAGTAACAGCACGCTGTCCAGTTCTTGCAAGAACTTGTGTTTTTGTGATATTGTTGATATAGTAGATCAACAAAGTAATTATTCCTTTGCAATAACTATACGGTCAAAATGGATAGCATGTCAACCCTTTACACTCACAAGGAGCACACAAAATGACATTGCTACTCAGTTGTATTTCAACCAGACACTCGTTGCTCAAGAATCACTGGGCGCAATCACGAGAGCAAACGGCCTGTCCGGTGACAACGCTTGGTAGCCTGCAAAAGCCAAAAGAAGATCAGGGCGGTCTGCTTGTCTCGCTGGATGAGGCCGGACAAATTCAGGCAACGCTCCCGCTAACAATGCCTGCCGGTATGGCACAGACCGAACAGGGTCTGCTGGTTGCGGCGCTGGATACCATCTATGAGGTATCGCCCGATCTTACCGCGATCAAGAAAAGCGTCAGCTTGCCCTCATTCAGTCTGCTCCACTCGCTCAATCGCACCGCGCGCGGCTATCTGGTTGCCAGCACGGGTGTTGATGCGATAGTGGAATTCAGCCGTGATGGAGATCCTTTGTGGAGTTGGTGGGCCACAGAACATGGCTTTGAGGAGACGCCCACCGGAGAGCGCCGTATCCTTGATACAACGGCGGATCATAGAGGCGTGAAATATGGAACTCTGACCCAGACAACGCATGTTAACTCGGCGACCGAGTGGAAACATGATACCATCCTTGCTACCCTCTTCCACCAGGGTTCGATTGTCGCAATTGAGCGAGAAACCGGACGCTGGCAGACCGTGCTCTCGGGGCTTAACCATCCCCATTCCGTGCGCGTGCTCGATGACCACTATGTGACAGTAGCCGATACCGGACATGGGCGCGCCCTCCTCGTCCATCTCAAGGACGGACAGGGCATCATCGAGCATGAGGTTACAATAGAGACAGATTGGCTTCAGGATAGCTACTATGATATTCATGCTGAACGCTGGTATCTGGTCGATGGAAAAAACTCGCGCGTTGTGATTCAGAAAGGGCTGGCGGGAAGCGAGACCCTGGCAGAGCTTCAGCTTGACCCGGAATGGCGGTTATACGAAGCGCATCCACTCCATTAAAAAAAGCGGGAGAGCTTTTCCAGCCCTCCCGCCATTCTGCTCTTCACATGTGTCTAGGAAACAGCGCGGATTGCTTCCTTCCGTGCCTGTCGCTTTGAGGTGCGAATGCGATAAGCATAGAAGGCACCGCTCCGGTTCTCTGGCAGATAGCCGCGCAGATGAGTGCCTTTCTCCATGTACTCCTCATGCTCGATCGTGCCATACTGATGGAACTGAGCCACCAGATCACCCCGATCATATGGGATCAACACATCCATCGCGACAAACTGCTGTATCAGTTGCTCACTGATGCAATGCAACAACTGAACGATGCCCTCGCCAGTCAAGGCCGAGACCTTCACCTGTGGCAGATGAGATGCAATCTCGCTCAACTCTACCACCTGATCCGGCGCGAGCTGATCGGCCTTGTTGAGTGCGATGATCATCTGCATACCACCTGCATCGATCTCCTCAAGCACCTGCTCGACTGCCTCGATCTGATGGCGTACATGCGGATGCGAGGCATCAACCACGTGAACCAGCAAATCGGCCTCAGCAACCTCTTCCAGGGTCGCCCGGAAGGCAGCCACCAGCGTGTGCGGCAAGCGCTGCACAAAGCCGACGGTATCACTCAGCAGAATTTCTTGCCCCCCCTCAAGCCGCGCTTTACGGGTGGTTGGATCAAGCGTCGCGAACAGCTTGTTCTCGGCCAATGTCTGCGCTCCGGCCAGCCGATTCAGCAAGGTTGACTTTCCGGCATTGGTATAGCCTACCAGCGCCACAACAGGAGGTCCATCATGCTTCCGCTTGTCACGATGCAACTGCCGCTGATTGCGTACCTGCTCAATCTCTTCAATCAACTGATCGCGCTGGCGGCGCAGCAAACGGCGGTCAACCTCAATCTGTTTCTCTCCTTCACCACGCTGGTTCACGCTACCACGCTGACGAGACAGATGCGACCACTGCCGGGCCAGACGCGGCAAATCATACTCAATCTGAGCCAGCTCAACCTGGAGACGCCCCTCACGCGTCCGCGCACGCTGACCAAAGATGATCAGGATGAGCGCGGTGCGATCGAGCACCTGGACCCCAAGTTCACGCTCAAGATTACGATGCTGTACCGGCTTTAACTCAAGGTCAAAGATCGCCGCATCACAATCGTGAAATTGGAGCAATCCTGCAAGTTCCTCTACTTTTCCGGAACCAAGCACCGTCGCCGGGTGAGGACGCATGAGGCGCTGCACCACACGATCCACACACTCCACGCCTGCCGTCGTTGCCAACTGTGCAAGCTCGTCCAGCGACTCTTCAAGCGGCCATTCCGCATCAGGCAGGTCTACTCCTACCAGAATTGCCTTACGCGGAGCGGTTGAGAGCAAGCCGTCCATGCGCTTCTCTTCGTACGCATTATTGATGATAGATTCTGTCAATCTCTGCTCCTTTTTTCTCTCTGCCGCCCCAAAACAAAACGCAACTGATCTCAAAAATGGGATACTCCGTCAAAAAAATCTAAACTACTGTTCATTGAGGCGAAAATACACGTGTCGGGCGGCTACCGCTTCTGCACTGGCCGATCTCCGCTGGAGCGCACCGATAGAATGGATGAGAAAGAAGGTGGATATTGTTGGTGAAAATGAGGAACAAGATTGGTGACCGATGCCAGCAAAACCCTTCTCTCTTCACGCTCCATAGCAGATAACACCATACAGGATACCTCTATTCCCGATATCCCGCTTGCTCAAAAAACAGGTGTACTTCGCCGCTAAGTGTCGTTTAGAGAAAGGCTTTGATTATCACTATTCGCACCACTCCTGGTTTTTTTGTTTGCTCTTTCAAGCATACAGAATTTCAGGCTGAAAGTCAAGAGGGAAGTTACCCGCCTTGCTATGACTTTTGGTAATTCCCTTCTTTCTTGCTCGGCAAAGTCGGTATAATAAGGACATTACCATTCATCTATTTAAAAAGAAAATGAGGATACGCCGATGTTGTCCAGTTCCGTCACCGTCAGCCGACACTTTATCCCCAACCTATTTGCTTTTTTGTTCCGCAGGAAAAGGAAGGCCTTCCGTCTCTTCTAAAGACTGGCGCGCATATGTCAGCGTTGAGAGCGACAGCGGAGAAGATCGTTTCTTCTCCGCCAGGACTGGCTTATACATCATGCTCAATCAATAAACTCCCCATGCCACGAAAGATCAAGCCACTCCACCACTCAGGTTCCTGAACAAGTCGTGGATTGCGCAAGCGCCGCATCAGGGTGCTGAAAGCAATCTCACTTTCCAGTCGGGCCAGCGGCGCCCCCAGACAGAAATGAATTCCCTGCCCGAATGCCAGATGTCGATTCTCTTTTCGATCAAGGACCAGTTGATCAGGGTTGGTAAAATGGGCGGGATCATGGCTGGCTGCTCCCAGACAGAGCACGACAGTGGAACCTGCCTGTATGCGCTTGCCGCCAATCTCAATATCCTCTTTCACCTCGCGACTGGTTGATTGTACCGGTCCATCATATCGAAGCAGTTCCATGACAGCGGTAGAGGCAATCTCGGGGTTCTGCTGGAAAAGCATATATTGATCGGGGTGAGTCAGCAAGGCATACAGACCGTTTCCGAGTAGTTCCGTGGTCGTCCCATGCCCGGCAGCCAGCAGCAAGATGCAGTTCCCGAGTAGCTCGTATTCATCCAGTTTATCACCGCCCTCATGCGCATGGATCAGGGCCTGCAACAGATCATCCCGCGGCTGAAGCTGGCGTTGCGCAATCATTTTTCTAAAATAATCGATGAACTCCTGCACACCATACAGCGCCCGCATACCCTGCTCAAGATCCAGGTCTGCCCCTTCCAACAGCGTGCCAAAGTCACCGGACCAGCGGATAAACTGTTCTCGATCCTCGGACGGAACTCCGAGCATCTCGGCAATCACAATCGCAGGGAGCGGATAGGTAAACTCTTCCACAAAGTTGAAGCGCTCTTTTGCCAGCACATCATCAAGCAGCGTATCGACAATCTGCTGAATATGCTCACGCATACGCTCGATCATGCGCGGTGTAAAGGCTTTTGCCACCAGGCCTCGAATCCGTGTATGATCGGGCGGGTCCAGAAAAAGCATCTGACGCGCGATCGCACGCAAGGAGGGCTCCATCTGCCTGTAAAACGCCTCAGGAAGCCATTCTTTTTCGATCTCGAATCGTTGCGCCGATACTTTCGGACTGCGCAAGGTCGTTACCACATCGTTATAGCCTGTCAGCACCCATGCCTGTAGTTCAGGATCCCAATACACCGGATCTAATTCACGCAAGCGATGATAGAGCGGATAGGGAAACGCCCTGTATTCATCATTGTATACCTGTTTTAAGCTCAAAGAGAT
Organism: Thermosporothrix sp. COM3; assembly: GCF_059696735.1. Lineage (NCBI taxonomy): Bacteria > Bacillati > Chloroflexota > Ktedonobacteria > Ktedonobacterales > Thermosporotrichaceae > Thermosporothrix > Thermosporothrix sp. COM3. The sequence continues at coordinate 6,341,105 of NZ_AP019376.1, read as the reverse complement.
ATTGCTGTTCTTCTGCACCAGAGCCTCCAATCCTGACTAAAGAACCCATTCTGCTTTTAACAGGATATACGCAGCGGCCTGGAATCAGGTTGCCTGCCTTCCCGCAAGAAAGCAAACAACCTGTCATAAACTTACGCCCGTTGCAGGAGCTGATCGTATTTCTCGTCGTACAGAACAATGCGGCCCTCAGGCATCAGCAACAGCGTATCAGGCTTGAGATAGCGCACAAACTCCAGATCGTGGGTCACAGCGATGATCGTGCCATTATATTCGGCCAGCGCCTCACCAACAATGCCCCGCGACATCGCATCCAGGTGGGTAGTCGGCTCGTCCAGCACCAGCAGATTGGGGCCATCGAGCACCATTTTTGCCAGCGCCAGGCGCGTCTTCTCGCCACCGCTCAAAGTGCCCACGGGCTGAAACACGCGATCACCCGTGAAGAGGAAGCACCCCAGAATTGAGCGCACACGCTTCATATTATCGGGAAGAATACTTCCAGCCTCATTAATCACGGTGTTTTCGTAGTTCAGGCCCTCGTTCTCCTGTGCATAGTAACCAATACGCACTCGATCGCCGAAGATCACTTCGCCCTGATTGAGTGTCGTCAGGCCAAGTAGTGAGCGCAGCAATGTTGTCTTGCCCGCACCATTGCGCCCGACAATCACCAGCCGTTGCCCCCGCTCGACCTCAAGCCTGAGGTTGCGGAAAATCTCTTTCTCACCATAGCTCTTACAGAGATCCTCAGCAACCAGCACCACACGCTCGCTGCTCACGCGCACCCGGAAATCGACTTTGATTCGCCGGCTGTTCTGAGGCAGGACCGGCATACTCTGTTCCAATGCCTCAATGCGCTTGTCGATCGCCCGGCGCTGGCTGACACGTGTCGCACCAAACCTCCGCAATTGCTGAGAAGTCTTACGCAAGCGGGCAAGCTCGCGCTCCTGCCAGCGACGAGTGCGCTCCATCAGGGCCAGCGCATCCCCGGTCTGCGTCAGGTAGTTTGAGTAAGTGCCGCGATACTCCTCTATTTTGTGCGTGAACTCGTTCAAGCGCAGAATCTTATGGATGTTGCGGTCAAGCAAGTCCAGATCATGCGAGATAATCAGGATAGAGCCTTTGTAGCTGCCCAGAAAATCCATCAGCCAGGCCGATGCCTCAACATCCAGAAAGTTCGTTGGCTCATCCAACAACAGCAGTTCGGGAGACTGGAACAGCAAACGCACAAGAGCCAGTTTGGTCTTCTGGCCACCGCTCAAGGAGCTCACCTGACGATCAAGCGTCACACCGCCGATATTGAGCCCGGCTATCAGTTCTTCACAGCGTGCATCGGCTTCATAGTAGCCAAGCCGCTCAAGGGCATCCTGAGCAGTGGCAAGCCGCTGCAACAGCGTTTCCAGCTCGCCAGCATCTGCTGAAGCGAGTGCAGCTGAGATCTCTTCATATTGTGCCAGCGCCCGATCAAGTCCGGTACTGCTAAAGATGAAGTCTCGTACGGTCTTGCCCTCTGCAACGGGATCTTCATGTGCAATATCCTGACTCAGATAGCCAAAGCTACGCGGACGACTGACCGTGCCGCTATCACTGTCCTGTAAACCGGCAATGATTTTCAAGAGAGAGCTTTTCCCGGCACCATTCACACCAATCAAACCAACTTTTTCACCCGGTCCGATCGTAAACGAGACATCCTCAAGGATCTGCCGGGGACCATAGGCAAGCTGAATTCCTTTTACCTGTAACATAGATGTTGTCCTTTTCGCGCATACAATTCAAAAATGTGGTTGCTCTCTGCTCTGGCACGTCGAACAGAAGGAAGCTAGAGGGGGCAAAGCAGTGAACTCTCTCGCGCAGGACACATCAGGAGGCGTTAGCCGCATGTGGTGCAAGCAGCGATTGGAGTTCTCCGCTGCCCGGCGACACACGCCATAGGAGAGAGGTGAAAAAGAAAGGGAGGAAAGGAACCTGATTTCGGGATACAACAAACCGTCACTTACTCAGGTGAGTAAGCATCGATTGTTGAGCGTGCCACTTTCCTGCCGCATGAGCCCAGGCGTGTTCGCTCATGCGGCCACGTTGGCCTGAATAATTATCCCTACTTTCATACTCACAGTGAAAACCTCGGTTCCTCTCTTTGGAGGATTATTTTCCTTCTCAGAAAGATGTCCTTTTCCAAGCTTACCATACCTCTACAGCAAGAGTCAAGGAGTTCCGCATTGGAGCCTGCGCGTGCATAAACAAGCATCAGATGAATCATCGTCGATAGTAGCAAATTTGTGAGCAATACGCTACAATGACAGAGTACACAAATGAGATTCCTGCACTTGTTTCTTTCATCATTACTATACTTTTTTATAAAGCATATTTAATACGTCTTAATTACTAAAGAAACAAAACAGGGATGCAGGCAGTACAGATAGAGGGAGTCTCAATATATGCTTAAAAAACGTCATATACTCTTTCTGATAACAGTGTGGATGTGGTTATGCTGCGCCTCCATCCTGCCCGACCCGCTTCACCTTTTCCATTCCGAACAAAGCGACGCTCAGGCCCCCGTCCTTGCTCGTGAGGCCCTCATCACCCCCTGGACCGACCCCAACATTCTGCTCCAAATCATCAGCGTCGTCGTCACCAGTGTGTTGACGGTCGTCTCCATCCTTGTCACGCTGCGTGGCTATCAGGAGAACCGCAGGGTCATGCATGAGCAACAGGAGCTTGCACGAAAAGAGGCACAGCACGAAAAGGAAGCTAAAGAAAAGGAGCATCGGGAATTTATCAGCACAGCAACCGCCCGCTATCATGCCAGACTGCTTCAGGACGAAGCCATGTCCAGCATCAAGATTCTGGATATGCCCGAGCCAATCACATTGGAGCATATCCATGTCGGGCAACGGCTCCGCCCGCTCAAGAAGACAGATCCTGGCCTTGAAATGAACAGAGGAGATACCCCGGAGCGTGTTTTTCACTTCATTCAACAGAGCATCGAGGAAGAGTACCTTGAAGGGAGCTTTGCCCCTGAAGAGGTCCTGCGCGACAAAAAGCATATCATTGTCCTCGGCGATCCCGGAAGCGGCAAAACCACGCTACTCAAGTATATGCTGTCCCGGGCGCTCAAAGACCAGCTCAATGGGTTACACCACTTACTCCCAATCGCCGTTGAGCTCAGTCGCTTTGCTCGCTCACAGCAGGACAATCTTCTTGACTTTCTGGCCGATGACTGGCACGACAATCATGGCTTCCCGACCTTTCAGGAGGCGCGGGCTTTCCTGGAAGATCAATTCAGCAAAGGCAAGGTACTCCTCCTGCTCGACGCCCTGGACGAGGCCATTCTTGGCAACAAAAAGAGTGAGCGGCAGGAAGCCTATCGCCGCGTCTTTGAAGCGATCAAGCGATGTTGTAGTAGCTATCCAGCCATCTACTTGATCGTAACCTCGCGGCTGGCTGAGTACAAGTATGAGCAACGCGCCCCGCTGCCCTTCGCTGAATACGAGATCCTGCCGTTCCGCAAACAGGAAGCACATGAATTCATTGGGAAGTGGTTTCAGCTTGAAGGGCCCGAAGACCGCCAGCGGATCGCGCTTGGCGAGGAGCTGAAAGAGGTGCTCGACAACACTCCGCAGCTTGAAATGCTGGCCAGTAATCCACTGCTGTTGTCGCTGCTTGTGATGCTCTACGAGCGTAATAAGAAACTACCGACACGCCTGGCCGATCTCTATGCCCGCTGTATCGAGCTCTTACTGTATGAATGGGATCAGGAACGCCTGCATCCACGCTATACCTATGCCTTGCTCACGGTTGAGCAGAAAAAACGGCTCCTCAGCAAGGTCGCCTGGCATTTTCATCAACAGCGGCAACGTTACTTTACTGAGGAACGGCTGAGTGCAGTGGTCTCACAATTTCTCGAGCAGGAGACTCCTTCGGCGCATAGTACGGCCCACCAGATTATTGATGAGCTGTGTTCGGATAATGGCTTGATTAAGAAACAGAACGATGGTGCTTACGGCTTTCTCCATCTGACCTTTCAGAGCTACTTTGCCGCACTCTCTATCGTCGAAGCGCGTACCTTCAAAGAATATGCACTACAGGCCGACACCATTGAACAGCTCCTCCTCAAAGAGCTGTTACAGCACCCAAATGATCTCTGGAATGAAGAAGTGTTGCTCATGTATGCAGGCATCATTCAGGATCTATCCCCTCTACTTGAGCAATTATTGAACCGCAAAGGAATGGAGGATGTCTTCTCCATCACCCTGATTCTGGCAGGCCACTGCCTCGTTGCGCATCACCGCGAGGGAGAAGAACCACCAGCACAGCAACAGGAAATCATCGACCGGCTACTTCAAGTCTTGCACGAGACGCCCTATACACAGGTCCGGCAAGAAGTTGCCAAGACGCTGGTCAAACTTGCCGGAATCGATACCGCGCTACACACGCATCTGTTCGAGCTCATCTACCACCCAACCAGCAAGAGAGCCCTTACAGAGAGCCTGCTTCACGCGATTGGCATCAGCGGGAGCAGCGACGATGTCGAGAAGCTGCTTCCTCTGTTCCTGCATCCTGAGACGGCAGCAGACCTGCGCCGCATTCTGACCGACATCTTCAACAGGCGCTACTACGATACCGTTATCAAACAAAACGGCATCCTGACTACCGCTCTGCTCAAAATCCTTGATGACACTCGGGCAAGCTTTGAGTTCCGCCATGACATTATCAGGCTCTTTGAGCAGCAGGAAGCGCCTGACATCGCCCCGCAACTGATGGCACTGGTGCTCGATCCTTCGGAAGATACGGTTTTACGCATCCAGGCGGCAATCTTGCTTGCCAACTCATCCGACTCCACAACACGAGCCCGGCTGGTCGCGCATATGAACAGTGAGCCACAGGACGAGAGCACGCCTCGCTGTATCGCAGTCGCGCTGACCTTTACCACACCACAGAAGATATTGCCTCAGGATCGTCAGCGGGCCGCGCATATCCTGCTCGATTACCTCTTTGCGCCACCCGCAACCGATGCTGAAAGCCAGTTATTGAAAGAGGTAATGGTCAATTTCTTCGGCCTGCCTGGCATCTCTGTCCTGCTCGAAGACACGGCCATCAGACAGAAGCTCTATCACTACCTGAAGGACCGAAACAGGGACGCGGAGGAACGGCGCTATATTGCCAGCCTGCTGACCGCAAGCATTCCCATTGCCCCCCAACGAACGCGCAGGCTTGCTGCCATGCTCATTCAGGAGTTACAGGCATTGACCACCGAGCTGGACCATGACGGCCTGCGCAAAGATATTGAGGATCTGCGCTACCTGCTTGGAGATAAGCACGTGCCATTTGATCCCTCCGCTTACCTCAAGGCAGCACAAAGCTTCCTGCCTGTTCAGAAACAGATGATTCGTCAGCTTGAGCGTCAGGAGCGCTGGCAGTTGCTCCGCGACCGATCGCTACAACCCGACATTCGAGCTGGTATAGTTCAGGTGCTGGTCGAGGAAAACGACACGGTCAGCATCGCCAGCTTACGCCGCCTCGTCGAAGAGGTAGCACTTCCCCTGCCATTGCGTCGGGAAGTGGTCAATGCATTGGGCCTGATCACCAATGAGAACAAGGAAGAGGAATACGAAACTGCCCGCGTGCTGATCCAGCTTGCCAACAGGGATAAAGAGGTCAGAGATGTGGCAATGGAAGCACTCTGGTATGTCAGCCGCCGCATTGGCGTTCAGGTGGTACGCGATCGCTTTTCACGGCGGCTCCTCTTGCAGCCCTGAGCATGGTTGCCGCTTATGAGCTGCTATGGCCCGGGCATTACCAGCGCTTTTCAGCTCGTAACCGCTGATAGTCTTCGGGGATCAATGAGTATACCTGAATGCTTGCCAGAGAGCCATTGGTGGCGCGTTGAGCATTGCGCAAACAGCCCTCAAACTGGAAACCAAGCCGTCGGGGAATAGCCGCGCTACGTACATTGCGCTCATCGCAGCGAATAAAGACCCGGTTCGCCTGTAGCTCAGTAAAGAGAAAGTCAGTTGCCAGGCGAACCGCCTCCGTCACATAGCCCCGACCGGTCGCCGAGGTGCGCAGCCAGTAGCCAAGCTCAAATGAGCCCGCATCCCAATCATGCGGATGAATGCCAAATCCGCCCAGAAAACGCCCCGTGCAGGTATCCCACATATGGAGCGGCATATCCTCACGCAAGAGCCAGTTCGCCATTCCTCGCATGATCCACGGGCGCACTTCCTCCAGCGTCTGATAGGCATCGGCAAACGCCAGCCAGGGCCGTAGTTGAGCTCGCGACTCCGAAAGCGCTTCAAAATACGGTGCAATGTCACTTTCGCGGAAAGGGCGCAGCGTCACACGCTCTCCCCGTAATTCATCAAATAACTTCAAATGTACCGGTCTGATTACACTTGCCATCATGCTATCTGCTCATCTCATGTATTTCGGGGGCCGCTTCCGCTTAGCCCCCGAAAAAAAACAATGTGCTACAGGTATTTTTCAAACCAGCGCAAGATACGCTCATCGATATCGATATTATGTTTGCGTTCGCGTGGTCCATGTCCCTCACGTGGATAAATGACCGCCTCAACAGGAACGCCGCGATCCATCAACGCACGATAGAAACCATATGCCTGATTTACCGGGCAGATAACATCTTTCTCGCCATGCAAGATCAGGCATGGTGTCTGCACCTGTGCAGCATATGTAATCGGTGACCAGCGTCGATACGCGTCAGGGTTGCGCAAGTAATCTGCCTTCATAAAGCGTATATCCCAGTCCGAGATAGCAGATTGCGCATGGAAGCTATGCCAGTCGGTAATGCTGGCCCCGATGACCGCCGCCTTAAAGCGCTGGGTCTGCGTTACAGCCCAGGCCGACATAAAGCCGCCATAGCTCCACCCCATAATACCAATGCGGTTGGGGTCGACCAGTCCTTCATTGACCAGATACTCAATGCCAAACAGGATATCCTGATAATCATTGCCACCCATATCGCCGACGACCGCATCAGCAAACGTCACGCCTCTCCCCCAACTTCCGCGAATATTTGGGCGGAACACGGCATAACCAGCGCCTGCCAGCAACTGCGTCCAGCGAAGCGCCGCGTCATCGATCCAGGCTCCTGACGGCCCCCCATGCACATGAACCACCAGCGGTGGCAGTTCGTCCGTCTTTCGTACCAGTGGCATAGTCAGTAAGGCGTCAATCTCCCAACCTTCCAGGCTCGAATAGCATAGCCGCTTCGTTGGAGCCAGGGCATAGGTTGCCTCAAAGACAGGATTAAGCTGCGAGACGCGCCGCCACTTCAGGGATTCAGCGGACTCTGAAAGCTCGCCAAGCCAGATATCGGTAGGTTCCTGTGATGTCGTGTGCAGTACCAGTAGCGAACGTGCATCAGGAGTGATTGAGACATCGGATGCCGCTTCCAGCGGGAAATCATGTTCCAGATAGTTGATGGTTCCGTTCTCGACTTCCAGCGTTGCGACGACATGGGTGACTCCCTGATAGGCAACAAAGAGCAAACGCCGACCATCAGGCAGCCAGGTACACCAGCACGGGCTGTACTCGATTCCCGGGGTCAGATCACGCGTTGTGCCATCAGCAACCGAAACCAGAAAGATATCACCAGCGCCATGACAGCGATCACTCCAATCACCCGAAATGTACGCAAGATATCGACCATCAGGCGACCACGCAAGATTGCTGGCCTGACGATCCAGCAAAGAGAGCTGACGCACAGAACCGCCATGAGCCGAAATCACGCCGACCTGACCGGCGTACCAGCCGTTTTCACCCGGACCGGTAGAATAATAAAGAGCCAACTGCGAGCTATCTGGGGACCAGGAGAATTCCCAGATGCTCAATTCGGGACATGTCAGAGGATAAGGTGCATCACTATCAATATGGACAGCCCAGAGACGTCGATAGCGATCGGGGGTCAACACCAGTGGATCACCCTCCGGTTCATCGCCTTCCAGTGTGGTAAAAGCCAGATACTGGCTATCGGGCGACCAGGCAAGATCAAGCACACCATTTGGCATAGTGCAGACGCGTCGGGGCTCTCCCCCGGCAGCCGGAGCAAGATATATCTGCGCCTTTTCATTTTCACCCTGAGGGGTTGAAATATAGGCGATATATTTTCCATCCGGTGACCAGCAGGGAGCTTTATCACCCTGAGTCTCTCGGGTTAAGGGTCTGGGTTGCGCCTTCTCTCGGGACAGATCAAGCGTATAGAGACGATCAATACGATACGTCTCCTGCTCACGCCACTCGCCCAGAATAAAGGCGGCTTGCTTCCCATCAGGTGAGATTCGCACCTGCATCGGGGAGCGCAGTTGCAGCCGAGATCCCGGCTTCAACGGGATGCGATCGGGTGGAACTGAATGAAGACTGCTTATTGTCGGTGTTGAAACACTACCCATAAAGTCTACTCCTACTTCGAGATACGAAGGGACAAGCATCAAAGATAGTATAACAGAAACGCACCGATCAATAGAGAGTAATTTGACACAGCGAGAGTCACAGCAAAACTTCATTAACCACCAGGAGAAAGGATGAAGTAATGAAACTGCAAACACGCCTCGCGCGTGGAGAATATAGGCTGAAATTCCAAACATTCAGAGAGTAAAGGGACGCAGCTTTTGCCTTGTCTCGTTCTATAGATAGAATTTGGAGGGAGAGATGCCCAGGTTGCTCGAACGAAAACAGACCCGTGCAGATAAAACGAAAGATACCATCAAGGATCTGAAAGGATCTGCACAGGCAACTTATGGAAACATGCAAAACAGCGTACGCAACGGCTTTGGGAAAACCCAGGCAGCCCTGATCGGGGGTCTGGCTCTCGCTCAAGGTCTGTTAAAGCTGAACCAGAAACGCATGGAAAAGCAGGCCAAACAGTCGCGTAAGGATCTGAACACGCTCATGAAAGAACAGGTTCAGCCCCGCCTGAACGCCACACAGGCAACCCTTCAAAGTGGCATGCAGACCGCGCAAAGCGTTCTGGGCGAAAATGCCCGAAAGGCGCAGCAGAACTTGAAGTTCTTACAGGAGAACGTGCAGAGCGCAATGGGCAGCGGCCTGCAAAAGACTCAGGGCCTGCTGGATAAAGGTTCCAAGCAGGCAGGGAAAGCGCTTGAACAGGTCTCTAGTAGCGCCAGAGACATGAAAGAAAGCATGCAGGACCAATACCAGCGCTACCAACGCAGACGTCAGCGCGCACGAACCATGTTCCGTGTAGGGCTGCTTGTCGGTATCGCAGGTGCGCTGCTCCTCACGCCCTATCCCGGCTCTGAGGTCCGTCAGCGGATTGGAGAGCAGTGGCAGAAAGTCCGCGGCTATCTTGGCATGTAAGCGGAAAAGGAATCACAGTTGAGGGCACGCCGTTGAAAAGGCGTGCCCCTTTTGTATCTCTGCTATAGATTGGTTAGCGGCGACTCCTCATAGTGGTGAAACAAATCTGCTGGATCATCATAAATGGCAATTGCTCCCTGTAAATCCTGATCGCTCCATCCCCCACAGCGCAGCGCAATCGTCTGAATACCAACTTTCTTCGCCGCCTCAATATCATACGCTGTATCACCAAGCATCACCAGTTGTTCCGGGGCCAGCCCGATACGCTCTACTGTCGCCTGCATCACGTCGGGTGATGGCTTGGAGCGCGGTGCATCCTTTGAAGAGGTCTCTTCCTCGAAAAAATGGCTCGCATATGGCCCAATAACCGCAAGCAGGGCATCCAGCTCATCCTTCTCCGCCGAGGTCGCAATAGCCATTTTCAGCCCCTCATCATGGATATGGTGCAGCAGTTCACGCGCCATTGGAAAGGGCTTGAGGTCGGGTAGATAGCGCTCCATAAAGATCTTCTTCCGTAACTGGCTGATCTGCTTCCCCTTCTCGCTGTCCTTCTCAAGTCCGACCGTATCGGGCAAAAGTTTATCTCCTCCCATGCCAATCAAGGGACGCACTTTGTCAAAGGGCACCTGATATCCATAGTGCTGAAATGCCTCAACCCACGCATACGCATGCGCATCATTACTATCAATCAAGGTTCCATCTATATCAAAGATCACACCCTGTGGATGAGCCATTATGCCTTTACTCCTTTACTATTCAGCCAAAAACACTCAGTAACTGTAGCACGTTTCAGGACAAAGGCCGGTTCAGTTCCAGAAATAAGGGTACGAGCAGGCAGACAAAAGAGCACCGGCGGTAACAGAGCGCATTCCCCTGCTACCGCCGGTGACGTCCTCATCCCTACCTGACCCCTGCTTGATAAGGTCATCCTTACGTTCCGACGTCAGGCCTGAGCCATTTGCAGTTGAGGTGCCAGTGATTTACGCAACAGCATCTTCGCCCGATGGAAGTAGGTCTTTGCTGTCGCTTCAGGCATACTCAACGCCTGCCCGATTTCCGAAAAGCTCAGTTGCGAGGCGTAGCGCAACAGCACAACCGAGCGGAACTTCGGCGGAAGCGTCTGGATGGCAGATTGTAGAGTCGACTGTAAGTCATGTCGCTCTACCTCTTCTTCAGGCAAGGGGTGAGGATCTGGAATATCGTTCAGGAAGGAAAGGTCATTATCGTTATTCTCGGCCGACGCTTCCAGTTGTGAAAACTGAATGGCATAGCGTTTGCGACGTCTTAACTCGTCAATACAGCAGTTACGCGCTACCTGAAACAGCCACGGCTTAAACGGCTCACCGGTTCCCAATCTCGGCAATGTCGTATAAAAGCGCAAGAAAACCTGCTGCAATACATCACATGCCTGGTCATAATCACCCAGAAAGTGATAAATAAAGTTAAATAACGGGCTCTGATACCGTTGCACCATTGCTTCAAACGCTCTATTATCACCTTCAAGCACTTTCTCGGCAAGAATCGCGTCTGACAATTCGGGGAACACCTGAGCAGTTGTATAGTCCTGTTTCCGCAGCACAAGAAACCTCCTCAATTCTCTATGTACCAGTTCTCTATGTACCAGTAAACTTACCACGTTCTTTTATCTGCATTCATTTCTCTTGTTTTATCTCTCTGTAATTAGGGTATCTCGTTTCGAGAGGAAATACAACCAAATTCAGCACTGATAAACTCTGCGATAAACAGTTATAATCAGAAACTAAACTTCTGAAGCTGAATCTAAGATTTTTCTTAATTTTAACAAATGGACCTAAATCAGATCGATTTATTGTAGAGTTTCAATAAGTAGAAGAACGAAAGGAGCGGGGAAGAAGAAGGAGAGACCCCCTTCTTCCACCCGAATTCACAAGCGATCAGGCATGTTCCTGACGCCGAAGCTCGATTTTGCCATTGCGAACCCGCACCGCAAATGTGGGCTGTGCATAGACAGCCGGGCTATTAGCGACACTACCATCACACATATGGAAGCCGGAATTATGCCAGGGACAATAGACCACGCCATCTTTATACTCTCCCTTATCCAGAGGGCCGCCCATATGCGAGCAGGTCGCAGCAATCGCATAGATTCGTTCTCCATCCTTCAGCAGGACGGCGGGAACCCCGGCCACCTCAACGCGGGTCAGTTTGCCGGGCTCTAACTCGTTAGCGTTCATTACTGGCACAAAATCATCACTCCCACCCTCGGGAGCCACACGATTGACCATAATCGCATCAGAGAAGGACAGCTCACCACCCAGATACGCCGAATAGAGAGAGAGTGCATAGCCGGTCGAGGAGAGCGCGATCGCGGCATTACGCCGCCCTGTCTTGCGCAACAGCGCGGAGGCAAGTTGTAACACCAGGGTCCCGCCATTGAGCAGAGCATGCATGGTTCCAGTACGCCGCTCCGGTCCATCCGTATCGACCCAGTTCGTCGCTCCGGTCACAGCAGCAGCACCAGCGCCAGTAATACCCGCCCAGAGCGTCAGATCAGCGGCGCGAGCAGTGCCTTTCTCCTTGTCGGCCATCCAGGCGATATCAAGCAACAGGCTTGAGGTCCAGCACCCTAGAGGAAGCACAACCAGGAGCGGGTGCAACGGGTGCCCAAGCCAGGTACCATTCAACAGATCCTTCGCCTTATACGTGGATGATCCCGGTGCACCAAAGAATTTGGCCAGTCCATCCTGAAGAGGCTGCGCCAGTTTATCCAGCCACGGCAGCCGATTAATCAGCCGCATGCTCCAATGGCGCAAAACCGGCCCTCGGGGTGGAGTATCAACCCAGCTTGTCGTAGGCTTTGTTTTGATTTCTGTAACCATCTTATTTACCCATCCTTTCCTGTCACCTGTAACCAGCAGTAGTCATTTAACGGCTTGACACCCACAATTGAGCAGGGGACCGCTGAGCAACGTCGCGAGAGGATGTAGTCTAACATGGCCCTGTTGTGTGCATAGAAATGGCGAGCACAACGTACCGCGGCCTCGAAAGAGCGAAACTGAATCACGCTCCCATCAGCCGGGAAAGAGACATGCTGGAAGCCTCTGCCCTGAAACCAGGGCAGATCTACCATACGAGGCGCGAGAATAAGAATCTTGCCTCCATCTCTGGTCACACGGCGTAATTCAGCCAGACCGGGCTCGCCACCCTGCTCATCATCCGCGGTAAAGGCGGAACAGGAGAGCGCAATATCAACGCTCTTATCAGCAAGCGGCAACGCATCGAAGCGCCCGGCAAGACACCGCACCCGTTCCCCCAGGGGGTCCTGCTGACATTTGCACTCTAGCAAGTGACGCAGGCCCGGAGACGGCTCCACTGCATAGACCTGACGCGCTCCGTGGCGCAGACAGGCAAAGGTTGCGCGACCGGTCCCGGCTCCAGCATCCAGAACCACCCGATCTTGTATCTCGGACTGAAGCTGACGAAGTAGCTCAGGATGCAGGCGCTCTCCCTCGGTCAATTCCTCATAGAGTTCGGGAGTCTTCCAGTAGGTCAAGTCCCAGAAGAGCGCTTTCAACAGACGTCGACGCGCTCGTTCTCGGCAAACTGTGGATATCGGCTGATGCAAGGCTTGCTCAAACATGGGGAGCCGTTCGGCGGGAAGCTGTGCTCGCACCCGCTCGACAAAAGCAGGAGCAGCTCCATCCTGCATACTCCAGGCGAGGCCAGGTACGTCAAAAGCAGGGGAAGAAAGAAGATGATGAAGCATCTCATCATCAAAAACGTCAAGATCATGTATCTGAAAGGGATAAGCGTCGATTGTCTCAGGAGTCGTTCGCCGGGAACACACAGAACTTCTATCCTTTCCGAAAAATCTCCGCCGCTTCTGACCCGCCTCCTGGTGGATCAGGAAACACCTACAACACGAAAAGAAACGGCAGAGAGTTTCTCGGAAAGCAGTTCACATCAGGCCAATAGCCTATTTACGAGCTCATCTGTAAAGCGGAGCGAACAGAATGGATCAAGACATCAAGATCAAAGGGCTTGCTCAAATAGCCGATAGCCCCCATCCGTTCGGCTTTCTCCGCGGCATGCCCTCCAGCGGTCATTGTGAGAATAGCAATGGAATCTCCATACGCAGAATGCAGACCCGCGGCAACACCATGCCCATCAATCACCGGTAAGCCAATATCCAGCAACACCAGAGCAGGCTTTGATTGCAAAGCGCGCTCCAACGCCTCACGACCATCCGCGGCGGTCTCAACTGCAATCCCCTCATCTTCCAGCATCCATTGGATGGTCTCTCGCAAATCTGCATCATCTTCAACCACGAGAACGACCTTCTCACTTGTTTCCGTATCGACGGTTAGCGGTGTCACAATTGTATTCATCGGCTCTAAACACTCGATCCCTCTCTATTGGCGCTTCATACTAGATGGGAGAGGACGGTCAGCGGTATCTCCCCCGAAAAAAGAGCTTACAGGAAGGTTTCTGTCTTACAACAGCACATAGCATTGAATTCGCATTCTTGCTTCAAATATAAGCGGTATTCAAGGAGTTGTCAATTCTAGAAAAGAACAGAAACGTCTCTTTCTATTGTAGAGTTAATCAGAGGAGACAATTGCAATTATAAGCTCAACAACAAAGGAGAAGAGAAGCAGCCAACTAAAGAGTGCCTGTCTTCCTAAACGGTATCCTCCTCATAGAATATGCTCTTTCAAGAAACATTTTCATTGCACTTTTTCTGATCTATTTGGCAAATATTTATACTGATTATATCTAAAGAGAGGTGACCAGGCGATACACTCTACGAATAACACAGCAATGAAAGGAGTACAGTATGCGTACAATCACAGATTGGGGAACAGCTATCTGGCAATCTTTTGTCAATGCGATGAACATGATTATCAGCTTCATCCCCAAACTGATAGGCTTTCTGGTGATCCTGCTTGTTGGCTGGATCGTCGCTAAAGCGATCTCGAAAGCTGTGACCTGGCTGTGTCAACGCTTCAACGTCGAAGCCGCTGCCGACCGCATCGGACTTCATCAATTAGGCAGAAAAGCGAACATGCACATGGATGTCTCGGGAATACTGGGCAAAATTGTGTACTGGTTTGTTTTCTTAATTTTCCTGGTGCCTGCCTTTGACTCTCTCGGCCTGGGCTCGATCAGCAGCCTTCTTGGAACGATCGTTTCCTACATTCCGAACGTCTTTGTAGCCGTGATACTGCTCTTCCTGGGTGGTTGGATCGGCACCCTCGTTGCCGACGTCATCCGTAATACCACTGCCGTTAGCCGCATGGGAAATCCGAACATCTTTGCCAATATTGCCCGTATCGCCATCATCTTCTTTGCTGCTATCGTCGCTCTCTATCAGCTTCGGATCGCACCGGCCATCCTTCAGACACTCTTTACCGCCATTGTCGGCGCGCTGGCCCTGGCATTTGGTCTGGCCTTCGGTCTGGGCGGACGAGAGAGTGCACAGCACTGGCTGCACCGTGGAGAAGAGCGGCTTACTGCGGGGAGAAGCACGGCGCCAGCCGAGTCGAGAAAGCCAGGTGGGAGCGCAGGGGGTGGAGGTCGTCTCCAGAGCGCGGCTTCCGCGCCAGCAGACGAACAACTACGAAAGGGAACCTTTACGCAGAAACCGTATAACGAAACCCCTCCCTACAAACAGTAACGATCCGCAGGAAGAAGCTGGTTGCGTTCCAGCTTCTTCTTTATTTTGTGCACTATTTCTGATACAGAGGCAGAGAAAACCAGAACGTTGAGCCTTTGCCCGGAACACTATCAACGCCCACACGCCCGTTATGATACTCAATAATCTTCCCGGCGATATGGAGTCCCAACCCCAGACCGAGGCTTGAGCCATCTTGCACCCGTTCCACCTGATAGAAACGTTCCCATATCTGTTCCTGCTCCTCAGGTGTTAGTCCCGGGCCCTGGTCGTGAACCAGCACAATCACCTGATCCTGCTCAAGCTGTACCTCAACGGTAACAGGGACCTCGGCCCCCGAGAACTTACAGGCATTCGACAGATAGTTCGTCAATACCTGCCCGATACGCGTGGGATCAATCCGAACCGGAACCGTCTCGACTTCTTCAGGAAGCCGCAATCTGATCTCGCGTCTGCGTGTCCCCTGCTGTTGCTCCTCCACTTTCTGCTGAACAATCGGCAATAGGTCATGCTCTTCCAGCACCACTTTCAGTTTATTGGCCTGGATCCGGGATACGTCCAGTAAATCACCCACCAGGCGATTCAGGACGGCAACCTGACGCTCGGCCCGATCCAGCAGATCAAGCGGGTTTGTCTGTCCACTGCCCGGCTTCTCTCCCCGCTTGCGCAACACTCGCTGAGCAAGCTGCACACTGGCCTTCACGGTCGTTAATGGCGTGCGCAACTCATGCCCGGCAATACCGAGAAACTCTTCCATGCGCTGCTGTGTGCGACGAATCTCTTTCTCGCTACGCTTCAGCTCGGTAATATCATGGGCCAGCCCTACAACGCCCTCTAGCTTCTGATGCGGGTTATAGACATAGAAGGGGGCAGCGCTAAAAGCCATATCACGCTCATTCCCGTCTACATCGATCCAGCGCACCGGCTGCTCAACAACAGTTTCCCCCTTGAAGGCACGCCCAATGGCCAGTTCGTCCGCCGTAAGTTTCTGACTCTCAGGCGAAACAATATGATAGGGCTGAATCAATTCATCGGAATACCGCTTTGCTTCGATCTGCAAAGAGGGAAACATAGTCCTGGCCGCTCGATTCAGCAGGATTAACTTTTTCTCTGCATCGAAGATCATTAGTGCATCGGGGATGGCATCAATCACCGTATTTAAAAGGGCACGTTCAGAGAGCAATGAGTCCCGCAACATCTCGGCAGTGCGTCGCTCACTCTCTTTGGTACTCGCCAGAATACTGACACAAGCTCCAATCAAAACAAACAGGAAAGAGCCCATTACACCACGTGGCTCAATTGGTAAGGTATTGGTAGAAGGGGTCAGCATCACAAACAGAAGCAGTGCTCCCAGCACTGTCGTAATCAATCCCGGGCCAGCTCCCCAGTTCAGTGCAACAAAGACAACCAGCAGGGTAAAAGGAAGACTGGGGAAGAATGCGCCGGGAAGCGTTTGCAAGAGCAACAACAGCAGCGCCAGCCCCGCCAGGAGAACTACCGGCACAAAATAGCAGGCCAGCGGCCCCCGCAGATAGCGCGGCACCCATACAGGAGCAAACGTATGAAGAGAAAACCAGGAAAGAACCCGTGCAGGCATACTCGCAATCTTCCTTCTCTGTCGTGTTATCACGTTTCTCCTGGTGAAATAATCGTGCGCCGCCTCGTTACTCTGACCCTCTATCGCCATGTTTTTGACTCCTCCTGGAACTGAGAAGATCCCGCTTCGCGCAGACATAAGCCCTGTCTCGCTTTTACCTCAACGGGAACTCACATATAATACGGGCGTGCTTGCTAATCCGTTGAGCATAGCTTCACGGTACCAGGAGAGGAGTGCGACCCTTGTAGACGCACCCCCACTTCTCCTCATCTTTTGCTTTAGGGCCAGCTCGTTTCGGTAAACGGCGTAATCAACGCCTCCTGTAAGGCCGAGTCAGCCGGAACCCGCGTGGCAAAAACAATCAGTTCAGCCACATTTGCCGGATCCTGCAAGTTTCGTTCTTCCGGCATCGGAATTCCCTGTTCGGCAAAGCGATCAAAGAAATGAGTCTTCATGCCGCCAGGAATAATGGTCGTAACACGAATCCCGTGCTCACGGCCCTCGACTCCCAGACCCCGACTAAATCCGACCAGCCCCCACTTGGAGGCATGATAGGCTGATGCATTGGCCCAGGCACGGGTGGCCGCCGTTGAAGCAACATTGACAATATGCCCGCTCTTCTGGCGCTGCATATGCGGGAGTGCCGCCTTCGCGAAGAGAAACGGGCCACGCAGATTGATCGAGATAACCTGATCCCACTGTTCCACACTCATATCAGCGACCGAAAGGGTATGGTCGATTGCCGCACAATTGACAACAATATCCAGACGCCCAAAGCGCTCTACAGCAGCCTGTACTGTCTCAAAAACAGCCGCTGCATTACTGACATCACACGGAAAAGCCGCCACTCTCCCATCTTTTTGCTGAATTGCAGTACATACACTTTCAAGCTCTTTTTGCTTGATATCGACACACGCAACCATACACCCCTGCTCGGCAAATGCACGTGCGGTCGCTTCACCCAGACCGCTTCCGGCTCCGGTCACCAACACCACTTTATCGCGCAGTGAAATCGGTTCTATTCCCATATTAATTCCTCTTTTCTCCTCTTTTTGCATAGTGATTCTTTATAGTAGAGATTGGTGTCAATTCACCGATCTCCTCCAGTAATTCAGCAAACAGTTCGGTTGCATTGTGGCTTCGATCCACTACAGAGGTAGGCAATCCCAGATGATACGTGCCGCTCGGAAGAATACCACAACCTCCGTACTTCCGAATTAGCAGGAATTGCACAACCACTTCTTCTCCTGCGTGATTCACTGGCAGACGCTTCCACCAGGAAAACCCTCCTACGCTCAGCAGCTTGGCACGGTCAAAAAGCACATTGGCCCCGCCAACCCACGCAACCTTGTACCGTACCGTCTCCCCATTGTGGACAAGCTGCTGTTCCAGGTGAAGCGGATTCGCCGCGTTATTCACAAGGTGGCGATCCCAGGGCAGATTCTCAGGAGTGAATTGCTCCGGCCTGACGGGGCCCTCCCAGAGCTCGATATGCTGCTGATGGGGGCGATAATCATCCAGGTAGCCAAGCCCGGTCGCGGGGCAGCCAACAAAGCCGCACCCTTCCTGTTGCAACACGGAAAGCATCCGCTCCATGACGGTTGGCTCCAGCAGCACATCATCATCAATAAAATGGACATAAGGTGCGCTGCTCTGTTCAAGCAGAAATTGACGCTGCTCCGCCATGCCTCGTTTCTCCGGATGGCGCAACAGCGTGACCTGGTGCCCACGCCAGCGCAGCGCCCGGACAATCGTCTGTATCTCCTCACTATCCAGAAAACAGGCCTCCTCCTCTGTCTGATCAGAGATAAAGATATTGAAATCCTGAAATGTCTGCCCGAACAGGCTGGTCAGCACAACCGCCAGAGCAGTCTTGCGTCGATAGGTCGGTATCAAGACATCTACCAGAGCCATTCGCGTTACCTCCTGCTAGAAGCCCGGGTTATCGTCGATACGGGCTGCCGCCATTCCTGCAACAGCGCTTGATACAGCTCCGCCGTGCGCCGAGCGGCAACCGGCCAGGTAAACTCACGCTCAACTCGCTGGCGGGCAGCCTCTCCCATGCGTTCACACAATGCCCGATCCTTGAACAATTGATACAGACGCTCAGCCAGTGCAGCGGGATCACGTGGCGGAACCAGTAACCCGGTTTCGCCATCGGCAATCGTAAAGGTAATGCCGCCAACCGCCGAACCGATTACCGGACGTCCGCAAGCCTGCCCCTCAAGCGGAGTCAGCCCGAACGGCTCATACCAGGGAGTCGTAACCGCAACGTCGCCTGCACAGTAGTAGTAGCGCAACACCTCCGGCTGCCGTTTCCCGACAAAGACGACTCGATCCGCAACCCCCAGTTCAGCAGCCAGTTCCTGTAACGCCCCGATCTCTGGAGTCAGTGTAGGATCTGGCTCCATTGACTCGCCCCCTACAAGCACCAGTTTGACAGAAGGAAGCGGTCCATGCTCATGCAGCAGGATCGCAAGCGCACGCACAATATTTCGTGCATCCTTGCGGGGCAGCATGCGACCAACATAGACAATCACAAAGTCATCGCTGTGCAGTTCACAGGTTACACGACGGCGGGCCTCTTCGCGGTTCACCGGGTAGAACAGGGAGGTATTGACCGCTGAGGGAATCATCACTATTTTGGCGGGATCAGCCCCATAATCTTCAATCAGTTCGTGTTGTTCCCCGGGACACTGAGCAATCAAACGATCAACACGCTGGATAATTTCATGCTCTACCTGGATACGCTCGCTCGGACTGGTATCCGCCTCCTGTTGATGACGGCGCTTGGTGATCCCCATCGCATGAAAGATCTGGACAGCGGGAATCCGTAGCCGCTCACGGAGCTCTGCCGCGACCCAACCGGAGAGCCAGAAATTGCTATGGATCAGATCATAGTGCGTGCCGCTCCGCTCCTGAAAACGCAGAAAAGCATCGCGGAACTCTGGCATCAACGGCCAGAGCTCGTCTTTCAGCATGAAGGTAGCCGGACCCGCTGTCAGATGGATTACCCGCACGCCCGGCGCCCATTCGATCACTTCTGGTGTATCCGGGTTATCACGCCGGGTAAACACATCCACGGTATAGCCCAGTTGCGCCAGGTTTCGGCTGATCTCATCAACGTAGACGTTCTGCCCACCCGCATCAACACCTCCAAGAAGGGCAGTGGGATCGGCATGTTCACTGAGAAAAGCAACGCGTCTCGACTTCCCCATAACACATTCTTCCTCTCTCATAGGGAGACTACCGGGATTGTCTTCTTTCCAGAATCCAGAACCCGCTCAAAGGCCGCATTCCAAGCATGAGTAAAACGTTTCAAACTGAAGCGCTCCTGAGCGATCGCCCGGGCACGCGCCCCGATCTCGCGCGCGAGCGACGGCGAACGAAGCAGCTCCTGCATAATCGTGACCAACTCATCAACATTACAGGAGATAAAACCACTCTTGCCGTGTTCTATAACGGTGGGGAGCTCGGTTGTTGCCAGCGCCACGACCGGCATACCCAGCGTCATTGCCTCAATCACAGCCAGCGGCAAGCTTGTATAGCGAATAGGGCTGAAGAGGAAGCGGTATTGCGCCACCAGGCGATGCAAATCACGATAGGGCACATCACCGAGTCCCCCCAGTTCCTCCGTCTGCATCCCTGCCGCATCCAGCGGGATCCGCTCACGCACCTGCTGGAAAATGTCATACCCGGCAATACGAGGACGCTTCTGCATCCCGTTAATCACCGTGATGCCGCGCTCGATCTCGCCTGTATAGTGAGCAGAAGGATCGATCGCCACGCTATGCTCGATCACCATCGTGGGAGTTCGTCCGTTATCCCACATCAGGTGGTTATAGTGCGTGACATGGACCAGCAGCACCGAGGGATCATCAATCGGATGCTTTGTATCACAGGCGTGTGGCTTTGGTGTATTATGCTCAAGGTAGATTTTCGGTAAACGGCGCTGAGCCGGGCTCAGAATCTCCTCCTGATCTTCATAGTAGTTCTTCGGGGTCTGGAAGATAATCAGGTCAAGATCCAGATTCCGCACCTCTTCCGCCGGAACCTCATGCACAGAGTCGGGCAGGTCAAAAGTCGGCCCTCGCCCACCATAGCCCTCCGGTCTGCCAGGCTTTACAGGCAGGTACCATTCATGTGGAATACGAGCCAGCGCATTGAGATAACTTCCATGAATATGCCAGATCAAAATCTTTAAGCGTTTCATAGCATCCTCATCATTTCTGCTCTTTATGAATGAACTTGAACCGGTGACCGCAGCGCAGGTGCCGCAGCGCGAAGCTGTCTTTCAGCCAGATCAAACACCCGGGCGGGATCGAGCCAGCGCATACAGCGATGATCGATCGGGCAGGACCAGTAGCTACAGGGACTGCACACGACTGGACGCCGAACCAGCTTATGTTTTTCCTGGTCCAGCGGCTGCCAGCGATGATAGTCGGCAGGCCCGAAAAGCGTAATTGAGGGACAATTAACCGCATAGGCAATATGAGCAGGACCGGTATCATTCGTGATAAACAGGTCCAGCTTACTGAGCAGCGCCCCTAACGCGCCAAGAGAGGTCTGCCCCACCAGCGAGATAGGGTGTGTCTGCATCAGGGCAGCCACCGTCGCAACGGTCTCTTCTTCACCCTGGCTTCCTGTCAACAGGATTTGCGCCTGACAAGTTCTGGCAAGCATATCACCAACCCGGGCAAAATACTCGGCGGGCCAGCGCCTGGCCGAAGGTCGAGCGCCTGTATGCAGCGCGATCCAGGGGCGTTCGGCTCGGGGCAAGGCCCGCAACAAAGCCGTTGCCTCCGCGTGATCCTGTTCGTACAGAGGGAACTCCAGCCAGGGATCAAGCCGCTGACAACCAAGTATTGCAGCGAGACCCAGGTTACGGTAAATCTCATGCACATCATCGGGATAGGGAGCCCCTACGGTCAGTCCCTCAGGTTTCCCGTATGCTGGATCATAGTAGCCCACAGTGACCTCTGCCCGAAATTCTAGTGCCAGCGCATCGCTTGTTCGCCCGTTTCCATGCATCTGAATGACCAGATCATAGCCATATGCCTGCTGTGCTCGCAGAAACGCCTGCGACCGGGTCTCTTCATAAGACACCTCTTGAATGCCAGGGTAGCCCTGAAACTCGACAAAGCGATCAAGGTAGCGCTGAAAACGCCGCACAAACTCCTTCGCCCACGGCAGCCCGACCAGTGTGATTTCAGCCTGCGGAAAGCGATGGCGAATAGCCCGCAGCGCTGGAACCGCAACCAGCAAATCCCCCACGCTGAGCGCTCGAAAAATTGCAATACGACGCGGCTGCCATACTGGTGGAAGCTGCTCCCGCTGCAGGCATGCAAGCAGCTCAGACCCGGTTCGCGACATGGTTCCCTCCTTTCACGCTCTCAAGCAGCGTCTCCTCATCAAGCGGCGCACCAGTAAGCAGTTCATTGGCTGCCATCACAACCTGTTCAGGCGAGACCAGCCGCAAACACTCATGCTGATACGGGCAGATCCGGCTATAACAGATCCGGCAAGGGACATCATGATAGAGGAGCCGATGCGCCACCCGCCACGGTCCCCACTGTTCGGGCGGATTCGTCAGGGCAAAGAGCGCCACCACCGGCGTCTTGACCGCAGCCGAAATATGCATTGGGCCAGTATTATTGGTTACGGTCAGCGCAGCTTGCTGAATTAAGGCACAGAGCTGATCGAACGGAAGCACGCCAGCCAGAGGCAGCACCGAGGCCCTGTTCTCAGGCGCGACCTGACGTACAATGCCCTCCACAAGTTCCTGTTCCTCCGGCCCACCTGTGACCGCCACAAAGACCTGCAAGCGCTCTATCAGCAAATTGATGACCTGCGCATACATCTCAGGGGGATACGTTCGGGCTGGCATACTGCACCCGGGATGTACCACAATGAAAGGGCGTCCCTGTAGAAGCGGCGAGAGACGCTGCTGTATCTCCTCGCGAGCAGACTGCGGCACACGTAACACTAGATCCTGTTCTTGCGTTGTCATGCCAATCGAGCTCACCAGATCAAGACCACGCTGCACCTCATGCATCATGCGTTCCGGGTGCTTATGACGTGTGGTCAGCAGAGAGCCGGGGCCATCAATTGAGGCGGCAACCCGCAAGGGAATCTCGACCAGATAGCAGAGATAGGCTGCCGGGAGCGAGCTCTGTCGGAAAGAGGTAAAGATGATCGCTCCATCAAAGCGCTCTTCTTTGAGGCGGGCAATCATCCGCTGCTCACGTTCCGCATCAAGCGGTAGTTTGTGCCAGGGGTCCATCCAGGGGGCCTGATAGACCAGCACAGAATCAAGATCCGGGTCTAAACGGCCCACCTGCGCACCAACCGGACCCGCCAGAAGTGTGATTGAGGCGTGTGGAAGTGCCTGTCTGACAGCATGAAAGGCCGGCGTCATCAATAAGACATCGCCCAGATTATCCAGCCGCACAAGTAATACCTTGCGGACTGAACGCCAGCGCTCATCAAGCATAGCATTTTCTCTTCCGTGATATGTTTCCATCGATAAGCCAGCCCTCTCTTTTCTCATTGACTGCGTGCTTCAATATTCAGCTTATGCTGCTCTGCAAGAGTCACGATCCGGTGGATCACGCTGCTTGTGCTGACCGTTCCAATCAGGGGCACAATCACGATCTGGCCACCGACGGCCCGTACAGCCTCTGCTTCCGGTAATTCCTCATCAGCATAATCGCCACCTTTGACATGAAGATCAGGGCGCAAAGCACGAATAAGCGTGTTTGGTGTATCTTCATTAAACAGCACCACATGGTCCACCATATCAAGCGCGGCTACCAGCGCCATGCGATCGCGCTCACGAATAATGGGGCGTCCCGGTCCTTTGAGGCGCCTCACGCTGGCATCACTATTGATACCAACAACCAGAATATCCCCAAGCGCTTTCGCCTGCCGCAAGAACTGCACATGCCCGGCGTGTAGAATATCGAAGACCCCATTGGTAAACACGATACGTCGCCCCATCACACGCTCGATTGCCAGTAATGTTGCCAGGCGGGTAATCGCCTCCTGATGATCGGCGCCATAGGCCGAGCCAAATGAGCGGGCATGTGTGGTATATTCTCGAACACTGACTCGCTGCAACAATTCCTGCAATTGCACAATGGCGGTTCGTGGCCGACTAACCGCGATGGAAGCGGCATCCAGGCCAATCTGCACCGCGGTCGGAAGAGGCGCCCCGGCAGCCAGCGCCAGAGCCAAAGCAGAGGCAAACGAGTCTCCGGCTCCGACATCGTAGGCCTGAGCGACCGAATGAGCGGGCAGGAAAAACTCCTGTTCCTGACGCCCCCGCACAAAGACGCCATGCGGTCCCAGCGTGATCGCTACATGTTCTACCGAGAGCATCGCGAGCATTTCTTGAGCCAGAGGACGCAAGACATCCTGTAATTCCTCACGCTTCAGAGCGGTCAGCGGTTGTATCGGGCTGCCAACCAGTGTGCAGGCCTCTCGATAATTTGGCGTCACAATGGCTGCAGGCAGTTTCCGAAAACGCTGTAGGGCTTTCGAGTCGATAACAAGAGGCTTTGGCTGCTCAACAAAGAGATCATACAGGCGATCAAGCACAGCATCATTGCAGACCCCGTAACGATAATCGGAGATCACTACCAGTTCACACCGCTGATAGCAGAGCTCAAGTTGCTGTACAAGCCGTTGCTGACACGCACGCATCGCCTCAGGGTTCAGGTAATCCTGCGCCGCCCCCTCATCGAAGCGCACCACATATTGCCCTCCCGCCAGAATACGCAATTTATGCAGCGTGGGAGCCTGCGGATGCTCGATCAACCAGCGATCAGAGACGCGCAGCCGCTGCAACACCTCACGCAACATCCGTCCGGTACTGTCGTCGCCAAGCATGCTTACGAATAGCACATCAGCCCCTAAAGCCTGCAGGTTTGCCGCAACGTTGGCCGCTCCGCCAGGAATATGGCTCTCCGCCGTTTTATGCACGATTGGAACGGGGCCCTCGCTACACAATCGGGTAGCATCTCCCTCAAGGTAGGTATCGAGCATGGCATCACCAAGTACCAACACCCGCTTGCCACGAAACCGCCGCACCAGCTCAACTGAGGGAACTTCCGGGATGGGTGAGTGCGTATTTTTTAAATGGTCCATGCCTCTCCTCCGAATGCTCTGCTTTCCATGCCTGAGGGCGATAGAGCAAATCCAGTTCTGTGCTATCTTGTAGGGCGGTAACAGCCTGTACAATCCGCAAGGCATGCAGGGTATCACGCGCCACGAAAGCCGGACAACGCGACGGAGAAGCAGGCGGTTGCTCGGTCCCAAGATCAACCAGAACGGTACGGCATCCTGCCCTGTTTCCTGCTTCGACATCATCCAGAATGTCACCAATAAACCATGATGCCTGAAGATCAATGTCGCGTTCTGCTGCAGCACGCAGGAGCATCCCCGGCTGCGGCTTGCGACAAGCACAGCGAAACGCCAGCTCTGGAACCACGCCGTCTGGATGATGGGGACAGTGGTAGAAACCATCTAAAAAGACACCTTGAGCGGAAAGGTTGGCAGAAAGAGAGGCATGCATGCGCTGTAAGTCGGCTTCAGTAAAATAGCCCCGCGCAATTCCTGACTGATTGGTAACGACGATCAAGAGAAAGCCCATTGCCTGTAACTCGCGCAGGGCGGGCGCAATCCCATCGTACAGGCGTAACTGTTCCGGCCGAGACGGGTAGTGAACAGAATGGACCAGTGTTCCATCACGATCCAGAAAAACTGCTCGATTCATGCGTTCTTCTCCCTCACTGCTACGCGGAAAGCTGGACTTCCGCAATATCGCAGAGAATATGCGTGACAATCATATGCAATTCCTGTGCTGTGTCGGTTTCTACGACCGGGACACGCACCGTTATATCGGCAAGTTGTTCCAGGCTGCTCTGACGCTCACCGGTCACTGCTACAACCGTTAGTTCCTTTTCGGCGGCCACCCGTGCGGCACGAAGCAAATTCTCCGATTCGCCACTTGTACTGAATGCAAGAAAGAGGTCACCGACCTGTCCAAATGCATCGATCTGGCGCACAAACACATCCTGAAAACCGTAATCATTGGCGACAGCCGTCAGAATGGAGCTATCGGTTGTCAGCGCCAGGACGGGATAGGGTGCACGCTCACGTTTAAAGCGCCCGACCAATTCTGCCGCAAAGTGTTGCGCTTCAGCGGCGCTACCACCATTTCCGGCAACCAGCACCTTATGGCCACTCTTCAAGACCTCAACCAGCCGGGTAGCTACCTCGGCCAGCTCTTCGGCACGTGTTGCCAGTTGTCCGATTGCAGACGCAAGCACCACTTTACGCCGGGACAGCGCGTTCACAACCGAGGAATGATGGACCGGGTGTTCTGGCTGTGGCAAAGAAAGCGCCATGGCTCTTTTTGCTCGACGATACATGCTTTATCCTCTTCTCTCTATCTCACCTGGGTATCAAAACCATGCCTCATCACGTTGATGTGTTCATTACCGAATAACACGAATAAAATACGAATATCGCTTTACATTTATTTATCAAAATGTTCCACAGCAACTACGTTATCGATTAAATAGTAACCTCAGGTTTTTGCATTTCACAAGTCAGCAATACGATTATTAATGTTTCTCTAAACTTCTACTAATCTTTCTCATACTTCTCTCTTTTTTATAGAATGACCCGGAAGAAAGTACCTGAGACATCCGAGGCTAAAGGTGCGTGATATACTTGGGATACAGAGATTGAAAAAACTGCATTCTCATGGAAGAAGGGACGAAGAGATAATGCCCGACGAGCATTCTCAAACAGCATCGAACAACGCCGATAGCCGCCCGACCGTCAAACTCCCACAACTTACCGAAGCCGTTGAGAAAAATGTCAAACCAGTGATGGCTGAGGCCCAGCGCGTTGCCGCTCAGACATCCGTTTCGGGACGGAATGCCGTCTCACGCGGGACGATTCTACTGGCCTTCTACCTCTGGCTGCTTTCTGGAGTTGTAATGCTCTCATTTATTGCTCGAAAGACACGCTTTTTTCCTGGCGACCGGGAGATTACAGAAAAACTACAACGCCTCCGGTCTCCCTGGATGCGAATCTTCTTTCACAGCGTCTCGGAGATCGGGTTTCCCAGATGGGCAATCCCGCAGATTCTTGGATCAGCAGGCGTTTTCTGGGCCCTTCGCTTTCGGCTGGAGGCACTCTTCTTGCTGCTGACCAGCTCTTCAACCCTGCTCAACGCGATCGTCAAACGCCTGATTAAACGTCCCCGCCCATCCAAAGAGCTGGTAACAGTGGCAAAAGTCATCAACGAGCCCAGTTTCCCGAGCGGACATGTGATGCACTACACCAACTTCTATGGCCTGCTGATCTACCTGCTCTCCACAAACTGGCGCTCTGGCCGCCTGCGTAACCTATTGATCTCACTCTTTCTGATCCTGATCATCAGCATTGGTCCGTCCCGTATTTATCTGGGAGCCCATTGGCCCAGTGATGTGCTGGCTGGCTATATGTATGGTGGGCTCTGGTTCAGCGGCCTGATCGCACTCTATTTGCGAGTGAAAGCCTGGGTTCATCCGGGTCAAGGGAAGAAAGCGCCAAAAGCAAGCCTCCCGTTGCGGCAGCCCGGCGACGAGGAGGATAACCAATAAAAAAAGGCCATCCCATTTCCGAGATGGCCTGTGCGGTTAGAGAGCAATATCTTTCTTGAAACTGACCCTTGTGGGAGTTAGCCGAACAAGCAGCTCCCCCTCAACGCTGTTGCGCTTTCCATACGCCTCGCCTCGATCAGCTCCCATGTAGCGGGCACCGATGCGAGTTGCCCAGTAGCGCAACTGCTCTCTATCCTCAACAAGGGTCGCATCTCCTTCGATCAGCACATAGCTGAAAGGCGGAAGTTCATCATCAATACAGAGGCTGGCCCGAGGATCGCGCCTGATATTGTGCGCCTTCACCGATTTGCCCCATGTAGTGAAGACAATGTCATTGCCGTCAAGCAAAAACCAGACAGGAACCACATGCGGGCGACCATCGGCACGAACCGTCGCGCACTTCCCGGTACGAGTACTATAGAGCAGGAATTCACGAACTTCCGGCGTTAAGTCAACCATAACAACGATTACCCTTTATCCTTATTCGACCAAATTTAACCGACGTTCTTTGCCAGAGAAGGCTTCTGGACGCTTTCCTCTTCCCGATAGGAAAGCTGATCGACTTTGCCTCGGGGGAAGAAGAGCGCTACCACTACTCCCAGTATAGCGACTATCGCTACAAGCAGATAAACCCAGTCGAGACTTTGTGCCAGTGCTTCCTGCAACTGAGTCAGGATCTGTTGCGGCAAGAGCGCGCGCGCATCAACGTTCACCAGGATATCGGCAGGGGATACGTCTTTTGGCAGCCGAGCCATAACATTCGGATTGCTGTTCAGCACCGGCGTGAAACGGCTGGCAAGTTGTGCATTCAGCACCGAACCCATAATTGCGATTCCGATCGTGCCGCCCATTGTGCGCACGAACTGCGTTGTAGCCGTCGCCACACCACGTAGATTCCAGGGGACCGCGCTTTGCACCGAAATGATCTGTGTATTACTCGCAAGGCCCAGGCCTCCACCGACCAGCGCCATCCCCAATCCCGTGTAGATCGGAGATGAGTGCGTCGTCATAAAGGTGAGCATGACCACACCGATCGCGGTCAACGTCGTGCCGATAGTGCCAATCAAGCGATAGCCATAGCGCAGAATTAACTTTCCACTGAGCGCCGCCGCAATCGGCCAGGCAAGCATCATCGGTGCGAGCGCGATTCCGGCATCAGTTCCGGTACCGCCTTTGGCACCCTGCACAAACAGCGGAACATAGGAGCTCAGCCCGAAAAGAATCGGCCCAATCACCAACCCGCCCAGGCTCGCGATCGCGATCACCCGGTTCTTAAAGAGAGACAACGGCAACACAGGTTCCGCAACACGCGACTCTGTCACAAGGAAGAGTGCCAGCAGCACAGCAGCAACCACAAACAGGCTAATACTGGGTACCGAGAACCACGGCCACGCATTGCCCCCCTGCTGGATCGCGAAGAGCAAGGCTACAATTGCTCCGGTCAGGGTCGCTGTTCCCATATAATCAAGCTGATGCTTTGTGCGCACAATGTTCTCGCGCAAGAAGATCGACAGCAGAACGATGCTGATCAAACCGAACGGGATATTGATGAAGAAGACCCAGCGCCAGCTAAAATGGTCAACGATCAGACCCCCAATCGCCGGCCCCACGATACTGGAAATACCCCAGACACCACTGAACAGGCCCTGAACCCGCGCCCGTTCCTCGACGCTGAAGATATCACCAATAATGGTCAACACGATGGGCTGCACCGCACCGGCCCCAAGTCCCTGCACCGCACGCGCAATGATAAGCTGCACCATTGTCTGCGAGGCACCACTGGCAGAAGAGCCAATCAAGAAGAGCAGCGAACCAACAATAAAAATGGCCTTACGGCCATAGAGGTCAGCAAGCTTCCCATAAATCGGCACTGTCGTAGTCGAAGTAAGCAAGTAGACGGAAATAACCCAGGAGTAGAGCGAAACCCCTCCAAGTTTCCCCACAATACTTGGCATAGCTGTCCCAACAATCGTGGCCTCAAGCGAGGCAAGGGACATCCCGAGCATCAGGGCAACTATCACAAAGAACTTCGATGATTTCTGCATGCGAATATTCCTATTTTAACTTCAAAATGAAAAACACAGCTACAATCCCCAATCATAGAAGATGTTTACACTTCTTAGTAACACAAGGGCTTGATAGGAATATTCCCGACCTCACATCCCGCCTGCACAACACAGAGCCAGCGATGTCATCAGCGCATCCGCTGCAAAAAAGCCAGCGGGGAACGTTTCTCTCCTCGTCTCGGGTGCATCGAGGGAGGGGGAATCTCGGGTCTTGCAGCCTGGAGAGGTGGAATATAGACAGGAGTGGATGGTTGAACACGACGCGACCTCTCACGCAACACTAACCCCGGTGGACATTGTTTGAGAATGCGTTCCAGGCCCTGCTTTACTGCGATTACATTGAGCGGACGTTTGCGTACATCGGGATCTACCATCGCCAGCAGCAGCGAATTAATACCCAGATATTCAGGAAGATCCAGCGGTTCAAACGAAAAAGGGGTATAGGAAGGGTCCTGGCCACTCAGGAGATAATGGAGCGTTGCTCCAAGACTGTAGATGTCGGTCTGAGGGGTGGATTGCGCCTTACCATATTGTTCAGGAGCAGCAAAACCGGGCGAGCCCAGCGCGACCGTATCTTTTGTCTGCCCCTGCTTGAAAATACGCGCAATGCCAAAATCAATCAGATACACCTGCCCCTGCCGCGTGCGCATGATATTAGAAGGCTTGAGATCCCGAAAGATTATCGGAGAAGGACGGCTATGCAAATAATCCAGAACGGTGCAGAGCTGGATACCAATATGCATCACTTCGGCAACAGAAAGACGATTGCCCGGCATCTTCCGCAGATAGTTCTCCAGCGATAAGCCCTCAATAAAGCTCATCACTAGAAACCAGTTCCCATCCTCGGTAAAGTAGTCAAAGATGCTCGGCAGATTTGGATGCACCAATTTTGCAAGCAAAAACGCCTCCTGCTTGAAGGCCTCAGCGGTTTCCTGCTTCTCTTTCTCACTCATAGCACGGCATCGGAGCTCTTTAATTGCGACCAGGCGATTTCCAAACTCGCGATCCTCGGCCTGATATACCTTCCCATATCCGCCACTGCCCAGGTGGGCAAGTACATGATAACGTCCCTTTAACACACGCTCTTCGGGAGTTACAGCATGCGAAAGCGCAAGAGGGTGCCCACATACAGTACAGAACCGCGCCTGTGGCCTGTTCGTAGTGCCACAACCTGTGCAGAGGTACTGTGCATCGGTCGCCATTATTACTCCTTAACCAAGAAAGTAACCTTCTTTTTCTAAAGCAATTTTACCAGAAAATATCCTAAAATAGCTACTGTTCTGGCCGAAAGAGAAAGATAAGAGAGAAAAAATACTCATCCACCAGTAATCATAACAGGAAACAAGGCTGACATACAGTGAGCTCTTTCACAGCGAGGTGTCAATTCCGCATATTGGTGCGCTCCTCCTCGAAGCGACCGCCATCACTCCTTTTGAGCTGTCCTAAAACAGGATGAAATGCCGAGATTCAAATTTTTACCCGGCATTTTTGCAATAGTTTAACACGCTCTTAACATTGGGATAACATTGAAATTCTACTATATTATCGATCTCTTGTGGTTAACATACTTATCCTTATAGCAAGGAGCATATCATTATATGCAAGTACGAGAAAGCAACGCTGCTCAAGTAGACCCCCACAGTATGGGAGCGAAGGACGTTTTAGAAGCATTAGACAACAGTAAACTTTCCGGCTTTCACTGGAAAGCCATGATTACCTCGGGAATGGGCTTCTTCACTGATGCCTACGACCTGTTCATCATTGGTGTGGCACTCCAAATTCTCACTCCTCTGTGGAATCTCACCCCCTTTGAAATCGGGCTCGTTGGCAGTACCTCGCTGATCGCAGCGGCGCTTGGCTCGATCGTCTTCGGTCGCATGGCAGACTTTATCGGGCGCAAGACCATCTATGGCTGGACACTGGTTATTCTTGCCATCGGTGCGTTGGCCTCCGCGTTTGCCCCTAACCTGATCTGGTTGCTGATCTTCCGCTTTATTCTGGGTCTTGGTATCGGCGGCGACTATCCGCTGAGCGCAACCCTGATGAGCGAATACGCAAATAGAAAAGACCGCGGCAAGCTGATTACAATGGTCTTCTCAATGCAGGGACTTGGCCTGATCTTTGGGCCCCTGATCGCAGTCCTGCTGCTTGCCCTCAACATCAATCATGATCTAACATGGCGCATTATGCTGGCTCTGGGTGCGGTTCCGGCCCTGGCAACCTTCTATATGCGACGTAACATCGCTGAGACGCCGCGCTTCTCCCTGATGATGCATGGGGACGTTGAGGCTGCTGCGCAGACCGTTCAGGAAGTGACCAGCAACGACGCCAGCAAGAAACAAAAGAAACAGGCTGTAGCCAGGAAGCAAAACAAGAAATCATCGCTCGCCGTGCTGCTGAAAGGGCGCTATCTGCCGTGGATTATCGGTACTGCCGGCACATGGTTCCTGCTGGATATCGCATATTATGGCACCACCATTGCAAGTCCGCTGGTGCTGAAGTCGCTCAACGCACATGAGAACCTGATCACCAACACACTGTACACACTGATCATCTTTGTGATCGCAGCAATGCCCGGTTATATCATCGCCGCCTTTACGATCGACCGTCTGGGACGCAAACTGATTCAGGCTCTTGGGTTCGCGATGATGGCGATCGCTTACGCGGTGATCGCGCTGGTTCCGGGGATGACGCACCTGACGGTTCCGTTCCTCATCGCCTTCTCGGTCTCGTACTTCTTCACCGAATTCGGACCGAATGTCACAACGTTCGTCTACCCTGCCGAACTCTTCCCGGTTGAGGTTCGTTCGACAGCACATGGCCTCGCCGCCTCTATCGGTAAGCTTGGTGCGTTCGCTGGTGCTGCGATCTTCCCGGTCTTGCTTGAAACGTTCCAGCTCTCGGGTGCAATGGCAGTCGCTGCTATCGTCTCGGTACTTGGACTGCTGCTGACCATCTTCACGCTGCCTGAGCCAAGCGGACGTTCGCTGGAAGAGATCTCAGGCGAAATCGAGCTGCTTCAGGAGCAGACAAAAGAAACTGTCAAAGAGCGCGAAGTGGTCGCACTTCACTAGAGCAGTGCAACCTTCAAGAGATCCTATGTAAACGAATGTACAGTAAATAAAGAGCACCGGCCACCGCTGTGGGGACTATCCTCAGCGGTGGTATTATTTGGTGCAGCACAGAGACGTGATTATAGACTCCCTCCTGACGCGCAATGAAGCCTTCCTGAAGCTGAAAGCAACTCTCGCCCTCTACACGGAAAGGCCGTGCCCCGCAGAAACGCGGTCCGTTCCCTTCTGCGAGCCAGCGGACTCGCACCTGTGAGCTTCCCTCTTCAAAAACATCAACGGGCTGATAGGTAATCGTGGGCGTACTCCGAAAACGCCACAGAAACCATTGTCGAATCTCCTCGTGTCCGCGTCGGGGCGCTGGCATCCCCGAATCAGCTAGCGTTGCGTCTTCCCGATAGAGCGACACCAGCCGTTCAACCTCATGCGCGTTGAACGCTCGTACCCACGCGGCAACAGCAGCCGATTGAATATGCTCCTCTTTCACAATTCTCTGATTCCATGCCCTTCTACAGATGGCACATCCCTATACATATGTATGTTTATTTCATCATGTATCATAGTATATGCTAAGCAATGTTCATGATTGTGCATGTATATGCGGGTAATCTCTACTATAAAAAGCGCTCTCTTTTTCGGAGGAACGATTGCAAAGACAGGTATGGATTACAAATGATACTTTTCATGCTGATGTACAGTATATAGAAACGCTCTGGAAGCGCCATTCACTGAAAAAACTGGATCTCCCGCTTATTGATATCGGCCAGGGCATGCCACTGGTCTTTGTGCCCATTCTGGAACACCTTGAATTTGTTTATGCCCGGCAGG
Organism: Thermosporothrix sp. COM3; assembly: GCF_059696735.1. Lineage (NCBI taxonomy): Bacteria > Bacillati > Chloroflexota > Ktedonobacteria > Ktedonobacterales > Thermosporotrichaceae > Thermosporothrix > Thermosporothrix sp. COM3. The sequence goes on along the minus strand of NZ_AP019376.1, from coordinate 6,307,905 downwards.
TACGCAGCCTCAGCCAGACTCGCCGCGTGGTGCTCTATCGTCGTAGAGAAACACGTCAACCTCCTGCGATCTCCCTGCAAGAGCGAGCGGAAGAACTGCGTGAGGTGCTTGATAGCCTGTATATTGACCGGGCTGATCTGGCAGGACATGGAGATGCAGCGATGGTCTTGTTGACCTTTGCCCTACGCTATCCGCAACGATGCCGCTCGCTCATCATCATTTCGCAAGGAGCTGACTACCAGATCTCTCCACATCCGCTTATCTGGCTGTTACATGAGCTGCTGCTGCGCCTTCCGATCGAGGGGATCGTTCCCACCTCTTTGCTTCAACGTACTGTGATCAACTACATTACGTCATGCGCGAAAGAGAACACCACCGCCCCGGCACTTCCCCGTCGCCTGATTGAAGAGCAGTTCCACAAGATTCAATTGTGGCCGCTTGTCTATAAATATTCGATTCTACCGGTTATCCATACCTTTGATATTCGGGAACAGCTCGCAGCGCTTTCCACACCCGTTCTGCTGATTAATCGGGCAGATGATGCGCTGGCCCCGGAAGCAAAAACGGCCTGGATGGCACAACAGCTTCCAGATTGCCGCGCCTACCATGTGGTGCCGGGCCGCGAGCGCTTTTTTCTGTATTCGCAGGCCGAAGTTGTAACGCCGTTGCTCCACCACTTTCTTGAGCAAGTTGACCACATAGGAGAAGGGAAAGCTGTATGAGCGAGACCACACGCCGCGTAGTGATTACTGGCCTCGGGGTCATTGCCCCCAATGGCAATACCCGAGAAGCCTTCTGGCAGGCATGTATACAGGGACATTCGGGTATTCGACGAATTACCCGCTTTGATGCCAGCGCCCTCCCGGTCAAGATCGCGGGCGAGGTTCACGACTTCTCACCCATGCAACACGGCCTGACACCAGATGAAGTGCAAACGCTGACGCGTCCAACACAATTCGCGCTGGCAGCGGCGAATCAAGCACTCCATGATGCCACACTGGATACCAACTTCTGTACCGAAGAACGCGAGCGCACCGGCGTCTATGTGGGCACAGCAATGTCCTTCGTTGAAGAGGGGGAACGACTCTGGACGCATTTTACAAACTATGGACGCTACGATAACGAAGAGGTAAATGACGCGCTTCAGATCTGCATTACACCCGCCACACTGATGCCCGATGCCGCCGCCGTCAGTATTGCCGCCCATCATCGCTTCTATGGCCCCTGCGCCACCATCGCAACGGGCTGTTCAGCCGGCGCTGATGCTATCGGTGAAGCGTTCTGGCTCATTCAGGAAGGACAGGCTGATCGTATGCTTGCTGGAGGGACCGATGCCGCAATCTGCCCTATTGGTTTGAACGCCTTCAGTGTGATAGGAGCACTCAGCACCAGCTATAACGATAGGCCGAAAGAAGCATCCCGCCCATACGATCAGAAACGAGACGGCTTTATTATGGCCGAAGGTGCTGCCATGCTGCTATTGGAAGAGCGTGAGCTTGCGCTTGCGCGTGGTGCGCATATCTACGCCGAAGTTCTTGGCTTTGCCTCTAATAGCAACGCCTATCACATGACCTCTTTACCGGAGCATGGAGAGCCACTTCAGCAGCTTCTTAAGCAGGCTTTAACAGAATGCGCTCTTTCGCCCGCCGACGTGGATTATATCAACTCACATGGAAGCTCCACTCAGCCCAACGAGCGGGCCGAAACCGCAGCATATAAAGCGGTTTTTGGGAAACGAGCCTACGCTATCCCGATCAGCGCCACAAAATCCATGATCGGCCACACGCAGGGAGCTGCCAGCGCCATCGAGGCAGTTGTCACCGCTCTGGTGCTGGATCAGCAGCTTATTCCTCCAACACTGAATCAGGAATACCCTGACCCTCTCTGCGATCTGGACTATGTACCCAATGTTGCCCGTTCACACCCGGTCCGTATAGCGCTCAGTCATTCCAGTGGCTTTGGCGGGGTGAACAGCGTTCTTGTTTTCGCACAGACAGGGGAACATGATGAGCAAGCAAAATAAGCGAGTGGTCATCACCGGCCTGGGAGTTATCGCACCAAATGGAACGGGAAGCACGGCCTACTGGCATGCCATCAGCAATGGTATTACCGGGATCAGACCGCTGCCAGCGGAACACGAGGCCTTTCCGGGTGGCGTTGCAGGTACTGTTGAGCCATTCTACCAGGAACAGACTCTCGACCGCAAGCTGATTCACCGGAGCGACCGCATGACGCACCTTGTCCTGACGGCACTACATGAGGCACTTACTGACTCCCGGCTTCAATTGAGTAAGGAGAACCCTCACCGCATCGGAGTTGTCATCGCAAACACGATGGGAGGAATTGGGTTTGTACTGAGGCAACTTCAGGCGCTCTACACGAAAGGCCCGCATTTTGTCAGCGCGTATACTGCCATTGCCTGGCTGAATGTCGCTAATGTAGGTCAGGCCGCTATTCATTATGCCATTCAGGGATATTGCAAGACGCCCATCAACGATACTGCCGGAGGGCTGCATGCGCTGTGCATGGCAACGCAAGCGATCAAAAGAGAGGTCGCCGATGTTATCCTTGCAGGCGGCTGCGAAGCCTTTCTCCATCCGCTACTCTTGCGGATCTTTGCACAACGCCAGATCTGTGTTTCCGGCAACGATCCCCGGGCCTATCGCCCGTTTGATCGCCGGGCCGCGGGGTTAATTCTGGCTGAGGGTGCAGGCATCTGCATACTTGAGGAGTATGAGCATGCATGTCGGCGAGGGGCTCCCATCTATGGCGAAATCATCGGAATCGGCCAGACCAATAGCGCCGACGGGCTGACCATACCTTCACCCGATGGTCGGCAGTATGCCCGGGCACTCCAACAGGCTGCCGATAGGCTTCAAAGCGATGAGCTTGCATATATCAGTCTGGATGGTCGTGCCCTACCAGCCTTAGATCAAGGAGAGGTTGAGGCACTCACATTGACCTTCGGTGCAGATGCCGCCTCAATCCCGGTCAGCGTGCCTCGTACCATGATTGGGCATAGCTATGCCGCCGCCGGAGCGATTGATGCTATTACAGCCTGTCTGGCGCTTCGGCATCGACAGATCCCGCCAACCGTTCACTGTGAAGAGCCTGGCTACCCCTTGAATATGGTTCGGGAGCGAGCGCGCCCACTGGATCGAGGGACAGCCGTGCTATTGGGTGCACGGGGAACAGGTGGAAGCAATATCGCGCTGCTTCTTAAGCGATGTGATGAGCAATCAGGAGAGTACACTTGATGCAGGAGACACAGATTGTTGTGATCGGCGCAGGCCCAACCGGACTGACAGCAGCCAACCTGCTCGGGCAGGCGGGAATCAGAACCAGGGTTTTCGAGCGTGCTCCGGGCCTCTGTGACCATCCCCGTGCCATTACGCTTGATGATGAAGGGCAGCGCGTGCTTCAGGCAATTGGACTCGTTTCTAAACTTCCAATGAAGCAGGATATTCAGGTACGCTATCTCTCTGGATGCCGGACTCTGGCTCGGGTCGCGCCGAAAGAGCAACCGAATGGCTTTCCTCCAATCGTCACTTTTCATCAGCCAGCTCTGGAAACCCTGCTCTTCGACGGCCTGAAACGCTTTGCCACGGTCTCTATCCACTTTCATCATCGGGTAACAGCCATTCAACAACAGAAAGATGCGGTAACTGTCAGCGGGCTAACAGAGCAGGGGGAGCGCTTTCAGGTTCGCTGTAATTATGTGCTTGCCTGTGATGGTGGACGAAGCGATACACGCCATATGCTCAATATCCCGCTACGGAGACCATCACTGCTCCTGTTTGGGAGTCCACAGCGCTGGCTTGTGGTTGACTGTATTGATGACAATGAGGACAGCACCATCTTCTTTTTCTGTAACCCTGCTCGCCCAGCCGTCACAGTGCCCGCACCCGGCAGGCGCAGACGCTGGGAATTCATGCTCTTCCCACATGAGCATGCGCTTCCAACACGGGAAGAAGTGCAAACACTAATTCGGCAGGCACGGCAATCGCTTCAGCCCTCTGCTCGCCCGCATCCAGCACATATTGAGCGCCACACCATCTACACCTTTTACGCGCTCTATGCACAGCGAATGCGCTGTAATCGTGTCTTCTTGCTCGGTGATGCCGCCCATCTGATGCCCCCTTTCGGAGGCCAGGGCCTGAATAGTGGCCTGCGCGATGTCCATAATCTCTGCTGGAAGCTCTGCTTTGTGCTCCAACGGGGAGCTGCTCCAACACTGCTCTCCTCCTATGAGCAGGAACGCCAACCGCACATCTCACAGATGATTCGTTTCTCTTCCCTGCCTGGCACGCTCATAATGAGCGTGCCACAGCCCCTGGCACGCATACGCGACCTGTTGATACGTGGGATCATGTTCTCTCCGATCCGCCATGCAATACGTGAGATACGGATTAAACCACAGCCATGCTATCAGAAAGGGCTGTTCCTGCCAGCATCTGAGAGGCGTTTTATCGGGCGCATTTTGCCCCAGGCAACCGTTCAAACGGAGCAGGGGCAAGTCTGTTGCTTCGACGAGATTGCAGGCAACCATTTCACGCTTATTAGACTATACGAAGATCCCACGACAGCATTTCAGGCGCTGGAAGAATGGTACTTCTTCAACTGTGTATGCATCTGTGTTCTCCCGGCCAGTCAGCCATTACCCGGCCTTCGGCTTCCCTCCACATTGCGTTGTGTACAGGACAGCATGGGAACCATCGAGCGCCTGTACAGAGGGAAACGTGACCTCTTCCTGCTGGTACGCCCCGATCGCTTTATTATGAGCGCCTTCACGCTGAAAGAGGCCTCGACTGTGCTCAAACGCCTGCACACGCTGCTTGGCTACAATATCGATGCCGGGGGCACGCTTTCGCCGCCTCCAAAGAGCAAATGATAGAGCGCCTCCTGACGCAAAGCGGCGCTACGATAGATCTTCCCGCGAGCGAGATCGGGATGTATCGGATCTCGAAGGTGAGGCTGTACCTTCGCCACATCCTCGATCTCTCCCATTGCCTCCAGCGCCAGCAAAGCAGCTCCACGCGCTGAAGCCTCCTCATCGCTGGAAAGATAGAGATTTGTGCCCAGAGTATCCGCGATAACTTGCTGTAGCGTCTTTGAGCCAAGCAGCGCCCCACCACTACCAAGCAGCCTCGGCATGTCTGGCTTATCAACCTGCAAGGCCAGCAATAAATATCTATAGACAATCCAGAGACGATAGGCCAGCGCCTCGGCCCCAGCCCGCATAATCATTGCTGGAGTTGTATGCAATGAGAGCCCCGAAATCGTCATCCGCGCTTCCGAATGCCAGCCAATGCTGCGTTCGCCTGCCAGAAACGGCAAAATAGTCAGACCATGCGAATCGGGTTCCAGTTGAGCCGCCTGTTGATCAGCCTGTTTTAGATCGGGCAATTGGAGCGTTTCACTAAACCAGCGCAACAGATTGCCGCCCTCACTCAACGCACCACCAAGCAGCCCACGCTTCTTATCGATCAGATACAGCCAGAGCCCATGTGGCGGCGTGACTTTCGTGGGGTCAACCACCGCCCGCATGGCACTTGATGTGCCGATGGTCAGCGCCCAGTAGCCAACGCCGGACGCGCCAGAACCCACATTTGCAGCGGCGCCATCACCTACAGGCAAAAACCAGGGCACATCTTTGAGCACGGGCCAGCGCTGAGCATACTCCGGGCGCAAACCTTGTATATACTTCTGAGACTCGCTTAATGATGGCAACTGCTCCGGTCGAACCCGCACAAAGCGCAGGAGTTCCTCATCCCAACATCCCTCTCTGGTCAGCAGCAGACCGGTGCCGGAAGCCATTGAGAGGGTTGTCATTGAGCGACCAAGCAGCCTATATAACAGATAATCGCCATAGGAGAGCCAATACTTCGTCTGCTGAAATACATCCGGCTGTTTAATCGCCATCCAGAGGAGTTTGGCAGGCCAGTAGCTAGCATGAAAACCAACCCCCGTCCGGGCACGAATCGTCTGCTCATGAAATTGCTGACGAAGCAGTCCGACCGAGGCAACCGCACGGGTATCATTCCAGGCGATAACAGGAGTTGTTGGCCGGTTTGTTTCATCGACACCAAGCAAGGAGTGCCAGAAAGTATCGATCGCTACCGCGCCAATCTGCTGAGCGCCGGGACCACAATGATGCAGTACCTCATCAATCGTGCGCACGACAAGTTCAGTTAGCGTATCGGCGTCAACAGAGACTTCTCCTTCGTTGGACGTCTTCATCTGGTAGGTGTATTGTGACTCACTCTCAGGAAGTACCACGCCTCGTGCATCCACCAGCAGCGCACGAGTGGATGACGTTCCTACATCCAGCGCCAGTATAAATGGCGGCTTGAACCGGGACCATTCTGTTTTCAAAGAGACATCATCTGTCATTCGTTAACATCCTACTCTATCCGATGTCCCGCAAGCGCAGGCAAGCAAGGCAGGAGAGTGTGACGCGGTCACTTCCCTACGGAAGCCGACAGAAAGCGAGCAATAGGGGACTCAGAAGAGTTCAGAGGACCCATTTCATCAACCGGTATCACACCCTCCTGCTTACTATTTACACGTATTACAAAAAGCAAATGATTGTCAAATAGCCAGATACTAGAATATCGAGGATGTTCATTTTCACTTGTTAGTCAGACAAGACTAATTGCACTAGCCGATGAGTAATTCTTTTCTAGATTATGTGGCTACCTGGAACAGCCAAACGTTCTGTGAACAGAACAATAACTTCTAGATTCTTTTTCTCTTCTATACAATTGTGGAGGTTGCCGTATGTTCTACAGAAGAAAACTATTGCTTGCTCTGTTAGAAACTTGGGGAGGAGCTCTATCAATTAAGGCTTGTAATCTACTTCTCTGCCTATTTTGTTTGAATAAAGGGAAAAATTACTACGATTTTTTTCCGTACCAACACAGCTATCTTAGTTTCACCCTTTTACAAGACAAGCATAGATTAACAAACCTGGAATTTCTCGCAGTGGAGCCTGACTTTCATCTTAATCAAGATCATTCATACAGGGATCAAATCAAAGCAGAAGATAGAATATTACTTCAAAAACTGGTAGCGAAATATAAACGATCCTCAGAAGATGCATTATATGCTTCTCTCCTGCACGTATTACAAACCCAGGTTCCCGAACGCAATAATGTTCAAATTACCAACCTGCCAGCTCTCCAAACACCACACTTATTTACTATAGGATACGAAGGGATCTCCATAGATGCTTATATTAATACCCTATTAGCGCATCATATCGCCGCTCTAGTGGATATCAGAAAAAATCCCATTTCAAGAAAATTTGGTTTTTCAAAACAACAGCTTATTAATGAGACAAAAGCCTTTGGCATTCAATACATTCACCTTCCCGATTTAGGAATAGAGTCATCATTAAGAAAAGACTTATCAGACTATCAGGCATATTCGCAGCTTTTTGACTATTATTCACAGCATATTCTCCCCAAACAAAAGAAATCCCTGGAACGCCTTAAGCAAATAATAAGCGAATATTCCCAAGTTGCGCTTACTTGTTTTGAAGCCGACCCACATTGTTGTCATCGGCATAAAGTAACGGAATATCTAAGCCAAGATCCTAACTTTTTCGTCCCTGTTGTCCATATAACTAATAAGGATATTCAAACTAAACCCTTGGTAGATAAATCTAATATTCCCTCTCGTATAGTGAAACAGATAAAAAATGGGGTATACTATATTTCATAATGTACTTGTTTCCATCTCATCAAAGGAGGGAACCTTGTATCTACCTTATGAAATACCTAATGCCCGTGTCCTTATATCTGTAAAGACCTATCCTCTTCCATCTAATAAGTACAATGAGTTAGTATGTACAGCAGGGTTTCTCTCAGATGGGAAATGGATCAGGATATATCCGATTCCATTTCGAGATATGCCATATGCTCAACAATATAACAAATACCATTGGATAACGCTTGATTTAGTACGAAATGCTCGAAAGGATTTTCGTCCCGAAAGCTATCGCCCAAAGAGTGGTTTGGAAGCCATCAAAATAGAAGGGAAAATAGGAACAAATGATTCCTGGGAATCTCGAAAGAAATATGCGCTAAAAGAAGTTTTTACATCTATGGACGAGATCATCCGTCTTGCCAAAGGAGAAGAATCAAAATCTCTAGCTACGCTCAAACCTAAAGAAATTCTAGATTTTGTTATTGAGGAGCAGCAGGAACGTGAATGGAAAGAACAATGGTTAAATCAGCTCAGGCAATACAACTTGTTTGACCTGGATGAAAAAGGAGCAGGGAAAGAAAGAAAGGTGCTGTCCAAATTACCATACAAATACTATTATCAATTTCTCAGTAAGGGTGATAAGAAGCCAAGAAAGCTTATGATCGAAGACTGGGAGCTAGGTGCACTTTACTGGAAAATGTTCAGAAAAACAGGCAGCGAGCATGAGGCAAATCAGAAAGTAAAGAGAAAATTCTTAGACGAATTTTGTAATCAAAAAGATCTTTATTTCTTCCTTGGCACAACGCTACAATACCATAAAATAGCTCTCAATCCCTTCATTATTGTAGGTTTGTTCTACCCACCAAAAGCAACAAAATCCAATGAATTCAGTAAGACTACACCAAGTTATGTACTTGATTCACAGACTTTGAATCAATGCTCTCTATTCGATGAATATCCATAGACTCTTATGGAGCATGGATACTCCAAATATGTGAAATATCCATGCCCACACAGGAAGACGTGCAGAGCAAGCCAGAAGTCCCGTTAACAGTCAGGAATCTGCCAGTTAATTTCCGGTTTGCCGTCCGCACGCAGGTACTCGTTGATCTTCGAGAAGGGACGGCTGCCAAAGAAGCCCTGCCGCGCCGACAGCGGAGAGGGATGCGCCGATTGAATGATATGGTGTCTTGAGGTATCAATCAGAGCAAGCTTCTTCTGGGCGTAACTTCCCCAGAGCACGAAAATGACCGGCTCGGGCTTTTCGTTTACCTTGCGAATAATCTCATCGGTGAACTTCTCCCAACCATGATTCTTGTGTGAGTTGGGGGAATGGGCTCGCACTGTCAGCACTGCATTGAGCATCAAAATGCCCTGCTCGGCCCAGGGAGCCAGGTATCCACATTTCGGGATACGGAAGCCAACATCTGCATGCAGCTCTTTGTACATGTTCATCAGTGAGGGAGGCGGCTTAATGCCTGGGCGCACCGAGAAACAGAGACCATGCGCCTGGTTGTTGTCATGATAGGGGTCCTGACCAAGCAGCAACACATTGACTTTCTCATATGGGGTCAGGCGTAATGCGTTAAAGACATCCTCTTCAGGAGGGAAAACGGTATGTTTCTGTCGCTCTTCATCAACAAACTGCTCTAGCTTTTTGAAATAGGGTTTCTCAAACTCATCGGCCAGAAGCTGCCGCCAGCTCTCAGGAATATCTATCTGCATGTACTCTACATCCTCTATTATGATTTTTCAGCCCGCAATAGTGGCTGCTCTGCTCCTCTTTTCTTTTAACCTGGAGGAAAAGCGGTAATTCCTCTTCAGTGTAAACGAGGAAAGCCGATGCAGACAAGTTCTCCCTTTTTCAGGTACTTTTTTCTCTCCAAAAACAGCGAAAAGCTGCCGCTCAGAGAGCCTGAACGGCAGCCAGTAGACGACGATAGAACACTACGGGTTCTCTGTGAGGAATTTATCAATCTGCTCAAGCTCAAGATCTGTCAGGCGAAGCTCAGCAGCGGGTAACAGGTTTTCAATCTGCGCTGGTTCACGCGCACCGACAATTGCCCCGGTCACGGCCGGATTACGAAGCGTCCAGGCAATCGCGACGACGCCGGGAGGCACGTTATGCGGGAATGCCAGATCACTCAGCAAACGCTGCAATGCAAGATTGCGCTCAAGGCGCTGTCCCTGAAACTCGGGATCACGCTTGCGCCAATCGTCAGCAGGCATTTGCTCCAGGCGCTCTTTTGTAATCGAGCCAGAAAGCAGGCCGGAAGCCATTGGAGAGTAGACAATCACTCCCATATGCTGCTGCTCGCAGTAGGGTAGAATCTCCTTCTCAGCATCGGGGTGCACAAGCGAGTAAGGGGGCTGCAAGGTCTCTACAGGCGCGATTTTGCTGATCCGCTTCAACTGCTCAACCGAGAAGTTTGAAACACCAATATGCTTTACTTTTCCCTCTTCTTTCAGCCGTACCAGTGTTTCCCATCCCTCCTCGATCTCATCTTCGGGGTCAGGCCAGTGAATCTGATAGAGGTCAACCGCATCAACACCAAGTCGCCGCAGACTACCCTCAAGCTCCTTCCGAATAGAGTCAGCTTTCAGGCTCCCATAGATCTTCCCCTGCTGATCCTGCAAGCGTCCGCATTTGGTGAAGATATACGGCTTCTCCTCATGGTTTCGTTGTTTCAGCGCCTTCCCGACGACTTCTTCGGAGTGGCCTATCCCATATACAGCCGCCGTGTCGATCCAGTTAATACCCAGATCCAGAGCACGGTGAATCGTCTTTATCGACTTTTCGTCATCCTGCGGTCCCCATCCAAAAGCCCAGCCGCCACCGCCCATTGCCCAGGCCCCAAGACCGATAGGAGTAATTTGCATGCCAGTTTTGCCAAACTCACGAGTCTGCATACAACCATCAACCTTTCTTTCAAGAAACTAGCCCATAGCACACATCTTTTAACACGGATGGTTCAGTATTCATGTTACAGTACGGGCCATAAGCACAAATAGATGAAACGATTTTTGCCCTCGGGAGAGAAGAACCAAAAAGAAAGAAGGCCACCCATAGATGACCTTCTTTTCCCGACCAGACGATCAGTATTATTTGTCGTGTTCTTTGTCTGCCAGTGCCTCTAATAGCATATCGCCTTCCTCCGGTGTGATCCGTCCCTCAGCAATCATGCGTAGAATCGCTTCGCGCTCCTGCTCAATATTCGCAGCCTCTTTCTTCTCGCCCGGTGTCTGTTCAGCGAGCGAAGGTGGCACGGGTGGCACGGGCGGCTGCATCCGTTCCTGTTCGGCTGGCGGCACCGGAGGCACAGGCGGCTGCATCCGTTCCTGTTCGGCTGGCGACGGCGGCGTTGGTGGCGTTGGTGGCGTTGACGGCCTCCCGTATTTAGGAGGAAGTGGAATATGAAGATTGCGCAATGCCTGTTCTACAGCATCAAGCGCTCCATACACGCCTTCGGCCGCGGCCCTACTCGCCTGATCGATCATCCGCTGAATGCGATCGTCATCCATCCGCCATTCACGATCATTAATGCGCACATGTACCTTCCCCGCCTGTTTACTGGCCTGGCGCGCAAGCTTTGCGGCCTTCTGCTCCTGCTTTTGTGTGAACAGGTGAGCTCGGCGGAGCTGCTCTTCCACTTTATGAGAGATATCCTGACCAACAGGAGCAGTACCACGCAACGCATTCTCAATAGTGCGTCCGAGTTCTTCCCCCAGGCGCCCCATCTCCATACTGAACTGCGCCATATCTTGCTCAAAGCTCTCCCATCCCCAGGCGCTGCTACTGGTGCTGCTGTTGCGCGGGCCCTCATTGCTCCGGATCTGTAGATCGCCGCCAACCTGAAGCGTCAGTTTCGCAAGCCCCTCACCATAAACCAGATTGACCACGCTCCCTCTTCGACTCGCCGGGATAGAGCGTCCGCTAATCTCTCCTCCGACACTGGCAGAAATGGTCAGGTTGGGACTTTCCGGCAACTGAATCATCGCATCTCCCCCAACGACGACATGTGTTTCTTCATCGGTCGCGAAAGCAGCCTTCAGGGAAAGATCGCCGCCCACGCTCGCGATCTGTACGCGTCCACCGATTCCCTCCAGCGTCGCATCTCCACCAACACCAGCAAGCTGTACATCGCCAACAACACCCATAATTGTCACATCAGATCCGATCGCTCCCAGGGTCACATCACCCTGGATGTCACGCAGTGTACAATCGCTACTCACATTGCCGACCTGAACGGAGGACGCGCCAACAACCGTGAAATCGCCGTCCACATTGAACAGGGCAATGACACATTGTGCTCCCCCTGAGAAAGTAGCGTCACCGGCGATATAATTGATCTTGACCTCGGAACCACCGTCAATCGTGAAATCGCCATTTACGACACTCAGTTGTATCTGAGCGTTTCCAGCATGCTTGAGTGTGCAGTCCCCATCAATTGACCCCGCCTGGAGCGTTGCGATATTTCCATCACTCACCAGATCACCACCAACATTCGCTGCGATACATTCCTGCACATCCCTCAAAGCCAGGTCACCACCAACCGGCCCCACACGCAAAGATCTGACATCACTCAAGACCGCATCGCCTCCAATTGGGCCCGGGATCTGCAAGATGTCCATCCGCTTAGCAACCAGGTCACCACCAACAGAATCAAGAGAGACATTTCCTTTAATGTTGGTCAGGGTGATATCACTGGCACAGTGATCCACCCGCAGGTCTCCATTCAGGTCTTTCACAGCAATATCGCCATCTACAGCAGCGACTTCCACATGCAACACATTATTCATTTCCACATCGCCCTGAATGCGGTGCGCAACAATGCTCACCTCATAGGGAACCCATAATTTCAGGGAATCATCGCACCCGCTAATCAGCAATGTCTCCCCTTCTGGTACAAGCTGCGAAATAGTCTCTCCGCAGGCAACCTTGATTGCCTGTTGACTCCATCCCTCAACGGAGAGATTATCGCTCACATCGCTGATTACCACTCGTCGTATGGCCTCGGCAGGAAAAGTCTGTTCCATCGTCAAAACTCCTTTAGTATGATGCTCGCCACAACCTTTCCCCTCTACCAGCAACCGCTTCAAGGACAGAACATCCCATACCGGCTTGCACTGTGCAACCGGCTGATACGGTTTCTTCTTCAAGCTTGTCTCTTTATAGCGCCCAGGCTACTCTACAAAAACTTCAAAGCGTTCGCCTTTTTCCAGATCCTGAAGATCCAGCAAGCGGCCACTTGCTCCCTCTTCCAGGCCACGCAGCAGATCCTCAGCCGCATGGGCATCCATCTGAGGCACAAGCTGTAAACCCAGGCGCAGGCCAGTCAGGACCACCTTTACGGGCATGACCGCAACAATATTGCGATGCGGCTTTCGTACGGCGTCCTGCTGCGTCACTCGGAATCGGACAACCCGCTCCCGCCTGGGCCTCAGGCGCTCTAACTCTCGCGCCCGTATTCGCTCTTCCTCTTCAAAGACATCCAGTAAAGCGGCCGCCTCTACAGCGTTTAACTGTCCGTTCTCTACAAGCTGCAAGATCCGGTCACGCTCTTCTTTAACCGCAGACATGAACCTTTATCCCTTCAATAGCCGCATAGCCTCCTCAACGGTAATCTCTTTTGCGGCCAGACGGTCCAGAATCGCTTTTCGATCAACTCGGCCCGCGCCCTCATTCTCAGGCGTTCCACCAAGCGCGGCAACGATCTCATCCAGGCGGCTCCGAGCTGTGTTGTAGGCAATATTCAGTTCCATTGCAAGACGCTGAATATTTCCGCGATACTTGACCATCATCTCAACAAAATCCAGTTGCTCACGGGTCAATCTTCCAATCCAGCCCAGGCTAAACTGACCTTCGATCACAATGCCACTTTCCGGGCATTCCAGCCGGGTCACAACAAGTTCCTGACCGCTGACCGGATCACGTGTAATCAGTGGGTGCATCTATTTACTCCTTCACCAAACAGGCAAGAAAGCTCATGGCAGATCACATGAGAGAACATGCACATGCTTCTCCGCAGGCCGCTTTTCACAGCGCACCATCCACGTGCCCAGGACAATAAATCCTCGTCCTACACAGGCGATGGCGTGAGCCCCCGCTTCGGTGATGCTACGCCGATTACCACTAAGCAGCATCTGGCACTCTGTTTCCATCTCTAGCCTCTGTAGACGCTGCTGCCATACAGCGCTATGTGCATGATAGTTGAGCATCTCGCCTCCATCCTTCTCTATAATATTACTTATCGTTCTGCAAAAATTTGATGAACTATATGGTAATAATAACATCACCTCACAAATTTTGTCAATACTATTGGCAAATAAAATCAAAATCTAGACATTTTTTACCACGTATCTGGCAAGCTTTGAAGGAAGCCCGACGGAAGCGCCGGCAGCATATGTATTACCCTCTGTGCGTCTATAACCGTTTACACGTGATTTTTGAGGGAACTAACACCGTAATATCAAGAGAGTCGAGCAAAAACATCCTGTTTCATCTTCAATGCCGGGTAGCGAAACAGTAGATCTTCTATTTTCTTCAGCTGATTGAAGGGATTTTTCTATGTCTGCAACTCTTATGGGCGGAAAGAAAGCCGGTCCACAGCGTATACAGCCGCTCTCAATCGTGACATTAGCCATCTGGCGTTTTCGCCACACCAGATTTCTGCTTCTGGTGACAACACTTGGCTTGATTGCTGCGGTGATGGTTGCCTGCGCCGTGCCACTCTTTACTCGAACCACGATTACTGCTGGCCTGCGTAACCTCCTGACCAGCAGCCTCTATACCGGAGGACAGCCCGCCGGGCAACTACAATACACGTTCTCGTCCTGGGCCTTTACCTCCTCCTATGTAGATGAGGTGCTGCGCGATGATATTCGGGGTGGGCTGCAACAGAATCAGCTTGACCAATTCCTCTCCTCGAGCATCGAGACCATTCACTATACCTATGGCCTGCAACTTACCACGAAACTCAAACCAAAGCCAGCTCAAGTAACGGTTACCTCCGGGGACTTCGCGACCATTGCCCCATCACATATTCAGCTTCGTCAGGGGCGCATGCCCAATCCTCACAGCAAAGAGCTTGAAATCATTATCACCCCTGACACCGCCGATATTTTTCATCTACATCTCAATCAAACCCTGAATCTCACGCTCCCCTATGCCCTACAACCAGGCATCACTGAAAAGCAGAAGGCACAGCTCGGAGAGCTGCAAGTGACGGCTCATATTGTCGGCATCTTTTCGGTTCCAGATCAGGACCGCCCCTTCTGGGATGGAAACGATTTTACCGTTATTGATCTGGGCAACGGACAAAGCGGGGCCTTTTTCCTGACTGATAACATGCTTCTGCGTCAGATCTACGATCAGGCAAACGAGAAGGGGACACAGGGCAAAGCAGGAGGTGAACCGGGCATCTATCAAATTGCCGACAGCGCCTATAGCTTCCCGGCCACTATCTGGCGGTTGAGTATCGACCCACGCAAAGTCAACGCCGATCAATTGGATACACTGGCAGAGCGCTTCAAAGCCTATCAGAGCTATCTCAGCAACAAATACGGCAATATGACGCTCAACAATACCACTATGCGCATCCTGAATCGGCCAACGATCAAATACGGCGGATCGCTCTTTATTTACAGCGAGTTGCTGCGCTCGAATGAGACAACGGGCATTCTGGATCAATACCGAGAACGCATTTCTGTCACCACCTTGCCGGTAAACATTATTGCCATACAGATTATCGCGCTTGTGCTCTTCTTTGTAAGCCTGAGCGTTAGCCTGCTGATCGACCGCCAGACGGAAGCAATTGCCGTCTTGCGCAGCCGGGGAGCCAGTGGGGATCAGATTTTCGGCTCGCTCTTTCTTCAGGGGATTTTCCTCTGCCTGGTCGCGCTGCTGCTTGGCCTGCCTCTGGCCCTCCTGGCCGCCTTTTTTCTGGCACAACAGGCATTACCCGAGACCGACAAGAACGCGCTGGATGTGCTGACGGCCGCGCCGTTTCAGACATTCGTCCAGGCGCTTCCCTATGCCCTTATCATTCTGCTCATCTGCCTTGTAACTCTGTTTTTCTCGCTCCGCCGCAGCGCCTCTATGGACGTACTGGCAGTACGACATGAAGCCTCGCGGCCACGCCGCCAGTCGCTCTTTATGCGTCTGCATCTTGATATTGTTGCCGCACTCATCGCCCTGCTTGGCTACGGCATCGCCATCTACGCAGGTAGCACCAGTGCCCAACTCGATGCCAGGGCACAAACGCTGTTACTCACGCCACTGACACTCCTCGCACCCATTCTCCTGATTCTGGCAGGGGTATTTCTTTTTCTGCGTTTCTATCCTAAACTGGTTGCGCTTCTGGCAGGCATCGCCAGCCGCTGGAACAGCTTCTCTCCTGTACTGGCTCTAGCCCAGATGGCTCGTAATCCCGGACAAAGTATCCGGATGATCCTGTTGCTCTCGCTGGCGACCTCCTTTGCCATCTTTACGCTTGTCTTTAGCGCTACGCAGGAACGCCACGCGGCGGAGACAGCCAGCTATATTGCCGGCGCTGATATCCGCGTGAATCTACCTTTTACCTACAGCCCGGAATCCGCGGCACAGCTCCTTCAGCGCTTACGACAGTTGCCAGGCGTGCGTTCGGTCTCGACAGGCTTTAACTCTGATGGCTCAATCAACGGGACCACAGGTGATATTCCGCTCTCGCTCCTGCAACTCCGGGCAGTCGATGCTACAACCTTTGCACAAACAGCCTACTGGCCCGATCATGCACAACTTGAACAGATGATGAACCGTCTCGTCTCGCTACGAGAACAGGCCAAACAGCAGGATGTCGTGCCCGTCTACGTTGATGAACTGCTCTGGCAGCAACTGCACTTAAAGGAGGGAGCGACCTTTGAGGCACAGATCAATAAC
Source organism: Thermosporothrix sp. COM3 (assembly GCF_059696735.1). Lineage (NCBI taxonomy): Bacteria > Bacillati > Chloroflexota > Ktedonobacteria > Ktedonobacterales > Thermosporotrichaceae > Thermosporothrix > Thermosporothrix sp. COM3. The sequence goes on along the minus strand of NZ_AP019376.1, from coordinate 6,291,278 downwards.
CTTACGGCACGCTCAAATGCCTGGTGCTCGGCAAGGTTGCGCATATCCCGACGATCACCGATAGCACAGCCGGTCAGTTGAGCGATAGCCCGCCACCTCCTGGCGGCATCCTGCTCGACTATCAAACTTACCTCAACTACTATCAGAAGCTTTCAAGCGACTCCAATCTGAACAGACCACTCAACATCAATCAGCTCTGGTTCCGCACGACGGATGACGAAAGCGTGCTGAAGACGCTGCGGAGTGAGCTGGAAAAGTACTCTCACGATAGCTTTGATCGGCGCGCGATTAAGCAGAGCCTGGACGTTGATCCTCTTAACCTGAATATGCTTGGCATTCTAACCCTGGGCGCAATAACCGCTCTGCTGTTAGCCACCGTTGGTGATCTCATTGCCTCGGTGCTTGGCATTCGCCCTCGTCTGACCAATTTTGCAGTGCTGCGTGCTCTGGGAACTGCTCCGCGCCAGCTTGCCAGTATCATCGGCTGGGAACAGGGCTTTATTTACATCCTGGCTATCTGTATCGGGCTCCTCTGTGGCAGCCTGCTGACCTTCACTATTGTACCCAACCTGATTCATATGAGCTTCCCGCGCGTTGGTATATTGAGCTCGCTATCACCCGGTGATTTCTACGCATTACAGCAAATCATACCGGGAACGCCGGTGCTGTCACCGCTCTTACTGATCGCGCTTGGCCTGCTTGTACTCACGTTTGCCGTTGCGCTCTGGCTGATGCTTCGCACCGTGGCCAAACCCTCTATGAGCCAGGTGCTGCGCTTAAATCAAGACTGAAGGGACATCGTATGGCAAAGATGAAGAAACAGCCTGTCATCAAAGATACTATGCCCTCTATTCTGACGCTGGTTCGCTGGCGCTGGAAGCAGAGCCTCTTTCTATTGCTGGTAGCCGGGCTCGGTATACTGGGCTCAACGATTCTGATGAGTATGGTGCCCCTGTTCTCTGCTGTCACAGCAACCGCAGGACTGCGCAGCACCCTGGCAACCACATCACAGAATAGAGAGCTAACCTTTGATTCCCGGCTTCATGGCCTCTCTACCAGTAATTTCGCCGCGCTACAACAGCGTTTTCACGAATTACTGCAAAAGCCACTCGGCCCCTATCTTTCTAAAGAGGAAGAGCATAGCTTTCTGGTCCCACTACTGACCATCGAACGGCCCACACCCCGCAAACAAGGGGATCAAATGAATATTTTTAGCTCACCTGCCAAACAACTGACAACGCATGTGACGATGATCGGGGGCCGGCTCCCTGACGATACCAGCGAGCACATTGAAGTGATGGTTACTCAGGAGAGCGCCAAACAGTTGCATCTCAAGATTGGAGATACCATTGAGCTACAGCTTTCTATGCTGACCAGTGCACAGAGTCGCACGTCAACCACGCGACCGCTGACGATGCGGCTTGTGGGCATCTTCGAGCCTGCTCACAAGGAGGATCGTTTCTGGCACAGTGTGGCCCTGCAACCCACGCCTGCGAGCGACTGGACCTACTATACGGCTGTTGCAGGTGAATATGGGCTGCTAAACACGTTTGAACAGCTTGCGCGAGAAGCCGGGCAGCGCACCATGCTGCAAACCTCCGAGATCGAATATCATCACACCTATTATCTCAATCCCGACGCCTTTACACCTGCCACCATTCCTGATTTCAATAATCGGGCTCAGACAGTACAGCGCACGCTGCGTGAAGCCTTTCCCACCTTTATAGACAGTCAGAAGCTGCCACCACCACCCTATGTGAGCAAGCTGCAACTGACGGGAAGCCTGATCCCGACCGGAGAAGCAGATACCATCCTTGATCAGTTTCAGACCCAGATCGCAATTGCCCGCACCCCAGTCCTTCTTTTGTCACTGCAAATTGTGGCCCTCATTCTGATTTTTATCAGCATGATAGGGCAACTATTGGTTGAGCAACAAACAGAAGCAATCGCCGTTCTTCGCAGCCGGGGAGCCAGCGCCCAACAAATCTTTGGCTCACTGGCAACCCAGGGTATCGTTCTCTATGTGCCCGCGCTGCTGCTCGGCCTTCCCCTCTCGTTGTCCTTAACCATTATCCTGACACAAACCCTGTTGCCTGCACAGTATCAGAGCTCCCTGAGCGTCATTACCACGCGCCCCTTTGAGGCACTACTTGAAGCCAGCCCGTACGCGCTTATCGGTGCAGCACTGGCACTGCTTTCAATGATGCTCACGCTGCGGCAGGCGAGCCGTATGGATGTGTTGAGTGTACGCCATGAGACGGCCCGGGCGACACAGAAACCGTTCTGGCTTCGCTTCAATCTGGATATCATCGCAGCTATAATCTCGCTCTTTGGCTACGGCATCTCTCTCTATGTGAGCGGAACACGCAACCTGCTGAACATCCAGGTTGAGACGCTACTTGCGGGCCCACTCTCGCTGATTGCGCCGATCTTTCTGCTGATCGCCTGCGTTCTGATCTTCCTGCGCGTGTTCCCATTTCTGCTCCGGCTTGGCGCTTCTCTGGCACGACAAGGACGAAGCGCAGCCCCGATGCTGGCGTTGGCGCAGCTCTCACGTGCCCCCGGTCAGCCACTTCGCATGACCCTGTTACTCTCTCTGGCGACGGCCTTTGCAATTTTCACCCTCGTTTTTTCCGCTACCAACATTCAGCATATATATGATTTGGCCAGCTATCAGGCTGAGGCAGATATCAGCGGAGAGATCAAGCCAGTCGCTCAGGATATAGAGCAGATGAAACACACGCTTGAGGCGAAAACCCGCGAATATAGTGCGCTTCCCGGCATTGCTGCGGCCTCGGTTGGCTACCAATCGAATGGAGCAACCGCAGGCTTCAATAATAATGTCTCCTTCCTGCTGAAGGCTGTCGATCCGAAAACGTTTGCCCGAGTCGCGTTCTGGCCGCCGCAGGCATCACGCCAACCGCTTCCTGAGCTATTACATATCATTGAGCAACCGGCCAGCAGTCCTATCCCGGCTCTCATTGATCGCGTCATGGCGGACTCGCTTAACCTCTCACCGGGCTCAACCTTCACTGCGCTTGTCGATGATCTCAACCTGACACTGAAGGTTGCCGCTATCGTCGAGCATATCCCCCCCGCTATTGACGCCCTCGCAAACATCAACAATGGTATTCAGCGCTCAACGGGCGCAATTCTGCTTTCCTATGAGAATCTTTCCCGCGTCTATGCTGACACAACCATGCACCAGAAGCAGGAAGCGTTGCAGCAAAAGAACGAGGAGCGAAAGCAGAAAGGACAAGCGCCAATCGATCCATCAACGCTTGCGGTTCCCCCGCTGCCAGTCAACTATGTCTGGTTCAAGACAAACGATCTGCCAGAGGCACAACAGCAATTTCAGCAAGCGCTGGCAGCATCGAGCCATAACCTGCTGAATATGAAGAGCCGAGACGATCTGCTTCACGCGATAAACACCGACCCGCTTACCCTGAACCTGTTCGGAGTGCTGATAGCCGGGGCTTTTACCACGCTCCTGCTGGCGTTGCTTGGGAGCCTGCTCACTACCTGGCTGAGCGCACGCAAACGCCTGGTCAACTTCGCCGTAATGCGGGCCCTGGGAACCTCACCCAAACAGATAGCCAGCGTGCTGACCTGGGAACAGGCGATTATCTATACCGCTTCGGTGCTGCTCGGGCTTGCCTTTGGTGTCCTGCTTGCCTTTACAGTGGCTCCGGTCCTGACTGCAAGCACGATGCCAACCACAATGATAGGGCACTTCTCAGAAAATGAGCTCTTCGCGATACAGCATCTTTTGCCACCACAGATCGTGTTCCCGAATACGCTTCCGCTGGTGCTTATCGTTCTGGCACTGCTCTGCCTTGTGGCACTACTCGTGATGACACGTCTCGTCTCGAAGCCTTCGTTGCATGCCACGCTCCGTATCAATGAAGACTGAGAAAAAAGGAGTTTATATGACTGAACCTATTGTGCTCTGTGAGAATCTGGTCAAAATCTATAAAGTGGCTGATCTGGAGGTAGTGGCCTTGCAAGGGCTTGATCTGGAAGTCCTGCCCGGAGAAATGCTCTCTATTGTCGGTGCATCTGGCTCAGGGAAGAGCACCCTGCTGAATATACTCAGTGGTCTGGATGTGCCCAGTGCGGGCCGCTGCGTGGTTGATGGAAACGATCTAACGCGCCTGACCCCGACCCAGCGCATTCACTATCGGCGTCATATTGTCGGTCAGGTCTGGCAGCAGAGCGGGCGGAACCTGCTTCCCGAATTAACCGCCGAAGCAAACGTCGAGCTCCCTCAGATGCTCAGTGGCGTTGGGCGCTCTCAACGGCTGCGCCGCGCGCATGAACTGCTCGATATGGTTGGCCTCGGCGATAAATACCAGAAGAAGCCGGTCCAGCTTTCAGGCGGCGAGCAGCAGCGCTGTGCGATTGCTGTCGCTCTGGCAAATGCTCCCCGTGTGCTTTTCGCTGATGAACCAACAGGTGAGCTCGACTCGGTGACAGCCAGCGAGATCTATAAACTGCTGCGCTCCCTGAACGAGCAATTAGGTCTGACCATCATCACCGTAACCCATGATGCGGCACTGGCCGCCAACGTTGACCGCACCATAGCCATTCGCGATGGTCGTACCAGTACCGAAACGGTGCGACGCGAGAGTGAGCTTGAGGAGCTGCATGAGCATATGCAGGAGGCAAGCGCCATTATCGGCCTTTCAGCAAAAACGCATCGCGAGTCGATCTTGATTGACCGGGCCGGACGCCTGCAACTGCCAAAAGAAGCGCTTGAACGGCTCCCCTTCAATGGACGGGCTGAGGTGCGTATTACTGAAGACCATGTAGAGCTCTGGCCGCTGCTGCCAGAGACGAACGGCAATAGCAAGCATGGAGTAGCTACAAGCAGAGAAAACGAGGAGTGAACCCATGACCGCAGAAACCGCCAGGGCTCTTGTTGAAGCCCATGCCATCACCCGGGATTATCCTTCGGGGGGCGGCATTGTACATGCCCTGCGAGGCATCGATCTGATTATTCAAGCCGGGGAATTTGTGGCACTACGAGGCCGCTCCGGCTCGGGCAAAACCACGCTGATTAATATTCTCATCGGCATCGATAACCCGACGACCGGCGACGTGTTTGTGCTCGGACACCATCTCAAAGAGTTGAACGAGAACGAACGCGCTCGCTTGCGCCGAGAGAGCATCGGCATTATGTTTCAAAACGCTCATCTGTTCCCGGCATTGACCGCGCTGGAAAACGTCGAGCTGCCATTGCGTCTTGCACGGACCCCGGGCAAAGAGCGCATCCGCCTTGCCCGCGAAGCGCTGGAACATGTCGGGCTTGGCAAACGCTGGAACCATCGCGGGCTTGAACTCTCCGGGGGAGAACAACAACGTGTCGCCCTTGCCCGCGCCCTGGTGCATAAGCCACGCTTTATCGTCGCCGACGAACCAACGGGGAATCTGGACTCGCTGACCGGACGCGATATTGCACAGCTCTTGCGCGATATCTCTCACACGGAAAAAATTGGCATGCTGATCGCCACGCATGATCCCATTATCTATAACAGCGCGGATCGTGTCCTTCAGATTAATGATGGTCTGATTGCTGAGCACCAAAATAAGACTACGGGCGACCCGCAACAGAGCCGATTTCAGATGCGAACGTAGTGTCAGACAAACAAGAGAGGTGGACCGCTTCTGGCCCACCTCAGTTTCTATCCTTTGCGTGAGGATGAGAGCGGCGTATCATCACTGCCATACGCTCGAAACGATTGCACAGCCTCAACAATGCTCCCGCTCAACGCGAGCGCGATGCCCAGACCATACCCCCACAGGCCAAAAATAGGAGCGCCATGCACAGGAAGTGCCTGGTGCGCATTATCCACGTCTTTATAGAGAGCAGCAAAAGCAACCACACACAGTCCAATACCGATAAATGGCAGAATGACAGAGCGTCCCGTTTTCTTGCTCCTCTGGCGCAACAACTGCACAACCGCAAGCACAAATAAAATGACAGCAATTCCGACTTCGAGCGAAGAGACCAGCACAACCGTCATTGCGGTTGGACTCTGCGGCAATCCGACCTGCGAGCTTCGTTGGATCAGCTCCGCGAAGGAGGTAAGCATCTGTAGATTTGCAATGATACTTCCAGTAGGAAGAACAAAGACGATGATTGATACAAGACTACCTAACAGGAGAAGACCATTCCCGAGAAACTTTTGTATGCTCATACATATTACCGCCTTTTTCAGATACTTTTTTATAAGAAGAATGCATGCACTTTAGAAGAATACTTCTTCATTATGCCATGCGCTGCCGAAACAGACAAGCGCATATCGGAGCTTCCACAGGAAGACGGCGGAAGCAGACATACATGCTGAGCATGAGAAGAGAAAGGCAGTAATGAACAGGACTATGGTCATACTTCAGATGAAGAACGTCAGGAGATCTCGTCCGATACTGATCGTTCCAGCGTAGCCACGGGCCCGCGCCTCTCGCTGCAATGCCGTTGCATCCAGCTCTCGATACAGGTGCGAGCAAAGGATATGCTTCGCCTGAGAACGCGCCGCCAACTCAACAATCTGCTCATCCGAGAGATGCCCGGAGTCAATCACCGCAAGGTCAACGCCCTGTAAAAAGGTAATCTCCTGCTGATGAAAGTGCGAGTCACCGGTAAAGGCGTACTGTTTCCCATTCCAACGAAAGCGCAAACCATGATTGCCAGAAGGCGGCAAACTGAGAAACTCAAAGGGATATGGCCCAATCGTAAATGCTCCCTCTTCAAGCTCATGCACCAGAACACGATAGCCCTTTGTCTGAAAACTGGAAGGACTGAACAGGCTTCGCATGCCATCAAGCCAGCGCCGCAAGCCCGGCGGTCCATAGATATGCAAATCATCTTTCCGAGGCTGAGCAGGTGACCATGAGCCTGCATGCAAGAAGGGGATCAGGTCTGACACATGATCCGGGTGAAAATGAGAAATCACAATATGGTGCAATTGATTGTGCGGTATCCCCACTTCAAGTAGACGCTGTACGATTCCATGACCACAATCAAAGAGGATAGGGAAACCATCCAGTTCCAGCAGAATGCTTGAGGCACGGCGTTCAAATTCGATCTGACAGGTTCCGGTTCCTAACAGGGTTAAACGGCTCATACCAGTTTCCTCATCTTTTTTTCAGAGATACCAGCAGTGTACGTTGCCCCCTTTTCCCTGTCAATATGCTTTAAGGCTTGGTCCGGCTTCCCAGGCTTATTCCGCAAACCTATTGACGAGACTGCCTTCTCAGGATAAAAATAGAGAGAGAACAATGCAGACAGTTAAGGAGAGGACTCCATTGACAGAACCCGTCGTTCAGCCTTTTACAGAGCAGGATACTGAATGGAAAACACGTTTCTTTCATGAGCACTGGGGCGGCACCCTGATGATCTCACGGGGCGTGACTCATCACCTTGATACCCATCCCGGCTTTATCGCGCTGCTTGAGGGTAATCGTGCCGGTTTACTCACCTATTATATTCAGAATCAGGAGTGCGAGATTACCTGTCTTGAGAGTCTGAAGGAAGGGCGAGGCATCGGCACTGCCCTGATCGAGGCTGCCAAAGCAGCGGCACGCGATGCCGATTGCACACGCCTCTGGCTGATCACCAGCAACGACAACGTTGATGCGCTTCGCTTCTATCAGAAGCGCGGCTTTACACTTGTCGCCGTCCATCGTGATGCCATCACCGAAGCGCGCAAGCTCAAGCCACAGATCCCCCTCACTGGCAACTACGGTATTCCTATACGCGATGAGATCGAGCTGGAGTGCCCGCTTTCAGGAGCTCGTTAAAAACACTTTTTCTGCTTTATACAACAATATATCGGTTTTATTCGATATCCTTTTCAAGAAAGGAAAAGGCCGAGTACAATAAAGGAGAAGCATTCCAGGCAGATGCTCGCTGATGCGCACCCCCCTGGATACTATTCCATCGGTCTGGAGAGGAGACACAATGCTTTTCCTGACAGAGCCAAGCATGCAGTACAAGGATCAATACATTGCCGCCATTCGCGAGTTTCAAAAAGAAGGACGACACCTGTATAACAGCATCCAGACGTTAAACAACAACTTTACGGGATTCCTCCAGAAGCTTGAGGCGCAGCGGAATATTCGCCCTTATCCTCCCGATCAGGTTCCTTCTACTGATCTCTGGCTCATTGACGACAACGAATTCATTGGCAGACTCTCCATTCGCCCGGTCCTGAACGACTTCTACCTGAAACTAGGTGGTCATATCGGCTATGAAATCCGCCCCTCCAAACGCTGCCAGGGCTATGGCAAAGAGATTCTCCGCCTGGGCCTGCAAGAAGCGAAGAAATTAGGGCTTGCCCGTGTGCTCATCACCTGCGACGTCAATAATATCGGGTCGAAAAAAGTGATTGAAGCCAACGGTGGTCAATTTGAAAATATCGTCTCTGTTGAAGGCTCAATGATTCCCAAACTCCGGTACTGGATTGATCTTGGTTGACACTCTCGCTATAGTATAGGGGTCCTTTATATTGTACTGTCGAGATGAGAGCAAGAGAGAATGAAAGCAACCAGCCTTCAGATCACATCTATCAAAGACCCGAAAGTTGTTGAAGCCCGTGAGCTGCATTCGGCCTCGGGACGCCAGCGGCACCAGAAATGCCTGCTCGAAGGCAGCGACGCGATTCGCTGGGCGCTGGAAGCCCATTTTCCCCTGGAACATGTCTTTTTCAGTCCGGAACATGAACGACACGAGCTTCAGAACCAGCTCACACAGGCCCGGATTCCCTGCTATACAACGTCCGATGGTGTGCTGAAGAAGATCAGCGAGACCACCTACCTGATCCCCTATCTGGCGGTCGCCCGGATTCCCGCCGAGCCGACTTCCACAATGGGTGATTTTATTCTGGTGCTGGATCGCGTGGTCGACCATGGCAACATTGGAACCATCATCCGTACCGCCAGCGCCTTCGGCATCCGCGATATTGTTTCGACCACACCAGACCTCGATTTGTTCTATAAGAAAATCATCGATGCCTCTCGTGGACGCGTCTTCGAGACCCATGTAAAGCGCTATCGGAGCGATACTGAGACCGTTGCTGATCTCAAACGCCGGGGCTATCAGATTATTGCGACCAGTCCGCATGCACGCGAGTTGCAGGCAATGGCTCCTCTGCAAGCCAAACCTATTGCACTGATTGTCGGCAACGAAACCGAGGGCATTTCCCGGGAAATCGAACAACAGGCCGATATTCTTATCCAGATCCCGATGAGCGGGCAGGTAGAGTCGCTGAATGTCGGAGTAGCAACCGGAATCAGCCTCTACGAACTGAAATTCAGGATGGTGTTGACAATGCTGATTCACTATATTCGTTCAAATATCGGGCGTGAAGTCAATGTGACCGGACGTATTATTCAGCAGGCCTTTGACGCCTATATTCGCCGTTTCTCAGATCTTACCGGCCAGCAAGCTATTCTGCTCATGATGCTTGTTTGCGACCAAAAACTGTCACACGCGGAGATCACCCGCGAGACCGGAGCCTTCGGCGATGAACTGACCACGCTCCTCACCCCCCTGATCGAGCAAGGGTACGCCCGCTATACCAGCGACAAGCAGGATGAGATCGCGCCAACCGAGACGGCACAGCGTACGCTTGCCCAGTTGTGGGCAGTGATCGAACGCGCCGAGCAGGCCATTCTTGACGGTTTCTCCGAGCCGGAAAAGCAACAATTCAATGATTACCTGAAACGTATTCAGGAGAACTGTCAGCGGTTACTCTCCTAAAAGTCGCTTCTGCGACCTCTTGTCCGCAGCAAAGTGCACACGTGTATAATAGCACTCCTGCTTTCACTCATTTCGCCGTTCATTGAACGGCATTTCGGGCAGATTGGTGTTGATAGCGTCATCGGTCGGGGCTCAACCTTCTGGTTCCAGCTTCCCCTTCAAGAAGTCCAAAAAAGGAGGCTGTTCCACTGTTGGAACAGCCTCCAATCCTGTTTAGCGAGCCTCCTGTGACATTCCTTCCTCGCCACTTCCCAGAAAACAGACATCACTCGGCCCGCGAATAGAGAGCCACCAGGGTGATTCAACAGCGAGTTCTTCAACAGAGGGCTGTGCAGGATCGCGCTCCTTCTTCGGCAGACGCGCCATCATGGGATCTTGTTGCGAGAGCGCATAACGTGGTCGCAGCGCGTCTCGATCACCAAGCGCCACTCGATCCATTGCTGCGCTGCGCCCTCCCAGTGTACTGTATACAGGATGTGGCGCGTACGATTCCAGCGGCTCGCTGACCAGCGTGGCTGTGATCTGCTCCTGGCGCCGACGCGCCTCCGCCAGTTGCGCTTGCAGCGCTTCCCAGGCCCGCTGCTTCTCTTCAAGCTGACGACGCAGAAACTCCTGCTGCTGTTGCGCGGCTCGCTCTTTCTCCTGCCTCTCCTGCTCGATCTGCTGCAAGCGTTTCTCCAACGCCTCTGGTGTCATCATAGGATCGTGTGCCATTGCCTCCCGTTGCCGGTGGGTAATCACTCCCCGAGAAAAGGCGCTTTCTTCGTGGAAGAGATAATGTGATGACATCGGGTCAAGAGCGCCCGGAGGAGCCTCTTCAACCATACGAGCAAAATTGCTGAGGTCCGTCTGCAAAACGCTCTCGAAGTAGGAATTGACCCACAGCGTCTCACCGAGCTTTCCCAGAGGGCCGGTCGGCGGCTCATACGAGATATAGACAGCGACTTCCGTGCGATTCGTCCCCATTGGGCGGAATTTCACCTTCCCAGAATTGCGTAGCCCTCGCGTTGAGCGCCACCCGACCTGTCGATTGGGTATCCAGTCTTCATTTACAGCATCCCATTCATGCGTTGTTACCACCTGCACTACCCAATGGCTACGCTGCTCATCATAGTAGGTGACTTCCTTAACAAAACGCATAAATTTCGGAAAATCATTAAAATGAGTAAAGAGCTGATATACCTGCTCTACAGGAGCTTTTACAACAACCGAGGCGGAATGTTCTACCATAGTTTCCCCCCTTTGTGTGGCAACAACTTCTTAGACCGGGGTTCCCTGATATACACATCACACGATGAAAAGACACACTACGTTGCACAAAATCGAGAATACACCGTTGAGGGGGAGAGCTTCACTGCTCTTAACCATTTCTGCTCGCTGTTGCGTCTTCGCAAGCAATCACCCATCGCATAGCGACACATTTTAGTATACCATATTACCTAATTTTCCTCCATCCTTCGCACAATATCATACCTTCACCACTATTTAAACTCTTCCATTAAGAGATTATCAGAAATCTGTTACCCTTCTTTCTTTTTTTATACGGATCAGAAAAATAGTGATACTATAAAAGACGCTTTACAGGAGTGATACGTTCTATCAACAGGGAATGCAAAAACGAAGAGGAACACACAGAAATTTGTCTTTTGGATGAAGTTCTGATTATGTATGGAAATCAGAACTCATAGAAACGCAGGCATTTCCCTGTTTAGCGAAAGTGTGTGAGAACCGTCTAGCGTCTGCGGCGGGCTATCTCTTCCTCGGTCGTATTGGTTGTCACCAGTTCATAGAGCAGCGCGACATCCTCTTTCGGACGCAACACCCGGCCTAAGCGCTGGATATATTCGCGCTTTGTGCTATTGCCGCTGACAATAATCGCGACTCGACAATCAGGCACATCAACACCCTCATTCAAGACGCGGCCCGTCACCAACTTGCTATAGCGGCCGGAGCGAAAGCGCTCAAGAATCAGACGGCGCTCCTCAGCCGGAGTCTTATATGTAATACTGGGGATGCAAAAACGACGACTGACCTCATCCACCACATAGTTATATTCCGAGAAGAGAATCACCTGATCCTGCACATGCTGTTGCAGGATGCGCTCGATCTCGTCATACTTCGCGGGTGCGTTCAGAGCGATATTTCGCGCCTCACGCCAGGCAAGCATGGCTTCACGTGCCTCCTTATCTCGGGCACTCATATAGATGATCTTCTGCTGAAAATCCTCGGGGCTACGAATCACGATCCGCCGTCTTCGCAAAAAGGAGGTATAGATCTTGCGCTGTGCAGCATAACGCTCGGCATCCTCTTCAGAAAGCGCCACATCTACCTTGATTTCACGGAACTGAGCAAGATAGCGCTCTTCCATAAGCTGATCAGGCGAACGACGATAGACCTCCGTCCCAATGAGCTCCACCAGATCGGCATGTGCCATATCACTGCGCTCTGGCGTTGCGCTCAGCCCGAGGCGTAGCGGCGTAAACGCGCTCTCTGCGATCAGGCGGTAGGTTGGGGCAGGCAGATGATGACATTCATCAAAAACCAGCAGACCAAAATGGCGAAGCTCCCGAGGATACAGGGCCGCCGAATCATAAGTCATGATCGTAATCGGCTTGATCTCTTTTTCGCCGCCACCAAAAACGCCGATGTCACCAGCAGGCACATTTAATGCAGCACTCAGCGCGGCTCGCCACTGCTGAAGCAGGTCAATAGTTGGCACAACAGCCAGTGTCCATAGCCCCGTCTCGTGAATCGCCAGCGCTGCCAGAAAGGTTTTACCGGCACCGGTTGGCAACACCACAACGCCCATATTGCCTGTTGCCAGCCAGGCATCAAGCGCCTCCTGCTGATAAGGACGGGGCTTCATCATCAGTTCCGTTTTGAAGGGTAAGGCTGGCATCTCCTCAAAAGCAACCTGAAACGGTATCTGCCGGGCAGCGAACGCCTCCTTGAGGTACCGCAGATAGTAAGGCTTCGTCCGGAGAAACGGCTGTCGTCTGTCGCGCTCAACCTCGGCACGAATCAACGCAGGCAGAGCCTCGCCGAATAAATGATCAAGCAGCGCTTCCTGTGGCAGCGTCTGCAACTCAGGGGGAACCATCAGCGTCAAATCACGTCCCCGCAACTCCAGAGAAATAGCGTTCATGCTTTTTTCCATCCTTCCCGACAAACGACATATGCTTCTTTTCTCTCCAGCCTACACCGATCCGGAAATATGTCGGCTCTCTTTTTTTACCCGGATTCATCCAAAAAGAGAACCGCCGGACGTTCCGGCGGCTCTCCAACACTGAAAGGTTTCAGCCATCCCGATAGTTCTATATCGACGCGCATTCAGGATTGCTGAAGGCCTATTCGCGCTTCCAGTTCGCGCGCGACGCTATAGGGGTCACGCTCGCGCCTGATAATCTTATCGATCAGACTACTCCATTCATCCTCGCTCACGGAAGCCGTGAGTGCGTGAGAGACAGCCTGCAAAATCAACGCCCGAAGCTCGCTCTGCACCTGTCGCTGCTCTCTCGTCTCCATCATGCCGCTTTCGTGCAGGAACGTCCGATGCTCCTGAAGTCGATCGGCTAACTCATCAAGGCCGCTCTCTTTCAGGGCTGACGTTTTCACGATGGGAATACGCCAGCTTGACTTCTTGCGATTTGGATCGAGGCTGAGCAGCATCGCAAGCTCCGCTACCGTTTGTTGAGCGCCGGGTTTATCCATCTTGCTGACTGCAAAGATATCAGCGATCTCAAGAATGCCGGCCTTAATTGCCTGGATGTCATCACCCATTCCGGGAGCGACCACCACCACGACACTCTGTGCCGTGCGCATAACCTCAACTTCCGCCTGACCGGTTCCGACCGTCTCGATAATGATGGGATCATAGCCCGCCGCGTCCATTGCTCGGACCACATCGCGGGTTGAGGCGGAGAGCCCACCCAGGCTCCCCCGGCTCGCCATACTGCGAATAAACACATTTGGGTCGCCAGATAGTTCCAGCATGCGGATACGATCACCCAGAATGGCACCGCCGCTAAAGGGGCTGGTCGGATCAACAGCCACAACAGCAACCTTCTTCTCTCGCTTGCGCAATTCGCGAACAAGGCGCGAAACAAGCGTGCTCTTCCCGGCCCCCGGAGAGCCTGTAATACCGATGATATGCGCCTTCCCGGCATGCTGATGGAGCTGTGCCAGATAACGAGTGGCAACCGGGGCTTCACTTTCAATCAGGGTTACCATGCGCGCCAGTGCGCGTCTATCACCGTTGAGTAAGCGTTCTACGATGTTTTGCAATGTGACACCTATACCTCGGTCGCGAGTCGCTCAGGCTGAACATTTTCTTTCACAAACTGAATAATTGTTTCGGTCGATGTGCCCGGGCCAAAACAGCCCTTGATGCCCATTTCCTTGATCGCAGGAATATCCTCATCCGGCAAAATACCGCCAGCGGCGACCAGCACATCATCAACGCCATTCTCGCGAAGCAATTCCATGACACGCGGGAACAGCGCCATATGAGCGCCGGATAGAATGCTCATCAAAATGGCGTCTACGTCCTCCTGAATGGCAGCCTCAACAATCATTTCAGGAGTTTGCCGTATGCCTGTATAAATGACCTCCATCCCCGCATCACGCAGGGCGCGAGCGATCACTTTTGCTCCTCTGTCATGTCCATCCAGACCTGGTTTCGCTACCAGAACTCGTATTGGGCGTTCTCCCATTAAGAGACTCCTTTGTCTGCTATCAAGTTCTGTACTTGAGGCAGGAATATATAATGTGTTTGTTTGCCATGAAGCGTTGCATCATAGAGCCTGTAAATTGCCTGTTCCAGCTCTTCATACAATGCCTCTTCTTTTAATTCTACTACGGCGCCTATCGCTCCGCAAGCAGTCTGCATTTCTCTGGCTAGCTGTATGATATGGTCCCGCTCTTCTCCAACATTCCAGGGAATTGGCAACGAACGTAACACATGCTGCTCCAGTTGCGGCTGCACCCACTTATACGCGCTATGCATCACATAGATATAGTTTCGCAACAGCCGCGAGTTGAGCAGGGCCAGCAGGTAATACAGAGCATCGAGCCCATCAGGGCTGCTCTCCGGCTGCTTCAATTGCACACAATAGAGCGTCTGAAGAACGACATGACCTTGCAGATCGAGGGTTGCCTGTAAGCTACCTGTACTTTTGACAACCAGTAACTTGGGGGCAAGATAGCGCTCAAGTGGCTTACTGATAGCATGACGGGGAAGCCAGCGGGCAGCCTGAAGCGGCGCGTAGGGACGAACATCAACCCCACCACGCAAAACCGGGTAATATTCGCCCTCTTCAGGACACGCGGCTAGCAAGCGTTCATTGCGCTTGCTCAACTCCTCGCCACGCCGGATCGAAACCAGCTCGCCCAGGAGTACCAGAGGCGCATGAGAGCGCTTGCGAGGAGTACAGGTAATCGAGTGAAGACGTTCTATCATCGTGTTTCGGGAGACATCCAGCAGATAGCGAAACTCAGCCCCTGGCTGACGAACAAGGGTCGCCTGACTGACTGAGCCATGCAGCATCTCGCGTCGAGAAAAAAGGCATTCTGCCAGCTCATCACGCTCCACATCGATCGACGTGTGCTGCTCCTGCAACAACGTCATTGTTTTGTGCCAGGAAGATCGTCGCCAGGCAATCTGATGGTGTGCCGCGGGGGGGCATTTCTGCGCAACCAGCACGACAGCCCCAACAAACGCGCTAAAGACTCCCGCAAGGTGCCAGATATGATGGATCGTTGTCTCTTGTAGCAACTGCTGACGGTGAAGCGCGGCATTGGCTCGAGCGAGCAACGCATCCGGCACTACAAGCCCAATCCAGCCGCCAGGCCGGACAATTCGCAATCCCAGCTCCAGAAAGAGCAAATAACTATCAAGCTGTCCTTTTCGATGGGTCGCACGATAGCCACTGAGATCGGTATTCTTGGCCGCAAGATAGGGAGGGTTCGCCAGAAAGAGATCAACATTCTGTGTGTCCTCCCAGGGAAAGGCTAGCGCATCCGCCTGATGAATATGCCAGCGAAAGGAAGGGCGCACATTGGCTTCCTCTAGCGTTCGCGCAAGCTGCATCTCAGCCAGAAAACAGGAGACAGGATCAACATCAAAGCCCCAGATATTACGGCGGAGCAGTGCCCGGATCCTTCGCTCAGAAAACCCCTGCTTTTGTCCATACAGAAGCAATCGGCGGGCAGCTCCGGCCAAAAAGTTCCCTCCGCCACAGGCTGGATCAAGCACTCGTAACCGTGAGAGATCCTGTTCGGCACTGTAGCCACAGACATCTAATATCTGCTCGACCAGGAAAGGCGGAGTAGAAAAATGTCCCCAACGCTTGCGCTCGGTGGATGACAGGGAGATCTCATACCAGTTCTGGAAGTCTTTTTCTATCATCTATTCTGTGCTACTTATTATCCATTTTTCCTTCTTAATGCCTCCAGCGCTTCCTTTGCAGCCAGCTTTCCAGCCTCTTTAATGCTGGAGGCCCTCCCCATCCCCAGGAGATGCTCTTGTTCATAGACGCCAACCAGAAAGACGCGATCATTGTTGCGTCCACTCTGTTCCAGGACACGATAGCGCGGCAGATTGCCAGTTCGCTGTAAAATGACCTTCTGTAATTTTCCTTTTGGGTTGATATCGGCTTCCTGACTGACCTGTTCCACCACAGGCAGAATAACCCGAGCAATAAAATCACGCGCCACTTCTGGTCCCTGATCAATATGGATCGCGCCCACAATTGCTTCTAACACATCAGCACAGAGCGAGTCTCGTGAGCGCTCATTGAACGTGCGCAGGTTCGCCAGATCGATACGAATAAAGGGAAACAATCCTAGCTTCTGCCCGATACGGGCAAAGACCCGCCGACTGACAACCTCCGACTTGAGCGCGGTCATCTCACCCTCTGTTGCATTGGGGTAGGTGCGATAGATATGTTCAACAACGTGAGCGCCAATAATGGCGTCACCCAGAAATTCCAGCGTATCGTATGAATCATGTACCGCTGTTTCTACACAACAGGAATGATGTGTGATCGCCCGTTGTAAGAGTGTGCGATCATGAAACTGCACCTGTAGCAGTTCTTCCAGCGCGGTGAGATCAGCTACTTTTTCATTATCTCTCATGATACATCATTATATATCAGCATCAGCACGAGGGTCTATCCGCTTTGCCTTCTTTCCTTCTTGCTGTACCGACACAACATCAGGACGCTTCTACGATCCCGGTCCCTCTCCAACGCATATACATGCCCATAAATATACTTCATTATACGACGACACCTCTCCGTTTGTCGTCATACAGAATGCACAAGTGAGACTTTCTTGACCTCGCAGAATGCTGTACAATCCGTTTAAACGAAAGGTAACGTATACCCGGGGAAATGGTTCACACTCCCCTGAATAGTATAGAAGGTTCGCCGAAATAACATGGATAGAATCGCTACACATCCGCGCCTCCTGCTCGGGATCTTTTTGCTGCTCGGTCTGCTAATGATCCCCGGCACAGTCAGTGCACATCCTCTGACAACGCAGCTCCTGCGCGCAGAACCGACATCAGCAGCGCTGCTCTCGGCTGCTCCATCGCAGGTCAGACTCTGGTTCAATACCGCACTACAGCCCGGACAGAGCGTTGTTGCCGTCGTCGATGCCCATCAGAAGCGAGTCGATCGAGGTATATCGCTGGTTTCTCCATCAAACCCTGACGAACTGACAGCCCGGCTACAAACCCCCCTTCCTCCCGGAAACTATTTCGTGGTCTGGCGTGTCTTTTCAGCAACCAATGGGCAGATTCTGAGCGGAACCTACTCGTTCAGCGTGACAGAACCAAACGGTGTTGTCCCCGCATCGACTGCGGCACCACACCTCACCTTTCAGGGCGAGCGCCTGCTGATAAATGGGGCCGCAACCAGTCCGCTTCTGCCGTCTCTGCTTGCCGCTATCATGGTATGTGTTTTGCTGGCAACGCTCTTCTTCTGGTTTGGAGCCCAATGCTGGCATCTCTGGCTTACCTTCGCTTCTGGACAGCCTGACGGCTATGCTGACACTCAGACAAAAGCGCTCAACCGCTTTGAACAGCACTTTTCCTTTCCGACGCTGACCCTTTTCCTGCTTGCATCTGCCGGGACGCTGGTCGCGCAATCCCTGCAAATCCAGGGACAGAACTGGGCACAGGCGCTCTCGCTCACAAACATCACCGCTCTGCTTGGCGGCTCATACGGGCTGCTCTGGCTGGCCCGTATCATCATCGCCGTCCTGGCAATCGTGCACTCCCTGGTGATGACATCGCTGAAAACACCCTCAACCCGCCTGCTGCATATCTCGACCTGGATCAATTTTGTGCTCGGGCTGGCGCTGCTGGCAACTGTCATCCTGACCGGTCCCGCTGCTGCGAACGAGGCAAACATCCGAACCTATGCCTTGATCGCTGAAGGGGCAACCCTGCTCGGGGCGGCACTCTGGATCGGGGGTCTGCTCTATCTGGTTGGCGTCTTCCTGCCCCAACTGCGAGGCGCTACAGAACAGGTCTCCCTGCTTCTGGCAACGCTGCGGCGCTTCGCGCTGTTTGAGCTTTACGGTTTCCTGCTCCTCATCCTGGGCACAGTGTTTCGGCTCCTTCTTGAAGGGGTGGGCCCCTGGTCCTCTCTCTACGGGCTGAGCCAGATAATCGGTGGAGTCTCGCTTCTTGTATTGCTTGCTCTGACGCTTTTCCTGACGCGTATCCTCATACCGCGTGTCACACAGCTCCGTCAGAGTGAGTCAAAAACCGCTCAGGAAACATCGAAACGACAAGAGCCAGAAGAATCTCAATTTACAGGTAAACTGAACTTCTTCTATAGAAAACTGCTTCGGGGCTTGCACTGGCAACCATTACCCGCTATAGTGATACTCGTATGTATGGGGTTCATGTTTGTCTTTGCGGAACCAGTGCAAACGACAGCACAGCAGCAGACGCCACAGACCGTGTCGAACCGGCCATTCTCGGCAACCCTGGAAACGACCGACCGGGTAGTGACCGTCCAGCTTGCAATCGCCCCCAATCGTTCCGGACCAAATACATTTACAGTGCGTCTTACTGATCGATCAGGAAAACCAATCACCAACGCGCAGGTTTCGTTGCGTACTACCATGCCCGATATGGTAATGGTGACCAGCCCGATTGAGTTCCAGCATGTTGCTTCGGGAGAATATAAAGCCGAAGACGTGCTTGCAATGAGCGGGCGCTGGCAATTCCAGGTCTTGATTCGTCTGCCAGATTCATCACTGCATGAAGCACGTGTCGAAGAAGTCGTTCCATAAGGTAATCAGAAGAAGGATGAAAGCCGAATCGCGATGAGAACAAAGACAAGAACAGCAACCGGGAAACAGCTTCCCTTTCCAGCAGCACTCTTACTCTTGTCCCTTGTCTGTCTGTTAAGTGCCTGTAACGGTTACAATGCTCAGTCTTCTGTCCCACCGCAGGAACGCGTGAATGTTTTTGGTACCAACGCCAACCATCCACACTCGCTCCTGGTCTTTCCCGGCAAAGTCATTCTGCTCGCTACCCATTACGGCCTCTTCCGTTCAGAGGATGATGGCGCGACGTGGCGCGTGGTTGCCGCCGGACCAGGACAGATAATGGATGGCTTAATGACCTATTCGATGGTCAGTAGTCCGCTCGATTCACAGCGCATCTATGTGCTCTCACAGCCCACAGATAAAGCCTCGAAAGGCACTCCCGGCCTATATATGAGTACAGACCAGGGGGCCACATGGCACATGAGCATTGCGGCTGAGAGCATTACAGCGAACAATATTTTCCTCGTCGCAGCGGGCAACAGCTCAGCAGACGAGGTCTATATCTACCTCAACAACCTCGGGAATCTTGGCCTGAAGGTCAGTACCGATGGCGGCCAGAGCTTTACACAGACGGCTCCGCTGCCCTTCCCGATGATTACCAGCCTGCTCGCCGTCCCTGGCCTTCCCGGTACCCTACTGGCAGGGGGCCCAAATGGGTTGGCGCGTAGCACCGATGGAGCCGCTCATTGGCAGAAGATTCCGGGTATCAGCGGGAGCATTTACGAATTGACCGCAACAGGGCCGGGAAGCCCGATTTATGCCAGCGGGGATAGTGGTATCTTTGTCTCAAAGGATGGGGGAAAGACCTTCTCCCTTGTATTCAGCAAATATACCCTCAATTCGCTTACCGCCGCCCCGGGTAATCCGCGCATTCTCTACGGGCGAACTGGCACCGCGATCTTTCGCAGCCGCGACGAGGGTCACACCTGGGACAAGCTCCCGGCATTAAAAGGCAACTACTTCAACCTGACAGCCGACCCTGCCAATCCCGAGCAGGTCTATCTTTCCGAATCCTATCCCACCGCTGTTTTTCACTTCGATCATGTGAGCAACAGCTGGAAATCATTAACGCCAAAACCCGAATAAAGGGGAATAGATAGATCCAACATGTCAACACCAGACATGCAAAAGCCAGAACTCAACCGAGGTCGGGGATATAAAGGACTGAACATGCATAGAAAAAGAATACTCAGTATTGTTGCGGTACTCGCGCTCACCGCGCTCCTCCTCCTGCCCGGCTCGCTACCTGCCTTCGCGGATGGTGGCGCGCCTAATCTGGCCTATGTGGCCGGGACAGCCCGAGGAATCAGCGTGATTGATGTAGCGCAACAACGGGTTACAAAAACGATTAATATGCCCGGCAACCCGCATACGATTCTGCTCAGCAAAGATGCCAGCCTTCTCTATGTCACGCAGCCAGAAGTTGACCGCATCTCAGTCATCGGGGCAAAAGAGGGGAAGACGATTTGCACCACTGATATTCCGGGTCAGCCCTCTCACCTCGTCATTGATCCCTCAACCGGTCTGATTTATACAGGCGGCAAGGGTGCTTCTGGTGTGCGTGAAGTCGATCCCAAAACGTGCACGGTACAACGCACATTTGAGACCAATGGTCCTGTGTATGGCATGGCAATTGCTCGCACATCATCATCACTGACCCACTCGGCCAACCAGCTCTGGATCTCCACGGACCGGGAACTTGAGATCTTTGACACGAGCAAAGGGTCACAGCTTGGCCCTGTGCCAATCGCCGGAAACCCGCAGTATATTTCAATTCCACCCGGCTCCACAGCCTATGTGACCACCCGCGCAGGAAGCATTGTAGCGGTCGATATCAGTACGCATAAGGTGGTGCAGGTGATCGCCGGGGGTAAGTATGGCTCGATGGATTACGACGAGACAACCGGGGAAATCTATGTGCCTGAGCAGGAAAAGAACCGTCTGCTGGTGCTGGCTCCGGTCATTCCCGGCTTTGAAATGCCACGCGAGCCAAACCGGGTGATTAACATTGGCGTGCAGCCTCAATCAGTCGCCATTACCAGTGATGGCCTGCTTGGTTTTGTGGCGCTTGAGGGAGGCAATGTGGCGATGCTTGACGTCCCGGGGCGTACGATCACCAATACGATCTTTGTGGGAGGGCAGCCGAATTTTATTATCACCGGGCTTTATCCGCCATTGGTCGGCGCACCGGCACAGCAGGAACCCATCTGGGGAACGCTTGTCAGCATCACATCATATGTACTGATCGCCGCGCTAATTATTGTTCCAGTGCTGCTCTTCCTGCGCCGACGTCGCATGCATTATCGTCTCCCCGATATCGAGTTCACGCCTTCCACAGTTACCAAACATCAGTACACCACGCCATCAGAAACCAACGCATCCGCCGAGGAGTAACAAAAGTGGGATGGCTGTTAACAAGCCATCCCACTTACAGCAAAACAGCTTGCAGGGAAGTACTGCAAGCTGCTCCGCCCTACAGAGACATATCAAAATAAAGCTACTTATTCGGTTCTTCACATTGCAAGGGCGAAGACACAACAACAGGAAATTGCTCGATTTTCACTCTTTTTAAAAGAGGGTCCACCGTAGGCACAAGGAGGCAGGCCTGATAACGAGGCTCTTCCTCCTGTTGAGTAACAACAGGCTTCTGCACTTCGCTACTGACCCGGGTTGCCAGGGCACGCGTTAAAGCCTGCGTCCCTCCTCCGACAATCACGACCAGTAGTACCAGTGCAAGAGCTCGAATCTGCCACGCTGTAACATGTCGCAATCCTTCGCGCAACGTCTTACGATTCCGCATAGCACTAGAAATTCCCTCTATACGTCCAGGTTAATTCATCCACTCCTTTGGGGGCAACTTGACTCCTGCATCCTTCTTCATGTCACGACCATCCTGCACGATTCGTTTCGGCAGCTCGGTCAAATTCACACGATTCCAGAACGCAGCGGGGAACAGACCGATCCCAAAGGCCAGAGCAGCACCGATGTCGATGCGATCCACAGGTAAACCGGGAGGGAGGTGGAACGGAACCGATGTAATAACCCCCACTCGCACCAGCAAAGCCACAACAAAGACGAGAGCTTCTAGAACGCACACGGCATAATAAGAACCGACTTCTGCTTTTCTTCTCTTGCGATAGATAATCGCCAGCAGCACATTTAAACAGAATAAAAATGCACTGATCCAGAGCGCAACCGTCACAACGGTCATCTGTCGCGAGCTAATTGCGGCTATCACAGTTCCATTTTGTAATGATTCAGCATGCAAAAGCAGTTGAAGCAACCGTTACCTCCACCCTCTAAGATACAGAGAACAATGAACAAATCTGTTTTCTAAGTTCTTTACATACAAGAAACCTGCACATCCCCACATTCTCCCCTCTATAATCAAGAACGATCCGCCTGTAGAGTTTGCTACACTCTACAGGCAAACCGTACTTTTGTCATAGGAGCTGGTTTCATCTTCTCGAATCAGCGTTTTCGTACTTCAAGCTTCGAGAATGCAACTTCAGCATCCAGATAGACAAGCATTCCAAAAAGTCCATTCTTCAGACTTTTCTCGGTGAAGTCTCCAATTTTCTTACCGTTGACGTAGAAGGTGTACTTATCCTTCTGTGCAACCACTTTCAGGATGTTTTCCTTCTTATCCTGCTTATTGAATTCTTTGCCTGGATCCCATTCTTTCAACGGCTCCCCCCACGCCGATTCACCATCTCCTCGGGTCGAATCAAAGAGCCAGAGCTGATACTTTGGCGAGTCATCAGTGTTCCGGATATCAAAGAGATAGAATTTCTCGTACTGACTGCCATCTTTGTTCGTCTGCACCCGGAAGATAATGCCATACTCGTTGTATGGGTTATCTCGTGGGCCGCTGATCATTTTGGTTGTCAGCGAGTATTCAAAGGAATCCGGGAGCGTGATACCCGGCAACGCAATCATCGCGGGCTGTTCATTTGACTTCTTCACATGGTAGGCGCCATCTTTGAACGAAGTGGTCACGCCTCCATTAGATCCATCCGGCCAGTCACGATACTTCTGATCCAGCGGATCCACCAGAATAATGTTCGCCACCGAAGTCGCCGTAGCCTGCACCTGAGCAGTGACCGTTGCATTGACCTCATCATTGGTGAGCTCATGGTTTCCCTGATAGCTCTTCGCGCCGCCAAGCACCAGCCAGGTCAGCCCGCCCCCTGCTCCTACCAGCACCGCAAGGATCAGAATGATGAGCACAGCGTTATGCATGCCACGTTTCATCCTGCCCTTGAGCGAGGTATCAAGCGTGTCATCTTCATCGGCTGGAGGATTTTCCAGGGAAGGCAACATCGCGGTCACGTATTTCCCGGGTTGCCCGGCCACCGGTATTTTAACCATTTTCGCCGGTTGCGTCAAACGCAGCATACTGGTTGTACTGCCCGTCTCGGGGTTCGCGATCTCGCCAATCGGAGCCAGCAGGCTGGTTTTGCCCAGTGAACCGGTTGAAGGCGGCAACAGGCCAGTCCCGCCTTGCATGTTCGCGGGTGCATTCATCAGCGTCCCGCTTTGCCCTCGCGCAGCTCCCCCACCACCAGGCGACAGACCCAGAATGCCGCTGGGATTGCTCCCATACTGTTGCTGATCGAAGCCAGGAAAGGTATTCGGCATTCCCGGCACATTCTGAGCACCTTGTGTACTATTCTGCTGATTTGGTTGATTCCACTGAGGCGCTAGCTGGTTCTGCCAGGAATTCCCGGCCTCGGGGGAAGGTTGCATAAGCGGTACTCCCTCTCCGCTATTGGAAGCCGGAGACCATCCAGGTTCGCTGGATCGCTCCTGTCGCATTCCTTGCTGATTATTTGCCAACTGCTGCGTAGGTTCCAGACCCTCAATTCCGGCAGAAGAGAGCAGACTGGTTTTCCCAAAGCGGAAGCCCACGCCTGCCCCGTTTCCATTTCCTTGCCCGTCCTTTGGCGGCAAGAACCCGGGAAGGGTCATACTTGTCTTTGCTACCAGATCGTGCCGGGCCTCCATAGGTCTGGGCGTAGCAGGAACAACAGATTGAGCGGCTGCTGCCGGTGTAGCAGCATTCATCCCGGCAGCCGCAGCATTCTGCTGATCGGCTGCCGAGCCTCCCTGAGAGGGACTATTCTGCTGCCACATCGGATCAAACAGGCCGCGTCGCTTAAATACTCTTGAATCAGATCCGTTTTGCATAAGCGCACCTGCACTTGTTTTTGTCGCTTCTCCTAGCGAGACTCCGGCAGCCGTCAGAGCCTCACGAAAGGCGAGAGCGAGATCATGGACACTGGCATAACGTTCATCGGGTTGCTTTGCCAGAGCTCGCACAATGACCTGTTCAGCACCTTCTGGCAAATCGGGCCGCAATGCGCGGGGAGATGGCGGCTGCGCATTCATATGCTGCATGCCGACCTGCATTGGCGTGTCCCCGCTAAAGGGGGCCGTTCCTGTCACCATGTGGTACAGAATACAGCCAAGCGAATAAATATCAGCACGCGCATCAATCTCTCTGCCACCAACTACCTGCTCTGGTGCCATATAATCGGCGGTATCGGCAGGGGCTCCGATGGCCGTGATTCGCGCCTGTTCTGGCTGTCCTTCAGAGATGACCTTGACCAGACCAAAATCACTGAGCACCAGACGCCCTTCAGGAGTAAGCAAAATATTTGAAGGCTTCATATCGCGATGAATGATCCCGCGAGCATGCGCCACATCGAGAGCTGCTGCCATTTGATCCAGGTAGAGCATTATCTGAGCAAGCGGCAAACGTCCTTCTCGCTCCAATACCTCGCGCAATGATCCGCCACTCAGGTAGGACATGACGAGATAGGCCAATCCATCCTGTTCCCCATATTCGTGCACAGGTATGATATTTGGATGGATCAAAGACGCAGCCGCATCCGTCTCTCGAAGAAAACGCTCGAAGAACGCTACCTGTTGATTGGCAGTTAATGGAGCGTTTGGGAACAACACCTTGACGGCAACACGTCTGCGTGGACGTGACTGCTGCGCCAGAAAGACGGCCCCCAGTCCTCCCCGCCCGATAAGCTGTTGCAGCGTACAGGTACCGAGCACCTTTCCAATCAATGCTTCTGCGTTCATTGACACCTTCCTGATGTTGTTTTCGCTGCCATTCTGCTCATCACACCTGTTTCTCAGGTGGATTGACATGTTCTTTATCCATTCCTCTTTCTGCTCATCACACAGCCAAGAGGAGACTATCCCCCGTCGTCGAAGGGGCCGTCCTGCGATTTATGCACTTCGGGTGATCCGCAGATTTTTAAATGCGACCTCTGCCCCCTTCTGATTGACAAACATCCCGACCGATCCATCCGAAAGCGAGCCATCCTCAGCCCTCATAACCTCTTTTCCGTTAACGCTGAAGACAAACTTCTTGCCATCCATAAAGACTGTCACCCTGTTCTCTTTGTTCAGACCCTGCTGAAACTCCTTGCCAAAATGAACGCTCTTGCCAATCTGCGTCCAATGGTTCTCTTTCGTTCCGGTACTGCTATCATACTTCCAGAATTTATACTCGCCGTCCTTCTTATTCACCACCTCAAAGGTATAGAAAGCGGTATAATCCTTATTACCCTTCTTCCCTTGAGTAAAGCGGAACATCATGCCATAGGTGTTCAAGTCGCTCTTTGTATCTCCCTTGATCTGATTCATCGAGAGGGAATAATACACGGAACCCGTAATGACCGATGTTTCAAGTAAAGCCGCTTTTCCCTTTCCTTGATCGGTGTTGGTGATATGGTACGCACCATCTTTAAAGGCGTAGTTCTCTTTCGGCGTTTCGATCCAGTTATGTCGGTTTGTATCCAGCGGGTCTTCAAACAGAATATTCGCGACAGCCGTTGCCGTGGCATTGGCCTCGGGTGAGTTCACCGCCGTTGTCGGCTGCGGGCTGTTTCCTCCCTGCTGAGGCGCGTTCCGCCACTGAAGGAAGAAGAGACTTCCACCACCAAGCACCGCAATCGCCACAATCGCGGCCAGAATCGTCATCCAGACCGGGGGACGCTTCTTCTGTCCCTCGTCTTTTCCGCCATCGGGAGGAATCACGGGCAGAATCCCCGTCATATAGCGTCCCGGTTGTCCCGGAACAGGCACTTTCACTACTTTTGCGGGGCCGCTCAGTTTCACCATCTGGCCACTATCACCGGGATTCAGCGCCCCGGTATTACCTGTACCAATGGGAAGCATCGCTCCAGTGTTGCCTTTCCCAATCGGGTTCAGTGCCCCTGTATTGCCTTTCCCAATCGGGTTCAGTGCGCCCGTGTTGCCTTTCAGAGGGCCGGTAGCCCCTTTCTGCGTTGCGGTCTGATTTTCCGTTTGCTTCTGCTCTGTTGGTGTATCAAAGATAGGCGCGACATCGAACAGTGCACCTTCAAACGGCTTTTCTTTAGTGGTTGCTTGCTCAGGCTGAATTTCTTCAATATTTGGGGCAGCTGCATTTCCAACCAGCGGGAATTTACCGGTACGCGACAACAGGCCGCCACCACCAGCGGGAGTGGCCGGAACTTTCGCCGTGGGGCTCTTCACGGAGGCGCGTGACAGCAGGCCACCGGGGTTTTTCCCTCCGGCCTTCATGGCTGGCAATGAGCTCAGGGTCAGGGCCGGTCCTTTTGCGAACTGTCCCTTCTCGGTTTCTTTTGACTCTTCAACCAGGGTGGTACTCCGTTTCGTGTCCTTCTTTTCCAGCGTAACGGCAGGCATACGCGTGCTGGTCTTGCCCGACTCGATGACCCCCTTCGGCACAAAGATACGTCCGGTGCTGGTTGTCAGCACCGGAGCCGCAGCCGGACCGAGCTCTATTCCGGCCATTTCCAGCGCATTGCGGAAAGAAGCGGCCAGTTCTTGCGCGGTCGAATAGCGGTCATTCGGTCGTTTCGCCAGTGAGCGCAAAATCACCTGTTCGGCAGCAATGGGAAGATCCGGTCTGAGCATCAGAGGAGAGGGAGGAGGAATCTGCAAATGTTGAGCGGCTATCTGCATAGGAACTTCTCCCTGAAATGGCGTGGTTCCTGTCACCATCTGATACAGGATCACCCCCAGGGAGTAAAGATCGGCACGAGCATCCACATCCTCACCGATAACCTGTTCGGGAGCCATATAGTCAGGAGTGCCAACCGGCACCCCTTCGCCTGTTAGCCGAGCCAGCGGGGTACGCCCATCAACATTAATCTTGACCAGTCCAAAATCACTGAGCAAGAGGCGTTTGTCCCGGGTCATCATAATGTTCGCGGGCTTGATATCGCGATGAATGACGCCATTTTCATGCGCAAAATCGAGCGCTGCCGCCAGCTGTTCCAGATAGTTGACGGTCTTATCAAACGGGAACTGCCCCATCTGTTCCATCTCGTCACGGAGCGTTCCACCGTCAATATACGGCATCACCAGATAAGCGATCCCATCTCGCTCACCATACTCATGTACAGGCACGATATTTGGATGCTCTAGAGACGCAGCCGCATCAGTTTCACGGCGGAAGCGCTCCAGGAACGCGGCTAACTGCTTTGGATTTAAAGGAGTAAGCGGCATGAGTACCTTAACCGCTACCTGACGCCGGGGACGCGATTGTTGTGCGAGGTATACGGCTCCCATTCCTCCCTGTCCCACCAGCTTTTGCAGCGTACAGGTACCCAACACTGTTCCTACCAATGCTTCTGCGTTCATCGTAAAATTCTACCTCATATTATGCAGACGTGGTTACGTGCAGGCTCAATTCCGTC
The DNA here is from genome assembly GCF_059696735.1 of Thermosporothrix sp. COM3. Classification (NCBI taxonomy): domain Bacteria; kingdom Bacillati; phylum Chloroflexota; class Ktedonobacteria; order Ktedonobacterales; family Thermosporotrichaceae; genus Thermosporothrix; species Thermosporothrix sp. COM3. The sequence goes on along the minus strand of NZ_AP019376.1, from coordinate 6,263,441 downwards.
TTTTCGTTTCCCCCTCCCTGCCTCTTCAACGTAGCAGCATCTTTGTACATATTAGTCAACTTGCATAGTTCTGACAACTTCTTCACCTAGTAAGCATGACCAAAGTAATGTTGTAGTGATATTTGTGAACGCATATTGCATACTCGAGACGCTTCAACCTGATATATAGATATTTCTCTCTTTTCTCCTTCATTCTACTCTGAAACAATATTCACCTATTCCGCCAGGCCCGCTCGCGCCTGTCCTCCCTTGAGAAAAGGGAAGCGCCCCCACCAAACGGTGAGAGCGCTCGCGATCCTGTTTGCGTCTGCTACAGCTCAGACCTCTCCAACAAATGCTTCTGGATCACGCAGCCCATACGCGTCACGATCCTCTTCAGCATCCACCGGGACCTCTTCTTCCTCACCGATCTGAGCCACCATTGAGGGTACAGTGCGGCTCTGCACGATAATGCCACGCAACAACGAGGCCGAGGCCTGAGCCAGCAACGGGCGCAGGTGTTCTAACCGCTCACGCATCTGCTGTAACTGAGTGATGCGATTTCTGGCCCGAACCGAGGCTGCACGCTCGTTGATAATGCCATCTGTCATCAGCGGCACCACCGTTTCCCAGGCATCCTTTGAGTCCAGCACATGGCCCATCGCGGCCTGTACCTGCTGAATCAGGTCAATGGTCTGGTTTAACAGCATCAGGAGGTCGCCTTCAGCCAGATCAATTCTTCTCAACAGCCCGTTCAACGACATGCCACGCGCCCACGAAAGCGCCACGCCATGAAACTCCGGCACAACGCCCGGCGTAATGGCAATACCTGCCCGCTCCTCAATGCCCTGCACGTGTTGCAGCACCATCCAAAGATCACGTCGCACCTTCGCCAGCCGCGGGATCACGCCGTGCTTATTATTGAGGCGCTTATCATTGCTGAAGGTAAACCAGCTACAGACCTCCGCCAGTTCATGGGCAGACAGATCATCAAGGAGGCCACGCATCACCAACTCAACAATGATAATGCCCGCGGGATGGAAGATACTCCGCAACAGCCGCCCCTTCAGAGTAAGCTGGTCATTTTGTCCAATGTAGCCCAATGCGCGTAGTGCAAAGATGGTCCCATCCAGCTCGGCGGCTCCCGCACGACTTAATGGGTACTCACCAATCCGCTTGCGGCGCCGTTCCAGTGCTTCCAGCGCCTGCTCTGCCGCAACGCGTTTCTTCTTCTTCCCCGATTGGCGAGCGCGAGCATACTGCCTTTCCAGCCGCTGTAGCTCATTGTACTCCCAGACAACATAGCGCTGATATTCGCGCAGGCTGGATGCACAAATCCGCCGCAAATGCTGAACATCACCGGGCCGCCACAGGTTTAACACCGAGTTGTAGCGAATCACAAACGAGCTGGAAACCGGATGCAGTTCACCGGTAATGCGACGGAATGAGTCTTCAAACGGCTCCCAGGGAGAATAAGGGATCACCGCCGCGCCGCGTATATCCATACCTCGGCGTCCGGCCCGACCAGTCAACTGGCGGTATTCATTCGGCGTTAGCAGGCGCATTTCCTGCCCATCGAACTTGCTCAGGCTGCCCACCACGACCGAACGAGCGGGCATATTCACGCCAAGCGCCAGCGTATCAGTGGCAAAGACGGCACGAAGGTAGCCCTTCGCAAAGAGCGTCTCTACCAGCACCTTTAAGCCCGGCAACAGACCCGCATGGTGAAAGGCCAGACCACGAGGCAATAGACGCGTCAGCGTATGCACCTGCTGAAGCTTCCGATCCTCTTTCGGCAGTTTTTCAAGCCAGACCCCGATCTCTTCGCGGATAAACTCCTCTTCTTCCGGCGTCGTAAAGCTGTGAAGCGCGGCGCTCATCGCACCCTCTTCAACAACCCGCCGCCCGGGCAGGAAGTAGAGACAGGGAAGCAATTCAGCATCACGAAGCGCTGTCAGAACCTCACCCGGCTCTGGCGCCCTGCGTGGGCGCGGAATACGCTTCTTACGTGGGGGAGTCTCTTCCTGTTGCGTTGGGCCCAGCTCATTCGCAATCTCGTTCCGTCCGTGTTTGCCCCGCTTTTTGCCTCGTTTTTGCTCAAACTCTTCTTCGGCCTCCTCGTCATCATCCACCACATACACCCGGCCTCTACCCAGCATACGCGCAAGCTTGGCCTCTCCGCCGACATTTGGAAAAGTTTCAACACGCTTGCCGTCGGCATCCTGAACAAGATGGAGCTTTCCATCCAGGAAGTAATAGTGTTCCAGAGGAACCGCCCGCTGTTCGTGTATGATCAGATCTATTGGACGATGGACACGCGTAATCCAGTTCGCCAGATCCTGTGCATTGCTTACAGTGGCAGACAGACCAACCAGTTGTACATGTTTCGGTGAACAGATGATCGCTTCTTCCCAGACCGGGCCACGCTCAAGGTCACTCAGATAGTGTAATTCATCAAAAACAACAAAGCCAACATCTTGAAGAGAAGCCGGTCCAAAGCGCTCCCCATCGGAGACAACAGTTCCTGTCCCGCCCTCTTCCAACAACATATTTCGATAGACCTCAGTGGTCATAATCACAATCGATGCCCGACTGCGCTCAACAATATCACCCGTTACCAGCCCGACATTCTCAAACCCATACTGCTCTCGTAAATCACGGTACTTCTGATTCGACAACGCTTTGAGTGGAGTTGTGTAGATGACGCGTTGCTGTCTCTGCTGCGCCAACCAAATGGCAAACTCGGCAACCATCGTCTTCCCTGTCCCTGTCGGAGCCGCTACCATTACCGAGTGATCCATTGCAAGGCGTTCCATTGACTCTAGCTGAAAATCATCAAGCGGAAAGGGGAAACGCGCTGCAAACGCCTCGACTATATCCTGAATGCCGTGTCCTGTTTCTACGTATTCGTCCATATCTTCTTTTCTTTAACTCAATTCTGTAACTCTCTTCCGGCACGCCCTTACTGGTAGCACCATTGTAACATTCTCCCTGACTCGCTACAAGCAGGACGATTTACAGCAGACATCTATTCAAGCAACGAAACGGGACTCCTTCAGGTTTCAGGCATCCATTAACGCCATTTTCAGATGTTCCAGCGATGTATTACCCCCTGAACAGACAATGGCGACCCGCTTGCCTTGTAGTTCCTCTCGTCTTTGATATGCTGCTGCCAGTGCCGCTGATCCCGCGCTCTCCGCCAGCGTATGAGCCCGCTCAAGATACCAGACCATTGCCCGCTTGATCTCATCATCGCTCACCAGCATAAAATCATCCAGCAGTTCCCACAGGATCTTCTGAGGCAGCTCAAAGGCGGTGCCCGTTGCCAGCCCCTCAGCAAAGGTGCGGTTCTCCGCGGTAACCAGTTGTCTCTGCTTCCAACTCTGCCAGGCGGCGGGCGCTTGTTCAGCCTGCACCCCGATCACTTTGATCTGTGGGTTGATCGCCTTCGCCACCAGACAACAGCCAGCAGCACCACTACCGCCGCCAACTGGCACAAAGATCACCTCTATCTCCGGCTGCTTTTCCAGTATCTCCAGCGCATAGGTACCCACGCCAGCGATTAACAGCGGCTCATTCCCGGAATGGATGTAGCGATAGCCATGTGTGGCGGCCAGTTCTTCACAGTACAAGCGAGCATCATCAAAATGCTTGCCATGAAACAGCACCGTGGCACCGAGCCCCTTCATGGCCGCAACCTTCCCCGGGTTCGCGCCCTCAGGCACCACAATGCGCGCTTCCACACCGAACAAACGTGCGGCATAGGCGATCGATTGTCCATGATTTCCGGTCGATGCAGAAATAACGCCTCGTTTCTTCTCCTCCGGGCTCAGTTGCGAGATCAGATTGATGCCTCCGCGAACCTTAAACGCACCTACTGGCTGATAGTTCTCATGCTTGATATACACCCGGGTGCCAAGCAGTTCATTCAAGGGAGCGTAGCTATAGAGAGGTGTTGGCGCAAGATAAGGGGCGATAGCGCGACGCGCCTTCAATACATCCTGAAACGTGGGGCTCTTCATTACGGTGGTTCCTTTCCACTGGCAGTACGCCAGAGAGCATACCTGTTGCTTCTTCTTTCTTCTCTAATTACCAGATATCGCGCGGAAAAGCAAGCATACGTCCTCTCGCTCCCAGGATTAGCGTAAAGACGAAATATGGTATGCTATAAGTAATGTTCAAGGGAAAAGTCACGAAAGGATTTTTGATTATGGAGCACGCACAGAAGAAGCGGGTCTTCACCTTCGTCTATGCCGGGCTGGCCCTGTTTACAGCGATCAGCACGATCGTTCCCATCATCTGGGAGAAGAAGGCACGTCGGGAAGAAAAGAGTGTGCAAAAACGTTTATACTAAAAGTATGACTGTTGGTTCAGACACTTGCATTGCTGTTCCGTCTCAGCTATACTAGCTAACCACAAGATCTCTTTTCTATTTCCTTCAATGCAAGAGAGAGCCTCTTGCGAAGTGCATACACAATTGAACATGATGCCCGGCGTTGAAGAAGAGGAGTAGCCTGCACGAGGTTTCAGCGAGCCGATAGATGGTGCGAGATCGGCAATCTACGACAGGTGAACGGCGCTTCGGAGTCGGGTTCCTGATAAAGAGGAGCTTCACTGTTTGTTCTGGTGAAGAAGCAGGGTGGGACCGCGCATGTCGTCGATATCATAGAACTGGCCCCGGGCCTTTTATCGACGTCATTCGTCCCTGGGTGCATTATGCATTGCCCGGGGTCTATTCTTATTGTGGAGGAGAACCACAACATGACACAGACAGAAGAGAAGCTCGAAGCACAAAACACTCCTCAAGTTCCTATTGATAAAATCGTCTCGCTCTGCAAGCGCCGCGGTTTTGTCTACCCCAACTCAGAAATCTACGGTGGAGTCGCAGGTTTTTACGACTTTGGCCCGCTTGGCGTTGAGCTCCGCAACAACATCCGCCGCTACTGGTGGTGGTCAATGGTCCAGCTCCATGACAACGTTGTTGGCATTGAGGGCGCAACAATCACCCATCCGCGCGTGTGGGAAGCCAGCGGCCATGTGGAGAACTTCACCGATACGCTGGTTGACTGTAAAAAATGTAAGCGGCGCTTCCGCGTCGATCATCTGCCCGCGGAGAATCTGGCCTCCAATAGCTGCCCGGTCTGTGGTGGCGAACTGACCGAGCCCCGCAAGTTTAACCTGCTAATGGAAACGTACCTCGGCGTGGTGGAAGGCGATAAAATGAAGACCTACCTGCGCGGTGAGGCCTGCCAGAACATCTATCTGGACTACGATAATGTGCTGAAATCTTCCCGTATGCAGATCCCGTTCGGCATCTGTCAGATCGGTAAGGCGTATCGTAACGAGGTTACACCGGGTAACTTCCTGTTCCGGCAGCGCGAGTTCGAGCAGTGGGATCTACAGTTCTTCGTCCACCCGAGCGAGATGGACAAGTGGTTCGACTACTGGAAAGAGTACCGCTTCAACTGGTATAAAGGCATTGTCAACCACAAGGACCGCCTGCGCTTCCATGAGCATGGCAAGGATGAGTTGGCCCACTATGCCAAGAAGGCGTTCGATATCGAATATCAGACTATTCTGGGCTGGCAAGAATGGGAAGGCATCCACTGGCGGCAGGACTGGGACCTCACCCGCCATAGCGAGTACAGCGGTCAGGATCTGGCATACACCGATCCCAACACCAAAGAGCGCTATGTCCCCTGGATCGTAGAGACCTCGGGTGGTGTTGATCGAACCTTCCTCTTCTTGCTCCTCGATGCCTACGAGGAAGAGACCGACCCGAAGGGTGATACACGCGTTGTGCTACACCTGCATCCGTGGCTGGCCCCGGTCAAATGCGCGGTCTTCCCATTGCAGAAGAACAAGGAAGAGCTGGTCAACAAGTCTAAAGAGATTCATCGCATGCTCCAGCGCTACATGGTCTGTCAGTACGATGATGTCGCCAATATTGGCCGCCGCTATCGCCGTCAGGACGAGATCGGTACCCCATACTGTGTCACCATCGACTTCCAGACGCTGGATGACCAGACTGTGACCGTGCGCAACCGCGACACGATGGAACAGGTCCGTGTTCCTATCTCCGAGCTGACCATGTACCTGCTTGAGCGCGTAACCTGGAAATAGCTCATACCTTCTTGAGAGCCATCTTGTAAAGACAGGTGGCTCTCTTTTTTATTATGAGTACATTGGTGGCTTTCAGCTTATTGATTCGTCTGATATAGTGAAGGTAGAATAACTCAGCCATGTACAGAATACAAGGAAAAAAACGCTATGACACGCATTGTTTCCTATAATATTCTGGCAGGCGGATATAACCTGCGTGAAAGCGGCGCTCGTCGAACCCAACAGCTTGCTCGCATTATCCGTTCTGCCGATCCCGATATCGTCGGCGTGATCGAAGCAACCCACCCACAGATGACCACCTCCCCGATGGTTGTTGAAGAGCTCGCAGAGACCCTGGGAATGCAACTGGTGATTGACGATGAAGCCAGAACCGCCCGCGAGTATCAACCGGCTCTGCTGACCCGCCTCCCGATTCTCTCCACCCGGATTCATAAGCGCCCGGGGTTGTTCAACCGATCCCTTATTGAGGTCTGTGTTGAGGAGCGCAACGGTCAACCGCTCACCATCTTTGTCACCCACCTCTCCGCCCTCTTTTATAAAGGATGGGCCGGGAATGGTATTCGCGAGCGCGAGATGACCGAGATCCTGCGCATTATGGCCCCCTTGCGGCAACAGAACAAGCCCCATCTGTTAATGGGCGACTTCAATTCCCTTTCCCCTTCCGATCCCTTCAAGGCAAGCCACTTACTGCGTTATATTGTCAATATGGATGGGCTGAAAAGCAAGACCCGCGCCGATGACGGACACCCTCATCTGAGCTATGTTGTGCCGCCCAAACTGCGCTTTCTCAAGCCAATTCTGCGTGTTATTCCACAAAGTCAGCTTCTCTGTAATCTCTTTGATCTGGCTGCTTCCTGTTATGCGCCACGTGGCTGTATGCGCCTGATTCTCAATGCAGGCTATGTCGATTGTTATAGGCGCGTGCACCCACACGAGTGGGGCTTTACCTGTCCGGCAGCGGCACCAGCCGGACGCATCGATTATATCTTTGCCTCACCAGATCTCGCCGCACGTGTCGACATATGCGAACCCATCATTGAAGGCGACGGGCTTCGCGGTGAAGATGCCAGCGATCACCTGGCAATGACCGCACGTTTCAGTCTCAGTGTACCAGCAATGCCACGAGTGGAAGAGGCAGACAGCGCCACCATATCTTAGGAGAGGTCGGCTGACCTCTCCGCCTTTCACTGTCTTAGAAGCTCTGGCCCCACCGATTGAAGATCGCATTAATCACAATCAGCGCGACAGTCACGACACCAAGCACGGCAAAAGAGAGCCCGAAGCCCGGAGCCCAGGCAAACGAGATCAGGGTAAACATCGCAATAAAGGCAATAAGGGAAACGGAGACAATTGCCAGAGCCAGTCGCATATTTGCAGAAGGAAGCGACGAAGAAGGCATACCGGACTGAATCTTGCCTATCGACATCCGTTGAGCCATGCGCCGCGTCAGAGAATCAAGGAACTCATCGTCGAAGGTGGCGCCCGGCGGCATATAACTCGGCTCATCGGATGCACGAGGCTGCTCATAATGCTGTGACGTTCCCTGGTAACCTCGCTGCCCCTCAGGATACATTTGTTGCATAGAAACACCCTTTCAAAAGCAATAGATAAGAGAGGATCGATCTTCCTACATAGTTACGAACAAACAAAGGCCACAGTTGCCTGAACAGAGCAAAAAAAAGTAGCTACCAGCCCTGCTGATAGCTACCCACGGTATCTGATCCTACTGGAAAACATCTTTTGTTTTCTCAAAAAGGTTGCGGAAGATGTTCTTATCGTTCTGTTCGCTCTGTTCGCGTTCGAGGCGAGCAAACTCCTCAAGCAAGCGCTTCTGCTCGGGAGTCAGGTTGGTCGGTGTAACCACCTTCACGATCACGTGTTGATCGCCACGTGCACTACTATGGACTACAGGAACTCCCATACCTTTTAAGCGGAAGGACCGTCCACTCTGTGTCCCCGCAGGGATCTTCAACGTGGCAGTCTTGCCATCCACGGTTGGAACCTCAACCTCATCGCCAAGCGCCGCCTGTGCGAAACTGATCGGCAACTCATAGATGATATCATTGCCCTGGCGCTTGAAGAACGGATGAGGTTTCACAGTCAGGACAACATATAGATTACCGGGAACGCCGCCGCGAGCGCTTACCTCGCCAGCACCGGTGACACGGACATTAATTCCATCATCAACACCGGCCGGAATATTCACCACCACACGGTGAATGTTCCGTACACGACCTTGCCCACGGCACTCTTCACAGGGAGTCGTAATGACTCGACCCTCACCCCGGCAGCGTTCGCACATCATCACGTTCACAAACTGACCGAAAACGGATTTCTGCACGCGGCGAATCTCTCCGGTCCCCTGACAGGCCGAACACCGCGAGGTTGAGGTACCGGGTTGTGCGCCGGAGCCGTGACAATTGGAACACGTCTCCCAACGCGGTAACTCAATCTCTTTCTGGCAACCGAAGACCGCCTCTTCAAAAGTGATGGTCAGCTCGTAGCGTAGATCAGCCCCACGCTGCGCACCAGAACGACGGGTTGCACCTGTAGCTCCCGCAAAGAACGTCTCAAACAGGTCATTGATATTAAACCCGCCAAAATCAGCAAAACCTGCGCCTGCGCCGCTGCCAACACCTGAGTGACCATAGCGATCATAGGCAGCACGCTTTTGAGGATCGCTCAAGACTTCGTAGGCCTCGTTGATCTCGATAAAGCGGGCTTCCGCTCCCTGCTCTTTATTTGCGTCAGGGTGATATTGCTTTGCCAGTCGCCGAAATGCTTTCTTGATCTCATCGTCGCTGGCGCTACGCGATACCCCCAATACCTCGTAATAATCTCGTTTATTTGCGGCCATCTACCGGTCCTTTACCGTCAGAAACAGGGCGCGTTCTTTCTCCGCGCTACTGCATTCTTCTTGTCGTCTCTTAAAAATGCGAAAAATGAATACCGGTTTACAAGCTTACACTATTTACCGAGTATACGCAATGGTGGTAATCCAAGCTTAAACATATTGTACTATATTGTTTCCCCAAGGGGCCACCGTGCACAGGAACAGCGAAGGGGACAGGAGTGCTGCCCCCTTCCTGCAAGAGATTACATCTCTTTATATTCGCCTTCAATGGTATCGTCGTTCGGGTTGCTGCCACCCTGCGACGGATCAGCGCTTGCTCCGGCTGCTGCACCGGCCTCAGCGCCCTGGCCATAGATGGTCTGACTGATCTTGAAGAACGCCTGCTCCAGAGCTTCGCGGGCCTCTTTGACGCGCTGAATATCGCTCCCTGAGAGGGCCGAGCGGACATCGGCAATCTTGGCCTCCAGCTCGCTCTTCTGGTCTGCTGAGAGCTTATCGCCCAGCTCAGACAGGCTCTTCTCGGAACGATACACCACTGCATCGGCGTTGTTGCGCTCCTCAACCTCGGCCTTGCGGCGGCGATCCTCTTCAGCGTGCGCCTCAGCCTCGCGGATCTTCTGCTCAATCTGCTCTTTCGAGAGACCGCTCGAAGGATGGATAGTCACTTTCTGCTCGCGTCCGGTGCCCTTATCGCGTGCCGACACATTCACGATACCATTGGCATCGATATCGAAGGTCACCTCGATCTGTGGCACACCGCGCGGGGCAGGTGGAATACCATCCAGGATGAAGCTACCAAGCGAATGGTTGTCAGCAGCGAACTCGCGCTCACCCTGCAAGATGTTGACCTGTACGCTTGGCTGATTATCGCTGGCGGTCGAGAAGATCTGGCTCTTTTGCGTCGGGATCGTGGTATTGCGCTCAATCAACTTGGTGAAGATACCGCCATAGGTCTCAATACCCAGAGAGAGCGGAGTGACGTCGAGCAGCAGCACGTCTTTCACATCGCCGGTCAAGACTGCGCCCTGAATGGCAGCACCGATTGCAACCACCTCATCCGGGTTCACACCACGGTGCGGCTCGCGATCAAAGATGCGACGTACGAGCGACTGCACGGCTGGCATGCGGGTCTGACCACCGACCAGCACCACCTCGTTGATGTCTCCAGGGCGAACGTCTGCATCAGACAGCGCGGAAAGCACCGGCTGGCGGGACTTCTCAACCAGGTCCTCGGTCAGCTGCTCAAGCTTGGAGCGGCTCAAGGTCATGGTCAGGTGCTTCGGGCCATTCGCGTCAGCCGTGATAAATGGCAGGTTGATTTCGGTCTGCATCGAGCTGGATAGCTCTTTCTTGGCTTTCTCAGCGGCCTCTTTCAAGCGCTGCAAGGCCATACGATCCTGACGTAGATCAATGCCATGCTCCTTACGGAACTCATCGGCCATCCAGTTGATGACGCGCTGATCAAAGTCATCACCACCCAGGTGGGTATCACCGTTGGTGCTCTTTACCTCAAAGACACCCTCGCCGAGTTCCAGAATGGAGATATCGAACGTACCACCACCCAGGTCATACACGGCGATGCGCTCGTCCTTTTTCTTATCCAGACCATAGGCCAGCGAAGCTGCTGTCGGCTCATTGATAATACGCAACACTTCGAGGCCAGCGATACGACCGGCGTCACGGGTTGCCTGACGCTGTGCATCGTTAAAGTAGGCCGGAACCGTAATCACCGCCTGAGTGACAGGCTCGCCCAGATAGGCTTCTGCGTCGGCCTTGAGCTTCTGCAAAATCATGGCCGAAACTTCAGGCGGGCTGTACTGTTTGCCCTGAATCTCAACCCAGGCATCGCCATTGCTGGCGCGTACAACCTTATAAGGAACGAGGCGCTTGTCGCGATCAACTTCAGGATCGTCATATTTGCGACCCATGAAACGCTTGATCGAGAAGATGGTATTCTCAGGATTGGTGATCGCCTGACGTTTCGCGACTTCACCAACGAGACGCTCACCATTTTTATTAATTGCTACAATTGAAGGAGTCGTTCGCGCACCCTCTGCGTTCGGAATAACAACGGGCTCGCCGCCTTCCATAACAGCAACACAGGAGTTTGTAGTCCCTAAGTCGATACCAATAACTTTTGGCACAGTTGCCTCCTAAAAATTCTCTATTTCTTCCAGTTCGGGTCTTTTTTATGTTTGTTCGCTTTTATCGGAAAAGCTACATTTATTCGTAGCCGTACAATTCGGATATGAGTTCAGTCATTACATTCGCCATATATCGCACAACAGCGATAGCGCGATCATATTGCATTCTGGTTGGACCGATTACACCAAGCAAACCGCCAACCTGTCCTTCTTTGCCATACCGCGCCACAACCAGGCTCACATCTTTCATCTCATCCCACTGGTTCTCGCCACCAATAATCACCTGAACCCCACCAGATGGAGTTGAATGGAGATGCGAGGCCAGAGCGGGTAAGAGCCGATTCTGCTCCAATACTTCCAGGACATGGCGAACGCGCTCATTACGCACCTGCTCGGGTCCAAGACGGCTGTACTCCGGTTGTTCCAGAATATTAATCAGTCCCTCGCGATAAAAGATATCGCCAAACAGATCACCATGCTGTTCCAGAATACGGGTAATGGTATCCGCAATCAATCGCTCAACCGGTGAAAAATCATGCTCGGTTAAGATCTTGTTGATTTCGACCGCGTTTTTGTCCTGGAACAGCTTGTTCAGCCGATTCGCCATGATACTCAGCTCTTCCTGCTGGATCGACTGATCCAACAGAAGCCGCTGCTGTTTCACTGTTCCATCTGTCAGAACCAGGACAACATGCGCCGAGAGGTCCGTCACCGCAAGCACTTCAAAGTGCTTGAGCCGCCCTTCAACCGCACGCGGTGGCGTCATAATCGCAGCATTATGCAACAGACGCGCCATCACCGAAGCCGTCAGGCGTACCCATTGGTCGAGTTGATCCTGCACCTGATAGAACTGATGACGAATAAGCCTTTGCTCTTCGAGAGACAGCGTGGACTCTCGCATTAAATGTTCCACAAAATAGCGATAGCCCAGATCGGTAGGAACCCTACCGGCAGAAGTATGCGGTTGATAGATCAGGTTTGCCTCTTCCAGACCAGCCAGCTCATGGCGGACCGTCGCAGAGCTAAACTTCAACCCATACTTGCGTACAAGAGTCTCGGACGCAACAGGGGTTGCGGTGTGTATGTATTCTTCAACCAATGCCCGCAAGATCTGCTGTTTGCGTGGACTCAACGGTGTCATGGGAACTGCCCTCGATACTGCTGGTGCATCACCCCCAACCTCGAAAAGGTACTTATAGGATGATACAATACTTGTCAACCAGGATTGCTAGCACTCTCACTTTGAGACTGCAAATAAAGCATAGCACTCTCCCTATCGTATTGTCAAGGGGAAAACACATGTAATATCTCTTTGTAGCAGGGATTGCAGGACTTAGACCATTGAAGGAGTGAGAAGAGGAGCAGGCATGTCCCCTGCTCCTCCCATTTTCAGAAACTATTGTTTTTTATCGAATGGAGGCCACGCCGGAAGAGATGGGATAGGAAATGTTGGCATGGTGGGCGGTGTTGTGGGTGATTGGTTTCCGTTGTTACCGGTATTCCCATTATTGCCACCATTTCCATTATTCCCGTTGTTCCCATTATTGCCCTTATTGTCCTTGCCCGGAAGCACCTTAGGCGGAACCACACCGGTTGTCTGCGGCTCGGTTCCCTTGATGACGTAATCGCAGTTCGTCTCACCTCCATTTCTGTTGAGGCCGTCAGAAGCCGCGAATTCGCAGGAGTTGACCACGTTTGCCGGTTTCTCGAAGACCGATGGCTGTGTGAGCCCTGCTTTTTTCGGATCAAATGGTTTGGACGGGCACTTGATCGAACCCTCACTGATCTCTTTACAGGGACGGCCAGACGCGTACTCCATCACGCTATGCCAGATAGGACCGGCTCCGGTGATACCGGTCGGCCCATTCTCCATAGGCTCGTTGTTGGCATTCCCCGCCCAGACACTGGTGACGATGTTTGGGGTATAGCCAACCGTCCAGTTATCCTTAAATTCATCCGTTGTTCCGGTTTTTGCCGCTACATCATGCGCACACCGTGGCAAGCCATACCATTCCTGGTTGCTGCACTCCTGATCCCAGTCCCAGAACGAGAGCGTGTGGGCATTCAGGAACTCGAATGCGCGGGCTTTCTCATCGGTCAATACCGAGGTCATCAGATAGGAGACCTCGGGCGAGAAGACGCGAGTCTTCTTCACTTTTGCCACATCATACTTGTAGAGCTGGTGCCCGTAGTTATCCCAGACCTCCAGAATACCCGTAGGCGGAATACGCTCGCCACCATTCGCAAGCGCTTGATACGCACCAGCCATCTGCAATGGGGAGGCGGTAAAGGCTCCTAAAGCCATTGTCAGGTTCTGGTCCTGCTTGCGCGGGTTCAAACCAAGCTGATTTGCGACCTTTGTAAAGTTGTCGACTCCAACATAGGCCAGCGACTTGACCGCCGGGACGTTAAAGGAGTTCGCGGTTGCAACACGAATGGTAGAATCTTTGGTGCCTCCACTTGCCGCACGCCCATTATAGGTATCGTTATAGTCCTTCGGGTGATACATGGACTGATCGTCGGGCGTTTTGGGAGCAGGCGTTCCGGCAGGCGCTCCATTCGGGAAAAAGGTTTCAAAGTCGGGCAGGACAACAGCCGGATACCACCCCATCATAAAGGTGGTGGAATAGATTAGCGGTTTCACAGTTGAACCAATCTGTCGCCCACCAGCCGCAGCAGCGTTATACTGACCGCCCGCGCGCTCATCCTGGCTGTAGTAGTCAGGGCTGCCATTCATTGCCAGGATTTCGCCCGTTTTCGCGTTCAGCACGACCACAGCCGCCGAATGCAGATTATAATAGTCGCTTGCTGTCACCGTGATGTTTTTGAGGGGCTGATAGTCCGGTTCATAGAGGTGACGCTTGACCGCGTTTTCGACAAATTCCTGCAACGAGAGATCAATGGTTGTACGAATATTAAAGCCTCCCGTCAGGAAGAGCCGATGCCCGAGCTGGACATCTCCATTGCCTAAGATCTGCTCCATCTGGCCCTGAATCCAGTCCACAAAATGAGGCGCCTTTTTGACCGCCTTATAAGGCGTAAAGGTCATTTTCTTCGTCAGTTCATGCGCCTTTTCCTTGAGCTCAGGCGTCACTACACCCAGACCATCAACAGTGACCTTTGTCTCAATCATGCGCTGCAACACCTGCTCCTGACGCTCTAGCGCCCGCTCTTTGTTCTTCTTGCTAACCGTCGGGTCAAAATAGACCGGGTTCTGCGGCAAACCGGCCAACAAAGAGGCACGGGCCAGACCTAACAGCGGATCCTTCTTGCCCTGCTCGTTATACTCAAGCCGGGAAATGGCAGGTGTGCATTTAAAAGTCTTCTCGTCGCAGACTGGCTGAAGATGGAAATAGTTCTGCGCCGCGCTTTCTACCCCGAGATTCTGTGCCCCATAACCAGCCACATTAAAATACATTTCAAGAATCTTCCACTTGGGGTATTTCTGGGTCAGGCTGATCGCGAGAACAGCTTCTGTCAGTTTACGATCATAGGATATCCTGTCATCGCCACTCAGGTTCTTGATTACCTGCTGTGTCAGGGTACTTCCGCCACCGCTGTTTTGCAGGAACGCACGCATAATACCGGTGGGATCAATGCCAGCATTTTCCCAGAAAGACGCATCCTCAATTGCTATTTGAGCATCCACCAATACTTTTGGTACATCATTATAAGAAACGGGAATGCGTCGACCTGTATTCGCGCTATCCTTATCGTAGACCTCGGCGATCAGATTATTATTCCGGTCATAAATGCGGGTATTCTGTTGAATATTTTTGTTCGCCAGGCCATCAATGCGCGATGATTGCTCCTGATAATACTGAAAACCAAGTACTCCACCAATAGAGACCCCGATTACCAGCACAACCATCAAGCCAAGCGCGGTCCAGCCAACAACTCGCGCCGCCTTCGGGTGCTTCTGGCTCCAACGAAGACGCCGCTTCTTCTGAATAGAATGACGTACAGCACGCGAGCGCTTCCACTGTGTGTGCTCCGGGCTTCCATTGCCATCAGATTGAGCGGGACGTATCGCCCTCATCTTGCCCGAGACTTGCCGCACAAAGTTCACGGCATTTGTCATCCAGCCGGGCTGTGACTGTTGCGGCACGGGCCTCACTGGCGGCTGAACGTTTCCGGGTGCCTGAGCATCCTGCAACGGCTGTGATGGCTGCACCCAACCGTTTGAAACGGGCTTTGAAGGTAGTCTCGGAGGTAAAGAGCCGGTTAACCTCTGTGAAGGCATTCCCTGAGCGCTCGCAGGTCTCGTTGGCTCCTGTGGAACCGGGGAATACGGGATTTCCGGTACAGCCTCTGCTGAAGATGGCTGTTGTGCCTGGTTCTGCTGTTGCTGGCGGTAGCTGCTCAGAAGCCCGGTTCGTGGCTTCTTGTCTGGCCCCTCTGGCTGAGTACCAGGCAAACTCAAGTTGTTACTCATAGCCTACCCTCATATTTTTGCTGTGAACACTTCATCCTGCTGGTTAGCTCGAACATGCTGCTCCTCATAATATATTGCTTTCGATCTTTCTTTAAAAACCGTTTTTCCATACTGTACATTCATTGCTGACTATGTATTCAGGAGAAGCTCAAAATCGACCCCCTCGCCACATTACCATATTCCAAAAACAGAGACAAAGAAAACGAGCTACCTTTTCTATACCCCTTCGTTTTACCGAACGGCTTAGTCTGAACGGGGTTAACATTCTTACCAATAAGGACTAGGCAAAGCGTAGGATAACCCCATCAGTCTGATACAAGAATACTATGAGTCGTTCTGTTTCCCGAATCCAACCGTGCTCCATAGCCGGAAAGGGCTAGGCATAGGTTGAGGTTTTCCGCACTATTTCATTATATTCTACCATGTTTTACATCTACACATTTTAACAATCGAAATATAACAATACTACTGCTATGTCTTCTTTCTTCCCTTAGCTCTCCCTTCTTTTTTTTACAAAAGGGAAGATAATCAGACAGAAAGGGTTCCCGCATGGGAAAGAAGAAACGTAGAGAGAATCCCTTTTCTTTTCGATACAACAGACGTCAGAGTTCTCTAAGACTTTTTGCTCATCTCTATACAATAATCTCAACCGTGGTGTACAATAAATGACATTCTCCCCGGACGAATCGTCAGGAACATTTCAAAAACCGAAGGGGGCGTATGAGCAAACGTCTGGCTATTGTATTCCGCCTGCACCGCATTGGCATATTACTATGCATTACTCTATTTTTCTTGACCGCAGCGCCTGCTTCTGTGCATGCTCAGCACACGGTAGCTCATTCTGTGACAGTCCTTGAGCAAACCCAGACCATCCATTATCCCGACAGTATTACATTTACCCTCAAGGTCAGGGCACCCGGAACCACATTTTCTACAGCCTGGATCTCCATCGATTCGGATACTTCCTCTTTTCAGGGTGTCGAGCAGGTGACACCCCGAACAAGCGGAGATACGACGGTTTTCACCCTGGATCAAAAATTGACCAAATATAATATGCCTTCGGTCGGAACCACTGTCGAATATCACTGGGAGCTAAAAGACTCGGCAAACAATAGCGAGAGGCTCCCTTCTCAGAAGTTCCTGGTCTTCGATAATCGTTTCCCCTGGCAAAGCAAACAAGAAGGCAATATTCAGATTAAATGGTACAATCAGCCCGACGAATTCGGGCACATTGCCCTCCAAAAAGCAAAGGAAGCAGAACAGCGCATCTGTCAATCACTGGGCACATCTCTGACAGAGGTTATCACTATCTGGATCTACGGAAATCGCGATGACTTTCAAAAATCGCTGCCGCCCAGAATTTCAGAGTGGGTCGGAGGCGTCACTTTCTGGGGCAGTCACGAGATCATGATGGAAGCTGAGGGCATAGGAGATCTCAACCTTGAAAGCACGCTCCCACATGAACTCACCCATGCGATTGAGATGAACATGCTACAGGAAAAGGTAAGAACGCCTTCCTGGTTCGATGAAGGGCTTGCCGTCTATCACGAACGCTTCCCCCGACCACAATATCAGGAAATCTTCGAGCAGGCAGTGAAAGAGAATAACCTGATACCTCTTGTTGAGCTTGATACCTTTCCTGAAGAGGAGCTGCAAGCCGAATTGGCCTATGCGCAAAGCTGGCAACTGGTGAGCTACCTCTATACAAAGTATGGAGCGGACAAGATACGCGCCTTCCTGAACGAGATGAGACCCGGGGACCTCTCCTTTGAAGAGGCGCTGAAAAAAACGTTCGGAGTTGATATCACACAGCTTGAAAATGAGTGGCATCTTTCACTCAACCTTCCGGCCACGCTGACACCAACACCTACGACGAAAGTAAAGGAGACTCCAACCGCAGAGATCACGCCAACTGTCCAGGTAACTCCACAGTCCACACCTGCATCAGAGGTTACGCCGGAAGAGCCACTGACACAGCCGAATATACTAATCATCACCGGTGGAAGCGCTATCGCTGTCGCAGCCTTCCTGGGCATCGTGTTCCTGCTTGCCAATCAGCACAGACTGAAGAAGAAGCGTGAGCGCGAGTGGTTTGAACAGCAGATGGCTTCTATCTTCACCACATGTGAGACTGCTGGTCCTGTCTGCCCCAAATGTGGCTATCAGAACCGCATCGGGGCAAAATTCTGCCGTCTGGATGGGGAGCCATTGTCCCAGAGTGGTGCGTCAGGCTTTACGCCTCGCCCGGATCTTCCTTACACGCACCCTGATCGCTATACGGTCCAGCATCCTCCGACTCAGGAGCAGCCGGACCCACATCTATCTTTACCGGATCAACATTAAAACGAAAAGGAGTTGTTCACTATGGGCCCTATGGAGCGGTTGACGATGGTAGTCGGGGAGGGAAAGGCCCGCTACTATCCATCTCAAGTCCTTTCGCTACAGGAGCTACAATACTGGATTGCATTCAGTCGCGTCAGAGGAATCGGCCCTGTGCGCTTCCGTAAGCTCCTGACCTACTTTCAGGACGATGTTGCCGCAGCCTGGAAAGCGGACCAGCGGGAACTACAAGCAGCGGGACTGGAACCAAAAACCGCTACTTCGTTTCTGCGACAACGCGGCAAGATCGAACCCGCCCAGGAGCTGGAGCGCCTGGACCGACGACGCATCCAGGTCATTACCTGGAAAGATCCAACCTATCCGCCACTGCTCCGCGAGATCGATTACGCGCCACCGGTTCTGCATGTGTGTGGCCATCTCACCGAGGATGATTACAACTACACGCTCGCAATTGTGGGCACACGCTCCATAACCACCTATGGCAGAGAGGTCACAGACTATTTTGCCTCTCAACTGGCAACCAAAATGACCATCATCAGTGGTCTGGCCCTCGGCGTCGATACAGTCGCCCATACAGCGGCTTTAGATGCCGGAGGCCGCACCATCGCGGTGCTTGCCTGTGGCCTCGACAACATCTATCCTCCCCAGAACTACGAGCTGGCCCGCCGCATCGTTGAATCAGGTCAGGGAGCGCTCATCAGCGCGTTTCCACTGGGTGTTCGCCCCGATTCTGGCAATTTCCCTGCTCGCAACCACCTGATTTCCGGACTTTCTCTCGGCGTACTCGTCACCGAAGCGCCCGAGAGCAGTGGGGCCCTGATTACCACTACCAGCGCCCTTAATCAAGGGCGTGAGGTCTTTGCTGTTCCGGGGAACATCACGTCACCAAGCAGCCGGGGCACGAACAAACTCATTCAAGACGGGGCATACCCGGCAACCTGCATTGAGGATATCATCCACAATCTGAACCTGCACAATGTCCCTCTGTTGGCTCCTGAACTGCCGTTGCCAGATACACCAAATTCCAGCAGTACGCCACAGCCCAAAAGTCCCACACCCGAACGCCCGGAATCTCCTGATTCCAGCCCTCAAAGTCCTATATCTCAGGCAGATACAGAAGAAGAACGTCTGCTTCTTGCCCTGCTCGGTCAGGAACCGATCCATATTGATGAGCTCACACGAGAAACAGACCTGACCGCAGCACAGGTCAGTGCGGCATTGACAGTTCTAGAAATAAAGGGCATCATAAGACAGATAGGCAGTATGCGTTATGTACTGAGTTGACATCTTCCCCACGCGTTTTTGCGGGGAATTCCTCCTCTCAAGGGAGGGCCTGCCCGACTCAGGCCAGGCCAACGACGCGAACCGAGGGCCTCGCTCCAGGCAGGCAACAGGTTTTTTACAGCAGTCCCGGGCATGGAGGGCAAGAATTCAAGGTACGCCTGAACGCTACTATTCAGGTTGGGAGGATTTCGAGAAGATGTCTACACGTAGAGCAACCCATCAACACAAAAGAGTCCATTCACGCTGCCAGAACAGACGCGCCAATCCTCCCCTGTGCTTTTTCAGCCCATAGGAAAGCTTCTGGCGCAAAGCGGATAAAAGGAAAGTGAAACGATGCAGAAAGAATACAATAAACTGGTTCGAGATCGGATTCCTGAGATGATCGAGGCAAACGGGGCAACCTGCCAGGTCACGGCTATGGATGAGGCCGAATACCAACAAACACTGCATACAAAACTGGTTGAAGAGGCGCTGGAAGTGGCAGCAGCCAAACAGCGCGGTGAGCTCATCAAAGAGCTTGCTGATCTGCAAGAAGTGGTCTCTGCACTGCAAGCCCTGTATCAGATCGACCCTGCTGAGGTCCAGGCAGTGCAGGAACAGCGACGCAATGAGCGGGGAGCCTTTGAACGTCGCTTGCGCCTTATCAGCGTCCAGATCCCCGATGAATCCTATACCAATTAGCGCAATAACACTCCTGAAAGGGCTACTTCTCATCAGTAGTAGCCTGTCAGGAGGTACAATAACAATGAAACAAACTCTACAAAAATATATTATGAAATCTGATAAAACTATGCTCTTCTCTCACAATGGCCAACATATGGAGGTCCTGCTTTGATCTATCTTTCACATCTTTTAGAAGCGACACGAGGCGTGCTACGCTCCGCAGGCAAACAGACTCAGTTTTCCTCCTTCAGCCACGATACCAGACAACTCCTGCCGGGTGAAATGTTTGTCGCAGTGCGCGGCGAGCGAGGTGATGGGCATGACTATCTTTCCGATGCCATCCATAAAGGAGCCGCAGGCCTGCTTATTGAGGCCAGAGTCTATAACCAGTTGCCACAGGAAACGTTGAAAGACCTGGAACAGGGCACTATCGTTGTTGTGGAAGATACCCGCGAGGCACTCCAACAGTATGCCAGTGCGATTCTGCAACGCTGGAAACCTGTTGTCATCGCGGTCGCCGGAGGTGTTGGCAAAACCAGCACCAAAGAGGCCATCGCAACCGTGCTCAGCAAAAGCTTTGCCACCTTCCGAAGCTGGCAGAACTACAACGATCTGCTTGGTATCCCGCTCTCTCTTGGCCGTCTGGAACCCCAGCATGAATACGCTGTTCTGGAACTGGGAAGCGATCATCCGGGAGAGCTCAGCACCCTCTGCGAACTTGTTCAGCCCGCCATCGGCGTTCTTACTAATAGTGCTCCTGTTCAGCTCCAATATTTTGAATCACCAGAGAGGCTGGCCGCCGAGTTTGGTGTGCTGCCTCAGAGCCTCGCACCTGCGCAGACATTCCTTCTCAATGAAGATGATACGGTCATCAGTGAGCTCGTAGCAGCTATACCTGTCGAGAAACGCCCTCGCTGTATTGGCTTTCGCGCCTCATCTATACAGCCACAGGTCTCGCGCGAGAGGCTCATCTTCTCCTTTCAAGACGACGAGACAGGCCAGAGCATCCGGCTGGAATCACGCCTGCCAGGCCCACATCATGTCGCAACAATGTTGATCGCCTGGAAAATCGGGCGTCTCTGTGGCATGAGCATCGAAGAGATTGAGGAGGGAATGCGTCAGGTCGCGCCAATGCCCGGACGCCTCTTCCCGCTCCCGGGGGTCTATCAGAGCCTGCTGCTTGATGACACCCATAACTCCTCACCGGCCTCCCTTCGAGCAGGCTTACACACACTCTCATGCCTGAGCGCCGCCGATGGTAAGCGCATTGCCGTGCTCGGCGATATGCTCTCTCTTGGCGATTGCGAGGAACGTTTTCACCGGGAGGCCGGAACCCTGGTCGCGACTGACCCTGCTTACCAGGTCGACTATCTGATTACCTGTGGCGAGCGGGCTGCCTTGATTGCTGAAGCGGCTCGACAGGCAGGCCTCAGTTCAGAGCAAACCTTTATGACCTCAACACAAAGCGATGCCGCCAGTATTGTCAAATTCCTGCTCGAATCCACACCGGGAGAGCACACTATCCTCATCAAGGGGTCCGAGGCGACCCGCATGGAGAAGGTAACAGAGCTTCTGATGCGGCATCCTGAGCAGGCTCCTGAGCTTCTGGTCAGACAAACTCCGGGCTGGAAGCAGATCGTGATCCTGCAAAATGAACGGCCGACCTGGGTTGAAATCGATTTAAGCGCGATCGGGAATAATACGCGGAAGATCAAAGAGATGGTCGGCCCCGAGGTGCGCGTGTTGATCAGCCTGAAGGCCGATGCCTATGGACATGGAGCCTTGAAAGTGGCGCGCACCGTGCTCCACAATGGGGCCAGTATGCTTGGAGTGGCTACACTGAGTGAGGCGATCACGCTGCGCGAGGCTGGCATTGATGCGCCTATCCTGATTTTTGGCTATGTGCCAAACTGGCAGATGCGTGAGGCCGTTCGGCAAGAAGTCACTTTTACCCTCTATACACGCGAAGCCGCACAGGCGCTTTCTCGGGCCGCTCAAGCCCTGCGAAAAACGGCCCGCGTTCATGTCAAGGTTGATACTGGCATGGGGCGGCTTGGGATTCGCAGCGAGCAACAAAGCGAGATCATTGAGCTCATCGAGCTGATTCGTTCGCTGCCCGGGCTTGAGCTTGAGGGACTCTACACACATTTCGCCAGCGCCGATGCTGAGGATAAGACCCATGCCTATATGCAGCTTTCGCGCTTCCAGCACATTTTAACAACGCTCGACGAGCGGCAGCTACGCCCACCAATCGTTCACGCTTCTAACAGTGCCGCAACCTTGAGCATGCCCGAAGCTCGTTTTGATATGGTACGTCCGGGCATCGCCATTTACGGTCTGGATCCTTCACCCGAAGTGCCTCTGCCACCCGGTTTCCGGCCTGCGCTCTCGTTTAAGACACAGGTTGCACAGGTCAAAATGATCCCGGCAGGCGAAGGGATCAGCTACGGCTGTACCTACATCACTACCAGGCCAACCCGCGTTGCGGTGCTTCCCGTCGGGTACGCCGATGGCTTCCGTCGCTCACCACAGAACTGGGGTACCGTCCTGATTCACGGTCAGGAAGCGCCTATTCTAGGACGCGTCTGTATGGATCAGTGCATTATCGATGTCACCCATATTCCACAAACACGGGTCGGTGATGAAGTGGTTCTAATTGGCAAGCAGGGGAACGCCTCTCTGACCGCCGAGAAGGTCGCTCAGCGGCTTGGCACCATTAATTATGAAGTGGTCGCTGAAATTCTGGCTCGTGTGCCACGGGTCGGCTAGAAGCAGCTTTGCTCTGCCTCCCTCAACCGTTTCCGCTGCTCAAGCGTATCTCTAAACAGGATAGAGAAAAACAGCACCGTACACGCTTCCTGGATTGTTTCTGATACAGAAAGGGATGAATGGGAACGTTAGAATGCAGCATAGCACACTCAAAAATCCAGAGGCAGAGCATCAAGCCCAAACCCGGGCTATTCTGATAGCAAACCCCACTTCCGGGAGCTATCTCTTACATGCGCAACAGATTAAAGAAACAGTCACCTTTTTGCGTGAACATGGATGGCAGACCGAATTAAAGCTCACTCAGCGAGCGGGAGATGCACGCCGTTTCGCACGTGAGGCCGTTGAACAAGACATAGGTGTTGTTGTTGCTACCGGCGGCGATGGCACAATTAATGAGGTTATTCAGGAACTGGCGGGAAGTGAAACAGCGTTAGGCGTACTCCCAAGCGGCACGGTCAACGTCTGGGCCCGCGAGATGAATATTCCTCTTGATAATTACGGGGCCCGTAACGTCCTGTTGAATGGACAAATCAAACGGGTCGATCTGGGCAAGCTGAATGATAGTGCCTATTTTCTCCTGATGGGTGGAGTGGGCATGGATGGAGATATCACACATGCCGTGGAGAGAAAACCAGCCAAGCGCCTTGGTATCCTGGGTTACGCGCTGGTTGGGGCATGGCTTGGTCTGGGCTATCAGCCATTTCGCACCTATCTTCAGGTTGATAAGCACAAAATTAAAGTCAATGCCTTACAGGTGATTGTTGGTAACACACAGCTCTATGGAGGCGCTATTAAATACACCTGGGAGGCCAAATGCGATGATGGCATTCTCGATGTTTGCATTGTCCATCAACGCAACATTGTCGAGCGGCTGCTGGTTGTTCTTGATTTTCTGTTAAGGCGCAAGCGACGGCATCAGTGGGTACGCTACGAAAAATGTAAGGAACTCACGATTGTCACACAGCGCAGGATTGGGATTCAACTGGACGGCGATCCGTTCGGCTACACCAATGAAGGTCTGCCCGCAACCCGTTTCTCCATTGCACCGCGGGCGCTCAAAGTGATTGTCCCTCAAAATGCTCCAGCCAACCTGTTCACCGAAGAAATTGAAGAAGCGTGAGAGGGGGCCTTCCCCCTCTATCTTCTGGTATCATTAAACACTGCATTTATCATAAAGACAGTTATCGCGAGAATGCCAAACGCGATCAATCCACTCACACCGCTGAGAGTATCCAGAAAAATCGTTCCCAGAGCCAGCAACAAAACCAGTGAGGCAAGTGCCAGCACCAGACGTTGTCCGGCAGAAGGACGATCTTTCCTATTCAGGGTAGTACGCTCATCCAGAAGCTGTACCACGCGGTGCGCAAGCTTTTCCGCCATTTCCTCATCAGAATGGCGCGCCTGATCTTCCTGTGAGCGAGCTAAGCTTACACGCTGTTGTTCCCGAGGATCAAGGTGTTGCATAGAAACTTCTTCTCCTGTTGCAAGGCATCAGTTTCGTCGTCCGCCTTATTATATCAAGCAGCTATGAAAAAAAGGCATAGAAAAAGACGACGGAGAATCACTTCCCCGCCGTCCGACAGCATGGAGACCGACTACTTCTCGCTAACTGCGACGTGTTTTAGCCCACCTTCTTCTGAACCTTCTTTTGCCAAACGACTATGTTGCTGTCCGTAGACAAAGTAGAGGACAACGCCAATCGCCAGCCAGACAAGGAAGCGCACCCATGTAAGGAGAGGCAAACCAAGCATCAGATAGAAACAGATCAACACAGCCAGAATCGGGATCCAGGGCACCAGAGGCGTTCGGAACGCACGACGCAGGTTAGGGCGTGTTCGCCGCAACACAATCACCCCGATCGACACCAGAATAAACGCAGTCAGGGTGCCGATATTGGTCATTTCTTCCAGCGCCGACACCGGCGTAAAGGCCGCTGTGAAAGCCACCACAATGCCGACAATGATGTTAATACGATAGGGTGTCTTGAAACGCGGATGTACCTGTGAGAACCAGCGTGGCAACAGGTTATCCCGGCTCATTGCAAAGAACACACGGCTCTGTCCAAGCATCAGGATCATGATCACAGCCGTCATGCCGCAAATAGCACCAATCGATACCAGGACTGCCGCCCACGACTGCCCAATAGCCGAAAAGGCAAGCGCCATCGCCGCGGTATTCTCACTGGTCGCCAGTTGGGTATAGGGCACGATTCCGGTCATCACAAGCGATACCGCGATATACAGCACGGTGCAGAGCGCCAGAGACCCAAAAATCCCGATAGGCATATTCTTCTGAGGGTTACGCGTTTCTTCCGCCGTGGTTGCAACGATATCGAAGCCGATGTACGCGAAAAAGACCAGCGAAGCACCAGACACAACACCGGGCCAACCATATTCCATCGGACGCGATCCGAGCATTTGCAGCACAGTTGTATCCCAGAACGGCTTTGTTATTGCCGCCGGGATCGCGGGTGGGATAAAGGGAACCCAGTTTGCAGGCTTGACAAAAAAGATTCCCAGACCGATGAAGAAGAGAACCACCACCACTTTAATACAGGTAATGACCAGATTCACAATTGAGCTGGTACGAATGCCCACAGTAACCACCGCGGTGAGCAGCAGAGCAATCAGGGCGGCTGGAAGATTCATTACGGCCCCGGGTCCGCCTGCTATCACCGCTGGCAGGTGAATCCCCAGACCTTTCAACAGCTCTCCGAAATAGCTGGACCAGCCTACAGAGACAACTGATGCACCTACCATGAATTCAAGAATCAGGTCCCAACCGATCACCCAGGCAATAAATTCTCCTAAGGTCGCATAGGAAAAGGTATAGGCGCTCCCGGATACCGGCACCGAACTGGCAAACTCAGCATAACAGAGGGCTGCCAGACCACAGGCAAGGCCAGCCAGCAAGAAGGAGATAACAATAGCGGGGCCAGCATAATCAGCGGCAGCTTTTCCTGTCGTCACAAAAATGCCGGTCCCGATTGTGACTCCTACTCCAAATACGATGAGATCAAGAGGGCCAAGCGCTTTTCTTAGCTGATGTTCAGGCTCCTCTGTATCTCTGATGGATTGCTCAATTGATTTTGTACGAAAAATCTTCATACGTTTTCCTGCTTCCCCTCCATCAGTAGAATCTATACGTATTAATATAATACACTACACGGATATAACTTTTCCAGTATTATGGAGATCACTATGTAAATAACCCAACACTACTAAATATAAATACAGCAATATATATAAACACATCTGTAACAAATGACAAACAATCTCTACTTTACCTGTGCACTATCAGGAAACAAGCAGAGACTGCACGGCATTGTACAGCCTCTTCGGCAGGAAAGTGGAAGGATTCTGGAGAAAAGCTGTTTAGAAGGAGAGCGCCCGAACAAAGTTGAGCAGAACTTCTTTTTGCTGAACCATTAATTGGAGTACAGATGTGGCGGGAGTGGCATCAAGCAGATGTAAGTCAAGCGCCTTGCCATGTTGTTGAAGTGCCTCTTGATATCGTTGAGCCTGCTTTAAAGAGTAGCGTGGATCAGTGCGCCTCTGAAAGAGAAGCAGGGGGGCCATTACCTCTGCCACATAAGAGATAGGAGAGTAGCGTTTATAAGCAGCACTCTTTTCCGCAGGCGTTCCCTCGAAGATAGCTGTAACAAAGGTGCGGTCCTCATCCTCCTCATAATTGAGCAGCCAATCAGTCACCGCCTCTCCCGCGATGCCCGCAGCCCAAAACTCGGGCTGCATCCCGAGGGCAAGCAATACCAGCGAAGCATTATAGCGCCAGCCCGTCAGCACCACAGCATGCTCAGCAGCGATTCCCTGTTCGATCAGCCAACCGCGCACGAGCTCCAGATCAGCCAGTTCATGCTGTCCGGGATGTCCTTCAATCCGCTCCTGAAGCGTCAGCGGAGCAGCCACAGGCGGCGTTCCCGAACTATGGATTTTCACATAGGGAGCAGCCTGATGAGGCAGAGCAAGCACCAATGGCACATTGATAACACAATAGGCGAAGCCGTGGTCAAGCCACATCCCGGCCAGCGGAGAAAGCCAATCCTCAAGAGCAACCTCAGGGCCTTCATGGATCTCCAGAATCGTCGGGAAAGGCCCCTTCCCCTCTGGCACACCAACCCACCCATGTAGCAGCACGCGATCGCGAGCCCGCAGTGAGATCTGTTTCCACTGCTTCCCGGTAGGAAGACGCCAGTATAAACCCAGTTCACGCTGTAATAAGTGGGCCTGCGAGCTAATCATCTCACGCCGCAAATAGGCGGTATCAGGATGATGAGCCTTCAAGATTTCATTAACCTGCGCCTCTGTATAGAGTCTTCCTTCCTCAAAAAACTCCGTCAGCCATCTTAAGATCACCATGCGTTTCTTGACGCTCGAGGGAATCTCTTTAATACGAGAGTCTTCCAGAAAATCGCGCAAGACCTTTCGCTCCCATGCATTGCCCTCAATGTCAGTCACCAGTGAAGCCATGCGCTCAGGCGTCAGCAGAAGCTTGTTTGTTTGACGCAGCGTCTCCACATTAAGCCAGTAATAATGGATATTCCCTTCGCTCCGCATCCCGACCAAATCGAGCTCTTTCAAGCGTGCCAGATGGTGTGAGACAGTGGGAGCACGCAGATGGAGCAAGGCCGCAAGCTCCTCAACGCTTCGTTCTCCATTTGCCAGAATCCCCAGTAATTTCAACCGAGTTTCGTCTGCCATTGCTTTAAAAAACTGAAGAAGCGCCTGAAATTCCTCTTGCGGCATGATTAATACTCCATTATAGTATACGTGGAAAGTTTCTTTCTGATACCTGACAGGTACTATGTAGACTGAAGTCTAATTAGAAGTATATCGAAAAAGAGGTTTTTCTGTCAAGCTGAACCCACAACAAATCGATCAGGGAGAATCTGGTTAGCGTCATTAGCGCGAATATCCTATTCTCGTTTGGAATAACCACCGGGCATGATAGGATACTATCTATATTGAAAAACCCGAAGACACCCGAAAAAATGAAAGCATTTTGAGGAACACCCTGAAAATGGAGAAAATCATCTACTATACCCGCCTTTTTCTACCACAAATTCTCTGTATTGGCATTTGTAGTTTGCTGTTTTATGGATACAGCCTGTTCTGGGCATCCATTGTTCAGACCTATCAGCTTTCGACCAAATGGGCGCTCAGCGGTTGGCTCCTTCTTATCGCGATCTATCTAATACTTGGCTGGTTTTATAGTAAGTTTTATGCCCATCACATTATTCGCCCTCTGTATCCTCATGATGCCTTCAAACAACGAAGAACAGCGTATATTGGAGGAATGCCCTTCTACGTGCTCCTTGTCCTCTGTCTGGCAGCGTTTGTTGAAGCCGCATTTCTGGAAACGCTACGGCACATTCTGGCAGGGGCTTTCATCGGCGCTCTCATCTTTGGCGGAGCTGCCGCCTTTTATATTGCAACAATGCGCGTTCACCTGGTGCCCTCCCGCTCCGATAATATCTATCGCCTCTTCCGTTCTGAGCGTGAAACCTCTCTCAACGGCATTACACCATATCCATATATGCAAACCCACATTGATATGCAACCGGAAAACATGCCAATGCTTCCGCCATCAAGCGTAGAAGAGCCAGAAACGCAGATCTCTGAGATGCCCCGGGAAGCGTTTGAGTCTGCTGACTCCGGTGTATTTTCTCTCGATATCGAGCAAGCAGGAAGTGCCAGCGCACAGCAGCACGAAGAGATGCCCCAGGAAGCGTTCGAGGATACCAGCTTAGATGTAGTTCCTACCTCTCCTCAAACCATCAGTCAGGTAGAGCAGGAGGCGTTCGAGCCCACCAGCACTGCTACACACTCCTTCTTCGATCAGCCTCCTGAGGACAAAGCAGACGACGAGCATGAAAGTGAGGTAGTTCCTCAAGAGGCTTTCCCTCCCCTTGAACCAGCGCAACTCTCTGAGACCACCACAACAGAAGAAGCAACGCACGAGGTAGTTCCTCAAGAGGCTTTCCCTCCCCTTGAACCAGCGCAACTCTCTGAGACCACCACAACAGAAGAAGCAACGCACGAGGTAGTTCCTCAAGAGGCTTTCCCTCCCCTTGAACCAGCGCAACTCTCTGAGACCACCACAACAGAAGAATCAGCGCACGAGGAGGCTCCTCAGGAAGAGTTCCCGCCCTTTGGGCTTGATGAAGACGAGCAGGAAGAAGATACCGCCAAACATGTTGCGGTGCCCTCTCCTCACAAAGACCGGTAATCGAGCAGGCTCCGTTCTCCCGAAGGAGAGAGAACGGAGCCTCTTTTCATTTAACCAGCAAGCATCTGTTCCAGCGAGCCACCAATTACCAGCACATGCCCTGATGGTAGTGTTTTATTGCATGCGGCTTCTGCGATCATCTGCCCCATCTCTTCAGCGGTAGGCAGATCACCAGCAGCCTGTTTACGCTGCATAGCAAGGCCGGGGGCTGAACGTTCCAGCAGCTTCGGCGTGATGGTATCCTGAATCAAATCGCCTGTCACAATGAGCAGACGAATTCCGCTGGCATTCAGTTCATCCTGACGTGCCAGTAGCGCCTGTTCACCGGCATATTTTGAGGCTGCCACCGGTTCATATGCCGGGATCTGAGGTACTCGACCATAGAGATGCGCCCAGTGACTGGTGACAAAAACGATGGTGCTTCCCTGCGGCATCAGTGGCAGCGCCTGCTCAAGCAAGGCAACCTGAGCATCTCTATTTATTACCATCGGATAATCTGGATTTGCTGCTACAAGATCACGTTCCAGACCGCCAGAAGCGTTCAGTACCAGAAGGTGCAGCACCCCAAATTCCTCGCGGATCGTCGCAAACAGCCGCTCACGATCAGCCGCGTTCGTGATATCACAACCCACAGCGCAGGCCCTCACCCCATAGCTTTGAGCCTCCTGCACGACCGCTTCGGCCCGGGCCGCTTTATTTCGGTAGATAATCACGACAGAATAACCTGCCTTCGCAAGCGCTAATGTAGTTGATGCACCGATTCCGCGCGAACCACCGGTAATCAAAGCCACTTTTCGCAGTGAACCATCCATTACAACTCTTGTCCCTTCTCAGTTTCTATGCCAAGCGCAACTTCACGTCCCTGCAAGGCGGAAGCGTAGCAGGCATCTATGATACGGGTGCGTTTTAACCCTTCCGAGCCATTATAGAGGGACCAGTTGCCACTGGCAATTGTTTCCACAAAGCTCCGTACCACAGCCAGGTGATACTCACCACGCTGCACCGCAGGTTTCACCTCTGCTGGCACGCCCGCGACGTCTGTATAGATGCGCAAGGTATCCTGATATGCATGATTTCGGACCCGGATCTCCGCGCCGCCTTCAGTTCCATAGAGGATCACGCCAAAGTCATCTTCAGCACTGCTGTGGGTTGCCCAACTGCTTTCAAGCAGGAGTGTCGCCCCATTTGAGAGGCGTAAGAACGCGCTCGCCAGATCCTCAACCTCATAGGCATGCCCTGCCCCTGACTTGAACGCCCGAGCATCAAACCCTAGCCCGCGATGACCGAGCTCGCTATACGTCGATGCGCTAACTGTCAATACGTCTGGCTCATTTAACAAGAAGAGCGATAAATCCAGCACATGCACCCCCAGATCAATCAGGGGACCGCCTCCGGCTTTCTCTTTGCTCACAAACCAGGAACCTGCACCGGGAATACCTCTGCGCCGCATCCAGAACGCCTTTGCATAGTAGATCTTGCCAAGTTTACCTTCATCAATATAGCGCTTCAATACGGCAATATCACCGCGTTCACGATGGTTGAACACCACCTGCAAGACACGATTGGCCTGTGTCGCCGCCCTGACCATCGCTTCTGCTTCCTCTGTGTTTCGAGCCAATGGCTTCTCACAGAGCACGTGCAGCCCACGTTCCAGTGCGGCAATCGCAACGGGAGCATGTAAGAAGTTGGGGACCGCCACGCTCACCGCATCAAGGTCAGGATGTTCCAGCAATTCGCTATAATCTCGATAGAGATGGGGAATCTCAAAACTCTTCCCGAGCTGCGCCAGACGGTCTTCTTCCTGCCCGGCAAGCGCAATAACCTCTACATCAGGCAACGTCTTGTATGCCCGGAGAGCGCTTTCACCACCAAAACCAAGCCCGATCACGCCCACGCGAAGCGGGCTCCTCTGCAATTCTTTTTCCATCATTGTTCTAACCCTGAACGGCCTTCCTGTGCCGCTCATTCCCTCCATAATACCGATATAATTACCGAACGACTTCCTCCCCCATTATAGAAGGAAACGATGGGTTTCTACAAATAGCAGGCCTTTTCTCACGCGTTGGTACGCCGCACCAGCCCCTGTTGCCACGCATAGACGGCAGCCTGTGTACGATCAACCATATGCAGCTTGCCCAGAATATTACTGACATGCCCTTTCACGGTCTTCTCACTGATGACCAGCTTTTCGGCAATGGCAGCATTCGAGAGGCCATCAGCAATCAGACGCAACACCTCAAGCTCACGATCGCTGAGTTCAACAAACAGGTTCGGTGTATCCCGACGCACGCCCCGAATCTCCTGCACAACCCGTGCTGCGACTCTGGGATGCAGCACAGATTCACCACGGGCCGCTTTGCGAATAGTATCAGCCAGTTCCTCCGGGCTGACATCTTTCAGAACATAGGAAAGCGCTCCTGCACGCAAAGCAGGGAAAATATATTCATCATCATAGTAGGAGGTCAAGACAATAATCTGAGAGTGCGGGCTGACCTGCTTCACCTTCCGGGTTGCCTCAACACCACCTATTCCAGACATAACCAGATCCATCAATACAATGTCGGGAGCCAGTTCACCGGCCATATGTACAGACTCCTCCCCCGTCCCGGCCTCGCCAACCACAAGCAAATCTGGCTGGATCTCAAGAAAACCGCGTACACCCTGCCGCACAATCGCATGATCATCAACGATTAAAACTGTTATTTTCTCATTCATAGCATTCGTTTCCTCGCAGGCACAACTCGGCAGAACAACCTTGTTTAGTGTATCATATTCTTACGCCAGCACCTCACTCTTCGTTTGAAGGGCAAAGACGGCGTGCAATCCTGCCGAAGAAACAGGAAGAAGGCCAGCAACAGAAACAGAATACAGTAGAACGTGAGTCCTCCGACGATGCCCCAGAACGGAAGCAGATTTCCCTGCCGCTCCAGGTTTTCAGTCAGGCCGACAAAAGAGGCAATTTTCTGTTCCGCATCGACAAACAGCGGGTTGGCACTCATCAGCGCCCGGGAAAGTCCAAAAGGCGTGCAGGACACCAGCACCCGCATCCACTGACTGTATCGCCCAAGCACCTCAAAAAGCGGATATACACACAAGGACAAAAGCAGGATACAGACGATCCCTTTAAGGGATGAACGCAGACCTAATGCCAGCACAAAACTCAGTAGAAGCAATGGTAGCAAAGCATACGTCGCTTCACACAGGCTAAGCGCCATTCTCTCTACCTCTGACCATTCAACCCCACCCGCAACGCTCCCATCAAAGAGCGAGACCAGGCTGACAGAGACAATTGAGAGGATGATTGTCAGGCCCAGTGTCAGGAAAAGCGTCACGACTTTCGCCGTGAGCAAGAGCCAGCGCGGTACTCCCCGAGTCAGCCAGAGATGGAATGAGCCCCATGTAAACTCCTGTCCAGCCAGAAGCGCCGATAGCACCAGCAGGACAAGACCACCAAGATGCACAAAATAGAGCTGAGAGACCACGATCACCAGATTGAAGGGCCAGTGAAATACCTGTGCCGCGTGGTTCAGGCTATTCAGCGGGAGAACACGCAACAGAAGCAGACAGGTTTCCAGTAACAGGTTACTGAAAAGAACCAGGGCCTGCCCTATCCAGAGATGAGGAAGAGCACAGACTTTCTTGCACTCTACATACAGGATCTTCCAGAACATCTTGCGCTTTTCTATCCCTCCTCAAAATCAGATACAGGCAGAAGCCCTTTTTGCTGCAACTCGGAGATTGTCCCCTGGGCAACAATATGCCCCTTTTGCAACATGGCGATCCGATCACACAGGCGAGCCATCTCTTGAGGAAGATGACCACCCAGTATAATCGTGATGCCCTGTCGGGCCAAGCGCTGCAACAACTGGCGGAATTCCTGTTTCCCGGCAGACTCTAAATATAAAGTCGGTTCATCGAGAATGAGCAGCTTCGGGCTGTGGAAGAGCGCCAATCCAAACAGCAACCGTTGCTTTTGTGCCGCCGATAAATACCGAACTTTCTGGTGTGCATCCTGTTGCAATCCTACCAGCTCAAGCAGTTCATCGATCCGCGTTTGAGCAATATCCGGATAAAGATGTGCCAGCAGCAGAAAATGGTCGCGCACAGAAAAAGGAGAGAGCAGCGATGGCATCCCGATTGTCGAGCCAACATGGCGCAAAGGAGCGGTATGCCCGGGGGTGACCGCTTCCCCGAAGATACGCACCATACCAGCCGTTGGCCAGAGCAGCCCGAGTAGCAGCCCGAGTAGAGTCGTCTTCCCGGCTCCCTGCTCTCCGAGGAAGCCAAATACTTCCCCGGCATGGACCACAAAAGAAGCTTCCTTCACCGCATAGCACTTTCCAAACCGTCTGGATAAGCCGATTGCCTCCACAATATAGTCTCTCTGTGTATTGTCCTTCATTGCGCCTCTTTACGCCATCACATGTTACTCTCAGGTCAACCAATAGCCCATACACTGAACTTTAGAGGATGAGCATGACACAGGCAACCACCTGAAGAAGCGCATACCATAAGACCTGAGAACTGACATATGCGGCCTGTTGAGTAATGATTACAGATCCTTCTGTGTGAGCGGACAGTGAATACAGAGGGTTGTACCCATATCTCTCTCGCTCTCAATCGTCACTGATCCGTTGATCGCCTCAATACGTTCTTCTATCGAGAGGAGCCCTACCCCTTTTCCACGTGCCGCCTCCACCTGAAAGCCAATCCCATTATCGCTAATTTCCAGGAAGACCGCATCTTCCTCGTAGCGCAATTGGAGCTCAACGCTTGTAGCTTTGCTATGTCGTGCAATATTGGATAACGCTTCCTGCATCACCCGATACAAGGCCTCTTCCACCTCAAGTCCCAATGGATGTTCTCCCTGTATCCGTACTACTGCCGGAATGCAGGTCTGCTGCTGCCAGTGCAGTGCATATTCCTGAAGTGCCAGCGCCAGCCCCTTTCCCTCCAGACCAACCGGGCGCAGTTCACGGATCAGCGCAGTCAATTCCTGCTGCACCTGTCGTACCAGATGTTCGGCCTCATAGAGATGCTTCTGTGCGGCCTCCTGATCGCGTGACATCAGCCCCTTGACAGTACTGAGTTGCATTGAAACCGCAAACACCTGCTGCTTGACACTATCATGAAGATCCCGCGCCAGACGGTTCCGCTCTTCCAGCGTTGCCAGCTTCTGTCGCATTTGAAGTTGCCCCCGAAGCTGCTCAGCCATTCGATTTAACTGACGCGCCAGATACCCAACCTCATCCCGCGACGTATCTTTTGCAAAGAGCGAGAAGTCTCCCCGGCTCCACCGATCCACAATTGCGTTGAGATGGTTAAAGCGGCGCGTCAGGCCACGCGAGACCGCAAAGCCAAAGATCATCCCCACAGTACCAGCAAACAGAAAGAGCAACACACCCAGAATCAGCAGCAACAGAAGGAAAGACCAGAAGATACTGGCAAACTTCCAGTGTAGATCCGAGATATGCAGGACTAACGCCCCAAGTACCTGCTGCCTCCCCTCAATGGGAGCCATAACTAGCCAGAAATTCTTTTCCTTATACAGCGCTGTCTTCGACTTTCCATGCAGGATATCCTGCAACTGTTGTGCCGGGCTGCCACTTAAACGGAGCCCAATCTGCGTATTTATCGCGGGCGCTTCCTCACCAGAGGAGGCTAAAACGCGACCAGCAGAGTCAACAACCACCACGTATTTTCTGGCAGCCATAAACGGGTCAAAATCAAAGTGACTCTCCAGCTCCTTGCTCATGCTCTGCAAGCCGTGTCTATCGGGCTCGCCAAGAAGCAGCGGCGCGGCCTTTCTGGCGGAATCCTCCACATCCCCCTGATAGAATTCCGGCATTGGCACAAGCACCATAAAGATGCCAAATAAAGCCAGAAAGAACAGGATTGCCAGAAGCAACTGTGCCAGAACAGTTGTCACAGTGTAGGAAAGCGTCAATTTCCCCTGAAGCCGAAAGAACGGGCTCAGAAAGCGCCTCAGGAAACGGCGGAAAAGTTTCACAGCATGGTACTCCGGTTACAGTTTCGATTTCCCCATTGTAGCACCATCAGTCCCGTCCGTTTACCCCCTACCCCTGCTCCCCGGCTCTGCCTCGGACCTGAAACACTATCCAGGCACCCAGGAGAAAACTCATTGTATACGCTGCAAGTCCCAATGCAGGCGCCAGCAGATTCTGCTGCACCGGGACAGCCGACTGCAACGATATCGCGTTCAACTGAAGCAGCGCCGCCGACAACTGCGAGGGCAGATATTGCACTACCCACCCACAGGGAACACCCGGCAGGCCAAGCAGCCAGACAAGTAATGGTTCCAGCACGAAGACTATGACCAGCGGAAGACCACAGGCCAGCGGCCACGAACGCGTTACAAGAGCCAGCATAAACGCCAGCGCCACATAGGGAAGCTGCGTATAGAGCGTACGCGCACAACTCAGAACCACCTGCACCGTGCTCAGCGGCACAAGCGGAACAGAGCCATGCATCAGGAAGGTGTAGAAAAGAG
This sequence comes from Thermosporothrix sp. COM3, assembly GCF_059696735.1. Lineage (NCBI taxonomy): Bacteria > Bacillati > Chloroflexota > Ktedonobacteria > Ktedonobacterales > Thermosporotrichaceae > Thermosporothrix > Thermosporothrix sp. COM3. Next base: position 6,228,093 of record NZ_AP019376.1, on the reverse strand, counting down.
ATAGCGCCCCGATCCAGAGCAGGGAGAACAGAAGCAGCAGGACCATCAGTCCGAACAGCGCCACAAAACGGGCCCCCAGCATGATCGAACGCGTCACACTGCTCTGATACCAGAGGGCTCCTGTTCGACGAGAAAGACGTTGCACATTGTATGCCGCCACCAGTACCAGCAGGACAGCGCCCCCAATATGACGAATCGAGACCGTATCAAAAGCCATCAGAAGCCCATTCGGCCAGAAGTAGTCACTTGAACTGATGAAAAGAGGTGTGGTCCAGGCCAGCGAGGCAAGCAGTGTAGAAAGAAAGGCAAAGAGGAGTAAGCCCCCCCAGAGGAGAGGGAAATTCCAGAGTCTGGAATTTTCTCGATAGAGTACAGACCAGAACATCAAACCAGCTTTCTCACAAGAACAGCATATTCCTGCATACAGGGAAGGAAGAGGAGCAGAGAGAACTGGAGGCCCCCGCTCTCTAGCTCCTCATTTCCATATCGAATAGCAGCAATAGCTCCACCGAGCAACAGTGTACCCGAACAGGCCAGCCAACACATCCGGCTCCGGTCCTGTTTCAGATAGGACTATAGATGCACGTCCCTCTATACATTATGGCTTATTCAGCACATGAATTGCACGTGCAAGTGCATTCTCCGCACCCTCAAGCACAGCCTCACTCAACGCAGGATGAGCATAGAGGATCTCTGTCAGGTCCGTGAGTGTCGCGCCCATTTCAATGGCAAGCGTCAGCGACGCGAGCAGATCAGCGGCACGAGGTCCAACCACCGTCCCACCAAGCACCGTCTCATGCTCCGCATCAGCAACCACAAAAACGGCCCCAAGATCAGCCCCGAGCGTTAAGGCCCGCCCGTTCGCCGCCAGTGGGAAGCGTCCCGTTTTTACCTGATAGCCCGCCCGGGTTGCTGCCTCCGCTGTCAGGCCTGCCGCAGCCAGCTCTGGCCAGCCCTGGACGACCTGAGGCACAACCATCGGCGCGAATTGCACACGCATCCCTGATAGGACTTCCGCCGCGACCTTCCCTTGCTTCAGCGCGACCGCCGCCAGCGCATGTGAGCCCAGACAATCACCCGCCGCATACACAGCAGGATTGCTGGTACGCATCATCGAATCAACCTTGATCCCGCCTTGCTCATCCACCTGTACCCCGGCCACATCAAGTCGCAGTCCTGCTGTTGCGGGACGCACCTCCTTGCAAACGACTAACGGGCGCGCTTTGAGCTGCTCCACCACAACGCCGGTTTTGACACGAATCTTGAGCTTGCGCAGGCCGGTCTGTAGCAGGCGTACCGCCGCTGGCTCAACCTCAGGTAGCAACCGCTCCCCGGGAACCGCAAGCTCGACTGTCACCCCCAGGCGCGCCAGCGCTGTAGCCAGTTCCAGCGCGATATAGTCATTTCCTGCAATCGTCACTTGTTCAGGCAATGTGTCCAGCTTTAACGCCTGCTCTGGCGTCAGAACATCGGTGGGCAACAGCGGAGCTCCGGCCCCGGTGGCGATGACACAGTGCTCAAAGGCAAAACGCAGCGAGCCATGTTCTCCTTCAACGCGTACCTCTTTTTCATTGAGAAACCAGCCAATCCCTTGCACAAGCTCTACCTGATTCCCGGTTAAGAGACGACGTACGCCGTTTGAGAGCCGCTCGATGACGCCCTGCTTCCATGCCTGCATCTTGCTCCAATCAAATGAGACTGTCTCGGCAGAGATGCCAAACTGTGCCAGTTCCTCAATCCCCGTCCGGGCATAGCGCTCACTTGCCTCAAGGAGCGCTTTGAGAGGAATACACCCACGATTCAGGCAGGTACCCCCGACCGGTCCCGGCTCAACCAGTGTAACCTTGCGCCCCAGTTGCGCGGCCCGAATCGCCGCCGCATATCCAGCAGGCCCAGCACCGAGAATCAACACATCCACAGCCGTTGTCACATCACCAACAACCATAGTCCATCACCTCTTTTCTACACCAAATCCAGGAGCAACTGTTGAGGCTTCTCGACCATCTGCTTGAAGCGCTCAAGGAAACGTCCGGCAAGCGCTCCATCGATCAGGCGGTGATCGAACGAGAGCGCCAACTGCATCATCGGTCGAATCTCGATTGCCCCATTGCACACAACCGGCTGTTCCTGCAAACGTCCAACCGCCAGAATTGCCGCCTCCGGATAATTAATGATCGGGACGCCGTTACTACCGCCAAAGCTACCCACGTTATTCAGTGTAAAGGTACTGCCCGACACCTCTTGTAACGCCAGCGCCCGCTTCTGAGCTCGTGCCACCAGATCCTCAAGCTTCTGTGCGATCTGGATCACACTAAGCGTATCGGCGTTGCGCAAAACAGGAACCATCAGCCCTTCTTGCGTATCGGCCGCTATCCCGATATGAAATGAGCGCTTATAGATAATCTCGCGTCGCTCCTCATCCAGTGTTGCATTGAAAATCGGGAATTCCTTTAAAACAGGGATCAGAAGCTTGACCAACAACGGCAGATACGTCAGTCGAACACCACGTTCTTCCGCCAGTGGCTTGAGTTCCTGGCGCAACCCGACCAGCGCGGAGCCATCCAGTTCCCCGAAAGCAGTTGCATGAGGAATGGTGCGCCATGAGCGTTCCATGCGTTCAGCAATCTGGCGCCGCAGTCCGGTGAGCGGCAGGCGCTTCTCTTCTGCTTCCTCCTTCAGTTGTGCCGCACCATTCAGCGCGGGCTCGGCGCTCTTACGCTGAAGATAGGCTTCAAGGTCTGGCATAGTGATGCGTCCATTGGGTTGCGAGGACGGTACCTGAGCCAGATCAATATGCAACTCAAAGGCGCGTTTCCGGACAGCCGGAGCAGCCAGAACTGTCTTTGCCGAAACAGAAGAACTCTGCGTGGCAACCGGCGGCGCAGGTGTTTCCGGGGCCACCTGCTTGACGTTTGAGGTCTTTGTGACATTCCCTTCAAAGGAGAGTAGCGGCGTCCCAACCTTCGCCACCTGTCCCTCAGGGACATGAATGGCCACAACCCGAGCGGAAACAGGAGACGGAATCTCAACAACTGCCTTATCCGTTTCGACCTCAACCATTGGCTGATCTAGCTTCACCAGCTCACCCGGCTGAACCAACCAGCGGCGAATTTCAGCTTCCTGCATTCCCTCGCCCAGATCCGGTAACTTAAATTCCTGCATAGTGACGATCTCCGTTCAAACACTGTACAACTTTCCTGAGAGGGAACACAGCTTTACGGTTCCAGCACGCGTCGAATCGCATCTCTTACCTTTCGGGCGTTCGGCAAATAGTAATCCTCCTGGCCGGGAACAGGGAACGGCGTATCATAGCCGGTTACACGCTCCACAGGCTTGAGCAGCGAGTACAGACACTGCTCGTTCAGAATTGATACGATCTCCGCGCCGACGCCGCCTGCTCGTGGAGCCTCATGGACCACAACCGCGCGTCCTGTTTTCGAGACAGAGGACACAATAGCCTCCTCGTCCAGCGGCCAGATGGTGCGCAAATCGATGACCTCAACCGTTGCCCCGGTTTCCTGCTGGATCTGTCGCGCCGCGTCCAGCGCAACCGGAATCATTGCGCCATAGGCGAAGAGGCTGACATCCTCCCCTGCCTGCACAACGTTCGCCTTTCCGAGCGGGACCGTATAGTAATCTTCTGGCGTCTCCTGCCGAAACGAGCGATAGAGCTTGATATTTTCCAGAAACACCACCGGGTCGGGATCGTCCACAGCAGACACCAACAATCCTTTCGCATCATAGGGATTTGAGGGAATGACCACTTTCAGGCCGGGTGTTTGCAGGAACAATCCTTCCAGGCTATCCGAATGCAGTTCAGGAGTGCGCACACCTCCGCCATAGGGAGCCCGCACCACCAGCGGACAGGTAAATACGCCACCAGAGCGAAAGCGCATACGAGCCGCCTGCGTCACTAACTGATTCATCCCCACATAGAGAAAGCCCGCGAACTGGATTTCCGCGACCGGGCGCATGCCATAGACAGCCATGCCAACCGAACTCCCAATAATAGCCGACTCGGCCAGCGGTGTATCAAAGACACGCTGCTCGCCAAAACGCTCTTGCAGCCGCTCAGTCACACGAAAGACACCGCCATTCGCTCCGATATCCTGGCCAAGCAGGACAACCCGCTGATCCCGCTCCAATATCAGCGCCAGCGCATTGTTCAACGCCTCTATCATCGTCATCTGCATAGCAGTTTACTCCTGTGCATACTGTTGAGCATCGCGGCGCTGCGCCTGCAAACGGGGCGTCAGAGTCGCAGCAGTCCAATCGAAGAACGCATCAGGAGCGTTGGGAGGCAAAGCCAGCGCCTCATTCGCCGCCTGATTGATCTCTTCCTCAACGGCGGCCACAAGCTCGCGATCCTGTTCCTCGGTCAGCATTCCCTCAGCCAGCAGGAAGCGCCGCAAACGGGCAATCGGGTCTTTTGCCTTCCATGCCTCCACTTCCGCCTCATCGCGGTAGCGTCTGGGATCGTCGGCAGTGGTATGCGCCCCGATTCGATACGTCAGCGTCTCAATAAGCGTGGGGCCATCACCGGCACGGGCCTTCTCCACAGCCTGCTTCATAACCTCAAAGACGGCCAGTACATCATTGCCATCAACAAGTACGGAGGGAATGCCGAAGCCGGGACCACGCAGCGCAAGCGAAGGGGCCGCGGATTGCTTCTTGCGTGGCACACTGATTGCCCAACCGTTATTCTGTACCACAAAGACAGCAGGAGCCTGATACACTCCGGCAAAGTTCAGCGCCTCATTAAAATCTCCTTCAGAGGTCGCGCCATCGCCACACACACCAACGGCCACCACCGGATCGCCGGAGAGCTTCGCCGCCATCGCCAGACCGACAGCATGCAACATCTGGGTACCAATGACAATTTGAATCGGGAGAGTATGACACTCGGGTGGATAGGCAGCGGTAAAGCCACGGAAGCCATAAATAAGAGTGGGAAGAGGAATTCCTTTCCAGATATGTGAGGCAATTTCGCGATAGGAGGTTGCAAGCCAATCTTCCTGGCGCAAGGGTGCGGCGAGACCGACCGCCGTTGCTTCCTGCCCGACCAGCGAACCAAAAGTTGTGGCTCGCCCCTGACGCTGAAGCGCAATGATTTTGTGCGAGAACGTACGACCGAGCTGCATCGCACGATAGAGTTTGAGGAGCATCTCCTGCGGAGCGGGTCCAAGATCAGGCATGTTGCTAACAAGGGTACCCTCTTCATTGAGGATCTGGTATGCCACCATGCCACTATCAATCTGCCGGGTAGTCATGGACATTTCTCCTTCTACGACGCCGATAAGACGGCGCGGTGGGCCTTTACAACATTGTCACAAGCCAGAGGGAAAGGGTACCGACGCTGGTACCCCCTACCTTCTTCAAGAGCTTCAGGCACTGGTAGTTATATCAAAGAGCCAGGGTGCATCCTGCCTGCGGCGCTGCTCATAGGCTGCAATCTCATCCGCATGCGAGAGCGTCCAGCCGATATTGTCCAGGCCCTTGAGCATAGCATCTTTCTTAAACGCATCAATATCGAAATGGAGCACAGTGCCATCGGGCTTCACCACCGTTTGCGCTTCCAGATCAACCGTCAATTGATAGCCCTCGTTTGCTTCTACCTCTCTGAAAAGCTGCAACACCGTCGCTTCCGGCAACACGACAGGCAGAATTCCATTGTTAAAGCAATTATTGTAGAAAATGTCAGCGAAGCCAGGTGTGATAATAACCCGGAAACCATATTCCCGGATTGCCCAGGGAGCGTGCTCACGTGATGAACCACAACCGAAGTTCTTGCCGCTCAAGAGAATACTTGCACCCTGATAGCGGGGCTTGTTCAGCACAAAATCGGGATCGGGTTCACGCGTATCACCGATGTAGCGAAAGTTCGCAAAGAGCGCATCAGCAAATCCAGTTCGTCTGACAGTCTTCAGAAAGCGTGCAGGAGTGATCTCATCAGTATTGACATCGGTGCGATCCAGCGGCGCCACCAGCCCGGTATGTGTGATAAATGGTTCCATCTCTTCTGTTCCTCTCGCTTAAGAATGGACGGTGACAGGGGAAAGTTCGGCAGGTTGCCACTCACGAATATCAACAAAGTGCCCGGCAATCGCGGCAGCAGCGGCCATAGCCGGACTGACCAGATGGGTACGCCCACCACGTCCCTGACGGCCTTCAAAGTTACGATTGCTGGTAGAAGCGCAGCGCTCGCCCGCCTCAAGGCGATCACCATTCATTGCAATACACATACTGCATCCGGGCTCGCGCCACTGGAACCCGGCCTCACGAAAGATATCAGCAATGCCTTCCTCTTCAGCCATACGCCGCACGTTCATCGAGCCGGGTACCACCATTGCACGCACATGTGGCGCGACCTGCTTGCCCTTCACGTAACGAGCGGCAAGGCGCAGGTCTTCAAGCCGCGAATTGGTACAGGAGCCGATAAAGACCGTATCCAGTCGTATCTCGGTGATCTTCTGCCCCGGCTGGAGCCCCATATACTTCAGCGCACGCTCCATCGCCAGACGTTTGATCGGGTCCGGTTCCTCTGCTGGATCGGGCACAGCTCCGGTGACCTCAACGGCCATACCGGGCGTTGTACCCCATGTCACCTGTGGAGCCAATCCCTCAATCGAGACCTCATAGACGGCATCGAATTGGGCATCGGGATCACTGGCAAGCAGCCTCCAGGCAGCAACGGCTCGCTCAAACAGCTCGCCTTCAGGCGCGTAGGGCCGTCCCTTGATATAGGCAAAGGTTGTCTCATCAGGGGCGACCATCCCGGCCCGCGCGCCCGCTTCAATCGCCATGTTGCAGAGCGTCATGCGCCCTTCCATCGAGAGGCTGCGCACGGCAGAGCCACTAAACTCGATGACATGACCTGTTCCAACATTGGTCCCGAGCTGCTGAATAACATACAGGGCAATGTCTTTGGCCGTGACGCCGGGAGAGATCGTGCCTTCAATACGAATATTCATTGTCTTCGGCTTTTTCTGTAAGAGGCACTGCGTTGCCAGAACATGTTCAACTTCACTGGTGCCAATTCCGATCGCGAACACACCAAAGGCGCCATGCGTCGATGTATGAGAGTCACCACAGACAACTGTCATGCCGGGAAGAGTGATTCCCAGTTCTGGTCCGATAATATGAACAATTCCCTGACGCTGATCCTGCATGTTAAATAGAGTGATACCAAAATCACGGGCATTCTGCTCAAGAGTGGTGATACAGACTTCGCTGTCCTTATCAATGACATCGAGCATGCGCCGCCCCTGCACCGTCGGCACATTATGATCCAGAACCGCAATGGTAGCATCGGGCCGCCGAACGGGTCGTCCTGCCGCACGAAGCCCGGCAAATGCCTGCGGGGAAGTTGCTTCATGCACCAGATGACGATCAATATAGATCACCGGAGTTTCTCCCGGCACGTCGCGTACTACGTGAGCATTCCAGATCTTGTCAAACATGGTTTTTGACATAGTGGTCTTCTCCGTAAGAGCAAAGAGTGATAAGCCAGACACAGCGTGTGAGGCCAGAACCAATACCAGAAAAGTGGGATCGTCTCTGTTCCCGGTTAGAAACAGGCCTATTACTTATTATATGCCAATCATTCTCGGAGCGCTAGAAAACAGGCAGGTTCTTTTATCGCGAGCAGGACAAAAGAAATACACGATCAAGAATCTTTTGCCCTGCTCAAAGCGCTAATCCGCGGTCTCAACGTTCAGCGAGGATTGTACGGTAGCAGAAGCAGCGGTACGGCCCAGTGCGGTTTCGGCGATATAGCGCATGTCCAGTTCTTCGAGTGTCTTTTTCTTACCAAGCAACAGTTTCGCCATCTCAAAGGCGCGTTGCAACTGTGCCTGCTCCAACTCATACCCGAGCTCACGCAACTGATGAGCAAGCGCAGCCCGGCCCGAGAGCTTCCCCATCGAGATACGACGTTCGTTCGCGCTCAAGCCAACCGATTCGGGGGTCATGATCTCATAGGTACGCGCATCCTTGAGCACACCATCCTGATGAATGCCACCGCCATGACTGAACGCGTTGCGCCCAACAACCGCCTTCGTCCATTGTGGTTGCATACCTGAATACTTCGCCACCAGACGGCTGACAGACGCGATTTTGGTCGTATCAATATGCACATCCATTCCCAGATCAGCGCTACGGGTGCGAATCGCCATAATGACCTCTTCCGAAGCAGCATTGCCCGCGCGTTCACCCAGACCATTGATACAACTATCCACGCGTTCCGCCCCGTTGCGCAACGCCTCCATCGCATTCGCAACCGCCATTCCCAGATCATCATGGCAGTGCGCGGAGATACGAAGTGTGGGGAACTCGCGCTTGACAGAAGCAACCAGTTGACCGAACTCCCAGGGAAGCGCATAGCCGACAGTATCGCAGAGCGTCACAAAGCGCACCCCTTCTTTCACCAGCGCCTCACAGATCTCAAGGACAAAGTCCTGTTCGGTTCGCGTGGTATCTTCAAGGGCAAAGTCGATATTCTCGGTATACTGGCGCCCATGAGCTACGGCAACTCGGGCGAGCTCAAGTACTTCTTTGCGGGATTTTCCCAGTTTGATTTCACGATGAAGCGGAGAGGTGCTGATAAACGGCTGAATGGCCGGTTTAGCGGCGCGTTTCACCGCGTTCCAGGCACAGTCGATATCGTCGAGATTGGCACGAGCAATTGCGCACACCTCTGATTTCTGAACCTTTGTTGCAATCAGGTGAACCGCTTCAAATTCGCCCGGGGAGGAAATCGGAAAACCACAATCCAACGTATCAAACCCCATCTCCTCCAGTGCCAGAGCAATCGCGAGCTTTTCGCCGGGGAAATAGTTCACGCCGGGTGTCTGCTCGCCATCGCGCAGGGTCGTCTCATAAAACTTGATAATCCGTGGTTCCGTAGTCATAATCAGGCCACTCCTTTGTGAAAAACACTACCTGATCTCACCGAGTTTGGGTGCCAGTAGCGGGACATACTACGACAGAGCGCGTACTATTTTTCAGTTACCCGGTTACTATACCTCATCGTACAACTACACACTTAAAAATTGTACCATGCTTTCTTAAATCATTGTATAGTTACAGATGGAGAAAATCATATACTGAGGAAGGGAAAGCGAATTTCATTGGAAGAGGGAACATCAATCGCAGAAAGGTGGGGAAAGGCGCCAGAGAGAAAGGCGCAAGGGAAATCTCCTCGCGCCTTCCGGGTCTTCAGGAAATCCAGCTATACGGGTAGTTTGGATCGTCGACGGACTGTGCCGTTGTGGTAAGCTTCAGGGGATGGAAGGTATCTATCATGACGGCCATCTCCTCAGTTCGCTCCGCGCCGAGACTCTTTTCCACGGCGCCCGGCTGTGGGCCGTGAGGAATACCCCGCGGATGCAGCGTAATCGAGGCCACTTCCACGCCTCGACGGCTCCCGAAGTTCCCGTTGACATAATAGATCATCTCATCACTATCGATATTGCTGTGATTATAGGGCACAGGGATCGACAGCGGATGATAGTCCAGCTTGCGCGGCACAAACGAGCATACTACAAAGTTTGGACCTTCAAACGTCTGATGCACAGGTGGCGGCTGATGCACGCGTCCGGTGATAGGCTCAAAATCATGAATATTGAAGATCCAGGGATACTCGTAGCCATCCCAACCAACCACGTTCAGGGGATGATGGTCAAACCAGTAGCTCGTAAAGGTATTGCCGACCTTTAAGCGGACCTCGAAGTCGCCTGCTTCAAGGTGCGTTATCAGCTCTTCCGGACGCCGAATATCGCGCTCGCAATACGGGGCATGTTCAAGCATCTGCCCGTACTGGTTGAGATAGCGCTTCGGTGGAACCAGCGAGCCCCGCGCCTCGACAGCGAGGAAGACCGTCTCCGGGCTATCGGCTTCGATCAAGAAGCGGAACGTCGTTCCCCGAGGAATAATGATATAGTCGCCCTGGTGGTAGGGAAGCAACCCGAAGTTCGTTTCCAGCGTGCCATGTCCCTCATGGACAAAGTACATCAGATCGTTTTCGGCATCGCGGAAGTAATAGTTCATCGGCTCCGTCGGCTTGGCAACACCGATCACCACATCATCGTTATACATCAAAGCCTGGCGCCCGAACACAGGATCTCCCCCACGAGGCAACTGCGCGGTTTTGAAATGGTGATGCCGCTGATAGCCTTCATCCCAGAGTTCGTGCCGGGTCGGAGGCGTATATTTTTCCACCTTTTTCACTGCGGTTGGCGGATAGTGATAATACAGGATCGAGTAGTTCCCGGAAAAGCCTTCAGTCCCGAAGACCTCTTCAGCATACAGACCACCATCAGGCCTGCGAAACTGCGTATGTCGCTTTGGCGGAATCTGCCCCAGGCGATGATAGCTAGGCATTAGAAACCTCCTGAGTTGTCGATCAACCAGAAAACAGGGAGGGCCGCCCTCATAGCAGCCCTCAAACGAAACACCGGGCCTTTACCCGACCGTATTCCGTAACACTCCTATACCTTCAATTTCCATCTCTACAAGATCACCGGGTTGAAGCCAGCGGTGCACCTCAGTACCCAGTTCAAGAATGCAGCCGGTTCCGACCGTTCCTGAGCCGAGCACATCACCAATCCGCAACCGCGTATTCCGGGAAGCATACGCGATCATTTGAGCAAAACTGAAGTGAATGTCTTTGAAATTGCCCCGTGAGATCTCACGGCCATTGATACGCGTAATCATCGGCATATCATACCGTTCACTCGCACCGGAGCCGGTTCGACGCGTCTCCAACTCATCAGGAGTGACAAGGAAAGGGCCAAGCGAAGTCGCAAAGTCCTTACCCTTGCCAGGGCCTAGATTCAGTTTCATATCCTTGCGCTGGAAATCCCGGGCGCTCCAATCATTCATGATCGTGTAGCCCGCGATATACTGCGCGGCATCTTCAACCGGGATATCTTTTCCCTCTTTGCCAATCACACAGGCAATTTCGAGCTCAAAATCCAGTTCCTGAGATCCACGCGGATAGGGAACCACGCTCTCAGGCCCATAGATCTCGCTCGTGTTGGAAAAGTAGAACGTCGGGATCTCGTACCATTCCGGGATCATGCCCAGACCACGCTTTGCCCGAGCCGCCTTCACATGCTGCTCGAAAGCATAGAAGTCACGCAGAGTGGGCGGTTCTGGCACGGGCGCAAGTAACTGGACCGCATCTAACTGATCTGTTGCTTTGCCGCGCTCTCGGGCCTCAGCAGCCCGTTCAAGCCCGGCAGGATCCCGCAACAGCTCCAGGAGATCGGGATAGGAGACACTGGCAAGCGCCTGCTCGTTCAGCATCACTCCGGCAAACGTTGTTCCATCAGCACGACGAAAGGTAACCAGCTTCATTAGAGATTGCCTCGCAGCGCCTGCTCGCGCTCCAATGCTTCAAAGAGCGCCTTGAAGTTGCCGTCGCCAAACCCTTTGGCTCCCTTGCGCTCAATGACTTCAAAGAAGACCGTGGGCCGGTTGCCAATCGGTTTCGCAAAGATCTGCAACAGGTATCCCTCATCATCACGATCAATCAGGATGCCCTGCTCGGCCAGATCTTCGAGGCGCTCATCAATCTTGCCCACACGATCAAGAATGGTATCGTAATAGGTCTTCGGCGTTGCCAGGAACTCAACCCCACGCGCCCGCAGCTCAGCAACAGTGGAGACAATGTCACTGGTATTCAATGCGATATGCTGCACGCCAGGACCACGATAGAAGTCCAGATACTCTTCAACCTGTGACTTCCGACGACCCACAGCCGGTTCATTGATGGGGAACTTGACGCGACCGCTTCCGTTCTGCATGACCTTTGACATCAAGGCAGAATACTCGGTGCTGATCGTCTTGTCATCAAAATGGATCAACTGCGTAAAGCCCATCACCTTCTCAAAGAAGGCAACCCATTCATCCATCTTGCCAAGCTCAACGTTACCAACCATGTGGTCGATGGCAGCAAGACCGGCAGGGCGTGCGCGGCGCGGCTGCTCCGAGGGAAGCGGCTGGAAGCCCGGCATAAAGACGCCATTGTAGTCGTTCCGCCCCACAAAGGTGATAATCGTGTCGCCGTAAATGGCGATCGAGGAGAGCGTGACTGAGCCATTATCATCTTTGAGCGTATGCGGCTCGGCAACACCCTTCGCCCCTCGTGAGGTTGTTTCCTTATACGCCTGGGTGGCATCATCAACACGCAGGGCAATCACTTTGACACCATCACCATGCAGCTTGATCTCTTCCGCCATCGCGCCCTCGGGCCCATAGGGAGAGGTCACGACAAAGCGAATGTTCCCCTGCTCAAGTACATAACTACAATGATCGCGTATTCCGGTTTCCAGACCCGCATACGCTATCGGCACAAACCCCCATGCATGGCAAAAATAGTAGGCGGCCTGTTTGGCGTTACCAACATAGAATTCGACGTGATCGAAGTTCTTAATTGGCAAGAAATCCTGTTCTGTCATGGATGTGATCCCCTTTTTTTCATCCTGCTTCTGGCCCTTGCACCAGAAACAGACAACACCAAACAACTCAACACTTCGAGCGGGGCACGTCCGGGGATAAAGGGCAGACTGAGACAGCCCTGAATTTGCTTCACCCTGGCACCTCAGGCAAAGCTGTTGCTATGCGTTTTACCCGAAACCCCCTTGTTTCGTTGCACCACAACTCCGTGAGAAAGCAAAGTTTCCTGCTTCTTCTGTCATTATACGAAACCAGGAGTCAAAAATGCAAGCAGCTCATCCCCTGGCAAATGCAGGCAAGCGGCGATCCTTTCTTAAACAGGGGTATTGACCTTTTGTCAGGGAATGATTGCATATATTTCACGGTTCTCGTTCAATTAGAGAAGAAGCAACAGTTTTTGAGCTACCCTTCTTCCTGGTGAGCTTGCCGCCTACAGGCTAAGGAATACTGAGCCGTGGGAAATAGCTACCTGAATACGCCAAAAAGGGGTACAATAAGAGGAAAGTGATAAGGGCTCAGCAAGGAGATTTTTTGTATGTCGTATCATCCCCCGTCGGGACCAAATCGACCCAATCAGCAGTATCAGCAACCCTATTTTACCTATCAGACGCCTCCTGTAGTTGAGGGACCGGAACCAGAAGCCGCACTCTCTTTGCAGGAGTCTCTTCGTCAGCTCCCTGCGCAATGGCGTAAGGTGCTCTTTCGCCCTGGAGCGCACAGCTTTGCCGAGGAAAAGAGCAAAGCAACCTGGGATTCTGTCTGGATACAACTGCTGCTTTACAGTATTATCAGTGGTCTGCTTGCCTATCTTGCAAGTCTGCTCTTGCCAAATGTCAACAGCGTCTATCAGACAAATACGATCCTGCAATTGCTCCCACAGGGCGCGCGTCAGCTTTTCTATTTACTGGCAGCCAGTATGCAAAGCGTGATGGTTCCCATTTTGTTCTTTCTCTGGAATGGTATTGTTTTTGGCTGCGTCCGGCTGCTTCTGGGTGGTAAAGGGTCATTCCTGCAACAATGCTATACGTCGCTTCTCTTCACAGTGCCTCTGGGGCTACTAACCGATATCATCTCCCTTATTCCGGTCGTTGGCTCTATTGTTTCGGCAATCGTAGGGCCCGCATCATTTATTTATGGTATCGTACTGACCATCTTCTCCTTGATGGCGGTTCATCGCTTCAGTGGCGGTCGCGCCAGCACCGCGGTGTTTCTACCGGTCGGTATTCTCTTTATCCTGTCCTGCCTGTTGATACTGATACTTGGCTCACTCGTCGCGGCCTTTGGCCTGTTTGCGGCCTTCTAAGATGGCCGTGTGCTTGTATTACCGGGAAAAGCAGCAACAGTACTATTTAGCCGATACATTGAACCGCTTCCATATGCCCCTTATAATAAAGACCTGACCGCTGCGTTTGTTCGCGGAACATTCAGACAAACGCAGCGCTATTCGGAAAACGCTTTGCAATAGCACTCTACCATATGCTTCTGCGCTTTCTTGATCGTAGAAGAAGTCATCAGGAGAAATAGACATGCAATTTCAAGGTAGTCGTAAGCTGAATGCGTCACCTGACGCAGTATTTCAGGCACTCCTTTCCCCCGAGAAGCTGAAGAACAGCATTCCCGGTTGTGAACACGCAGAATATGTTGATGAGGGCGACAGCCGCCAGATCAAGCTGATCGTCACCCCTAACCTGCCGGGCCTCAAAGGAGCCTATAAAGTGCTTATTCAGCCAGCTGACGTAGTTCAGCCCTCGCACCTCGTCTATATTGCCGAGCCGTCCAGCTCTATTGGCAGCATCAAGGCGCGTTGCACCATTGATCTGACCAATGATGCAGGCGGAACTCTGTTGAACTATGATGCACAGGCCACGCTCTCAGGTAGCCTCGGCGCGATCCCCGAGATGATTGTCAAGCCAGCCGTCAAGAGCGCCCTTGAGCATTTCTTCAAGAACCTTGAGAAGCAGATTGGCTAACAGGCAGTGGGAAGGGGAGGGACAATCCCTCTCCAGCCCCTGCTATCGGACATGGACCTGTGTCAAACCGACCAGCAGTATGCGCATTGGCAGAGCACGCACTACAGGAATACGCGTGAAGAGCCGCAACACCTTCGCGCTCCCGCTTCCCTTTCCTGTGCGCACAATACGGCCCAGAACCTCATCTTGCACCATATTTTGCAGCGTCTGGACCGCGATCGTAGGGAGCATTCGCTTGCGCTGTACCCGCGCCAGATCCTCCACCCGAACCCGTCCGGTTTTGAGCCTTGTGGCCAGAACATTCGCCGCAACCACCGCATCCTGAACTGCATAGTTGATTCCCGTCCCTCCAACCGGTGACATCACATGAGCGGCATCCCCGATCATCAGGAGCCCGGGCCGATACCAGCGCCGCAGCCGGTTTGCCTCAACCGAAAGAACCGAGATCTGTTTCCAGTCCTGCAACACCTGCACTCGATCAGCCAGTTCAGGCGCGACCTTCACAATTGTCTGCCGAAAGTGCTCAAGCCCCTGAGCATGAAGATGCTGATATGAGCCTTTGGGAATCACATAGCCTATCTGCCAGTGATCGTGACGAGCCAACATCACAAAAATGACCCTCCCCTGTACCCGGCCCATTGCCTGCTCGGTCTCCTCAGGATGACGCGGGAGACGGAACCAGAGGACATCAATTGGCGCCGAGCTTTTCGTTGGCTGAAAGCCAGCCAGACGACGCACACGAGAAAAGCGCCCATCTGCTCCAACAGTCAGATCAGCGCGGATCTCATGCCAGCCATCACGGCCCCGATAGCGAACCCCTCGAATGACTCCCTGTTCCTCAAGCAGACCATCCACTTGAGCGTTCATTATCAGGCGAAAGGTGGGATAACGCTGCGCTTCTTGAGCCAGAAACCCGAGAAACTCCTTCTGCGGAATTAAGGCCACAAAGGGATATTTCATATGCAGACGTCGAAAGTCGACAAGCGGAAAGCGCATTGCCCCTGCCTGGATGCTCCCGCTAAAGGCACGCGAATGATGCAATTGCTGCAACATCGGTTCAGTCAGCCCGATCTCATCGAGAATAGAGAGCGTCGAGGGGTGCACGGTATCGCCACGAAACTCACGGTCAAAGTCAGCATGCGCCTCTACCAGGAGCACACGAATCCCCTTGCGGGCCAACAATAAGGCCAGAATCATTCCGGCAGGGCCAGCACCTACAATGCAGCACGTCGTCTGTTCCACACTTTGGATGGTGGGTTGTGATGTACTCTGCTGTTCTGAAGCGTTCATCCTGGATGCTCCTTTGCATACCCGCCATTATTAATTAACCAGTTAATTAATAAATGACACAAAAATGGACTACCGGGGCAATAACCCCTGTAACGTCACGTCTAGAATAGAATCTACAAGCTGTTCCCGCGTATATTGGAGCGCCTGGGGATCGTGAAAAATGTGGCGCCGCAATACTGAGCCTATAACACACCCCATCAACGTTTGAGCAGCCAGACGTGGATCTGCTTTGCGGATCTTCCCAATGCTCATTTGCCGCTCAAAATAAGAGCTTAAAAAAGTGATCTCCTCATCAATAATGCCAGAGCCAACCGGCTGCATGGCCGGGTTATAGAGTATTTCCGGTAACACCGTTCGCACAATCTTGATAAACTGCTCGCCCTCAATGATATGCAACACATTCAGCAGCAGCGACCGCAAAAACACCTCGGGCGGCTGCTCAAGCTCTGTAGGAGAGGTCGCCCGAACAACGCGCAAGGGAGAACGCTCATTGATAATCGCCTGCAATAACGCCTCTTTACTCTCGAAGTAATGATAAATCAGCCCGGGCGTAATGCCAGCTTCGAGGGCAATGTCCTTGTTGGTTGCCCGGCTATAGCCCTTGTGAGCAAAGACATTCATTGCAGCATCTATAATTTGTTCGCGTCTATCTTCAACAACTTTTGGTGTTCTCGCCATTTGCGCCGCTCCAGGTTGTTAATTGTTCGATCAATTAAAGTATAGCACCGGGCAGAGAGAGACGTCAAGGTGAGCAGGAAGGGGGAATAGAAGCGGCATTGCCCCGGGCTGCCCATTCCATAAACCGCACCTGTTCACCACCAGCTTCCCGGTTCCACACCTGCGTTTATGCTTCCCCGCTTCCATCCAATGCAGCCTGTTAGCAAACCGTGATTACCACAAAGAGGATGTAAATGATATATATAATTGCTCAGGGCTCCTCAGGAGAGGATGCCCTTTTATCGGGTACTCAACTTGATTGTTTCTATAGGGGGAACCCCCCACTCGTTCGCTTCAAGTGACGTTCAACATCGGGTGTCATGAAATAGAACGAGACAAAGAGACTAACTCAAAGGTCGGAACTTCGAGCACACGAGCCAACATCCGCAGATGATAGGGCTGTGCCTGTACGCGACCGGTTTCAAGGGAAGTAATAGTATCCCGGCGTAAGCCAGTAAGATCGGCCAACTGACCGAGGCTCAAACCTCTACGCTGACGCAGGATACGGAGGTTAGGGAGACCACGAGAACGTGTCTTGGAAAGCATTTGCTTCATATTCCTCTCCTTTGAGGTCGGGATCTACTTCATCGTCAACATTGCCAACGAAGTGTCTGAAATGGAGAACATATGAATTCATCCATTATTCAGACGTATCCCTATGACTACCCATAGCATACCAGATGACAAGGGATATTGTCCAGTAACAGCGTGTAGCATCTCACACCATCCTGCTGGTATCCGGGAGTCCCCTCAACAACTAATAGCGCCAGTTTGTTTCAGCTACTCATAGTGTTTTACGTCGCAAGCCGGATAAAGGTTGCAGCCATAAAAAAGCGATCCAGGATACCCACCATCAGAGCCCCCACTGTAGACCCGCACCACTTCTTAACATCAACCCCCATAACTTGGATGGCTTGTCCAACAACACTCTCCACTAAAAGATATCGCAGCAATAAGCAAAATGTGACAAAATTGTTTATTGCTGCGACATCGTAGGCCCTGTTTGCTGTCCGTTAGTAGTTATACACGGGTCCGGTTAAATCTCAGTTAGAATCTACCCACCAATCTGCAATATTCCACAAATTGAGAACAGGATCTGCGTGCGGCATTACGTTTCTGGTTCCCATGCGCACAAGCATTCTGTTCTCTTCGCTATAGAGCGGAACCGTATAGACCTGCTCGGCGACACGATGGAGAAAGCGCTGATAGGCCGCCTTCCTCGCCTGAAAGGTTATCGCGGCGCGTCCCTGCTCAAGCGCCGCATCAAGCTCTGCATCGCGTACACGTCCATAATTCAGCGCCTCTGGATGCTGTACTGAGGGAACCTGTGACGAATGAAAGACCGCATACTGATCGTCGGGTTCTGGCCCGAGAGAAGAGGCAAAGAGCGCCAGATCAAAGGCCCCGCTTGCCAGCACACCGCCCCGCGTTAACCCACCGAATAGCTTCCCCGCACTGACATAAACCGGCTCAAGCTGAATACCGATCGCCCGAAAAGCCTGCTTGATGGTCTCTACAAGCGGCCTGCGCTGCGACGTCGTCACCAGGCGCAATGACAGCGTTTCCTCTCCCCGCCGGAGCAGGCCGTCTGGACCTTGTTTCCAACCACTTTCAGCCAGTAAATGGAGCGCGCCTTGCTGATTGTATGGCACGCCTGGTAATGATGGATCAGCATAGAGAGAGGGGGGCGGCTCAACCTGGTTCACCCGCCGTGTACAATCGTTCTGTTTGAGCTGCTTCTGAAGCAATGAACAGACATCCAGCGCGGCCTGAAGCGCTTTCCGGACTCGAAGATCCTGCAACAATGGCTTTTCCAGGTTAAAATCAAGGTGTTCATACGAGGCTGCCCGTATCGTCATCTGCTGCATCTGTGCGCCGCCCGGCGACAATGCGCCCTGAATGACCGTCACCGTGCCAGCCTGAAGCGCTCTCTGCATGGCAGCCTCATCAGAGTATACCTGATAGATCAGGCGCCTGAGATAGGGACCATGAAAGGTCGAAGACGCATATCGCTCATGGGGAACCAGCACATAGCGTTCCGTCCCTTCAACATGATCCAGCTTATAGGGTCCGCTGGTCACTGCCGGATACTGAATCACGGTTTTGGTATTCTGTAACTCGATCGGGGGGAGCTTGCCCCACACATGTTCAGGGGCGGCATAGGGAAGATAAAAAAGGTAGGGGCCGAACGGGCGCTTCAGGTGTAACACAACCGTATACCGATCGGGCGTCTCGATGTCCGCGATCATATCATAACCACCAGTGATGGTGGCACCCGTCTCCCGCTGTTGATTCAGGCGCCACCAGAAACGAAAATCGCCCGCCACAATAGGCTCGCCATCTGACCAGAACAGGTCCCGCCGCAGATGCAGAATGACCTTTTTACCGCCATCCTGTACGCCCCCATTTTCTGGCAGCGGCACTTCAAGCAATTGGTCGGGGAGAACATGAAACTGCCGATCAAATACCACGGGGCGTCCCCAGAGAGCGGAATTCAGCGTGAAATCACCAGCAGTACTGGCAAAAAGTGGATTCGGCGCTGCGGGAGCATCAAGCGTCCCAACCGTCACTTCTCCGGTCCGAGCGGGAGCAGGAGTAGCCGTATAAGAGCCCAACAAGGGAGAAGAGACAGGTGAGGGCGTATAGGGAGGCGGGTCCATGCAGGCGGATACACCCACAAGAACCCCGAGCAGAAGCCCAAGCGAGAAGAGTTTCTGCCAGAGAGAGCAATGCACGCTAAGACCTCCTCCATGAGAAAAGAGCCAACAACAATCGTTGCTCTCACTATACATACAAAAAGGACGCCATTGCTACATGGCGTCCTGATCGCATGCATTCCCTTGAAAGGATATTAGCGGACCCTGTTAGAAGGGTACGGTGGATAGTCTGGCGGTGGGACAATCAAATACGGACCGTCAGAACTATCCGAATCAACCAGTTGTGCGTTTTGCATCCAGGATGGATAATCAAAGGTCTGCCAGATATGATTGAAGGGAGCGTTGTACCGCAAAGCCGCCTCAACATCGAACGGCTTTAAGTTCTCTGCAATCGAGACCAATCGATCCTGGGTTACTCCATCACGAACGTCGCCCTGAATCCAGAAAATGACTCCATTTTTTTCAAAAATAAGCTCGGAATATCCGTTATATACCCATTTATGAGCATTAGAGTCCTGCAAGGGCATCCATTTGCCATTCACAATAATAGCGGCTTTGCCATCAGGGCCCACCTTTAGCTCGTGAACCGAGCCAAGCGAGACACTTTGTACCACCTTGACACGGGGCTTAAATTGCCAGATGGCAATTTCACCCACGCCATGTGGCTTGATGCCCGGGCGGTTATACGTTGCCACCAGTTTCAGGATCGGACCATCAGTCCACTCCTGCCCGGGTCGCTGAATTAAACTCACGCTTTCGGTGTGGAAATTGGGTGGCCATTCAAAAGCATAATAGAAAGGGAAGTGGAGTAACCGCTGCACGTCAGGCAGACTGAGATGTTCGGGTTCATCAGTTGTCTTATGTTCTGATTGATGTGATACCTCCGTTTGAGGAGTGTGAGACTGAACCACGCCGGTGTGAGGACCAACAAATAGAAAGAGTAAGCCATTCGCAAAGGCATTGCCGGTAGCAAGCATTGATACCAGCATAAATAACAGACAGGCCATCCCAAAGGCGACCAGAGAGCGATGGAGATGAAGGGGTGGAAGCAACGAAGGAAGCCGCCACCTGTTTCGTTTAGCAGAGCGAAAGAGTCGACGTCGCAACTTTAATCGACGGAAGACACGCGCTTGTGTTCTTTGCTCTAACCCCCTGGGTGCCTCCTGATACCTGGTATTATCGGCATCCAACAGTGTTTGAGCAAAATAGGGAGGCAATTCATCCTGATCAGCAGGAAAGAGCGTGCCCAATTCTCGGGCAAAAGCAAGGTCTTCTTCTGAAAAGTCCTCAGGAAGTCCCTGAGCCCGCAGGCACGAATCAAGCCAGGCGTCATCGTCGTTGTGCAATCGTCTGTCAAATTCGCTCATACTCATGTGCATGCTCCTTGAGCGCCTCACGTAAGCTTTTCCGCGCTCGCCAGAGACGAGTATCTACTGCATGCCGGGTCAGTCCGGTCTTGGCAGCCAGTTCCTCGGTACTGGCGAATCTGAAATACCGCTGATAGATCAAGTAGCGGTCCAGCTCAGGCAACGTCGCCAAGGCAAGGCGCAGTTCTTCGCGCCTTTCACTTTGCTCTAGCAGATGTTCCATACTGGCTTCAGGATGTGGGGGAAGAGCCACTCTGCTCTCGTGTTCATAGCCCCAACCAGAAGACTTACGGCCACCGCCATCTGACGAGTTCCATTGACGATTCTCATCAGCCGATTGCAAATTATGGGCCTGTCGTCGACAGAGTTGACGTCGACGATCCAGGGCGATATACTTCGCCCGCATGGTCAACCAGGTACGCAGTGTGCCGCGGCTGGCATCGAAGGTATCAATCTCCTGCCAGACGGCGACAAAGAGGTCATTGACACATTCCTCTGCGTCCTGAGCGACGCCGATACCGTCTAAGACGATACGGATAAAATAAAACACTTCACGCGAATACCGGGAGATGAGAGTTTCCAAAGCGTCCGGGTCACGTTCATACAGCCGTCGGGCAAGGTCATCATCTGACCAATCATGTCGCACCATCTTCGCTCCTCGAAGACCTGTGTACATCTTGACTTTCGGGCAAGTCCGCCCCTGAAAAGAACCACCCAGACTACTTAAGACCTGCCGAGGAGGAGGAAAAGTCGAAGATATACCTGATCCAATGGTACACTCGCCTTTCCATGTATATACGTCGATCAAGATGTATATCTCTCATGGAAAAAGGCTTTTTTCAATTTTGCGTAAAAGATAGACAAAAGTCAAGAGTTTCTATCCACGAAATTGAGCATCCGGTTCTAAAAATCGAGTACTTTCCTGTTTTTTCCGCCTGCATCACTCCCCCCAATTGGGCCAGACACACGGAGAGAACCCGAATGTATAGGCGGTGCTGTGTATTAAGAACAAACGTCCTGCTATGATCTCCCTTCTTCCTGTATCTCTTTCTATATTTGCATGCTATAATAGCACCATATTCTTATTTCGTACATGGGGGGTTTTCGTAAATGACATACTCAATTGTTGCCCGTGATCCTCAAACTGGCGAGCTAGGGATAGCTGTTCAATCACGCTTTCTCGCCGTTGGTTCCGTTGTTCCCTGGGCAAAAGCAGGAGTAGGAGCCATTGCCACCCAGGCTTTTGCGAACACCAGCTATGGACCGGAGGGACTGGCCTTGCTGGAAAGCGGTCTTTCTCCTCAGGAAACGCTGGAACAGCTTCTCCAGCGCGATGCGGACGCCGCTGAACGACAGGTCGGCATTGTGGGAGCAACCGGCACACCAGTGACCTTCACCGGTGAACATTGTTTTTCCTGGGCAGGCGGCAAAACAGGCGAGCACTACGCCTGTCAGGGTAATATTCTTGTCAGCGAAGAGACCGTGCTTGCGATGGCTCATACCTTTGAAACAACTGAAGGTCTGCTCTGCGATCGACTGCTTGCGGCCCTGGCCGCGGGTCAGGCTGCCGGAGGAGACAGCCGCGGCCAACAATCAGCCGCCTTGCTGGTCGTGCGAGAAAAAGGCGGCTATGGCGGTTTTAACGATCGCTTTATCGATCTCCGCGTTGACGATCACCCCACTCCAATTGAAGAGCTCAAGCGCCTGCTTCAGTTGCATAAACTTTATCTTTTCCCTCCTGATCCTGCCGATATCCTTCCCATTGACCAGACGATTGCCCATCAGCTTCAAATCATGTTACAGGCCACTGGCGATTATCACGGTGAGCTTACTGGCGTCTATGATCAGGCGACACAGGAAGCATTCGAGCATTATATTGGACGTGAGAATCTTGAGGAACGCTGGTTCAAAGATCAGCACATTGATCGCGTCGTACTTAACTATATGAAAGAGCACATCCAGATCGTCAAATAAGCGCCATCAGGCTCTCTGTTTCCGGGCTTCAGGAGGAAATTCAAGATAACGTGCCGGGATCGGATCGGAGAGCCAGATAGCGTCATTGCCAGGTGCAAAGAAGATTCCATCTTCATAGGCCGCTCGTGAGCGCACCACAAGCAGCACCGGGGTAGAGGTACGGCGGAGCGCCACCATGCGAGCAGTCTCACGCTCCTCGGAGAGGTGAACATACTGCCTTCTCATTGGACGCAAGCCCTGTACCTGAATGATACGAGCCGCTTCGGGAGTTGTCCCGTGATAGAGCAGTGTGGGAGGAGGAGCCGCTTCACGCTGTATTTTCGCGGGGAGGGAATGGCCATAATACGCTCTGATCCTGCCATCTCGAAGCTCGAAGCGTTGCTTATCCGCGTTCGCCATCACCATATGTATAGTATCTTCTCCGATATGGCGCCATTCCGCACGTCTCTTTCGCAGCGCCGCAAGCAAAGCATCCAGCGAGACCCACCCTTGCACATCAAGCTGTAAGCCAAACTCATCGGGATGGTGTCGCAAAGCGTATGAGATTGTTTTACTCAGGCGTTTCAGATCCATTACGCACCCTCATTTCAGACAAAGAAAGGGCACTTCTCAAGAGAGAAGCACCCTTTCCCGCGCATTCTTCTTTTAGACATTGAGTACCGGGATCTTGGAGACACTCCAACGCTTGTTCGGGCTGGAGACCTCGAACTGGATCATAGAGATTGCATCTGTCGGGCAGCGCACAACACAGAGGCCACACCGGATACACTTCTCTTCATCGATGATCATATCGGCACCACCGCGCCAGGTCTCGGTTCCCTGATGCATCGGATCGCCCTTCACCACGCGCGAGAGGCCTTCCATGCTGATACAGTCATAGGGACAGATATCGACACAGCCAGAACAGAGAATACAGATCGAGGGGTCGATCATAATATTCAACTGACACTGCAAACAGCGTCTCGCCTGTACCACAGCCTCCTCTGGGGAGTAACCGATTTCGGTTTCGCGTGTATGGCTGTAGCGATCCTTCAACGGCAGCGAAGGAATTAGCTGATGTGGAATGGACTCATAGTTGTCGACCATACCACGGCGATAGTCGGGTAGCTCAATCTCGACTGGAGGTTCAGCCGGGATATCCTCACCACCAAGATAGCGGTTAATCGCACCAGCAGCATCGCGTCCGTCACCGATCGCGGAAATCAGGTTACGAGCGCCCTGAGTGTAGTCACCGCCGGCGAAGAGGCCAGGGTGGCTTGTCATCCAGGTCTCATAATCGATCAACGGCACGCCCCATTTGTTCACCTCAAGCCCGAGTTCCTCGGCCTGAAGCCAGGAGGTGTCGCTATACTGACCGAAACAGGGCACCACCGTATCAACCTCAATCTCAAACTCGGTTCCAGGGATTGGAACCGGGCGGCGGCGACCGCTGGCATCGGGGTCACCAAGCTTGTTACGGATAAAGCGAATGCCACTGACATGGACACCATCCTTTGAGGTGACTTCGGTCTGCGAAACGAGGTACTGGAACTCAACGCCTTCCAGCTTCGCCTCATCAACCTCGTACTCATCGGCGGGCTGCTCTTCTTCGGAGCGGCGATACATAACGTAGACCTTCTCCGCACCAAAGCGAATCGCGGTACGGCAGCAGTCCATAGCCGTAAAGCCAGCACCGATAATGGCCACCCGCTTGCCGATAAAGGCAGGCTCACCGAAGTTCGTCTTATCCAGCAGCTTAATGCCGTCTTCGACGCCGAAGAGGTCTGCGCCTTTCACCACTTTCCCATCAGGGCCGGTCATCGGGTTCGGGATGTAACAGCCAGCACCGATAAAGACCGCATCATATTCTTTCAGCAGATCAGTCAACTGAACGTCACGGCCAACCCGGGTATTGTATTTCACCTCAACACCCAGATCCTCCATGTACTCGTCACACTCCTCGCGAGTGATCTCACGCGGCAAGCGCCATACAGGAATACCGTTGATCATCACGCCGCCAGCGACCGGATACTGCTCATAAATGGTGACTGGATAGCCCATTTCACGCAGATCGCGGGCACAGGCCAGACCAGCCGAGCCGGCGCCAACAATCGCAACCTTTTTATCTTTCGTAATAGGAGGAGGATCGGCATGATGGCGATATTCGCGATGGTCGGCTGCTGCACGCTTCAGCCAGCAGATCGCGATCGGTTTTCCATCAACCTTGTTACGACGACACACCGGCTCACAGGGACGCGCACAGGTACGACCGAGGACACCGGGTACGACGTTCGCTCTGCGGTTCAAAAGATAGGCTTCGTCAAAGCGGGCCTGAGAGATCAGGCCGATATAGGTGGCGACGTCCGTATGTGCTGGACAGCCAACCTGACACGGTATATTTGTTTGATACCAATCTGGCGTTGTAATTACAGATTGATACCTGGGTTCCAATTCGCTATCGGGATCAATCATAGAGCTAAGTCCTTTCCTGAGCAACCTGCGCTTCTACCCTCTTAGCTACGGTCTGAGCACGTGCAACAGGGGAGACATGAAGGCCTACCCCTCGCGGGCGGCCCCTTTGTTTATTGCTAAATAGATTTCGCAGTGTAACAGGCACTGCACAGAATCAATAATTGCTTCTATTTTCGGTACGTTATAAGCACATGCAGAGCTACTTTTCCTCGTCAGATTATAGCATACGGCGTTAAGACCAAACAAGGTAGAAGCAGGCAGCAAAAAGGTATTCCGAGAGACCAATGCGAGAACAACAATAGCCCTGGCTTACCTCTGACGGAGATTCCTTCTTCGGCATGGCCCATCGCGCCCGGATACGGTATACTCATTACAGACTTCGCATTTTACAATCCATCCAGAAGAAAGGAACAGAAAGCTATGCCCAATAATGGACAGGCATCTTCAGCAAAGACGCCGAAGACGTCAGGACCACGTACGGTACACGCGCCTCGCGGCACCACTCTGAGCTGTAAAGGCTGGCAGCAGGAAGCTGCCTTGCGCATGCTCATGAATAACCTGGACCCGGAGGTCGCGGAGCGCCCTGATGATCTCGTGGTCTACGGAGGAGCGGGACGCGCCGCTCGTTCCTGGGCGGCCTTCGATGCTATAGTACGTTCCCTCCAGCAACTTGAGAATGATGAAACTCTCCTCGTTCAATCCGGGAAACCGGTTGGTATTTTTCGCACTCACCCCGATGCGCCCCGTGTGCTGATTGCTAACTCAAACCTCGTCCCCCATTGGGCCAACTGGGATGAGTTCCGCCGTCTTGAGGCGCTTGGCCTGACAATGTACGGTCAGATGACTGCGGGATCATGGATCTATATTGGCTCTCAGGGCATTGTGCAGGGTACCTATGAGACCTTTGCTGAAGCCGCACGCCGCCATTTTGGAGGATCGCTTAAAGGGAAGTTTGTCCTCACCGCAGGCCTCGGCGGTATGGGTGGCGCTCAGCCACTTGCCTGCACAATGAATGGGGGCGTCTGTCTGGCCGTAGAGGTCGACGAAAGCCGTATCCGCCGTCGTCTCGAAACAGGCTATTGTGACGAGATTGCAAGCACACTCGATGAGGCGCTGAACCAGGTTCGCGAAGCCTGCGGCCAGGGGCAGCCACTCTCTATCGGCCTGATTGGGAATGCCGCTGAAATTTATCCTGAACTGGTTCGTCGGGGGATCATCCCGGATATGGTAACTGACCAAACGTCGGCTCACGACGCACTCAATGGCTATATTCCCGCTGGCTACACGCTCGAAGAGGCAAATAAGCTGCGCGAACGCGATCCACAGGAGTATATCAAGCTGTCTCGCGCCTCTATGGTCACTCACGTACAGGCCATGCTGGAAATGCAAAAGCGCGGCGCTGTTGTCTTTGACTATGGCAACAATCTGCGTGGTCAGGCATTGGAGGCCGGAGAGAACCATGCAATGGACTTTCCGGGCTTCGTTCCTGCGTATATTCGCCCTCTCTTCTGCCGCGGCAAGGGACCATTCCGCTGGGTCGCCCTCTCTGGCGATCCTGAGGACATCTACCGCACCGATGAGGCGCTGATGGAGCTCTTCCCGGAAAATGAGTCTCTGCATCGCTGGCTCAAGATGGCCCAGAAAAAGATTCACTTCCAGGGCCTTCCCGCCCGTATTTGCTGGCTTGGTTATGGCGAACGCGATAAGGCGGGGCTCAAATTCAATGAGCTGGTCGCAAAAGGGATCGTCAAGGCTCCTATTGTTATCGGACGTGATCATCTTGATAGTGGTTCGGTTGCTTCGCCCTATCGTGAGACGGAGGCGATGAAAGACGGCAGCGATGCCATTGCGGACTGGCCGTTGCTCAACGCGATGCTGAACACCGCTTCAGGCGCAACCTGGGTCTCACTCCATCATGGCGGAGGTGTCGGTATTGGCTACTCCATTCATGCTGGACAGGTCATTGTCGCTGATGGAACACCGGAGGCCGCCGCACGCCTGAAACGTGTGCTGACCAACGATCCCGGAACCGGCGTGATGCGCCATGTCGATGCCGGTTATGATGAAGCAATTGACTGCGCCAGGGAGCTTGGTGTGCAGATTCCTATGCTCGACTAAAAACCCACTTTATAGCAGCAGGGAGGACAGTTCTTGTTCTCCCTCCTTTTATACTTATTTCTCGGTGAACTGCATTCTATCTCTTTCCTGATGATATATACAAGAACCATGTAACGCCACACGCCTTCTTTTCCTTTTTATTCTTCTACATTCTGTGCCCTTTTGACATAAGAATGACTTGCCAGGAACAAAGAAACCATGCATACTAGGCACATACACCGTAACGAACCGCTAGTCAGAAAGTGTCAGCACACAACACATTGTGTGTACTGCTTTCCAGGGACAAGGAGCTATAAAGAGAGCTTATGTCATCCCTTTACGATAGAGATGTGATTATTCGGACAGATAGATTAACCAAAGCATTCGGGAAGCTTGTTGCTGTGAACGATCTGCATTTGCAGGTTATGCGAGGCGATGTCTTCGGTTTCCTCGGGCCAAATGGCTCCGGCAAAACAACGACGATCCGTATGCTACTTGGCCTGATTCGCCCGACAGCGGGCCGGGCCATCCTCTTTGGCATGGATACCGCCCTTCAGCTCTCGGATATTTTGCAGCGGGTCGGCGCGATTATTGAAACGCCCGTCTTTTATCCCTACCTTTCCGCGCTCGACAATCTGCGTGTGACCGCGGCCGCCTCCGGGATGATGTCGGGAAAGTCAAACGATCGCCGCCTTGCCGAAGTGCTCGACATCGTTGACCTGAGCGCTTATCAGAAGCTCCCGCTGCGCAAATACTCGTTAGGCATGAAACAGCGTCTCGGCATTGCTGCGGCTCTGTTACATGACCCAGAACTGGTGCTACTGGATGAGCCAACAAACGGACTCGACCCAGCGGGTATGGTTGAGATTCGGCGGCTGATTCAGCGCCTTGCGGCATTGGGAAAGACAATCTTTCTTTCGAGCCACATCCTGAACGAGGTGCAGCAGGTCTGTAATCGGGTTGCCATTTTACGAAAAGGGAACCTGATTATGCAGGGAAATGTCAATGAACTGCTTCAGGGCAATGAAGAGATAGAGCTTCGCCTGAACACAGCAGAAGAGTGCCAGCAAGCGCTTCAGCTCCTTGAAAAGGCCCGGCAAGAAGATTTGAACTGGATTTCTTACGTCCAGCAAGTGCCCGAAAAGGATACCATGCTCATACTGAAAGCGCCAGCAAGTCATTCATCCGCAATCAATGCGTATCTGGCAAGGCATCAGCTTTTCGCAGCCGAACTACAACCGCGAATCGGCAGTCTGGAAGATCTCTATCTGGAACTGACAACCCCCACAGCTGGCACAGGCCATACTGGCATGGAGGCCCTGGCGAGCGGTCCTATCAAGCGCGTCGTTCCTTCAAAGAAATCAGGGGAAGGGAAGAAAGAAGAAGTATGACAGCACAACCACCAGCTCGCACCAATCCTCCAGCCCTCATTCGCCGGGATACTGTTGTGATGGGACGCGCAGATTATCTCAGTACGGTGCTGCGTTTAATCGGAGTTGAACTGTATAAATTTCGACGGCGTCCCATGTCAAAGGTGCTGCTGCTTATCGGTATCCTCTCTATGATCATCAGCTTTGCCTTTAAAGGGGGACCGGCGATTTTTCTGGCTCATACGCCAACTCGAAACCTGCTACCGCCCGACTGTTCAAGCGTCGAAACAACCATTGATTGTTTGAACCATGAACCCACCCGAGAAGAACTGAATCTGGCAGAGGCGGAGAGACAGCACCGATTGCAGGAATATGCCAGCCTGCTCAGCCTGCCAGGCTCAATCGAAGGAGTCACTCAAACCATCCAGCTTGTTGAACTTATCCTTTTTATTATTCTGGCTGGAACAATTGTCGGGGGCGAATACAGCGTAGGCACTGTGCGCCTGATGCTCACCAGAGGGCCAACACGCACACAATTCTTCCTCGCGAAAGTTGGTGCAATCCTGATCTATGCCATAGTGGGAGTCGGCATTCTCTTTGTGGTTGGTATTCTCTCAAGCGTGGTGCTTTCGATGCTGGCAAACATTCCCCAGAGCCTTGCATTTCTCTCCGGGCCGTGGTTGTTCAATTGCTTCCTCTATATTCTTGCCACGATCCTCTATACCTTTACCTACTGCATGCTTGCGCTCTGTCTGGGAACCCTGGGAAGAGCCACCACAGCAGGCGTCGCAGGCGCGCTCGTCTGGTGGGTCGTGGAAAGCGCCATACAGAGTATCATCCTGAATCTCCCGAATTTTCATGGTATCATAGGAGCAGTTCTAGAAGTACTCCCGGGCTATTTTATGGCAAATAATCTCGCAGCACTGATCCAGAATCGCTCATCGTACCTTTTCGGGAATCAGCCGTCGCCGTTTCCGGACCTGCACGCGCTCCTGGTGGTTGCCTTCTATCTGGCACTCTTCCTTCTTCCAGCGTGGTGGGCCATCAGGCGACGAGATATTACGAATTAACACTATGTTAGATACACAGACTATCAAAGAACAAGCATACGCGCTTGGTTTCGATATAGCAAGGGTGACAACTGCACAGCCCTTTCCAGAGGCTAAAAAGGTCATCAAAGAGCGCATAGGACGCGGCCTGATGGATGGTCTCTCCTGGTTCACAGCCGAGAGGGCAGATGTCTCCTGTCATCCCGAAGCGCTTTTGCCTACAGCGCAATCTATTATCTCTCTGGGCATGGTCTACCTGACGGAGATGCCTGAAGATGCACATGAAGGCACACCCCGAGGACGAATCGCTCGCTATGCCTGGGGAGATGACTATCACGATATCATAAAGCCCAAACTCAAGCAGTTTGCCGAATGGCTGCGCGAATACGCTCGTTCAGAGGTCTCGCGGGAGGATTTTGAAACGCGCCTCTTTGTCGATACTGGACGCATGGTTGATCGTGCGGTGGCCCAACGGGCCGGGCTTGGCTGGTATGGCAAAAACACCAACATCCTTACCCACGGTTGGGGCTCATGGCTCTTTCTCGCTGAGATCGTCACGAATTTGCCTCTGACCCCAGACGAGCCGCTCAAGGCGAACTGCGGAAACTGTGAGATCTGTTTGCATGCCTGCCCGACCGGCGCGCTTCCCAACCCCTATGAACTGGATAACACCCGCTGTATCTCGTTTCTGACAATTGAGCTACGGGGCAGCATTCCCTTAGAACTGCGTCCGCTTATGGGGACATGGATCTTTGGCTGTGATATCTGCCAGGAAGTCTGCCCGGTTAATAAAGTAGCAGAGCGACGACTAGGTGTTCGTCAGGAAGGGCAGAAACAGATGATCGCAGTTGATAGCATCACCCGCAGAAAGAGCGGCCCATTCCAGCCACATCAGGAGTATCGCGTACGTCCGACAGTCGGCAGTACGCCTGAACTCCTCCCACTGCTTGAGCTGAGTGAGGAAGAGTTTCGTGAGCGTTTTCGTCGAAGCCCTATTAAACGAACCAAGCGCCGCGGCTTATTGCGCAACGTTTGTGTAGCGCTAGGCAATATCAGAGATCCACAGGCAGTCCCGGCGCTGATCAAGGCGTTGCATGATGATGAGCCGTTAATCAGAGGTCACGCCGCCTGGGCACTTGGCCAAATCGGAGGCGAGCAGGCAACCAATGCCTTGCAGGAATGCATGCAGACAGAGGAAGATAGTGAGGTGCAAAAAGAGATCCGTTGTGCTCTCACGGAACTGGTGGCTTCCTCTTAATAAGGAGGAAGCGCCTTTGTTCTTTGTACACAACAAAAAACCACCGCTACGTTTTTGTAGGGTGGCAATTGTCAGTTATCACATGCGCAGTATCTAAAGGCGATGACATATGGTTCATCGTTTTTAGAAACTTTACTACACCTGAAAAAGTAGTTACCTCAATTTTGCCGAACTGTCATCGATGCTGCACCCGCTCGGGCACCTTCCTCTGCACCACCTCCCCTCACCTGCGAGGCTACGATTCAACAAGCCGTTCGACTATTAGTCCCGTTCCGCTTCGCCTGTTACCAGACGTCCACGCACGGTCTATCTACCAGATCTTCTTTCTGGGGTCTTGGCTCCCTCCTCTCAGAGAGAGCGGGAAGACTCTTCTTGGGGTCGGCTTCGCGCTTAGATGCTTTCAGCGCTTCTCCTTTCTTGACGTAGCTACTCAGCTCTGGCCCAGGCAGGCCAACTGACGCACCAGCGGTCAAGCCATCTCGGTCCTCTCGTACTGAAGATGACTCCCCTCAATCTTCCTGCGCCCACGACGGATAGAGACCGAACTGTCTCGCGACGTTCTGAACCCAGCTCGCGTGCCGCTTTCATGGGCGAACAGCCCAACCCTTGGGACCTACTCCAGCCCCAGGATGCGACGAGCCGACATCGAGGTGCCAAACCCTGCCGTCGATGTGAACTCTTGGGCAGGATCAGCCTGTTATCCCCGGGGTAGCTTTTATCCGTTAAGCCACACTCCTTCCACTCGGGAATGTGGGATCACTAAGCCCGACTTTCGTCCCTGCTCGGCCTGTCTGCCTCGCAGTCAAGCTCCCTTCTGCCTTTGCACTCTCTTCGGGTGATGTCCATCCACCCTGAGGGAACCTTTGGACGCCTCCGTTACCCTTTGGGAGGCGACCGCCCCAGTCAAACTACCCGCCTGACCCTGTCCGCATGCCAGCTTATGGCTCACGCGTGAGAAACAAAACACAACGAGAGTGGTATTTCACTGCTGCCTCCCCCTCCCCCACAAGGAAGGGTTCTCCGGCTCCCACCTATCCTACGCACGTCCTGCCTCGTTTCCAGGCCAAGGTGTAGTAAAGCTCCACGGGGTCTTTTTGTCCTGTCGTGGGAAACCCGCATCTTCACGGGTACTTCAATTTCGCCGAGTCCTCTGCCGAGACAGTGCCCAACTCGTTGCTCCTTTCGTGCGGGTCGGAACTTACCCGACAAGGAATTTCGCTACCTTAGGACCGTTATAGTTACGGCCGCCGTTCACCGGGGCTTAGATTCATGGCTACGCTCACCACTCCTCGTAACCTTCCGGCACTGGGCAGGAGTCAGCCCCTATACTTCCGCTTTCGCGTTCGCAGAGACCTGTGTTTTTGGTAAACAGTCGGTTGGGCCCATTTCTTGCAGCCTGCTCACCCCCGTGCCTCTCAGCACGAAAGCTACTCAGGCCCCCCTTCTTCCAAAGGTACGGGGTCATTTTGCCGAGTTCCTTAGCAGAGGCTCCCTCGATCACCTGGAGAGACGTCTCCCTGCCTACCTGTGTCGGTTTGCGGTACGGGCAGAGCTCGATCTCGCTAGAGGCTTTTCTTGGCGGCATGGGGGCCGATGACTTCCGCACCCTCTTCGGGCGCTCGGCCCTGCTGTCACGCTCGCTGTGGCCGGGATTTTCCTCGTCCACGCGCTTCAGACAGGGCACCCGTCCTGTCCATTCGACGGGCTCACCTTCCTGACCGCGTCCCCCCTTCACTCAAACGATCTGCTCTGGTGCAGGATTGTCCTACCTGCTCTCCATCGCCTACGGCTTAACGCCCTCGGCTTAGGTCCCGACTAACCCTGGGACGATTGACGTTGCCCAGGAACCCTCAGGCATTCGGTGTATCTGGTTCTCACAGATATAACGCTACTCATTCCGGCATTCTCACTTCTTTTCCCTCCACCAGTCCTCACGGTCTGGCTTCTCTGGTCAAGAACGCTCCCCTACCATTGATCTCATAAGAGATCAATCCACAGCTTCGGTAAGATGCTTGAGCCTCGGTACGTTGTCGGTGCCAGTTCACTCGACCAGTGAGCTATTACGCACTCTTTCAATGATGGCTGCTTCTAAGCCAACATCCTGGCTGTTATTGCGCACTGACTCCCTTTCACACTGAGCATCTTTTAGAGACCTTAGCTGGTGGTCCGGGCTGTTTCCCTTTTGACGACGAAGCTTAGCCCCCGCCGTCTCACTCACAGGGACGCACTCGTGGCATTCGGAGTTTGATTGGGTTTGGTAACCAGCACTTGGCCCCTAGCCCATTCAGTGCTCTACCTCCACGAGGGTTCTTGCCTGTGGCTGCACCTCAATGCATTTCGGGGAGAACCAGCTATCTCCGTGTTCGATTGGCATTTCACCCCTACCCACAAGTCCTCCCCCAGTTTTGCAACACTGGTGGGTGCGAGCCTCGACGAACTTTCACATTCGCTTCACTCTGCTCATGGGTAGCTCACACGGTTTCGGGTCGGTTCCTTGCCACACACTGCGCCCTCTTCAGACTCGGTTTCCCTCTGGCTCCCCTTCTTTACCGAAGGTTAACCTGCGACAACGAACCACTCGCCGGATCATTCTACAAAAGGCACGCCATCAGTCCTTGGTCCTCCTTGAGGACAGTGACCTCTGACAGCTTGTGAGTACGTGGTTTCAGGGTCTCTTTCATCCCCCTCTCGGGGTGCTTTTCACCTTTCCCTCACGGTACTGGTTCACTATCGGTTGCCAAACGTGTTTAGCCTTGGAGGGTGGTCCCCCCAGCTTCCCACAAGGTTTCACGTGCCTCGTGGTACTCAGGATCCCTGCGCTTGCACCGCCGCCGTTCTCTACGGGACTCTCACCCGCTCCGGTCAGGCGTTCCAGCCTGTTCGAGTAGCGATTGTGCAAGGGAGTGCAGGTCCTACAACCCCACCCGTTCCGAAGAACGAATGGTTTGGGCTCTTCCCGGTTCGCTCGCCACTACTACGGGAATCTCGGTTGATTTCTTTTCGTCGGGTTACTGAGATGTTTCAGTTCACCCACTGCCCTCCACCTTGCCTATGGGTTCAGCAAGGGGTATCCAGACATCACTCTGGATGGGTTGCCCCATTCGGATTCTCAGGGCTCATCGCTTGGATGCAGCTCCCCCTGAACGTTTCGCCGGTCTCCGCGTCCTTCATCGGCGTTTGGCACCTGGGCATCCACCTCGTACTCTTGTGCGCTTGTGTGCAATCTGTGCTCTCTTGATGATGAGGTGTTCGTGGTCCTTCGGACTGCGTCCTCCTGGATGCAGACCGATGACCTTTTCAGCAAAATTGAAGTAACTACTATTTTCAGTTGTAAGTGTGCTCTGATTTTCTGTTTTCGCTCCGCTCTCAGCGGCGCGAGGATAATAATGCCACACTTTTCATTCCTTGTCAACAGTTTTTTCGCCGAATTTTCAAAAGAGCAGCAAGGGGATCTGCATATTAGCCTGATAGTACCAAATCGACGCGCATGCACACGAGAAATGCGCATGAAACCGCGACGCTTCATCTATAATATATTTGTATTGTTTTTCGCACACTGTGGGTTTGTTAGTGTGAAAGGGACCGGTATGTTAGTCAGGAACCCCACGCCTGAAGGCGGGGACTTGTGTGCACAAGTCCAAACCTGACCGGCCTCAAGAGTCACAATCATAGAGATTGACGAGGCCGATATCCTCGCAAACAGTGGCTCGAACGAGCGAGGTTTACCAGAGGAAAGGGGTTCACTCTTTCCTTCCCATGCCTCAAGGCAGGGGGCTCCAGAAGTGGAAGGGTTTTATGAAATACTTTTTCTGGACTGCTTTTGCGGTCTTTCTCGCGGCCTCTATCCCTCATGTGGCCTACTTCTTCGCCTCCTTTGAGCCTTCAAACGGCCCTGAAGGTGTCTGGTGGTGGGCAGTCAGCTACGCGATTGCCATCAGTATTGATGTCACGGTCTACCTGCTCTCCTGGACAGCCTTCCAGCGTTATCGCAAATATCGTACCTGGCGTGCAGTCTGGCAACATTGGCTTCTCATCTTGCTCTGCACCGTGTTCTCGTGGGCAGTTAACTGGGCCTATGCCAAGCAATTTCATAACACCAACATGCTCAGTGCAGCGGAGAGTACCGCCCCCTGGCTTGCCCATGTGTTCCCATTTATGGCCAGCTCCTTTCCGCTCCTGGGCATTGTGTACACAATGATGGCAGAGACAATCACGGAAAGCGCGGCCGAGGAAAAACGGAAGAAGACCTTTGCCGGATTGCCAGGCCGACAGGAACCCCACCTTCCGATTGCCAGTCTGCGACGTGCCCTCTCCAGCGGCTCACGCCTGACCGCAGCAGATCTTTTGAGTGGCAAAACAGCGGTGGAAATGGCATCCAGCACCGACGACCTGGAGCCTAACCGCCCCATCACCGGCCATTTTGTTGCAGTTGAAGAGAAGAGCAAGTCACATCGTGAGAAAGAACAGCCCGTCGTCTCGATTCATATGGATAGCGCCCCGGATAAATTGCAAATGACAATAGAAGCGCTAAAAACACAACCAAACATGACAGACGAGGCATTGGCAGAATACCTCTCCCTGAAAAGGCCAGCGAGTGCCCGTTTCTGGCGCTTAAAAGCCATCGAGATTCTGAATGCACCCCAGCATGAACAATTAGCCTCCGCAACCGCATCCACAAAAGTTGTTAGTGGAACTGGCGCGAAAAGATAAACTTGACGTTCATAAAACGTAATGATACAATATTCGGAGTGTGGTGGTGAAGCATGGAACAGGCGAATCATCAATAGAGATGGTGGTGGAAAGAAGACACACCTTGACATAGGAAGGGAAAGTGTCATATCCTCCACATGAATGGAAATCAATGTGCATATTCATCTCAGTAACGCGTGTCTGACAGCGTTCACTGAGTTATCCCGTAAGGGAATAGAAAGAAAAGGATGCACGCGTTCTTCCACAGCTTCTTTATGGGCAGAAGAACAAGTGTGTCCCTCCGTTGTTTGCTAACGGTCTGACAATGGTGTCTGATCGTAATACACTCACAGTCTCCGAATATTTAGGGAGGGTTCAATGCCGGCCACGTTTAGTTATGCGAATATTCTGCATGCCATTGGGCAGCTCCTCGACCAACTTGGTGTGAAGAGCTTCGCGATTCGAGAGGAAGAAGATGGCCTCTTCGTTGAGGGGTTTAACAGTGACGGCCAACTCCAGGTACAAATGCGCTACGATGTCGCCAGTCTGTATGAATTGCTGAAAAAACAAGAGGAGCCAACAGAAGCAGAGCAGAGTACCGCAGAAGGTGCAGACCTGCTCCGACGATTTTTAGCAGATCATGATCGTTCGTTGGTAGGGTCCATTCGTTAAATCCATCTCTTTTGCATGCGTTTAATCGAAGAACCGGGGGTCCTCCTCCGGTTCTTGTCTCATCGAGTTTGAAGGGGAGGTCGACAGTTCGTAGGGAGTCAGAATAGCTTAACAGAGCCATTTCTTCCCGTAGCTACGCATATATTCAATCACAGCAACAAGATCTTGCCCTTTCTCAGTCAGAGAATATTCAACACGGGGCGGCACTTCAGCGAAGGTCCGACGAAGGATGATTCCTTCCTCTTCCAATGAGCGTAGACGCTCCGAAAGAGTCTTCGGACTGATGCCGCAAAGTGATCGTTCTAACTGATTAAACCGTTTTACCCCGGTGGCAAGATCCCGGATGATTAAAAGGGTCCATTTCCCGCTGATAATTTCGGCAGTGCGGGCAACGGGACAGATTGTATCGTCGAGCCGATATTTGGTTCGCTCCATGATGCAAGAAACTCTTTATTCATTGTACTTTCTTAACTTAAAAATATACCATAGCAGGGATGCAAAGTAAAGTTTGACCTCTCGACTTTGCAAATAAAGTATGATATGCTCATAGTATTAGGATTGACTGCAAGGTTGTCCGAGCACCTGAACAATCTTAAATCTTGGCCTGCGCGGTTTCTCCTAATGAGAGGAGAAGGTTGTGCCCGAAGATATTGCTTTATTCATTGATTTTGAGAACATACGTTATAGTATGCTAAATATTCAGCGACGGGAACCCGATCCACAAGAATTAATAGCTGTGGCCCGTCGCTATGGGACAGTTATGGTTGCGCGTGCCTATGCGGACTGGTCTCGACAACCGGAGCCATTTAAAGGAAGCCTGACCGCGGCGATGATCGATCGCGTCGACTGCCCGGCAAAGCAACGAGACCGCATACGTGTGGGATCCGTTCATCATACCTCGGGGACTCCCACCGGATCTCTTGGTTCTTCAGGCTTTCTTCCGGATTCAAGAGGGTGGTCCGGCAACACTGGGGCACTTCCCGCAATTAAACCGAACTACGTCCCTCAGAATGGGTGGTCAGCGGATACTGATCCCTCTCTCTCGCTTCCCCAGGATTATGATTCAAACCTCCAGGGAGACGAGCAAAGCCCAGAGGAGAATGGCTCTGACTACCAGAATCGTGACCTGTATCGTCAGTCTTTCTATCAGCGTTCTTGTGACTCTAATCAACCTACTGGTCCTTTAGGGCAGAGTAGTATTACCGGACCGTTAGGATATCCATCTCAGCATTCTTCAGGCAATACTGGTCACATGCCTGCTATCACTCCGGGCAATACCATTGTGCAGAGCACGGTGGTGCAAAGCACGGTTGACCTGAATATGTTAATGGATATCATTGAAACTGTCTTTGACCGTCCTTCAATCACTACTTTCGTTTTGATGACCGGTGATAAAGATTTCACTCGTATTAGTGCTCGTTTAAAGTTACGTCTAAATAAAACTGTTATAGTCGTTGGTATTCCAGGAACCGTCAGCCGAGATCTTATAAGCAGCGCCAATCAATTTGTACCTTTGGTTCCAGGTGGCTCAGGTTCAAGTGGTATCTCTGGTAATACAGGTGCTCTTCCCGTACCCAATTTCTCTACTGGTAATACAGGTGCTATGCCTGCTATCAACTATTCTATGGGTGGGTCTCAGTTCCAACAATCTCCTTATGGAGCGCCACCAATCGATGTACTCGATCCTCAGTTCTTACAATTCCTTGATTACATCGATCGCCATTGGTCGTGGCGCACGATTATAGGAGTATCAAATTTTATCGGAGATCCCGTCAATCCTAAGAACCGTTTTCGTGGTCGCCTTACCCGAGAATCTGCCCGCGAATTGCTGAATGCGTGTATTCAGCAGGGTATATTGCTCGTTCAAACAGATCCAACTGGTGCCGAGGATCTGCGTCTCAATCGCCAGCATCCTGGCGTCGAAGAGATTCTCAAACAATTTGTTCGCTAGGTCGCTTAAAGACAGCAGAAAGCGACCCCAGAGGTTATAGATACTACCTCTTCCCGCTCATCATCGAGCAGTTGAGGAAGCTCCCTGACCCCTGGGGTCGCTTACCCATATTCTTACACCTGTTCTTTTCGCACCCGCTATACATGCTCCTCCGGCCCGTACCGGTGTGGCATGTCTTGTATGCGTATTTCTCTAGAGGAGGTTTCTCTATGGAAGAGTCACGTGTGGCCTTTCTCCGTCGCCTCATTTCTAGCCCTAGCCCTTCTGGCTTCGAGCAGCCCGCTCAGGCGACTGTCCGCGAGGAAGTCAAGCTCTACACCGATGAGATCAGAACCGACATTCACGGGAACGTGATCGCCTCGCTCAATGGGCAGGGCGCTCCCCGGGTCATGCTTGAGGCTCACTGCGACGAGCTCGGTTTCCTCATCCGGCATGTTGATGAGAACGGTTTCCTGTATTTCGCGACTATCGGTGGCTTTGATCCTTCCACCCTTCCCGGCAACCGCGTCCACATCCACACCCCTAACGGCATCGTCAGCGGTGTTGTGGGGCGCAAACCGGTCCATTCACTCAGCCAGGAAGAACGCGGCAAAGCGCCAAAACTCACCGACCTGTGGATCGATATTGGAGCCACCAGCAAGGAAGAAGCTCTACAGCGGGTTCCCATCGGCTCCGCTGGCACTCGTGCCGCCGACCTTGAAGTCCTGCATGGTGACATCATCGTCTCGCGTGCCCTCGATGACAAATCCGGGGTCTTTGCGATTACTGAAGCAATGCGTCGCATTCACGAGCGCCGTGCCCAGCTCAAGGCGAACGTGGTCTTCGTCTCGGCTGTGCAGGAAGAGATCGGCCTGCGTGGGGCCCACACAGCCGCCTATTCGGTCAATCCACAGCTTGCAGTCGCCGTTGATGTGACGGCAACCTCAGATATTCCCGGCGCTGTGAAAACGCAGATGGGCGATGTTCAGATGAACAAGGGACCAATCCTGACGGTCGGTGCACACATCAATCCACGCGTCTATCAGTTGCTCGTGAAAGCCGCCGAAGAGGCCGGCATTCCCTATCAGGTCAGACCATCCGCAGGCCGTACCGGCACAGATACCGATATGATTCAAGTTGCCCGTGGCCCGATCGCGACCGGCCTGGTCAGCATTCCCTGCCGTTACCTGCATACTGGTTCAGAAATGGTTTCGCTGAAAGATGTCGATGCTGTCGCCGAACTGCTTGCACGCTTCGTGCTCTCGCTCGACGCAAATACCAATCTGATTCCGTAAGCGTTCTTTGGCCCGTCCAGTTGTCCCGGTAACAGGGTCCGTCTTACAGGACAGATACAATTGATGTATAGGGTGTTCAACAACTGTTTGAAGTGATCTCAGAGGTAAGCGATTACCCCGCTTAAGGATCGCTGGCCCCTGAGACCGCTTCAAACTCCTGTATCACGGTCCTCACAGAGACGTGAAAGCGCCTCTCAGGCCTTTTAATAGGCCGATACTTTGTCTAGCACAACTAAGGAGGTTTCTCTATGGAAGAGTCACGTGTGGCCTTTCTCCGTCGCCTCATTTCTAGCCCTAGCCCTTCTGGCTTCGAGCAGCCCGCTCAGGCGACTGTCCGCGAGGAAATCAAGCTCTACACCGATGAGATCAGAACCGACATTCACGGGAACGTGATCGCCTCGCTCAATGGGCAGGGCGCTCCCCGGGTCATGCTTGAGGCTCACTGCGACGAGCTCGGTTTCCTCATCCGCTATATCGATGAGAACGGTTTCCTGTATTTCGCCCCTGTTGGCGGCTTTGATCCTTCCACCCTTCCCGGCAACCGCGTCCACATCCACACCCCTAATGGTGTTGTGAATGGTGTCGTCGGTCGCAAACCGGTCCACTCGCTGAGTCCTGAAGAGCGTGATAAGGCACCGAAGCTCACCGACCTGTGGATCGATATTGGAGCCACCAGCAAGGAAGAGGCTCTACAGCGGGTTCCCATCGGCTCCGCTGGCACTCGTGCCGCCGACCTTGAAGTCCTGCATGGTGACATCATCGTCTCGCGTGCCCTCGATGACAAATCCGGGGTCTTTGCGATTACTGAAGCAATGCGTCGCATTCACGAGCGCCGTGCCCAGCTCAAGGCGAACGTGGTCTTCGTCTCGGCTGTGCAGGAAGAGATCGGCCTGCGTGGGGCCCGCACAGCCGCCTATTCGGTCAATCCACAGCTCGCGGTCGCCGTTGATGTTGCTCCCACTTCGGATATTCCCGGTGCAGCGAAATCGAAAATGGGTGATATCCAGATGAGCAAGGGGCCGGTTTTGACGGTCGGTGCACACATCAATCCACGCGTCTATCAGTTGCTCGTGAAAGCCGCCGAAGAGGCCGGCATTCCCTATCAGGTTGAGCCCGCACCGGCAGGTACCTCGACCGACGCTGACGTGATTCAGGTTGCCCGTGGCCCGATCGCGACCGGCCTGGTCAGCATTCCCTGCCGTTACCTGCATACTGGTTCAGAAATGGTCTCGCTGAAAGATGTCGATGCCGTCGCCGAACTGCTTGCACGCTTCGTGCTCTCGCTCGACGCAGACACCAATCTGATTCCATAACCTGATAGACATAAATAAAGAACCGGTAGCCTTTTCCATCGCTATCGGTTCTTTGTTTTTCCGCTTACTGCCTCATTGGCGGCATCGGTGGCATCTGTTCTGGATATTGCGCCTGGGGCTCTTCATAATCTCGATATACGCTGCTCTGTTTCGGCGGCTGATAGTAGGCAGTTTCGACTTTCTCCTGATAGCTCTCTGCTGGCTGATAGCCGCCTTCGTAGGACATCGGCTCTGCCTGCTGCTGACTGCTCATATTTGCGTAGTAGGCATCTTGATAACGGGTATCCTGTGGCTGAGAGGGCGGTTGATAGTAGGGCTGGCCCCATTGCATAGCTGCATCCTGATACCCTTGAACATGAGAAGGGCGTCTCCCCAGGAAGCTAAACAAAGCCACAAAACAAAAGATAATCACCAATGTAATAAACACGCCTCCCAGCCCCGAATTATGGAACAGGCCACTGAAGAGGAGCATCGGCACTACAAAAGGAATAAAGAAAAATCGTATCGGATGCCGCCCGCGTCTGTATCTCATCTGTATGCTCCCTTGCAAATAAGAAGAACCAGAATCCGTCTTCTCTCAACTATGCTACTGTATTACAACATCACATGTCCAGCCAATTATTTCATATTACGTATCGTTATTTTAAATATAACACTCAGCTATTTTGCTGTCAATGGATCCGGCCAGGAACAGAGAAGCACACAGGTTTTCCGTAATCCAGAGCACGCTTTTTCGTGTATAATCTCCATATTATTATTGATCTGTGCCATTCCTGTTTTCAGGTCTGACAGATCTCCTGTATTTCGCATATCGAGCCCATGCATTTTGAGAATAAGAAAGTGAAGCCATGATGATTCAACAGGTGCAACGACCAACGCGAACGATGCTGCATAAGATGCTTCTTCTCAACAGCATTGCTATGTTTCTCTTTGTTCTTGTCTCCCTCCTCCTGTATGTCATCCTTCGCACAACCATCGGGCCACAACGTTTCGGTCTCTATACCCTTATCGGTTTGCTCTCGCTTGACTGTATTCTGCTTGAAGCTGCACTCTACTGGTTTTTAAAGTATCGCGGACTCTTTGAACGACTCTCTCTCACCACGCGCCTTCTGCTGTTTCGCGTCCTATACCCATTCAACTGGCTCCTTATGGCAATCGGCCCGGCTATCGTGCTCATAGAGGCTGCACAGGGTAGGTTTGTCTATTCGCCTGATTTCATTCTTGGTCTGCTGCTCTTCGTCTTCGGCCTGGGCGAATTCATTAATTATTGCTACTTCAAAATTAATATGTCTCGCGAGGAAAAAGAACGGATGGCAGAGCAGAGGCGGCGGCCCGCTGGCCGCCTGATGCGTGAGAAGCAGCGTGTGGAGCAGCGTCTTCGGGCCAATACCCGCTAACTCCTCATTCGTTGGTGAACTAGATGGAGATATGGTGGTGCTGAGCGTATCGTCCAGATCGTTAACCCGGTGGCTCCGACAACGAGCACTCCTGTTAGTGGCCAGGACCAGAGAAATAAGGTGACTGGAATCGTCACCGGGAGCAGCGCCAGCATCGTCGGCAAGAAGAGCAGGCCAAACACGGCCAGCGCCAGCGCGATACGAGTATAGCGTTTCCAGGATGGGTCTGTGCGCGGCGGGCCCAATTCTGGAAGCAAATAGAGATGAGCGATAAGAACCGCCAGGATCGGGCTTCCAAGCTGATGCCAGGAAAAAGGAAAGGTCCAGGACAGCCAGAGCAGATGGTCCAGAAGCACGGAGAACAACAGCCCCAGTAGAAAGACCGTAACATAGCAGTTTCTTCGCCACGCCCATGAAGGCCGGGGTAGATGCGTCTCGGCCCAATTATCAGCAAAAGCCACCGGATCACTTCCCACAAGGGCTTGTAAAGAGGCTCCTTGCTCTTTCTCTCGACGCAAATGCTCTTCCAGTGAAGCAACCAATTTTTCCACCTCGCTCTTCGGAATACCGGCATAGTGCCAGCGAGCACAACATATCAGGAGATACTCGCGTAACGAATCGCGTCTTCCCTCCTTCTGCGGCGGTTTCCCCGATGATGTCTCATCCACCTGATTACACCTCTCCATAGAAACCTCACTCTTCTCCACATAAACACTACCAGGCGCTCTTCTACATATTGTAATAACAATAGCCTCAATCTGGGTACCATTCAGTACCATTGTATATCAGATCGCTTTCTAAGCAGGAGCATTGGGAGCCAGGAAAACTGTTTTTTCTCGTTGAGTTATACAGGAAATATGAAGTGTTTTGTCATGCTATAACCTTTCTCATTCCAGTTTTCTATACTATTATCGTAGCATTTATTTCCTTCCCATAAAGAGCCAGAAAATACCTCTAGAATTGAGTACATTCAGAAAAGGGAGCAAACTTTTCAGTCAATGCGATTGAAGAACCCAGAATGCAGCTCTCACTACAAAGCCGGGCAAAAAAGAGAATGGATGGAGTATGTATGCAACAGCAATCTCTGCAAACACAACGTCTTTCGGGGTTTGAGGTCTGGAATGCATCCATCTCGTATGAGGAGCTCCAACGCATTCGCCAGCGCAGCCGGTACCGCTATCAACAAACACAGGAGATTGTGACCATTCAACGCTTCTGGCTACTGCTTACAGGGATAGTCAGCCTGCTCTCAATCCAGATCATCTATCCACTCGGTTACCGCTTGAAGCTCCTTTCAGGGACAGGAACGTTCTCCCCTCCTCTGGCACCTGTATCCCCGGGTGCAATCTTCGCTAGCTACATGTTATGGGGGCCTATTAGTTGCTATATGATCCTCTTCTGGCATTTGCTTCTTCATCGCCAAACTGCTCGTATCGGAGCCTGGCGAGGCGCATTCGCGGGCTTCCTGGCTGCTATCTTCGGACCGATATGCGCTCTGGTGATACATCTTCTTTTCTCTTCGATCTATGTTGATGTATACTATCTACCTATGTTTCTTTTTATCTATGATTGCCTTCTTATGCTCATTTCAATGCCACTTCTCGTTGTCGTAGGGCAGTCCTGGGAGGGATTGAGCACAAACTAGTCCAGAGAAGACGAACAAATATGAGTTAGTCTCAGAGAAAGAGGAGTTATGCAATCCGCAGAACAATCCTGGTGGGATCGAGAGCCACCCGAACAACAGGATGCGATCAGGCAGCAACGAAAACGCCGCCAGCAGGCATATACAAAAATCCAGTGGGCCAGAAGACAGCAGCGCCAGAAGCAATGGAGTTATATTCGCCTGATGCTTATCACTATTATTGCGCTCTGGCTTCCCTCGATGTTAATGCCGATCAGTCCGCTCTCGTTGCTTCTGGGTATCCTCTGGCCCTCCATCTTTTCAAAAACAATCAGCGGAGGAGCGTATGTCTGGCTTGCAGTGATCTCACTCGTTCAGGCCACCAGCATGTTCTTCTACTGGAGACATTTCATCGTTGCCTCACAACATCCAAATAGCAATGAAGGCTTTACTGCGGGCTGTACGGTTCCCTTTTTTACGTCACTTCTGATATTTGGTTTCACTGCAATTCTGGTAACGTTCTTCTATCCGCTGCTCGGGGCAGATTTCCCGGGCTACGCTTTTCAGCTTTCCTGTATGAATATCTTTCTTGCACCTGTTCTGATCCTGCTTGGAACGATCCTGGCCGAGATCGAGCGGCGCTCACGAAAGACTCATCGATAAAAGTATATACAACAACAGGGAGTAGGAAGAGAACTACCGGGGCCAGAAGCCACCGTTCGACCGGCAACTGACCCGGGTGAAACGAGACGCAGCCTATCAGGCAGTCCGTGAGGCCGGGAAGCAGCGACGTGACAGCGTATGGCTACTCCTGAGTATAACACTCTATGCATTCCTGCTCCCCATAGGAACCCATTACATGCCTATCTGGGTGGTGATTCCCTTTTTTGCCTTCCTGCCGCCACTTCTGTTGCGCTCTCCGGTGCTGGCTCTCTTATAGCATATGGGAGGGG
This sequence comes from Thermosporothrix sp. COM3, assembly GCF_059696735.1. Classification (NCBI taxonomy): domain Bacteria; kingdom Bacillati; phylum Chloroflexota; class Ktedonobacteria; order Ktedonobacterales; family Thermosporotrichaceae; genus Thermosporothrix; species Thermosporothrix sp. COM3. The sequence goes on along the minus strand of NZ_AP019376.1, from coordinate 6,183,564 downwards.
TATATCCATATAGTTCGTCGAGCAGCATCTGCCAGGCTCACGGCCACCTTTCACGCGATTTTTCCCAATATCCTCATGCGGTTCTTCTTCTTGTTCATAGTGCAAGATATCCTGTTTCCCGGGTTCTGTAATATCGCTACAGTCGCATTTCTTTCTCTTTTGCTCTGCCCGGTTAGTGCTTTGCTGGCACCTATCGAAAAAAGACGACGGAACAACAGACTCTATGCCTCCATGCGTTCTTTTCAGCGTTAAAAAGAAAACAGTGCGGGAACGACGTTAAGCCGCTCACCGCACTTAAAAAGCAGGGCAAACATGATTTTTTGTTACCAAATCACGTAGAATGGGCATTCAAATGTACCGACCATACTTCGCCATCCATAGCGGAGCGAAAAAGCAATACACTATACCCTACATCTTTACTGTACTGAATATCTCATCGTATTTCAAGTTTCGCATGTGCCTATTACCGAATTGGCTATATCCAGATGTGCTATAGGTAGAGCGAGCATCAATTGATCCGGTCAAATTGCAAAAGAGAAAGAGATGTGCTACCCTTGTTCACATGGTTGGTGACCGGGCATTTTGAGTGAGAGGTACAACACATTTGATGCAAAAATATCAGGGAACCGTCTTTTTAACTGGCTATATCGTTGCGCAGCTCGGAGCTTTTTTCACGCTTTTGGTCTTTTTCGCTTTTCCCTATCTGACCATTGGTGGTAGTGCAACAGGCAACGAATCAGTAACGCTGATGCTCAGTCAGGCTCCACTTAGTGGCCGACTGCTCCTTATCCCGATCCTGTTTGTGATGCTCACCTGTGCACTCCCGCTGCTCTCTTCGGGCAAGCTTCACTATTGGCCGCTCTGGATCATTTGCATTATCATCGGGAGTATTGCAGGTCTGCTGCTCTTTCTTGCGGAACTGGTTGGAGCGCTCGCGATGGCCTTTACCCCGCTTCCCGGCCTGACAGCAACCATTGGCCCGGGAACATGGAGCGGCGTTCTGGGAGAAATCGTGATCTTTGCGGGTGCTATTATTGCCTTATTTCAACGTCTGCGTATGCGCTTTCTCGCAAAAGCCGCACAGGCGGCACCACCATTTCCCCCACAACCTTTTTATAGAGAATATACTTCTGTGCCACAAGCCAGGCCAGAAGAGCAACCGGAACACCCTTCGACACCAGCAGAGAAGCAAGATTGGTAATAAGGCGCCACAGAAGCTCTATGACGCCTTCCCATTGTTAGAGCAACAGAACCTTCACCAGTGCGACACCGGCAATGGAGCCATCAGCGTTGCTCGTTGTAAAGAGACCGATCAGTCCTTCCTGCGCTCCGTTCTTGAAAGGAGACTGATAGGATACCTGCGTTGTAAACGTGGTCTCGCCCATCCCATCTTTGCCTCTTGCCTGTGCCTGTCCAATTGTAGCCGCTGTATGATCTAACACCTTGATCTCGCCAATCACAGCTTCAAAGGCGCGGCCCTTCCCTGCCACCGTTGCAGGACTGGAGACTCGATCGCCGCTGCCCGGGGTAGTGATTGCCAGTTCCTGAGACGTGACCGCCGTAACAAGCCAGATCCCTTTCTGCGCGTCACCTTCGAGCCGACTTAACCGAACCTGCAAGGGCATTGTTCCCGGTCTCGGGCTCTTCACGGTGGCAGTCGCCTCGTTATCTCCTTGCTTCCCACCTCCGATCACTGTCACCTGTGTCTCTTCTGGGAGCTTGAGCAGTTCCACCGCCATACGCTTTGCCACCTGTGCCGCATCAAGTCGCCAGGGCTCGTGTCCCTGATCGACCTGCTTTTGCGCCTCTTCCGCCTCATACCGTGTTATCTCTGGATAGATACCCGGAAAGGCAACCTGTACCAGTCCTCCCGCCTCAGGTGACCATTTGAATTCTCGGCCCAGATTGCGCTTGTTGCCATCTTTCTTCTGCGTATCTACTTCACCGGTAACAACCGTGCTATAGCTACTGATACGCGCCTCACCATTGTAGAGCCCCTGCAAGGTCAACAATTTCCGTGGAGACGGACTTGTCAGGTCATCAAAGACATAGACATCCAGCATACCACCCGTCCCTGTATAGCGCACCGTTACCAGCGCTTGGAGCGTTTCTTTTCCGGTCAGATGCGCACAGGAAACCTGTTCAACCGCGTTCACCTCTTGCTGGACCCCGAGAATAGGGCCCCAGTGGGATGGAGACGCGACAGTCTCAGGACATTGCTGCACGCCTGGCTTCACCTTCGTGTCAGGAGTTGACTCGTCCGCCTGCGTGTTCTGAATCACAGTACTCGTTGCAGTTGGCTGTGCTGTACTCCCTTTTTGCTCGGAGCCGCCACAGGCCGAAAGCAGTAACAAAAGCAAAAGGAGCGACACACAGCGGATTACTTTTCGCTGAAACAGAAACATCATATGTATCTCCCCGACTTTCTCTGATACTCACCTGGGTTATACTACCCCTACACATAGCATATTTACAAGCAAAACACGGAAATACCCAGAACTGCGAGCCCGTTCCTGCTCCCAGAACGAGATGTAATGCATGAGTGTCCTCTTGCTGCTCTCATTTCGTGCTCAGTAGAGAGAGAAAAAACCTGTACATCTTTCCTATAAAGAAAGGAGTGTTGAACGGTGGCAATGCAGACACCGCTTGAGCTTTTCCTTCACGAGTTGAGCGACATGTATGATGCTGAAAAGCGCATCGCGCAAACGCTGCCTATCCTGGCGAACGAGAGCACAGATCAGCAGCTCAAGGACGCCTACCAGCAACACGAAGCCGAGACACAGCACCATATTCAGAATCTCGATCAGTGCTTTCAGGTGCTGGGGAAGCAGCCGAGCTCAACAACCTGCTACGCAATAGCGGGCCTCAAACAGGAGCATGACGCCTTCCTGAAGGAGCAACCCACACCCGAAATTCTGTCCCTGTTCAATCTGGGTTGCGCAGCCAAAACCGAGGCCTATGAAATCGTCTCCTATAAGGGACTGGTGGAAAAAGCAGCCGCGATGGGTTATAACAAATGTGCCCAACTGCTTCAGGAGAATCTGGGGCAAGAGGAGGAGATGGCAAGACGCATTGAACAGTTTGCCCAGCGCCTTAGCAAGACCAAAGTGACCAGCCAGCAAAAATCCAGCGGCTAAAACAAGCGAGAAAAAGGTAGTGGGACCGCGCAAAAAGCGTGATCCCACTGTACTCGTTTTGTGACGGGTTTCCTCAGGCGTACTTCGAGACGTTCGCACAGGGCGAATCGGTCGAGATGTAGATGTCGGCCCATGCCTCAGGATCAACCTGACGCATCGAGTTGTGCGGCATATTCTTGACGCAGGGCTTCATCACACCATCGCCTTTACCCTGGCTGATGGGAATCCATGCGGCGTCGTTCACCAGAGCCTGCTCGGCCTGATTGTACATCTGCATACGCTTGGTCTGATCGGTTTCCTGATCAGCTTTGCGCATCAGAGCCTGAACTTCCTGCTGTTCTTTGGTCATGCCATAGTTCCAGTTGTTCTGGGCAGTCTTATCGAACTGCAAAGTCAGCCAGTCCTGCGGATCTGGATAGTCAGCGATCCAGGCACCAACCCACATCTGAAGACCCTTCGGGTTGTTGGTCGAGTTAGTAGTAACATCCAGGAACTTGGTCCAGTCAACGTTGTCGATCTGAACTTTCACGCCTAGTGTCTTCTCCCACATCTGCTGCAAAGCCTGGTAGGTCTGCATAGAAGCGGCGGAAGCAGCAGAAACAGTGAGGCGCAGCGGACCCACGCTATCGGCGGTCATGCCCTCTTCTTTCAAGCCCTCTTCCAGAAGCTTCTTCGCCAGAGCAGGATCACCGTTGATATTCTTCACACCAGCAGGGCCGGTCAGGTCCTTATTGTAGCCCGGCTGTCCATCAGGAACGATATGGTAGGACGGAATGTTACGATCCTTTGAGATATTGTGCGAAAGCTGTTCGCGGTTAATCGACAGAGCAAACGCCTGGCGAACCTTAACATTGTCGAACGGCTTGACCAGATAGTTCATGGTCACATAGCTCACGGAGAGCTCAGGAACACTCCAGTACTGGTTTTTCGGGAGCTGTTTCGCATGTTCCGTCTGAGCAGCAGGAACATTTGCAGCCATCAACTGATTGCCCTCATAGGCCTTCCAGGCAGTCTCGGTTGTCTTATAGAAGGCGTAGACAACTTTCTTCAGTTGAGGTTTCTTGCCATAGTAGTTGTCGTTCGGCACAACCTGAAGCTCAACACCATGATTCCACTTGCTCAGGGTGAACGGGCCAGAACCAGCGCCCTCACCGATATGCTCTGCCCAGCGATCACCATACTTATCAAGAATCTTCTTGTTCAGTACATAGGAGGTCGGATACGTCAGAGTCTGCAAGAAGTACGATGCCTTCTGTGTGGTCACAATCTTAATGGTGTTATCATCAGGAGTCAGCAAGCTATAGCCGATCAGGGTGGAGCGCTTGCCATTCACCATCTCATCAGCACCCTTGATCAGAGCGAGATAGGTGCCAGCAGTGGTTGACTTTGTCTTGGGGTCCAGAGCGCGGTTAATACTCCAGGCCACATCTTTGGAGGTCAGAGGATCGCCGTTGCTAAACTTCAAATTCGGTTTCAATTTGAAAGTCCAGGTCAGACCATCACTCTCCAACTGGTGGCTTTGTGCCAGCTCATCCTTGATATTCAGGTTGTTGTCAAACTCAACCAGACCGGTAAACATCTGCTGAATAATCGGGGATGACTCAGAGTCGGTAGTAATCGCGGGATCAAGCGTTTTGATATCCGCGGCACCGATACGAGGGACAACATAAATCTGGTCTTTTGCCTTGCCGCTATTACTGCTACTGTCGGTACCTCCACCACAGGCAGCAATCAGCAACGTGAGCAGACAAAGAACAGCCATGAGTGTACCACTCTTAAATTGCTTACGCACGTGCATGTCCTTCTCCACTAGGGACCGAAAAACCCATCGGCCCAAATAGAAACACTAGTTCGATCGACGATGAAGAAAATGCGCTTTCCTGCCGTTTGTCCGACTGCACTACCTGCATCTCTATATACATATATGTATACATATAGACACAGATAAAAAAAAGAGCATAGCCAGTCGCACAAAACATCTTTCTGGAATTCGGGCAGTTCAAGGAAGCGCCACTGTTCAGGGGATCATAGTTCCCGCTACGAGCCAGAGCGTATTGCTCCAGTCTGCTTAACAGCTATCCTACCACAACCATTCAGCAACAAGCAATACACCATATAGCACCATTGCAAGCTCAAATTCTTGGAGCAGAGAGTGAGAAGCCCTCTTCATCCTCCCCTACAGAAGCAGGTACCATCGCGTCCCCCCCACATTTTTGTACTCACTTACATACTACGTCAGCAGCTTGCTTGATTCTCACACAAAAAGCAGAGTTTTTTTCCGCGACCAAAAAAATCGTTGCAAGAGAACCACGTGCGAATTCTCTTGCAACGAAACGTCGATCAGAACTAAGTGGCGATAGCGAATATGATCTGGCTTTTATTTAACCGCCCACTTCGAGACATCCGGGCAGGGCTTGTCGTTTGAGATGTAGACATCTGCCCAACCATCCGGAGTCATAATACCCATCGGGTTGTCAACGAGATTCTTGACACAGGGCTTCGTAACAGATGCTTGCTTGTTCTGGCTCAGAGGAATCCAGGCCACATCATTGACTAGCTGCTGCTCAGCCTGATTGTACATCTGCATACGCTTGGCATTGTCGCGCTCGGCGTCAGCCTTCTTCATCAACTCCATGTTTGCTTTCTGCTCGGCCAGGTTCGGAGACTTGGACTTGTCGTGTCCATAGTTCCAGCTGTTCTGAGCAGGAACGGTGAACAACAGAGTCAGCCAGTCCTGTGGATCGGGATAGTCAGCGATCCAGCCGCTTTCCCAGATCATTGGTGCCTTGTCGTTGTCACGGGCGTTGTTAGTGACATCGAGGAAGGTGTTCCAGTCGAGATTGTCGATCACAACCTTGATCCCGAGCGTCTTTTCCCACATCTGCTGAATCGCTTCAGCGGACTGCTTACCAGCAGAGGAGGTGAATGAAGTGGTGTACTTAATGGTCGGCATCGTCTCACGGGTCAGGCCTTTCTCTTTCAGGCCTTCCTCGAAGAGCTTCTTCGCCAGCTCAGGATCACCTTTGGTGTCTTTCACCCCTCCAGGGCCTGTCAGGTTTGGATTGTAGCCGTCAGCACCCTCGGGAACGATATGGTTGGTCGGGATCGTCGCGCCTTTGTCAATGTTGGTCGACAGGATATCTTTGTTGATTGCCAGCGCGAACGCCTGACGGATCTTGATGTTGTCAAACGGAGAGATCAGGTAGTTCAGCGCGAAGTAGGAAATCCACAACTGCTTGGTCTCAGTGAACTGGCCGTTCGGCAGCTTCTTGGCGGCATCACGCTGTGCCGCAGGAACACCGGAACGCATCAACTGGTTCGACTGATAGGCCTTCCAGGTCACGTCACCGCTCTTATAGAACGGGCGCACGACGCGCTGAAGCTGCGGCTTCGGACCAAAATACTTCTCATTGCGGTCCAGGATCAGTTCAACAGAGCGCTGTGCTTTGGTCAGGACAAACTGGCCAGAGCCTGCACCCTCGCTGCTGTGATCGGTCCACTTGTCGCCATATTTCTCAACCAGCTTGGGGTTCACAATGTAGCTGGTTGGATAAGCCAGAGACTGCAAGAAATACTGCGCAGGCTGGCTCAGGATAATTTTCACGGTGCCTGGATCGGGAGCAAGCAGGCTGTACCCGATCAGCGTGGAACGCTTGCCCGCGTTGAACTCATCCACACCTTTGATCATGCTCATGTATGAAGCTGCGCTCGGAGACTTTGTCTTCGGATCAAGGGCACGGTTCAGGCTCCACACGATCTCTTTCGAGGTCAGGGGATCGCCATTGCTGAAGGTCAAATTGGGCTTCAATTTGAATGTATATGTGACGTTATCATCAGCAAGCTGGATATCCTGTGCCAGCTCACCCTGTAACTTCAGATTCTTATCAAAATTCACCAGCCCACTATATACCATACGAATGATAGAGCTGGAGTTCGCGTCAGTCACCATTGCAGGGTCTAACGTTTTGATCATCTCAACGCCTGCGATAGGCGAAACATAAATCTGGTCTTTTGCTTTTTCACTGGAATTGTTGTTCGCGGTCCCACCACCACAGGCAACAACCATTACAGCAAGCAGACAGAGCAGAAAGGAAAAGACTCCGCCTTTTAGCTGTTTTCGTACGTGCATGTCCTTCTCCACTAGGGGTTACTACAACCCGAATAGATGTTGAGGATACAAGATAGGAACTGCTGTATTTTTCTTCGCCTGCCCGTTGAAGTTAAATGACCAGCGCATCTTAAGCCAGAAAGGAGTACTTTCAGCGATACGCTTGTTTTTTCTTACACTTCACCCTAAAATAAAAGCAAAGAGAAAATACATGGCGGCACTACTGAAGCCTATCCTCAAAGCTTCAGCCGGAGACATACTACCACCATAGTTCTCGACGCTGTTTTACTACTCGGTAGCATCGAGTAGGCACAATCTATGTATAGTACTACGTATACATAGTCTTCATTTCTCACACATCCAGGTCCCTCTTTTTCCTCACCACTGATTTCTTAGTTTCAGTTCTCTAATAGCAACCTGGCAGTGTTCTAGTAATTACGCCACCTTTTCGTCATTTCTCTCACCGTCGCCTTCTTTTTCCCTTTTCAAAAAAAAGTCATCGTGAGGAGAAGTGTGTTCACTTCCTCACGATGACTATAAAGCTGACTACTTTTGCCAGGTGTTTCCCTGTTTACCTATATTGGGAGACATTTGCACAGGTCGAATCATTTGAGATGTAAATCTTTGACCAGCTATCAGGATGCGTCTGACCCATCGCGTTATCTTTTATCCCTTTCACACAGGGTTTGCGCACACCAGAGGCAAGAACCTGATCAATAGGCACCCAGGCCGCATGATTTGCCAGTTGCTGCTCTGCCTCATGATACATCTGCATACGCTTTGTCTCATCCGTTTCCTGATCGGCTTTCTTCATCAGTTCCTGATTGGCCTTCTGCTCAGGTGTCACGCCATAGTTCCAGCGGTTCTGTGTGGGATCAGCGAACAGCAAGGTCAGCCAGTCCTGTGGATCTGGATAGTCGGCAACCCAACCATGCAACCACATCTGCAAGCCTTTGGGGTTTCCGGCGGTATCGTTGGTCAGCGAGAGATACTTATTGTAGTCGACATCGTCGATCTGAACAGTAACGTCCAGCGTCTTCTGCAACATCTGCTGGATTGCTTCAACCTCCTGCTTACCAGCAGCAGAAGCAGTTGAAACGGTGAAGTGAATGGTTCCCAATGACTCACGTGTCATATTGGACTCTTTCAGCCCTTCATCGAAGAGCTTCTTCGCCAGCTCGGGATTTCCTTTGGTATCTTTCACACCAGCAGGGCCCGTCAGATTCTCGTTATAACCCGGCTGCCCTTCCGGAACAAAGTGGATGGTCGGAATAGTGCGATCCTTGTTGATGTTGTGCGAAATCTGGTCACGGTTAATTGCCAGCCAGACGCCCTGACGCACTTTGATGTTGTCAAATGGCTTGACCAGATAGTTCATGGTCAGATACTCAATCCAGAGCTGGGGAACCTGCCAGTACTGATTCTTGGGCAGCCCTTTTGCCTGCTCGGTGTAGGCAGCAGGAACACCAGAAGACATTAACTGGTTCGACTGATACGCCTTCCAGGCCGTTTCAGAAGTCTTATAGAATGGACGCACAACCTTCTTTAGCAGCGGCTTCTCGCCAAAATAGTTCTGATTGGGCTCAAAATCAATGCGCACGCCATGCTGCCATTTGGTCAACGTGAAGGGACCAGAACCGGCACCCTCGTTAATATGCTCTGTCCAGCGGTTTCCATACTTCTCCACAACCTTGCGGTTCACGGTGTAGGAAGTCGGATAGGTCAGCGCCTGCAAGAAATAGGCGGCCTTCTTGGCGGTCACGATCTTCACAGTCGATGGATCAGGAGCAAACAGGCTGTAATCTTTCAGGGTATCGCGCTTGCCTTCAACGCGCTCATCCGCCCCCTTAATCAGACCCATATATGCTCCAGCAACCGTGGACTTTGTCTGTGGATCAAGAGCGCGATCGATACTCCATATGACATCCTCAGAGGTCAGGGGATCACCATTGCTGAATTTCAAATTAGGGCGCAACTTGAAGACCCAGGTCAGACCATCGCTTTCAAGATGATAGTCTTCGGCCATCGTTTTCTTGATGTGCAGATCATCGTCAAATTCCACCAGCCCGGTGAACATCATCTGGATCATTGCACCGGAACCGGCATCGGTGGTTAGCGCCGGGTCCAGGGTCTTTACATCGGATGACCCAACATAAGGGGATACATAAATCTGGTCCTTAGCCATATCTTGCGGACCATTTCCGTTGGTGGTCTGCTGTGTTCCAGTATTTCCCCCACCACATGCAACGATCAGCATGGAGAACAGGCAGAAAAGCACCGGCAGGATAAGCCTGGTCTTTTTACGAACATGCATGTTTACCATTCTCCTTTGAGAACTTCTCGACGACAAAGGGAACGTACTTTCAGTTTTGTGCAACTGATAAGCCGTCGTAGCCTTGCATAGGCTCCATATGGTCAACAGAACGTGCGTCAGAACGTCTACTACAGTGCCATACGTAATTCTGTTGCCACTCCAGATAAGCTTTCTTTCCGCTAGGCATGAAAGTCCGGTCTAACACCATTTCAAACGCAGTTTCTCGCCCGATGATATCCCCTCGATAATACTTTTGGCACCAGGATATCCCCCAAACCTCTCAATCTCTCTGGCTTACTGCAAATAGTGTCGTATACTACTACGTAGAATTTCGTCCTTTTTTCACATCATTCTGGCCCTTCTTTTTCGCTTATTCTTATAAGGATGAGCTTTCCATTTCCTGCCGCCCCTTCGATGCAAGCGCTCTGATGCTTTGCACATCTCATCCATGCTATACTGTGAAAGAAGTGGATTGAGGAACCACATTTCAAAGCATGAGGGAGAGACAATGCGTGCATTAAACTATCAGGATCACGGCCTTGTGCTGGAACGCGACTATCCACGTCCAACCCCTGTTGAAGGGGAGGCGTTGATTCGCGTGACACAGGCTGGCATCTGCAATACTGACCTTGAGATCGTGCAGGGGTATATGGGGTTTCATGGCGTTCTGGGTCATGAATTTGTCGGGGTAGTAGAAGAAATATATGGAGAAATCACGCTCGACCAATATAATGCACTCTATGGAAAGCGAGTTGTCGGCGAAATTAACGCAGCCTGCAATCGGTATACCTGTTACTATTGCCGCAACGGCATGCCTACCCACTGTCCACAGCGCACGACACTCGGCATTGATAAACGTGATGGCGCTTTCGCCGACTATGTACAGCTCCCGATAGAGAATCTCCATGTTGTTCCAGATACCGTCAGCGACGATGAAGCAATCTTTGTTGAGCCACTGGCCGCGAATTTTGAGATTCTCGAACAGGTTCATCTCCGACCAACTGAAACCGTGCTGGTTCTTGGAGACGGCAAAATGGGACAGCTTGCTGCTCAGGTCCTGGCCCTCAATGGCGAAAAGGTGATTATGGTAGGCAAGCATAAGGAGAAACTTGCCCTTGCCTCACAACAGGGAATCAATACCTGTCTACTGACCGATCCCGAAACGTTTGCTTCTCCATTCGGTCGCCGCGCTGATGTCGTTATCGAATGCACCGGTTCAGAACAGGGGCTTCAAATGGCGCTGCGCCTCGTCCGTCCTCGTGGCACGGTAATTCTGAAGAGTACTGTTGCAGCGACCAGCAATCTGCATCTCGCTCCGATTGTGATAGATGAGATTCGGGTACAGGGCTCACGGTGCGGTCCATTCCCACCTGCACTCCAGGCACTCAAGCGCAAAATGGTCAATGTCAAACCACTTATCAGCGCCCGCTATTCCTTCGATCAAGCGCTTGAAGCATTTGAGCATGCCAAACAGCCCGGTACGCTCAAAGTGGTACTCACAATGTAGAACCGGGAACGACAGGGGCGACTTGGATCAGTCGTCCCTTTTATCCTGCTTCTTTTCCTCTTGCTTTTCCTCTTCTTCCCGGGGCAACCATTGTGGTCGGAATTCCGGACCTGTAGGGATATGAGGCAACAGCCGCGGGTCCCGAGAGGGCTGCTTTCTACGAAGCTTTTCGTCTTTTTCTTGCTTTTTTAGCTCTTCTTTTCTCATAAACACTCCTTCTTTTCCACTTCCGTTTAAAAGATATCACATTCGCCTACTTCTTTCAAACATACTAAGAAATAAGCAGACAAGGAAATAGCATTTTACTATCTATGTATGTGAATATACCTATTTTCTTATTTTAATAAATTTACAATAGACATATGCCTCTCTACTCACTATAATATGAAGCATCTCCCAGAAAGTAGAAGAGTGGAAAGGCGGGTCTATGGGGAAAGAATACGACAAAGGCTTCAAAGTGCTCATTCAACAGGACCCCGAGCGCTTTGTTAATTGGCTGATCGCTGGCGCACACTTCGTCGACTTTAAGAACGGTCAGCTCAATACCCTCCAACTGGACGTTGATGCTCTGATGGAAATAGAGGTTGATGGCGTCCATATGCTTCTACATGTCGAGTTTCAGGCAACGCACCGCCGCAATATGCCCATGCGCATTCTAAGGTATAATGTGTTAGTACGATGCGCACACGAATTGCCTGTCCTCTCCTGTGTCATCTATCTGTACAAAGATGGAGGCAAGCCGGAAGAGTCACCATTAATCTGGCAACTTCCCACAGGTCAGGAAGTGCTTCGCTTTCACTATATGCGCATCGCCCTCTGGGAACTCTCACCAGAGGACATCTGGAAACAGGGGCAAAAATTTCTGCTCCCTCTCCTGCCATTAACCAGGGGCGGAGCCAACCAGGCGGTTGTTGAACGTATGTTGGAGGAATTACATCCAGAGGAAAATAAGGAACTGGCACTGATCGGCTTTAGCCTTGCCACCAGCACATTTAAGCGGCTTGGAGCAAGCGCCGATCTTTCATGGTTGATAAGGAGATATCATATGCTCAACGATATTCTGCGGGACTCCCCCATCTTCCAGCTTATCGAACAAGAAGGTATTGAGAAAGGGCGCCGGGAAGGTATCGAGAAAGGGCGCCGGGAAGGTATCGAGAAAGGGCGCCGGGAAGGTATCGAGAAAGGGCGCATTGAAACCTCCCGTCATACCGCTCTCGCCATTTTGCAGGCTCGGTTCCCTCAGCAGCCGGCTCTCCATGCTCTTGCTCAACGGGTACTTGCAGGGCTCGTCGATCTCTCGCTGTTGCAGCAGCTTCCTGTCCGCTTCAGCACCGTTTCTTCTCCTGAAGAGGCTCAGCAGCTTCTCCTCTCGCTCAAGCCGGATTATGGGAGCTGATATGGCCGACGATATTCTGCGGGACTCCCCCATCTTCCAGCTTATCGAACAAGAAGGTATTGAGAAAGGGCGCCGGGAAGGTATCGAGAAAGGGCGCATTGAAACCTCCCGTCATACCGCTCTCGCCATTTTGCAGGCTCGGTTCCCTCAGCAGCCGGCTCTCCATGCTCTTGCTCAACGGGTACTTGCAGGGCTCGTCGATCTCTCGCTGTTGCAGCAGCTTCCTGTCCGCTTCAGCACCGTTTCTTCTCTTGAAGAGGCTCAGCAAGCGCTCTTACGACTCGAGAACTATCAGGAATGAAGCAGGCCGCCTCATGCGAACCAAAGAGGAGTGTTTCCGGTCGGGAACACTCCTCATCAGCAGTATGTGTTGCTTACTTGTCTTTTTCGACTTTACTCAGTGCGGCCTGTGCAGCAGCCAGTCGAGCAACCGGAACGCGGAACGGTGAACAACTCACATAAGCCAGACCGACTTCATGGCAGAAGGCAATACTATCAGGATCGCCCCCATGCTCACCACAGATGCCAAGCTCAATCTCAGGCTTGGTCTTGCGCCCCTTCTCAACAGCCATTGCGACCAACTGGCCGACACCATCACGATCGAGAGACTGGAACGGGTTGACGGGCAGAATCTTGACCTTTTCATGCGTGCCCGGGACCTCAAGCCCATCAACATATTTGAGTAAGAACTTCCCTTCCGCATCGTCACGGCTATAACCGAAGGTCGTCTGTGTCAGGTCGTTGGTACCGAAGCTAAAGAAATCGGCAACGGTTGCGATCTGATCCGCGGTCAGAGCCGCGCGTGGTACCTCAATCATGGTGCCGAACTTATAATCGACTGCCTCGCCGGTCTCTTGAGCAATCTCTTTCGCAACGGTCTCAAGCTGTCGGCGCACTTCCCTCAACTCATTCACATGCCCGACCAGCGGGATCATAATTTTCGGGTGAACCTTTATCCCCTTCTTAGCGACTGCCGCCGCTGCTTCAAGAATCGCACGGGTTTGCATTACATTGATCTCAGGGAATAACAGCCCCAAACGGCAACCGCGTAGCCCGAGCATCGGGTTCATCTCGCGCATCGCCGCGACCTCTTCGAGCAACTGCCGCTTTTGCTCCAGTTCCTCTTCATGCCCTCCCTGAGTCTCAAGGCGAGTAACATCAACCAGCAACTCCTCGTAGGAGGGCAAGAACTCATGTAAAGGAGGATCAATCAGGCGGATTACCACCGGGTATCCCTCACCGGTCTCCGGGTTCACCATTGCCTCAAAGATTCCCTGAAAATCTGCTCGCTGGAACGGGAGCAAGCGATCAAGGGCGGCCTGACGCTCTTCTCTGGTCTTCGCCAGAATCATACGCTGCACAATGGGCAGCCGTTCCTGTTCCATAAACATATGCTCGGTACGGCACAGACCAATACCTTCAGCGCCGAAGACTACAGCACGGCCGGCATCACGTGGATAATCAGCGTTTGCCCAGATCCCAAGCTTGCGGAACTTATCGGCCCAGGCAAGCAACGTGCGTAGATTCTCTTCCTTCTCGAAATCGGGATCAACCGTCCGAATAGAGCCCTGGAAAACCTCGCCAGTTGCCCCATCAATCGAAATAGGATCGCCTTCTTTGATCACCACGTCAGAGCCTTCGACACGGAAGACCTTCTCATTTTCACTGACACGAATCGCTTCACAGCCCGCAACACACGGCAGGCCGAGACCACGAGCAACCACCGCCGCGTGGCTGGTTGCGCCACCACGAGCCGTCAGAATACCTTTTGCTACCAGCATCCCATGGACGTCATCAGGGCTGGTTTCAGGGCGTACCAGTACAACAGGAACGCCGGCTTTCCCCAATTCCTCCGCGCGATCCGCATCAAAGACAGCCTGCCCACAGGCAGCACCGGGTGAAGCATTCAAGCCGCGCGCAAGCAACCGGCCATTCAGTGTCGCAGTCGCTTTTTCTTCCTCATCAAAACGAGGGAGCAACAACTGATAGACCTGCGCGGGCTCCACACGTTTCACAGCCTCCTCCTCGGAGATCAGGCCCTCTTTCACCATATCAACCGCAACGCGAACGGCAGCCGCGGCAGTCCGTTTCGCCGAGCGCGTTTGCAGCATATACAGGCGGCCCTTCTCAACCGTGAATTCGAGATCCTGCATATCGCGATAATGCTGTTCAAGGCGCTGTGCAATCTCAAGGAACTGCTTGTACACCTCGGGGAGCTCTTCCTGTAGCTTGCTGATCTTTGAAGGGGTACGAATCCCGGCCACCACATCCTCACCCTGTGCATTCAACAGGTACTCGCCGTAGATCTCTTTCTCGCCAGTCGCGGGGTTTCGGGTAAAAGCAACGCCAGTACCACTATCATTCCCCATATTCCCAAATACCATTGTCTGGACATTCACAGCGGTACCAAGTGTATGAGGGATCTTGTTGAAGTTTCGATAATCTATGGCGCGTTTATTATTCCAGGAAGAGAAAACGGCTTCAATAGCCTTATGGAGCTGTTCGTAGACATCGGTAGGAAACGGTTGACCGGAGGATTGTTCCGCAATCTGTTTAAATTCGACGACAAGCTGTTTCAGAGCATCAGCCGGGATCTCAGCATCCGTTTTGACACCGGCTTTCTCTTTATACTCGTCAAGAACCTGCTCAAAATCCTGTGGGTTCGCATTCAATACAATTTTGCTGAACATCTGAATAAAGCGGCGATATGCATCATAAGCGAAGCGCTCATCCCCGGTCAGCTCGATCAGTCCTTGAACGGTCTCATCATTGATCCCCAGATTCAGCACTGTATCCATCATACCGGGCATCGAGAACTTGGCGCCGGAGCGAACCGAGACCAGAAGCGGGTTTTCTTTCTGGCCGAACCCTTTTCCTGTCTGCCTTTCCAGCACCTTCACTGCCGCAAGAACTTGCTCCCACACCCCCTCAGGGAACTGTTTCCCTGCCTCATAGTATGTATTGCAGGCTTCAGTAGTAATAGTAAAACCGGGAGGAACAGGTAATCCTGCATTGGTCATTTCAGCAACACCCGCGCCTTTGCCACCGAGCAATTCACGCATCGTTGCATTGCCTTCGCTAAAGAGGTAAACCCACTTACGAGGTGACTGCTTTACTGCTTCGTCCAGTTCAGTTTTTACGACCTGTTGTGTCATAAAATCCTCCACTATCATTTAGAGCCGTGCAGAGGGAGGTTCCCACCCGACACAGGGGTAGGGACTCCTCCACCGTGGGCATCCAGTCGACAGAAAGCGCTCCAATCCTCCAGGCAACACAGCCCGAAAGCACAGGAGGTAGAATCGATCGATGCCTGTACTTTTACATACTCAAAACGATGTTCCTCGCCCAACGCAAGATCTTACGAGCTCCCTCGACATATCTGGCCGCATCTTCTGCATTGATGACCTCATCGGCTTCCTCCGGTGGCGTATCCATATAGAACGCCTCTGGATGGAAAGGGGTGAGTTTTTCCATCTCCGCCAGAATCTCCGGGGGCGCTCCGACCCGCGAACCCAGGGCATGTAAATCATGGTCATAGCGCACGCGACGACCGAATTTCAACAGGCTGACGGCTTGCGCGGATTTTTCCGCAACCTGATTACAGTAGTCAACACAGGCGAAATGCCTACCAAGACTCAGTTCAAGTGCCGCGGTCGCCATATCTTGCGCAGCCTCTGCGAATAATCCACAGGCACCCTGAACATCGCTGTCCGGGGAAGCATCTTCATCCTCTGCATCAGAAGAGAGCTGTGGATCTACTCGCGGAACAGAACGGTCCTGCTCAAGGGAAACACCCTCAATGAGTAGATGTTCTATTTCTTCTTCCTGCATATTATATTTCTCTTCTTCCATCTGTGACATAGCTGTATCCTCGCTGGGTGCCTGATCATCGGGCCTGTTGCAATTGCGTATGGCAAAGCTTTTTACCTTGCCTTTCCACTATCCTCCGTTATGGTATTCCTGAGAGGTCTATTGTGTCAATGCTTTAGGAATTAGCTTCTAGTACCGTACAACCATGCAAGCACATTTTACTCACTTTTATCATGTACTGGAGATTGCACGTTCAGCCACGGCGGATTAAAACGCGCTATTTCCTGATACACAGGACATTCAGGGGTATGGGCTCCCGGGAGGTATCCAGTGCTCATCAGGAATTCGTTGACGATCTCCCCACCAGTAAAGACAAAGGTCTTTTTGAAGAGTCGACGCCACCGCTCTTTTGTCAGGGGATGATGATAGTCCAGCCAGCCTGCAAACGATCCATACTGCTCGCGCAGTTGGAGCAGGCGCCGAGCATTCTCTATCGTGGCCTGAATTTTCAGCCGATTGCGGATAATGCCCGCATCGGCCAGCAAGCGCGCTTTCTCCACCTCCCCATATGCAGCCACCCGTTCCAGTTGAAAGCCCTCAAAGGCACGCCTAAACGCTTCTCTTTTCTTTAAAATGATATGCCAGGATAACCCGGCCTGGTTGATCTCCAGAATCAGACGCTCAAACAGCGCCGCATCCTCACGCACCGGGAAGCCATATTCGGTATCATGATACACACGGTGAAGATCATGCGTTTGAGCAAACTCACAATAGGTCTGTGACATACAGCTTCGATCCTTGCTGTTCAAACCTCTGGCTTCTATAGTACCATCCGAAGTACTGTTTGTCTGCCCTTTTCCTCTGTTCTTTATCGGTACAAGAAAACTATGATAGAGATACCGGAAATCCCGATGTTCCCTCTTCAGAAATACACTCCTCTATCCACTTTTCCCGATCTGCTTTCTCGCCGTTTTTCATGCAATGCCGTATTCCTCGTCGCCAATGAGTGAATATTGCTCAGAGGGAGCAAGTGTGCTATAGTGTGCGCCAGAAGTGCAAACACATATTGACAAAACCGTTTTTTTGATCTATTCTCCAAGCGAGAGAGAATAGCTACTAAGGCAAAAGCAAGTTCTGTGAGCGAAATACGAGCCATTTCATACAATCCGGGATGGTCAAGCACAGGTGTGACGGTGTATCGCAGGCGCTCGCTGTGCCTGAATCGGTCATGGTCCATCTATCACCACATCTGCTGAACGCTCCTCATACATTGCTGGAATTCCTACAAAGGCGGACTGATTGTTCATTGAAAGACAAAACACCATTGGCAGAATCGGACAATCTGGATAATATGCAACCGGGCTACCTCGGCCCTACTCCTCCTCCGGGTCAGCTTCCTCCCAGAGGTGAGCGCCTGTGGGTTGAGCATCCAGAACAACTCCTACAGGCAGTATCCCGGCTCCAGCAATCCAGAATTATTGCAATTGACGCAGAATTTACGCAAGGACGTTCGCGCAACAGTGCCAGCACAGTCCCTCGTCTGGCTCTTTTGCAACTGGCTATCGACAAGCAGTGCTTTGTTATTGACGCGCTACGCTTGCATGATCTCTCCCCTCTGGCATCCGTCATCGGCAACCCGGAGCAGATTATCCTCTTGCACGGTGCAGGCGCAGATATTCGTGTGATGGCTGAGCGCGGACTGCATGTCGCTCACTATTTCGATCTTGAAGCCACCTGTCGTTCGATCTTCGGCCAGCATGAATCCTCACTGGCAGCCATGTTACAGCGAGCCTTTCATATCCGACTGGATAAAAGTCTCCAGCGCACCGATTGGACCCGTCGTCCCCTTCCTCCCGCCATGATCGCCTATGCAGCTCGCGACGCCGAGGTCACGCTTGCGCTCTACTACTGGCTTGATAAACACTATCATGCCATCCTTCAGCTTCACGAGAACACCGACACTATTGAGCCGGTTGCCCCATGGATTGAGCCATTTTTGCGAGGAACGTCCCATACGTCAGCCGAAGTTGCCATTGCAGAAGCGCGCACCCGGGGTCTCATTCGCAATAAGGCACAAATCTACGCTGATTGCCGGGCAGCTCTCTCCAGTATTATACATCCAATGCGACGCAATCGTCTCTTACGCCTGATCACAGATCTATCACTGGTTCAACTGGCCCCTGAGATTATGCCCCTGTTGAACGCTCCCACCTCCGATGAGCGAGCTGGAAGCGCCCGGGCTCTGGGCCGTCTGGGGATTCGTTCAGCGCGTGAGGCAGTAGAGGCACTATTACAGGATCCAGTGCAGGATGTGCGTAAATCAGCTCAGACCGCGCTTCGCAATCTGGATGATCGCCACCCGCGTCACCAGCGTCCCCTTTCCAGCAAAGCGGCCAATGGCGCGCGTAGCTGGATCCTTGACGAACCGGCATCCTCGGAGCAATCTGATGAAGACAATGACTGGAAAGCCCGCCTACGCTCGATGATGGGCTAGCATATCCGGGGGGACTTCCCCCGGATAGAGTGATTACGTACGCTTCTGTTTCCCTGCTTATTTTCTTCTGGGCAAACGCGTGCCAACCCACACGAGGAATAAAAATAGGGAGATAAGACCAATCTGGCGTATTCGCTTTGCCCAACGCTGCTCTTCTTCTGGATTATGCGCACCGATTCCAAGCAGGCGCACACATTTCAAGGTCAACGGAACAGCCTCGTCTTCCTCTTTCAGTTCGGGAGGCGGAATAATGATGATATCTCCTCGCGTCTGAACCACTGGCTCTTCTCGTTCCGCAGTCGCCACACTGCTCCCTCGACGGGAACGCAATTGATCAGCCAGCGCCATAAAGAATTGCTGTGTCAAATGCTTGGCCGCACCACGCGCCATAGGTACAGTCAGCCGCGCACTGAGATTCCCAAAGGCCAACGATCCCTTGTATGCAAGAATCGTATTCCCATTTCGCTCATTGAGATGAATAACCCCATCTCCATTGACACAGTTCTGTTGCTCCCCTTCACCAGTAATAGTGAAGCGGCAGAAGTAGGGGTACTGAAGATCATCTATCGTCACTCGCCCTGTATATCTTCCAGCCAGTGGAGCCTGCTTTACATTCAACGTTATTTCGTACACATCTTTGTCAAGACGCTTGATTTGTTCCAGGCCGGGAAGCGCCTGCCGCAATACTGCCTCATCAGACAGACATTGCCACACCTCTTCCAGTGGTGCCTGTAGCGTGTACGTTCCTTCAATGTTCATAAAGAGCACTTCCTTCTCAAAAAAATTGTTGCTCTACACGTACGGCTTTACGCCCATTATAGGGGAGAACCAGTAGCATCGCAACGTCCTATGGCATATTTCCCCTCTTCCTACCAGTCGTTCATGCTCTAAAACAGATACGTCTCAGCCCCTCGGATGGTACTTCTAGATGCACATCCCTGGCCTCTCGGCCTGCTATCTCCTGTAAAAACGGCCTTTCTTTTTCACCCGGATGTGCTATATCTCTTGTATTGAAAAACCAAAATATGGTATGTTACGGCTAAATGCTCTCTTATTTCTCTGAGAGTATCTTTTGATGGACTGGATCGTTCGGAGGGTTGCTGATGTCTGAGCGCAAACTGACGGGGAGATCTATTCCCCTGCGCGTCCGTTTTCGTCCTTCAACCAAACAATTACAGAAGCAGTCAGAACATCCGCTGACGTCACCGCCGCCTGCCGCTACACAATCAGGTGAGCGGCGACAGGTCACACCACAGATTCGCGATCAGATCAGCGAGCTGCTTCGTCTCGGGCGCCTGCTGCGCGCAGATCTCGGGCTGGATGAGGTGCTTCAACAAATCGCTTCCTCGATCGCCGCCTGTACTGGCTTCCGTATTTCCGTCATCAATCTGATCGAGGAGAAAAACCCCTACATCATGCCCGTTGCCTTCGTTGGCATCCCGGAAGAACAACAGGAGATTCTGCGCTCAACGCATGATCTGGTAGAAGATTTCCTCAATGTGATGCGCCCGGAATTTCGCATCAGCCAGAGCTATTTTATCTCACATAAACAGAACATTGACTACAGTATCTCGTTACTTACCGCGCCGCTGAAAGAGCCGGAAGAAGAGAACGACTGGCATGCAGAGGATGTCCTGTTGATCCCACTGTTCAGCCCCCGAGCACAAAAGCTGCTTGGGTTGCTCTCCCTTGATGATCCCGTTGATGGCAAGATTCCTTCTGAAGAGCGCATTGAGGTTATCGAGCTTTTTGCCCAGCAGGCAGCAATCGCGATCGATCACGCCCGGCTCTTTCAGGAGCACGAACAGGAACAACAGGCACTTGAACAGAGCATCTCCCGCTTGCAAGAGGATATGGAGCACCTGAAAGGTGGCGATCTGCGCACACCTCTCCATTCTACTCACCCCAGGCTCCAACCTGTTGCCGAAACCTTCAATCAGGTGCTTACTGCGATTGGCTCACTCCTTGGTCATGAGCAGCACACCACACAGGAAGTCGATGAACAGACCAGAACCCTCTGGCGCTATTCAGAACTGCTCACACGCAACACCGATCAACAGGCCCGACAGATACAACAGATCTCCTCGGTCATTCAGAATTTCTATACGCTCCTTCAGCAGGTCTCCGAGCAAATCACCCGTCTCTCAGCCCATGCCGCTGAGGCGATGGAAGTATCAACCGAGGCACAGAACATTGTGGATCGCACCATGAACGGCATGAGTCTGGTTCGCGAGGCCACATTACAAACTGCCCGCACTATGAAGACGCTCGGTGAGAGCAGTCAGGAAATCAACGAGACGATTTTGGACATCTCAGACCTGACCGTGCGCATGCATCATCTGGCACTCAACGCCGCGATTGAGGCAACACGCGCAGGCGAACGCGGACAGGGATTCGCGTTGATTGCTCAAGAGCTCCGTGGTCTGGCCTCGCAAAGTTCAGAGGCTGCTCGCAAGATTGGCTCCTATGTGCGTTCGGTGCAGCATGAAACGTCAGCGGTCGCGCATAGTGTGGAACAAAGCACACAGCAGGTTGTGCTACAAACAGAGCTGGTAACTCAGACCGGAGTTGCTCTTGACGCATTAAGTACTGTGATAGAGCGGCTCTCGGACCTGATCCAGGACGTTTCGGCCTCCGTTCAGCAGCAGGCGCAGGGATCACAACTGGTTATCAGTGCGATCAATGAAACACCGCAGATGACGGACGCTATTCATCGCCATGCCCTTGAGATTCAGCAAGCCCTGACTCAACTCACAGAACAGACAGCGGCTCTTCGTTCACAGCTCTCTGTTTTTCGAATCCCACTACGCCCAACCGAGGAAGAACGCTGACCCTGCAACGGCTCCGCATTTTCACCTCGAACCTGTGAACTTGTTCATAGCCTCATGTCCATATTTCTCTCTACAATACAGGTGCTTGCAAAACAAAGCAGATAGCCCAATTCGCTATTCAGTGGTAAAAATACCTATCCAGTAATACATTTTTCCAACGTCTACAGGATATAATACATAGCATTCAATCTATTTCTCAACCAGGAGTGCCTTGATGAACGCAGCGAGTAGCCCGCCGGGCCCTATCTCGGTCCAATTCCTCACCGGTCCATTGAAAGGAAAATCGTTTCCACTCAATAAGCCGCTTATTACCCTGGGGCGCGAAGGAAGCAACGATGTTGTGATTCCTGACCCGAAAGTGTCCAGACATCACGCTCGTATTACCTGGAACAACGGTAGCTGGATGCTGGAAAACCTCTCGCAACACAGCATTGTTACCGTCAACCAGAACAAAATACAACAAGCCGCGATCTCACATAATACGATTGTGGGATTAGGAGAAGATACCACATTTGTCTTTCTTGCGCAGGCTGTATCCCCACCGAATCAGCCATCAAGCCCACAACAAATGGTGCTTTCTGCACACCAGCCGGCGGCAGCATTCGCGCCAACGCCTCCACCCGTAGCGGCTATGCCCAATGGGCCTGCCAGCCCTGTACCTCCTCCTTCCAGAGGACTGGCACCAGATAAAACAGCCATCGAAGGAATGCCATCCCTGGAAGTAAGCAGTAATATTCAGCGGGAGAAGCAGTCGCATCGTCTGCTCAAGCCAGTGATCAATATCGGGCGCAATCCCCAATGCGATATTATCATCAATGAGCCGGTAGTCTCAGGCTTTCATGCACAGATTGTTCGCGAAAATAATCAGTGGGTGCTGGTTCACCCTCATCCCTCACGCGGCCAGACCTTAAACGGCTTGATGTATCAAGGCCGTATCATTCATGGCAATGAGCAATTTCGGAAGCCTCTGGTACATGGGGATATTTTTCGTATCGGCGACGAACACGGCACTCTTGTCACGCTGACATATGATGATGGCAGCGGCACTTCTCAGGAGATTCCCCCTGAGATTCATCCGATACCGCTTGGTGCTCCATCGATCACACTCGGTCGCGCGCCTAACAACATGGTTGTGCTTAATCATCCCCAGGTCTCGGCTCACCATGCCCGCCTCGATCAGCAGCCTAATGGTGGCTATCGCTTGCTCGACCTTAACAGCACCAACCATACTTACATCAATGGACGTCAGGTCACCAACCATCTGCTTGCAGCCGGCGATGAAATCCGTATTGGTCCCTATCGTCTGACCTATACCGGCACACAGCTCACCCAATATGACGAGAGTAACAGCATCCGTATTGATGCACTCAACCTCTACAAAGAGGGCAATAATAAAGTTATTCTGCTCAATGATATCTCTCTCGTCATTCCGCCACGTAAGTTTGTGGCGCTGGTCGGTGGCTCAGGCGCTGGTAAGTCAACCCTGATGGATGCATTGAACGGCCTGCGTCCTGCTCATAAAGGAGTTGTCCTCTACAACGGGCAGGATTATTACCAGAACCTTGCCGCCTTCAGCACGCAGCTTGGCTATGTGCCACAGGATGATATCGTGCACCGCGAATTGACCGTCGAGCGAGCGCTCTATTACGCGGCGAAAATGCGCCTCCCCAGCGACTTCACCAGGGAGCAAATTGAGCAACGCATTAACGAGGTCCTGGAAGATGTTGAGATGACACAGCGCCGTAAATTACTGGTCAATCGCCTTTCTGGCGGTCAGCGCAAACGCGTCTCGATCGCACTGGAATTGCTGGCAAACCCGAGCATCTTCTTCCTGGATGAGCCAACTTCAGGCCTTGATCCCGGCCTGGACCGCAAGATGATGTATCTGCTGCGTCGTCTGGCAGATCGCGGACGCACCATCATTCTGGTAACGCACGCGACCAACAATATCAATGCATGTGATTATGTCTGTTTCCTGGCTCAAGGGGGTCGTGTCGCTTACTTCGGGCCTCCAAATGAGGCTAAGGCGTTTTTCGGGAAATCGGACTTCGCGGAGATCTATAGCGCTCTCGAACCCACTCCGGAAAACCCCCGAATTCCAGAAGAGGCCGAGGCCCGCTTTAAGAACTCGCCTGATTACTATCAGTATGTGGTGACCCCGCTGAACGAGGGGCAGGCCAAACGCGCAAACGGACAGTATCAGCAGCAGCAAATCAAGCGGGTCAAGCGCGGCAATCCCTTCGCGCAATTCTGGTTGCTTGCCATGCGCTATGTTGAGTTGCTCAAAAATGATCCTGGTAACCTGGCTCTGCTGCTTTTACAGGCACCGATTATCGCGCTTCTGCTTGTCTTTATGGTCCGCTTTGAGATCGGAACCGGCATCTTTAATACAGACAAGATCGTGATGTGCCGCACGCAGACGCTGGTGGAAGTCACAGACAAGCAGACAAACCACACCCAAAAAGCGCCGCTGATGATGCCTGAGGCAAAAGAGAAAGATACTGTCACCTGCGATAAGGCGCAGGACTTCCTGCAGAAGTACAAGGACGCAAAGGAGGGCCCGGAAGCCGCACGCGATCAGAATTTTATCCCGGCAAAAGAGCTGCTCAAGCAGAATGACAATGATGTGAAGAAAGCACTGCAAGAGTTCCTGATGCCGGGCTATGGTCAGGATGCTCAGACGGTCCTCTTCATTATGGCCTTCGGCACCGTGCTATTCGGCTGTATTAACGGCTCACGCGAAATCGTGAAAGAGGCGCACATTTATCGCCGTGAACGCGCTGTCAATCTTGGCATTCTACCCTACATGTTCTCGAAGATCATTGTGCTGAGCATCCTCTGTCTCTTCCAGGCCGCTGTGTTGCTCGCCATTATCCATATCGGCGAACCATTACAGAAAGGGGTCTTTCTCCCGGTACTGCTGGAAGTCTATATCACGCTGGTGCTCTGCTCAATTGCCGGTCTGATGATCGGTCTGACCATCTCCGCAATCGCGCCAAACAATGACCGAGCCATCAGCTTTGTGCCGATTATCCTGATCCCGCAGGTCATTTTTGCTGGAGCTATCATTCCCTTTAAGGACTGGTTCCTGCAAATACCGGCCTTCATCTTCCCAACACGTTGGGCAATGGCCGCGCTTGGCTCATCAGTCGGCCTGCATAGTGATAAGATCAACGGAGACAAGCTCTTCGGTGACACCTACACCTATCAGGGTCAGCTCTTCAGCACCTACTCGCAGAATGAGTCGGTTCAGCGCATTCTCCTGGCCTGGGGTGCACTGATAGCCATTATTGTTGTCCTCACAATCCTGATCGGCCTGTTCCTCAAGCGGAAAGACGCTCGTGTCTAAACCGGACCAACAAAAAGGGAGCACCTGTCTGAAACAGATGCTCCCTTCTTTTTCGTGCTAGAGATTGCTTAGTGTCGGTACCAGAACTGGTCCCATGCTTCCCAGAACGTATTTGCCGTTGAATAGACAATACGTGAACCATCAAACTGCACGCCCTTACGCCCGATAAAGTCGCTGACGCGATCCGGGGTTGCTAGCTCGACCTTGAAGGTGACGGGGCCTTCAAATTTCAATGGTTTGGGCCAGTTCTTCTGGCTTAACGCCTGTGCAACACGCATCTCGATCAGAGCACAGGCATCTTTCGGAGCCAGGCTACGAGCAGTGAAACGCCCCAGCCCTTTTTTCACAGCAGCCGTGACGACCTCTTTCCCGAGCAAAGTATGAACCTCACGGCAGGTTGCCTCATCACCCGAGGCAAACGCAACCGGCACATCCCAACAGCCCGCAATAGCCGCCAGAATGCCGCTCTCACCAACCGGAATATCATTGATCCAGGCATTGTGCCACGACTCGGTTGAGACCGTATGGCACAGTACACCATCGGGTGTCCCGGCCATCGCATGCGCACCGACAAAGAGAATGGCGTCACATCCCTGTTCAAAAGCTTCGATATAGCGCGCCCACGGATACCCGAAAACATACTGAGCCCCCGATTCCAGGCGATCCGTTAAAAAGCTTCTGAAATTATATGCGCCTCCGGCGCCATGACAGTCGACAACGATGACCTCATTTGCCCCGGCAGCACGCGCACCGCGCACCGCTGCATTCATTTCATCGGTATAGAGTTTTCTTCCTTCTTCATACAGAGCGGTTCCCCCTGTCACCTGTTCCCAGTTTTCAATACAGGAGATTCCTTCCATATCACAGAAAATAACTACACGCATTCTCTCCTCGCTTTCACTCCAGTTTCAGAATCCCTTCTTGAAACAGAGAAAGTTGATATGTCTTTTTATTGTACACTCAGATACGCCCCTTCCGTCCAGCCCTTTGCCGCTCTCAAGCGTTTTTTCCCGTCCTGAAAGAGGGTCAAATTGAGTGCACAAGCGTGCAGCCAAAAAGAAACACTATACCGTCTGTCCGCGCTTTCTCTCTCTGCGTGCCTGCTTCTCTGCATACTCCTTTTCGAGGCGAGCAAGCCGTTCACGCTGTCGTGGGCTGAGCTCATATTCACGATACACCTTTTTCCCGACCCACCAGCCAATCACCCCGCAGATGACCGCGCCTGTCAGCGAGATAGGCAGAGCCCACCCGCCAAGGATAGAGCGCTGAAAGATGAACAGTGAAAGCCCGACCGTAATCATCAGCATACCCATCATGCCAATAACGACGCCCATACAGCATCCCAGAGGCCCACCGTGTGCCTCGGGCACCTGTTGTTCAGCCTCTTTGGCCTCGGTTCCCGGCTCCTCTTCCCCTTCACGGACTGTCTGCTCTTCACGAGCCGAAGAATATTCTTCTACTTGAATATCATCGAATGCATCCGACACTCTTTAAAATCCCTTTTCCCGAATGATCTGGCTGACTTAGAATGTGCCAAACTGGCGGTCTCCCGCATCGCCAAGACCAGGGACAATATAGCCATAATCATTGAGTTTCTCATCAAGCACAGCGATGTAAATGTCGATATCTGGATGCGCCTGAGAGAGTTTGAGCAGACCATAGGGCGCTGCAATGATCCCAACATAAGAAATGCGCTTGATCCCCTTGCGTTTCAGAATATTGACAGCATCGATTGCTGAGCCACCTGTTGCAAGCATTGGATCAACCGCATAACAGATCTGAAGATCAACTTTGTGTGGCAACTGGTTGTAATACTCCATCGCCTGAAGTGTGCGTTCATCACGCTTCAAACCGAGGTGCCACACCTGAGCATCCGGAATTACCTCACGGAAGCCTTCCGCCAATCCCAGGCCAGCCCTGAGAATGGGAGTAATGCCAATCCCGCCCGCCAGTCGATAGCCGGTCGTACGTTCTAGCGGCGTATCAATTTCCCACGGTTCTAACGCGAGATGGGCCGTTGCCTCGTATGCAAGCAGTGCTCCAACCTCTTTGACGAGTTGATAGAACTCCGCCGATGAGGTATGTTTATTCCGCAGTGCCGTCATCTTATGGGCCATCACAGGATGAGTGGAGATATGCACACGCGGAAGCTTTAATACTTCCTCTCGTGTTGGCTGCGGCACCCCTTGCATAGGAAGCTTCTGCCTCTTTTCCTGGGTATTTGTATCGATCATCTCTACTTGCTCCTTTGCCTTATGGCAACTTCTCTCGGAATTGTAGCAAAGTTGTCTTTCGTCGTCGAGTATCAATTCAGTTCACACCCAACCATTACGGGTTGTCCCTCGTTACAGCGCTCGGAGGGTATGTTATACTACATGCATGGTAATAGGAGTATGTTCTATCACGCTTTTTCTGCCTGCATCGCAGACACTCAAAGACAAGCGGCAGATCGTCCAATCAGTGGTCACAAGGATACGCAACCAGTTTTCCGTTGCGATCGCGGAAGTTGCGGAACAGGACCGCTGGCAACTCGCAGAACTTGGCGTTAGCTGTGTCAGCAACGACAGTCGACACGCCGCCGAGATTCTTGAACATGTCCGAAATTACATTGAAGAAACGCGCCCTGATATCGAAATTTCAAACTTTGAGACTGAAATCATGCACTGGTAAAATGCTATGTCAACACCTATGATAGATATACCATCGCACCCGTCGCCCCCCTCTACAACACTCCTGGGCGTACGGGTTGATCTCCTCTCACAAGCTGAAACACTTTCCAGGATTGACCAAATTGTAGCCCTTCATCGTAATACTACTGATATACCCTGTCGACAAATCGTCACTGTTAATACAGAGTTTATCATTACAGCTCAGCGGAATCCGTTATTCCGCCAATGCATCAATCAGGCGACGCTGGTTGTCCCCGATGGCATGGGCGTTGTCTGGGGCACGCGGTATAAAGGGGAGCCAGCACCGGAACGCGTCACAGGGACTGATACACTGGCGGCATTGGCTCCACTCTGTGCCGAAAAAGGCTATCGGCTCTATCTGCTTGGAGCCGCACCAGGTGTTGCCGAAGCGACGGCCCGCATTCTGCAACAGAAACATCCGGGGCTGATCATTGCCGGTACCTACGCGGGCTCTCCCGCCCCGGCTGAAGAAGAGGACATTCTTGCTCGTATCCGTGAGGCAAAGGCCGACATACTCTGTGTCGCTTATGGCGCCCCCGCACAGGAGCTCTGGATTAGCCGCAATCTCTCGCGCCTGCCCGTTGCGGTTGCGATGGGCGTCGGTGGTGCGTACGACTTTCTTTCTGGACGCACGCCTCGAGCCCCCAAACTGATGCAGCGTCTCGGACTGGAATGGCTCTACCGACTCTACCGTCAGCCCTGGCGCATCTGGCGGATGCTGGCTATTCCGCGCTTTATGGTACTGATTTTCTTGAAGGAACAGAAGAAGAAGAAGAAGAAAAAACAATGACAGCGCAGGTTGGAAACACCTCCTATTTGAGGTCTATCATACAGGCATTTAAGGGAAAGCGGGTACTGGTCATAGGGGATATGGTAGCCGATGAATACTTGATTGGCAACCCGACCCGCATCGCTCGGGAGGCTCCCGTGCTGATACTGGAGCTTTTCGAGGAACGCCTGATTCCCGGTGGCGCCGCCAATGTGGCAGTCAATGCCCGCACGCTGGAAGCTGAGGTCTATCTTGCAGGCGTGGTCGGCGATGATGCGACCGGCGAAAAGCTTCGCGCCGCCATTCGGGAGCTTGGCATGCATCAGGATGGGCTGATTACTGATCGCTCGCGCCCCACCTCAACCAAGACCCGCATTATGGCCGGAAGCTCACAGGTGGTCCGGCAGCACATTGTGCGCGTTGATCGCGTCGATACATCGGAGATTAACGATGGCTGTAAAGGCCCGATCATCGATTATATTCGCGATCTCTTGCCCGAAATTGATGCTATTGTCCTTTCTGATTATGAAAACGGGGTCATCAGTCCGGATATTATCAACACCTGCATCCCGCTGGCTCGGGAACAGAACAAGGTTGTCGTGGTTGACTCACATGGTTCCCTGTTCCGTTTTCAGGGCGTAACCGCACTCACACCAAATCAGCCAGAAGCCGAACTGACGCTTGGCATGAAAATCAAAACGCTGGACGATCTGCATGCTGCGGGGGAAAAGCTTTTGAAGGGAAGCAAGGCCAACAGCGTCTTGATTACGCGTGGTAGTGAGGGGATGAGCCTGTTTGAAGAGGGGCAAGAGCCGTTGCACCTGCCGGTTTACCCGTTACCGCATGCCAGCGAGATCGTTGATACCAACGGCGCCGGCGACACTGTTGCCGCTACTTTTACGCTGGCTCTGGCCGCCGGAGCCAATAAGGCTGATGCCGCCTATCTGGCAAATGCTGCCGCGTCACTGGTGGTGCGTCGGCTTGGCTGCGCCAGCAATACTCAAGAGGAACTGATGAGCATTCTACGATGAAAAGTATGAAAAATAGAAATATGCAGCTTTCAATCCAACAAAAGATACTCGCGCGTGCCACGCTTGCAGACATCGTACGCCAACGCCAGGCCGCAGGAGAGCAAGCTGTATTCACGAACGGCTGCTTTGATTTGTTACATCTGGGCCATGTACGCTATTTGCAGGAGGCGCGTGACCTCGGAGATTTCTTGATTGTCGGCCTGAACGCGGATGCCAGCGTGCGTCGCCTTAAGGGAGAAGAACGCCCACTTGTGCCACAGGAGGAACGCGCCGAGATTCTGGCGGCGCTTCAGATGGTCGATTATATCACTATCTTTGATGAGCCAACCGCCGAGGAGCTGGTGAATACGCTCCGTCCCTCCATCTACGTGAAAGGCGCGGACTATGCCAGCGTACAGAACAGCCTGCCCGATCCAAAACGTTTACCCGAAGCAGCCGTCGTCCAGGCATATGGTGGAAGTGTACGTTTACTTGCCTATATTCCGAATCACTCCACAACTGAGCTTATTGCCAGAATCCAACGCCTCCCGTCACGTTCCTGAAACAGGATCTTTGTGCTATAGCAGGGGGAAAATGCTTTCCCCCTTCGTTCTTTCTGTAGAATTCACACAAATAGAGAAACCTCCGCCTGCCCTCTTGGTTTTTTGATATCCGGTAAGGAGCACCATTATTGATGGCAAAAGAAAATAAGGTAACAAAAAAAGAACAAGACATATCGCAATCATCTGAAGAGCAAACTTTGATAACGGTTCCATCCTCTTCTACTGATACCATTGCCCCCGAAGCTGAGCCAATCCCCACTGTCGCGACAGCTACACAGGACGCTGAACAAGCGGCTCCACGCGGCGGCCTGATGAAGTCCGCTTCGCTTGTAGGGCTGGGGAATTTGGTCAGCAGCCTGGTTGGCATGGTCCGTCAATCAACGGTGGCCTCGCTTGGCCCGGTCCTTGCAGCAGCCTTTAGCGCAGCCCTTAGCCCGGCACAGCGCTTTATCGACCTGCTGGTGACGGGAGCAGTCACCGGAGCTCTGGTTCCTACCTTTAATGATTATGCGGCAGATGAGAAGCGCACCGAGATGCGCCGGATTGTCTATACTGTCGTCAATCTGATTCTGCTCATCACGATTATCTCAACGGTGGCATTTTATTTTCTGGCTCCAGTCTTCTTTGATAGCTTTCTGGTTTCTGGCTTTGATGCGACAAACAAGCCACTCACCTTACAATTTGGACGCATTATCTTCTGTTCACTGCTCTTTCTTGGTCCTTACTATGTGCTTTCGGCAGCTCTCTACGCCCTGAAAGAATTCGGCTTCCCACCGCTGGCTCAGGCAAGCTACCATATTGGTATCATGATCGGTGTGGCAGGAACGACGCTACTCGGAGCGCATTTTATCGGCCTCTACGCGCTACCGCTTGGCACCATTCTGGGCACAATGGGTGAGGTTGCAATTCTGATTCCCGCACTTCGACGGCATCGTCTGGGCTATATGTTCGTGCTGGATCTAAGTCACCCGGCGATTCGACGCATCCTGAAGCTCTATGCACCGATCGCGGTCAGCTTTATCGTCAGCATCGCGGTCACCTTTCTGGATACACACCTTGCCTCGGATGCACCCTGTGCCGCGGTGCTTAATAATACAAGCGCCTGCGGTGAAGCCAATATCAGTGCAATGACCTTTGCAACGACATTGATTCAGTTTCCACAGGGGTTAGTTGGAACTGCACTCGGGGCGGCTGTGCTCCCCTTTCTGAACGAGTTTGCCCGTGAGGGAAATCTAGAACGCTTCAAAGAAATGTTGCGGCTTGGTTTCCGCCTGGGATTGCTGCTGATGGTTCCGGCGATGGCGGGACTGCTGCTGCTCCAGTATCCCATTATGAGCGCCCTCTTTGAACATGGCGGCTTTAAAGCTGAAGACGCCCTCAATGGTGCGCTGGCGCTCCAATACTACTCTTTCCAGCTTCCCTTTATCGCCATTGATCAGCTCGCGATTTCCGCCTTTTATGCGCGGAAAAATACGGTTATCCCGGTGATTGTCTCGTTCATCAGCGTTCTGGGGTACCTTCTCATAGCGCTTCCCTTTTCCCATACATGGGGCATGCCCGCGCTGGCTTTCGCGAACAGCGTTCAGAACTCGCTGCACGCGATCATCCTGTTGATCTGGCTGCGTTTCGCGATTGGCGAACTGCATCTGCGCACCATGATTCCGTCAGTGCTCAAGATTCTTGTTGCCACCCTGATTATGGCGGCGGCGGTCTGGGGGCTCCTGCAAGGTATTTCCATTGTGCCCTTGCCAGTGAACAAATTCATTGGCAACGTTATCAAGCTCGCGGTGTGCGGTGGTCTGGGGGCGGCGCTCTACTTTGTGGTTGCTTCGCTGTTGAAAGTGGAAGAGATCAGTATGGTCAAAGGTGTCCTGCTGGCAAAACTGGGCAAGAAAAAAGCGTAGGAATCGAAAAAGAAGGCGGGGAAGGTCAGCTTCTTCGCCTTCTCATTTCTCAGGGGACTCGGGCAAAGAGGTCATTTTCACCAACCACATCTTCACCGACACGCGATGTCGCGAGCTGATAATATTCGGTTGCGCGCCAGCGCCGTTGTAGCTCTGGCGGGATCTGGGCAAACGGGCTACTCGGATTGACCAGTGTTCGATGACGAGACATCGCCCACTCCTTGCGATCACTCCATTGCTCTACATCAAGCACCACGCTGATCTGTTCATCGGTCATTCCTAACTTTGAGGGATCAAGGCCCTTAAACGCGCCCTCAAAGTCCTGCCCTTCCAACCAATCTTCAATCATCCGAATCTGGCGCCGAGCAAAGGCACAATAATAGAGCTTTGAGACCGCGTGCGCAGGACCCAGTTCAGGATAGAGAGCGCCATCTGCGGCTGCATGAAACGCGCTGGTCGCATACCGATACATCAAAATATGATCCGGGCTACCATACCACCCTGTCTCATCGAAGGTAATAAGCACCTGCGGTTGAAACTCTCTGATGACTTTCACCAGGCGTCCAATCACATCTGCTCGCCGGGCATTCAGCAGCGCCAGGGGATGATGGTTTGCCTCAACACCGGCCATCCCGGAATCTCTGAAGCCTAAGAACCAGAGATGCTTCACATTGAGCATCTCAGCAGCCTCACGCATTTCCTGTTCTCGTATCTCACCCATATTTGCAGGCGCGGTCAGCAAGGGATCTGCAACCTCTCCTACCTCGCCTCTTGTAGCGTATGCCAACCCCGTTTCAACACCCTCATGTGCATAGTGTAACAATGCTCCACCAATCATCCCTTCATCATCGGGGTGCGCAAACACGCCGAGTAGTCGCTTCGCTGACATAGCTCTTTTCCTTTGTGTGCTTTGTAGTCGGTTACTCAGGTGGAACCTATTGCTAATGTAGCGTATCCACCCAAAATCTGCAATAGAGGACGGGCCCTCTGGTTGTTACTCTCTCTATGACTGCTACGCTATTCCCTCAGGAATAGAAAGTTTTTCTAGTATATTTCACTATATTTTCTATGCAAAATATGTTACAGTATCTTTGGTGGATCGTCCGTCTCCTCTGAGGATACGATGTTGACGCCGGAAAATCACGGAATGTACTCCTTCGTTGGAGGGACTCATTTCAAAGGAGATCGCTGCATGACACGAGCAACGCTTGACAAAGAACTCAAGCTCTTAGATGAGCAGATCCTGCGTCTGGGGCAGATGGTAGATGACGCATTGGGGCAGGCGCTTGAAGCGCTAGCAACCGGTGATCTGGCAAAATGCAGCCTGGTCATCGAAAATGATAATCTTATCGATAGTCTACGCGCCGCAATTGAGGAACATACAGTGCGCCTCCTCACGCTTCAGCAGCCGCTTGGAGGGCGTGACCTGCGCTTTCTGGCCTCAACACTCTCCATTGCCGGTGACCTTGAACGCACGGGCGATGGCGCAGCCGGCATAGCGCAAAATGTCCTGCGTATGGCCCCCTTGCGCGGCGAAACGATGCCACATGTAACCGTTGATAAAGCCGCCAAAACCGAACCCGGAGCAAACCACGGTGAGATCACAGAGCAATCCATAATGGATGGCTTACAGGATCTTGGTAAAGAGGCGCGCCGGGTGCTTCAGGGCACAATGAAAGCGTTTAAAGATCGCGATGCCCATGCCGCACGCTATATCTGGGAAGAGGACGATGTGGTCGACGTCCGTTACCATCTGGTGCGACATGATTTAATGGCAATGCTATCCGGCGCTCGTGCCATTCCAGCCCTTCAAAGTGATTCACTGATCCTGCAACGGCTGACATACTTGCTCTGGATTGCACATAAACTAGAGCGCGTAGGCGATCATTGCTCGAATATCTGTGAACGTCTGCTCTTTATTATTGAAGGTGAGGCCTACAATCGCCCGACCAGTGAGCAGTAAAGCAGCGAAGGCACATCCTTCCCCGGGTATGCGCAGAGCGTCAAAGCGGATACCCGGAGAAGGAAAGGAGTATTTTAAGCGGCTCTTGTATCGCGATCTACAACGGTTAATTCACCGGTATTGATATCAATCACCAGGCCGTGGACCGGGATGCGCGGCAGATAGGGACTCTTGCGAATCACCTCGACGACCTCCTGCACATTCAGGTGGACATCATGGAACGCGCCCATCCACTGCATCAGCTTTTCGATGCTCCCCAGTCCTTCTTGCTCAATCAAGCGCTGCGGGTCCACCCCCAGAGCTTGCATTGAAGCAGAGAGCGAGATTGGATTGATCTTTGTCAAGCCGCACTCGGTATGACCAATCACCAGCACTTCACGCACACCCAACAGATAGACACCTCCAGCAATCGAGCGAATCAGGTCATTCTGCTGATGCTCGCGCTCAGGCTCAGAAATCGTTGCTCCTGCTGTTCGCAGTTCCAGAACGTCACCGCGTTCCAGGCCTAGCGCGTCCTCAAACATGCGCACGAGACGACAATCCATGCAGGTAACAATCGCGGTATGCTTCCTCGGGGCCGACGCAATCTGTGGCGGCCTCTGATTTTTTACAAACTGTTGGTTATGCTGCAAAATCTCATCTAACATCATTCACTGCTCTTCTTCCTTGAGATATTAGCGCTTTGACCACGCCTGTTATTTGAAAGGAACATACTGCCCGTTATCCTCATAACGATAGATCGGATTTCCAGGCTTATATTCTAGCTTACCATCATCTGTACTACTTAACCAGAGGAGCACCGGTGTATTATCAGGAACCTTGACCGGATACTTCCAGTGATTCAGTCCGCCCGCACCGCCAACCGCCAGCAACCAGGAGCCACCATCATCTTCAATGGTATTCGGTTCCAGACTGCGACAGCGCCGAACATCGGGATCAAGCTGATCGTCGACCTGAAAATAACAGGCCTGTAAGAGATAGTTCCGGGCTGTTACTCCCGGTTGTGCGTATGGGTAATTGGGAAAATTCTTCACAGTCTGACGCACAAACTGGCCCTGTACCCAGACCCATGCACCTTCCTCAACGGTCAACGAGCTATACACGAACACGGTCACTGTATCCTGAGACTGTTTTCCCACCTGTACCGTCAGCTTACAGCCCTCGGCACAATCCGGCTTCTTCTCTTCCTCATCATCTGAAGCTGTCGCGCCTTTCGGGATTGTGATAAGCGGGGTAGGAGTAGGAACTGCTTTCTCCTGCGGCGTTGCCGCGAGCTCCACTTTCTTCACAACGCCTCCAAGCGCCACCAACGGATATTGAGGAGCGAGCCGCAATTTCATGCCCGGTTGCAGCTTATGGCAGTCCTGCCCTATCGCTTTATTCAGGATAGCGACAGTCTCCGGCTTGCTATCACTGAAGATCGTTCCGGCCTGATTCATATTCATCTGATAGGTCAGCACACTGTTACAGGAATCACCTTCCGCCACAGTATAGGTAATAGTTCCAGCAACAGGCAGAACAGCCGGGTACGGAAAAGGTGGACGGGGTTTTGTTTCCGCGGTATCATCCTTCTTTGGATCACCCATGACATAAAAGAAATTTGAAAGTGCCGGAAATACATTACTTCCCGCATGGACCGCAAAGTTAAATCCATCAACCAGATATCGGTAGGTTGGAATCAGAAGCACGATTAAAGGGACGATAATCAGTAATGATTTCCAGCGATGAAATTGAACAATAGAAGCTACGCTTCTTCTGGCAGGTTGTGTGTAAGAACGCCGAGCCATAAACCAGACTCCCATCTCCATAGCAAATGATACGTTCAAGAAGGCTCTTCGCGACAGTAAAAAAACACGTCTGGCAGCAAAGATCGTTCACAATCCGTTGACTGAACAAACGCTTCCTCCACACCTCACACCTTCCCCTATCATTATAAATGATAAGGCCGAGACTTTTTCACTCACAAATTTGTCATCAGGCCGCCAGAACACACCTTCTCTCGCCTCCTCTGCCCCTTTTCCTCTTACTCCGTTTCTACATCCAACAACCAAAATAAAAGAAGACAGGGAACGATGATCTTTCCCTGCCTGCATACCACATTGACGGAGCCGTTATGCGACCTCTGCTTGTTTGTTGCGTCTGCCACAGAGCAAGAGGACAAGCAGGCCAATTCCAAGCAGGCCCGCCCAGAGAGGGAGAGCGAAGAGCGTTTTGTCATCTTTCCGAACAGAGATGATTTTCACCTCATGCAGTTTTCGCAATACAGACATTTTACACACCTCACAAAATAGCTTTTCTTGATATATATTTTTAATTCTATCTATACGATACACCTGAGCAAACTGGAAGTCAATGCAATGCCAGAAAAATACCTACCAGTACTATATTTCCCCCTGAAAAAGGCCAAAAAAAACAACTGCCATCGGAGCGATGGTCAGTTGTCCTTTTTCTGCGACTCCAGGATTAGCGTCCGCGACGCTGTCTACGACGCTGGGCTTCAGCCTTGCGCTTACGACGGGCCTGAGGACTTTCATAGAATCGGCGTCGGCGTGCTTCCGAGAGAATCCCCGCTTGCTGCACCTTGCGGTTAAATCGCTTCAATGCAAACTCGAAAGAATCACCCTCATGTACGACAATATGTCCCATAGCGACTACCAACGCGATCTACGGGACGCACCCTGTGACTGGTAACAGTCATTGCAATAAACGGGACGATCATCGCGAGGCTGGAACGGAACCTGTGCCTCATTGCCACAGCTAGCGCAGATAACGGTATACATCTGACGGCCACCGGAGCGCTCTCTTCCGGCACCACGACCACCGGCATTCTGACGGCGTGCAGCGCGGCAGGAAGGACAACGTGAAGGATCGTTGGTCAAGCCCTTGCTTGCAAAAAACTCTTGTTCACCAGCGGTAAAGACAAACTCCTGATTGCAATCGCGACAATACAGGGTCCGGTCAGTATACATCATGTCAACAACTCTCTTTTCTGACTGAACTGATTGTTTCGGTTAACTTTGAACTACTTACCTGCATTGCGAGCTTCTCGTCACTAATAGATTGTGGCTCATCCGTTTCTTGGCCTCAGTGATCTTTCTAACCTTCCTGACACCTGTGCGCTGTCGCGACAGTTCTCTTAGCCTGATAACCCGCTGGTTTTGGCACTGTCTCGCATGTTCTGGACAAACCATAGAACTATTCAGAGCAACTCTGCACCTTACAGGTCAGCTCAGTATACCACAGAATACTAACCAACACTAGTCTTCTTTTTGCCTACTTACATTTTTCTAATTAGAATCTAATCTTTCCCCGTACTCTCACTTTTCCCGCTATGATTGCAAAAACGTCTTTTATCTGCCTTTTGGCACAACAACTCTCCTTTTTGTCTCCCAAACTCAACAAAAATATCCTCTTCTTGGACTCAACCATATGGTATAATAGGGGCGGTAGAAGGGGATTCCCCCATCTCCTCTTTCTCTTCACGAGAAAATACTATAACGTTTCTATTCAATCTATCTGTTTACCTTTCTGCTGGCTTATCCGTTCTTCTTGGTCGACACGCATCTACTCTCAATCCTATACCATGAAAGAGTGTCATGAAAGAAGTGGATCACTGTGTAAACGGGGACTTGCGACCATGTTTGATCTTTTTACATCGAGATTCAGTGAACAGGCTCTGGCAACTGTCCTTTCCGCTGAGATTCGAGGCAACCGTATCCGCGACCACAAATTTCACTATGAGTTTTTGATAGAGGTCAGGCCAGATAATCGAGCGCCTTTTCGCACAACCATTCGGGGATACTTCAATGCTGTCGCCTTACGTCCACGCGTTGGGGACGTTCTGCGCGTACGCTATAACCCCAAAACGTTGAAAGCTCGCTTTGTGCTCAAAGGCGATGTGCGCTATGATCATAATGTCCTTGAATATACTGGCGACATCAGAAACGACTATAAGTTGCTGGCAGCCGATCCCCTGCGCTACCAGAAGCTGGCGCAGAAACATCGCCCTGCCCAACTCAAGCAGCCCGGCTCACATCCTTATGCACCGAAGCCCGATCATCGGCAAAACTCCAGATCAACCGACGAATTCGGGAAAATCCTGCAATAACCCTGTACGGGAAGGCTCTGCCTTCCCGTCGTTTCTTCTCCAGAGACGATGTGATACACTGATACAGGCAACCTCCCTTTTCCGCTCATAGGAAGAGAGAACGCCAACCACTCTCACAGACAGAAGGAAGCACATGACTGACCCCGAGCAGAAACCCACTTCTCCCAGACGCCGCCCGGGTGGCCGCAGCGCCCGCATTCGTGCCGCCGTGATGGAGGCAACCATGCAGATGTTAAAAGATCGGGGCATAGAAGGGCTGAACGTCGCCGAAATTGCCGCCAGGGTTGGCGTCCCTGAATCAACGATCTATCGGCGCTGGAAAAGCCGCGAAGGCCTCGTCGTTGAGACAGTTCTTGCCCGAATGAACGACACCATTCCGCTTCCGGACACGGGTAGTTTTCGCTCTGATCTTCATGCACTGCTACAGCAAAGCGCCTCTTTTCTGGAATCTCCTGACGGCGTCCTGCTGACACGCTCGATGTTTTCAACCATGAACCGCACCGACTCCGAGGCCCGCCAGCTCTACTGGCAGACGCGCTTCAGCCATCTGGGCACGCTCGTGCAACGTGCGATTGAGCGGGACGAGGTCAGACCGGACACTGATCCAGGCGCTTTCATTACGGCGATGACCGGCGCCCTCTATGTGCGGATGCTGGTACTGGAAGCTCCTTTAGATGCTGCTTTTCTTGACCAATTAGAACAGATGTTTCTGCAAGGCGTCCTCAAACAGGACAAAAAAATTGATGCATAAGGAAGGAATGCGGTTCCCTATACACCAATCATGGTTAGAAGAAATAGTTCTGCCCTTTGCACTGGCTGTACTCTCTTATGAAAACGACCCCGATCTATGAAAGCTCCTCCAGAGCCCGGGATACTTCGGTATAACATGGTTCCCACTGCTCCAAAAGCATCGTAAACCTTTCTATTGTTTCTCTATCATCCGTTTCTGTCAGCCACAGTTTTGCTTCTTCTATCTGGCGTTGCTGACCAACTAACCAGGATTGTACACGCTCTATCACATCATCGGGCCTTCCTCCACGGGAGGTCAGATAGGCTATGACCAGTTCTTCGCCTGAAGCCAGAACCAGTGAAAGTTGCAATAATGCTGACCGCAATACCCGCTCTCCCTTGCACACCAGAACTTCCCGCAGCTGAAAGCGCCCATACTGCTGCACGATCTCACCAAGCTCTTGTGTTAGATACATCGCTTTCACCATTGAAAGAGCCTGCTTTTCTATGAATAAAGCAGGTTTTTCAGTAAACATTCTACAGCTTCAACACTCTCTACAAAAATGGTGGTATGTAGCGTTTCCTACAAAACAACAATCACTACATAAAACGCAATATGTCCCTGTTTGTTACTGGAATAGCCATTCCTCCTATTCCCATTCTCCCCTTGAGCGTGGCCTACCAGGACGAATGGGCCACCTCTCTACTGTGGACAAGCAGTATTGCGCTACTACCTCTTCTTCAGCAAATATCCCATCTCTGTTATACGTAGCTTTTGCGCCTTCCCTCACCAGTAAGACGAAAGCCACCCGTGCATAGAAAGCCGTTGCCTCATCAGTAGAGATCAAATCAAGGCGCGTGCGTGGATACAGGTCCTGGCAGACCTGTAGTAGTGTCTTGCCCACTTTTCTGCCACGATAGCGGGCATCAACCAGCAGTTCCGCTATAAACATCGTAATCATCCCGTCAGTTGATCCCAC
The DNA here is from genome assembly GCF_059696735.1 of Thermosporothrix sp. COM3. Classification (NCBI taxonomy): domain Bacteria; kingdom Bacillati; phylum Chloroflexota; class Ktedonobacteria; order Ktedonobacterales; family Thermosporotrichaceae; genus Thermosporothrix; species Thermosporothrix sp. COM3. Next base: position 6,143,902 of record NZ_AP019376.1, on the reverse strand, counting down.
GCACAATGCCAACGATCTGTTCAGGCTGACTGTCGACCGTGACCAGCGCGATAGAAGAGTTTTCCAGACTTGCAGCGCCTCTATGGGCCGCAAGGCGGGAGTCAGCCATCCCTGTTGTATAGAGAGACGCTGAACCGCGGAGAAGTCTGCTTCCGTCCAGGTGTACAGAAACAGGGTCGGTTGCCCCTCAATGGGCCAGCGTTGATCGGATATAGACATTGCGGCTCCTCCTTTTCATCGATTCATATGACGCTCCACATTCATACAATAGAGAAAAGGAGGGAAAAAGGTGCATTACACATGAAGTACCAGTCAGAGAAGATCCTTTTTGGCTACTCATGGCATTCTCAAAACGGTGCAAGCATATGCCCTACAACCTGAATAACAGGGAATTTTCTGTATATCCATACGGATATCACTATACAATGATTGACATTGTGCTACAATACACTTAGTATTCATATTGTGTCAAATAGTTATGTGATGCTGGAAGGGTTGGAGGTATTGTATGTCTACAGACTCGATTCAAGATTCGTGCCCGGCACCTGTTGAACTACGAGCATCCTCACCGCGTCCGTCTCCCTACCTCCTTTCACCCGGTGAATATGGAGTGGGCATCGGGAGTTTCCTGACAACACTGGGATATGAACTTCCGTTATCGCTGCTGGCGGCGCTCTTCATCCAATTCAAAACGCCCATTCTCCTGGTCACCATCATAGAAGGGGGGGCAATCGCACTCGCCATCTTTGCCTCAATTCTTGGAACCCATCTGGCAACCACTCCCCGGCGTCGTCTCCTCACCATTCTGCTAGGCCACTGTGCCACGACCTGCTGTTATTCCTTGCTTGGCCTTGCCACCACCACAGCTCAACTCGCCTTGTTTCGCATCTCAGCAGCCACCAGCCGGGGCCTGTATACGCCGGCATTCAAGGCATTTCTGGCTGATCTGGGCCCCTCGTTTACGTTCAGGCGAACGTATGGTCTGGTTCGGCTTCTGGAGCATATGGGGAATATCGCCGCTCCGCTCCTGGCACTGGCTCTGGTATTCTGGCTTCAGTCGGGAGCCGCGTTTGTGATCTCGCTCTTACTGGGCGTGCTGGCGCTTGGCTTTCAGTTGCTTACCTTCTTCTTCCGCCGCCGCTCAACGATACGTGAACAGCCTCCGACCTCGCTTCAGGCGCTCTCGCTGTTACAACGCAGTGTGGGTCTGGTCCTTGCGGCTCTGGGGCTCTTCTCTGTCTGTCAGGTCACCACGACGCTGCTGCTTCTACGCACGATCCAGATGCTACCTGAACAACTTAGCAGTACCACGATTGTGCTGGTTTCGCTGCTGCTTTACGCCGTCTTTAACATGGTTACCTCGATTAACGGCTTCTTCTCTGCGTGGCTCAGCGAACGCTGGGGCTCAGTCACGCTGCTCTCACTTGGCCTGCTGCTCTACCTGCTTTCTTACCTGGGCTTCGCCTTCTCGCTCGCGCATCCAGCCTGGTTGATGCTCTGTTTCACGCTGGCCGGGATGGGCAACGGCTGTATTCAGGCCTGTCAGAAAGCCGCGATAGTGGCACTTTCACCCGCCGAACTACGTCTGTCCGCGCTCCGGCTGTTGCCGGTTTTTCAGGCCTGTGGAAGTGCGATTGCGGGGATCATGGTTGGCCTGCTCTGGACCTTCTTTTCACCAATGATCGCCTTTATTCACCTTGCGGTCTGGACACTGCTTGCCTTCCTGATACTGGTCACAGTCGCACTCTCTGTCCAGCGCCAGTCGTTTGATTCCCTACCCTGAACATGCTTTTCCTGCAAGGTCTGATAAAAGATCTGGGCAAGGCGCTTATAGCCCGCAGCGCTGGGATGGAAACCATCCTCGCTGATATACTCTGGATGCTGTTTGATCTCTGACCAGCGCTGATAGAGGTCGACCAGAATCACCTGTTGCCGGGTGGTAATCGCCTTGATGGCGCTGTTGTACGCGCTGATCTGCTGCATTAATGCCTTACGATCGGTTGTCCGAAAGCGTGGCAACAGCGTCAAATCGGGCACATTGGCAACCGCAATGGTTACCTGAGTCTCGGCCTGCTTCAGACTGGTTATCATGGTTTCGAGATCGTGTGCATAGCTGGTTGCTGGCACATGCTCTGCCAGATCGTTGACCGCCAGCCAGATCGTCACCAGCCGAGGATGCACTTCCAATGCCGGAGGCAATTCAGAAGCCAGAGCCTCATGCATGGTAATACCGGAGAAGCCCAGATTGACCAGCCGGGTCTTATGGTCAAGGAGCTCAACCAGACGTGCGGGCCAGCTCTCTGTTTCAGGGTGCTCAGTGCCAACACCGACCGTATCAGAGGCACCAATAGCAACGTAGATATTCTCTCTGGGTGAAGGCTTCTGTGTGGGGCTACCCGATTGCAGGATCGAGCCCGCGCAACCGGCAAGCACAAGCGTTATAAGGGATAGGAGGAAAAGGTATTTGAGCCATTTCATGAGAAAACAGTTTCTCGCTGAATTCAGGACGCTCTTTTTTCAACCACCGAAGAAAAGGCTGGCCTCTCACCGCATAGAGAGGCCGCTTGATTGCTTTGTGGCCTCTCCCGACATCGTATGCATTACCGAACGAGGCCCGCGGTGAGAAGTGCCAGCCCTGCAAAGAGCACAACACAGACAATCGTGATGTTAAAGACAAGACGCTCAACGCCACGGCGTGTCTTAAAGACTGATCCTGCACTGCTACCGCCAAACGCGCTACCGAGACCAGCACCACGCGCCTGCATCAAAATAAAAAGCATCGTAGCAATACTCAGGATAATCTGAATACCATAGATCGCTGGAAGCCATTGCTGTGGCAACTTTGATCCTCACTTTCAGGCTGAAAGGCCAGCCATCCTACAAACAGCAGAAAAACACATTGGATTCCTGCACAGCCGCTCAGCTTACAGTACTCCAATTCTGGGAGATTATACCATAGTTCACTGTTTTCGTCGAGTCGGTGCATTCAGAGTCGAATTGCAGCGCAGGGGAGAGCATAGCAGCGGTAGCAGCTCGCCTTTTGCGCAGGGATCAGCAAAAGCAGGCACCCTCGCGGCCCTGTTTATTCAGAAGTGTTATTAGCAGAGAGAAGGGGTCGGCTCGCTAAAAGCGGGGGTTACGGGATATCGGTCAAACGGGCTATACCCTTGTAGCAGACATGTCCTTATGGTACAATACACACCGGGCGAGGACAACAGGGTCCCCGCCCGAACTTATGTAGAAAAGCGAAAAACACAACTATGGAAATTACTTGGCTGGGCCACTCCTGTTTTCAAATACGTGGCAAACAAGTTACACTCGTAACCGATCCATACACTCCACTGCAAGGGTCCTCAGAAGGGGAGCAGCCCCGGCTGAGTCAGATAAACGCCCGCATCGTCACCGTCAGTCACAATCATCCCGGACACAACAACGTGAGCGCAGTAGGCGGTACTCCTTATATTGTGCGTGGCCCCGGAGAGTATGAGATCAGTGATGTTCTCATTACCGGTGTTGCGTCTTTCCATGATAAAGAGTACGGAAAGAAGTTCGGACGCAACACTATCTACGTCATCCATATGGATGATCTGGTTATCTGCCACCTGGGAGACCTAGGGCATACATTACAGGAAACGCAACTCGAAGCGGTTGCAGACGCAGATGTCCTTTTGCTGCCTGTTGGCGGTGAGCACGTCATTAATGCCGCTCAAGCAGCGGAAGTCATCAGTCAGATTGAACCTCGTATTGTGGTACCGATGCACTACACCTCTGGAGAATCTCAGGGGGTTCTCGAAACGTTCTGTAAAGAAATGGGGATTGAAACCATCACCCCACAGCCAAAGCTTGTAGTCACACCAAATACACTCCCGACAGAGACCCAGGTTGTGATACTTACCTCACATACGTAGTCATCGTAGAATCTTTTCATAAACAGTTGAACGGCAAGGCTCCGAATCAAGGAGGTTTTTTTAGTATGTCAAAGTTTATCTTTGTGACGGGAGGGGTGGCATCTTCGGTCGGTAAGGGTATCAGTGTCGCCTCCATCGGGCGTCTCCTCAAAAATCGCGGAGTCTCCGTCTCGCTCATGAAGCTGGACCCCTACATCAACGTCGATCCCGGCACGATGTCACCATATCAACATGGAGAAGTCTTTGTTACCGATGACGGGGCTGAGACAGACCTTGATCTTGGGCACTATGAGCGCTTTACTGATGAGCCAGTGTATCAGGCCAACAATATTACCACGGGCCAGGTCTATGCTTCGGTCATCGCCAAAGAGCGACGCGGAGAATATCTCGGCGGCACCATTCAGGTTATCCCCCACATCACCAACGAAATCAAAGAGCGTATTCACGCTGTAGCCCGCCGCTCCGATGCCGATGTTGTCATTGTTGAGGTTGGCGGTACCGTCGGTGATATTGAAGGGGAACCGTTCCTTGAAGCTATCCGCCAGATGCGCACTGATGTAGGGCGGCGCGATGTTCTCTATTTACATGTTACACTCCTACCCTATATTGGCGCATCAAAAGAATTAAAAACAAAGCCGACCCAGCATAGTGTGAAAGAGCTGTTGCGCGTCGGCATTCAGCCAGATGTCATTCTCTGCCGCTCAGACTATCCGGTCAGCGACGAAATCCGCGAGAAGATTGCCCTCTTCTGTAACGTCGAGACCCGCGCGGTCATTCCAATGGAAACCGCCGAGACCATCTACGAAGTGCCTCTCACGCTGGAAGAAGCTGGGCTGGGCGAGTATATCGTTCAGGAGCTTGGTCTGAAGCAGCAGGAGCCCAATATGCAGGAGTGGCGTGATCTGGTCGCCAGGATCAAGAGCCCACGTCCCGAACTGACCATTGGTCTCGTTGGAAAATATGTTGAGCTGCACGATGCATATATGTCGGTCGCGGAGGCGCTACATCATGCGGGCTGGCACCATGACGTCGATGTACGCATCAAATGGATTAACTCGGAAGCGCTGGAGAAGATGAACGAGGCCGAGGTGCTGGAAGATGTGGCAGGTATCATTGTTCCCGGCGGCTTTGGACATCGCGGTATTGAAGGCAAGATCAAAGCAGCCAGCTTCGCCCGTCGCAACAAGATCCCCTATCTGGGTCTCTGCCTGGGTATGCAGGTTGCGGTGATTGAATTTGCACGCAATGTGCTTGGCTTGCAGGATGCAAATAGCTCCGAATTTGATCCTCAGAGCCCGCACCCGGTGATTGACCTCATGCTCACTCAGCGCCAGGTTGCCGATAAAGGTGGCACGATGCGTCTTGGGAACTGGGTCTGCTGCCTGACCAAAGATACCAAAGCCTACAAGGCCTACAACGAGCCCATCGTATTCGAGCGTCATCGTCATCGCTATGAGTTCAACAACGAGTATCGCAAACGGATGGAGGCGAATGGTCTGATTGTCAGCGGTCGCTCTGCTGATAACAGTCTGGTCGAGATCATTGAGGTAAAAGACCATCCGTGGTATGTTGCCTCACAGTTCCACCCGGAATTCAAGAGCCGCCCGACACGGCCACATCCACTCTTCCGTGATTTTGTTGGCGCTTGTAAGCAGTCTGTACAGCAAAGGACACTGGGAACCGAAAGTGAAACCTCGCTCGATGTCCGCGAGGTCTTGCCCGACTCCCGTGTTGAAAGGTAATTCTACCTATCATGTTGTACTTGAGCCAGTTGCTCGGTAAAACAGTTGAAACAGCCCAGGAGACACGAGCGGGCAGAATTATTGATGTCCTTGTCCCGATAGCACAGATAGGGCATAATCAGGCGTCATACCCGAGTGCCCTGGTGTTAGAGGATGATAACGAACAACAATGGCGAGTTCTTCCCACAACCCTTGAATGGGATCAGGCGGGAGAACTTCGCCTGGCTCTCCCGCTTGAACAGCGAGAAGACGCTACCACCTCATCACAGGATGAAATCTCCCTGGCTCAGGAAGTCTTCGACAAGCAGGTTATCGACATCAAACGCAAGAAAGCCGTACGCGTCAACGACGTCGTTTTTGACAGTGATTGGCAGATCCTCGGTATCGATGCCAGCACCTTTGGACTGGTCCGGCGACTGGTTCCCGGCTGGCTCCTCGGCTCTAAAAGCCAGAGCACGCCTACCCAATTTATTCCCTGGAACCAGATTGAGATTATCGGGCTCCAGCGGCCCGGCAATCAGGATATCGAGGAGACCACGTTAGAGCCAACTCCACCCACACACCCGGGATTAAGCGGGCATCTGGCCGAACTCCATCCGGCAGACATCGCTGAAATCGTTCATCAGCTCTCACCCGGTCAGGGAGCACGCATTATTGAGAAACTCGATAATGAGACCGCCGCTGATACTATGGAAGAGATTGACACCGAACGACAACAGGCTATTCTGGAAAATCTGGACGAGCACCGCGCAGCGGAGATTCTCCAGGCAATGGGACCGGATGAGGTCGCGGATCTTCTGGCACAGATACCTGAGGAACGAGCGCAAGAACTGCTTCATCTGATGAAGCCAGAAGACTCAGAAGAGGTTCAGGAGCTCCTGGAATATGCAGCCAATACAGCTGGCGGCCTGATGACGACCGACTATGTCGCACTCAAGCAGACACATACCGTCGCGGATGCGCTCCAGGCTATCCGTACGAACCTGCATCAGTACGATATCCATAGTCCATATGTCTACTGTCTGGCTGAAGAGAGTGAAGAGGAAGAGACACATCTTGTAGGTGTGATCGATATCTGGAAGCTGATCGATGCCGCTCCGACACAGGAGCTTCAACAGCTTATGCACACCGACCTGATTACGGTCTCACCTGAAACAGAGGCGCAGGAAGTTGCCGAGACTATCGCCAAGTATAACCTGCTGGCCGTTCCAGTGGTCAATGAGCAGGGTATCCTTGAGGGTATTGTCACGGTTGACGACGCGCTTGATGTGCTGCTTCCTCCCAACAAACGACGGAGACCACCAAAAATGTACTGATGGGCAGCAGCTTCCCGGGAGCGGCCCAGGAAGCTCCCGTCTTCAGGCGGGAGAGGAATGGCGGCTGCTCAAGCGTGCCAAAGCGAGAACTGCTGCGTCTCCCTCTCAAACAGGACACTTGTTTCAGCATGATTGACACGCTCTTCATCGGATGATACGCTCCCTGGTATGGAGCGAGAGCGGGCCGCGCAGTGAACTGCCACACACGTTGAACGAAGAATGCTTCTCGCCCGGTCCTGCCGGACGAGAACGGGGCAGGTGTCACTTGTCCCTGATGTGTCGAACAAGGAAGCCAAAGCAGAGCGCCTGCAATGGTACTCTGAGGTGCGGTGAAGTTCAGACACAAGCCCCCTCCTTCTGGCGGAGGTGATTGACTGGCAGCAAGAAGCAAGGAACACAGGCTTCACCCTCTTTCAGGGAGAGAGCCCGTGTCAGTGGCAGTGTGTTATCCGTCCTGAAGATGGCTGCTTCGTATCCTCACGCATTCCCTCCCGGATGTAGTCTGCATCCGGGAGTCTTTTTTCAGCGTTAGAAAAGCGGATGGGGCGGCAAGGACAGCGCGGCATCCATTGCCTGTAACACACAGATGATATCCTGACAGACATCCTGCATTACCTGAGGAAGCCACAGCTCAGGATGCGGTGTCGCAACCTCAACACCACCTTCCTCAACCTCTTCGCGCTCATCAGGATAGCTGCTATTCTCATATCCATCGAGTTCCGGGGAATCATCCAGCAGCCCTCGCATTCCATCAGGATGCCAGATCGGGATCTCAACTCGCTGCTGAAGCGTTAACACATCGGGAACTAACCGATTATCTTGTAACACGACACTGACGCCCGGGCGCGTCTCAGTCGTTCTTCTGCTATGCTCACTTGCCCGCAAGCGGAGCAATTGCAAGAGCGAAAGCAGCGTTTCTTCTGAAATGGCCGTGCCGTGCAGGGGAAGCGTATAAGAAAGATCCAGCACCAGCGGCGGAATAGCGCTGGTTTGCAAATGTGGGCAACTCGGGTCAGGACCGTGGAAGAACTCACATACGCCAGCAGGACCATCCAGGGAGAGCGCAGTATCTAGCGAGCCCCAGGTAAATGAGATGGAGCAAGAACTATGCTCTTCCGCCTCGTCACAGCTCCCTATGTGACAGGTGCAGGCGAATTCCCGCTCAAGCGAGCGAGTATTCATCCAATACTCGGGATGCACGGTCAGTCCAGTGGCATCAGCCGCTTTCAAAAAGTACCCTGTCACCTCTTCGTATGTCAACACGTTAAAAACTCCTTGCGCCATACTATAGCCAGCGCACACGCCGTTCCCGTCATGTTATCCGCCCTCATATTACCTGAAGACATCCATAAGTGTCAATCGAACGTCAACGACGAGCTCGAGTGCAATACAAGCGCAATCTATGCGAAGGAATAGAGCAAGATGTTCCGAGAGGGAACATAAGAAATTTGGGAACCCGCAAGGTGCGAGTTCCCATTTTCTTGCTCTCAGGAAAAAAGGATGCGTCCGTTTAGATCATAGGACTGATCGAAAGGATCGTATAGTTTGTCACACCACCAGGGGTCGTAACGCTCACCTCGTCGCCCTCTTTATGTCCGAGCAGTGCTTTCCCAACTGGCGATTGATCGGAGATCAAACCCGCTTTTGGATCTGCCTCATACGTCTCAACCAGCTTAAATGTACGCTTGACACCGCTCTCGTTCTCGACTTCGACCCTCATGCCAATACGTGCAGTCAGGGGGCCGTCGGTCTGAAGCATATCCGGTGACATAACCTCGGCGACCGAGAGCAACTGCTCCAGACGCATAATCTCGCCTTCTACCTGTGCCTGCGTATTTTTTGCATCTTCATAGGCACTACTTTCACTGATATCACCGGCCTCTTTCGCCTCGTGAATGTAGTCCGCCGCCTCTTTTCGCTTGACATTGCGCAGATAATCAAGGCGCTCCTTCATTTTGGCATAGCCTTCAGGAGTCAATCGATACACTTTGCGCTCTGAATTTGTGTCACTCTGTCCACCAATAGTCATTGCAAAAACTCCTCCTGGTACCAGGTTTCCCCTATGCCGGGTTTTCCCTGATACCCGCCTCTAGTAACGTTATAGTTTTTCAGACCTCACTTATTATTCATATACCATTTTCCCCACATCTCTCACACCCTCCCGACCTCTTCCTGTGGGAGAATGTACCGGATCCACCGGAATAGCCATTCATAGCGGCAAAGAGGACGAACGTACAGACAGGCTCCCTCTCTTCTGGCGAGAGGGCATGCCGTCAGGTTAAGGTCTGGAATAACTGGTGCACACTGCATACATTACCAGTATTTTTTTACAGAAAATACTGTGCAGTGGACCACACACATGAGGGAGATTATAACGTTGAGATATCGTCCTCGTCAAGTAATTTGCAGGCAAATTTGCGGCAATTCGTGCATATTTTTTACGAATCCTGCCTCATTTTGTGTATCTGCGTTGCATGTCTCCCCTCGCTGTAGGAGAAAGGCATGTTTCGTCCGAGCAAGCTCTAACAGCATACATGTCTAAACAGAAACATGCACAAATCTATTCCCGGTTTCCGGAAACAAAACGGAAGAGTTTTGTCCCGCATTCAGGACAGACTCCCGTAACGGCCTGCCGCCCGTTTTTGGTTGTTGTCTTTTCTGGATGAGCCAGAGGCCGCTTTTGCCGGCACCTGACACAATAGGCTTCCACCATCATAGTTTGTGCTTCCGCTGGTTCAGGTTCCTTCCTTTCTTCATCGACCGATGTAGATGATTCTTCAGGTTGCTCTTCTGTTTTCCCTTGAGGCTCAAGCGTACTCAGATGCTCATCTTCAACCTGTGCTTTCTCCGGCGTGGCCGGTTCTCCCTCAGAAACCGGTTCGGGAACCACATATGTTGAAGCTGTACTCGCGTATGGAGCCTGACGCATACGATATCGTATCAGTATAGCCAGCAACCCAAACGCAACAAAAAAGAACACCCCGAGACACAGGAGCCTGAAATTTCGGCGCATCCATACCTCCTGACCGTCAGCCCTGCCGGGTCCGACCAAATAAGTGAGCACCATAGTTAGAGTATAGCATGTCAGTATGCATCACGGTAAGCAAGAGGCTGCCCTTTTCCCTGCCAACAAAACACCTGGAAATTTCATCCCGATAAGACTATAATGTGTCCACACCTCTCGATCTGTCATCCAATCGGGGGGAAAATAACCGAAAGTTCTTATGTAGAGACGACGCCAGCGCTGAGTCATCATCGCTCAGCACGTCAGTTCGGGCATCTTGTTTCTATTCGCCAGTTCAGGTGAATGGGAAGGAAGCCAGCTTCCAGCCCAGGTGTCGTAAAAGGAGGCGCGATGCCCATGCTTGTAGGAATTATTCTGATTGCACTTATTGCCTATCTCTGGGGCTCTATTCCTTCCGGCTACTGGATGGGAAAGCTCTTACGAGGAAAAGACTTCGATATTCGCCAGTATGGAAGCCATAAAATCGGGGCAACCAACGTCCTGCGCACTCTGGGAAAAGTCCCGGCCTTGATCGTTTTTCTGGTTGATATTTCAAAGGGACTCGGGCCAACTCTTCTGGCAACCTTTGTGCCATTTTTTGCCAATGGCGGTTGGGGGCCTGCGGTTGCCGGTCTCTGTGCACTGCTCGGGCACTGCTTCCCAATCTTTATTGGCTTCAAAGGCGGGCGCGGCGTTGCGACCGGCGCGGGAGCGCTGCTGATTATTTCACCCTATATCTTTCTTATCAGCATGGTTGTGGTCATTGCCACTATCGCCATTTCGCGCTACGTCTCGCTTGGCTCAATCCTCGGTTCCGCAACGGCCATCATTTGCGGAATCATCTTCTATTTTGTCAGCCAGAACAACCCGCAGTTCCTTATCCAGGTCAATCTGGCAAACCTCTTCTTTCTCGTGGTTGTCCCCGCGCTGATCATTCTGTTCCATTACGACAATATCGGCCGCTTGCTCAAGGGGCAGGAACGCAAGATAGGACAGAAAGTCACCGTCCAGCCGGGAGATCAAAAGGCATAAGTGACCTGCTCCATAACACAAAAAAACCGTGACACATCCGTCACGGTTCTCTTTTTTCCTTCGCTCAGCGCTTTGCTTCGTCTCGAAACAGGGGTAGGGCACCGAGGATATATTCAACACCGGAGAAAATGGTCCAGATGGTCGCCACAATCATCAACACATCAGCAACCAGCAAAAGAATTTCGCTCAAAACCAGCGTCTGACTGTTAAAGGTCAACATGAGCGGGAAGAGCCCGAGCAAGTGCGCACCCAGACCTTTTGCCAGCAAGATACCCCCCATCGCGACAAGCGTAATAAAGGTCTTCTGTTTCCCCCACATACCAGCAGGAATAACTTTTCCTTTCGCCGCCGCAATCGAGCGTAGACCAGAAACCATAAACTCCCGGACGACAATAATAGCAACAATCCAGGCTGGCACCAGGCCAATTTGAACCATCGCGATCAGGATTGCAGCCACAAATACTTTATCAGCGGTCAGATCCAGGAAGACACCCAGAGAAGAGACAACTGAGAATCGGCGCGCAAGGTAGCCATCGAGGAAGTCAGTCACTGACGCCAGCACAAAAAGCACTGTCGCCACCAGATAGGCCCAGGGCTGATTCACCAGAACGAGAATAAAGACGATGACCGTTGAGATCAATCGACTGATGCTCAATATATTGGGAATATTACGCATTACAACACCTCAAACAAGTGCCCGACCGGGGATACACACCCGGGCCTCGAAAAGAGAACTTTCTGTGACTGCCCTACAAACACCTTGCCTGAACCCCTGATCACCTGAGACCTGGCACTCATAGTATTATATAGGCAAATAACCTCGTTGTATAGCTCTCGCATTGGCACGCGAAACCACACCAGATCCGCTCTCTGCTACTCAGTCGGAGCGACAGCGACCAGAATATCACGCCGCTTGACGACACGATCAACCCCATGCGCAAAATCGCTATAGGGCGGCTCGTTCAAAACCTGCAACCGGGTATGGCGTTCAACCAGATCCACCAGGATAGAGCGCTCTACGCGGGTCGCATTCCATGCCAGCGCGAGCGTGCCACCAGGCAACAGGATTTTTTCCCACGCAGGAAGAACTGCCTGTAGAAGCGCCGAGACATCCCCGAAGCGCTGCGTTTCTCCCGTAACATACCGAGAGCTATGCTGAATATTATAAGGGAGATCCGCGACAACCGCATGCATATGAGGTCCTCCAGGCACCTCTCGCATATGCACCAGCGCTTCTTTACTATCTCCTTGTGCCAGCACAAAGTAGCGGGCTTCGTCCGCATGCGCCTTCGAGAGCCGGGTTCCCTTCATCCCGATCTCAAACTGATAGCGACGTCCGGTCTTACGGCGCTCGTCAATCTCCTTGAAAGGGATCTGCTCCCCGGTTAAAAACTGGCGGGTATAACCAATTGTTGTCTCTATATCCTGCCGATTCAGCTCAATGCCAAATGCATCATATCCATGTTCCAGCGCGGTAAAGAGCGTGGTTCCGCCTCCTGCCAACGGATCTAGAATTCGTAAACGCTCGTTATATTGATTGGCATAGCGTCCGGCAAAGACCGCAACATTGAGCAGGACCTTTGTAAAGAGCTCGTTCGTTTTCCCTTTATAGCGTCGAGCTTCGGCCATTTCAGGCGGAATAAAGGGTGTATAGAGCGTTGAGAATGGACGCAAGAACGGCCCTTCCATATCGCCTAGCCGCTCAAAATACTCAAAGGCCTCACTGGTCGCACCGAGGGAACCCAGGACGGAACGCACAAAGTGCGCATCCAGCCGCTCAGCCTCAGGACGAAACGAAACCAGAAGGTAATCATGGCCCGCCATCGTGATACGTTCTACATGGTCAATAGCGGAGCGTAAGGGACTGGCAAGTAATTCAGGAGTCGCTAAAGCGGTTGCCAGTTTCGTGTATTGAGTGCTACGTTGTGGAGCAATTTTCAGCGCGAGTTTCATGAAATCCAGTATAGCATAGCCCTGTACGACAAAGCTATACTCTTCCCAAAGCGTATACACTGGGTTTAGAATATTTCCAGAGCCGGAGAAACACACAAACTACAGAGAGACGGGAGGGTAGCTTCCAGTCTCCCACCTGAACAGAGCTTGGAGGCGGTTTTCTATGCACATTGTTACAGTTGCAGAAATGCGCGAGCTAGAGGCCCAGGCAGACAAGCAATACGGGCTCTCCTCGCCAATCCTGATGCAAAACGCAGGTAAAAGCGCCGCAGACATCTTTATCGAGCATTTACCCTCACAGCAAGATATTCATAACCTCAATATCCTGCTCCTCATCGGGCCGGGGAACAACGGTGGTGATGGTCTGGTGATGGCGGAACACCTGAAAAATGCCGGTGCAAGCATCAATCTCTATCACTGGAAACAGCGCAGATTGATTATTCGCGGCGAAGAGATCGAGTCCGAACATGTTGCGCGCGAGTTTGAAGCAGCGCTGCAACGCGCCGATTATATTATTGACGCCCTCTTAGGCACTGGAACTTCACGACCACTTACCGAAGATATGCGGCACCTGCTTCAGCGGGTTGAGCAAGAACGCAAGCGCCGCAAGTCCGTGCGCGTTGTCGCGATCGATCTACCCACCGGGCTAAACGCGGATACCGGCAAAGTCGATGAGGGCTGCATCCGCGCCGATATGACGATTACGCTGGCCTGTCCCAAACAGGGCTTCTTCTTCTTCCCGGGGCGCGATTACATTGGCGAGCTCTATGTTGGCTCTATCGGGCTACCTGAAGCCCTTGAACAGGATCTGCACACCGAGATGCTAACGACAACGCTGGTGCATCGCATACTCCCGGAGCGCCCACTGAACAGCAACAAAGGGACATTCGGCAAGGTCATGCTCTTCTGTGGCTCACCTCCCTATCCGGGGTCTGCCTATCTCGCAGGACGTGCTGCGGCCCGGGTTGGAGCCGGTTTGATTACGCTGGCAGTCAGCGAACAGATGCTGCCAATCTATGCCAGCTCCTTCCATGAGGCAACCTTTGCGATTCTACCTGAACGCGCCACTACGGCCGGTCCGACTGAGAACGAGACCACGGTCAAAGTACGCAGCTTGATTGCACATATGCAAGGATATCGCGCTCTGCTAATCGGTCCTGGCCTGGGCCAATCAGCACAGACCCGCGAAATGATCCTGCAACTGCTGGAATACCTGCGCTCTCAACCCCGCGAACAGCGCCCGCGCCTGATTATCGATGCGGATGGCCTCAACAACCTATCGGCACTTGAGCACTGGTGGACCTACCTGCCGGAGGACACCGTAATTACCCCCCATCCAGGCGAAATGGGGAGGCTCTGCAATGGTCACAAGGTGTCAGGGGGCGATATCGAGAGGCTGGAGCTGGCACGCGAGAAAGCCCGGGAATGGAAGGTAACACTTGTGCTCAAAGGGGCCTGTACGATCATCGCGACCCCCGACGGCAAGACACGCATGAACTGGTATGCTAACCCTGCACTTGCCTCTGCCGGTACAGGCGATGTGCTCGGGGGCATGATTGCGGGCTTTCTGGCTCAAGGGCTAGCGCCGTTTGATGCCGCCAGCGCCGGTGTCTATCTACACGTAGCAGCCGCGCAACTGGTCAGTCAGGAAACAGGGCCCGCTGGTCTGCTGGCCTCGGATCTGCTTCCTCAGATTCCTCGGGCCATGCTGCAGACAACGAAAGAAGACCTCTAGCCAAAAAAGAAGAGGCCGTCTTCAACTGTATGCCAGTAGGGGACGGCCTTTAATAGTAACAATGGCTTGGTAGGGTCTAGCAAAGCTACTCGGCGCTGGTCTCAGCGGTCTCCGCAGCGCTCTCTTGAGCCGGAGCAGCATACTTGCCAGCCTCATCAACCACATGCACTGTGATCTTCGGTTCCAGTTGGGATGCAACCTTGACGGTAACGCTATATGTACCAACGGAACGAATTGGCTCAGGTAGAGTGATAGAGCGACGATCAACCACAATACTTGCGTTGCGCAGTGCTTCCGCAATATCCTGTGAGGTGATCGACCCATACAGGCGACCCTCGCTACCAACTCTCTCCTTAAAGGTCAGAGCAACCTGGCTCAAACGCTCCGCGAGCTGGCGCTGCTGCTCAGCCAACTTCTCCTGCTTGCGCTTCTCGGCAGCAATGCGCTGTTCGCGATTAGCAAGCAGACTGGGAGTGGCCCCCGCCGCAAGCTGACGCGGCAAGAGATAGTTGCGGGCATACCCATTAGCCACATCTTTTAAGTCTCCGGCCTTTCCAAGACCTTCGACATCCTGTAAAAGAATTACTTTCATCTTAATAAAGCTCCTCAAGAGGTGTAGGGCGATAAATGACCCGGCTACCTCCTCACGCAAAGTCAACGCCGAATATTATATCGCTTTGAACAGGGTTTGTCCAGAAAGCTTTTTCAGCCGAAATACCGCTTCCCTGCATCATCTCCTCTCCTGTCATCTCCAAATCAGAGTTTCATCTTCCGAAAATGAAAGAAAAGATATGAACACGCATGGAATTTCGTCGATCTTGAATCAAAAAGCCAGTCTTTGCCTCCCAAATGGTAGCCCTTACAGGCCATAGAAGCGCTGTGCTTTTCCCTGATATAGCTGGAACACTCTCTTCTCTTTCGCCGTGGCACATGCAAGAGGTGGTTTCATCCTTTGCCAATTCTTGAGTGACATAACCTTCCACCTCTCTTTTGCTTTTTCACCGAGCGGGCAACAGACAAAGGATCAGAAAGACATGGGAAACACATCACGGCAACAGGGTGAGCGCTGGTTTGCAACGCTCATCGAGCAGAGTCATGACCCTATCGCGCTTGTGCAGCTAGACGGAACTATCACCTATATCAGCCCATCTATTGAGCGCCTTACTGGATATTCTGTTGCGGAATATCTGAACAGGAACTTCTTTACTTTACAACACCCTGATGACGTTGCCGTGGTGCGTGCGCGTATTGACCAGATCAAAGACAAGGCAGGAGCCACCACTACGGTCAAGTATCGGCGCCAGATTAAAAATGGCGCCTGGATCTGGATCGAGGCCGTCGTCACCAATCAGCTCGCACACCCACAGCTCCAGGCCCTGTTGATGAACTACCACGATGTCACCGAGGCCGAGCAGACCAAACGCCAGATTCAGGAAAGCCAGGAACAGTATCGCGCCCTCATGGAAAAATATCAATGCTTACTTGAGCGGGAGAAACAAGCACGCGCCGAGACCGAGGCAGCCAGACAACACCTGTATGATCTGTTCATGCAGGCCCCCGCCAATATCACCATTACCAGTGGCCCGGAGCATCGTATCACGTTAATGAACCCTAACACACAGCAAACCATCGGACGCCGCGATATACTCGGCAAGCCCCTGCGCGAAGCTATACCAGAACTGGTCGAACAGGGCCTTCTATCGCTGCTTGATCAGGTTTATCGGACCGGACAGCCAGTTATCGGCAAAGAGCGCCTGATCCGTTTCGATAAATATGGGACCGGCCATCTAGAGAACGGCCACTTCAATTTTACCTATCAGCCGGCCCGTAACGCGCAGGGCGAGGTCGAGGGAATCATGATCTACGGTGTTGAGGTCACGGAACTGGTCGAGGCTCGGCAGCGGGCCGAAGAGCTGGCAAATCAGCTCGAAGCAGAACATGCACGCCTGGAACAGGTACTTCAGCAGATGCCCTATGGCGTCATAATTGTTGAAGCGCCCACTCATAAAATCGTGCTGTGCAATCAGCAGCTTGAACAGATCCTGGGGCTGACGTTCCCAGCAAACAGCATACTTGAGTATGACCAGTATCGTGGCTACCACCCCGACGGACGCCGCTATGAGCCTGAAGAATGGCCGCTCTATCGCGTCGTCACAAAAGGGGAGACAATCCAGGGCGAAGAAATCACGTATGTGCGTGATGATGGCACATCCATTATCCTGCGGGTAAACGCGGCACCGATCTATAATACTCGTGGGGAGATTATCGCCGGTGTCACGGTTCTCGATGACATTACCAGGCGGAAGCAATTCGATACACGCAAAGATACCTTCATCAGTATGGCAGGCCATGAGCTGAAAACGCCCCTTGCCGCCCTCAAAGGCTATTCACAGCTACTTCAGCGCCGCCTGAAGCGCCAGAATGACGAGCAAGCCAAACAGTTTATCAACAAGATCGAGGCTCAGACAACACGACTCCATCGCCTGATTGATGACCTGCTGGATCTCTCAAAGATTCAGAGTGGCCGCCTGGAACTGCATACTCAGGATCTGATGCTTGATATCCTGGTACATGAGGTCGTCGATGATATCCAGATGACGACCCAATCTCATACGTTGCGTATTGAGGGCAAAACAGATGCCATTATCCACGGAGACAGAGACCGTCTCGGACAGGTGTTCACCAATCTGCTGACTAACGCGCTGAAATATTCGCCCGACGCCGATACTATCATCATTCATCTGCGTACTGAAAACAAGTGGGCAGTGGTCAGCGTGCAGGATTTTGGTATCGGCATTTCCAGGGAGCATCAACAGCGCATCTTTGAGCGCTTTTATCAGGTACGCGATGATACCGGACGTACCTTTTCCGGGCTTGGCCTCGGGCTCTATATCACCAATGAGATTATCAAAGCACATCAAGGGCAGATGCACGTTGAGAGCACTCCGGGGCAGGGCTCCATCTTCAGTATTCTCTTACCAATCAAGTCGTAGCATGACAGAAGGGCACTCCGAACAGAGCGCCCTTCTTCGAGCTGCTCGCTTAATAAGCAAGTTCCCTCTGGAACGTCGTTACAAAGGGACGATAGAAGGCGGCAATTGAGCGAGGTAACCGCCCGATCAAAAGTGTCCCCTGGGTCTGGTATTCCATGTGCTCCACATAGCCCCGCCGATGGAACAATTCAACAAGATCGCCACGATCAAAAGGGATCACCACTTCAACGGTGCCCATATGCGTCGCCAGCACCGTCGCAATCATGTCACCTAACGCTTCCAGCCCCTGTCCCTCGCGAGCCGATACCGGCACCGCGTTCGGATACAGAGTAAGGTCAAGGTCAGTTGGATCATCCAACAGATCCACCTTATTCAGGACGGTCACACGTGGCTTCTCTCCTGCACCTAGCTCATCCAGCAACATATTCACTGTCACACTCTGCTCAATCGCATTAACATGGCTGGCATCAACCACCTCAAGCAATATGTCAGCGTTGAGCACCTCTTCCAGTGTGGCCCGAAACGCGGCGATCAGATGCGTGGGCAGCTTCTGGATAAAGCCGACTGTATCAGAAAGCAGGATTTCCTGATTTCCGGGTAACACGAGATGACGGGTAATTGGGTCAAGCGTGGCAAACAGCTTGTTCTCGGCCAGCACTCCAGCAGCAGTGAGCGCATTAAACAGCGTCGACTTGCCCGCATTGGTATAGCCAACCACAGCTACATGTGGCATTGAACGCGTAATACGCTGTCTTCTCTGCACGGCACGCTGCATCCGAATCTGCTCAATCTCCTCCCGCAACTCGGCAACGCGCCTGCGAATGCGGCGACGGTCAACCTCCAGCTTTGTCTCACCGGGGCCACGAATGCCGATAGCCCCACCAGCAGCACCAACCCCACGCGAGCCACCGCCCTGCCGGGAAAGCGCCAGATTGTTTCCAGCCAGCCGGGGAAGCCGATATTCAAGCTGAGCCAGTTCAACCTGAAGCCGTCCCTCGCGGCTCAAGGCCCGGCGGGCGAAAATGTCGAGGATCAACGCCGTACGATCAATCACACGGGCATGCAGCATCTTTTCCAGGGTGTGCTGTTGCGTGGGAGTCAGTTCGTCATCAAAGATCACGAGGTCGCAGTGTAACTGTTTTTCCAGGTCAGCAAGTTCCTGGGCGCGTCCCTTCCCCAGGTAGGTCAGAGGGTCGGGATGAGGAAGGCGCTGAACAAGAGAACCCACAACCAGAGCTCCGGCAGTCTGGGCAAGGGCTGTCAACTCAGTCAGAGAATCCTCCGCACTCCACATCCCATCATGCTCATCAGCCTCTACAGCTACCAGCAAAGCCTGTTCCGGCCTGGTTCGGGTATGCGTATAGTGAAGACGTTCGCGGTTCGCCGTAGCTACCTCCAGTCTGGTACTGAGAAAACCAGCTCGACTGATGCTACTGTCCCAAAAACGGGGCAGCAACATGGACACCAAAAATCATCTATACATTTCAAGAGTAGTCTTTCTTCTCCGAAAATGCAAGCATAGCAATCCTGTTTCTTCCGGTTATGGCATCGGGGGCAGCGTGTGCAGGAAGAGACTGTTTATGCGAACGAAATAGCTCCCCTGAAGCATTCTATTGTAGAAATCCCGCCAGGGCAGATAGTCTTCTGTCTGAAGATGCAGAGCCGCCAGTTGGGGATCTTTATTCTGCAAAGCCAACAGAAAACCGCCGAGCAGCATCAATAAGAACAGCCATAACAGCCATGACTCAACCAGGCCAAGCGCTCCACCGACCAGCAGATCAACCACGCCAGCAGCCGGAATGCTCTGGATCAGCCCGCGAATCACCGTTCCCAGGATATGCAGCAAGAGCACCGCACCCAGAAACAGCGCGATATAGACAATGACCGGAGTTGCCGCAAGCCCATTTGAGGAAAGGAACGCCACCAGTTGCGGACCAAAGAAAAAAACCACAGCAATTCCTACAGGAATACTGAGGAGATGTATCAGGCTAAAAATAGCCCCGTTCCGTATTCCATTGAAAATGAGCAACAAAGCACTTATCAGAATCAGAATATCAAGAAGCATCTATCCCTCCAACCAAAAAACAGGAGTAACGAATAGGAATAATATCTTCTATTAGGATACGTCCCTGCTCCATTCTCCGTCACAAAAAGCGCCTTCTGAAAAGCCTGTAGAAGAGGAAGAACAAGGAAGAGCTACGACGAAGGCAGCGCTTACCAGTAGACAGATAGGATATAATGAGGAAAATTGCTGAAGCCAAAGGACATCCATGCACGCCAGCAAAGAACAGAAACACACCGAAAACGGGGCACGCACGCTCCAGCTTCCTCACGGGCTCCTGAAACTCCCGGTCTATCTACCTGATGCCACCCTCGGAGTGGTCCGCGCCGTTGATAGCACAGACCTTGAACAGTGCGGGGTACAGGCACTCGTGATGAATACCTATCACCTGATGCAGCGCCCCGGCTCATCAACCATTCAGGCCCTCGGCGGTCTCCATACTATGAGCGCGTGGGAGCACCCGATTATCACCGATTCGGGCGGCTTTCAAGCCTACTCTCTGATTCAGCAAAACGCCAGGTTTGGCACGCTGGACGCGGACGGCATCACCTTTAAGCCCGAAGGAGCTACCCGCAAATTTCAACTGACACCGGAAAAGGCGGTCCAGCTTCAGTTCAGCTATGGAAGCGATATCGTGATGTGTCTGGACTATTGCACCCATGTCGATGCACCCGATGATGTTCAGCGCCTCTCGGTCATGCGCACCATCGAATGGGCCAAACGTTGCAAACGCGAGTATGAGCGCCTGCTGAAACAGAAGAAGCTGGCGGAAGAGAAACGCCCTCTGCTCTTCGCGGTGATTCAAGGTGGCGGCTCAAGGGAGCTGCGCAAACAGTGCGCTGAAGCCCTGCTCGACATTGGCTTCGATGGTTTCGGCTATGGCGGCTGGCCGCTGGACAAACAGGGACGTTTACTCGCCGATATCATCAGATACACGCGTGAGCTGATTCCCGCGCAGTATCCCATGCATGCCCTGGGCGTCGGCCACCCGAGCAATGTCGCGGAATGTGTGCAGATCGGCTACGAGATCTTTGATAGCGCCATGCCAACCCGCGATGCACGTCATGGGCGCCTGTATTGCTTTCAGGATAGCGCACAGGAAAAATGGTTCCAGTACATCTATGTGGGCGATGACAAGCATATCAAGAATAAGCGCCCGGTCTCCGAAGTCTGCGACTGCCTTTGTTGCCGTCACTACTCGCTCGGCTACCTGCATCATCTCTTCAAGGTGGGTGACACACTCTATTACCGACTGGCAACCCTGCACAATCTGCGTTTTATGACCATGCTCACCGAGCGACTGCGAGCGCATTATGTCCACAACTGATGAGCAACTGGAACGCCTGGTTAGCGCCGTACTGGACAGCAGCAAGTATAGCGGAGTTTGCCCTGACCTGGTACTACAGGTCGGGCAGAGCGAACTTGCCAGGCGGAAAACCTTCAAGGAAGCGGTCAAGAGTACCAAAAACAAGCTGCACCAGGTCAGCGGCGCGTACTTCACCGGCAAGGAAGATTACACGCGTTGGCTTGGGCGCTTACAGCAGGCAAAAGACCAGACACAGCAGAAGGAAGCATGCACAGATATCATGCGCTATCATGCCTCAACCAGAGAGCGCCTTCCTTTTCTTGAAGAGTTCTATGCCAGCCTCAGCCCCGAACTCTCCTCAGCGCACAGCATTCTGGACCTTGCCTGTGGCTTCAATCCGCTCGCCCTGCCGTGGATGCCGCTCGCAGAGGATGCAAGCTACCATGCCTGTGATATTCAGCAGCCAATGATGGACTTCCTTCAAGAGTGGTTTCGGATCAGCGGTGTTCACGGACATGCCGAGAGCCGGAATATCCTGCTGCATCCGCCACAGGAGCAGTTCGACGTTGCGTTCCTGCTGAAAACGCTTCCCTGTCTGGAACAGATCGACAAACAAGCAGGTCTCCATCTTTTACAGGCGATACAGGCCCGCTACCTGATCGTCTCGTTTCCGGCCCGCAGTCTGGGAGGCAAAAAGAAGGGGATGGAGACCTACTACGAGGAGCATTTCCGCTCTCTGGTAGCAGGCACTCCGTGGGAGGCTCGAAGCATTCAGCTTCCAAACGAACTCATTTTTGTTGTTCACAAACCCGAACTCAGCGCCGAGAAGCCGACATAGGTGGAAGCTCCTGCGGTTGCCCGTGTGGAGGTTGCTGCTTTCGAGATGGAATAAACCGCGAGGCCCACCAGCAGAACAGCAGCATACAAGCCGAGAAAAACCCGATCAACAGGTTCAGACCCAGGAACTGAGCGATAGCGCCCGCAAACAACAGAACGGGAATCGAGCCAATGTTATAGAGCATAAATTGCAGCGAAAGGACACGGGCTCGCCCGGACTCTGGCGCCCGCTCCTGCATAATCGTGTTAGTAGGAATATTCACACAGGCCAGCGCTCCGCCAAGCAAGAGCACCAACACAATCGTAACGATCATCACCCACGGTGCGGATGCTCCCTGTGTATGATCGATCCGCAGAGCCACCCAGTGAATCAATGGAAGCAGCACAAAGCCCACAGCCAGCGCCACAAAACCAATGACCGTCAGCCGAATCTTGCCTATCTTCTCGCTGATCGGCGTCATCAGGATCGAAGCCACCACCAATCCAATACCTGCCGGAGCCAGAATCAGGGACATATCCTCGGGAGGTCGATTCAGGAACTCGCGCACGAACGGCCCGGCCAGCTCACCAATCAGCAATTGAATGATCCCGACCACAGAAAGCTGAACCACCGCGAAGAAGAGCAAGCGATCAGCCTGCACAATGCGCCAGCCCTCAAGCATATCCTGCCACAGGTTCATCAGCAGCGAGCGATATACATGGGTCTCCTGTAGCTTCGGTTTCTGCTGCACCTGACGCTTTGCGGTAAAGGCACGCGCCGGGATCAGGAGAATCAGGATCGCACACACCACATAGAGCGCCCCTACCAGCAGGAATAGCATGTCTATCGGCTCTGTATGCAGTGTGACTGTCCCGAAATGGAAAGTAAAGGGCGGAAAGAGCGCTACCACAAAACGTCCCAGAACCAGAAAACCAAGCGCTTGAGAAACGGTCGTCGAGATATTAAACAGCGAGAGGGCCGGCATAATGTCGCGCTCCCCAACCAGCAGGGGAATAGAGGAACCTTCAGCGGGAATAAAAAACTGACCAATGAGCGATGTAATATACGTCAGCACAAACAAAGGCCAGACGTTGGTACGATCGTAGAGCAGGCTGACAAACATCACTACAACTGTCACCATGCGCAGAAGATTACTGAGCCAGAGCACCGTGCGTTTATCAAAACGATCAACCAGTACCCCGGCCACTGCACTGAAAGGCAGTGCGGGCAACGTAAAAGAAATAATCGCAAGTCCAGCCATAAACACGGAATGCGTGACATCATTGACCAGCACAATCACACCATAATTCGTGGCATTCAAAATGGTCAATGAGATGAGTTGTGCCAGCCAGAGCTTGAGGAAATTCGGATTGCGCAGTACTTGCCGCACACTTGCACTGCTGCCTCCCGGCTTGGTAGACAACGACATTGTCGAGATACTCCTGAAAACAAACAGATAATGGAGGATATGGCTTCACGGCTCATAGAAACACTGCTCCGAAACAGGCTCCACTGCTTTTTTAAAACCTCATCCTCTGAGTTTTGTTGCTTTCTTCTCTAAACGAATAAGCCATATGAAAAGTTTGATAAGGAGCGTCACGCAACAAGAAATAATGAAAAATTCCTGCTTTCTCCGCGTTCAGAACCGCGAGAAAGCGCGATATTCACTCTCATCAAAAGAGGGAGGTCATGCGCTCTTTGATTGACAAGCCAGGAAACCAGACCAGAGAAAAATTGCAGTAATAGTTTCGCGTACACAAAGCCGATCCCGTTCCAAAGCGCGTCCATCCTGACAAGGCAATTACGGCACAGAAACGCTCCTGCCTGCTTGATATAGTAGTACATCCCAATACACAACGCAAGCAAGATAGAGGCAAGGCGGCAGCGAGATCAGCCCGTTACCTTGCCTGAGCTTCAATTCGTGCTATAATTTGGGGTCAGGAGAAAATAACGTTGCAAGAAGAACAGCAGAACAGGCACCAGAAGAAAGAAATGAACACAATTACGCAACCATCTACGACACAGCAACACCAGCAGAAGACAGATTTGCTCTCGTTGACCCTGCCCGAGATGAAGGCATGGTTTGTCGAGCAGGGAGAAGAGGCCTATCGCGCCAAGCAGGTCTATAGCTGGATCTATCAACGGCTCGTCACCGACTTTGAGGAGATGACCAACCTGCCCAAAGCGCTACGACAACGCCTTGCCGATAAAGCCAGCATCGGGCCAATCGTGGTCCGGAGTGAGCTGCATTCAAAAGATGATCGCACCCGGAAGATCCTCATTGAGCTGGAAGACGGCAAACTGATCGAATCGGTGCTGATGCTGTATCCACCACTGGGAGAGAGCAGCGCCCGCGCAACCGTTTGTGTGTCCAGTCAGGCGGGCTGTGCCTATGGCTGTACCTTCTGCGCAACCGGACAGATGGGTTTTGATCGGCACTTACGCGCGGGTGAAATCGTGGCCCAGGTGCTTTTCTTCGCCCGAGAGCTCCGCAAGGCTCCCTGGAAAGCCGCAGGGCTGCCTGCAAGCGCCCCCATCGACCATATCACCAATATCGTGCTGATGGGCATGGGCGAGCCACTGCATAACTACAAGAATGTCCTTCAGGCACTGCGTATCCTCAACAGCAAGGACGGCTTCAACCTCGGCGCACGCCATATGACGGTTTCAACCGTCGGGCTGGTACCAGCCATCCGCAAGCTCAGTCAGGAGCCGCTTCAGATCAACCTGGCGATCTCACTGCATGCACCAAGCGATGAGGCACGTAGCCAGACCATGCCGATCAACCGGAAATATCCGCTCAGGGAGCTGCTAAGCGCCTGCCAGGATTATATTCAGGCGACAGGCAGACAGGTGACATTTGAGTATGTGCTGCTTTCAGGAGTCAACGATACGCCCGATCACGCGAATCAGCTCGGCGAACTGCTTTCGCCCCTGCATCAATTCGCCCATGTGAACTGTATCCCGGTGAACCAAACCGCGGCAGGGTATCGCCCGCCAACGCCGGACGCGATCCGAACATTCAGAGCGATTCTCAATCAGCATGGAGTCAGTAACAGTGTGCGTGCCGAACGAGGAGATGATATCGCGGCGGCCTGTGGTCAGTTGCGCACGCGCTTCGAGCAGCGGAAACAACTGAGCGTCATCAACAACTAGCGAGGAAACAAACAAAGGGTGTCCGCAAGGAATATCTCGAAACGAGTGTACCCCTTGTGGACACCCCTGTTTGATCGCACTCTTGCATATGCAAAGCCGGCTCTTAGCGAACTTTGGGGAGCTTGCTCATAGTGCGCAAGCAACGTGTGCAAATGTTCACCGTACGAGGAGTGCCATTGATTGTCAGGCGACGGCGCTGCACATTGAGCACGAAACGACGACGAGTGCGGTGCTGCGAGAATGGTACATTGTTACCATACATGGGCTTGCGCTCACAGATATCACAACGACCTGCTGCCATAGCTCTATCTCCTTCCTTATCAGCTTCTACGATACACAAAAACGCTCCCCAAAGGGAGGTCAGCGCATCGCACAGCGACTGATTCTTGATTTATGAAAGAGGACTCTGGTATACTGCTTCCGTGGTTTCCCCTCAATTGCGAGGATTGCTGGTTTGATACCAGGGCCACACCGCAATGATGATAAGCGGAAACAGAAACGTTGTCAAGAGTGATAGCCCTTTCAAGGCATAGAACTCCGACACGTTATGCGAGTATACCCGATATCGCCTCATTTGGCAAGAGAGAAGAGCATCATATATGTCGGAAGCCCATACACTACAACCACAAACGGGGAACCGCCCACGAGGGAAAATCGAAGTGTTGCCAAACGCAATCCAGAGTATTGCGGTACAGGCAACGACTCTGTGTTATGGCGTGCTTGGCCTGGCCTCACCGCGTCTACGCAATGGAGAGGCCGTACGACTGGATGCAAAGCAAGCCAATCAAGGGGTACGTGTTAACGTGGTTAATGGTCAACTCATAATCGACGTATACGTTGTCCTGGAATATGGACTGCGTATCTCCGAAATTGGTCACAATATCATGAGTACCGTCAAATTCTCAATCGAAAAGATGCTCGGCATTCAAGTTGCTGAGGTCAATGTGAACGTTCAGGGCTTGCTCCACAGTCCTGACTCACAACCTGAGCAAGCATAATTCATAACAAAGGTAGTTAAATCCCCAATGCAGGAACAAACACCACGCACACTACGCCACCGGACCAGACGGATCAGCGTCTTTGATGGTCAGGACCTCAAAAATGCCATCCTGGCGGGAGCAGCCTGGTTAGAAGAAAATAAAGAGACAATTAACGCTTTAAACGTTTTTCCCGTCCCGGATGGTGATACCGGCTCAAACATGTCTGCTACGCTAAAGTCAGCTATCCGCACGATCGCAACCAGTGAAGAAACCTCCGCCGCCGCCATTGCGGCCCGAGTCGCGCACGATGCCCTGCTTGGCGCACGCGGCAATTCAGGCGTCATCCTTTCACAGACCCTGCGTGGTCTGGCTCAGGGGCTCGATAAAAAGACAACCTTTACCGCGCCCGATCTGGCCCAGGCATTTCAGGAGGCCTCACGCCTGGCCTATCGTGCCGTGCTCAAGCCGGTAGAGGGCACGATCCTGACTGTCGTTCGTGAGACAGCAGAGGCCGCGCAACGCAGCGCCCAACAGGGTGATGACCTTGTTTCTCTGCTGCATGAAGTCGTTATAGCCGCTCGTCTGGCAGTCGCACGGACACCAGAACTTCTCCCCACCCTGAAACAGGCAGGCGTTGTCGATTCTGGAGGGCAGGGTTTTTATATCTTCCTTGAGGGCATCTGGCGCTACATTCGAGGCGAAAACGCGACCGATGAGGCCATTACACCGCAGCCCATAGCACCCCAGACCAAAAAAGGACGCGTCACGGTTGAAGAAGAGTTTGGCTATGAGGTTGTCTTCCTGCTCAAAGGGAAGAATCTCAATGTTGAGCAGATTCGGCAGGCCATCATTGATATGGGTGGCGTCTCAACCGTTGTCGCCGGTGATGATACCCTGCTCAAGGTACACACGCATACCCTGACCCCGGGCAAAATCCTTGACTATGGTGTTAGCCTCGGCAGCCTGTCAGATATCAATATCGAAAACCTTCAGGAACAGAGTCTCTCCTATGCCGCGGAAAGCGCACAGGAACACGCCGAGACAACGAAAGAGCAGGAGGCACTTCCAATCGCTACCATTGCCGTCGTTGCTGGCGTGGGCTTTGAAAAGGTCTTCCAGGGCCTGGGAGTCTCCTCCATCGTCTCTGGTGGCCAGACCATGAACCCAAGCATTGAAGAGCTCCTCGAAGCCGTTGAGAAGGCTCCTTCCAGACAGGTCATTCTCTTACCCAACAATAGCAACGTCGTGCTCAGTGCACAACAGGTCAGTTCCCTCACCGAAAAAGACGTCTACGTCGTTCCAAGCAAAACCTTACCACAGGGGATTGCAGCCCTGATCGCCTTCAATTTTGACGCCGATTTCGCAACCAATTGCTCCACCATGACCGCGGCCCTGCAATCCGTCCAGACAGCAGAAATCACTACCGCCGTTCGGACTGTCCAACTGGGAACGGTCAACGTTCGTGAAGGCGACTTTATCGGCGTGATTAACGGACACCTTGCAGTGGCAGGACAGGATCTTCAACAGGTCATGACTGATACCCTGCTCCGTATGCAGATAGATGCATATGAACTTGTCACCATTTACTACGGGGCAAGCGTTTCAGAAGAAGATGCAGCAGAGATCAGTAAGTGCCTGAAGGAACAGCATCCCCACCTCGAAGTAGAAGTTGTCTCAGGTGGTCAACCATACTATGCCTACATTCTTTCGGCAGAATAAAAACATTGCAGGAGGCCAGAATGCCCGTACGAATAGTCACCGATAGCACCGCCGATATTCCCGCAGAACAGGCTCAAGTGCTTGGCATCACTGTTGTTCCACTGACCGTCTTCTTTGGTGAAGAGTCGTATCTTGATGGCGCTGAACTCGATACCGCTACGTTCTATCAGAAATTGCAGGAAGCACCAGACCTACCACGCACCTCACAGCCCTCACCAGCTCGCTTTGCAGAAGCATATACCCGCCTGATCCAGGAGGGAGCCGATGGCATCATTTCAGTCCACCTCTCATCCGGTTTGAGTGGCACATACCAATCAGCATGCACCGCCCGTGACAGCCTCCCGGAAGAGCTCCGCCAGGTCCCGATAGAGATCATTGATTCACGCAGTATTAGCGCCGGTATGTCGCTGGCAATTTTGAAAGCTGCCCGAGAAGCGCAAGAAGGACACAGCCTGGACGAGATCAAGAGTGCCTTGCTTGACCGCCTCTCACGGAGTCGCGTGCTCGCGATTCTGGATACGCTGGAATATCTGAAACGGGGGGGACGCATTGGCGCAGCAAAAGCCTTTTTGGGCAACATGCTCAGCTTTAAACCGATCGTGACCGTTAAGGAAGGCGTTGTTGCCCCGCTTGAACAGCCACGTACCCGCAGTAAGGCCTATGTCCGGGCCGCACAGCTTGCGAGCGAGTTCGCCCCCTTTGAAGATATTGCCATTGTAGAAGCCAACGACGAGGTTGGACAGCAACTGGAAGCCACGCTGCGCACAATCTATCAGGGAGAGATCACGCATTATAAGTTTGGCGCGGTCCTCGGCACCCATACCGGTCCGGGCCTTGTTGGTGTAGCCTTCATCAGTCAGAGGCAGCTCGACTGAGCAGACACCCGGAGTGTATGGGCGAATGCTCCATACACTCTGCATTTCATCCCTTCCTCGCTTTATTCCTGGATTCCCCCGCTTCAAGCTGTGCGCCTGCTCTTTGTCCGCTGTTTGAGGCTTTTTCTCGCTCTACCAACATCAAGAAACGTGTTGACAAGCATTGACTAATAATACCATGTCACGTACAATAGAACTAAGATCATGCTTTTCTACTGGAAAAGCGACATCACATGGTAGAACGAGAAGGGTGTGCATCCAGAAAGGAGTACGAAACGAACCGCTAGAGCGAAACGTGGACCATCAGAGAAGAGTGAAGACAGGCATCGGTTCAGGAGAAGTAATCTCTAGCAAGCTCTATAGCATGTCCTGTTATACTCGATATAGACATAGGCAATCACCATAGCATGGTTGCTTCCGACTCATAGTTTCATGTAGGAATTGCCAGCATGGCATAAACTACAAAAGGAGGAACGACTGTGGGAATGTTACGGGTGATGTCAAGACGTGGTGACGACCGTCTGACATGGGATGAACAAAAGGTTCTGGTAAAAGACCCCGAAGCCCTGGCCGCAGTTCGAGAAGCAGAGCGCATCTTTGAGCAAGAGCGTAGCAAAGGCGCAACTGCATTCCGTATTGAAACAGGCAAGCCGGCACAGCGTATCGACAAATTTGATGCTACTGCTGAACAAATCATAATGGTTCCGCGTGTCGTCGGAGGATAGATCCTTTTCCTTGCCTTACGACTTGCGCTGAGCTCTCGGTGTCTTCGGCACATCTCGCTCCGTCCTGACAGATTACTCCATATCCGCGCAGAGGTTACAGCCTCTCTAAAAGCAGAAGGGGGAGCGCTCCATTCTCCCGAAAAAGGGGTACAAGACAACGCTGTATCTTTCATCAAAACACAAGAGGGTATGGAGCGCCTTCCCGAAGCGCCAGGGCGCACACAGACGTGTTTGTCATTGGAGAAAGCAGGGTCTCACCGTTCCCGGGCATTGAAAGCACCGGGCAACTCGCTCTGTCGGTTTATGCAATCAGGTCAGGGGGTAAGGGCGCACAAAAGAGCGTCCTTATTCCTCCTCATCTTCATCCTCAGAGCCACGCAGTTCAATACGTGCGATCTTCTGATGACCATTCTGTTTCGCGCATGAATGCGGGCCATCCCCGAGTGGAGCTTTACAGTAAGGACAGGTGGGCCGCCCTGCCTCCATTAACAGATTGACCTCATTGGCAAGGGCAAGGGCATCCTGTGGCAAAAAGTGGAAGATAATAGCATCATCCTCACGAATAATCACTTCCGGCTGCTCGTCCTCATTCAGCGCGATCTCAAGCGGAGTTAGCAGCAACAGGAATGTATCATCCTGCTCATCATAATTGAGCTTGATTTGGCCGATATGAAATTCATAGGTAGGCAGCGTCGGGAAATCGTCGGGCATTCCACTGGGTTCAGGAAGCCCCCCGGGACGCGCTTCAAGCCGAAGCACCTCCCCTTCAATCACAATTTTCAACACTTCATCTAGCGTCTGCGCCAGCGTTCGCAGATACTCTTTCTCCATCCAGACGACAGCTGTAGCGTACTCGCTTCGTGCGAACAGCCGAAAGCGCCTCTGACCAGGAGCGCCTACTGCATCCGCTCCTAAAAGATTGACACGACCAAGATCAGTACTCATTACACACCTCTTATTCCAGGAACCTCACTCCTCACGAGTGGGAAGATTTGCCGTCTCTTCTGTATACCAACGAGCAGGCAAGCTCAGGATGTACAATCGCCTCATACACGTTTAACAAACTGGAATGTTGACAAAATAGCCCTGCTTCTTTCCGCGGCCCTATACTCGCTTTCATGGCGTCATCGGCCTCGGCCACAAAAGCGGGTACAGTATGCCAGCCACCTGGCGGGTACACGTCACCAGGCGGCTACGGCGGGTACCACACCTTAATAGCCACGATTGGGATCATACACATTTTGCAATGGTTGACCGGCAGTGTAGCGTGCCAGATTTTCTGCGAAGAGATCGGCCAGCCGCTTTTCATAGTGGATATTCTCTCCAGCAATATGCGGCGTAATGATGACATTGGGCAGGGAAAACAACGGACTTTCCGCGGAGAGCGGTTCTTCTGCAACAACGTCCAGCCCGGCACCAGCAATCCAGCCTTCTTGAAGAGCCTGAATTAGTTTTGGCTCATCGATCACCTGACCCCGCGCAACATTCACAAGATAGGCATTTCGTTTCATTGCTCGTAGCTCGGCTTCTCCTATCATGCGCTCGGTCGCGGACGTCAGCGGAACCGCGATCACGATGTAATCGCAGTGTGCAAGCATCGCCAGCAGATCCGAGGCTGGATAGAGTAAATCAACATCGGGATCTTTGTCTCCTGGCTGCGCCGAACGCCGCGTCCCCACCACATTCATGCCGAATGCTCTTCCCAGTTGTGCCACTCGTCGTCCAATATGGCCCAGACCGATGACTCCGAGCGTCTGTCCGGCCAGTTCCCGCCCTTGCAGCCGATACCAGCTCGCACTACGCGGCCAGATATGGCGATCCTGTAAACGAACCATTTCAGGCCAGGAGCGATTGAACATGAGCATGCTTCCAAACACATATTCACCGATACTGGCCGCATGGATACCAACCGCGGTTGTAACCAGCACACCGCTATCAGGAGCAAGAATACCGGTATGTTGCAGATTATCAATACCTGCTCCCGTTGCCTGAAGCCAGCGCAGCTTGGGCGCCAGCTGACGCCAGTTGTCTGGCACCCAGTATGAGCAGAGAATCTCTGCATCATGGAGCTGAGCCAGAAACGCATCTGGATCAGTGATACACAGGACAGGCTCTCCAACGATCTGCTGAAAGCGCTGTACCGAAGCTGTGGCAAACGGAAATGTACTGATAATAGTCATAGAACGTACGCTCCTCCATCACTGGTAACGACAACACAAGAGAGGATCCCGCAAACGCCTGTAGAAGGGGATCACGCGGGAGATTGACCGCTGCTGAGCGGACAGTGGCCCGGCCTCAAGAACTGGTCTGTCAAATAATGCCAGGCATAAAACACTTGCACACAAAAAGAACCATCTTCTCCTATTTTACACCGAAGATGACGTAACAGCTTGGCAGCACTTATCTGGCATCAGACTGAAAGCCCTGTTACAGATCGGTCATCTCGCGTCAAATGCCCCTTCTCCCTGCTATAGAGACAGGAGAGCAAGGAGGTCCCATCCTTCAATGACAGTAGCAGACGTCACGTGCTTTGATCTACCAGCACGCACACATAGTACACTCATCATGGAGAGCGGGCGGACTCATACAGAGGGTCGGGTCAGGGAGGGCGTCAGGAAGGGGGAGAACGGAGTGATATTGCAGACTATACGAAAAACCGAACGTAAGTTACACGTGTGAAAGAGAGAAGGGGAGAGCAAGGACAGAGAAGGATCGAGGGCATAAAGGGAAAAAGGCCGTTCTTTTTGAAGGTAAAAAGAGAAAAAGAGAAGAAAAAGAGAAGCAGGAAGCAGAGAGAAAAGCCAGACAGGCAAAAGCAAGGCGACAGATAGGAGAATACACGATCATGTATCTACTGTTGCATTTATTTAACTCGCTGTGCTATAATCCGAGTGGCTAAAATGGTGGGTACAATGTGAAGTAAAACAGACAGGGTAAACCAGGATGAAGCAAGAGCCGCCCTCTGTTTGGGGACCGTTAGTGTTAGTCGGTCAATTAGGCTTCACTATCGCCATTCCCATTGCGTTGTTAGCATTACTTGGATACTGGGTCGATGGCAGGTTCCATACCGCGCCATTATTTATACTGCTCGGGCTGCTGCTTGGCCTGATCTCAGGGATCTTCGGAGCATACCGTTTATTGAAGACTGCGGGTATTTTCCGATCCTACGAAAAGAAGAAGGATCGTTAACGATACTATGAACAAGAGACAAGATTTCAAGAACGGAAGCCGCCTGTTCATCATTGGGATTCTGCAAGCAGTACCCCCACGCATAATGGAGGACGTCGCGTGCAGCTCTGGAAACTTCCTCATTTTCAATTAGCGCCAGAAGAAATTTTTCATCTCGGGCCTATTCCTGTAACCAACACACTTCTCTGTACTATACTGGGAATTGTAATCATACTCGTGTTATTCTTCTTTGCTGGTCGGCGCAAAGAGATGGTCCCCCGTGGCCTGCAAAACGTCGCGGAGTGGGCGCTTGAGTCTCTCATGAGTCTCGTTGAGAGCATTGCCGGCAAAAGATGGGCGAAAAAGTTCTTCCCCCTGGTTGCCACTCTCTTCATATTTATCTTTGTCTCGAACCTGGTTGACATTCTGCCGGGTGTTGACTCGATCGGCACCATTCACGGCGCAGTCAAAGCAGGCGAGCAGATGGGTCCGTTCCTGTTCGGTGACTCATCCAACAAAATCATACCCTGGCTTCGCCCCGCGACGACAGACCTGAATCTGACGCTTGCGATGGCGCTGGTCACGGTTCTCACCGCGCAGGTTTTCGGTTTCTACGCACTGGGTGCGAAAGAGCACATCTTCAAGTACATCAACTTGCCAGCGCTGAAGCAGGGTCCTGTCGGGTTTATTACCTTCCTTGCCACCCTGCTGGAAATCGTACAGGAATTCAGCCGCATTCTGTCGCTCTCCCTGCGACTCTTTGGTAACATCTTCGCAGGTAGCGTCGTGCTGGCGGTTTTCGCCTTCCTGCTTCCAGCCCTTGTGAATATCATCTTCATTCCCTTCGAGATGCTGGTTGCATTCGTGCAGGCATTCGTGTTCTCGCTGCTGACGCTGGTGTATCTCCAGTTGGCAGTGACCAGCCATAGTCACGAAGAGCATGGAGAGGAGCACAGTGTTGAAGGACAGGCAGTAGCGACACACTAAGACCCATCAAGCCACGGGAACAGGCATTACCCGCCTGTTTCCACCAATCCTTGTGACACTTTTGTCATGCTACTCGCGACATCACGTTGCGATTGCATAAATGAATTCATTTAATTACGAAACAACAGGCTTTGTCCTTAAGGAGGATTTTTCAAATGGATCTCAAACCACTCGCAGCAGCTATCGCAATTGCAGTCGGCGCACTTGGCCCTGGTCTTGGTATTGGTATCGCAGCCGGGCAGGCATTCAGCGGTGTTACCCGCAACCCTGAATCCGCCCCTGTGGTTTTCCCTCAGCTGATCCTGGGTCTGGCCTTCGCAGAAGCTATCGCTATTTATGCTCTGGTCGTTGCCCTGATGATCCTGTTCATCTAGTCCAGGTGCTATCTGAACATTGCCAATTGCAAGCGCGAAGAGACACAGCACTCCGTATGGAGCATCTCTAGAACAAGAGGCAACATACGTGAGGCTGCGTCTCAACGCGCGTAACAGTTAACTATCTGGACGCCAGGAGAAAAAAGCATGCAAACACTGTTGCATACAATGGTTATCGCTGAAGAATCGAGCGGTGGCGTCAGTGCGCTTGGCATTAACACATGGTTCTTCGTTTCACAGCTGATCAGCTTTCTTGTTGTTCTGGTCATCCTCTGGAAGTGGGGCTTCCCGATGATTCAGAAAACAATGGAGAAGCGCCAGCAGATTATTCGTGAAGGGCTTGAGAACGCAGAGAGAGCCAAGCGAGATCTACAAGAGGCACAGGCTCGCGCAGACCAGGTTCTGCAAGATGCACGCCGCCAGGCCCAGGAAACGATTGAAAAAGCGGCCCGCGACGCACAGCAACAGGCAAACCGCATTATTGAAGACGCGCAGGCTCGCGCCAAGCAGGTTGAGCAGCAGCAACTGGCCCGCATTCAGCAGGAGAGCAACCGCGCTCTGGCCGATATTAACCGCTACGTTGTCAACCTGTCAATTGAGGCAGCCAGCAAAGTCATCGGCAAATCGGTTGATTCAAAAGACAACCGCCGCCTGATTGAAGATTTTGTCGTCGCCGCCGACAAAACGAGGAATAACTGATGTTAAAAGGAGCGATTGCACGGCGCTACGCCGAGGCCATCTTCAACCTTGCGCGCAAGCAAAATACGCTTGATCGCACCCTGGAGGATGTAAAAGGGATCGCTCAGCTATTCTCAGGGCGCAAGCTGTCCTATCTCTTGCAAGAGCCAAAGGTACCGGCCAAACGAAAAGAGAGTGCCTTGCGTGAGGCTCTGGCCTCTCATGTGTTACCAACATCACTCAATCTTGCCCTGCTTGTGGTACAGCGTGAACTGGTTGAAGTGATGCCCAACATTGCTGCCGAGCTGGAACAGCTTCTACTGAACTACCGGAATCAGGCAGTAGCAGAGGTCACAACCGCAATGCCGATGGACGACGAGCAGCGCACCATCGTTCAGCGAGCCCTGGAAAAGACAACAGGCAAATCCATCATTTTGCAGACTCGGGTCGATCCGAGCATCCTGGGTGGAGTGGTTGCACGCGTGGGAGATCAGCTCATAGACGGCAGCGTTCGCAACCGCCTGCATATTTTGCAGCAGCAGTTGCTGAACAAGGCCGATACTATCAAGCCTGACTTTCAGTCGAGGGAGGAACTAGCCGTTTAGCCTTAGATGCAACGGCTCTCCCCCCTTTTCAAAAGCAACATTCTGTTTCATCCACTCAGTCGCGAAAACGCTCAACTTTTGACCCCGGATAAACGCATCCACACCCCGTTGTGGAGCAGCAAGACTGTATTACAAAAAGAACCACTAGGATAAAACTAGGAGGACAACGATGGCATCTTGGGCTGATGAAATCAGTGCCATCATTGAGAAAAACATTGCAGGGTTCGGAACCGAGACCTCGACCGCAAGCGTCGGCACCGTTATCGCAGTGCAGGACGGTATTGCGCGTGTCTACGGCCTGCAAGATGTGAAGTATCTGGAACTGGTAGAATTTCCGCGTACAGGCTTGTATGGCCTCGCCTTCAACCTGGAAGAAGAAACCGTAAGCTGCCCGATCCTGGGCGATTTTACCGAGATCCGAGAGGATGACGAAGTTCGTACGACCGGACGTATTATTGAGGTCCCCGTTGGTGACGAGCTTCTCGGTCGTGTCGTCAACCCACTCGGTCAGCCAATTGACGACCGCGGTCCAATCAACACCACCAAAACGCGCCCGGTTGAGCGTGTCGCTCCCGGCGTTATCACCCGTCAGTCGGTCGATACCCCGGTTCAGACTGGTATCAAAGCGATTGACAGCGTTATCCCTATCGGTCGTGGTCAGCGCGAGCTTATCATTGGTGACCGTCAGACCGGTAAAACCGCGATCGCGATCGACACGATTCTGAACCAGAAGGGGAAGAATCTTATCTGTATCTATGTTGCTATCGGTCAGAAGAACTCCTCCATCGCTCGTATCCGCTCGATTCTGGAAGAGCATGGCGCAATGGAGTACACTGTCATCGTGGCCGCAGGCGCTGCCGATCCCGCTCCGTTGAAGTACCTCGCCCCCTACGCAGGCTGCGCAATGGGTGAAGAGTTCATGGAGAGCGGACGCGATGCTCTGATCGTCTATGATGACCTGACCAAGCACGCAGAAGCGTATCGTAACATCTCTCTTATCATCCGCCGCCCGCCGGGCCGCGAAGCATTCCCTGGTGACGTGTTCTACCTGCACTCCCGCCTGTTGGAGCGCGCTGCACGCCTGAACAAAGATTACGGTGGTGGCTCGCTGACCGCGCTGCCAATCATCGAGACGAAGGCAAACGACATCTCGGCCTACATCCCGACGAACGTCATCTCAATTACTGATGGTCAGATCTTCCTGGAAACCGACCTCTTCAACTCGGGCCAGCGCCCCGCTATCAACACCGGTATCTCGGTTTCGCGTGTGGGTAGCTCCGCTCAGACTCGTGCAATGAAGCAGGTCGCAGGTACGTTGCGTCTTGACCTGTCGCAGTTCCGTGAACTGGCTGCATTCGCACAGTTCGCTCAGGACCTTGATAAAGCCACCAAAGCTCGTATCGAGCGCGGCCGCCGCGTCAACGAAATCCTGAAGCAGCCGCAGTACAGCCCGGTTCCGGTTGAGCATCAGGTTATGATTATCTTCGCCGCCACCAATGGCTATCTCGACGATGTGCCTCTGGAGCTGGTCGGTGAATGGGAAACCGGTCTCTATCGCTTCATGGACGCAAGTCACCGGGATATCCTCAATGAGATGGTTGAGAAGTCTGTGAACGGCAAAGAGAAGATGTCGGACGATCTTCTCAAGAGAATGCGTAACGCTATCGAAGAGTACAAACAGACAGCAGCACCGCGCCAGGAGGCTTAATTATGCCATCAACCCGTGAAATACGGCGGCGTATACGGTCTGTGTCTAACACGGCGCAGATTACGAAGGCTATGCAGATGGTAGCCAGCAGTAAGATGCGCCGCGCGCAGGATCGGGTACAATATTCCCGTCCTTATGCCGAGCAGATCCGCGGCCTGGTCTCGCGTCTGGCAAGCGTGACCGACACCGAGGAACTGGGCGAAGAAGTTGAGTTGCTCAAGCAGCGTCCGGTCCGCAAGGTCGGCTATCTGGTCATTTCGCCTGATCGCGGTCTCTGCGGCGCGCTACCCGGCAATATCAACAGAAAACTGGCGAACAGCGCACTGGAAGAGCAGCGCCGACTGGAAAGCAACGGCATCACCCCGAACATCGAATATATCGCTGTCGGGCGTAAGAGCCGCGATTTCCTTGTGCGCACGCAGCAGCAACTTATCGCGGAGTTTACCAATCTCGGTGATCGTCCGGGTATGAATGATGCCAGCGCCATCGCACAGGTCGCAGTGGACGCCTTTATCAAGGGCGATGTTGACGTTGTCTATCTGGCCTATCCAAAGTTCGTCAACACCGTCACCCAGGTTCCCACTGTGGAACAGCTTCTCCCGGTTCAGCCGCCAACAGGAGAAGCAGACACAAAAGAGGCTCTGGATTATATCTATGAGCCAGACGCAAAAGAGATTTTCAAGGCGCTGCTCCCTCGTTACGTCGATGTGCAGGTCTATCAAGCACTGCTCGAAACCATTGCAAGCTTCTATTCAGCACAAATGGTAGCGATGAAAAACGCAACCGACAGTGCAAAAGAACTGATTCAGGACCTGACCTTGACCTATAACAAGGCTCGCCAGAGCGCGATCACGACGCAGATTCTCGAAGTGGTCTCTGGTGCAGAAGCCCTGGGATAAGCAATTAACACGTCGTTTCATAGAAAACAGAGAGAACAACGAGAGGCATTTGCAATACGAACTGCCTCGATGATGGAGAGATACATACTATGACGCAAGCACCAACCCGTACGAAGGGTAAAGTCGTGCAGGTTCTGGGGGCAGTTGTAGACGTCGAATTCCCCACAGATAAACTGCCTGAAATTTACAACGAACTTCGCGTCCGCCCTGCCGGTGCTGATGAAGACCTCTCTTTGGAGGTGGAACAGCACCTCGGCAATAACTGGGTCCGCTGCGTTGCTATGGGTCCTACAGATGGCTTGCAGCGTGGCGTTGAGGTCGAAGATACCGGCGCACCGATCTCTGTTCCAGTCGGCCCTCAGACGCTCGGTCGTATCTTCAACGTTCTTGGTCAACCGGTAGACAACAAGCCGGCCGTCGAGGGCACCGAGCGCTGGCCTATTCACCGCCCGGCTCCTGACCTAGAAGAACAGGCTTCTACTGTTGAGATCCTGGAAACCGGTATTAAGGTTATTGACCTCGTCTGCCCCTTTGTAAAAGGTGGTAAGATCGGCGCGTTCGGCGGTGCCGGTGTGGGCAAGACCGTTACCATTCAGGAGCTCATCAACAACATCGCAAAAGGTCACGGCGGTTACTCCGTGTTCGCTGGCGTCGGTGAGCGCACCCGCGAAGGAAATGACCTCTACCATGAAATGGAAGAGAGTGGCGTTATCGACCGTCTGGCCATGGTCTTCGGTCAGATGAACGAGCCTCCTGGCTCCCGCCTGCGCGTGGCGCTGACCGGTCTGACGATCGCTGAATACTTCCGCGATGTCGAGGGCCGTGACGTGCTACTCTTTATCGACAACATCTTCCGTTTCACTCAGGCCGGTGCTGAGGTGTCCGCGCTGCTCGGTCGAATGCCGTCCGCCGTGGGATATCAGCCAAACCTGGCTGAGGAAATGGGTGAGTTGCAGGAACGCATCACGTCGACGAAGAAGGGTTCTGTTACCTCGATGCAGGCCGTGTACGTCCCCGCTGACGACTACACCGACCCCGCACCGGCAACGACCTTCGCGCACCTTGACTCAACACTCGTGCTTGACCGCGGTATCTTCGAGCAGGGTATCTACCCGGCGATCGACCCGCTGGCCTCGACCAGCCGCATTCTGGACCCGCAGGTTGTCGGTGAAGAGCACTACAATGTGGCCCGTGGCGTACAGCGCGTCCTTCAGCGCTATAAGGACCTTCAGGACATCATTGCCATCCTGGGTATCGACGAACTGTCCGATGATGACAAACTGATCGTGGCCCGCGCTCGTAAGCTTCAGCGCTTCTTCGCACAGCCGTTCGCTGTCGCTGAGGTGTTTACTGGCCGCCCTGGTAAGTACGTTTCTCTGAAGGATACCGTTACCGGCTTTAAAGAGATTCTCGAAGGAAAATATGACCATATTCCTGAGCACCACTTCTATATGAAGGGGAACATCTCAGAGGTCGTCGCTTCCTACGAGGAAGAGAAGGAATAAGAGAAAATGGCAAGTAGGGCTCCAGAAAAGACCCTGCATGTCGAAGTGGTGACCGCAGAGCGTGAGCTGTACAACGGCGAAGCGACGCAGGTTCAGGCCCCAGGCGCAGATGGGCAGCTAGGCATTCTTCCAGGCCATGCCGCTCTGCTGACCTTCCTGACCCCTGGCATGCTCCGCATTGAGCTTGGCGACGCAGAAGCTCCGCTCTTCGTTTCTGGTGGCTTCCTGGAAGTAGCCAATAACCGCGTCACCATCCTGGCCGATGCCGCCGAACATGCGGAAGAAATCGACCGGGCACGAGCGGAGGAAGCCCGTCAGCGTGCACAGCAGCGTCTGGCAGAGGCCTCAAACGCGGAGGAGCGGGCCGAGTATCAGGCAGCCCTTGAGCGGGCAGTTTCTCGCCTGCATGTACTCGAATTCGCACGCCGCCGCACACGCCGCCGCCTCGATGTGCAAGGTGTCCACGACTAAGGCGACCTGTTCTGAACAGGCAAGGCAAAAAAAGAACCCCCGGCATTGCCGGGGGTCATTGTTTTTCTGTCTCTTGCTGCGTTACGCCTAGAAACCGCTACTCCCTGAATCACCACCACCACCGAAGTCCCCTCCGCCAAAGTCTCCACCACCAAAGTCACTGTCAAAGCCACTGCTCCCTACGTCTCCGCCGAAACCACTGTCACCGCCATAATCACTGTCAAAGCCGCTGCTCCCTACGTCTTCGCCGAAGCCTCCATCATTGTTATGGGCCTCGTTTTCACCCGCGTGACGTCCAAGCTCATAGCCAAGCAATCCACCGGCAGCGGCACCCAGACCGCCAGCCGCCCAGGGATTCATTCCGCCACGCCGTCGGTCATAATCGGGACCATAATTCGGGCCATAATTTGGCGGATAAGGCTGCCCATACTGGTTATAGGGCTGCTCACCATATGGCGGAGGAGGTGTCGGGCGCGGCCCACGATTGAAGAGATTGCCAAAGCCGCCAAAGCCACCGCCACCAAAACCGCCAGGTCTGTTTTTGCGGGAGCGGATAATACCAAAGATGCCCAGCCCCAGAAGAACCAGCAAACCAATACAACACCAGGTGCCAAAGCCACCGCCACGGCTGATGCTCCCGAGCGGTCCACCACTGGAAGCACTGCTCAATGACTCAAGGGCGGCTGCGGCTGCATCAGAGAAACTTCCACCGCTCTGCTTCTTGTCGGTAAATGCTTTGGAAGCGGTTGAGTAATCGCTACCATTGAGTTTCACGTCAGAGCCACCCGAGATCGCAACTCGACCGCCCCCACTGCCCAGACGCAGCGTAATCGCCATCACAATCTGATTTTTGCTCTTGACGCTCGCTTTCGTCTTCTGCTCAAAGGCGCGCTGATCGCCATTAAAGCCAGACATCGTATAGATAGTGACAGGATACTCAAGCGACTGGGCCGCGTTTTGAATGCGCCCGCGATCCTGCAATATCCCGGCTCGATCCTCGATATTCACGCTGGCAGCCAGAGTACTTGTTGTCGTAAACAGTACCAGCAGACACGCCGCCAGGAGCGCCAGGATACCTTGTCCCCCTCGCTTCTTGATAAAAGAGGTGCTCCGTTCTCTCTGCTTCATAACCGTCCTTCTTTATACTTCATGCACTCATTCTGTTGACTGGTATTACATTCTTTTACAGCACAAACTCTCTACTGTACTTTTCATGTGAACACCTTCCAGGGCCTCTCACCTATGTACAACGGGAGCAAGCACAGGAAATCAAATGGCGCACCGCTCCCTATACTTTGTATGCCTCTGATCCTTGCTTTTTATACGATGAAATACCATGCGAAGTTGAAAGAAACCCCGATCAAAAAGGACAAGCAGAAAGAGCCGCTGCTTTAGCGACTCTTTTTCTTGTCTTCCTCGCCCGTCATCATGCGGTGTACTTCACTGGGCTGTGGACGCTGCGTTACCTCGCGGAAGTCTCCACCGATATCGGTACCACGCGGATCTTTCCCGGTCTCGCTCGCCGATTCATCCCCAAGTTTTCTGGCAATCTCTTTGTTCTTCAAATCAATGTGCGCAGGCCCTCCTACCTGCTCAGTTCCTTGTCGCTTCGACACACGCCGTAAGCCAATGATCTGTACAATCAGGACTATCCCCAAAATCACGAGGATAAAACCTAACCAGACAGGTAGCCAATCAGATGAAGTGAACCAGGACATACTTTTCACCCCCATTTATCGACAAAACAAACATTGTTCCGCTTCTTCTCGCATCATCACGCATATCAGAAACACGATAGACAACCCGGTTCGGATACAGATCAGGGTTTTGCGTGCTACAATAAAGAGACACTGCATTGTGTCTTGAGGCAACATCCATCACTCTTCTGGTTTCTTCTCGTATCCTGCTTTTCTTCAAGATGCAGGAAATACATTTGCTGTTTTGGGATTGAATATTATGAGCACTTTTCATAGCGGGCAACGCCCGTTCGTTCTGATTATTATGGATGGTTGGGGCATCAACCCTCGTAAAGAAGGGAACGCTATCGCGCTTGCTCGTACCCCCAATCTAGATACCATTGCGCGTGAGTGGCCTCACACGGCGGTCAAAACGTCCGGCGAGGCCGTTGGTTTGCCCCCCGGCCAGATGGGAAACTCCGAGGTCGGTCACCAGAATATCGGAGCCGGAAAGCGCGTTCTACAGGACTACACCCGCGTCAGTGAGTCCATTCGCGACGGCAGCTTCTTCCATAACCCCGCCTTTATGAGGGCTATCGAGCATGTCAAGAAGAATAACTCGCAGCTCCACATCTGCGGCCTGCTTGGCAATGGCGGTGTTCATGCCCATGAAAGCCATCTGGAGGCCCTGCTTCAGCTTGCCGAGAAGCACGATCTTGAACGTGTGTATATTCACTCCTTTACTGATGGTCGCGACTCTTCGCCCACCGGTGGCATCGAGTTTATGAAGCGCCTGGAAACACGCGCCCGCGAGATCAACCCGCAACACCCGGCCCGCGTCGCTACCGTTACCGGTCGCTACTACGCAATGGACCGCGATAACCGATGGGATCGGACCGGACGTACCTACTTCGCGATGACCCGCGGCGAAGGCTTGCAGGCTGATTCTGCCCTGGCAGCAATCCAGCAGTCCTACGATAAAAACGTCACTGATGAGTTCATTGAACCGACCGTGATTATGGAGAATGGTCATCCAGTCGCGATGGTTCAGCCCGGCGATGCCGTCATTCACTACAACTTCCGTCCCGATCGCGCTCGTCAGCTCACAAAGGCCTTTGTGCTTCCCAAGATGTCACCGCAGGCGGTCGAAAAGTTCCCGCGCGGTCCTCGCATGGAAGATCTTGTGTTTGTGATGATGACCGAGTATGAGCCCGGCCTTGATGCAGAGGTGGCGTTCCGTGCTGATGAGGTCGAGATGCCGATTGCACGCGTGATCTCTGAGCAAGGCATGCGCCAGTTCCATACCGCCGAGACCGAGAAATACGCCCATGTGACCTATTTTATCAATGGCCGGCGTGAAACACCGTTCACGGGTGAAGATCGCGAGATCGTTCCCTCACCAAAGGTTCCGACCTATGACCTGCAACCGGAAATGAGCGCCGAAGGCGTCACAAAAACAGCGATTGAGCATATCCGCACCGGGGATTACAGCTTTATCGTGATGAACTATGCGAACGCCGATATGGTCGGACATACAGGTGTGATTGAGGCCGCAATGAAAGCCTGTGAGGCCGTTGACAAAGGAGTCGGGCAGGTTGTGGAAACAACGCTTCAAATGGGCGGAAACATCCTGATTACAGCCGACCACGGCAACGCAGAACAGCTTATTGAGTATGATACCGGCAAGCCGTTTACGGCCCATACCACCAACCCGGTACCACTCTATCTTGTTTCGCCTCACCTGGCTCACGCCAAACTGCGCACTGATGGCATTCTGGCAGACGTTGCCCCCACCATCCTGCAAATCATGGGCATACAACAGCCAAAGGATATGAGCGGCCGTTCGCTGCTGCTTTCCTGACGCTCAGGCAGCCTGTAGGGGCCTTCAAGCAACTATTGCATTCCCCTACAGGTTTTTTCATACTCCCAATCGAGACAGCTATGCTACACCCTTTTCCATAGAAGATGCTTCTACGAAAAGAAGAGTTATTTGAGCATTCCTTACAGCGAACTATGCTCTGAGGATAGTTTTCGCAGGAAAAGTACAAGAGTTATCCACTTATTCTGTGGATAACTCTGTATAATTGTGGATAACTGTGCAGCCAACCGCTTAGCCAAGCCGCTCCAGCGATGTGCTCGGCACAACAACCGGTGTACCATCTTCAAGCATGACACGCATGGCACGCGTCCTTATACCTGAAGGAAATTCCTGATCATAGGAGAAAATATAGTCGAGCACGCCCGTTGCTCCCATATATTCGCCGCTATTGATACGCACATAGGCACCGATTGCCAGCGTAAGATCAGGGTGGACAGGCGTCCAGTGTTCCTGTTTGTTGTAGGGCAGGGAGATAAGCAACTCTGGCACCAGATGCAGCCGTGTGGAAGTCAGCCCGGAGAGCAGGACCGGGGCCCCCTGATAGCTGCTCAGCAAGTTCGCGATGCGAGCAGGCATGGAGAACTCGCCCACACCCTCGGTAAACATCAGGGTTAAACGGGGAAGATGCGCGGTAATTCGCTCAATCTGCTCGGAAGCCAACAATTGTAAGAGGTCAACCCGTAAAAATCCTTCCAGATCGCGCAGGGTGATGCTGCCGGCAATCACACCGGCCACCCCTGCCTCGCTGGCCTGACGCAACTGGGAA
Source organism: Thermosporothrix sp. COM3 (assembly GCF_059696735.1). NCBI lineage: Bacteria > Bacillati > Chloroflexota > Ktedonobacteria > Ktedonobacterales > Thermosporotrichaceae > Thermosporothrix > Thermosporothrix sp. COM3. The sequence continues at coordinate 6,099,863 of NZ_AP019376.1, read as the reverse complement.
AAGGTGAGCGGGCCGGGTATCACCAGAATGGTACCGGGCTTCTGCGGTGTGATGCGCCCATTATGCCAGAGGGTGAGCGCGCCACACACCTGATAGCCTACCCCGAGCTTTCCCTGAATCACGGTCGCCCTGCTCTCGATCACCACTCCACCACGCCGGGTCAACTCTGTCACCCGTCCCCATAATCCCGAGAAGACCAGCTCCGCCTGCGGAATAGCCCGCAGTGCCGGATTTGACGCCGAAGACAAAGAGAGCCGAGAACGAGATGTTCTCGACTCCTGATATGGTTGTACTTCCTGAAAGCGTATCTGCTCAACACGAATCACAGGTTGCTCGGGAAGGACATTTTGTCCGGGTCGTACCAGGGGAATAACAGACCGATAGCTGTTCCCACCGGGCCAGCGCTCCCTTTTTATCATCATTTGTGGAATAACAGACCAACCTAGTGGATAGCTCACAGCGTGGCCTCCTCCCTGTTAGCCTCCTAATGCCTGCATCCATTGAGTGAGGCGCGCCTGCCTCTCAAGCTCATTCGTTGGCAAGACCAGAGGCCGTCCCCGGGCGTCAATAATCAAGCCAACAAGCCCGCCATCAATCTCCTCAGCCACCCGGGCGCGTTCGCCGGGACCAAGCCCGACATCAACCCCGGGAGCAGGATAGAGCGTTAATAGCGCCTGCTCGTTCATTCCCAGTGGAATGACTTCCATTGAGCCAGCCATCACGTCAACATCCAGTTGTCGCCCATTACTATACTCAACCCCGACACGTACTGCCAGCTCACCCGGTTTCAAGTCACCAAAAGGAATAACACAGGCCCCCAGACGATGCGTGACAGCGTCGTTCTCATTGACCTGAACCGCTGTCAGAGGAGCGACCGCCGCCACCGCGCCAAGCTGAGGAATCAGCATGGTGCGATCCAGCACCAGCGATGTGACTCCCTTTGGCTGTAAAGCATCCAGAATCATCATCGCCGCCTGTGAGAACTTGGGCACATGGGCAAGCACGCCGCCAGTTGCCAGAATCAGATCTGAATCTGGCCACAAGCCGCTTGTCTTCTTCGCCTCCTCCATTGTCAGGATCATCGCCTCGCGCGCAAACGCCTGCATAATCTGTAAATCGCGAATGCTGGTCGGAACACTCTCTGCATGGGTCATATGCTGTAACGCGAACTGGCGAATCTCTTCCTCAGAGATAGTAAAGGGAAGCCAGCGGGCCACACGTTGCCAGCCAACTTTCTGTAAAATGGCGCTAATAGAGGATCCCACGCCGATGCCCGCATTGACAACAGGAATAAATTCGCCCTGCTCTCCAGCAATCATCGCAGTCGTTGTTGCACCACCAACATCAATCGCGGTCACATTCATAGAGTAATGCTGTGCGAGGAAGCGTACCAGACTACTCAATGAGGTCGCTGTTGCCACTGGTGGCGTCTCGGTCCATGCAACCAGACCGGTATAACCAGGCAGGCGCTGAATGATTTTCTGCTCATGCAGCTGACCGACAGCCATACTCATTGAGGCAAGTTGAGCCTGAGAGGTCAGGGGCTCTGCTCTGGTGAAATCGGCTGCGCCCGCCAGTAAGCGATGACTTGCCTCAACATATTGAGGCGCACCAGCATAGATCACTGAATACGGCGCAGAAGTGAGGGCGGGATTCTGCTGTTTGAGCTCTCGTGCGGAAACAGCCAGAAGCTGGCACGCTTCCTGGAGCGCATGCGGTCCTGCGGGTCCCTGTGCCATGCCAACAATTAATGCTCCCTGTGGATGCAGCTCACGCAACCGGGAAACCTGGCGCTCCCACTCCTGAGCAATACGCTCGCGCGACCAGGCTTGCTGTGGGTTTGCGGTCTGGGAAGAAGCTCTTGCAGCCTGGAAAGAGGGGGAAGGAAGCGGGTATATTTCAGCATAGAGTCCTGAGACAGCCTGATCAACCAGCTTCTCAAGCGTCTCATCGACCCCGCCCAAAACCAGGAGGCGTAAGGAGCCCCCTGCGCTTATTGTTGCAATAAATACATCAACACCATCGCCATTAGGCTGCTCGGGAGTAAGGACCTGCTTCTCATTCACGAAACGGCGTCCAGTAATATGCTCGATGGAATGAATTGCCTGGATTACTCCCTGCAAGATATCTTCTTGTGGTGGAGTCACCGTAGTTGGCGCTTCTCCACGCGCCATTAAGCGATATTGGCCCTCCACCAGCCCAAATAGCGAGACCTTTGTAAATACGGAACCTACATCGGCAACCAGGAGCGAACCGGCATTCGCCGTATTCTGCCCCTGGTTCTGGTCATATGCAGGCCCCTGTTCTCCCTCTGAAAAGGGTTGTGTAAACATCTCCGGTCGTTCTCTCCTCTGAAGTTAGCGGAAGAAATGTATCAAGCAGTTTGTTGTCTGACAGAGACGCCTGCTTTCAGCTCTTACTTGTTTACCCGGAACAAGTCCAGGATTGCCTGGAAAATGCCACGCTTCGCCGGTTTCTGTTCAGCAGGCACACCATAGGCCGGAGCAGGCGGCATGCCTTGCTGCTGCATCATCGGGTTCTGTCCCATCTGTGATAACGCGCCAGAAGCAGGCTGCTGTTGTTGCATATAGGGCCCCTGCGCTGAATAGCCACCCCCATAGCCAGGCTGATTGTCGCCGGGTGTATTGGGAATCCCGTTGAGAGATCCGGGTTGCTGCGGTGCATTCATTATACCAGATGGCATCCCCTGCATAGGTTGCATCATGCCATGCTGAGACATAGCAGGCTGCTGTGGCACAGGAGAATCAGGCACACCCAACGACGTATTCGGTGCCATCATCGGTGGCGACTGCGGCTGCTGCTGTGGCTGTGATTGCGGAAGATTGGGCGCAACAGATGCCACTCCAAGCATAGAAGCAAAAACATTCGCAGCCACTTCTGTTCCTTCGGAAGCCGCTACCTCGCTCTTCGGGCGGCTTGGAACGCGCATACTGGCAGTATTTGAGTGAAAGACCCCGGAACGATACTGGTTGTTGCCTCCCTGCTGCTCCTGGCCTCCCTCACGTAGCCAGGTGGGTAGCGAGCTCTCATCGATTAAGGATGACGCTACCAGATTCCCGCCCTCAGACGGAATGTTCTGTGCTCCCCCTGGCGTTGCTGGCACAGCAGACGGGGCCTGAAAAACGCCACTGTTCGGAGCAGGCATCGTTGAATTCTGCTGTCCGCTTTCCTGCATCCAGCTCGGCAACGCGTTTTCGTCGAGCAGAGACGAAGCGGCAATTCCTGGCTGTACAGGCTGCTCCACGCCTCCGGCTGGTGATGGATCTTCTTGTTTCATCCAGGAAGGCAGAGACTGCGAGTCAAGTAGATCCTGCGCAGACAACAACTGACCGGGTTTCGGCGGCTGGAAAGCTGCTGGCGGCTGCTGTGGCTGCGCTTGTTGCGTGCCCGGGAACATCGTATTTGCCGGCGGCTGCATCGCTGGCGGTTGTTGTTGTGGCTGCCGCCTGTTGGGTTGCGCAGGCTGAGCAGCAGCGGGCTGCGCCGGTGTTCCAATATTTTTGAGCCAATCAGGCAGGGCCTCGGGCTCAACCAGGCTGGATGCATCAATACCTGATTGCGGGATCTCACCGGAAGACTGCTGATCCTTCATCCAGGAAGGCAAAGATTTTTCATCAATGAGCGAGCTAGCGGAAATTGATTTCTTGCTCTCATCGGTAGCAGGAGTGGCGAAAGAAGCAGGACTCACAGCGGCCTGAGGGCCAGAGAGGCTCTGATCATTCTCCATACCAGCAGGGCGCATCCAGGGCGGCAATGCGCCTTCCTCTACCAGATCAGCGGCAGGAAACGCATTAGGACTGCGTGGAGGGGTCGCAGGCCGCTCGTTTGCTCTCAACGATTCCAGCCAGGGCGGCAATCCCGGTTGACCCTGTTGGGCCGGGGGACTCATCTGTGCTTGCTCATTTCCAACTCTGCCGGAAAGAGGTGCGCCGCATGATTGGCACCTCCCTGTAGTAGCAGGCGTTAACTTCCCACAGCGGTTACACGTAATCACTATTGCTCCTCACTTTCGCCAGGTCTCGCTTTCTTTGGCAGTGTATCACTCTTCTCGGCACGTGACAATGACAGCAATTTACAAAAAGAGACATGCTGATATGATACAATACACACCATATACATTCCAAAAAGTACTACACCAGGAGATACCCATGCCAGAGCAACTGTCGGGCAAAAGTGGGATAACAAAACAGCCGCCATTTACATTATATTTGACGCTTCCACTTCCACCGAGCATTAACGAGCAATACGCTACTGTAAATGGGTACCGCGTCAGCACGCAGATAGCTCGTCGCTTCAAACAGAATGTCCGGGCTGCACTACGCACACTGGAGCAGCAAGGGCACCTGACAGATTGGCTCCGCAAGCAGTTTCAGGCTAGCTACCTGGCACTTTTCCTCGATTTCTATTTTGAGACCCCATTCAAGCGGGATCTCGACGGAGGGCTTAAAATCACCCTGGACGCGCTTTGTGAAGGGCTCGGGGTAAATGACAATAGGGTAGTGAATATTCATCTTATGAAACATATCGACCCGCTTCACCCCCATCTCTATCTTGAAATGGAGGCGCTCACAGATTGGCAATTCGATAAACAGTACGTTCTTCTTACTTAGTCTTTGATGCTTGTCAGCCCTTCGCGCCTTCACTAAGATAGAACTGATAAAGATGGCTTTCTGTAACAGATGCAGCAGCCGATTTTATACATAGTACTACGAAATTGATACCTCCTTACTGTACAGCTACGTCCTGAATCAGGTGACAATTATAATGACGAAAGAACACAGAAAACGGCTACTTTTCGGCCTTTTTTTGAGTAGCGGCATAGGCCTCCTGGCTTATAAACGTCGCTCGCTTAGTCGCGGCGGAGTGGCAGGAGCAACGATTACCGGCACCGCCACCGTTGGTGCGGGCGGCTGGCCCTGGGGCTTTGCGCTGATCTTCTTCTTTGTTTCTTCCACTTTGCTCTCGCATTTCCGGGTACAGGACAAAGAACGAACCGCCGCGGACAAGTTCAGCAAAGGCTCTCAGCGCGATCTTGCACAGGTCGCGGCCAATGGTGGAGTTGCCACCGGGCTCGCACTGGCGCATGGGCTGGCTCGCTCATCAACCACAAAAGAGCTGCTACATGCTGGCTATCTGGGGGCCCTGGCAACTGCGACTGCCGATACCTGGGCGACCGAGCTAGGAGTGTTAAGTCCTCATCCTCCCCGTCTGCTGACAACCGGTGAGATCACCACCCCGGGCACATCAGGAGGCATCACCCCGCTTGGCACTGCGGCAGCAGCAAGCGGCGCCCTCAGCTTGGGCCTGTTCTCCTTGCTACTCTCCCTGAAGCAAAAGGGGGCACAATATTTCCCGTTCCTGACATTGCTCAGTGGTTTCGCAGGCAGCATGATCGATAGTGTGCTTGGCGCGACCGTTCAGGCCATGTACTACTGCTCCACCTGTCAGCAGGAGACCGAACAGCCCATTCATCGGTGTGGCACTCACACTCGCCCGCTTCGTGGCTACTCCTGGTGCAATAATGATGTTGTGAACTTTCTTGCCACGTTGTGTGGTAGTCTGATTGCAGCAGGAGCTTACGGTCTCTCTGTCATCTTAGCAAGAAAAGAAAGGTGAGGAAATAGAAATAGCTATGCGCCTTCTCTTCCGTCTTCTCTCGAAAAACTGGCATCCTGGGCGGGCTGCCGTCGCGGGCCTGCTCGCCACGCTGGTGTACAGTGCCGCAATGGAAGGCGATAAAGTCCTGATCGGGAATCGCTTCAATGATGTTCGCTTTATTGAGGGTATAATTGGCGGGACAAAGCGAACGAAGAAGAGCCTTGTGCTCGCCTGGCTCATCCATTTACTGAACGGGGTCGCGCTCGCCGAGCTCTACGCAGCAATTGGCAAGCGGTTTCTTCCTGGCCCCGATTGGCTCAAGGGCTCTATCTTCGGTGAGGCCTTTATTACCGCTGCCTGGGTCCTGACCCCGCTGGCGGACAAGTACCATCCCCTGATTCAAAATGGCGAGATGCCCCCTCTGGCAAACTGGCGCTCTTTTGGTCAGAACCTGCTGCGGCACCTTGCCTATGGTCTGACACTTGGCCTGCTCTATCGTGACAGGGCATAAAAAAAGGGGAAGCGTTCAGTATCGCTTCCCCCCTTTTCAGGAAAAGTAAACACATATCTATATACACAGCGCCTCAGACAATATGGCGTACCCACTGGCTGATAAGCGGAAGCCGATAATCTGGATGCATCCAGGCCATTACCATCAACCAGCCCCAGAGAATAGCGCCGACCCACCAGAGAATATTCAACAACAACCCAAGCCCAAAATCGGTCAGGATGTGCAACACTGGTAACCAGCCAAGCATTCCCTTGAGCATTGATATGCCAAACATGACGATCGAAAGGGCTCCAAAAACAATAATGGATTGCAGTCCGTGCCAGCGCACATTACGATTCTTCTCAAAGAGGAAGAAGAAAAGACCCGAGAACGGCCCAAAGAGATAAGCAAGCACTCGTTCAAGCCGCTCATCCAGTCCGAGAGATGTCATCTTTTGCATCATGGAAATGCCTCACATTTTCAAACCTGGAACATTTTCGCCAGTCTGCTAACATATACGGAGAAGGCTCATGTGTTGTTGCACGATGACAGGACCATCGGGATAGGGGTGTTCGCCAACTGTTCTGATTACACGGCTTGTTGTCGGGATAGGAAATTTGCCGTATAATTGGTAACAACCTGGGAATAGTCTGTACAACTGGCTTGGTAAAACTATTATTTCTTGCGGAGGCTGAACCCTTCATGGATGGTTTTTTGATTGCTGATATCTTCGGTTTTCTCATTTCCCTGCCGATCGCGCTGTTCCTCGCCTTCTGGCTCAGTGCAGTGCGTAAAAAAGCGGCTGTTGTAGGCGGTGCATTTGTTGCCGGTCTGATTGGCTTTCTCGTTATTCTCTTGCTGACTGATACACACATCTTCGCGAATCCGCTGATCAACACCGATCCGCTGGCCGTTTTCTTTAGCTCGGTCTTCTTCTGTTCAATTCTCGGTCTTGTCGGTGGTATCCTGACAGATCTGCTGCTTGGCGGAAAACGAAGCAACAATTATTCAGCGGCCCATTAAAGTAGATACATATGTTTTATCTCCTTCACGGTGACGATGAGTTCACCCTGAGAGAACACCTGAAAACGCTGAAAAAGCAGGGCGACTTTGGCTATAACCAGGATATCTTTGATGGCTCCTCAACCGAGCTGCAAAAGATTATCGTGGCAAGCGATACCATGCCTTTTCTCTCGGAACAGCGCCTTATTGTTGTTGAGGGACTTCCTAAGAAGAAAGGCAGAGGCACCGCTGAAGCAGACGCATCGGGAAAGGCGACCAAAGGGAAACGGAGCAAGAAAAGCAAGGGCGGTGCAATGACCCGTGCAGCCTATGAGAAAGCTCTTGCAGAATATATCGCTCAGTTGCCCGACTATACCGTGCTGATCTTGCTAGCGGATGAGACCCTTGAAGCCTCTCATCCGCTGGTCAAAGCAGGCGAGAAATACGGTAAGGTTCTGCAATGTACCCTTCCCAAAGGGAACGCGCTGGAAAGCTGGATCAAGCAGCGAGCAAAGAGCGTTGGCGTCTCGATTACCCCCGATGCAGTCTCGTTACTGGCAAACTTTATCGGAAATCAGCTTCGTCTGCTTGCCAACGAAATCGACAAACTGGCAACCTATGTCGGTGATAACGGAACCATCACTGTCAGCGAGATCGAGAAGCTCTCCGCTCAGGTCCAGGAGGCAAAAGTTTTCGACCTCACCGATGCGCTGGCACGTCGCAACCGCAAGCAGGCCTTAAATATCCTGCATGATCTGCTCTCGGATGGAGAGCCGCCAATCAAGCTGATCAGCCTTATCATCTCACAGGTACGCTCATTGTTGCTGGTGAAGGAGCTGGCACATAAGGGAATGCGAGACGGACAAATTGCCTCAACGCTCGGCATGGCTCCCTTTATCGCGAAAAAGACCCTCGGTCAGGTCAATAACTTTACACCTCAACAGCTTGAAAACACCTACCGCAAGTTACTGGAAACAGATGCAGCGCTCAAACGCAGTCGCCTGACACCTGAAATGGCTCTGGATATGTTGATTCTGAGCTTTGGTGCGTGACTATTCTCCTCTCTCCCTCTGAAAGCCACAAACCAGTATGCTACAATGAGGAAGGATCAGACGAAAATCTGTCCTAACACCTGGCACTCTGGTGCTATGAAGAGAGAAAAAGGGGGAACCTGGATTATGGCCGATATTGAGCGGCTACACAACATCATCGGTTTCCTGGAAACAATCGATCAATTTAAAACGTGCTATCGTGCCGCTTATCTGACAAACAGTGACCGACACGAGAATGACGCCGAACATACATGGCATATGGCAATGTTTGCCCTCCTGCTCCATCAGGAGCTGTCCACGCCGGTTGACCTCGAACATACCCTCAAGCTTATTTTGACGCACGATCTGGTCGAAATCTACGCAGGCGATACCTTCGCGCACGACGCGGAGGGGCATCGTGATAAGCAGGCCAGAGAGGAGGCAGCAGCTCATACTCTCTTTTCCCGGGTTCCTGAAGATATCGGGGAAGAGCTCTATCAATGGTGGCGCGAATTTGAGGAAGGGCAAACGCCAGAAGCACAGTTCGCTCGGGCAATGGATCGGCTTCAGGCCTTTGCGCAGAACATTTTTGCCCGGGGGCGTCTCTGGCAAGAACGGCAGGTCAGCGAAACAACCAGTCGTGCCTATAATGAGCCAGTGATGCAGTTTGATCCCGCCATTGCCAGCGCTTATGAACTGCTCTACCGTCGCGCCCGCGCAGAACGGCTCTGGCCTGAAATCGAATAGTAGCGATGTTTCCGCGTCTCCGAGTATGCTATACTGTCAGGCACCCAGGAACTGGCTCGTCACTGTTTCAGGTCACTGCACAGGCTCCATATGGCCTCTCAGAAGAGAGGATGAGGATAGAAGATAGAAGAGTTATGACAGCAACACCTCTGCAACAACGGATTATCGAACGAATTCAACAGGAAGGCCCATTGACCTTTGCGCAATATATGCGGATCGCGCTCTATGAACCGGAACTGGGCTACTATGTCAGCAACAAGACCCGCGTTGGTTGGGAAGGAGACTTCTATACCAGCACTGATGTCTCCAGCCTTTTTGCAGCCTGCGCGGGACGACAGCTTCAGCAGCTCTGGGAAGCGCTAGACCATCCTTCGCGCTTCGTCGTCGTTGAACAGGGAGCAGGCCGAGGCGATCTGGGGCACGGCGTTCGCTCATGGGCCGAGCGTACAGTCCCCGAACTGGCGGCAGCCCTTGACTACTATACGACCGATATCGGGACCGGGCAAGATGCACTCGATCCAGCCACACAAGGGCTACAGCCGCATGTGCTCCTCTCCAATGAGCTGGTTGACGCCTTTCCGGTACACGTCCTTGAGAAACGAGGCGACATCCTGTATGAGCTCTATGTTGATCAGGAAGAGGGTCGCCTGTGTGGGTTCCTGAGTGAGCCAGAAAACGAAGAGGTCAGCACCTATCTCGATCGTTTCGCAATACCCTGGCGCACGTTCCCGGATGGCTGGCGAGCCGAGGTGAACCTTGATGCCCTGCATTGGATTGCCAATACGGCACGCTGGCTTCAGACCACACCTCACGGCTTCCTGCTGACCATTGATTACGGCGAGAAGGCGCGTCAGCTCTACACGCCCGAACGTCCACGGGGCACGCTGGCCTGTTACTATCGCCACACCTTTACCGAACAGCCGCTTGCAAAGCCGGGTGAACAGGATATCACAGCACATGTGAATTTCAGCGCTCTAATTGACGAGGGAGAGCGGCACGGCCTGCACCTGCATACCTACACGACTCAGGCTGCCTGGTTACAAAAGATGGGGATCTTTGAAGAGCTGGAACAGATTCGCAAGCATGACTTCGCGGTGATTGATAGCACAGAACGCGCCAGCGATCAGGGACAGACAGCCCTGTTTCAGTGGTATAACCTGCGCCAGCGCGTTCTCGCTCTGACCGACCCGCGCGGTATGGGCAATTTCAAGGTCCTGATTCTACAGCATTAATGCCTGCGCGGATACTGGTAGTTATCATAGGAATTGTCATCGCCCGGGCCTGCACCCGTCTGAGGGAAGCCGCCAAAGGGATTGGGAAGCAGGCTCGGGCTGGTGGGGCTATTATCAGGATTATTGGCCGCTTCCTGATTCTGCCTCAAGGGGTCCAGTCCGGGGCCCGGCGTCGCGTTATTAAAATTATTCAATTCCTGGCTGTTTATTTTCACTTCACCACAGGCCAGCGATTGGCCACTCGCATCGCCCTGATGCACATTGACCCAGACTCCTTTTTGAATCTCGGAACCAAGATTATCACGGGACACGGTTAGCGTCGCGTTCCCCTGGCCATCAGAGGCTACTTTCCCTAACACAGCCAGGGTTTCCCCTCCACAACTCCCCTTATCCAGTGTAATCGTGTAGTTCAGGCCACTGGTCAGGCCCTGGAGTGTCACCTGAAAATCTCGCCCTTTTCCGTCAGGCCTGGGGATAAACTGCGTCACCCCCCCAATTGTTGAGCCATTCGCGGCATTGATCAAGGCATTGCCCGCATTAGCAACATAATCAGGACGAACCAGCAAGAGGAAAAGAATTACCACTCCAACAATCAACGCTACCTGGAACAACCGACCGATCATAGTATCTCCTTGTATGACGCCCAAACGGCGCGTCTTTCAAGAACTCCTGGCAAAAACACTGGCAGTAGATACGCTACAATTGATACTCATCTACCACTAGTATAGGCAAAAACGGCATGACTTACAAGCTCACTTTGAGTTCCTCCCACCAAGCGAGCGTTTCTGGTGATATGATACGAAAAGAGGCAACCAGATACACACTATGAAACGTGTACATGACAGTATGACCTTGAAGTTTTCTACAGGGGGAGAAAAGCATATGAGCGATGAAACAATAGAGCTTGTGCGAAACTTTACCACTGCGATTGATAATAATCAGCCAGATGAATATGAGCCTTATCTTGCGGATACCTTCCATTTTGAGGGCTGGACACCGAAACCACTCGACCGTCAGGGCTTTCTTGACCTGATTAGCGGCCTGAAAGCGGGTATTCCCGGTCTTGCCTTTAATATCCACAATATGATTGATGAGGATGATACAACCGTTTCAGCCACCTGGCATGTCACGGGCTACCAGTCGGACAGCTTTGTGCTCCCGGTGCTGGGCACGCCGCCTATTCCACAGACCGGGCGCAGTATCTCGCTCCCAACCGAGGATGTCGTCTACAAGCTTCAGGACGATAAGATTACAGCGATTCACGCCACAACCAACGATGAAGGGGGAGTCAGGGGGATCTTAAAGCAGCTTGGTATTGATCTGCCGCTGGTACAGTAAAGCAACCGAATGGCAAGCATAAGAATGGCGGTTGAGCCCGCAACGGGTAACACAACCGCCTTCTTCTTTATTTCTCAGGCTCAAGTGGCTGTACGTTTCCAAAAACACGGGCAGGAGCCGGCGTCGGCGCAGCCCAACGTACGGCATTGATAATGACGCGTTGCACCTCGGGCCGATGATAGGTCGGGAAGGTTTCATGCCCGGGACGGAAATAGAAGATCTTGCCTCGTCCGCGGGTGTAGCAGGCCCCACTGCGGAAAACCTCGCCGCCGCTAAACCAGCTTATAAAGACAAGCGTCTCGGGAGCAGGCACATCGAAATGTTCGCCGTACATCTCCTCGCGCTCGATCTCAAAGTATTCGCCCAGACCCTCAGTAATGGGATGTCCGGGAGCAACAACCCAGATGCGTTCATGGTCATTGCCCTCACGCCATTTCAAATCACAGGTGGTGCCCATCAGCTTGCGGAAGATCTTCGAGAAATGGCCTGAGTGCAACACGATCAGTCCCATGCCATCCAGGACCCGCTGATACACGCGCTCAACAACCTCATCCTGTACCTCTCCGTGCGCCATATGGCCCCACCAGATCAGCACATCTGTTGTGTCAAGCACATCCTGCGTTAATCCATGCTCCGGCTCATCCAGAGTCGCTGTACGAGCCTCAATGCCAGCCTGCTTCAGTGCAGCCGCAATGACACTATGCATTCCCTCAGGATAATGTTTGGCAACTTCCGGGTTTTTACGCTCATGACGATATTCGTTCCAGACAGTCACTCGAATAGTCGATGTCATTGTTTCCAGCTTTCCAGATATAGAGACACTATCTTGACACACTCCCCGGGGCTTCAGTCGGAGGATTCTTCTTCCAGCCAGCATGCATATGAGCCGCCCAACGCGACCCGCTGCCAGCAGCTTTTGACGAGACTCCCTCGACGGTTTTCGTCTGCCCGGCGGTACCGTGCAGAGCCTTCTGCACACCAGGTAATTACAGTCTATTGTAACATTTCTTCTCTGGCCCTACCAGACCGATAGCGATCGCTTTCTAGCAATGGGACAAATATGTTTTGCAGGAAGAGCCTTTCTGATTCCAAAAGCTGGATCAACTGCTCTTGTTTCCTATTGCTCTCATCAAACTTGAAGAACGGGAAAAAATCTTGTAGAGAATACAGTAATGCCTTTTGTGTCGAATCTCCAACCACAGAGCGACATTCGTTAGCCCGACAAAGGACAGGCGCAAAAGGCATCTTCTCTCTCGAAGATCTCCATTCATTGTCAGCAATGTATTGCTAGCAGCACAGCGCTGATGTACAATCACAATAACAATCATAATCCAATTCCAGTACAATCACGAAGACAGTAGACCGCATACCTGAACCATAGCTGCTGTCTTCCGGCTCCAGGCAATCGAGATGTCACCAGCAAACAGACACTGTGAAAGAAATTATCAGGCGCGTATGCTATGTATCAATACATAACGAAATCGCTAGAGATGTAGAGCGTTCATGCAACCACGAAGACTCTTACGAATCATTTCTGTCCTTATCCTGGGAGTGGCCGTCTTAGCAGGCGCATGCTTCTTTGTACCTCCTCTTTCGGCTTCCGCCCATAGCTTTGTTATTGGCTCAGATCCAATTGATGGCTCCACCATCGAGAAGGTACCCACGGTCGCGCATATTTACTTCAACGCCGACCTCAGCCCGCTCAGCCGTGCCCGAGTCTATTCGATCCAGAATAACACCCTTGTTGACATTACCGTGGGTGAGAGCAGTATTTCATCGACCAATCCCAGACAGCTCAATATCCCCGTGCAAGCGCCCGAAAAGCAGCCGAAAGGGAGCTATGAGATTCTCTGGACCGCTGTCGCCAATGGAGATGGGCATACTACCAATGGCATCATTGGCTTTAATGTAGGCTTTTCCAGCACCGGAGTCACAGGAACCGTTGTGGTTGGCCCCGAGAGCAGCAATAATCTCTATGGCACAGATGGTTCTCGGGTCTTCACCCCGACTGCTCTTCTTGGTATTGTCTGGGACTGGCTGATGCTCCTGGGACTGGCTCTCTGGATAGGCATTGTTATCACCGAACACCTGATTTTGCAGCCCAGACAGGCGCTTCACGACCTGCTGGAGCGAGTGCGCGAGAAGAGTACTTCGTTTCAGTGGCTCTGCCTGTTTTTGCTTCTCTTTAGCGAGCTCGTCTCGTTTCTGCTTCGTCTGCTTCAGATGACGCAACAGCTTCAGACAGGGATAACGGCCAACACCACCCTCGGGCTTCTGCTCCAGAGTAATTATGGCCGCTTCCTGATCGCGCAACTACTGCTGACGCTCTGTGCAATGGGCTTTCTATACTGGACGCACAAAAACACGGTGACCGCTCCGGTCGTGCGCCCAAAGCAGGCCGCATCCAATCCGGGAGGCATGCGTTCTACCACAAGCGAGCCCCGACATGGAGCGTTAAAAACGCCCTCACAGCCAGGATTGAAGCCCTCTGGCAACGAGCCAGATAAAGCCGCACTCAACCATCCGCAGACGCGCATGCTGTCATGGCAAACGATATTCTGGCTTGTACTGATTGGCCTGTTCTTGCTGGCCTACGTTCTATCAAGCGATGCCGTTCAGGTGCTACGACCGCACTTCAGCGTGATTATCTTCGAGTGGCTATTTCTGGCGGCGCTCTGTGTCTGGCTTGGTGGTCTGGCCTATCTTGGCCTGATTCTGTTGCCGAATATTGATAGCGACCATCAACAGCTACTGAACACAGTTCAGCGCTGCATGGCACCATATCATAAAGCTTGTATTGGCATTTTCCTTGTTAGTGGCATCTTTCTGGCCGAAACCGCGATTCCAGGCATGCAGGAGCTCTTTGGTGACCCATATGGGCGCACACTGCTGGTCGAAGCGCTGCTGTTCCTGTTGCTGCTGGCAAGTGGAGCCTACGCGCTCTATCAGGTGCTCCCTAAAATGGCGCGACAGGCGCGACTCGTACCGGTCGTCAAAGCAGAGCTCCCGGCCAAGAAAGCCCGTCAATCCGCGCTGCAAAACACGGAACGGACTCTCAGACAAACAATCTATACACAAATTATTCTGGGCGGCAGTATGTTTCTTTGCCTGGCCCTATTGACCTTTTATGCGCCCCCGATCGTCTTTCCCGCCAATCAGCCGGGAACTGCAGTATCTCCTTCTGGGAGCAACGCAACGGGCCCGATCACACAGCAGGTAGGCGATCTCTCGGTAACGCTTCAGGTACTTCCCGGCAAGGTGAACGCCACAAACAGCATCGTGCTGGCACTGAATGACGCCAACGGCGCGGCCGTTACAGACGCACAGATCCAGTTACAACTGAATATGATTGCAATGGATATGGGAACAACCCGTGCAAGTGTCAAGAGCGGGAATCCGCTCTATGTCGCCGTATTTGAAAAGGGCACCACCTTTGATATGTCTGGTGTCTGGGCAATCACGGTCCACATTCAGCGACCCGGACAGCAACCGCTTCAAACCACGTTTCAGGTAACGCTACCCTGATTTCGGAGAGGAGATGGAATGATGCAGGAACAACAGCTTCAGCGTGCCCGAGAGGCACGTCTTGTCGTACAGATCACCGAGGAAGCCATCAGACAGGCCATTCGGCAGGCCCCCCAGAAGGCCGGCCAATCCGGGCACACACATGGATAAACCGTTACTCCTGTGCGAGCGCCATTCGGTTGAACAGGAACTGGCAAAGCACTGGTGGAGTCTGCCGCAGGGCACCCGACTGCTGTTGCAGGATGGAAGCATCTATCATCTCCACTTCGCGGGCTATATTGGCACATCAGCCGGCCCCGATGTACATGACATTGTACTGAAAGATGCCACAGGCTCACCGCTCTACGGCGATGCCGAGTTTCATCTTCGCGCCAGCGATTGGTACGCGCATCGGCATCAGGATGACATTCGCTATAACCGGGTGATCCTGCATATTGTGCAGGTCTGTGATCTGGCTGAGCCGGTGCAGCGGCAAGACGGGCAACATATCCCGACCTGTAGTTTGGCCGATATCCCACAGCAGCCGGGAACGCAGCACAGCCCACTCTGGCCCTGTCAGCAAACCATACCACAGCTTTCCCGGGAGGAACAGCATCGTTTATTCAGGACGGCAGGTCTGCTTCGCTTTGAGCAGCGAGTACAGCACTTTATCGAGCAGCTCCGCGAACAGGAAGATTATGACACCCTGCTGATTCCCGCCATTGCCGAAAGTCTGGGATATGGGCGGGATCGCCAGATGTTTCGTGCGCTCGGTCATGTACTTCTTCAGCAGCAGACGCGCATTCCACACCCGGCCTCTGAGCACCCCGCGCAGCTCGATCAACAGCGTTTACAGGGACTCCAACATCTGATAGTACAATGGCAGGAGTCGGGAGCCTGGGCGCAATTCGCGTCTGTGTTCGAGCAGCCATTCGCAAGGCTTCGATCCAGCCTGCGACAGATCTTCTGTCAGGAGGGAATCAGCCAGACCCGAGCCGATATCGTCATCTGTAATGTGATCCTGCCATTTGCCGGGGCGGTTGCCCTGCTGGAACAGCAAGAGCAGTTGAATAATCTGGATGATCTGCACAGTCTGTACAATCGGGTTGAAATGCTTTATAGTGAGTACCCCGGTCTGGTCTCAAACCATATCACCCGGCGGATGCGCCGCCAACTGCGGCTGAGTGCCGAACCGATAGGCGCCTGCCAGCAGCAAGGGCTACACTATATCTATCGTGAAACCTGTCAGCAGAAACGTTGTGAGGAGTGTATTGCAAGCAAATATCTATGAATAAGCCACAACCACAGGAGGGAGAACGCCTGGCCCGCTTTCTGGCCCGTGCGGGCGTGGCCTCTCGCCGCAAAGCAGAAGAACTGATCGCCGCGGGCCGAGTACGTGTCAATGAAACGGTCATCTCCACGCAAGGCGTCAAGATCGATCCCGAGCGCGATCGTATCTATGTCGATAATAAGGAGATACACGCCCGAACACAGCACCTCTATCTGCTCTTACATAAACCGATGGGCTATGTCAGCACGGTTTCTGATCCCGAAGGGCGCCCGACGGTGCTTGATCTACTTCCACCCGAACTGCGTACGCTACGCCTCTACCCGGTTGGGCGCCTGGACCGTGAAACCAGCGGCCTGCTCCTGCTGACCAATGATGGGGACTTCGCGCAACGTCTGACGCATCCCCGATACTCAAAAGAGAAGCATTATGAGGCATATGTCAAAGGGATACCAGACGCACAGACAATACAGCGGCTGGAACAAGGAGTTGCCTTCCTTGAGGATGATGGACGCATGTATACAAGCGCTCCCGCCCGGGTGCGTCTGCGCGAAACTCAGGGGCGGGTCAGCCGCCTTGCAATCACGCTCCGAGAGGGACGCAAACGCCAGATTCGCCGGATGCTCGATGCGGTAGGACACCCGGTGATTCGCCTCAAGCGAGTAGGGATCGGGAAGCTTACCCTTAAAGGGGTAAGCTCAGGCCACTGGCGCCATCTGACAGAAACGGAGATACGGGATCTTCTTCGGCAGCCTTGAACACCTTTGCGAGTATCTATCTTCTCTGTCTCGATATGATATAATCCTTCCCAGTATGTTTACGACAAGTGGAGGATACAAGCACGTGCCAGGACGCATAGCTATAGATGGGCCAGCAGGCGCAGGCAAAAGCACAGTAGGCGAGCATCTAGCCCGAAGGCTAGGCTATCTTTATTGCGATACAGGCGCAATGTATCGAGCAGTCGCCTGGCTGGCTTTACACAGGGGAATGGACCTCAACAATGGGGCAGCCCTGGGAGAACTGGCAGAGAAAGCAGATATCGTTATCAGCAAGCCCCAGATCGCTGATGGTCGCCAGTATACCGTGACCGTACACGGACGCGACATCACCTGGGATATTCGCACCAGCCAGGTAGGACGTGCTGTCTCTACTGTTGCGGGCCATCCAGAAGTGCGCCGTGTGCTGATCCAGCAACAACGCGCCATCGCAAGTAAGGGACAGATCGTCATGGTGGGGCGCGATATTGGCTCAATAGTCCTACCCGATGCAGAACTGAAACTTTATTTAACCGCCAGCCTGTACGAAAGAGCCCGTCGCCGCTATGCTGAAATGGTCGAGCGCATGGGAGAACATAATCCTGCACTCCCGAGCTTTGAAGAAGTGATGCAGGATGTCGAGAAGCGGGATCAAGACGATCAAGCAAATATGCGTCCCGCGCCGGATGCAATTATCGTCGATACCGATCATCTCAATATTGAACAGGTTCTTGACACCATCTGTCAGTACGTGGAGGAAAAAGTATGAGCGCGGATCGACAAGAGCAACAGCAAGATCCACAACCCACACAGAAGAAGCAAGAGAAAACAGAGAAACAGAAAAACTTGTACGAGCCCTACGTTACTCCACGTCCTCTGTATGAACTGCTCCGAGTCATTGCTATTGTGGTGCTACACCTGATCGCCCGTATACGCATCCGTGGACGGTACAACATCCCCAGAAAAGGACCCTATATCATCGTCTCAAACCACCTCTCCTGGACAGATGTTCCTCTGGTACCGCTGCACGTTCCCGGGCGCGTCGTCTATATGGCAAAAGAAGAACTTTTCTATAGCAAACTTGGTTGGCTGGTTCGATTTCTAGGCGCCTTCCCGGTCAAACGGAACTGGGCGGATCGCCAGGCCATTCGCGCCGCCGGTGAGCAGCTTCAGAAGGGCAAGGTCTTTGTTATTTTCCCGGAAGGGACACGCAGTAAATCCCGGGCACTGGGCAAGGCATTCAACGGGCTTGGCATGATCGCGCTTCGGGCAGGTGTTCCCGTCCTTCCTGTCGCCATATGGGGCAGTGAAAATGTGCTGAAGAAGTTCGGCGCAGAAGTGACTATTTCATATGGTGAGCCGCTGCATTTGAAGCCAAAGGGAGCGAAAATGACGCGTGAAGATATCGAGGAAGCAACCGAAACCGTCATGCGCAAAATCGCTGAAATGCTCCCCCCTCAGTATCGGGGCTACTATGGCGATCAGCCGCCCGTAGCAAAAGAGGCATAAAAGCATATAGAAAAAAATCCAGTCCACATTCAGGGGCTGGATCTTTTTTGCGCTTATTGTTTATAGTGTTCCACAATATTTCGATCTCGAACCTGCGCATCATCAGGATTCATACCGAAATCGCGGCGAGCCCGGCGCTGGCGCAAGAGGTCCCAGCACTGATCAAGCCGTACCTTCAGATCATCAACTCGCTGACGCTCATCTCCTTGAAGTTGGCCTTTCTCAGCTCGCTGTAACAGGGCATGCTCTTCATCGACCAGCTTACTGATTTGCTTCAAGATATCCTGATCATCCATCGTAATATCACCCTTCTTTCGTTTATTCAACCCGATATCTTCTACAACAGATACGATTGACTTTCTATTTCGTATTCACTCAGGACAGATAAAGAAGAAGGGGCAGCCCGGACAACGCCGTGCGTCAGGCCGAGGCGGATAGAGATCCTGTTCAAGCGCCTGAACGCTCTTCTCGGCCTCTTCCATCAGGGCCTTTTCTTTGCGTGCTGTCAGCCTGATAGGCTCCGTCTCACCGGTTGAGAGGTTTCGGCTCACAAGTTCAACAGGCTCATCAGGATATAATTGCCGCGAAGCCAGCGTATAAAGCAGTTCCCGGGTGTCCGGGGTTGGTTTGCTCTTTCGCTTGCCCATTCGCACTCGTTCAAATGCGACGCGCTTGGAGGGATCAGAAGATGTGGAGATTCGATCAACTGCCACGCGCACCGGTCGGCCCGCGATCTCGACATGAAAGCTTTCATGCACCTTCAAGGCATTCTGCTTTCTGGCAGCCAGGATACGCCGCTCTTTCTCGACCACCTCAAAGCCATGTTCCCGATAGTAGGCAGCGAAAGGCGCTTGCTCTCCTTCCTGTTCCTGCCAGTAGCGCAGATAGAGCTGACGCGCCGCTTCTTCATCAGGGAACCAGTCAGCCTCTTGCTCCATGCGCTGACGAAGCTCCTCTACAGCTTTTTGGGCAGCATGCCAGAAGCGTTGATAGGACGATGTCTCTTCCTCGAACCGATAGATGTGCTGATACAGATATTGACGTGGGCAGCGTTGATAAGCCTCTAACGCGGACGCGTATAACTCATGCGGCTTCATCCGTTGCAAAAAGTCCTGTCCCGGCGTTGGAGCATAGGCTTCGTCTGGAGCCCGTTCGTGATCCGCCTTGACGCTATCCCAGACTTTTTTTGTGATCCTGTCAGCGGGCAAACCAGCCTCCAACGCATCAAGAAACAGTGAACGTTTATAGGCACGTTTCCCATAGCGCTCACTATAGCTCAAAATAAGCTGGTCGCGGGCCCGCGTAACGCCAACATAGAACAGGCAGGACTCGCCACTCTCATGGGCTGCTCGGCCCTCACAATCGGGAGGCAACATACCAGCAGGCGCAGGCACTGCAACCGACGTATACATCAGGGGGAACCGATACTGCGCCAATCCTGGCATATAGACAACAGGGAATTCCAGCCCCTTACTCGCGTGCACTGTCATCACGCGAATAATATTGGCGTTCGCTTCCTCTCCGTCTGCCTGCTCGCGTTTCGCACCGTCCTGACGCAACAGGACCAGGAGCCGCAGATAGTCAAAAAAGGCTCGGATACGCTCTTCCAATGGTGGTAATTCGGCCTCTTTCTCCTCTTCGGCCAATAACCTGAGACGAGCCTGTTGTTGCAAATCAAAATGGCGTGCCATCTGCAACAACGACGCATAATCATACAAGAACGCTTTAGCCTGTTCATCATTGTGTATAAGCAGATCGCGCACTATTCCTGTTTCCAGCAACAAATACTGCGCAAGCAAGGTCCAGATATCGGGGGCATGCTGTAACGACTGAAGAATTTCGGACAGGCGCTGTAAAGAGAGCGCCCCAACCGGGCTCACCGTCGAAGGAATTTCCCCATTAAAGAGCATCTGCGAAAGCTTCTTCTTCTGTTCACGGGCGGCAAGGATCAGCGCCTCTTTATCTTTTGCGTCAAGAGGATGCGCCGGAAGCAGGGAAGCGCGAATAATACCCATACCGCTCTCATTCAGCAATAACAGAGGAACCGCCAGCACATTCTTACAATGCGGCTGCTCCAACACTCCATTCTGCTCGAACACAGGTAGACCTGCCGCCAGCAAAGCGCTCGTCACCTTCCGAGCCAATGCCCGAGTCCGACAGAGTACCATAATATCCTTATAGGTATAGCCCTGCTCAAGCTTGCGCTGAATGTCCTGCACAATTCCTGCAAGCTCGCTCGCCTCATTCGTCGCCTTTGCCAGCTCAACCGAGGTACCGGGATGTGTGAGACGGACTGGCTGATTCTTGCCGGGCTCTTGCCCCAGTTCAAGCTGTAAACAACGGAATGACTCAGCAATAGCTACCAGATCAGGGCGCGAACGATAATTGCGGCTTAACGGCAGAATGCTTGCTCCCGGAAAATCTGTCTCGAACTGGCTGATATTTGCCGGCGATGCCCCTCGAAACCCATAAATAGCCTGATTGGCATCACCTACCACCCAGACATTACGCGTCTCACCCGCCAGTACACGGAGCAGCACGCCACTTGCGCGGTTGATATCCTGAAACTCATCCACCAGAATATGCTGATATTTGTTCTGCTGTTCTCGTAACACAGCAGGATGCTCGCGTAACAGGCGCACTGTCAGCATAATCAGGCCGCCAAAATCGGTATCGCCTCGACGAGCCAGCGCCGCCTCATAGAGCTCATAGAGCCGAGCCACTTCCAGCGCTCTTTCAGCCTGTTCCTTTGCCTCTTCATCCTGAGCCTGTACCAGCATGCGCTGCGCCAGTTGTTGATACTCGGCGGGTGAAACAAGCTCATCTTTTGCCCGCGATATTGCCTGAAGCATATCGGGGAACGAGTGGGCCGGATTCTGCGGACTCATATAGTGGCGCAAATGCAACTGACCGGCCTGCTGACGCAAAAGGAAATAGCCCTCAGCCTCATCAATCAGCATAAAATCGGAGCGCAGACCGACGAGGGTTCCATATTCACGTAAAAGCTCCGCACAAAACGCGTGAAAGGTACTCATTTTCGGGATCTGTGCCGATGGGCCAAGCAACAACCGAACGCGCTCTTCCATCTCCTGCGCCGCCTTGCGCGAGAAGGTCAGCGCCAGAATAGCCTGAGGTGGCACCCGCAGCGTCTGCACAAGATAGTCAACGCGTCCGATCAATGTACTTGTCTTTCCGCTCCCAGGACCGGCCACAACCAGGGCAGGGGTCGCGGCCTGAATGGCGGCCTGCTGAAACTCATCATAGCGCTTCTTTGCAACTGTAGAAGCTGCGGTTTCTCCCGGTGAAGCAGGCTCAATGATAGGCTCTTGCATCAGCTCCGCCAACCGATTCAAGAGCGCTCCGGTTGAGACTCCAAATCGAGCCGCCAACGTCTGAGGGGCTACCTGCTCCTGAATATAGAGCGTGCGCACACGCTCAAGCGGCATCAGCAGTTCAGCCGCAAAAAGGTTCGCGGCCAGCTCACGCTGACTGCGTGGGTCATATTCCATGCCGACGGTATCATGTAGCAGATCCTGCCCGGCCAGTGCATCAGTGACATCCTGCTCCTGACAGGGATCATTACGAGAAAGTGCGGGGAGATGAAAGTGAGCAATTTGTTCCCTGAGCGGGGCCATGAGCTCTTGAATCCGTCCCTCATGGCGACAATGCAGTACGACATGGCCAAGCTCATGGGCAAGCGTAAAGCGACGCAGAGTTTCCGGCATATCGCGGCACAGCCAGATCAGTTGCTCGTCCTCATCGGCATCCACATAGCCATATGTCCCTTCTGGTTCGTCGCCAGGATAGAAGGTCGCGACAGAGAGGTCGAGCCACTCAACAAGGTCATCCAGAGGCGTGCAATCATCGGTCCAGTGCGTGTTTTCTTGACGGAATTGCTGAAGAAGAAGACGGGCCGCCGCTTCAGCGAGCGCATGTAATTGATTATCCATAGCAATAAAGCAACTTCTGCTACACGAACAGTGTTACGGGGACACTCCATACATATTATTCCAGAGCACGCTTTATTATAGCGTATTCTGGTACCTCTTTCTATAGGGAAAAGAGGGGGCCAGAGCGCCAATTGACTTCATTTCTTCGCTACCGGGTAAAAACAGGGTGAATATTTACCAGTCATGAACGTAATTCAAGGTAGATTATCGTGTATACCTTTCAGCTATCCTGTCTGGTATAATAGGGCGAATAACAGAGAAATGGCACCAAGCAAGTGACAAAGGAGAGTATACATGCAAGCAGAGGAGATCCTGAGACTCGCCAAAACAGAAGAGGTGCCAGAAGACTGGCATGTCTACCCGCTTCAGAAAAATAAGGTCATTATTGGCCTGATCGGTTGGGCATTTGGCACCATTATCGGTTTTGGCCTTTTTGCACTGGTTTATCAGCTCGTCGTTCCCTCTAATTTTCAACGTGGTATTATCCTGATACTATTTACCCTTTTACTTTTCGCCATTTTTCTGTTTATCGGCCTGGGAAGCCTCTGGACCTTCATTACAGATGCGATTCGCCTGAAAGAACATGACAAGCATCTCATTGTGATCACGCCCGAAAGCTTCGTCCAGCAGAAAGGCAGCAAGATTATCCATGTCCCGACACAGCATATCCGCTATGTGACAGTACGTGGCCTACGCAAGCCGCCTCGCAAGGTCACCGAAGACGATATCACCAGCGTGCGTCAGATGCCAAATATGGGAGACACCATCGTGACCCTGATCTTCGGGCGAGCCTGGACAAAGGAAGGGCGCAAATGGCGCCGGAAACGCATGCGTACTCCACTCACACTGGCATTCCTTGATGACCGCACCAACAAGACCCATGTGGTCCTGCAAGATGAGACATACGGCGATCCCGCAGAAATCGGCGAAGCGCTGAACAAATACGCGCCAAAGGAAGATGAAGAGGAAAAGCGGGAAGAGGCAGAGGAAGTCAAAGCAGAAAAATAGACCAGAGAAGAAAAATACCCGATATGCTTCTTGCTATCGACGTCAGCAATACCAACATCAAACTTGGAATATACCTCGGTGATGTCATGAAACAGCACTGGGTGATTTCCACGGTGCAACAGCGCACCACAGATGAGTATGCGATGTTGTTTAACAATCTCCTCCGGCATGTCGGGTATTCTTTTACCGATATCAATGCGATCGTGCTTGCCAGCGTTGTTCCTCCCCTTACGCCGGTTTTTCAGGAGCTAGCTCAACGTTATTGCCAGCAAGAAGCCTGCATCATCACCCCTGACCTTGATCTTGGTATCACGCTGCGTATTGATAACCCACAGGAACTGGGTGCGGATCGCATCGTCACAGCGCTGGCAGTTCACCATCTGTATCAAGGACCCGCAATTGTGATCGCGTTCAGCACTGCCACCACCTTCGATGTTGTGGGAGGTGATGGCAGCTTTTTAGGCGGTGCGATTGCGCCGGGTCTGATGATCTCAGCAGAAGCGCTGAGCAGCGCAGCGGCCAAACTCTTTCGGATAGAGCTTCGCCCGCCCAGACATGCCATCGGCAAAAACACTATTGAAAACATGCAGTCCGGGATTATCTATGGTCATGCAGGGCTGGTACAGGGACTGATCAAGCGGCTTCGAGCTGAGATTCCAGATGTTACCGACGAAAGTCAGGTTAACATCATAGGGCATGGCGGGCTCGTACACAGTATTGCCCCCTTCATCCCGGAAATTCAGCATATCAATCAATTTCTGCCCCTGGAAGGTCTGCGAATTGCCTACACACTGCTTAACCGCCCCTGAGAGTGCGTCGCCTGCGACTCAGCAAAAAGCCCAGGATCACAATGCCGATAAGCCAGACCGGAATAGTCACGATATCCAGAATGTTGGGATCCGCAATCGGACGCAAACGCATCCACTCCAGAAAGAGGATAAACTGTACAAAATTATACATGGTATGCAGTGCACAGATTCCCCATAAACTCCCCTCATAAAGCACGTAGAGGCCAGCAAAAACACCAAAAACCAGGGTAAATAGCAGGTAGAGCGGGGAGAGTGCTTCATTGAGGCTATGAATAAACAAAAAGACCAGCGCCTGAAGCAGTAGACCTGTCAGCACCCCGAAATGGCGACCGAGCAACGGAAAGAGCCAGCCTCGAATCTCAATCTCTTCCGCTGAGGACTGTATCACATAGGAAAGCAACTGAACGAGAAAGGCAAGCAGCAACGCCGCCGAGAACGGCTGACTGAGCCCTCCAAGCACGCGAACCAGGCCCAGTGCATAGGCGGCATAGCCGCTTATCAACGCGGCCACCAGGCCAATCAGCAGACCAAAAAGGAGCTTGCGCCATACTCCTCTGCGCCACTCAAAGCCAAGCGCCCAGAACGGTCTTTTCTCGTACCAGCGAACCCAGATCCACAGCAGAAAAAGGGGTAAGCCGAAAGTGAAGAGGGATGCAATGAGGCTGAAGAGTGAGCCAGGAACAGTAAGCCGTTGTATCCCACCGATCGAGCGCACGCCGAGCCCATAGAGCACAAAACCCGCCAGAAGCGCCCCCAGAATTTGCACCAGAGGAATCGCCAGAATAATCAGGATCAGGGCCAGCCACCAGGGAGTGGGACGCCGCGCCAGATGAAGCAAACGGAAAAGGCGATTTTCAGTAACCCGGGGCATGTCTATTCTCCCTATCTACAAGTAGCACATCTTTTATAGATAGGATACAGAGGTGAGGGAAATGAGTAGAGAGAGGAAAAGCCAAAAATGAAAAATGGGCCTTCCTGGACTCGAACCAGGGACCTCAGTCTTATCAGGACTGCGCTCTAACCACCTGAGCTAAAAGCCCGCTTATAGCGATAAAATCCGCCTGTATAGGCGGGCGGAGCGGCAATGTCCTATTTTCCCAGGCGGCTGCCCGCCAAGTATCGTCGGAGCTGAAAGGCTTAACTACCGTGTTCGGGATGGGAACGGGTGGAACCCTTTCGCGATAATCACCGCTCCACCCGCATATACAAACGGGTGGAGAATTTATCTCCTGGTGGAGATGAGGGGATTCGAACCCCTGACCTCCGCCGTGCAAAGGCGGCGCTCTTCCAGCTAAGCTACATCCCCGGGCAATGGGCCTTCCTGGACTCGAACCAGGGACCTCAGTCTTATCAGGACTGCGCTCTAACCACCTGAGCTAAAAGCCCGTGAACGAAAGCATCAAGATTGTTAACAACTCAAGAGTGGTAAGGCCAAGCCGCCAAGTATTCCACCTGGATAAGCTTTGCAGGTTTCACTTACCTGAAGGTAAGTATCGACCTGGGATCGGATGAGTCTTGTGTGATGCCGTCTCTTGCATCTCTCATCCTGTACTCCCTAGAAAGGAGGTGATCCAGCCGCACCTTCCGGTACGGCTACCTTGTTACGACTTCACCCCAATCACCGACCCCACCCTCGACGCCTGCCCCCTCAATGAGGTTAGCCCAGCGGCTTCAGGTGTTGCCGACTTTCGTGGTGTGACGGGCGGTGTGTACAAGACCCGGGAACGTATTCACCGTAGTGTGCTGACCTACGGTTACTAGCAACTCCGACTTCATGCAGGCGGGTTGCAGCCTGCAATCTGAACTGAGACCGGGTTTGATGGGATTGGCTCCCCCTCGCGGGTTGGCTGCCCTTTGTCCCGGCCATTGTAGCGTGTGTGTCGCCCAGGTCGTAAGGGCCGTGCTGACTTGACGTCATCCCCACCTTCCTCCGCTTTGTAACGGCGGTCTCGCTAGAACATTCAACTAGCGACGAGGGTTGCGCTCGTTGCGGGACTTAACCCAACATCTCACGACACGAGCTGACGACAGCCATGCAGCACCTGTCACACTGTCCCGAAGGAAGACCCTATCTCTAGGGCTGTCAGTGTGATGTCAAGACCTGGTAAGGTTCTTCGCGTTGCATCGAATTAAACCACACGCTCCGCTGCTTGTGCGGGTCCCCGTCAATTCCTTTGAGTTTTAATCTTGCGACCGTACTCCCCAGGCGGACCACTTAACGCGTTAGCTCCGATACCCGAAGGGTCGATACTCCGGACATCTAGTGGTCATCGTTTACGGCTAGGACTACCGGGGTATCTAATCCCGTTCGCTCCCCTAGCTTTCGCATCTGAGCGTCAGGTACTCTCCAGGGCGCTGCCTTCGCCTTTGGTGTTCCTCCGAATCTCTACGCATTTCACCGCTCCACTCGGAATTCCGCACCCCTCTAGAGCCCTCAAGTCGGACAGTTTTCGCACGCCTTCATCAGTTAAGCCGATGACTGTCAGTGCAAACTTACCCGACCGCCTGCATGCGCTTTACGCCCAGTAACTCCGGACAACGCTCGCCCCCTACGTATTACCGCGGCTGCTGGCACGTAGTTAGCCGGGGCTTCTTCCTGTGGTACCGTCCTTGCTCGTCCCACAGAAAAGCAGTTTACAACCCGAAGGCCGTCTTCCTGCACGCGGCGTTGCTCGGTCAGGGTTGCCCCCATTGCCGAAAATTCCTCACTGCTGCCCCCCGTAGGAGTCTGGGCCGTTCTCAATCCCAGTGTGGCTGATCGTCCTCTCAGACCAGCTACCGATCGTCGCCCTGGTAAGCTCTTACCTCACCAGCTAGCTAATCGGCCGCAGGCCCATCCTAAAGCGCCCTTGCGAGCTTTGCTCCCGAAGGAGCGTATGCGGTATTGTCGGCGATTTCTCGCCGGTATTCCTCACTTCAGGGTAGGTACCCACGTGTTACTCACCCGTCCGCCACTCCCTTCCACGAGGGAAGGGCGTTCGACTTGCATGTGTTAGGCACGCCGCCAGCGTTCGTCCTGAGCCAGGATCAAACTCGCCATTCAAAGCTTTATTATGAAAATCTCACTCAGAGATTTTACAGTCAAGTTCTGTTGGCAAGCTTATCCTTGCAAGACGGAAACTTGTTGTGCAATTGGTTCCTTACCACTCTTCAGTTGTTAATGATCGCTTGATGCTTTCGCATCCCCGCGCCTTTCGGCTTTCCCGTCCGGCGCAAGTGGAATAATATCACTACTCCATAGTCTTGTCAATACTTTTTTGGCCCTGTTTACAAAATTGGGAAATTTTCCCTTCAGCCGGGTGAAGAAGGGCCGCAGAACGCGCATCTCCTCTTTCAATACGTCTCATGCATGGTGCTCAAAGGGATTCTTTGCGTGTTCCATCGCGGTGATCAAACGGTACCACGTTTCCTTCACCGTTTCGGTTTGACGCAGAAACATCTTTCGATGCTTTCTGTTCATCATCAAACGCATGACTATGTTCTAAATAGTAACTGCCAATCAGAGCCAATCCCACAGCAAAGGGGATCAAACCGGGTAGCAGCCAGGGCCCCAGATGGAGGGGAGCCTGAGGGAAGGTATCTGGTAAAAAGAAGCCAATCGGATACAGACCTGCCATCAAGGCTATTCCCACCATGCAGGTAATCAAACCGGCTCGCAAAATTCCCCGGCTCCTGCGCAGGCGCCGCATAATATCCGGGCTGAAACCATGCCGAATCAGTTCCATTCGTTCCCGGTGATGCAGATAGCGCAGGAGAATAATAAATCCCAGGAAGATCGCCAGCGCGAATAACCACCCCAATAAAACAACAAGTACATTCAGCGACATCAGGCACTCCTCTTTGTTGCAAAGCCTTGACGTATGGTAAGATAGCTTATAGAAGAAAGAAGTTTCGCGAATTTGGTGAAACTTTTTTCTCGTTACTGGCCTCTAATTACAGTGCTATGAAGGAATTCTCATTGCAGCCATCACACAGTTTAGGAATATCGCTCCCCCATGTTGGCGCTGCGACCACAGAACAACTGGACGATGCGAAGCTGGTTGCCGCAAGCCAGGCAGGCGACCAGGATGCATTTGCCCAACTGGTGCAGCGACATCAACGACGAGTATTCAACCTTGTCTTTCGCATGCTTCAACAATATGAAGAAGCGAACGAGGTCACGCAAGAAACATTTCTTGCTGCCTGGCAGGGCCTATCTTCCTTTCGAGGAGACGCCCAGTTCTCAACCTGGCTCTATCGTATTGCTTATAACTGCTGTCTGAAACAACTGGAACTACGTAAACGAGAAAAAGCACTACAGGCTGCAATACAGGAAGAACAAATTCTGGAAAAAGCTCAGGGCGATGAGCCCTCTAATGCAGCAATAGAGGCCTCGGCTTATCAACATCTTGTTCACGAGCAGCTTTCTAATCTTCCCGCGAAATACCGCATTGTGTTGATTCTCCGTCACCTTCAAGAAATGACCTACGAAGAGATGGCCGAAATATTGACTATGCCCATTGGCACAATCAAGACGCATCTGTTCAGAGCACGGAATCTGTTGAAAGAGCGCCTACAGGCATTTGAGCAGGAATGGAAATCACGAGGTTAAAGAATGCATTGCTCTAGAGCTTCTCGATACATCCAACTCTATATTGATCAACATTTACCTCTCAACAAGATGCGAGAGCTGGAAAAACATCTCTCTTCTTGTTCTCGTTGTCAGCAGGAATTACGGCAGCTTGAATACATCAGTCGGGCCATTCAGAGCTTCGATCTGGTTCAAGAGCCAGCGGACCTGACCCACAATATTATGCAGCGCATCGCACTCAGGACCCGGCAAGCAGAGGAAGCTCGCCGCCGGCAGACCTTGCAACAGGAAGCAGAGAAACTGTTCCGCCCATCGTTTCCAGAACTGCTGGTTGCAATCATTCTAGCCTCCGTTGCCACCATTGGCGTAATGGCGAGCGAGCCCTCGCTACGCTCTATGCTCCCTATTGGGAACGGACATGACATTCTCTCACAGCTTCTGATGACTATCTGGAGCATGCTGATGGGCATGAATAGTAACATTTTAATGCTTTCCTTCTGGGTTTTCGGTACCCTTATCGGCATCTGGATTACCCTTCTATTAGCAGGTAGTGAAGTACGTACCATCTGGTTTAAAGCTGTACTGGATCGTCTCCCGGTCTGGTAATCCGCTTTTGACCGGAGGACAGCCACCTCTGAGGGTTTCATCATGCGGACAGCTAATCAACGCCATCTTCACGAGGTAGTGGCCGGCTTCTACCAGCTCTGCCATCCTGTCCCTGTCCTGTTTCATACCATCGCAATTGCGCTCTTTGCCTTGCTCGCCGCCTGGCCTCAAGTCTCCTGGCCGCGTTTTGTGCTGGTCGTAGCCGCCCATCTGGCAATGCAGCTTTCTATCGCTATTCTCAATGACTACTGTGACCGTGAGCTTGACGCCCGAAGTGACAAAAAGAAGCCCCTGGTTCAAGGGCTGGTTCGTCCCCGGGAGGCGCTGATCGTGGGGCTCTTTTTAATTGTCGTCATGGCATTCCTCTTGTGGCCGCTCAATCGCCTTGCTGGGCTTCTCTCCTTGATCTACCTCTGTCTGGGCCAGGGCTACAACCTCGGGCTGAAATCAACACCCCTCAGCGGTATCGTCTTTGCACTGGCAATGCCTCTAATCCCGGTCTATGCTTTTGTCGGCATGGATCGCTTTCCGCCTTTTATTGGCTGGCTGATCCCACTCGGGGCACTCTTTGGCATCGCCCTCAATCTCGCGAATTCGCTCCCGGACATCGAGGAGGATCGAGCCGGGAATGCACGAACCCTGGCGGTTGTACTAGGCGTTCGCGGATGTGCGCTCGCTATCCCTCTTCTGCTTCTTGGCGGAGTGGTTGTAATCGCCCTTCTCACTTTCACACATCTGGTGCCTGCAAATTTGCTCATTCTCCTGGCGACCTTTCTCCCGGGTCTGTTCGGCATTGGCCTGCTCGCGCTTCTCTTCAGGCCACAGCGCTTGCTGAATCGCAAAACAACCCGCCGCCCCTACTTCCTCTTTGTGGTCTGTATTACGCTGCTTCTAGGAGGGGGTTGGTTAGCTGGAGTCCTTTTCTGAAAGGGGGTTGCTTATGCCGCTACGCTTTACAGCCCTGGAATATCTGCTCGCTCGTTTGAACTTGCTGCCCACACCGCTTTTTGACGTTCCACTCTCTGCCGGAATCTCAACAGCGCTCTATACAGCCTGCAAGCTTGGGCTTTTCGATAGCTTGCGTACCCGAGGACAGACGGTGTCGGAGCTCGCCGATAGGCTTCAGTGTCATCCTCAGGGACTGCTCTATCTACTTCAACTGCTTGTCTCTTCCGGCTATTTGCGCCAGCACAAGGGGAGATATTACAACACACGCATAAGCCAGCGCTGGCTTGTCTCAAGCTCCCGACAGAATCTCATACCATATATTCTTCATGGACCCGATCTGGCGAATATCTGGGCCCATCTCGATGAGATTATCCACACCAACCAGGCAGCGATGAAAACGCCGTATGAAGAGAGTACCACAACTGCTGAGAGCCGACAGCTTCTTGAGCGCCACTATGCCGGGCTGGCCGCGCTTGCCTCAATGATCGGCCCGGAGATTCTCCGGCGGGTCCCTCTGCCACAACCTGCCACCCGTCTGCTTGATGTTGGCGGCTCTCATGCAGCGTACAGCGCGCTTTTTTGCCGCGCCTATCCCGGGCTGCATGCAACCGTGATCGACCTTGAAGCCGGGGTTGAGGCAGGCACACACACGGTACAGCGTCTGGGGCTGGAACAGCGAATTCAGTTTATGTGCTGTGATATTGTGAGCGATGATTTTCCTGAGCACTTTTCAGAACCCTTTGATGTGGCGCTCTACTTTAACATCGCCCATCTGCTTCAACCTGAGGACAACCAGGCGGTACTTCACAAGGTGGCTCATACTCTCCGCCCGGGCGGGCTCCTGATCCTGGTCGATCAGCTCTCAGACCAGCGGCAACGCTCACGCCTCTCCACCCTGACCACCCAACTGATGCAGCTCTCTGTGACCATCATCGGTGGCACCTGTCATCCATTTTCGGATGTCCGATACTGGCTGGAAAGGGCAGGAATGGAGCAGATTCACAAACATGAGATGCTGACACCAGGAACTTGCTTCGTGACAGCACGCAAGCGAAACGAGACAAAAAAAAGAAGCGGTGACTGATCACCGCTTCTTAAAAGTCGGGGTGAGAGGATTTGAACCTCCGACCACTTCAACCCCATTGAAGTGCGCTACCGGGCTGCGCCACACCCCGATTCTTTCGGACGGCTTTATTATAACAGATATGTTTTGAGCTCGTCAACCCCCCTTTTCAGAAAAAACCAACAAAAAGAAAAGAGATGAAGAAGGCTAGATTGCCATTGCAGCTCGCTCCTGACGCCTCAGCAGCCAATATGCCACCATCATTGAGGCTACAGTCCAGATGCCGAACACCAGCAGATCTGCCCATATCGCGCTCACCATATGCACATTGATAAAAGCAAGGTACAGTCCATCCGCAAAATAATACGTCGGGAAGAGCTTGAGCAGGTTCATCAGAAAGCCCTCCGGGAACCAGCCAATCCCCAGGAACATGCCCAGAAATGCCGGGAAAAAGGTTAGCAGCCAGAGAATACCAGCAACGCCACCAAGGGCGCTCCCGGTATGACAGACACAGACACAGATAAAACCGAGGCTAAGCGAAAAGAGCGTGAACAGCACGATGAAGAGCAACTGCATCGGAACCAGGCCCGAGAAGCCCGTCAACAGGGCAAGCACCATCAATGAGGCAGCCATCTGATAGAGAAACGCAACCAGAGCCCGCGCCTGAATCACAGTGGCAAAGGATGAAGGAGCAAGCAACAACAGACGCAGGATCTTTTTCTCTTTCTCCTCAACAAATATAGCAGCCGCTATCGACAGCGAATATTGATTCGCGACCAGACAACCAGCAACCGCAAAGGTCTTTTTCAATATATCCCACGGTCTTTCAGAAAGAAAGGTTGAGGAGGGCTTCACCATCAGTTCTATATGGATAGGCTGATCATGCCGCAACTCCGCAATATACCTTCTCAAAACGGCTTGAATCTCGGCCTGAGTGCTCTTCTCTGACTCGATTCCCCTGAGATACAACTGTACATGCGGCTCCTTGCCCTTTTGAAGCTGCTGTTCAAGATCATCCGGAATCACAATCCCGATGGTATACGGCCCGCTCTCGTCCTCAACACGCTGCGAAACCTCAGTAGCAGAAAGCGCTTGTGTCACTTTGACACCGGGGAATATCTCCCCAAAGAGTTGCTCTATACGCGCATCACTATGCTTCTGATAGAGCAAAACAGCGACATTTCGTGTCCCTATCAGATTCGCTGCCAGCACAAAGAAAGCCGCTATTACCAACGGCAAGACAAGCGTTAAGGCGCTAGATTTGTTGACAACACTATCCAGAAGATCTTTGCGGGCAATCGCAAGTACAGCTCGAATATTCACCAGATCAACCTCTCCTGAATGCTCTGATCAGCTAAAACTGTACCATAGAATCACTTGTCACGTAAAGCAAACAGGGAGCGCACTTGATAGACACTCCCTGTTAAAGCAGTTAGAACTGTGCCGCTCTTTTTGCTTGCCTCTTGAGTATCAGAGTGGCAAGTACCAGCAGCACGACCGCACATGCAGCAATCACAGCCATATCCAGAAGCACAGTACCATTCCAGCCTGCATTCTGTACCGCTCGTGAGAAGCCATCCGCCAGGTAGTAGGTAGGAACCGCCCGCGCAACATAGGTCAGTGGGCTTCCCTGCAAAAGAACGGACATGAAATCTGAAGCCAGCATCGCAGGGAAGAGAAACAGCATCGTCATCACTCCGGTAAAGCCACCTAGAGAGGTTGCCGTCTGAAAGATACAGCCAGCCAGCAAACCCATCGATAGCGAGAAACAGGCCCCAAGCACGACGAAGACGCCCAGCATCGGGATATTGCCGGAAAGGCCCTTCATTGCGATCAGAACAACAACCGTCATGATGAGCTGGTAGATCAGCGCGAACAACAACTTTGCAATAAGAATATCCGCAAAGGACGCAGGAGAAACCATCAGCATCCGCAGGGTCTTTTTCTCCTTTTCCTCAACCAGTAGATTGGGCACAATGGTCATACCCGTTAAGAACGACATCAACAGCGCGATTCCGCCATAAAAGCCATTCATCTGCTGAGTCAGTGAGAGCTGATGAGCATCTGGCGGATTGATCGTGACGACGGAAAACCGCACAGGTACCGGGTTGGACAGGGAGGACGCGTAGCTATTCACCACGCTCATCAATGTGGTCTTTGCGGCTGCCCCCTCCGGAATCTCGCTGCCATTGATGTAGAGTTCAAGATCAGGATGTGCGCCTTTCCGTAATAGCGTATCAAAGTCCTCTGGAATGATAAGGCCAAGAGCATATTCAGATTCTTTTTTGCTGCCATTTGGTCCAAATGCCGTCTGCACCGCCTCAGCCGTATCTACTTTAGTGACTTTTGTCTTCTCATAGGTCTTGCTGATCACCTGTTCAAGAGCGGATTGCGACGGATTGTACACCAATATATGGGTTGGCTTATCAGCATTGCTTAACAGGCCAGAAAACACAGCGAACAGAATCACCATAAAAATCGGTGCAAGAAGACCAAACAATGTCATTTTGTTGGCAATAGTATCAATCAGATCTTTTCGCAGAATAGCGAGAATAACACGCGCTCTCATGTTTTTTTGCTCCACATCCAGATTTCTATCAATACATGCACTATGCCAGACGAGTTCCAGCGATCTTCACAAAGACATCTTCCAGCGTCGCTTCATTTGAATGAACCGCCAGCACTTTCCCCTCCGCCATCCATTGCATCAGCACGGCTTGCTCGGCAGGCTGATCCATATGAATAAGCTTCTCTACCAGCGAGCCAGCTTCTGACAGCGTGACCGTCATTGTACGCTCACCATGTTGCAGCTTCAGATTACGGGGCGTATCATTGGCAACCAGTTGCCCATTCGCAATAAAGGCGACTCGATGACAGAGCTGGTCAGCCTCTTCCATCATGTGTGTCGTCAACAGAATCGTCATCCCTTCCTGGCTCAAGCGGGCAATGGTACGCCGCAAATCACGGGCCGTAATCGGGTCCAGGCCGCGGCTTGGCTCATCCAGAAAGAGCACCTCTGGCCGATGAAGCAGGGCCCGAGCAATCATCACGCGCTGCCGCATGCCGTTTGAAAAGGTACGGAGAGGCTCTTTCGCCCGATCGCGTAGCTTCACCAGTTCCAGAACCTCATCAACCCGGCTGACCGGCACATCATACAGCCAACAGGCGAACTCAAGGTTTCTGCGCGCAGAGAGTCGCTCGTACAGATTAGGATCTTCAAAGACAACGCCGATATGTTGCTTCAGTTCCCTGTTCTGCCGAACCACATCATAGCCAGCGACTTGCGCCCGCCCTCCGGTTGGATCAATCTGTCCGGTTAACATCCGAATTGTTGTGGTCTTGCCCGCACCATTATGACCCAGAAAGCCAAAAATCTCACCACGACGCACGCTAAAGTTAATCCCTTTCACCGCCTCCTTTGCCCCAAAAGTTCTGCTCAATTCAAAAGCTTCTATCATCAATTCGCTCATCGTTTCACTCCTTCACTGGTGTCTGTCGTTTTCCCTTTTACCCCTCGCCAACGTCCTGTGACAACTGTACTTGGTCTTGACAGGACCGCGCTATATATTTCCGCTGAATGGAGTAAAAAACAGGCTAACAGGAGCCTCTCAGTGCTCAAAAAAACAAAGAAATGGCTGAATGGAGTGGAGAAAGGGGTCAACAGCGCACCCGCAATACCGGTTTCTGAAGAAAATAGAGGTATTTCTTTCCAGAAAGAGGAGGCTTATTCCGGCTCTGTTTTCTATGCTACAATAGAGCAAATCTCTTGAGCGCAGAGGACTGTATGCTACAGATACACCGACTCGAAAAACAAATAGAGGGACGCAGCGCTCTCTCTATAGAAGAGCTAACCATTCAAGCGGGCGAGATATGGGCGCTGGTTGGGCCTCCTGGAAGCGCGAAAACTGTGCTGATTAAAATTCTGGCGGGGCTCCTTCTGCCAAGCGGTGGCCACATCACCCTGAACGGCACAGATATTCATCTCAAGCCAAATATATGCAAACACATCAATGTGCTCTTCGAGGAAGACTTGCTCTATGAGCGCCTCTCGGCACAGGCAAATCTCAATCTGTACCGCGAGATCCGTGGCCTGCCAGCCGCCAGTGTGCATCAGGCACTCTCACTTGTCGGTCTGAGCGATCAGGTCCATACACCTATCTCCAAACTCTCACCCTCAGCACAGAGACGGCTGGCCTTTGCCCGTACATTAATGGGACAGCCACAGGTTATTCTGCTTGATCTCCCCATCTTACGCGCTGACCTGGATACTACAGCCCTTTTTGCACGCTTACTCGAACAACAAGCTCGAAACGGAGTAGCCATTCTCCTGACCTGCGAAGATCTTTCATGGTCCGGTCGGTTCTGTACGCATATTGCCGAAATCGAGGACGGGAAGATTATTGAGGTGCGCCACACCGGAGAGAAACAGCCCTCGACCAAAGAAGCGGCACACTCAGACGAAGAGAAACCAGCACGGCGCGAGGTTCCATATAAGGTGCCGGGCAGAAAAGAGGATCGCATCATGCTTTTTGATCCAGCCGAAATTCTCTACGCAACCAGCCGCGATGGAAAAATCATACTGCGAACAGAGCGTGATGAAGCAGTCACCAACCTGACTCTGCAAGAGCTGGAAGCACGGCTCCAGAAACGCGGTTTCTTTAAGGCACACCGTGCCTATCTGGTCAATCTGCAAAGAATCAAAGCGGTCATCCAGTATACCAGAAACAGTTATACACTGCTACTCGACGACGCGCAGGAAACCATGATTCCGCTTAGCAAGCAGAGCGAAAAGGAGCTACAGGACTTGCTTCAATATTAAAACTCGCTTTCAGCTAGACTTTCTAACGCAAATCTGCTACACTATATTTAAGCATGTTAAGCTACCATATATGTGTCAGAAAGCTATCGGACCGCATATGAGCCGATACAGCATAGATGTCATGTGAAAGGCGAGGAAGGGGAGAGTAGACGCATTCTACATCTGCGCAGGGAGAAGAGGTCAGCGACTGAAAGCCTCTTCGCAGGAAAAAGCGTTGAAGTTCACCCCTGAGCCGACTATTGAACCTCCGCGGGCGGAGTAAGTAGATAGTTCCGGGAGTCCCCGTTACCGGACATTCCAAGCGGAAATTCGTATGCGATCGTTCCCGTATCGGGATACGCGAATTTCAACATGGGTGGTACCGCGGAGTTTTCATTACCGGCTTCGTCCCTGAGACGTTGTCCGGTTTTTTGATTTTTGGAGGAAGGCATGATAGACCAGAACGAAGCGTTGCTCGACCAGCTTGAGCAAATACGCACAAAAGCAATTGCTGAGCTTGAGCCTGTTACGACAATGGCAGAGCTGGAGGAATGGGACATCCGCTACCTGGGGCGTAACCGTGGCGAACTGAAAAATATTGCAGCCGTCATGCCCAAATTGACCAAAGACGGGCGACGCGTTGTCGGGCAGAAGATGAACGCTGTCAAGTCCGAACTGGAGAGCCATCTGAAAGCCAGACGCGAAGAGATCCGCCAGAAAGAACTGCTCGCGACACTGGAAAAAGAACGCATTGATGTCACGATGCCAGGCCGACATCTACCTGTTGGCCATATGCACCCGTTGACACGCACGATCCAGGAAGTGACCGACGTCTTCATGAAGATGGGCTTCCAGGTGGTTCAAGGGCCCGAGGTAGAGACAGACTACTACAACTTCCAGGCGCTGAATATCCCGGCAGATCACCCATCTCGCGATATGCAGGACACCTTCTGGATTGTTCCCGGCGAACTCCTGCTGCGCACTCAGACCTCACCGATGCAGATCCGTGTGATGAAACAGACTCGGCCCCCGGTTCGGGTCATTGTGCCCGGCAAGGTCTTCCGGAACGAGGCCATTGACGCAACCCATGAGGCCCAGTTCCATCAGATTGAAGGCCTGCTGATCGACGATCAATGCACAATGGCAACCCTCAAAGGCTGCCTTCAAACCTTCGCCCGTGAGCTCTACGGAGAAGGGCGCCAGGTCCGTTTTCGGGCAAGCTACTTCCCGTTCACCGAGCCAAGTGCCGAGATGGATATTAGCTGTGGCGAATGTAACGGGAAGGGCTGCCGCGTCTGCAAGTACACCGGGTGGGTTGAGCTGCTCGGTTGTGGCATGGTTCACCCGAAAGTGCTGCGTGAAGTTGGCTATGACCCGAAGAAGTATCGCGGCTTCGCCTTCGGCATGGGCGTAGAGCGCATCGCCCTGGCAAAATATGGCATTAACGAAATTCGCCTCTTCACCAGCAATGATTTGCGCTTCTTGCGCCAATTCTAAACTGTTTTTCTCGCAACACAGGAATTATTCCCATCAACAGGGTGTGAACCATATAAGGAGTTTTTGACAGCATGAGAGTACCGCTTAGTTGGCTCCGGGAGTATGTTGACTTCGATATGACTCCCGAAGAGCTGGCCCAAAAGCTGACGATGGCCGGGCTCGAAGTAGAAGCCATTGAATACATCGGCAAAGAATGGGGCGATAAAGTTATCACTGCCCAGATTGTCCATCTGGAGAAGGTCGAAAAATCGGATCACCTGAACTATACAAAGGTCTCAACCGGAACACAGGAGCTCAATGTTATCTGTGGCGCTCCAAATATCAAGCTCGGCGATAAGGTGCCTCTGGCTCTGCCCGGAGCGCGCGTAGGCGACCTGGTTATTCAGGAAACGAAGAAGATGGGCTATGTCTCACAGGGCATGCTCTGTTCTCCGCGTGAACTTGGCCTGGGCACAGACCACAGCGGCATCTACATTCTTGACACGGATACGCCACTCGGCGTGAAACTTGCCGACCTGATGAGCGAGGTCGTGCTTGAGTTCTCGATCAAGGCCCACCGGGGCGACCTCTCCTCAATTATCGGCATCGCCCGCGAGGTTG
This sequence comes from Thermosporothrix sp. COM3, assembly GCF_059696735.1. Lineage (NCBI taxonomy): Bacteria > Bacillati > Chloroflexota > Ktedonobacteria > Ktedonobacterales > Thermosporotrichaceae > Thermosporothrix > Thermosporothrix sp. COM3. The sequence continues at coordinate 6,061,499 of NZ_AP019376.1, read as the reverse complement.
CTGCACTTACCAGACAGCCACTTCGCCTGCCGCCAATGGAGGTGCAGGAGCAGGGAACGCCAACTCCAGATATGGTCAAAGTGACCGTCGAGAATGACGAACTCTGCAAGCGCTATATAGCACGCGTGATCAGTGATGTGAAGCTCGGACCATCTCCATCGTGGATGGGCCGCCGCCTGCTGGCTGCTGGGATGCGCCCGATTAACAACGTTGTCGATATCACGAACTATGTGATGCTGGAACTTGGTCAGCCTCTGCATGGCTTTGATTACGATCTGGTCCCGGAGCATCATATCATCGTTCGGACCGCTCATGAGGGGGAGACGCTGACGACCCTGGACGATGTGAAGCGCCAGCTCACACCCGAGATGCTGATGATTACTGACCCGACTGGACCGACCGCCATTGCTGGCGTGATGGGCGCGGCCCGGAGCGAAGTCAACGACAATACCTCAACCGTGCTGCTGGAAGCTGCGAACTTCCAGGCAAGAAGCGTGCGGCGTACGTCGACAACCCTGGGGCTGCGCACTGAGTCGTCAGGGCGCTTTGAAAAGGGCCTTGATCCGGAGCTGGCCCGCCTGGGCGCCAATCGCGCCTGTTACCTGCTGGCACAACTGGCAGGAGGCACAGTGCACCCCGGCGCAGTAGATCACTATGCAGCGCCTCCTCAACAGCGCAAACTTCCGTTCTCGATTCACGACATCGAGTGGCTGACCTCGATGCAGGTAACACAGCAAGAGGCCTGCGATGCGCTTGAGGCGCTTGGATTCTCTGTCGAAGCACACGACGATGGCAAAACCATGACGGTGACAGTCCCGACCTATCGCCCGGATATTGAAGAGGAAGCCGATCTTGTTGAGGAGGTGATTCGCAATATCGGGTATGATAAGATCCCAACCTCGATGCCAACAGGTGGGCTTCCTGAGCCGCTCCCCGATCAGTGGTTCGAGCGTGAAAAGCTGGTACGCTCGCTTCTAGTCGGTGCTGGCCTCAATGAGACTATCACCTATGTGATGACTAACCGAGCCCGCACGCTCAATCTGCTGGCTTCCGCCGACAAGGAGTCCGCCCGCTACCTGTTGCAGGCTCCCTCAGGTACTGGCAACACAGCCGGTGAGCTGGCCTCGAACGCCGCCGGTACACAGGCTTTGGTAGCCATTGACCCGAAGGACCTTCCCGCTGTGGTGATCGTCAATCCGCTCAGCAAGGATCTTGATAGTCTGCGTCTCACTCTGATGAGCAGCCTGATGGAGATCATGCAGGAGAATAGCAAGCGCAACGAAGCAGGTCTGCGCTTCTTCGAGATCGGACGGCGCTACCTGCCCGCTCAGCAAGCAAATGAGCAACCAGACGAACGACGAAGCGTCAGTATCGCTATGAGCGGTCCCGCCGCCATCTCCTGGATCAATGAGCTGTCGCGCCCGGCAGACTTCTATGATCTGAAAGGCGTGATCGAAACCTTGCTCGAAGGGCTCCACATCTCGGAGTATCGGTTCACACCGACACAGCATCCGACCTTCCATCCCGGTCGCTGTGCACTATTGGAGCTGCCCCGAAAAGGCCCCGATGGCGAAACCATCTTTAGCCCTGCCGGCATCCTGGGCGAGGTGCACCCTGTTGTGCAGCAGCGCTATGATCTGCCGCACCGCGCCTACCTCAGTGAGATTGATCTAGAGCGGCTCTTCGAGGCAGTGCCTGAGCGGATTGTCTATCAGCCGTTCTCGCGACAGCAGGCGCTCACTCGCGACCTCGCGATTATCGTGGATCAGCAGGTACTGGCGCAGGAGCTTCAGGGGGTCATTGAGCGCAACGGAGGCGAACTACTTCAGCGCGTCTCACTCTTCGATGTCTATACTGGCGATCCGATTCCCGCAGGCAAGAAGAACCTGACCTACTCGCTGGTGTATCAGTCACGCGACCGCACGCTGAAAGATGCGGAAGCAAACGAGCTTCAGGACAAGATTATCCAGGCCCTTCACGACCAGTTTGGGGCCCAGCTACGCCAATAGGCACATCTTCAATAGCAAAGGCTCGGGAACTGTCAAGCGCTCCTGAGCCTTTTCTTCTGCAAGTACTATCAAGTTACTTTCCTTGTGACGGAAGACTCCATTACCCGTTACAAATTATAGAATTGACAGCATGAAGAAATACATCTGCTCCGTATTTCTTGCATTCACTAAGATTTATGCGGGAAGTGGTCACGTAGTGTAGGTGAAATACAAGTTATGGGAAAATGCCTCTTTTGTAACAATCCCTGTTACAAGCATTTCGTCGTCTGTTTTGATTGCTATATGACAACGCATGCCGCAGAGGAGGGGACAGATATTGCCGAACGGCTGACACGCCCGGTCCCTACTGTTCCCCTACCTCCACAACCAGGGCCATTCACAACCGAGTATCAGACCACACCATGCGATGTTGTTGAGGAACCGCCCCGGATGCCCGGTGGTGAGGTAACATTGGATGAACACGCCGCGACCCCTCTTCCTCCCGGTAGAGGGCAGCCAACGCCGCACGCCTTTCCACCGCTATCCCTCGGGCAAAAAACGCTGTTTCCTGGTTCCCATCCAGCGATGCAAGCGCCGCCACAGCAGACCGGAAACCCACCGCCCGGCCAGAAAAAATCTCAATTTATTGCATATACAGGACCACTTCGGGCCCGCCAGCTTCCGGGCGTCAGGAAACCCGCGACGCAACAGCCCCAAACGGGCAAGAAAAAAAAATGGGTACGTCTTGTACTCACCTGTTTGCTGCTCCTTGCCATGCTGATTATCTTTATTGATGGCATTCTGGTAGGCATCGCATATTTTCAGCCAAAGAAAGAGACAGCCTCGGGCTCCTCCGTTCCTGTGCTCTCCCTTTCGTCCAGTAAGGCAGAATACGGGCAACAACTTACTATTTCGGTACAAAACTTTAAGCCACAGACCCGCGTGTATTTAAGCCGCGACCTGCATGAGCCCATCAAGACCGATACCGGAAAGTCCGTTGTAAAAGTAGGAGATGACGGAAAAGCAGAAGCCAGAATCACGATTGATCGAGGCTGGAAGCCCGGCCTCCATGCGATTCAGGCTGAAGATATTATCTCGCGCTTTACAGCCAGCGCCGCCCTGCGTATCGCCGAAGGTTCGGCGCAACCGGCCATTTTCCAGCTCAGTACGCGCACGCTGGATATGGGCCTCGCCTATGAAGGTGCGAACACCATTCAAATGCTGACCCTCTCCAACGGAGGCAATGGCAACATTATCTGGACGGTCAGTAGTGACCAACCCTGGCTTCAGGCAACGCCCAACCAGGGAAGTTTTAGCAGCTCTCAGGTCATTGCGGTCGGCGTTCAACGCGCTCACCTTGCCCCGGGCAAGTATACGGGTACCCTGAAATTTACCTCGAATGTTGGCCTCCCGCAGACGGTTGCGGTCAGCATGGAAGTACAGGCATTGCCCACCAATCCAGGCGCGGTCCTTCAGGCAACACCTGTTGTGATGGACTATAACGCGTTCGATGGTAACGCCGACCCCAAACCCCAAACGATGGTAATCAGCAACCCGGGTACAGAGCCGTTGTACTGGAAACTGAACAGCATCATTTCTATTAAAACCCTGCATAGCGATGTTATCAAGGAACTGCACGACCGGGATGATAATTGGCTTCGCCTGGACCAAACCTCCGGCACGATTCCACCACAGGGGAGCGCAAATATTCCGGTCACCGTTAATAGCAAGAATCTTGTTCCGGGAACATACCTGAGCACGCTTGTCTTCAGCGTTAATGAGGGCCAGAACGCCTATAACAGCCCGCAGAGCATTAGCATCGCTCTGACCATCCAACCACGTTGTGGGATTACAGCCGGGATCGGTCAGCTCTCGTTTGTAACAGTCGCCGGACAGGGTAATCCAAGCAACCAATCAATCACGTTGAGCCCTGTAGGAAGCTGCCAGGAAGCGATTGACTGGAACGCGACGGCCTCGACCAACTGGGTCACGATTGCACCGGCAAAGGGACAGATCAAAGATGCAGCTAACCCGGCAACCCCGGCAATCAGCATCACAGCCAATACCTTTTCACCCGGAACCTATTATTCCAGCATTATCATTCGCACCCCACAGAGCACCCTGACCATCGCAATCAGCTTGCGGGTGCAAGCGGTGCTGACACCCAATTCACCCATTATGCGAGCATCACCGCTCAATGTGAACTTCGCCGTCAATCAGGGGCAGCCAGCGCCTCCGGGGCAGACCGTCACGATTACCAATACGGGCAAAAGTCCTTTAATCTGGGATGCCAGCGTTGATAATCAGGTATCCTGGCTCAGTGCCTCCCCGCTCAAAGGCTCGATCCCGGCAGGTCAGACCGGACAGCTTCTCCTGAGCGTGGATCCGAGCGATCTCACTCCCGGCACCTATGTCGGGCAGATCGTGCTGCACGGCAAAGATACGCATGATAAAGAGGCAGGCGGGAATCCGCAAACCATCACAGTTAATTTCACAATCTCGCCGCCCTGTTCTATGGCACAGCCATCGCAGAGCACTATTGCATTTAGCGCCATCCAGGGCTCTGCCAACCCGGCCAGCCGCGTGATTACCTTCACCGCGACCGGAAACTGTAGCTGGCCCCTTCAGTGGCAGGCCACAGTGAGCAGCGATGCACCCTGGCTCAAGGTCACCTCCACCGATAGCTCGCTGAACGGTACGGGGACCACTGCGAGTGTCAACGTTCAACCGGACATCACAGGCCTGACGCCCGGCAACTATACTGCGCAGGTGACACTCACCGCACAGGATCAGGACCGACAGACGGCAAAGGGGAGCCCGCAAACGTTCCAGGTCTCGCTTACAGTGCTTCAGCCCTGTACTCTACAGTTCAGTGCGACCGAGTTCGCGTTCACGCAGCATCAAGGGCAGGCAGTTGATGCACAGATCCTCACACTCAGAGAAACCGGAGCCTGTGCCTATCCAATTACCTGGACCGCAAAATCCGATAGCGACTGGCTCTCTGTCACCGATAGCGGGCAGGATAGCGGGAATGGCAGTGGTATCACCATCGGCATCAAATCGACCAGTCTGGCCCCCGGGAGCTATAAGGGCAATATCACGATTAGCGCTACAGGGAACGGAGGCGCGACCGTTCAGGGTGGACAGAGTATTCCGGTCACGTTAACTGTGGTTGGGAGCACCGTCAGCGGAGTTGTTGTAGCCTGTCAGGACGGCAATTGCACCAAGAGCAGCCCACTGGCAGGAGCGACCGTTACCCTTTCCGGTAATGGCGGGAACTACAATGCGACCGCCGATAGCAACGGGAACTTCATTCTCAACGGGGTCGCTAACGGCTCGTATACCCTGACGGCAAACGGCACACAGGATAACAAACGGTATGCGGTCAGCATGAACCTCACTGTTTCCGGGGATACATCATCGGTCAGCTTGAAAGCCGTGGCTTCTGGCTAAAGCAGACAAACCCTGTTTCCTCCTCTGACAGCAAAGAGAGTCGCTCAGGACAGGGCGACTCTCTTTGCTTCTACAGCTTCCTAGCGATTATTTCCAATAAACGAATAGATATATGTTAGATTCACAATGACAATAAAGGCACATACGAATAAAAACAGAGATCCGAGGAACCATGTGGCAGGCACTCCGAGAGCCAGTGCGAGAATCAGAGCGAGAAATGCCACCAGAATAACGCCAAGCGAGACCAACCCGAGAGCAAAACGCCTGTCCTTCGTCTGTAGACGAGGAACCGAAGTCGCCGCATATCCCTGCCATGCAGGCTGCTGCGGAGATGGGCCATACGCGGGCATCTGTGGCTGACTGTTCCCTCTCGCTTCTGGTGGATAAGAAGGTCGCTGGCGTTCCTCATGGACAGGCTGTCTGGACTGGCTCTCTGGCGGCATAGGAGGCTTTCCCGGTTCCTGTGTCGGCGGGCGAGAGACTGGCGACTTCGATTGCGGCTCAGCCGACCGCTTCTCCGCTTCCTGTGTCGGCGGGCGGGAGACTGGCGACTTCGATTGCGGCTCAACCGACCGCTTCTCCGCTTCCTGTGTCGGCGGGCGAGAGACTGGCGACTTCGATTGCGGCTCAACCGACCGCTTCTCCGCTTCCTGTGTCGGCGGGCGGGAGACTGGCGGCTTCGATTGCGGCTCAACCGGCTGGCGAGTGCTCACGCTTACCCTGGGAATCGGCTTCCGCTCAGGAGGAGCGGGTTTCTGCCTGTCAGCCTTCTGTTCCGCTTCGGGCTGCTTCCCCTTTTCGCTCGACTCGTGAGATGGTTGCTTGATTTCGTGCTGTGGCGTGGCTGCTTTGCTCTCTTGTGCCGATTGCTGCACCGGAGGCGTTAGAGAGACATTCACCTGCACTTGCTTCGACTGCTGCGATACCTGCGGACGTTGAGGGACAGACCTTGCAGGCTTTGCGACTCCTTCATTACGTCCAGGACGCTGAGGAATTGGATTGCGGTCCAGTTTCTGAGGAGTGGCTTGCACCTCATCAGTACGCCCTGCATTTGCCTCGGTCGCCAGTCCCTTTTCTTCACCTGTGGGATCAGTATAGAGCATACGAACCTTTCCTTCATGTGCTGTTTTCTTAATAAAGAGAGAGTTCCAGGAACAGCTTGTACTTTTAATAATATCTGTTCATGCCTATATGTCAATACGAGTAATGACAGCGCAGATACAAAACTCTCGAATTCAGGATACTATAGGACTTATGGGTTCTCTATTCTCAAGCTCTATGATAGAATAAGCAATAACACATTTTCATACAGCAATACACAAAAAGAAACAAAGGCCGGTGCAGACCATTTGAGTGGAAGGGGCGAACGGCGTTTATTTCACTGGAAGCCTGAAACCGAGAAGCACAGGAAGGGTTGCGCAAGCTTCACCTTCAGGCATTGCGCACCACAGGTCAGATAAGCAAATATGGATACACAGGTATGCGAAAACACAGCCATTCCGTCAATCGCCCTTCAATACCGCCGCCATCAACACGAAGAGCCGGTCATTATTCGGGACTCCATCCTGAAGATCATCCATATCAATCAGGACTCATAAAAGCCTATATACCAGAAAAATCGGCGCCTCAGGCAGAGCCAGAAACAATCAATCTGCCTCCGGCCCCACAGCGTATACAATATGCTGCCCGCCCTCAGGACACGGTTCGCGTTGTTCCACGTCCTCACCAGAGGAGGCGTCGCAACATCGTGTTTCTCCTGATAGCCGGCCTTTGCTTGCTTCTCATCATCACTGCAACGTTACTGCTTTTTCTTCCGATCGGTCGCCCATCCACTACCGCAAGCCAGCAGTCACTTACAGCCGTACCCGATCAGTTGCGCATTCATGATCTTTTCACCCTTACAGGTCGAGGATTTGGGCCAGAGCACTGGATTGATTTTACCTATGACGCAAATCAGAAAATCCTTGCCAGTAACGGGCATGATCTGCGTGCCAGAACCGACAAGCAGGGCAACTTTACCGTACAGATTCAGGTGCCTGAGCACTGGAAAGTGGGCTCACATAGTATTCATGCCACCGACTACACCCTGCGAACCGCAGCAAACGTCCAGATCACCATTCTGGCCGCTGCTCAGGGAGAACCACATCTGCAACTGACCACCGAAACGCTGAATTTTACAGCCCATCCAACCACACCAACCGAAAGCCAAACTCTCACTCTGAGCAACAACGGAGGAGGCTCGGTACACTGGCAAGCAAACAGCGATCAGAGCTGGCTCAGTGTCTCGCCAAATAGCGGGAGCTTCTCAGGGCGAAGCGCCGTTCAAGTGACGGTGAACCGAGGCGGCCTTGCTCCGGGAACCTACTCGGGACAGCTCACCTTCCGCCAAAAAGAGGGTGACACCGAGGAGGTGGTCAAAGTGACGCTGAAAGTCGAACAAGCCCAGAAAGAGGAGCTCAACGTCTCGCCCTCTGTGCTCTCCTTCGTCGTGACCACAACGGCCACCAGCTCAACACAGCGCCTGACACTGCGAAACGCCGGCACAAATGCTATCCACTGGTCAGCAAAGGCAAAAACAGGAGATGGGAACGACTGGCTCAACATCTCACCGCCTGAAGGACAGGTTACCGCGAACAGTTCTATCCAGCTTGAGGTACAGGTTCAGGCCACACAGCTTCCTATCGGCTCTTATCAGGGTACCATCCAATTCACAAACGGGACTGCGGTTGCCGTCAATCTCTCCGTCATTGCAGCCGGAAACCTGGTCGTTTCACCGCCATCGCTCACCCTCAGCACAACAGCCGGACAACAGACAACAGGAGCATCCTTCACCCTTCAGAACAGCGGAGACGAACATATTCAATGGCAGGGAACAGCAAGCACCGAGGACGGCGCGGACTGGCTCTCGCTTGAACCTGCCCAGGGCTCACTGAGCGCTGATGAGCAAGCCACCATTATGGTGCATGCCAACGTTAGCTCGCTCGCAGCCGGAACCTATCAGGGAGTCATCACGCTCCAAAGTGCCGAACAGACAAAACAGCTCACTGTGACGCTCAATATCACTCGTCCGGCCACACCGGAGCTGACCGTCCAGCCTGGAAACCTGCGCTTTATCACACAGGAAGGAAGCAACGCGGACGCACAAAGCATCACACTGACGAACAGTGGCGCAAGCCCACTTCACTGGCAGAGCACACTTGAGGGAACGGGCGCGTATCTATTCAGCATTGATACCGCCGAAGGAAGCCTGCCCGCAGGGAAAAGTGTCACGATCACCGTCAGTTCTCATGTGTCACCAGCAAAGCCTGGAACCTACACGGCAACCCTGGTTCTTCAGAATACTGAGGATCCTGCCATGAAGCAAACAGTCACGCTAACCATGATCGTCAACCCAGAACCAACACCGGCTCAGGGAACCCAGAGCAGCAAGACCCTGGAAGAATCGTCAAAGCAGCCTCAACCACTTCCAACCAGTACAACAACGCCTTCGACATCTTCATAGGCTTGCTCGTCCAGCGGATCCCATTGCATCAAAAGGCAGGGGCTCGCTGTTCATCGGGCTCCACACAGTTTCGCAACGAAAAAGAAACAAGTGGCTTCCCAGGCGTCTTCCGGGCCTGCACACTTTGGTTGACGCTCCTGAGTGTCTGTGCTATATTCTGACCAGAAATGGCGGGTGCTGATGCGCCTCCTCATTTTATTTTGAACCACTGGCAACCAACAAAACGGAGGAGAGATTCGTGCCAACAATCACCTATGTGCGCGAGAACGTGCAGGTACAGGTTGAGCCGGGCGATTCTGTACGCTACCCTGCATTGGAAAACGATGTGCCCATTTATTGCGGTATCACCAAACTGGCAAACTGCCACGGCAATGGCGTCTGTGGTACCGACAGAGTAGCAGTATCGCCAAAAGAGAACACCAACGAGCTCACCTTCATGGAAAAGTTCTGGCTGAGCAAAGACCTCAAAAAGAACCCCAATATGCGCCTTGCCTGTCAGGTGAAGGTCTTCGGGGATGTTCAGGTAGAAACACAGTGCAAATAAGCCTATTTGCGTATCGAACTGGTGACAAAAAACCCGCCCCTTTCCTGTAGAGTGAAAGAGGCGGGTTTTCTTCTTTTATGCCATCACTTGACCGCAAAATAAATTCTCCAGGCTAATTTTCCTTCCCAATATATTTCGATATGCCCAGCGAGCGGAGTCAAAAACTTGAGCGGCAATTTCAGCTTGGTCAGGTCACTTTTACTTGACTTTGCCTGAATGTCTTCCTTGTACTCTTTATACGGTTGTCCATTCGTAAATATTTTGACGGATATCGTAGATGGGTCCTTCTGCTGCACGACATTGGCAACCAGATAAAACTCAGTATTGGGCAAGAAGACCGTATTCGGGAAAAATGGTTCTCCGTTTTCGTCCACCTTTGCCGCCAGCAACGCCAGTGTCACCGCATCTTTGGCGGGACCCGCCTCTTTTGGCTTGGGATTGCCAATGGTTGCTGTCGGTGAGAGTTGAAGCGCAGGCGGGGCCGAAATGCCGATAAAGCGCTGAAACGCATCCAGTTTCCCACTTGCCTTCGCGTAATAGCTCACCCCTCCACACAACAAAAGCGCCACAATCAACACACTCAACACACCGCTAATAATGCGATAGCGCGGGATTAACGGGCGCGGCTTGGTATACATCGGCGGGATATAGACCGAGCCTTCCTGTTCAGGCAGCGCAGGAAGCATCTCCTCGACCCGCTGCATTGGCATCATCAACGTGGATGTACTCCCGGCGGGCTGCATCTGATCTTGCGCAGGGACTGGCAGCAACGACACAGGCACCTGTCCATCCTGCCCTTGAGGTACGGCGTTCCAGTCTTGTTGCTCCTGTATGCCACTCCAATTCTCCTGGGAAGAGAAGGGAATCTGTGGCGGAGGAAAGGCATCTTGAGACGGGAATTGCATCTGTGGGGGAAACTGGGCGCTTGTATCCTGATCCGCGGCTGGTCCTACTGGCGATCCCCCAAAGGAGAGCTGCGGCACTTGTTCCCAGGGATATGCATCGTTTTGTTGTACAGGAGAGACTGGAAAGGCCGTGTTTCCAGGTGAGGCCGATACCGGACTGACCATTCCCCACTGATTGCCCTGATTTCCCCCCGATAACGGCGAAGGTGCCCCACAATGGGGACATGGCATGCCATTCGCATCGCGCACGTTTTTGCAGTTTGGACAGAACATTAGCTTCGCCTACCTCATAAAAAAAATACAATCTTCACAACCATAAACAAAACTAACATTGAAAGGGCCGTTTATCAAGTAATAGAGACCAGCATAGGGCAAAATGGCTACACCTCTTTCCGGCTCTCTACATATAATTCTGTATCATTACGGCACACGACAATCCACTTGCAGGGAGTGCAGACCACATGATACATTGTTGAGAGAGCATTTCACGGGAAACGCAGAAAAACCGCATCAATGGATCAGAGCTTACCAATGAAAGAGTCCCAGGAAGCATATTACCATCGTCAGGCGGTTGAGCGTCTGGCACAGCATATCCCTTTTGAGGTCAACAAGGCCGCAAAATCCGAGCAGATCGAAATGCTGCGCGGCCTCGTACTCCGCTATGGTGGAACCATGAATCCTGCCCTTTTTGGCTTTGAGGCCCGCTGCGAACTTGAACGTCTCGGTTTATGGCATCGTATAGGAAACGCATATGAGCAAGAAGACAATAGTGATAACTGGGTGTTCTAGTGGTTTTGGCAGAGCAACCGCTATCACCCTGGCCCGTCGGGGTTGGCATGTTTTCGCCACTATCCGCAAACAAAGTGATAAAGAAAGCCTGCTTGAAGAAGCCCTGGGTTATGGCTGTCAGCAGAACCTGACACCCCTTTTCTGTGATATCAGCGACGCGCAACAAATACAGCAACTTGCACAACAGGTGAAGGAAGCACTTCAGCAAGCACATGGCACCGATGATATTCCGCCACTCGATGCCTTATTGAATAATGCAGGCACAGCCTATGCAGCCCCCCTCGAATTATTACCTATCGACGATTTTCATGCACAACTTGATCTGAATGTTACAGCCCATCTGGCAGTCACACAGGCACTGCTTCCAATGATCAAGGCCGCCCGAGGGACGATTATTTTTGTGAGCAGTATTTCCGGGCTCTTTGTCGGCCCGATTACCTCCGCTTACTCGGTCAGCAAGTATGCTATCGAGGCGCTAGGAGACGGTCTACGCCTTGAGCTGGCTCCCTTTGGCGTGCGCGTCTCATTGATTGAGCCCGCATCCAGCCCTACCAATATTTGGAACACCAGCATGCAACGCTCTCAATGGCTCAATGAACATAGAAACGGGCCCTATAAGCCGCTACTCACCTTTATGGAAAAAATGGCCCTCGATTCCAGCAAAAAGGGCTTTCCCATTCGCGTCTTTACTGATACCGTGATTCGCATTCTGGAAAGCTCCAGACCAAAGGCCCGCTATGTTATCCCACGAAGCGCACTGGCAATTGTGACGCTGCGCCGCGTCTTACCGGATACACTCTGGGATTCGCTGGTCCGAAAAGTATTACGCTGGTAGAGATACAGCCCTTACAGGCGTCTTTCGGAAATGCTCTCTCACAATGGTGTGAGCAGATAATACCCCCTCAGAGCGCAGCTACCGGGCACAGTGCTTCCTTGCTTTCTATGTGCTATGATTAGGTTACGAATCACCCGGTCTTGTGCCAACCAACCTGCGGGGATTCCCTGATTGTTCTAGAGCTCCCAGCATTTCTTTTTGGTGTGCTCAAAAATAGAATCTGCCTTATTTTTTTATTACTGTCGAAAGGGGACAGAGATGCTCAAAGATACATTGTTGTATCTTGCTCAGAATCAGAGGCTACGAGAGTTCGCTATTCAGAACCCGGTAGCAAAAGGCGTGGCTCGTCGTTTCGTGGCCGGTGAGACCCTCGAAGACGCCGTTCAAGCAACACGAGCCCTGAATCAAAAAGGCTGCTCGGTCGCGCTTGATTTGCTTGGCGAGAACGTCTACACCGAAGCTGAAGCTAAAGAATCCACCCGGAACTATATCGCAGCCCTGGATATTATCCGAAGCACCGGCATAAATGCAAACATTTCAATCAAACTGACAGCCCTCGGCCTGGATATTTCCCCCTCCCTTTGTGAAGAGAACGTCACCGCAATCCTCACAAAAGCCCGAGAGTACAATCTATTTGTCGCGATTGATATGGAGGGCTCAGCCTACACCGACCGCACTATCGAACTGACACTGAAGATGCGCGAACAGTTTGAAGAGGTAGGAACAGTCATCCAGTCATACCTTTATCGAAGCAAGGCCGACATCGAGCGCCTGATTGAGAAAGGTGTGCGCACCCGGATTGTGAAAGGTGCCTACAAAGAGCCACCTAGCATTGCATATCAGAACAAGCAAGATGTCGATGCCAGCTATGTCGAGATCATGAAAATGCTGCTTTCACGTGGGAACTTCCCGGCCATCGCCAGCCACGATGAGGCGATCTTGCAAGAGGCACGGCGCTTTATCCGTGACTATGGCATCAGTCCTTCGTCATTCGAGTTTCAGATGCTTTATGGCATCCGCCGTGATCTACAAGAGCAACTGGTGCGAGATGGCTTTAATGTGCGTGTGTATGTGCCATATGGCTCGCAGTGGTATCCCTACTTAATGCGGCGCATGGCAGAGCGACCAGCAAACTTGATGTTTGTTCTCAGCAATGCGATCCGACGCTAAAAAGCACAAAAGCACAAAAATATATTAAAATGAGGGACAAAGCAATGATGAGTGATTGCCTGTCCCTCATTCTTTCTTCTGAGCGTCAGGCCAATGATAGGAGCAGAAACCATGACGACTTTTGTAGTAGCTGTCAGTGTCGCTGATGTGCGACGCGACCCGGATAAAAGTTCGGAGCAGGTCACGCAAGCTTTAATGAATGTTCCAGCAGAGGTTGGCGAGAGTCAGGGAGATTGGACCCATATCACGCTCTCTGACTATGAGGGGTGGATTCAGACCAAGCATCTGGCAGAGCCCATCTCTAAAGGATTTACCAGAGTCGGTGAGCATTGCGGCACACCGTTGGATCTGGTCGCAGTTGTCACCGAACCCTATACTTTTGCGTATTCAGAGGCTGACGGAGACGAGATCCAATGTAAACTCTATCTCTCCACAGTCCTCCCACTACTCGACACCACCCATAGCAGCCGCGTTCAGGTGGCACTCCCCGGCGAGAACAGCGCATGGGTTGAGCGCACAGCGGTAAGTCTCCGCCGTGAACAGGAGAAATACCCGCGCGAGACCGTCAGAACTGCCACCGATACAGCTCGCCGCTTTCTGGATGTGCCCTACCTCTGGGGTGGCGTCAGCTTTGAGGGAATCGACTGTAGTGGCCTGACACAGCTTTGTTACCGCATGGCCGGGTACGTCCTGCCCCGAGACGCCGATCAGCAGCATGACGCCCTTCCCCATACTGTCACGCGTGAGGAGATGCAGGAAGGCGATCTGATCTTCTTTGGCTCGAAAGCAATCACACATGTTGCGCTGGCGCTCAATAACAGGGATTTCATCCACGCATCTGGAAAAAACAATATGCGCGTCATGATCAATAGCCTGGATCCCAGGAGCCAGCTCTACCATCAGCGCCTTGATGAAACCGTCTGGGCAATCAAGCGCGTTGTCGACTAAAGCTTGTCTGGAAAAAGGGAGGCTCTTTGTATGCCTATCTTACCATTCAATGGGATCACTCCCAGAATCGCGGATGATGTCTTTATTGCTCCGGGAGCAATGATTATCGGTGACGTGACGATAGGTGCAGGCTCAAGTGTCTGGTATAACGCGGTGATTCGGGGTGATACCGCTCCTATTGTGATTGGCAAACGCACAAACATTCAGGATAATTGTACCCTGCACACTGACCCTGATGCCCCGCTCACCATTGGTGATGAATGTACTATCGGTCATAACGCGATTGTCCACGGGGCGACGCTTCAGAATCGGGTTCTCGTAGGCATGCATGCGACAGTGCTTTCACATGCTGAAATCGGCACGGAAACTATCATCGGTGCGGGTGCACTTATTGGCGAACGCAAGCAGATCCCCGGCGGAGTCCTGGCACTTGGGCTTCCCGCAAAGGCAGTGCGAGAGCTTCAGGAGACAGAAAAGCAGCAGATCGCGGCAAGTGCACAGCACTATCAAGAGCGAGGCCAGCAACATCAACGCTCGCTTGAAGCAACGGCTGATGGAGCCCGGTAAGCCAAACTTATACCTGCGACCCGCTTCCCGCTCCTGCTTCCCACCTCTAAAAAGTGAGCCCGGTACAGAAATGTTGTACCGGGCTTTGCCTGCTAGCGACCTTTTCTGACGTTGATATCTCCGCCGCTCGAAGAGGCTTTGATCGTTGCTTTGGGTCCAGTACCCACAACGTTACTACCAAACTCATTGTTCACCTCGCCACCGGTGGTCTCCAACTGGGCCGCAAAGGCCGAGTTCTCAGGCAGGTTGAGCGTGACTTTACCACCGCTGGTATGGAAGGTGTAATCCCCATTCACAGCCAGTGTTCCCTGAAAATCAATATCACCGCCGCTGGTATTGACTTCAACGGTCCCCTGGAAGAGACTGTCCTTGAAGGAGATATCACCGCCACTCGATCGAACGCTACTATTGCCGGATAATGCCACATTCTCTGCCCGGATCGTTCCACCATTGGTCTCCACCTGTAAGACACCATTGGTTTGCGTCAGGGTAATATCACCGCCCGAGGTGTGGATCTGGGAGGCTCCTGAGAGCCTCGAGTTCGACAGGCTGACATCGCCCCCCATCGTTTTGAGATCAAGCTTGCCATTCACGTTACTGAGATCAATGTCACCGCCGTACGTCACAATATTCACATCTGCTACTGCGGGAACCGTGATTTCAAGGTCAACGTCAGCTCCATTCAGAAAAGACACCCCATCAATATTAGAGGTGACTTCAATGGTATTGCCATTCTGTTGATAGTTCACCGTGGCATTCGCGATCGGTAACAGGCCGAAGGAATACTTTGTTGCTTGAATATGAACGCTATCAGTATTTCCCACCTTCACATGCACATCTCCCGCGCCATTGTTCACAATCAGATGAGGCGCCTGCTGCCCTGCCTGTAGCGTAAAGTCGCGATTCTCCACCCCATTGACCCGAGAGAAAAACGCTTTTCCTCCGGCCAGGGCAGAGAACAGTAAAACAACCAGAAGCAAGACGATCCACCAGCCATGTTTGCGGCGCTGGCGTGGTGGCTGCTGACTCCTTCGTTGCTCCTCAACGGGATGAATTTTCTCCCCGATGTTCTCTGCACCGGGCACTCCATAACCTTCGGCATAGGCAGCTTCCTCACGCGGATAAATCTGCCGTTGTTCACCCATGCCTTCCTGTCGGCGAGATGTCTCCTGTGGATAGAACATTGCTTCCTGGTTGCTCACAACTCGTTTGCTCCTTCTCTACTTCTGGTTGTTAGTGACCTTGAGGCGGCATCTCCTGTGGATACTGAGCCTGCGGCTGCTCATAGCGTGCATAATCACTCTGAGACTGTGATGAGGATGGATATTCATAAATCTTCCCGCCCTCAGTATAGGTCTCGTTCTGGGTTCTGGGTGCCTGATAGCCCTGCTCATAGGACGACGGCTGGTAATATGGCTCCTGCTGTTCAGGAGGCCGCTGGTAGGTTGGCTGACCGTAAAAGCGTTCTCCAATCGTCTGGCTGACAGCCTTTTGCTGTGAACCGAGAATACCTGATAGCACGATGATAATCAGAATGCCCGGCCACCAGAAATTGAACAGGGCACAGACAGCCAGGCCCACAAGCCAGACAACTCCGATAAGTCCTCCCCATACTGCCCTCGGGTTTCCGCTTGCAAGCGACCCCAAAAAACTTGTTGCGGCAAGCACAAGGAGAATGCCCGGCCACCAGAAATGAAACACCGCACAAAGGATCAGGCCAATTATAAAGACTGCCCCACTAAGACCGGAAAAAGCGCCCCTTGATCTCATATATCTCTCCTCTCAAGAAGAACGTGCTATCCCCACTTCAAAAATCATAAATACAAAAACGTTAATTCATCCTATTATATCAAACAATCATTAGATATACGGAGCGCAATCGAATTAGTTCGATGGCCAATACAGGACATATAAAAAAAAGGGGCACGTGGTGCGCCCCTTGAAAACACTTCTCTGTTTAGTCCGCGCTCTTTTCTTTAGAGCGAATAACCCAGGAGAAAGGCAAGCGCCAGATATAAAGGCCAACCAGATTGGTCAGGAACGTCACAATCGCGAAGCTGACCTCAACTGGCGTGATAAACACCTGACGCAGTCCCATTGCCCCAGCACAGGCCAGTAGCCAGGCAATGCCGGTACGCGCCGCCATCTGGCCCGGGCGACGCTCAGTCTTGCGGCTAAAGACGCCCAGGAATGGAGAGATCACAAACCAGGCCACCGCCAGCGGCCAGGTCACACGCAGCATATTCTCGGCGTTGATCTCTTTCTGGTGCATTTGTAAGCCAATAGCCCCGATAATGAGGAAGACCAGCAGGTCACCAACCGCCAGCCCGAAAATGCGCCCACCCCTGGCTTTTCTCCCTGAGGAAATCGCAGGCGCGTTATGTACGCCGCTCTCTTTCACTGCCATTTCGCCTTTATTCCTCCTGTTCTTGCTGCTCACGAACCAGTTCTTCAACTGCCGCCAGCTCGGTACGCGCTCCGCGGAGCCGCAAAGCGATAACAACGACATATGCCATCAGGATCAACCAGCCCAATGCATAGGCCAGCATCATATATGTAAAACCGTTCATTTCAGGTTCACCTCGTCAACTAGCGCATTACCAGCAAGCGTAGACGCTGAGCCAGCGTTTGCAGACGCTGGAGCTGATACACCTGCATCACCAGGAACACATAGAAGATCGTAAAGGTGAGCAGTACAACCAGCATAGTCAACAGCATTTCCGGCGGAAGCTGACTGACCTGAGTAGGATGTTGCCCACGCCACCAGTTCACCGCCAGATAGATGATCGGCACATCAATCGCGCCCAGAATCGCCATGACCGCCCCGACGCGCATGCTATCCAGCGTTCGCCCCATATAGCTACGCAGCATCAGATAGCCGATATACATAAACCACATAATCAGGGTGGCGGTCAGCTTTGGCTCCCAGACCCACCAGGCACCCCAGATCGGGCGTCCCCAGAGCGAGCCAGTCACCAGAGCAATCGTGAGGAAGACAGCGCCTACCTCAGCGTTTGCCCGGGAAATCCAGTCCCAACGCTCATTGCGCCGAATTAACGCAACAATGCTGGTCACTGCCAGCAGCACAAAGGCCAGCATCCCGACCCAGGCGCAGGCAAGGTGCAGATAGAAAATGCGTTGTGGATCTTTTTGTAGCGCATCAGTTGGCGCATAAAGAAAGATCATCCAGGCAGAGATCAGCCCCCCGATGAGTGAGAGTCCCGCAAGAACCAGCGAAACAAGGGGAAGTTTTGTATCCCTCTCCTGGCCTGCCACCCGCGCGGCTTTGCGCTCGGCAGGGAGTGTATGATCCGTTAAGGCCATAGTTAGTCCTCAATGATAAACTGAAACGCGAGCGTCGAGACGCCCAGGAAGATAACATCAAAAGCAATTATCAGGCCAAGCCAGGGCGGCTCATTCGGTAGCGGCGCAATTAGCGCTTCCGACAGCCGAACAGCTCCGATCATGACCGGCACCACCAGCGGAAATACCAGCAGCGGTAACAGGAGCTCTCGCGCCCGGGTTGTGGCTGCCATCGCTGCACACATAGTTCCAATGGTCGCAATACCAACCGTTCCAAGCAGAACCACCGGCACCAGTGCACCCACAAAAATATGTAAGTTGAAAAGGACAATATACACGGGTAACGCCACCAGCTCTACCACAAAGATAAAGAGCAGGTTCCCGAGAAGCTTCGCCAGAAAAATCGCTCGCCGATCCACCGGACACAGCAACAGCCGATCCATCGACCCTTGTTCCTGCTCCATAGCCATCGTGCGGCTTAAACCAAGTATGCTCGCGAACAAAAAAGAGACCCAGAGCACCCCGGGAGCAACCGTTGCTTTATCATCAATGCGCAGATCAAAGACAAAATTAAAAATGACCAGTACCAGCAGCGCAAACATGCCCATACTGAACCACGTTTGCTTACTGCGGAGTTCACAGCGAATATCTTTCCAGAGTATAGCAAAAATCTGTAAGAAAAACTGCTTCATAGCTTCCTGACTCCACGCATCTCAAACGCGTAGCTGTTCCTGCACATCGGCCAGCGAGATAGCCTCTGTAGCATCCTGCAAGGCGACCTTACCGCCTTTCAACAGGACAATCCGTTCGCTTAACTGAAGCGCTCGTTCAAGTTGATGCGTGGTAAAGATTGCGCCACCTCCCTGCTCAATATGCTCCTGTACCAGCACATCAATCAACTGCTGTCCCTCCTGATCCAGCCCGGTATCAGGTTCATCAAGCAAGAGCAGCCGGGGAGCATGTAAGAGGGCCCGTGCCCAGGCCACCCGCTGGATCATCCCACGCGAGAAGGTCGCGACCCGGTCGTGCATACGCCGAGCCAGTCCGAGCCGCTCTAACAGGGCCCGTCCGCGGGCATCTGCCTGCGCGACATCATAAAGCCGTCCAAAGAACGTCAGGTTCTCTAACGCGGTCAGTTCCTCATAGAGATAGGCTTGATGCCCGACAAAACCAACCAGCCGCCGAATCTGTTGGGCATCACGCACGCTATCCAGCCCGGCAACCGTTACCGTGCCACCGCCCGGGCGTGTCAGGCAAGCAAGGATCCGTAGCAGCGTGGTTTTGCCCGCCCCATTCGCGCCCAAAAGTGCCAGCCGTTCCCCGGGACCAAGCATCAGGTCAACGCCTCGCAGCACTGGCTTCAGACCAAAACTCTTGCGCAACCTTCGTATTTCAACAAGAGCGCTCATCAGCGCCGTGCCCCCTCTGTCTTTTTGTCGAGCAAGGAACGCAACTGCGCCTTGAGCCGGGCTCGTTGCTCCTCATACTGCTTCTTTTTGAGCTTGCCTTTCTCAAATTCCCTGTCGAGTTTCAGCAAGGCGGTCAGTAATTCCTGCTCGCGTTCATCATCTTCTGGCTGCTTCTCCTGCCGCTTCTGAGATGCGGCCTTTTTATCTGCGTTACGCGTTGCCTTTCTGGCAGCCTCACGCCGCGAGCGATACACAATCCAGGTCAGCAGGATAATCACCAGCATCAACGCGATAATCACGATAAGCCAGATCGTTGACGAGTCTAGCTGAGTTCCCTGCGCGTTCTGTGAAGCAGTGCTCGGAGCCTGCGTATTCACGACGGGCAGCCCTTCCAGGCGCACCTTGACCGACTTCTCTTTCGTCAGTGCCTGTGCCTTAAAGACGTTGTAGGGATGTTCTTCAACCGTTACCACGCCATCAGAGGCGACATCCTGCGAACCCGCCGTTGTATGGAGATCCGTTGGCACCATAAAGGAGACCTGCACCGTTGGGTAGATCGCATGATATGTCAGGTCCAGTGTGTCGCCTGTATAGGGTACATCATACGACAGCGAGAACTCATTGTCACCCGGCAGCACAGCCGCATCGGTTGCGAAGCCCTGATCGGACTGAATAGAACGATAGCCAGCGAATCCCTTCACCAGCGAGATATTCGTTGCGCCCTGCGGCAGCGAGAAGAAAAGCGCGTTGGGGCGGCCCTTTGAGGCATCAAGCGAGCCCACAAAAGCTTTTGTGTTCAGATTTTTGAAGGCCACAATCTCGGAGACACGCACCATCCCCGTCTTTTCATCCACCGACTTCACCAGCAGCGTCGTCTGGACAATCGCCACTTTTGATGCGTCCGAACTGGCCTCATAGACAGTGAGGTTGACCTGTTGCTCCGGCTTCGTGCCAAGTGAGACCGGCTCAGTATAATAGTGAGCGTTCTGGTAGCGGATATAGACGGCATAGCTGATCGCTTTGTCAGTATCGAGCCCGGAGAACGAGAAGCGTCCGTTGGGGTCAGTAATTGCGGTCGTCACATCCTGCGAAGAGCCATTCTGCGCCTTCTGCAATGTCACCGTCTGCCCGGCAAGCGGCGCGTTCTTGTTTGAACCGTCAAGCAACTGCCCATAAATACGCCCTGTGGTTTGGGCGAACGCCGAAGAGAGCGGAGCCAGAGCGGCCAGCACGCCAACAAGCAGCAGCAGAATCAGAAAACTGCTTCCTTTCAGCAAGCACTTATTCATCATCTGCCACCTCTTTCTTGCTCTTTGCTTCTATTTTTTTCATCTGCTCTAACTGTTCCTCGATCAATGCATCCAGCTCTTTTTCACGCTCGTATCGTGTCTTAAAGGCAGTCAGGGCGCGGCGCATATAGCGTTCACGCAGCGTACGATAATCTGGCTCGACAATATTTCCCAGTTGATAATCAAGCTCAACCTCACGCAGCGCAGCTCGGGCTGCCTCATCTTGCTCCACAACAGGCTCTGGCTCCGAAGAGACAGCCACCTGGGGCGCAGCCGTCCGCTGAAACAACGGATAGAGCACAAATACCAGGGCCAGAATGCCCAGAACAAGCGCTATTACAATTGCCATACTACTTCGCCTCCATTCCAGAGGCTTTCCCCTGTTTTTTGCTTTGTGCAGGCGAGCGAAACAGGATATCCTCTTCCGCCAGTTCCTCTTCTAGCAAGGAGCGATACGGTTCCAGCTCCTCGCTGACCGGCTGTTCATTACCCCCTGTTGTCTCTCGTGCCACCGCCCGCCAATCACGCAGAGTCGCAAACACCAGCGCGAGTCCACCAAGCAGCAAGGCCAGCGGAACCAGCCATGCAAGCAGCGAGAAGCCCTGCCACTGGGGTGCCCAGACAATGTCACTGCCATAGTGCTCCTGAAAATACGTCAGGACTTCCTGCTCGGATTTTCCGGCAGCCAGTTGCTCGCGAACGGTTGCCCGCATCTGCCGCGCCAGATCAGTGGTTGATTGCGCGATCGACTCTCCCTGACAAACAGGACATTTAATCTGCGATGACACGGCCTGTACACGCTCATCCAGCGTTTGGTTTGAGGCCGCTCGAAACCAGAGAAAGGACCAGACCGCCGCGATCAACACCAGCACCCCAGCGGTCAATAGCAACCAGCCACGCCCCTGACGCCGACTCACCTGCTTCATACAGCCACCTCCGCGCTTTGCTTCTCATCCTTCTCGGGAACACTCATCCGGCGCTGCGAGCGTACACGCGCCCCCTGTTGCGCCGCAGGCCACCAGCAGAGCAGCCCACCAAGTAGCATCAAACCACCACCATACCAGATAAGAGGGACCAACGGATTCATAAAGAGCCGCACACCAACTTTTGTCGGGCCATCCCAGTCATTCAAAAACACATATAGATCATTCAAGCCAAATGTCGTGATCTCAATCTTGCTGACTGGCTGGTCCATCTTATGGTAGACCTCGCGTCCGGGATAAATATACTTCAGTAGCTTCCCATCGCGCCAGATCTGGAACTGAGCCGTCACCACTGTTTTCCCGGTCTCTTCCTGCTGGAGATTGCCCAGAAAGACAAGCTGATAGCCAGCGATCTCGGTTTGTTGACCGACCTTCAGCGTCACATCATGCTGTATCTGGAAGAACTGAGAGGCAATCACCCCGATCGCCAGAAAGACCAGCCCCAGATGAACAATATATCCTCCGTAACGCTGCCGATAGCGCTTGAAGAGCATAAACACTGCGACCGGGTAAGACTCTCCATGCTTGTGACGAACACGCGCACCGCGCCAGAGTTCATAGAGGATCGCAGCCCCGGTAAATGCACAGATCGAGAAGGCAATATTTGCCAGCACGTTGGTAATACCACACAGGGGCAGGATGATCGCGCAGAGCGCCGCCAGCACGAGCGGTACACCGATATTACGCCAGATCACCGATGTTGAGGTACGACGCCAGGCCAGCAGTGGCCCCACACCCATCGCCAGGATCAGCAAAGCGAACAGCGGCCCGTTCACTCCATTGTAAAATGGAGGTCCCACAGTCATCATCTGCTTGTTTAGAGCTGAGGAGAGCAGCGGGAACAGCATACCCCAGAGCGTGGCAAAGGTAATGCCAAGCAGCAAAAAGTTATTGAGCAGAAACACCCCTTCACGCGAGACGATCGAGTCAAATTCCTGATCTGGGCGCAATCTGGGAAGACGGAAAAGAAAGAGTCCGGTTGAAAAGACAATCACGACAGCCAGAAAGACCAGGAAAAAGCCACCAATATCTGAATACGCAAACGAATGCACCGAACTAATCAGCCCGCTGCGAACCTCAAATGTACCAAAGATGGTCAGCGCAAAGGAGGCAATAACAAGGAATAAGTTCCAGACCTTCAGCATTCCCCGACGCTCCTGCACCATCGTGGAGTGAAGAAAAGCCGAAGAGGTCAGCCAGGGTAACAGGGCCGCGTTCTCCACCGGATCCCATCCCCAGTAGCCTCCCCAACCAAGCACGTGATAGGCCCACCAGGCTCCGACCAGCAAGCCCGCACTCTGAATAGCCCAGGATGCCAGCGTCCAGCGCCGAATAGCCCGCAACCACTCGCTATTGAGATGCCCGGAAATCATCGCGGCAACAGCGAAGGCGTAAGGCAGGGAGAAGCTCATGAATCCAAGCAACAGCAAGGGAGGATGCAACAACATGCCAGGGTCCAGCAACAGCGGATTCAACCCCACACCATCAGCCGGGATGGCAGTCAGCCGTACAAACGGGTTGGAGACCGTCAACAACATCAGGACCAGGAAAAGTTGAATGCCCATCAGTGTTGCGATTACATAGGGAACCAGCACGGCAGGCGCACGCTTGTAAGTCAGAACGAAGAGAGAGGTAAAAAGACCAAGCGAGAAAGACCAGAACAGTAATGATCCCTCTTGCCCACCGTAGAGCGCTGCCCAGACATAATACCAGGGCATACTTCGGCTGGAATGCTCTGTCACATACCGAACACCAAAGTCATGCGTAATAAAAGAGATCACCAGCGCCGCAGTTGCCAGCACCAGAAACGCTGCTACAACCAGCGCACCATGACGCGCACTACTGGTATACTGTGACCGTTTCTTCCATGCGCCAATCACAGCCAGAACCAGTGTCAGCACGGCAAAGAGTGCCGCCAGAATCAGCGATATAAAGCCAAGTTCAGAAAAATACACAGCGATCCTCGAAGAAGAAGTGCTACTTCACTACAGGGCTACGGCGTTGGAGTGCCAGTTTGAAATTTTGATGGGCATTTTGCCAGCAAGGTCTGTGCCTGAAAAGGGTCGCTTCCGGTATAATGTCCCTCAACAACGACCTGTACTCCGTCCTTAAAGATATCGGGGACAACACCGCTATACACAACCTGCAACGTCTGTCCGCCCTCAACGATAGTAAATCGAAGCGTGTTCGTCTTTTCATCTTTAACAATCGAGCCTGCCTGTACATTCCCGGAAACACGCACGGAACGTGTGTTGCAGCTTGTACACTGTCGGAGTTCCTTGACGGTTAAATAATAGGCAGCACTCGCCTGAGTATTGGCATACACAAGATAAATGACCGCTCCAAGAATGGCAAGACCCACAATAAGGAGCCCAACCGGAAAGCGTCTGGAGCGCCGAGGGATCGACTTTGTTTCTTCAATCGCGATAGCAGACGGCACGTTGTAACCTCCATCAGCGGGGTGCAATCGTTGCGATATAGAGAATATTCAACAACGCCCCCAGTATAAATACACCTATTCCAAGAGCGAGCATCAACTGCGGAGCCCTCTTCGAGAGGCGACTTGTTTGTTTTGCCAGTCGACGAACCTGGCTCTGACCCAGATAGATCACCAGAAGCAGCATCGCGGCAACCAGAACCAGCTTCAGACCCAGAACCAGGAAATAAGGCCAGCCAAGCGCTGTCATCGTCAGACGATCAAAAATCAGATACGCGCCACTGAGCAGCAGGACACCCGCACATATCTGTGTCATCTTGTGAAAGAGGGACGCGATCTGTGCAGCCACCCCTGGAGCGGGCCCACCGTTGCGCAACGCAGGCATAATCACGAACTGATACATCACGCAGCCCCCGACCCAGAGGGCAGCGGAGAGTACATGTGCGACACGCATACAAAGCTCAAGAGCCAGCACAGAACACCTCAACCCTCATCACAGGCCGAATTTCTTCAGCGCAATATCAAGCGTCTCTTCTGTGAATGGGCCATATCGTGCCAGCACATTGCCGTCGGCAGAGATAAAGAAGGTCTCGGGATAGCCCCGAATGCCGTAATCCTGCCCGACATTGCCATTGAGCGTATCCTGCACATTCTGATATGAAATACCGTATTTTTTGATAAACGCATGCGCTGCACTGGAATCTTCATACACATCAATGCCAAGCAAAACCACACCTTTTTGCTGCAACCGTTCCTGCCAGGCTTTTTGCAGGGCAGGCGCTTCCTGCTGACAGGGAGCACACCAGGAGCCCCAGAAATTCAAGATAACCATTTTACCCTTCAAATCGGACAGGCGTAGCTGCTTACCGTCAGCGAGAGATTGAAGGGTAAAATCAGGGGCAGCTTTGCCGATCAGCGGGCTGGGTATTGTCCCCTGTCCATCAGCAGCAGGCGATTTGGTCGCTGGAGTAAAAAGCTGTGTCGCCAGCAAAATGATCAACCCGATATTCACGGCAGTCACAATAGAGAAGACCAGAATATTGCGCTTGCGTGAACGCTGTTGTAATGCAGCAGGCTTATTGATAGGCTCCGCGGTATTCTCTTGCTGTAATTCGTCCCGAGTCGTTACGTGTTTTTCTCGTATTTCCATGCTTTTGACGATACCTCTAGACTCCTCACATCAGAAGCCCGAAACTCCCTTGCGGCTTTCTTGCTATATCAACGGGCAGCCGCGATAGCGCCTGAAAAACAGGTTCTCCTTTTGCCTCATGCTAACGAAAAAGGCTCCTTCTTTCTCAATCGGCACATGCACAGTCAGCCAGAAGGCAAAGAAAAGCCTTTTCTTCAAAGAAGAACTCAGTGTGATTATGGTGCTTTTGCCTGATAGGCAACTTGCAACAGGGGAAGCTGACCTTACAAAAACCTGAATAAAACAGTCAGACGAGGAGAGAGCCTAAGAGGGAAAGAAAGACCTCCTGCCCGGCCACGTGTTGGCTGTCAGGAAGTCTTCCTCGGAGAGATACAGGTTGCCTCAGAGAGCTGCTCTCTGGGGCGCAACCCGCGCTGGTGTGCCGCTGTACTTGTGTCTCCAGGGCATATTCTACAATTCATCCTATAACGCTTAGCGCTTCTTGCCATGTGCCTTCGCTTCAGCAGTTGCTCGGCTCACAAACTTGCAGAAGCGGCTTTCCTGTCCGCCAGAAGTGGTATCCTGATAGAGGAAGGCAAGTTGATTCTCATCAAACTTCTGGAAGAACTCATCCCAGCTAATTGGCTCAAGCTTCTCGTCACCTGTACCATATCCCGGAAAATCAATACGCAGCACGCCAGCCTGCCCGCCTGAGGTCGTCCCTTTTACCGTTGCGGGCTGGCCACCGCGGGCCTCAACCCACTTCTTAATTTCTGCATGATCTGTTGTGGTTCTGGATTCAGAAGACATATCTACCTCCTGGGGCTGTACTTACATCGAGATCACATTCTGGGTTTTCTGTGTTGCCTGTTCCCTCGACTCACAGAACAGCGTCACCATTGCGGAATTGAAGGCCGGTAAATCTTTCGGACTGCGACTTGTCACCCAGTTCTTATCGCGTACCATCTCCTTATCAACCCAGTTGCCACCAGCGTTCCTGATATCATCCTGAATGGTGTAGTAGCTGGTAAGTGTGCGTCCCTTGACACAGCCCGCCGAAACCAGGAGCCAGGGTGCATGACAAATCGCTGCGATCGGGCGTCCCGACTGATCAATCTTCCTCACAAATTCCTGTGCTTTCGGATTTACGCGCAAGGAGTCGGCGTTAAGAGCGCCACCGGGGAGCATTACCGCATCAAAATCGTCTGGATTGGCATTGTCCAGCAGGAGATCAACCGGGAAACGATCTGCCTTTTCATCATGATTCATTCCGGTGACCTGCCCGGCTTGTGGCGAAACCACAACCACCGAGGCCCCGGCCTGCTTTAATGCTTTGATTGGCTCTGTAAACTCCGCCTGCTCAAAATCGTCAGCTACAAGCACTGCAACACGCATACCATCAATTTTATGGTGAGTCATAAAAGAAACCTCCCTTCTGGCACTCTGGAAGAGTTTCGAGAATGATCTTGCTCTTACTATTCATCCTCGAAATGACACGAAGGGAGGGAGATAAAGGTTACAGCAACCCGAACGGGAGAATGAAACAGCGGCTTGCCGACCTCTCGCAGCCAGCAAACCAGAGGAGATGATCTGTCTTGATGCTTTCTTGCTACCCGAGCGTCATAGCGCCTCTGCAATGCGGGGCGCGGGCTTTACATCCAGGAGCCAGAGCAGGAGCGCCGCCAGCACGATCAGCACGCCGATCAACGCGACCAGATACTGCGCCAGCATACCTACAACGACCAGAAACAGGCCCGCAGCGGTCACCACCGGCCAGATGCTCGGTGTAGAATGTGTTGGATAGGCAGCCAGGAGCAGTTCTTCGGCGCGCTCTTCCGTTTCCGGGCTGCGGGCGGCCTGTGACAGCAACAACTGCCCGATCGCCTCATGCAGGACACGCGCATCAAATGGCTTAGGGAGGTAAATGGGCTGTATCTCGGCCGCACCGGCAGCGGGAAGCGCAGGCACCGAGATAGGAGCCTGTTGCACAATCGAATCATCCCAGGAAAGGACCACAAGGGGTAAATCTGCAAAGCGGGGATGACTGTAAATAGATTCCAGCGCCGAACTATCGGTCCGAATTCCACCGTCAACATCAAGAATCAGCAGATCAACGGTCCGGGCAACTGCCAGGGAAACAGCAGCGGGAAAAGAGACAGTGATAACATGATAGCCCTGATGCTGCAATCCAAGCGCGATCAGTCTGCCCATCGCGACATCAGGTTCAATCAAGAGGACGTTGGGTTTTTCCCCCTGTGTCTGACTCATGGAAGCTCCTCCAGGTAGCGAGTAAAATCAAGACGACCAAGCGTACTACCACTATAGAGGATAGCCAAACCACATAGACATCAACTTAACAAAATAGGGTAAACACCTTACAGGAACCTGAATAAAAACGCCTGCAATATCAGGTGTTTACCTGACATAACAGTCTGGCACCACAAGCCGGTACTCTTCAGCAGCACCAGTTGAGGGCCAAAAACAGAGCAATTTCAACTATCGCCAAGCAGAACGCTTAAAGCTTCATCAGCTTATACCCGACGTCAGGAACCGTGACGATATATCTGGGACGACGAGAATCAGCCTCAATCTTGCGCCGCAACCGACTGATATAGACCCAGATGAAGTCGACATCGCGGTTGTATTCTGGTCCCCAGACCTTCTCAAGCAAGAGCTCATGTGTCACAACGCGCCCGGCATTCTGCGCCAGCACGTTCAGCAGATTATATTCAGTGCGGCTCAACTGAACCGGCTTGCCACCCACTGTCACTTGATGCTGTGCGTGGTCAATTTCCAGCTCTCCTGTGCGGAAGATGGGCGAGCGAGCAGGCTTTTCCTCTCCCGCCGCGCGCCGCCGCAAAATGGCTCGCACCCGGGCCAGCAGCTCCTTCATACCAAAGGGTTTCATCACCACATCGTCACAGCCCAGATCGAATAGATAGACCCGTTCATCTTCGTCACTATCATCGTCGCAGAGCATGATGATCGGGATCTGCGAAAACTCGCGCAGCCGCTGCAACAATTCAACGCCGCTCATATCGGCCAGCCGAGAGGAGAGCAGAATAATATCAGGCTCGTCAAGATCAAGGTGGCGCAAGAACTGGATGCCATGATTGACCGTATGGACACGATATTGCTGCTCTTCCAGGTTCGCACGAAGATAGCGTGTCAAACGCTGATCGCTCTCGGCAAGCAGCACGTGGACGCGGCGGTCCTGGCGCAGAGGAGCGGTACGCGATGTTCCCAGCGTTAACGGTGCGGTGTCCTGAAGCGCGGGCAATGGCGCCGTCTGTTGCGCGGAAACGGTAATCTTTGGCGCGAATGGCAACGTAAAATAGAAGCTTGCACCCTCTCCCGGTCCCGGCGATTCGGCCCAGATTCTCCCTCCATGAGCCTGTACAGCCGCGCGAGCCGCCGCTAAACCAAGCCCGCTCCCGCTTGACTGCTCATCCCCATGAGGAACATGGTAGAAGCGATCAAAGATACGGTCAAGATGCTCCTGAGCAATGCCAATGCCCTCATCCAGAATGCCAATACGTGCCTCCACCTCGTTAATTTCCAGACGAACAGAGATCACTGAACCGGCAGGAGAATACGCAACTGCGTTGTTTAACAGGTGAGTCAGAATCTGTTCCACACGGAGCGGATCACACATCAGCATGGGGACATCAGGCATGATACTGAGCACAAAGCGATGGTTCGGAGAGTGCTTCTGCCAGCGGCGAATGAACTGATCCAGCAACTCGGCCAGATTGACCTGTGTCAGCCGGAGCGGCTGCGCTCCCGAGTCCAACCGCCAGACATCCAACAGCGTATTCAGCACTTCATACAGGCGATCTGACTGTGTATCGATCATCTGCAACATCTCACGCTGCATCGCAGGGTCCCAACGGGCCGAACTGCCAAGCAGGGTCGTCGCGCAGCCCTTGATAATTGCCAGCGGTGTTTTTAGCTCATGGGCGGCACGCGCTAAGGTCTCGCCCTGCGCCTCGGCAGCCGAGCGTTCCAGCGTGATATCATCAAAAAGCAGCCCGCGACCAAGCAGCATCCCACGATTATCATGAACCGGAAAACTCCGAATTCGTAACCAGCGAGCCGCTGCATCAGCCAGCGCCAGATCAGTACTATATTCCTGTTCAGGGTGCTGCCAGAGATTTTCCAGTTCGGAATGCGCCTGGCGTGGATCGGCAGCCAGCGCAAGCAGGTGGTCACGGACACTGAAGTCTTGAGGCGTAACCAGATCACGCTTGCTGATCTGCAACAACCGCAAGGCACTTGGATTTGAATAGATAACTCGCTGTTGATTAAGCAGCATAAAGCCGCTGGTCATGCTTGAGCAGACCTCAGCCAGAACATGATATTCGCGTGTAAAAGCAGCCGGGATCATAGAGTAATCAGAAAGCTGCCCCGTTGCAGCATAGAAATCTCTCGTCCACCAACTTTCGCTGGACATGCAGTAATACTCCGGTTCGTGGAATCACAGTTTCATCTCACTGAGTTGTACCTATTTTAGCAAAAAAAGTCAAACTTGACAGGATATTGGCACAACTCACACAGAGGAAAGAACATCAGTGTGCAAGAAGAGGGAGCAAAACGATAATAACCAGATGGAGAATCATAAAAAGGAAAAAACTTGCCGCGATAAAAAAGAACCAGCGCCTATCGCTGAGGTAGGCCTGTAGCTCGGTGGGATAGGCTTTCGGCCATCGTTCCGCGGCAACAATCCCCATAGCCACCCGCAAGCGCAGCGGTGACTTTACCGGAGAGCGGCGCATTTCCTCAAGCAGAGCCCGATAGCAATGTTTGCACAACAGCCATGACTGGCGCGGCTCTGGAGCCTCTTCCGCCTCAGTTACTTGAATGGGCTCAAACCAGATACGCTGGTCACAGACGGTACAGTGGATCGGCCCCCATTTCCTGGTTTTTGATGCCCGTGCATTATAGACAGCCGTTGAAGTTCCGGTCTTGTGTGTTGTCTCTTTCATCGAGAAAGGTCCTTCCCAGGGAACGACATACCTTTACATCGTCGTAAAATATTGAAGAGATCCATCCCTAGCAATAAAAATCTACCCTCCATCATTGTAACATATTTTAAACGGTATATCTTCCCTCTTCGTTACTTCATTCAAAAAAAAGAGAGAGAGCTTGACTGAAGAGGAAAAGAGAACCCGGCCCCCGGCAGGGAACCGAGCTCTCTTCTCACTGTTTTCTACTCAACCGGGATTAATGACCAGCAGGGATCATAAAGAGCGGCAGCAGATAGACGACACTGAAGACGACAACCCAGACGATGTCGACAAAGTGCCAGTACATTTCAGCCGCCTCGATCGCGAAGTGCTTCTTCGCTGTGAAGTCACCGCGAATAGAGCGGATCAGACAGATCAGCAGGAACAGCACCCCGATCGTCACGTGCAGACCGTGGAAGCCGGTCAGCGTAAAGAAGGCCGAACCGAACGCCTTCGTCTGCATCGTGAAGCCCTCACTATAGAGTTCTGAATATTCAAAGACCTGGAAACCCAGGAAGATAACGCCCAACAGAATGGTTCCGATCAGGCCCAGAATCAGGCCGTTTCGATTCCCCTTAAGAATAGACTTGCGAGCCCAAATTGCCGGGAAACTACTGGCAAGCAGAATAGCAGTGGCGATAATCGGTTTCTGCCAGGGCAAGTGTTCCCCATTGACCAGCCAGACGAACTGAGGATCGCCGAGCTGCAAGCCACGGACCTCAAGGTAGAGATACGCGGCAATCAGGTTGGCGAAGATCAGCGCCTCGGAGGCGATGAAGAAGATCATACCCCACCAGTTAACGTCATGACCTACTTCAGGATGCTCCTCAATAGACGCGACCTGCCCACCATGCACAACACTCATGATTAGAACTCCCTAACCAGATTATACAAAGTTTCGTTCGTGGTCTTCTCAGGAGAGGGAAGAGGCCAGCCCTTCCCCGCTCCCGAAAGCATCAGCGCTGTTTTCGCTGCTTCGAGCCCTCCCTGACCCAACCAAGAATACACCCGAGCAGGAGAACCACACCGATACCAAAGACAATCGGGTTAAAGATAAACCCCACCAGCGTAATGGAAAGAGCAGCCGTTGTCAACAAGGGCCAGAGACTCGAATGGGGGCTGATATCCTCCTCGCGAATCTGGACGACCTTCTTCACGCGCTTCTTGCCAGTGCCTTGTTGCTCTCCCCCCTCCTGTGAGGCGGAAGAAGCAGGCGTCTGCTCAGGGTTCTGTTCCGCCCGAGCATCCTCAGAGGACTGCTGCTGGCGGGTCTCTTTTTCTTTATCCTCCGATTGTCCAGGGTTTGTCATCGTATGCAAAACCTCAAACCTCTTACTATCCAATTAATGGATAACGGACTTCCAATCGGCAATCTCCGGGTTCTTCTTATCATAGAACGGGCGGCGGCTGCGCACAATCGGAATAGTCAGGAAGTTATACTTCTTCGGTGGCGAAGCCGTATCCCATTCCAGAGTAAAGGCATCCCACGGATCGCTTGGTGCTTTCTCACCCTTCTTCAAGCTGTGAACAAGGTTGATGAGGAAGATCATCACGCCCACACCGACCAGGAACGCGCCAATTGTCGAGAGCAGGTTCAGCTCATTCCAGCCCATGTTTGCCGGATAGGTATACACGCGGCGCGGCATACCAAGCAGACCAAGCAGGTGCATGGGGAAGAAGGCCAGGTTCAGACCAATCATCAGCACCCAGAACTGAAGCTGAGCCAGCTTCTCGTTCATCATGCGACCGGTCATCTTCGGGAACCAGTAGAAGATACCACCGAAGATCGCCAGAACGCTACCACCGAAAAGCACATAGTGGATATGAGAAACAACGAAGTAGCTGTCAGTCACCTGATAGTCAAACGGCACAACCGCCAGAGCGGCACCATTCAAACCACCGATCAGGAACATGCCCACAAAGCCCAGAGCGAAAAGCATCGGAGCCCTGAAGCGCAGATTTCCTTTAAAGATCGTAGCCAGCCAGTTAAAGATTTTCACCGCAGTTGGCAGCGCGATCAGCGATGTGCTCGAAGCGAAGAACGCCTGTGCAATAGGCGGCAGACCAACCGCGAACATATGGTGCGCCCACACAGTAAAGCTCAGGAAGCCAATCGCCACACCAGACCACGCGATAAACGTGTAACCGAAGATCGGTTTGCGCGAGAAGACCGGCAGAATCTCCGAGACCATACCGAAGGCAGGCAGGATCAGAATATACACTTCGGGGTGACCAAAGGACCAGAACAGGTGTTGCCAGAGGACCGGATCACCACCATACGCAAAGCCATAGAAATGAGTGCCGAAATGGCGGTCCAGCAGCAGCAGAGCGCTTGCAGCGGTCAGGCTGGGCAGCGCGAACAGCAGCAGGAAGGACATCACCAGAATCATCCAGCAGAAGAGCGGCATACGGTTAATGCTCATGCCCGGAGCGCGCATCTTCAGCATGGTGACCACAAAGTTCAAAGAACCGGTGATAGAAGAGATACCAAGCATGGTTGTGCCGAGAATCCAGAAGTCGGCATTCATGCCCGGCGTACATTTATAAGCATGTACACCACAGGCGTCTTTGGTCAGGCTGAGCGGAGCATACATGAACCAGCCACCGTTAGGAGCGGAGTGGAACAGGAAGCTGAGCTCAATAAAGACACCACCAAAGAGCAGCACCCAGTAGCCAAAGGCGTTCATGCGTGGGAACGCCATATCACGTGCGCCAATCATCAGTGGCACAACGTAGTTACCAAATCCCGACATCATCGGCATCACGAACAGGAAGATCATCGTTGTGCCGTGCATCGTGAACATCTGGTTAAAGGTTTCCGGGTCGAGGACCTGACCATTCGGCAACGCAAGCTGTGCCCGGATCAGGAGAGCCTCCATGCCGCCCACCAGGAAGAAGAAGAAGGCCGTGACCATATACATCAGACCGATCTTCTTATGATCGGTTGTTGTTAGCCACTCACCTATAAAGGTTTCGCTAAAAGGCTTTTCCCGAACTACAGTGGTAGTTCCATCACCAACAGTGCGAACTGCCATGAACAAATTCCTCCAAGAATCCAGCCTCTCACCCTCGTGGTAAGAGGTAGACACGGGCTGTTACCCTATTTCAGACTCTCCAGATATGCAACGAGAGCCGCAATGTCATCCTTTGACAACTGTCCAATGACCATATCGTTACCCGGTTTGACTTTCTGGGGGTCTTGCAGCCACTTCGCCAGGTTACAATTCGAGAGATCACCACCCGGCTGACACTGGTCTACGTTGTTTTCAAGCACACCACCAGCGATCAGCTTACGGCTTCCAAAGTGCGTCAGGTCGGGGCCAATCAGACACCCGTTCTGCTTCTCTGGATTTACACATTGAACGGTAGGATCTTCCTTACCAGTATAATTCTCAAGAACGCCTACAATGCCGTGGCAGGTCGTACACTGATCCAGATAGAGCTGCTTTCCTTTGGCTTGCAGATCGCTCGCGGGATTCGCGGCGGCTGCCTGCTGCTCTCGCTGCCAGGTCTGGAACTTGTCGAAGTTGTCGGTGACAACGACATCAAAGCGCATATTCGCGTGCTGCACACCGCAGTATTCAGCACAGATACCGGTATAACGTCCCGGCTTATCCGCTTTGAATGTACGCACGTTATCGTGTCCCGGCACAACGTCCGTTTTCCCGGTTAACTGGGGAACCCAGAAACTATGGATAACATTATTCGAAAAGAGCTTGACTTTGACCCATGTGTTGGGAGGAACAACCAACGAATCAGCAGTTGTGATCTTGCTATCGGGATAATAGAATTCCCACCACCACTGATGACCGTAAGCCGTTACCTCAACCGTTTTTCCTTCTGGCTCCTTCGCAACATCAAACAGGCCCTGAATGGTGATGAACAGGATCACACCCAGCAGAATTGCCGGAAGCACCGTCCAGATAATTTCCACCTTCAGATTTCCATGCCACTGTGGAGCTGGAGGAGAGTCGGGGCGCTCACGGAAGCGGAAAATAGAGTAGATCAGCATGCCTTCAACACCGACAAAAATGATTGCCGCGATAATCAGCAACAGCCAGAAGACATTGCTCTCTCTTCCCGCGATCGGGCCCGCCGGGTCCAGCGTTGAGGGAGATCCCCCACACGCAGCTAAAAGAATCGTGGACAGGGCCAGTAGAACCCCGGTCAACGCCAGAGGCTTTGTCCCACGAAATACAGGCTTCCTCACGTCTCAATCTCCTACAAACAGTGTTTAGACTAAGGACATATGATGTCTTTTTGCAGGGTCTTTCTTCTTTCCATTTCGCTCTCGAAAGAAGCGGCCAGCGCCTGGTGAAACGACCAGGAACAGGCGATTTTCCTCCATTTTATGGACAGAGTGTATCCAGATAGCCTAACAGGAAGCTTTCAGGCGTTGAAGGAAACCTTACAACAACCTGAAAATATTCTGCATCTGGAGACACGAGAAAGCACCTTGTTCAAGCTGATGAAGCAAGGCTTCCCCGGGAGTGAGTATATTCACGTTTCAAACAGACCCGGCTTCCCTTTTCCTTCAACAGGCAAAACGTTATAAGGAGCGCTCTCTTCCCTTGATTTCCTCATCCACAACCTCGCCCTCGGTATTCGTCAGAACCGTGATGATCTCCTCATCCTCCTCCGCTTCGGCTAGCAACGCAGGCCCTCCCTCGCTGACACCATAGAAGCGCTTATCTTCTTCTTTTTGCTTCTGGTCCTGTAACTGAAGCCAGCGTAAGAAGAGAATACTCATCACGATAATGTTCAAAATATTTCCCGGCACCCACATCACCAGTCCGCCAAGCTGCTGATCAAAAGCGGGCGAGAAGCCCCAGGCACGTACTGGCTGCTTGATATAGGGTGCATAGAGAGGCTGCATAAAGGTCAGCCCCGCGCCTAGCAGCATGGTTGGCATGCCACTGAGGAAGAGGTAAAGAATCTGCCCGCCTATTGAGAGCCGGGGCAGCCCTTCCTTCACAGGGCTCAAGAGAGGCCACCAGTAAATAGTGGCAAAGACAATAAATGTCAGATGCTCCAAAACGTGAAGACTCTCGTTCGTCAGTGTTTCGTTGTAAAGTGGCGGAGCGTGCCAGAGGAAGAAATCACCGAAGAACAGAGTAAAGGCCACAAAAGGATGCGTTAGAAAGCGCCCAAACTTCAGGATCGTGCGATCTTGCAAGATCGGAGCAATCAGCCACCCTGGCATTCCAGCCACCATTAAAGGAGGGCCAACGACCGTTATTAACAGGTGTTGAACCATGTGGGCGCTAAATAAATACTCGTGCCCGATCTCATCGATCGGCGAGACGACCGCGAAAAAGATCGCCAGCACGCCACACACAAACAGAATGACCTGTCCTCGCGACACGCTGTCAGCGAGGTGATACTTCTTGCGCAAAGGACCGACCCCGTACAGATAGAGGCCGATGACAAGCGCACATCCCAGAATGACCGATGGCGCAAACGTCCATTGACTGAGCCAGTAATCTAAACCTAAATTCGCATTCACGTAAAATGGCCTTTCCAGTACATCCTTCGTATCATACTATAACAGGAGTAGCAGGGCGGGGCAAGAGCAATGAAAGGGTGCAGTGGAAACGTTCTACATTCACGTTCAGGTATTTGTAAGGTCCACTTTTCGCATTGCAAGGAAGCTATCAGGAAAAACGACGACAATGAGGAATGTCGTAGTATCGAGCTTACTTGCCCGCTTCATTCCATTTCCGGGCCTGCTCGTGAATGACGACTCCCGGCACTCTTTGCATATCTGAGTTGCTCCCTAGCGGTTGCCTGTATGCAGCACCAGACAGACAACAGTGCGTCCAGGTTGGACAAGCCATTCTTTTCCGCTGCGGAGCGCTTCTCATTCGTTTGTATGACACAAAACGATTACCGGTCATAGAATTTCATACCCGGCGATAGCCGGGGCTTCCCGGTGGCACAAGCGACGCGCTCAAGCCACTCTGAATCGAACTAGCAGAGGAAGAAGATTGTATGCAAGCGGAAGCTGTTCCAACAAAGTCTGAGCAGTGGCGTCAGATCTTTTCAAGCTATCTTAACCTTGTCAAGCCACATGTCACCGTTCTCCTGCTAGGAACAACGGTTGCCACAATGGCAATTGCCGCCAGAGGGCTCCCCCCCATCGGGCTGGTGATTGCAACTCTGATTGGTGGCTTTATGGCAGCAGGAAGCGCAAACTGCATCAATTGCTATATTGATCGCGATATTGATCAGGTCATGGGCCGCACACAGCGACGCTCCCTTCCCTCTGGCAAGGTTGAGCCACGCAACGCCCTGATATTTGGAATTGTTCTGGGGATTGGTTCCTTTCTTGTTCTGGCTCTTTTTGTGAACCTGCTCAGCGCCGTGCTGGCATTGGCAGCAAATCTCTTTTATGTCTTCGTCTACACGATGGGACTCAAGCGCACCACCGCCCAGAACATTGTGATTGGTGGCGCTGCGGGCGCGGTTCCTGTGCTGGTCGGTTGGGCAGCAGTAACAAACTCAGTCGATCTCCCGGCCATCTGGCTCTTTGCGATTATCTTCTATTGGACTCCCCCACACTTCTGGGCACTCTCGTTGCTGATTCAGAAAGACTACGCGAAAGCGAATGTTCCGATGCTGCCAAATGTAATGGGAGAAAAAGAGACGCGCAAGCAGATCTTGCTCTACTCCTTGCTGCTTCTGGCGGTGACGCTGATTCTCTTCTTGCTCGGCACAATGGGGTACATCTATTTGATCTCGTCACTGATCCTCGGCGGCATCCTGATCTACATGTCCATTCGACTGCTTCGAGATGAGTCGAAGAAGTGGGCGCGTACGATCTTCTGGTATTCTAACTGCTACCTGGCCCTGATCTTCGCGATCATGGTGATCGACCGCGTCCTTCCGCTGTAGGAGTGTAAGGTTCAAAACAAGGATTCGATACAACTATGAACTGGCGTCTTGCATCCCGACTTTCCGTTATCACCCTGACCGTGCTGGTGGTGATTGTAATTGTGATCGTACAACGCAATGCCTCTCAGACAGCGGGCCCGGGAGATACAGGAAATACAAACGATTCCAATCTACATGGCACCGCGCTTGATAATAAGCCCGCGCCCGGCTTTACTCTGACCGACCAGAATGGCAAAGAAGTCAAGCTGGATTCTTTTAAGGGGAAGCCTGTGGTGCTGACTTTTATGTACACGAGCTGCCCGGATCAGTGCCCCGCAGCCGCCGAGAAGCTGCGCAGCGCCCAGGAAATGCTTGGTAGTGAAGCACAGAATGTCTCGATGATGGCGGTCAGCACCGATCCCAAAAATGATACAGTTGCAGCCGCAAAGAAGTTCACCAATGACCATAGGCTCAAAGCGAACTGGCATTTTCTCATTGGCTCGCGCGAGACACTGAAACCAGTCTGGGACGCCTATCATATCTATGCTGAAACAGAGCAGCAGACCGTCGCCCCGCAACATACGATGGGGTTGTATCTTATCGATAAAAAAGGCCATATGCGTACCTTCCTGGGAAGCGAGTTTACCCCTCAGGATCTGGTAAGCAACCTTCAAACACTGCTACAGGAATAACCACAGACAGGGAGGCTTCCCGTATGGCAAGCCTCCTTTTTTCTCCCCGCAACAGAACGCCCCCTCTCAGTCAAGAAATCACAACCTATCTGCTGTTGACGCCACTTATCTGATCGGTTATGCTGTACATCAAGCCTCATCGTCAAAGTGTACTTGTGCTGAAAACACTGAGTAAAGAATTCTCAAAAACTATGGAGAAAGAGCAACAGTCATGGCGCAAGCTGCTAGGCAAGATCATCAGTAATCCCCAGGAAAGACAACAGATAGCAGACGCCCTACAGCTTCACCCCATTACGCTCACCCGATGGGTCACGAATAAAACTACCCCTCGGCTAGAGAGCCTACGTCAGCTACTAGACATCTTACCCTCACGACATCAGAAGCTTGCGGAGTGGATTATAAAAGAGTACCCACAATTGCAGCGAGAGAAATCTGCACCGAAGGCCCCGGACCTGGAAATTCCCTCCTCCTTCTATGCGCAGGTTCTTCATACCCATAGCAGCAGTCCGGCCATTCGTCGTTCATCCACCCTGAGCCAGTTGATTCTACAGCAGCTATTATTGCACCTTGACCCGGAGCAGCAGGGGATGACCGTCTTTCTGGTTCAGTGCGTACCGCCTTTCCCACAGCAAAAAGTGCAGAGCCTGCGCAAAACGTACGAGAGAAGTACTCCGTTCCAGCCCATGCAGGAGCCACATACCTGCTTCTATGGGGCAGAATCACCAGCCGGAAACGCCACCATCACAGGACACTACATTCTCATTCAAACCCATACCAATCCACTTGAACCTGTTCCACGCAACGTCACTGATGCGCTGCTGCGAGAGTCCGCGGCTCGTAGCGCCCCCTGTGGGAGCATGCTTGTCAGCCCGATTCTCCGCGTTGATCGGGTCGCAGGCTGTCTCTGCATCTGTAGTTCGCGCCCCGAGTCATTTACACAAATGACAATCGACATCGCCCAAAAATATATTGAGCTGCTGACTCTGGCCTTTGAGGAAGACGAGTTTTACCAGTTGACAGATCTTGATCTGGGCATCATGCCTCCCTATACCCAGCAGCATCCTCTGCTTGTCAGCTTTCAGCAGCGAGTCACCCGGCGTATGCGCCAGGCGCAGCAGGAAGGGCAGCTCTTTTCGCGGCAAGAGGCAGAGTTTCTGGCATGGAAAGAGATTGAAGAGCAGCTCCTTTATCAACCGTGGGAAGAATAACCAGAGGGCGCCAAATCCGGGTTGCTTGCACGAAATGAGTATATTTGGTATGCTTAGTTTAAGGACAAATATAAGAAATAGAGCGTCCTCGCGGCTTGTATCATTCTCAGAGGAGAACACAAAATTATGGATACTTCCCTTCAAGGTGCGAATCTCACACTGGACGAGCGACAACAAAGCCTTGAAGTGCAGGAACAACAGGAAACATTAGAGGCCGAGAAACATATCCACCTTCCGAAACCCAGTCTGTGGCCGCTGATTCTGAGTGCAGCGATCATGGTCACTGTAGGCGGTATGCTTGGTTTCCCGGATAGTGCCTTGCTGACCTACATTGGCGCTCCGCTTATCCTTGTTGGTATCCTGGGCTGGGCTTTAGAAGATCCTATGGGAGGATCACACGCTGCGCCTGCTGTCCAGCAAGCGCCGATTACCAGTAAAGAGGCACGCGAGATTCTCAAACACGCCCGTGAGATCGCACAGCACATGGTCACTGTGAGCAGCACCGCCTATAGCACACACCTGGCAAAGGTCGAACTTGAGGGCGAGAGCGAAGATGGTGTGACCCTGGCTCTCTACGGCAAGGTTGAACTTGAGACTCAGCGTAGCGAGATCGAAGCAGCAATTCGAGAACTGCCCGGCGTCAAAGCAGTCCACAACTTTATGATCGCTGAAGATGCCATTCTGCGGCAGGCATACGCGAAACTGGATGCGCTACGCGCAAAAGGAAAACTTGACGGCGCTTCCAATATCTCCATTCTGGTTGAAAACTATATCTTGCATCTCTATGGCGATGTACCAAATCGCGATATGAAATATGCTCTTGAGCGCGAGATGGTTGGTATTACAGGCGTCAAGGTGGTGGTGAACCACATCGGTTTGAACAAGGATATCCCTGGTAATCTGGGGAAAACCCGCAACGCCTAGCCGCACAATCTCCATTTTTTCAAAAGAGACGCCCCCACTTTTTCCAGACAACGGGGGCTGTCTCTTTTTTTGGCTTGCGTTAGCGTTTGCGCAAAAAAGCCGGAATATCAATCACATCTCCCGAAGGAGTGTTGCGGCTGGTATGCGAGAGATCTGGATTGAGGCCACGGATTTTGCGCTGCATGCCTCGTTGCTGCACGGGACGCGCGACCGGATTGGGTGCAGGCACCTCTTCAGCGGTCGGGTTCGGCCCGGGGATCTCATCCTCATGGTCATAATCATCATTGACAAAATCGTCCGGATCATGGGGCGATGGCACCATTGGCGAAATGGCGCGATGTCGTCCGGTATCTGAGAACGATGGCACCGGCGTTTGCAGCGAGTTCGGCGTGGGCAACGGACCGGTTGGATGATTGGCCGAGTTCATTGGAGGCGGCGTCATCGGCGTTGAGCCAGCGTATCCCGGCGTCCGATACAGGTTCGGGCTGGACGAAGAGCCTGCATTATGGTTCACGCCTGAATTGCCGCTTGCGCTTCCGGCTAGCTGCTGTTGATAGGACGACTTCCCTTCAGTGCGAGAGGGAGACTGCGGCATCACAAACGAGCTGGTATGATTCGTTCGCGCCCCGGTGGTGTCAAACCCGGTCGCGATCACCGTGATCTTGACTTTCCCATCATAGGTAGGGTCCTGAACCGCACCGAAGATAATATTGGCATCGGGATGCGCCGCCTGGCTGATAATATCGGCAGCCTCGTTGACCTCAAAGAGCGTCATATCCATGCCACCAGTGATATTGAAGAGTACACCACGGGCCCCGCTAATATCGATATCCAGTAGCGGGCTGGCAATTGCCAGTTGCGCCGCATCAATCGCCCGTGTATCTCCACTGGCCTCACCGATTGCCATCAGAGCAGAGCCAGCCGAAGACATGATCGTCTTCACATCAGCGAAGTCCAGATTGATCAACCCGGGCACCGTGATCAGATCACTGATGCCTTGAATACCCTGGCGCAGCACATCATCTGCCAGTTTAAACGCCTCAGAAAGCGGCGTCCGTTTATCAGCAATATGCAACAGGCGATCATTGGGAACAGTTATCAGTGTATCGACATGCTGCTTCAGATTAGCGATGCCCTCTTCAGCAGCGAGCTGACGCTTCTTCCCCTCAAAGGTAAACGGCTTGGTCACCACACCCACCGTCAGGGCACCGAGCTCGCGAGCAATCTGGGCAACGACCGGACTTGCACCGGTACCAGTTCCGCCCCCCATACCAGCAGTGATGAAGACCATATCCGAGCCCTTCAAGGCCTCATAGATATCCTCGGCATTCTCTTCAGCAGCCTTCGAGCCAACGCTGGGATTACCGCCCGCACCGAGGCCACGAGTCAGCTTCTCACCGATATGGATACGCTGAGGAGCCTCCGTTAGCAACAATGCCTGAGCATCCGTATTGATGGCAATAAACTCAATACCTGTCATATTCGCCTGAATCATGCGATTCACGGCATTGCTCCCGCCCCCGCCGACGCCAATTACGCGAATCTGAGCGAAGCCTTCAAGTTGTTGATTATCCAAAGGTAACATTAATCGCGGCCCCCTTTCGAGTTTCTATTATGTAGAACGTACAATATCACATTTCTCTCAACAACCATAATAGAAACCTCGCTTATGGAAAAAACGCACGTACTAAACGGCCCAAGAGGCCAAAACGAGACTTGAAATCGCCGGGAGCTCCTGGAGGATCATATTCCTCTTCTTCGACCAGAGAGCCATTGCGCAGGCCCCACATCAGAAGACCAACTGCGGTCGCATAGGCGGGCCGATTAATCGAGTCAGCCAGTCCATGTAATCCCAGTGGCATACCAATCCGGGCGGGGAGGTCAAGCGTTCGATTCGCCACCTCTACAATTCCTGGCAACTCAGCGCACCCGCCGGTAATCACAATTCCCGCAGGCAGTAGCCCATCGTAACCAGACTTCTTGATCTCTTCGTGAACCATGCTAAACATCTCTTCCACGCGGGCTTGAATGATTTCTGCCAGTAACCTGCGCGGAACCAGATCATTACAATCGGGCATAAACTGCGATAGATCTATCATATCATCTGGCTTGATCGCCTCCGGGTCGCAGTGCCCATATGTCACCTTGAGTTCCTCGGCAACCGCTGGCGGCAGGCGCAAACCGATCGCAATATCGTTGGTAATATGGTTGCCCCCGATTCCCAGTACAACAGTTTGCCAGATTGCCCCATCCGCAAAAATAGCAATATCGGTTGTGCCACCCCCCACATCGACCAGAGCAACTCCCAGGTCCGTTTCTCCTTCGGCCAGCACGGCCTCACTCGAAGCCAGAGGCTCCAGCACCAGATCTTCTATCTCAACATGTGCCC
The DNA here is from genome assembly GCF_059696735.1 of Thermosporothrix sp. COM3. Lineage (NCBI taxonomy): Bacteria > Bacillati > Chloroflexota > Ktedonobacteria > Ktedonobacterales > Thermosporotrichaceae > Thermosporothrix > Thermosporothrix sp. COM3. The sequence goes on along the minus strand of NZ_AP019376.1, from coordinate 6,019,156 downwards.
GATCCACACACTTCATCAGGTTGTGGATAGAAGAAGAGGCCCCGGTAATAATATGCGTCTCTACTTCCAGACGAAATCCAGACATGCCAATGGGATTCTTAATCCCCTCTTGCCCATCGACTACATATCCCCGAGGGATGACATGAATCACTTCCCTGTTCGCCGGCAAAGAAATTGCCTGCGCAATCTCGATCGCCCGGTTGATATCATTCGGCACAATCTCGCGATGTTTAGGAGAGATAGCGACAAACCCCTTGCTATTCTCCGATTCAATGTGGCTGCCCGCGATACCGACATATGCTGAAGCGATCTTCTTACCAGAGAGCCGCTCAGCTCGATCCAATGCCGCAGTAATGGATGAAACAGTCTCGTCAATGTTTACCACCACTCCACGGCGTAACCCTTGTGAAGGACAGGTGCCGACACCCACAATGCTCAACTTGCCATCACTATCAAGCTCACCAACCAGGACACACACTTTTGTTGTTCCAACGTCGATACCGACAATCACCCGCTCTTGCACGATAGACGCTCCTATTGGGCGGTACAAATGAGAGACGCGCTACGAAGACGACAGGAGGTAGCCACCTCCGCCGGGACTCGGCGTACCACTGCGTCACCACACCCATCTTTCCTTTACCGTTTTTCCTCTTGTTTTACAGTATAAATCGGACGATACCCGTAGCGGAGATCAATAGTTGCCAGCGAGAGATGCTTTCTCTGAGCCAGAGCGAGTATACGTTCCAGCGCCTGAAGCTTGTTCTCCACCGGGTTCAGATCGTCCGCGCTGCCCAGATAGGCAATCCACCCCTCAGCGCTTTCTACTCTAAACGAGCCCCATCTACGTTGCGCTCCCGGCCCACTCGTGGTATTAGCATACATTGTACCATCATAGCGTAATTGAAACCGTCCAATACCGGTCATTTTCTGTAGAGACGCAAAAACATCGCGCGCGAATTGGATTTCAGCACGATTCAGCCGCATTCCCGGGCGGATAGTGGCGTTCTTGCCCGCTTGCAGTACACCCGAGGCCGCCAGAACAACCGGCAGCTTCTCAGCGCCCTCTGTATCAGCAAGCGGCGCCACAACCACCCCTTCACGATCAATGCTCCATGCCCCCTCCGGCGTCTGCCAGAGCAGGACCGGCCTGCGCTCAACCACATGAATAACCAGTTGATCGGGCCATTGTTTGCTTATGTCCGCTGACGCGACTGCTGGGAGCGCCTCTATTTGCTCCTTCACTCCGGGAATATTGACGAGAAATATATTTCGACCCCTCACGCCACTATTCTCGATTGAACGGATCAAGGCAGGATTCCGCGTCCCTACAACAGCCAGGCGTTTGATCTGAAAGGCATTACTGGTAAACGCAAAAAAGAGCGCCAGAAGAAGTACAATGATACCGACCAAAAAGAGAAACGGTTTCCAGGTAATGCCCCCACGGCGTCCAGCTCGTGCCGGGGTATCTGCGCTTTGTCCAGCAGGAAGGCGACGTACCACACGACTCCCGGCCAGCCCGTCCAGAACTGTGCTTCGTCCCACTGCCCCCCCTGCATACGGTTCATCCGCTTGCTTGCGGGGACGCCGGACAATGGGAGCAGCCACATTCTGCTGTTCCCGCGCCTGCACTCGACGGAGCTCGGTTCCTTTCCCACGACTGCCCTTCGTCGCTTTGTGCTCCGGTAGTCGCCTTCTGTCGGTCATGACAATGGAGCAACCTTCCATTCGCCGCGAAGCTCGACTTCCAGTTCCAAATTGACCCCGAACTGTTCGAGCACGCGATTATGGGCCTCACGAATTAAGGCCGCGACATCGGCAGCTTGAGCACCACCAAGATTGACAATAAAGTTGGCATGCCGCTCCGAAATCTGCGCCTTTCCTATCTGTAGGCCTTTGATCCCCGCCATCTCAATCAGGCGAGCCGAGAAATCTCCAGGTGGATTCTTAAAGACCGAACCGGCGCTCTTCTGGGGCGGCTGCGTGACCTTACGATGATGCTTGTACTCGCTGATTTTTGCCTTCAGCGTCTGCGGATCATCGCGATGGAGCCGCACGCCAACCTCCATAATCACTTCTGCCGGCTCAATTAACCTGCGTGGAGCCGCAACCGGATACCCATCCTCATCAAATTGAACGCGACGATGGGCACGAAAGCGGCTATGGCGATAGCTCAAAGCGAGGTCAGCATGCGGATAGCGCACCACTTCCGGCTCAATTGGTGTCTCTTCACACAGCCGCGCGTCCAGGACATCCACCCATTCAAGGACCTGTCCCAGTTCGCCCTTATGCGCTCCCGCATTGCTAATGACCGCACCGCCAAGCGTTCCGGGAATACCGGGGCCAAATTCCAGCCCGCCCCATCCTTTTGCAGCAAGGTCGTTCAACAGGCTGGGCCAGCTCACACCCGCTCCAGCCTGCAATAAGGCAGTTCCATCTGTCTGCTCTTCAATGGTATAGCTCGTTAGAGCGATCTGGGCCACAATACCACGCACGCCTGCATCAGCATACAATACATTGGTTCCGTTGCCCGTAAACAGGATAGGCCAGCGATGCTTGGAACAGAGCGTTACCAGATCTATCAGGTCCTGCCGCTTTTCAACCTTCATCCAGATATCAGCCGGTCCCCCGACGCCAAAAGTGCAGTGTCGAGAAAGCAACTCATTGCGGCGGATGCGCTCGCCGAAACGTTCCTGCAAAATTGGCAAAGCTGTGTCAATATCGAATGTCATGTTCTTCCCTCTATACCTGATATGCTCTGTCCTGCAAAAGCAGCTCTGTCACCATATAGATATCACCGGCTCCCATAATAACGACAAAATCGCCGGGTTGTAACATCTCGCGAAGCAACTGCACGGTCTCCCGCACCGTGCCGCCATAGAGAATCCGGGCCTCCTGCCCCGCGAAACGAGGCCGTTGTGCAATCTCGTTCACCAGATCCCGCGAGTGAATCAATCCCGTATCAACCTCACGCGCCGGGTAGATATCGGAGATAATCGCGACATCCGCAGCATCGAATGCTGATAGGAACTGCTCAAAGAAGGTCTTTGTCCGGCTATACATATGCGGCTGATAGACGGCAAGTACCCGGCTTCCGGGATAGCGTTTCCGGGTCGCCTCAATCGTCAGTGCAATCGCCGTCGGATGATGGGCGTAATCATCCACCAGCGTGATATCAGCCAGTTGCTTACCCTGCACCTGCAACGCGCCCTGATGGCGAATCTCGAAGCGGCGGCGCGTTCCGGTAAAGCCCGCCAGCGTCCGCGCCAGCGAGGCGGCATCAATACCGAGCAGATAGGCAGCCGAAAGCGCTGCCAGGGCATTCTGCACATAGTGCAGCCCCGGTAACTGCAAGGTGATGCGCTCTTCCGGGAACGCGGCCACACCATGCGCCTCCGCATTGCGCACTCGCACACGGAAACTGGTTTGTCCTTCCAGCTCTATATCATATGCCTCAAAAAGCAGGCTCTTTCGCGGTAGTTCCCAATCAGCCAGATTTTTCTCTCCCGCTATACTGTAAAACACGGTTCTGCCCGGCCAATCGACGAGCCGTTCACAAAGATCGCGGCATCCCTGGCTGTCCGCATTCACGACAATCGTCGGCTCTAGTGGCCAATCGCCCGTCAGGTCCATGCCCCGAACAAAGCGCTCAAATGCGGTCAGGAACGCCTCATAATCCGGGAAAAACTCTGGATGCTCGTACTCGATTGCGTTGATCACTGCAAGACGCGGATGATAATGCCAGAAGTTATGGTTGAACTCATCGGCTTCGTTCACAAAATACTGGCTCTGTCCCAGGCGGTAATTCGCACCAAAACGCGGCACCACCGCGCCAATCTCACAGGTTGGATCGAGTCCGGCATCAACCAGCATCAGCGAAAGCATGGTTGTCGTGGTACTCTTGCCATGCACGCCACAGACCGAGAGCACACATTTCCCCTGCATCAACTGGCCTAAGAGCTCCTGCCAGGTCATGACGCGAATTCCCCGCTGCTGCGCCTCCAACAGCTCCGGGTTCTCCGGGTCGAGTGCAGTCACCGCCGGACTGATAATCAGGGCGTCTACGCCCTCCAGATGCTCCGCGCTATGGCCAATCGAGACAGAGATTCCGGCCTCACGCAGGGCGCGAGTGTTGGCGGACTCGCTTCGATCGCAACCAGTGACCTTTGCACCCTGCTGAAAGGCCATCTGCGCCACTGACGAGATGCCATGCCCGCCTATACCCATAAAATGAAAATGCGACTGTTTCAAATGCTCAGTACCTCATTCTTTGCTGTTGTTACACCCGATACATGTGCCATCTGCGCGATCTTGTCGGCAATCGTTGCGGTGGCATCCGGGAGAGATAGTTTGCTGACAGCCTCCGCCATCACCTGTAGCGCGCTCTGCTCAGTAAAGAGACGGTTTGTCCGCTCAAGCAGTGCCTCAACCGTGAATTGATCATTGATAACCACCTCCGCCGCGCCCTGACGCCCAAACATTGCGGCGTTCGCTTCTTGCGGTGATGCACCAATTCCGGGAGGCAATGGCACAAGAATACTTGGTTTGCCCAGTACCGCCAGCTCGCTCAGGGTTGATGCTCCCGCCCGACAGACAACCAGTTCTGCGGCCTGCAATGCCAGCGGCATTTCTTCTGACATATAGGGTACCAGATGATAGCGTTTTCGTACCTCTTCGCTGCTCCCCTTCAGTATTTCATCGGACAGAGAGCGCGTTTCTTCAAATAGTTTCTTCCCGCTGATCTGCAAGACCTGACAATGGTTGAGCAGTTCAGGCAACGCCTTACAGACCACCTGATTGAGATGCCGCGCCCCCTGACTCCCTCCAGTCACCAGCAAGAGCGGGACAGCGGGATCAAAGCCCAGAGCCGTTCGTGCCTCCTGTGGTGTCTTTGAGCGCACATCGAGAATTTCCTGGCGTATAGGGTTACCAACCAGTGAGGTCTTCTGCGAAGGGAAAAAGCGCAGGGAGTCGGCAAAGGCAACCGAGATATGCGATGCCAACCGCATCAGGAGCTTATTCGATAGATTGGGGGGAACATCTTGCTGATGCATTAACAGGGGAACGCCACTCAACCGCGCTCCCAGGCCAGCCGGAACGGCCACATAGCCACCACTGGTAAACGCTACATCAGGATGAAAGCGCCGCACAATCCCGATCGCCTGCATCATCCCGACCGGAACACGCGCCGCTTTCTTGATCGTTCCCCAGGAGACATAGCGCTGCAATTTCCCGGCTTTCACCGTTACCAACCGCAAGCCTGCCGCCGGGACAAGTTGCGTCTCCAGGCCATCATCACTCCCCAGAAATAGGATATCCGCATCATATTTTTCTTTCAATTGCATGGCAACCGCAAGCGCCGGATAAATATGGCCTCCGGTGCCACCTCCAGAGATCAATACTTTCATACAAGCATTCCTTCATACACGCTCTTTAAAGATAGCAGACGTTCATTTTCAAAAAGCTACAGATCGCTTTTTCTACGCTTCAGACGAAAGGTTTCGGTGATGGTGCGTCGCGAGAGTAACGGAATTTCCGGTTCCTGGATATAGCGCGAAATATTCAGCAGCACTCCAACTGCCGCCAGGGACACAATCAGCGAGGTGCCGCCATAGCTAATAAATGGCAAAGGCACCCCTGTATAGGGGACAGAGGCCGTCGAAGCGCCGATATTGACCGCCGCCTGCAAGACCAGCCAGGTAGTCAATCCTGTCGCCAGCAGAGCCCCGTAGACGTCCTGTGTCCGCCGTGCCAGACGAAACCCTCGAAAGGCCAGAGCCAGAAAAAGCACAATAACGATCGCACCACCCACAAAACCTAACTCCTCGCCCAAAATCGCAAAAATTGAGTCTATATGTGGAAACGGAAGATACCCTGTTTTTTGTCTACTTGCTCCCAAAGATAGGCCGAAAAAGCCACCCGAGCCCAGAGCAAGCAGAGACTGATACAGTTGTAAGTTAATATTAGTAATAAATTCAGGTTTCAACGGATTGAGAAAGCCAAGAATGCGATAGAAGCGGTAGCCGCGAAAAGCAAGCGGCACAAAGACCAGCAGCCCACAACCAACCGCCAGCAGGAATTGCGCAATATTTGCCCCGGCAGTGAAAAACATCGCCGTCGCCAGCCCGGCAATCACAATCGCCGTTCCCATATCGTTTTCAAGTAATACCAGCCCGAGAATCAAGCCGACCAGGAGCACAAACGGCGTCAGGCCATACAGAAAACTCCTGACCTGATTCCCTTTTCGGGCTAACCAGTCAGCAATATACAGGGAAAGCGCCAGCTTGGTCAACTCGCTTGGCTGAAATGAGAGGGGACCCAGAGTAAACCAGCGGGACGCGCCATAGGCATTCGTTCCGAACACCAGCACCAGTACCAGCAAGGGGAGCACAATCGCCATCCCCACCAATGAAAAGCGGCGCCAGATTCGATAATCGATCCGCATCGTCACCAGCATGGCAATGACACCAAGCAGCGCCGAGATTAACTGTCGCTGGAAAAAGTAGGATGGGCTTCCATAGGCTCGCGCCGAAATAAACGAGCTGGCGCTATAGACCATAATCAGGCCAATCATCAAAAGCAGCAGCACCACGACCAGCAAGACAGAGTCAAACTTCCCAGGAACCCGAGGTAAACGCAGTTCAAGATCAAGCTCACGTAGCTTTTCAAGCTCATCTTCATCTACGCTCTCTATATCTTGAACCGCAGACCCACCCTTCCGGCTGGAAAACAGCCCCTCACTCATCTCTGTCAGTTGAGAGAAAACACCCGGAGCATTCAAACGGTCTTGCATTGGAGGCAAGCGCTTCTTCGCCGCAGGAGCATATCGAAAGGCCGACGCCTCAGCAGCATTGCTCATCCGCTGCTGCCGCCTTGTTGTCTGGCCTCGAGCCTTCTCAGACTGCTGGCCCACCCTCTGTCGCGCAGCTTCCAGAGCCGGAGAACGCCCGATAGGGAAGGCTCGTTCCTTGCGTGGCCTTCCCGCTGCTGCACGCTCGCTCTGACGCCCTTTCACAGACTTTGCCTTCTTTTGTGACATGCTCTCGCTTTACTGGAACAGATATTCAATTACAGTCATCCTGAGGAGTTTTCCTGTGTAGCAATGAACCGAGTGGACGGGCCCAACCCGGCCTATTCCCCTTGCTTCTGCTTTTTGCCTTCTTTCTTCTCCTGGTCTTGTTCTTCCTCTGGCATTATCTCAAGCATGCGCTCTACCTCCTGAGCGCTCATCTGAAGACACACTTCCTGCAGGTCAACCTCCTCAACCCCTTTTGCATGGGCAAGCGAGGTCCAGGGATCACTCTTCAGTTCCGGAATTTGCTCCGCTTGCTGCGAGTTCGGCCCGACCGATTGCCCTAGCAATTCTTTCCAGGTAGCGCTCAATTCAGGTTCATCGTACTTCGGTTCTTGATTCTCTTGCTGCATAGCCTATCCCTCAAGCTATCTCAACCCGGAACAATCCCTACGATACAGACCGATCCGGCTCTATATGGTAATACCACATCAATTGTCGCCCGATCTCGCCCCACAACGGGGCAGCCGCGGTTCCTCCGTAAATCGTCTTCTGGGGATGATCCAGCTTCACCAGAAGCGCGAACTGAGGATTCGAGGCCGGTAAAAAGCCAGCCATTGAGGCAACCGTCTGATCATCAGAAATGCCCTGCGTGGTTGCCGTGCCACTCTTCACCGCGACACTATATCCCGGAATTGTTCCCTGCCTGTTGTGATCAGCAGCGCTGACCAACATCTCCTGAAGTTGTTTTGCCGCCTTCTCCTGCAACACCGTGCGCAGGACATGCGGCTGTGTTTGCTGTATCTTCCCATCCATTTCAGTGGAAGCCACCAGATACGGCTGCATCATCCGGCCCTGATTGGCGATCGTCGCATAGGCCATGACAACCTGCAATGGCGTCGCGGTAATCGCCTGCCCGAATGACTGGCGTGTGAGATCGGTCGGCGTCCATCCCACACTCTTCTCAGTGCGATAGGTCCCCGCCTGTTCAGCCCCACCAATCCCGGTCACCTGCCCGAACCCGAATTTTTCCAGATACGGGTAGAAGAGCCGAGCCGTCAGCAGGTCATGCGCGATCTTTGCCGCCCCCACATTCGACGAGTTCGTCAGAATATCGGTCATGGTACTTTTTCCGTATGCTTTCCCCTGCCAGTTGCGTACAGGTGCGGCATCCTTAAAATAGACTATACCGGGATCAACAAATGTTTGCCCGGGTGTAATCAGGCCCTGATCCAGTGCCATAGCCAGCGTCACGGCCTTCATTGTCGAGCCTGGCTCATAGGTACAATACATTGCCGGATTAAAATACACACTGACGGAATGTAAACACCCCAGTTTGTTATAATAATCGCTATAGTGATTTGGATCAAAGGACGGCACACTTGCCATAGCCACAATGGCACCTGTCTTGACATCGACCACAATGGCACTTCCGCCCTGCGCATCTACCTCTTTCACACGCTGCGCCAGCGCCGTCTGAACAATATACTGCATCGTGCTATCAATCGTGAGGGTAATGTTTGCCCCCTTGACTGCCGGTTGCTGAGAGCTGGCCCCCACAATCAACGGATTGCCGTTCAGATCGGTTTCAGCCGTTAAGCTGCCCGGCTTTCCTGCCAGCATCGTATTATATGCTCCCTCAATGCCATACAATCCGCCCTTGTCCGGCTGCACATATCCGAGCAGTTGTGCCGCAAGGTCACCATTGGGGTACACCCGCACCGGGCGCGGTTCCAGAAAGACATATTGCAGATGGAGCTGACGCAGTTGCTCGCTCTGCTCCGGCTCGATCAGCGTGGCGATCCGCACTGTGCTGAGACCAGAAGCAAAGGAACGTGATAGCTTCTCTTCGGGAATATCCGGCAAGACCTTGCGTAACATGCGGATCAGTTCGGCCTGCTTGTGCTGCGCCTTCTCTGCATCTGGTATATCAAGCGCAAGCTGATACGGCTCGATATACACATCGTCACGAATGACATTCGAGGCGAGGAGATGCCCATTGCGATCAAAAATCAGGCCCCGGGGCGCATTGACCACAAGGTTCTGACGATGCTCCTCCTCCGCCAGACGCGCCAGATCATCATGACGGATAATCTGCCAGTAATAGAGACGACCAAGCAATGAAAGCATGATGAGGCAAACCAGCAGAAAAAGGACCATTTGCCGGCTACGCGCGCGCTGTAATTTTGCACTCATCCGCTCTCACTCCTTCCGACAGACCACCGAGTTATGGCTACTTCCCCGGCTCCGGTATCGGACGTAGATGAGGGACAACAATCACCTCAACCGAGTTGGGGTCCGCCTGTTTCATGCCCATTTTTTGCGCTTGCTCAACAATATGAGAGGGCGAACGCTCCTTCGCGAGCTGCTCCTGAAGGTCCTGGTTCTTTCTTTCCAGCTCCTTCTGTGCCAGACGCAGATTCTGTATCTGTTGATTGGCAGCCACAGCACGTCCCTGCTGGCTCAAATAGAGGACAGCCATCAGGCCAATGAGAAGAAGGCTGATAATACAGAGAGTAACAGGCCCGATCCGAAAGAAGAATGGATGGAGCTGGCGACGCCGCCTCGTCGCCAGAACAGGTGTTGTAGGAGCTCGCTTTGTCGATTCTCTATGCTCTTTACTCATAACGCCTTTTGTTCCTTCGAGCTGCCGGTTCGGAGACATCTCTTCTACAAGGATCAAAGAAACAGACTACGACTGGATGATCACTTCTGCTGCACGCAATTTCGCGCTCCGTGCACGCGGGTTGGCGCTTACCTCCTGTTCTCCGGGCACAACAGGCCGCGACGTCACAATACGCAAACGAGCTTTATGTCCGCACACGCAGACCGGCATTCGAGGCGGACAGATACAGTCTGTAGCCTCGCGCCGCATAAAATCTTTGACAATGCGATCCTCTAGCGAATGGAACGAGATAATCACCATCCGGGGCGCGGGCCCCTCGGCCTTCCCCGCACTGAGGAGGTCAAGCATATGCGGCAGCGCCTCTGTCAGGCGTTCCAGTTCCTGGTTAACCGCGATCCGCAGCGCCTGAAACACGCGGGTCGCCGGATGAATTGCTCCCGGTTTTGCATGCACCTCAGCCGCAACCAGTCGCGCCAGTTGGGCCGTGGTCGTGAGAGCCTGCTTCGCCCTTTCGCGTACAATACGCCGCGCAACCTGACGCGAGCGTCGCTCTTCACCATAGCGCCAGAAGATATCTGCCAGTTCTTCCTCGCTGGCCGTATTCACCAGATCGGCAGCAGTAATACTTTGCTCACGGTTCAGACGCATATCAAGCGGGCCCTCGGCGTTGAACGAGAAGCCTCTTTCTGGGCTATCCATCTGATGGGAAGAGAAGCCCAAGTCGAGCAGGATTCCCTGCACAAAGGGAAGCTGTGCCTCCTCGGCAAACCGGTGCATATCGGCAAAGTTGCCATGCGCAAGAAGCAGGCGACCCTGTTCAACATAATCAGCGAGTTGCTCACGCACCCGGGCGATAGCCTGACAATCAGTATCAATGCCGAGCACGCGTCCATCAGGGGAACTGCGCTCAAGAATGGCTCTGGTATGTCCGCCACCACCCAGTGTCCCATCTATATAGATTCCTCCCGCTGTAGGCTGCAAATAGGTCAGCACCTCATCCATCATCACCGGCACATGCTGCGTTTGTTTCATAATCATCTGTTGTTCTCTAGTGTATTGCAAAGGGAAATACCCTTTCCCCTGTATCGTTTTTCCTGTACTTGCTGCTGGTAGTGCCCGGAGCGCACGCTTACTTGTCGGGCAGTACCCATCGGGCTTCCTGACGCGTAGATAGATAGACATGTCCTCATGCCTTTACAAATAGCAGAAGCCTCCGCCATGTTTCTGACACTCTAGCAGAAACAGGCGTCTCGCGCCACCCATCAAGCATAGCCGGGCCAGGCTCACCAGAAAAATTCCCTCTTTCCTCCAGTTTATTGTAACACCAGAGAGCACTTCAGAAAAGAGTCTTAACAATGAATTTTCGGCTCAGTCATAGATAACTTGTGGAAAACTCTCTGTTCAGTAGTAACAACACGATAGAGAAATACCTATTTTAGGCGAATGCATATATACAATTAGATATCATATAGAATATTGTGTGTATCTCTGGCAAACCGCCTCGGTTCACCTGACAGGAAGCTCAGGTTGCGCTCTTTTTCCTGCTCTTGCTTGTTCCACATGTGAACATAAAGTGCTCATGCTTCTCTGACAGCGGGCCGCCCAAATCTTTCAGCGTAAACTATGTCTGCACTAGAATCTTCCTGCTATACCCCTTTTTGAGATTACACCTATAGCAGAATCAACGGAAGATTTGGATGCAGTATTCCTGTATTTCCCTCCTCTAAATACTGGATTCTCAGGCACATCTCAGCAAAAAACAGAAGCAAGCACTACCATTGCTCCGCTGCCCGGGATCCATTGTTTCATGCTTGCTCTTCCTGTTTCTAAGGGCAGGAGAAAAGTTGTTCCCTGGCAAACAGTTAATTGAGAAGATGATATGCTATACTAAAAGGCATGACAAGCAGAAATAACGATACTATCATCAGGTTTGAGATCCCGATCCCATTCCCACTCGGCACAGTTAATATCTATGCGATCGTTGGTGAGCATGGATGGGCTATGATTGATACCGGCATGGGCACCCCGCCGGCCCGTGAAGCGCTGGCAGAGGGCCTAAAGCGGGCGGGACTCTCCCTGAGCAACCTGCACGCCATAGTGCTGACTCATCATCACCCGGATCATGTCGGCCTCTCGGCGGAGCTTCAGGAGGCAAGCGGGGCCACCGTCTATATGCACTCCATCGATAGATCTGCACTTCACTATTTTCAGATGGAGCATATGGCGGAACGGTTTGCAAAGACCTCCCACTTCCTCGCACGTCACGGGCTCCCGCGAACCGAGCTCTGGTACACAAAGGTTGAGCCGCGTATCATGCGTCAGTTGATTCGTGTCCCGCGCGTTGAACAGATCACCCCGGTTGAAGATGGACAGCAGATCAGTCTGGCGGGCACCTCCTATCGTGTGATCTGGACGCCAGGGCACTCAGATGGGCAAATTTGCCTGTTTCGAGAGACAGATGGGGTGTTTCTTGCGGCTGACCATATTCTGCCCCGAATTTCGCCAAATATCGGCCTTTACACAGAAGAGGATCGACCAAACCCACTGGGTGACTATCTCAACTCTCTGCAAAAGGTTGCAACCTTCCCCATCCACACCGTCTACCCCGGACATGGAGAACCGTTCGCCCATCCTGAGGCACGAATAGCCGACCTTATCCGTCATCACGAGAAGCGCTGCAACCAAATTCTACATCTGCTTACAGATGGTCCTGCGCAGGCAGCTACTATTACAGATCGAATTTTCGGCGACCGCCTGAAAGACGATGAGACGCGGCGCATGGCAGTAGCAGAGGTAGTCGCCCATCTGGAATATTTACGTGCACAGCAACAGGTACATCTACAGCAATCGAGCGAGGATTTTCTGCAATACACAGCAATATAATCGAGCAAAAATCGCTCAAAAAATGAGCAGGAAACAACCCGCTTTTCAAGCCATTTTTCGTCCGCTCCAACATATATGATCCCGCTTCTGGAGCGGATTTACTATATATATTCAAATCTCTATCCATAGTGACACGCTTGTATTTCTCAAATTCGCGTGTTATACTGCCTATCGGCAGTGAGGTTGTAGTGTCGCTCTAGAAGCCCGGTAATATCGGGGATAAGGAAAGCTCAGCCTTATTCCACTGAAACTACAAAAAGAGCGACAGAAATGATAGTTGCAAGGAGGATTAAGTACCTATGGCCGAAGGAAAAACCACAACATCTCAGACTATTGGTCGTCAAGAACTTTCACGGCGTATCGCCAAACAGGCAAAACTCTCACAGAAGCAAGCCGCAGAAGTGCTGGAAGCGACCTTAGACGCAATCCGCGAAGCGCTTGAAAACGGCGACGAGGTTCGTCTGGTCGGCTTTGGCTCCTTCAAGGTACGCACCAGCGCGGAGCGCAAAGGGGTCAATCCACGCGACGGAAAAGAGATCATCGTTCCGGCAAAAGAGCGTGTGCGCTTCTCTCCCGGAAAAGAACTGTCAGAAGCTGTTCTCAAAAAATAACGCATACTTTCCCAGAGGACAAAACGGTTTCAGGAAAGAAATAAGGAGGTTTTGTAGGCGACTTTACTCGCTTTCATGGAAGACACAGACCGGGTCACAAACAAACCTCCGTCAGGAACTCCTCGCCTTGTGGCGAGGAATCTCTTGAGGCCTTTGATTCCATGAACGAGAGTGAAAGCCTGCATTCCTCCCTCACCTCTCAGGGTGAGCCTTGCAGCAGTGTTTAGCATTGCTGAGGGTTGGAACAAACAAACAAGCAAAAGAACAAACAAACAATCAACCATGCTCACTGCCAGCAGCAAAAACCCCTGGCAAGATACTCGGAGGCAAGCGGAAGAGTGCTCACTTTTCCACTTGCCAGGGGGTCAAATCTTCTTCATAATTGCATGGTTCCTTTTTGAAACGTCAGCCCGCTGATAGAGCGACTCTATCAGTGGCGAGAAAAGCGATCGCGTATGCTCACAAAAACGATCAACAAAACAGCGCTTACTCTCCTTCAAGGCAATATTGTTGAGGTAGAAGCCGAAGCGATTGTCAACGCGGCCAATTCTGGGCTCACCGGTGGTGGCGGTGTCGATGGAGCAATCCACCGTGCAGCAGGTCCAGCGCTCAAACAGGAATGCCAGAGAATCGGAGGCTGCCCGACTGGAAGTGCGGTTGCTACCTCGGCAGGGTACATGAGGGCTCGCTATATTTTTCATGCCGTCGGCCCTGTCTACGGCCATCACCCCAACCCTGAGGCCTTGCTGAAAAGCGCCTATCAGGCCTGTTTTGCTCTGGCGAAGCAATATCACGTGAAAAGTATTGCCTTCCCGTCACTGAGCACGGGAGCATACCGCTATCCGCTGCCAGAAGCGGCGTTGATCGCGCTGCGCACAACGATTGAACAATTACAGCAACCAACCAGCCTGGAACAAGTGCAGTTTGTTCTGTTCGATCAGCGAGCCTATGCAATCTTTGAACGAACCTTGCACAATCTACTACAACCCTGAGAACGAACGAAAAAGGGCAATCATAGAATTTCCTCCACGGCTATTTTGCTCTTGATTGCCCTTTCGTTTTCCCACCTTGCTGCCCGCTACAGCTATATCTATCTATTTGCAAGTTCACCCATACTGAGATATGATACACCTCAGTATTTCGTTTTTATCTATCTGTTTCCCTTCATCATGAACGTAGTTTCAATCCCCGGCAGTCTCTCAAAGAACTGCTGCACATCTCCTCCTCGACGGGAGATGAGAGAGAAGGGCAGGCTTCAGCTTCATGGATAGCTTCACAGGGCAGCAAATTCCATGAAAGCAGATGAGGCCGCTTCTAGAGTCTATTGTATTCATTGCAGAACCGTTTCATGATTCAACGCTAGAGTCTCAGGAGCCAGTCTATGTTGTATCTGAAAAGTGACCAGGAAATAGCCGCAATGCGCAAGGCAGGCCTGGTCGTCTGGCATGCGCATCAGGCCGCCGCCGCCTTGATCCAGCCGGGCATTACCACTGCTGAGATTAATGAAGCCGTCGAACGCAGCATTCGTGAACAGAACGCGACTCCACTCTTCAAAGGTGTTCCCGGAAAAGTTCCCTTCCCCGCCGCAACCTGTATTTCAGTGAACGAGCAAATCGTACACGGGATTCCCGGGTCCCGTCGCCTGCAAGAAGGCGACATTGTCAGTATCGATATTGGCGCAAAACTCAATGGCTGGTGTGGGGACGCCGCAACCACCTACGTCGTCGGACAGGTCGATGAGAAGAAACAGAAACTCCTTGAGGTCACGGAAAAGGCCCTGAAAATCGCGATTGAAGCCATTCCTCGCTGTCGGATGTGGAGCCAGGTAGCCCAGCGAATCGAAGATTTTGTCCACAAGGCGGGCTTTGAGGTCCTCGAAGGGCTGGTTGGTCACGGTATCGGCTCAGAGATGTGGGAGCCGCCCCAGGTGCCAAACTATTATACTCGTCAGTATCAGATCAATGGGGATTTCCCGCTACAGCCCGGTCTCGTGATCGCGATTGAGCCAATGGTCAGCTATAGTAGCCGATCCTTCCAGACACTTCCCGACCACTGGACACTGGCGACCGCCGATGGCTCTCCCAGCGCCCATTTCGAGCATACTGTTGCTATTACCAGGAAAGGCCCACAAGTGCTTACAGCAGGCCCTGATGGGAAAGGATGGGCCATCTCCTGAGCGCATGCATCCCTATTAATTCTTGAAATGTGGAGGATAAAACCCAAATGTCATTTGCAGCTCGTCGAAACACCTTTATGCAGCGGATGGATGGTGGCGTTGCCATCTTCCGAAGCTGTCCCCCCTATCAACGGAGCGGCGATAGCCTGGAGTTCGCCTATCGTCAGGACAGCAACTTCTATTATTTAACCGGCTTTGAGGAACCGGAGTCTATTTGTGTGCTGGCCCCCGAACACCCGGAGCACCACTTTATCCTTTTTGTTCCTCCTCGTGATCCCAAAATGGAGACCTGGACGGGACGCCGTGCAGGCCCCGAAGGTGCCGTCAAAGACTATGGCGCGGATGTGGCTTATTCGCTTGATCAGCTTGATGAGAAGCTCCCCGAATATATCAAAGGATGCAAAAATCTCTATTATAGCAGCGGAACAGCCTCCAACTACGATACCAGCCTGCTTGAACTGCTTCAGCGCTTCCGACGCAAGGGACTGGCCCCCCGGGCGATCATCGATCCGCAGTTCATTCTCAGCGAAATGCGCGTCCGCAAGTCACCCGAGGAGCTGGATATCCTTCGTCAGGCGGCCAAAATCAGCGCGGAAGCCTATCGCGAGGTCTTAAAGGCCTTGAAACCGGGAATGCATGAATACGAGGTGCAAGCCATTCTCTCATATGTCTATCAGAAACACGGGTCACCCCGGCACGGTTATGCGCCTATCGTTGGCTCAGGAGCCAATAGCACTATTCTGCATTATGATACGAACCGCCGCCAGATGCAGGATGGTGACCTTGTGCTGATTGACTCCGGTTGTGAATATCAATACTATAGTGCTGATATCACCCGTACCTATCCCGTCAATGGGCGCTTCTCCGAGACACAGCGGAAGGTCTACTCAATTGTGCTGAACGCGCTGGAAAGCGCCATCGCGATGGTCAAACCCGGCATCACTCTGACCGATATTCATAACCGCACGGTTGAGATTCTGGTTGAGGGCCTGATTGAACTGGGAGTTCTGAAGGGAGAGGTCCAGCAACTGATCGCGGATAAAGCCTATGCCCCCTTCTACATGTACGCTACCTGCCACTGGCTCGGTATTGACGTGCATGACAAAGGACCCTACAAACGCTCCGGTCTGTGGGATGAG
Organism: Thermosporothrix sp. COM3; assembly: GCF_059696735.1. Lineage (NCBI taxonomy): Bacteria > Bacillati > Chloroflexota > Ktedonobacteria > Ktedonobacterales > Thermosporotrichaceae > Thermosporothrix > Thermosporothrix sp. COM3. The sequence continues at coordinate 6,002,712 of NZ_AP019376.1, read as the reverse complement.
GACGTCAGGCTTGAACCGGGCATGGTCTTCACCATCGAACCGGGCCTCTACTTCGCAGAAGGAACAGAGGGCATCGATCCGGCCTACTACAACATTGGCATTCGCATCGAAGACAACGTGATCGTCACCGAAGATGGCTGTGAAAACATCACCCTCGATGCACCGAAGACCATTGAGGAGATCGAAGCACTGATGGCGCAATGCGCCTGATAGCCTGAGAGATCTACCGCATCTCTTTTTTCAGCTCACGGAAAAAGCCGGAGAACCCCTGTTTCCAGGTCATCTTCTGCTTGTTCCGTGCAGCTTCTTTCCGGCGTCGGATCTCCTCGCGGAGCAAGCGATAGCGCATCTCTTCGAGAAACTCAATATCATAGCGAGCGCGCTTCGCCTCATTTCCAAGCGTATCGTAGGCCTCATTGAGCTCTTTGATACGGTTATCCGACGCCTCTTTGTTTAGATCCGGGTGATACTGCCGCACAAGAGTGCGATATCGCAGCTTGATTTCCTCCTGCGTGGCAGTTCGTGGTACACCCAGAATAGCATAGAAGTCTTTGAGCGCCATCACACACCTGTACTACCGAAACCACCTCGCCCTGTACCAACTTCGTCGATCTCACGCCAGTGTGCTTGCGCTACCGAAACAAAGATGCCTTGCGCGATCCGTTCACCTCGTTCAACAATCACTGCTTCATCCCGGAAGTTATACACGGAAATACGCAGCTCATCCCCCTCTCCACAATAATCCTGGTCGATCACCCCGACACCATTGGGCATTAGCAGGCCTTTTCGTTTCGCCGTGCTACTGCGCATAGTCAGCATCAGCATATAGCCCGGCGGCGTCTGCACAATCACATTGGCAGGGATCAACGCCAGTTCCCGAGGACCAATAGTCATCGTTTCACGACAGAACAGATCAAAGCCGACTGAACCGGCGGTCGCATAGGTTGGCAAGGGCAGAGTTGGATCAACTCGCTTAATAGCTACTTGAAAGCCGTTCTCAATATCACTCATATTGCTATTCTAGAGAATGGATACAGAGGCGTCAAGTATGAGGGCTCTGGCACAGGAAAGCGGTATCAGGCGCGTCCCAACCTGATCAGAAAGATGCCGCTCTATCATTTCTGTACGGAGGCTTCAAGCATGCCAAAGGTCGATCTATTCTCTCATTCAGCGTTTGGTGCATCTATATTTCATCTATCATGAGTCTATTTCTCACTTTATAATCGTTCTCTCTTCGGCAGAGCAACCACTTTACCCTTAAAGCCCCTCATTCAATACAAAACATTTCACACTCACCTGTACATCCTTTTGTATGTCACAACAACAGACACGCATTATCAAGAGGCAGAGCATATTGACATGCTCTGGATAATAGAGGAAAGTATAGAAACATTTTCTTATGCCGATACAATGGAGTAGAAACATGCATCCTCTTTCTCCGCCATGACTTCTCATTGAAGCGTTTGCTCGCCCAGGGGAGCCTAAATGCCACTCTGGAATGATGTCTAACGTATACACTAAAAAGGATAAATTTTATACGGTTTTGTACATTTTCACCAGAGTATAGCTCAAAAATGAGTCAGAAGGACTAGAATGAGAGGGAAGCATGCGTTATAATTGGAGTAGGAATAAATTCCGGCCTGACTGTGTTTTCTTAATGTAGCAGCAGCTCTTTCTGGGCTGTTAAGTGTAGCAATAAACCAATATTAAGCAGACAAACAACCAACGGAGTTAATTTGCACGTCTTTGCATTCCTCCCACTCGGCGCTCGGACAGAATGGTCCGGAGAAGGCTCGCTTTCCTGAGTTGAGTGTAGGACCAGACCGACAGACCTATATCTTGCTGCTTAGGATATACAATTTTTCATGGAGGGCGCACAATGATAGACATAAAGCGTGCGACAGGATCTACGCTTAATTTCCATAAATCTCAGAAAACCTCAGATCCGAACAAGCGGTTTGACCCTGTCGAAGATCTGCTTGCACAGGATCTTGACTATACAGCGGCGGATGATCTTCCAGAGAACTTTAAAGATGATGACCTTGAGTTGGATGAGGATGAAGCTTTAAACGATCTGGAGCCTGGTTCTCTTGACCTTGCTGATGATTCTGCCTCGCTTGTCATAGAAGATGAGCACGATGATGTCACCTCCGCTGATTCCCACGATTTAGATGAGCCCATCCTTGCCATTCCATCTATTGAGACAGGAGAGGCCAGTAATATGCGCCGCTCCGGTACCCGACGTCGTCGCTCAGAAGATCATGACGAAAATATGGTCAATGCTGCCGACGCCGGTGAATCCGATGCAGTGATGACTTATCTACGCGAGATTGGCCGTGTGCCGATGATTACCCACGAGCGCGAGATTGAGTTAGCCAAGCGCATTGAGGCGGGCGATCGCGACGCAATGAAACAGTTTATTCTGGCAAACCTGCGTCTTGTCGTCAGTATTGCCAAGCGCTATGTCGGTCGTGGTTTGACTCTGCTTGATCTGATCCAGGAAGGAAATATCGGGCTTATTCGCGCCGTTCAGCGCTACGATTGGCGCCGCGGTCACCGTTTCTCCACACACGCGACCTGGTGGATTCGACAGGCCATCAGTCGAGCTGTTGCAGATAAAGGTCGTACCATTCGCCTTCCAGTCTATGTCAATACTGCGCTTAACCGAATTCGCCGCGAGCGTCAACGCCTTCTTCAGGAGCTCGGCCGCGAGCCTTCCGAGCAGGAACTAGCCGAGGCTACTGGACTGGACCCTGTCCGCATGATGGAGCTCCAGGCAGCACCAGGCGCACCGGTCTCGCTTGAACTACCTGTTGGTGAAGACGATGACCAGGAGCTCGGAGACGTCCTGCCAGATACCGAGTCGGCCTCGCCGGAGGAACTGGCTACGACCCAGACCCTTAAGGATGAGGTACAACGCGTCCTGGAATCCGTGTTGACACCACGTGAGCAACTGGTCTTGCAGCTTCGCTTCGGTCTGGGCAATGGTCAGGCGCATCCGTTGGAGCAAGTAGGCCGCGAACTGGGTATCACCCGTGAGCGTGTACGCCAGATTGAGGCGGGCGCACTGGCAAAGCTTCGCCAGCCTCCCGTGCTGGAACGCCTGCGCGGCTAAAAAAACACATCCTCTAAAAAAAAGAAACACCTGCTGGGTGAGTCCCCACAGGAGGGCGGTATCTTTTTCGATCCATCCTCCCGTGGGGACTTTACTCATTTCTGGGAACATCGTGGCTCTTCTGAGCATAGAGTCGGGGCATTTTTTGCGGTAACATATCTTGCAATTCACAGATTTACACGTACCGCTTATAATAAAGCATGCCCTGGGTAGTAGCCCTTCATACACTCTTTCTACCAACTTCATCGTGTTATCCACAACGAGTAAGCGACCAGGGCATCCCTTCTTGCCTTGCTACTCCTCTCTCTTGATCTTCTTCCCCGTATCGCGCTCAACTGAGAGCACATCCTTAATCTTCTCAAGCCGCTGAAAGATGCGAGGCAGAATCTCAAGGTTATTGATTTCCAGCGTCGCGCTCACAATGATCTGCTCGCGGCTCAGCCCCTGACGCGTATGGAAGGCGTTCAGGTTAATCCCGTACTCAGAAATGACGGTCGCGATATCCCGGATCAGATCAGGGCGATCACGCGCCAGGATAATGATCGGGGCGTGATAGCGCGTCTGGCTCATGCCCGTCCAGTTCACGGCAATCAGGCGATCTTTCTCCCCTCCCTTTAAACGGGCAATATTCTGACAGTCAGCACGGTGCACAATGACACCTTTGCCCCGGCTAATAAAGCCAACAATCTCATCACCGGGCAGAGGATAGCAGCAGTTGGCCAGCCTCGTCAGCAGGCCTTCAACGCCCGCTACCTGTAGATTCGCAGGCGCCTGACGTGTGGAAGACGGTGGCGTCACCTTTCCTTCTGGCTCTTTGCTCTCCTTCGGTTCGCGGGCCTGGAGATGTTCCTGCACCTTCGCACACACAGTATGTGCCCGGAGATCATCAGCGCCGACAGCGGCCAGAATATCATCAAACGACTGCATCTTCAGCTCACTGCACAGCATATTCTCAATCTCTTCATTGATGAGATCAACGCCCCGCAGGTTCATCGTTTTGAAGGTATGCTCAATGCGCTCACGCCCGATCTGAATGTTGATGTCACGCTCGTGCGTCTTCAGATAGCGGCGGATCTTATTGCGAGCAGCAGCCGTTCGCGCAAAGTTCAACCAGTCCCGGGTAGGATGGGCGCTTCGATTGGTCACAATATCGACGATCTCGCCACTTTGCAGCTCATAATTCAGCGGGACCATCCGCGATACCAGGCGATCACCGTCCGCCCCTTCCACATGGGTAATGATGCGCGCTCCCGCGCACTTATCGCCAATCTTGGTATGAATGCGATAGGCAAAATCCAGCGGCGTCGAGCCAACCGGCAGATCTTTTACCTCGCCCTTTGGCGTAAAGACAAAGATCTGCTCCTCGAAGAAGTCATCCTTCACCGCCTGCACAAACTCGCTATCGGTATTGCCAGAGGCGCGTAGCTCCTGCTGCCACTCGGCAAGCTGATGAATCCAGGTGAGGAGCTCCTTCGCAGAAGATGAGGCCGTGTCACCGACATCCTTATAATGCCAGTGCATCGCGACACCATATTCGGCCATCTCGTGCATCTCATGTGTGCGGATCTGGATCTCGACAAGCTGATCATCCAGACAGAAGACTGTGGTATGCAGCGCGCGATAGCCATTCGGCTTGGGATTTGCGATAAAGTCCTTGATGCGTCCTTCCTTCGGCTTCCAGAGGCTATGAACATGGCCGAGGGCGACATAACAATCTGTGGTAGAATCAACCAGTATCCGAAACGCTATCAGGTCATGAATCTGGCTCACATCGGCTGCGGCCTTCAGAGCCTCCAGATCCCCTCCGACATCCCCGGCATTCCGTTCCAGCTTCTTATAAAAGCTCCAGAGATGCTTGACACGCCCGGACACCTCAGCCTTCACGCCAATAGCCTTCATTTCTTTGCGTAAGACATCGCAGATACGGTCCACATACGAGCGCCACTGTTTGCTCTCGGCTTCAACAATACCACGAACCCATTCATACTTTTCTGGCTCAAGGATCTTAAAGGCGAGGTCTTCTAGCTCACTCTCAATGCGCGACATACCCAGACGCCCGGCCAGAGGCGCATAAATCTCACGCGTCTCCTGTGCGAGGTTCAGCAATTCCTGCTGATCCCCCTGATAGTCAGGTTTACACATATAGCGCATTGTATGTAGCCGGTATGCCAGCTTGAGAGCGACAACGCGGGGGTCCTCAGCCATCGCGACAAACATCTTGCGCACCGTTTCGGCCTGCTGCCGACGCATCGCCTCACGAACACGCGGCTTCTTGCTCTCTTTATTCTCTGTGCTACTGGCAACACCTGGACTACTGGCATCCTCTTCACTGCTCTTCTGGGCGCTGAGTGCGCTCTGTTTCCGCCGTTCAAGGATGTTAAATCGCTCCATGCTATAGATGACATGGGCAGTCGAGCTACCAACTATCTCTTCTACCTGTTCAAGAGGGAGAAGATCCGCATCTACAGCCTCAAAGAGCAATCCAGCCATGACGCCGATCGCATCTATATGCATCTGCGCCAGAATCAGGGCAACCTCAAGAGCATGCTCGATCAGAAGGATTCCACGTTCATCGACAAGATCTTGATAGCTGTGCACTGCCAGCGTGAGCGCCTGTTCAATTTTTGTAATGTCGTCTGGGGGTGCCACATATTGGCGTACCAGGGCAAGCAGTCTTCTCTCTTCTTCTGAGTGATCGCGTGCCACAACTTGTTGATCTAGAGACATATTAACCATGACCATACATATGCTAGGTAAGCTCTCCAGAATACTCAGTAAAATCCGTACCTACAGCTTTCGTCACAAACAATGTTTCACAACAACCAGCGGGCTGGTTTCGGGACAGCAACAAGCATCCTGTTTTGTACACGACAGCAGACAGTGGTTAAGCGCAGTTTTGAGTGAGCCAGCCTCAACACCATACCAGCAGCAAGGGCTTTGCTCATACTTCGTGGCAACTGACAGTACTACCAGGTACATCGAGTAAACACTTGATGGTCCTCTCTTAGTACTAACACGCTGCCCTCAGGAAAACATTTCTTTACGCAAACAGCATGGTACATTTTGACTAGCCCTAACACATTACTTCTACCAAACAAGAAGGAGGGCCATCGAGGAAAATCGGTTTTAATGGCTTGTCAAGCAGCGGTCAACACTCACAACGTTCTTTACCTGACGCAGGCGCCGCAGAATACGCTCCAACTGATCCAGAACCCCTTCAGCGCTTATTTCCAGCGTGGCGGTAATCACCGCTTTTTGTGAAGAAGCATTGGTCGTCGAAGTGACTGTCGTCATGTTGATGCTGGCGTCTGCCACAACCGCGGCAACGTCACGCAACAATCCAGAGCGATCATGCGCCACAATCGTAATAGGTGCAAGGTATGCCTCCGGTGCAAGCTGCCGCCAGTGAACCTCTACCAGCGAACCCGGATTCTTCTCGCGTACAGCGTTCAAACGTAAACAATCCGTACGGTGAACATACATTCCCTGATTCGGACTCAGGACACCTATTATTGTATCACCTGGAATGGGACAACAACACTCAGCCAATTTGACAAGGTCAGCCGCCTCATTCTCCTGATAGCCAGATTCCACAGCCGGAGTCTCGGTACACACTGGCTCGCGTATCTCGCCTTCGCGCTGCAACAGCGGAAGCAGCAGCTTCTTGACCTCCTCAACGCTGAGATCCTCTCGTCCCATTGCAACATAGAGATCATCGAGTGTGGCATAGCGGGCAAGCGCGTTTCCGCTCCCCTCTGCCCGTACACGCTGCAAGAGCTGTTCGATATGCTCATTGATCCCGGTCGCACCCATTGTCTTGAGGGCCAGATCCAGGCGCTCACGTCCTAGTTGGAGGTTGATCTCGCGTTCATAGGTTTTGAGGTACCGTCGAATTTTGTTGCGGGCCGCATTCGTGCGGGCAAAGTTAAGCCAATCGCGGGTGGGATGTACAGCCACGTTGGTCATAATATCAACAATCTCGCCGCCCTTGAGCTCATAATCCAGCGGAACCAGGCGCGTGACCAGGCGTCCACTCTCATCCATGTTGGTGATAATGCGAGCACCGGCACAGTGATCACCCAGATCGGTATGGATGCGATAGGCCATATCGAGCGGTGTGGAGCCCCGAGGCAGATCCTTGACCTCACCCTTTGGCGTAAAGACGAAGATCTGATCCTGGAAGACATCCCCTTTAAACGCCTCGACAAACTCGTCAGCGCTCTCAGGAAGCTCCTGCTGCCATTGGCGAAGCTGCTCAATCCAGGCCACCATCTCCTTATAGGAGAGCTTCCAGCTATTGGGCGAGCCTTCTTTGCCCATGCGATCTTTCAGATACCAGTAGCTGGCAATTCCATAGTTGGCGGTTCGCTGCATATCATGGGTGCGGATCTGAATTTCAGCCAGGCGATCGTGCAAACAAAAGACGGTTGTATGGAGGGATTGATAGCCGTTGAGTTTGGGGGTGGCAATGAAGTCTTTAATGCGTCCATCTTTGGGCCGCCAGAGCGCGTGAATATGGCCTAATGCAAGATAACATTCGTTATCGGTGTCGACCAGAATCCGGAACGAGACCAGATCATGGAGCTGACTCAGCGGGTTCTCGTTGCTCTGGCGAGGCACATACTCCAGCTTGCGGGAGATACTGGCAAGATGTTTTTGCCAGGCGTGCACCTCTGCATGGATACCTGCACGTTTCATCTCTTCCCGTAAGGTGCGACAGACATCATTGATGTAGGGTAGACGCCGTTTGACCTCCTCTTCCACCTCACGGGCGAGCCGCTGATATTTCTCCGGCTCAAGGTAGCTAAAGGCAAGGTCTTCCAGTTCTGCCTGCACCAGCATCATGCCCAGGCGCCGGGCCAGGGGCGCATAAATCTCGTTGGTTTCACGCGCTTTGTTTTGCTGCTGTGCAGAGGACATCGCGCTCAAGGTGCGCATATTGTGCAGGCGGTCAGCCAGTTTCAACACCACCACACGGGGATCTTCGGCCATTGCCACCAGCATTTTACGTACCGTTTCGGAACGCTGTCTGCGCTTGTCGACGACAGAAAGGGGTACATCTTCCAGTTGCTGCCCCTCAACCAATTTGCGGCCTGCCAGCGCATCAAACTTAGTGACGCCGTCAACGATATTGGCTACCTGGGGACCAAATTGTTCACGCAGATCATCAAGTGTATATTCTGTATCCTCTACAACATCATGAAGCAACGCCGCCATAATGCCTTCTGCGTCAATGCGCATGCCTGCCAGCAGCAGCGCCACCTCAATAGGATGGAGGATGTAGGGCTCGCCCGAGCGGCGAACTACCCCTTTATGTGCCAGATTTGCCAGTTCGTAGGCGTGACGAATCCGCTCCAGATCTTCGGTCGAGAGATATTGCCGTGCTTCGGCAAAGAGGTCATCGATCGTTACTCTGGATTCCACAACCTGCATCGACCGCCTGGGAGCGGTCTGCACAATTTGTTCCTCGTGCGTATCAACAACAATTTTATCAGAATCGGTAGCCATTGGATCAAACAACCCGAAAAACAATTACAGCTTTACATAAACGACGTACTATTCCTCTTTACATAGTATACTGTTCCATATCGTTTTGTCACGTTTATGGGTGTTGAAAAGTGACAAACAGGATAAAAGGAAAGAAAGAACGCCCCCTCAAGAAAAAAGATGTGAATGGTAAAGGCATCTCTTCCGGGTGCCTCGTCTCAAAGAAACCGTCTACAAATCCCATTCAAGACACCCGCAAGAGATGCCTTCCCCTGCGGGAAAACTTTCTTTTTTGTCCGTCAAACGAAAGAATATTCCTCTATTATAAAGAGCCTGTATTCTGTGTCAAGCCAGGCCAAATTCTCTTCTCTCTATCATAACACGAGTCGACTAGACCCCGGAAAAGATAGGGAACCTGAGCACGTGAGCTTTCCATTCTTGATAAACAAGGGACCTCCCGCTTTCCGAAACAGGGTCGTATCTCTGTACCAGAAAGTATACTTAGCTCTTAAACGAATAAACAGAGAAAGCCGTCACGTTTATTCCAGCCACTTTCCCGATTTCCGTTGTCCATAAACGGCCTTCAGAACGGGAAGGAAGATGTAGCAAACAGGCGAAGAGCGGGGAAGAAAGGGATAGGAGAAAAGGATGAGATCAGGAACAGACCCTGACCTCATCCTCCATCATTTCTACGCTTGCGAATGTGATGCAGCCGAAATAGCAGCATCGGTCAGGCGAAACGTGCTCCCTGATTCCAGGGGAACAGCCTATGCCTCTGCTCGACTGCGAGCCAACCCACGCTTCTCAAAGCATGAACTGCAATAGACAGGGCGATCATGCCTGGGAAGGAAGGGGACCTGTGTTTCAGTACCACAATCGGCACAAATAACCGTATGCATTTCTCGCGGAGCGCGTTCAGTACGAGTGCCACTGCCAGCAGCAGCACGACGGTTGGCACGGCAGGAAGGACAGCGACGAGGCTGGTTTTGTAGACCTTTCTGCTGGTAGAATTCTTGTTCTCCGGCGCTGAACACAAAATCGTTTCCGCATTCAACGCACTTCAAGGTTTTGTCAACGAAGCTCAACTAGGACCTCCTTAAAGTGTCACGAAAATGGTAAACCTCCGGGCCCTTGATTTAGCAGATGCACCAGTGTGTCTATCCCCCTACCAGCGTGGGACTCGTACTCTGGGCGACACCGTTGCGAGACCGCGATGGATACCGAAAAACAGCATACATCATCTTTTCACGTTTTGCAAGTAGTTTTACGGTTAAATGTACCATATGGTCAGTATTTTTATGTATATTTTATACTCGACATTATCCAGCATTACTGGTGCACGCGGCTCATCTCGCATCAAAGCATGTGTTTGTTTCTCGGGCAGGGCTAAAGATTCGCCAATGCTTGACGTTTATGAGACAATAAGGAGAAGGTTAGCGATACCTTTTCTTCTGACAAACCCTTTTTCAGTAGAAGATAGATTGATGTCAACAGTGTTTGAGTTTACAATAGACGCGGAGTGTTCTGAGAGCTGGGCTCGCGCGGGAACGCTTCGCACACCTCATGGAACCATTCGAACTCCTATCTTTATGCCCGTCGGTACTCAGGCAACGGTGAAGAGTGTCTCACCGGAAGAGCTCAAAGCCGTCGGCGCTCAGATCATCCTTTCAAATACGTATCATCTGATGCTCCGCCCCGGCTCGCAGCTAATTGACACCTTCGGTGGTCTCCATTCCTTTATGCACTGGGATGGACCCATTTTGACCGATAGTGGCGGCTTTCAGGTATGGAGTCTGGGACACTTGCGCAAGCTCAATGAGGATGGGGTGACCTTTAAATCCCATCTGGATGGCTCCTATCACACCCTGACGCCCGAGCGCGTGATGCAGATCGAGGCAGAGATAGGCGCTGATATTATTTTGCCACTGGATATTTGTGCACCCTATCCCTGTCCGCCACAGGAAGCCCGCAAAGCAATGGAACAGACGCATCGGTGGGAGGAACGAGCCCTGATCGAAAAAGAGCGCCAGCGCCCGGAACAGGCCCTGTTTGGCATCGTACAGGGGGCCTTTGAGCCAGAGCTGCGCAGTGAAAGCGCTCGTATTATCGGCAGCATGCCCTTTACCGGGTTCTCGATTGGTGGGCTTTCAGTTGGCGAGCCAAAGGCCACGATGTGGGAGATGCTGCGCTATGTCACGCCCGAACTGCCACGCGAGAAGCCGCGTCACTTGCTTGGTGTTGGCTCTCCCGAAGATCTGGTGATGGGTGTCGGGCTCGGGATGGACATGTTTGACTGCGTGCTCCCGACGCGCGTCGCCCGCCACGGGGGTCTCTTTACGCGTTCTGGACGCATCAGCATCAAAGCCGCACGCTATCGGACCGCCTCCGGTCCAATAGAGGAGGGATGCGACTGTTACACCTGCCGCAATTATAGCGCGGCCTACGTCCATCACCTGCTGCGTGCGGAAGAGCAGTTGTACTATCGTCTGGGAACCATTCATAATCTACGTTTTATGCTTCGTCTGGCCGCTGAACTGCGCGAAGCGATTATCGCCGGAAACTACATCGCCTATCGTGATGAGTTCCTGGAACGCTACAAACCCGCCTCAGAAGCAGTTCGTGAACAGCAGCGAGAAAAGTGGAAAGCAGCCGCCCGGGCCCGTCAGGCACAGGGCTAAAACCTGATACCACTTTTGCCCTCTCGGCCATGCGAAAGGATAGAAAGTCATATGCAATCAGCATACCGTTTTATTGATACCGGCACGCATGATGCCATGTTGAACATGGCACTTGATGAAGCCATTCTTCTGCACCATATCGAGGGAAAAGTCCCGCCTACGCTGCGCGTCTTTCGGTGGGATCGCCCCTCTATTTCGCTCGGGCGTTTCCAGAGCATCGAACGCGAGATTTTACAGCACGTTTGCGAGCAGCGAGGCGTTGCGCTGGTCCGCCGCCCGACAGGTGGTCGCGCCGTCTATCACCGCGACGAATTTACCTATAGCATCGTGATCGGAAAGCGTGAAGGTGTACCTTCCGGTGTCGTTGCCGCCTATGCCTATCTCTCTCAGGGATTGCTGGCAGCATTGGAGCGGCTTGGCATCCATGCCGAGATCAGTGACGAGCGCGTCCGAAAAAATCCCTCTGCCGCGTGCTTTGCCTCGTCGACGCAGGCGGATCTGACCAGCGGAGGCTTTAAGCTTGTGGGCAGCGCTCAAGTCTGGAAAGACGAATCACTGCTTCAACAGGGCTCACTGCCACTCGATGACCGGGCATCAGAATTCTTTGAGTTGCTTCGCTTCCCCGATGAAGATGCACGCGCCGAGGCGCTGGCTGTCTATCGAACCAAAACAACGCCGCTCCACACCTTTGCACCAGAGGCTACATGGGAACAAGTGGCAGAAGCGTTCTGTATTGGCTTCGGGAAAGCATTACAGGTACCTTTTGAGCCAGGAGATGTAACCGCCTCAGAATGGGAACTGGCACACCAGCTTGTTGAAGAGAAGTACAGCAAGCTCGTCTGGCGTAAGGAGAAGGTTACATTGCTCGGACGCGATACATCAAAATAGCATCTTTAGCCTAAATATACCTCATTGCATGGCATCCTCAGGTGCGGTACAATGAAGCCACACACTTGCACACTTTCTGTGACGCGTCCGGCGGTCAGAAAGGGCAAGGGAGGGAAAGAGAACAGAATCTGTTTTTCGCTTCGTTTACTGCACCTGAAAACCAGTATCCGGGGAGCTGCCCTTTTTCTTACTTTCTTCTTTCGAGCCAGACAAAAAAGAGCTTGAAGAAGCATTATCTTATGTAAAATAAGAAATTTTAAGGAGTTCTAGGCTGTGAGCATTACAATCGACTTGGCCCGCAGAATCATGGAAGCCTGCAAACAACGCGCGCGCGAATTGCGTAGCCCCGTCAGTATCGCGATTGTTGATGCTGGTGGACATCTGGTTCTTTTCGAGCGCATGATGAGCCCCTATGGTTGGGCAACCGGAAATATCAGTATTGCCAAAGCCACAACAGCAGTCATGTTTAACCAGTCGACCCATTCGGTCGCCCAGTGGGCAGCACATATTCCTGGCTTCGCTTCCAGCCTGGCCCAGATGACCGATGGCAATTTCATTCTGGCGGATGGCGGATGGCCCATTCGTGTCAATGGCGCAACCATTGGTGGCATCGGCGTCAGTGGAGGCAATGCCCCGGGCCGTGATGATGATATAGCTCAGGCCGGTCTTGCTGCGCTGGAAGCTGCGCAGCCACCAGTTCCCCAGGTCCCACAGCCCCCACAGCAACAACAACAACAACAATATCAGATGCCTCCGGCATACGCGAATCTTCAAGGTCAGGGGCCTGCCGCGTCGATCTACGCTCCCCCTCCGGCCTATACAGCACCACATGCAGGTTATCCGCATGCGGCTGAGCCAATGCGAAGAGAGCAACCGCCTGTTGAGCAACCGCCACGTGAGCAATACCACGAAGAACAACCGAAAGTACAGGTTTCGCAGGAAAAAAACGAAAGCGAGAACCCACAATAAGCGGAGAGCATACGCTCGAACCGCGAAATGTTCAGGAGAACTAGAACTATGACCCAGGAGTACAAAGTCAGTACCAGACGAAGAAAAGCAAAGCGCCAGCGCGCAGTGATCGTGACTTCGCCTGAGGGCGTGCTTCATTCCGTAGAACCAACACCGGAGGAGAGCACATCAGCAGCCGAGGAGAGTCATGCTGTCGCCGTCCAGACGCTTGAGGCTGATACTGTTGAGGAGTCTCCGGCCCCATCACGTCGCCGCCTCCCCGGCTTCTTCTCAAAGGTCGGAAAAAGTCAGGAGACGCAGCCGGAGGAGATAGCGCGGGCGCGCCTGGCCCGTGCATCACGTAATAAGGCTCAGAAGCACGAGGGGAAGGACACCAAAGAAGAGGAGACAAAGGCGGAGAAGCCGAAAAGCCCATCTAAACCAGCTCCGCTCTTTAAAACTCGCTGGATCCTGGGCCTGCTCATTTATATGCTTGTTGCCAACGTGTTAAGCTACGGCGTCATCACCCTTACCAATGCGCTTGGATGGGAACGCATTCTACTCGAACATCTTTTCGGCCTACCGCTGCGTATCACAACATCAAGCCTGATCTTTATTATCGCTCTTATCGTTCTGCTTGTTGTTCTGGTCAAGTTCGATCTGTTGCCACGCTTCAACACAACATCGAATACAAACCGTGGGAAAAAGCCCTCTTCTAGCAAAGAGAGCTCGACCCCGCGTGTACAGCCAACCATCAAACAGGGAGAAAAGGGCGCTGACGACGATCTCTATATACAGTATCGCCTGCAACAGCGCAAAGAAAAACGCCGCTAAACAGACAGTCAAAGGATGTCCCGCTGCAAGATCACAGGGGACATCCTTTTTTCTACCTGCAAATTAGAGCTTACGCACGGTAATCTCGGTCTCGTCCAGGCCCTCCGCGACGAGCACCTGAGGATCACCCGGGAAGACATCAAGCATATTATCGCTCCACTTGACGCCATCATTTGCGGTAAGGTAGACACCTTTAGCCGGCCGCTGCGCCTGCACACGCACGGTCTGCTCATCCAGGCGTTCCACCGTGACCCCGGGATCGGGCAACGTCAGATACTTGAAGGGCTCCGGCCAGAGCGACGCGCGCGCCAGCACCTCACCCTGCACGAGTAACCGCACAGCGATCACACAGCTCCCGTTCAGCTCTTGCTCGCTTTCCATCAACTCGGTTGCCTGATTCGGGAGCAACGTCACCGGGCGCTTCTCCTCGGTTACAAGGGTACCATCCAGCTTCCAGACTCGCACCTCAAGTTCAGCATGCTGCTCTGTGCGCAGGCTACTGACCCCCCAGATCGCGACTCGCTTCTGTCCGGCATGAGCGATCCCGAGCGCGAACGGAGCAAGCTCACGGCGAATGGTATAGTAAGACGGTTTGGGCCGGAGCGCATAGTCAACCAGTGCCCAACTCGTTACCGGCCAGCAGTCGTTTAACTGCCACACAAGCGCACCCGCAGTCTCTTCACGCCCTTCACCTCTCCAGAGCCGCCGCCAGCTCCGAATAGCGCCCCCGATAGCCTCCGACTGCACGAACTGGGACGCATAGATATAATCTTCCAGTGTGTTTCCGGGAATGCGCAGATTCTGCTGAATATAGCCCGCGATGCGCTCCGGACCATAGAGCCCCTTGTTGTGAAAATCAAGCGTACGGCTCTGCGGATACAGCTCCTCTTTCTCCGCAACCGAAGCCAGCGTGCGCACATCTGGAAATGCCTGCATCCCAAACTCACTGACGAAGCGACCGGCATACTGCGGGTAATTCTGATAGGGCTCCAGCGTCTGCCAGATGCCCCAGGCATGTTTATCACCCTGTGTGGGGTCATCGGGATTGGCTCCGGCATATGGGCTACCGGGCCAGTATGGACGCGTTGGGTCCAGTTTCGCGCACAGCTCAGGGAACATCCGCTCATAGAGCACCCGGGCAGGAAACTCGGTCTGTGTAAAGTCACCCTGGAAAGCAGGATCATATTTCCCTTCAGAGGCCGCGAGCTGGTAATCCTCATTATTTCCGGCCCAGATCACAATAGAGGGATGATGACGCAGACGGCGCAGGTTCTCATCGACCTCCTTGCGCACGCTCTCCTGGAACCACTCCGAGGCCGGATAGAGCGCACAGGCAAACATCAGATCCTGCCAGACCAGCAGTCCCATTTCGTCGCAGAGGTCATAGAACACATCCTCCTCGTAAATACCACCACCCCAGACGCGAAGCATATTCATGTTCGCATCGACAGCCAGTTGCAGCCAGCGACGATAGCGCTCCGGCGTCACCCGTGGCAGGAACGAATCAGCCGGAATCCAGTTCGCACCCCCGCAGAAGATGGGCACATTGTTGATCTGAAAGAAGAAGCTGGTGCCAGGCTTCTCGGCCAGAGGACGCTGAATTAATTCCAGACGCCGCAGACCAAGCCGCTGCGAGCGCTCATCATAGACGACATCACCCTTGCACAGTGTTGCCACCACACGATAGAGAGGCTGTTCACCGTAGCCATGCGGCCACCAGAGTTGCGGGTTTTCCAGCGTAAACGTATGTTGCAGTTCGGCCTCTTCGGTCACAGGAAGCGTTGCGGTTGTGACCTGTGAGCCGTCGGGCGCTTCCACCACAAGATGCAGTTCAGCATCAGTCAGCGCGGCGGCAGACTGTATCTGGACGCTCACCGGTACGGTTGCGCTCCGCAGATCGGCCGCCACGTTTGCTGGACAATGCAGCTCGGCGATACGAGCGTCATAGGCTTCCAACCGCACCGGACGCCAGGGACCAGACGTCATAAA
Organism: Thermosporothrix sp. COM3; assembly: GCF_059696735.1. Taxonomy (NCBI): domain Bacteria; kingdom Bacillati; phylum Chloroflexota; class Ktedonobacteria; order Ktedonobacterales; family Thermosporotrichaceae; genus Thermosporothrix; species Thermosporothrix sp. COM3. Next base: position 5,986,773 of record NZ_AP019376.1, on the reverse strand, counting down.
GACCGGGCCCCAATCCCAACCATAGTGATACTGCGCCTTGCGTACATACACCCGGCTGGAATCTCCATTCCAGAGCGAGCGCACGCCCTCTTGTGCCTCACGCTCTTTGCCGTGCGGCATAGCAGCTTCAAAGAGAATATGCAATGTGTTGCGTCCAGGGCGTAACAGCTTTGTTACAGGCACACGATGCGAGAGGAACATGTTCTCACAGCCGATAATCCTGGTGCCATTGAACCAGACCGTAGCAAAGGTATCCAGTCCATCAAAACAGAGCTCCACCACCTGCGCCTGACGCAGTTCGTCAGGGATCTCAAATTCACAGCGATACAGCCAATCGCAGTCACCAATCCACTGCAATTGCTCTTCATTCGTGCCGGCGAAGGGGTCAGGGATCTGGCCCTGCTGCAAGAGATCCAGATGAACCACGCCCGGCACGCTTGCGGAGAGCCACCCATCCAGGCTGGTAAAATCATCAATCAACGAGAGCGAAGCATTTCTTTGTTTGAGCTGCCACCCCTCGGAAAGTCGTACTTGCTTCATCAGTGAATATCCACCCACAATCTTTACAAAAGTGAACGCTCTGACACGTTTTCTCTGCTTGCAAAAAAGCAGTCAACCCCTCTCCATGTTCCCTCTCACCCGCGCGAGCGCTTCCCTTCCATTATCTTAAAGATCGTGCAATGAGGCAAGCAAGAAAAAAAAAGAAATACCCCTCAACTGGCTATTCCCCCCCTTTAGGCTTGACATTCCTTGCATTACCCCCTTATAATTGCTACAGAATCACAAAAAGGTATCGGCGAATACGCCGAAGAAGCAAGATTAGAGAAGAAAGCATAAAACGGTAAGAACGATGCTCAGCCAGAACCAGAGAAACGACAACACACAGTTTTACTTTTATTACTGGTTTAGCCCTCCAGCATGATGGTGGGCTCTTTGAGCTGAGCACAAAAAACGCTATCATGCTGGAAGCAGAGGAAAAAAAACCTCTGCTTTTTTGTTTACCTGAAATTGTCGTACCAAAGATACAAAGAGAGGATGCGAACCATGATCATCACCATCAACAGCCAGGCCAGCAGTCAGGATCGCGCACAATTGATGTCGTTGTTGAATCGATTAGCAGATAGTATGTTACCTGCTGTCTGTACCAGTATGGGCAGTCGTGACGTCCTTGTGATCGAGAACAAAGCGATTGACCCCGAAGCGCAGCAGATCCTCCTCCAACATCCCGCCGTTGAAAAGCTTACCCCCGTCAAAACTCCTTACCAGTTAGTGAGCCGAACATTCCAGCAAGAGACCAGTAGCATCACCATTGGCAACTCACGTTCCAGCACGCCGGTTACAGTCGGTGGTACAACATCTGTACCGGTCATCATGGCGGGACCGTGCTCGGTTGAAAATCGTGAACAGATCCTGCGGATCGCTCGCGAAGTGAAGGAGGCTGGCGGTCAGGTCTTGCGTGGCGGAGCTTTCAAACCGCGCACCTCTCCATACCAGTTCCAGGGTCTGGGTGTAGAGGGGCTGCGCCTGCTAGCAGAGGCACGCGAAGAGACAGGACTTCCCGTTATCACTGAAGTCATGGACATCGCAATGCTCGACACGGTTGCAGAATACACCGATGTGCTTCAGATCGGCGCGCGCAATATGCAGAACTATGCCCTGCTTCAGGCGGTCGGTCGCCACAGCAAAAAGCTCCCGGTGCTCCTGAAGCGTGGTCTTTCTGCGACCATTGAGGAATGGTTACTCGCAGCCGAATACATCGTTGCTTCAGGCAACCCGAACGTGATGCTGTGTGAGCGTGGCATTCGGAGCTACGACACCCAGACGCGCAATGTCCTTGATCTCACCTGCGTTCCTCTCCTGCAAGAACTTACACATCTGCCTGTGATTATCGATCCAAGCCATGCAACGGGCAAGCGCGAACTAGTCCCCGCGATGTCTCGTGCGAGTATCGCCGCTGGCGCTCATGGCCTGATTATTGAGACGCACTATGATCCAGCAAAGGCCATTTCCGATGCGCGTCAAACTATCAGCACCGAACAGTTGCGCCAGATCTCACGTGAAGCCCGCGAACTTGCTCATATCCTGAGAGGAGATGCCGTTCTCGACGTTGCCTGATCTGTCCCTGACTGACAGCGCTGGAATCATAGCCGAGTCTGGATGCAGCCTGTTCCGGAAAACGAGGTTCGTAGCGTCCTCTTGAGTTATCCGGTGCTCGCTTTCTAATGGAAGAGCTAAAACTGAGATGTGCAGCGCAGGATACAACGCTCACGAGCCTATTTTTAAGAGACAAGCTGTTTGCCTATCGACTCATTCGAACAGGTTATGATATACTCTATTACTAATAGAGAGGGGATTCATAACTGTTATCTATCTAATGAGTCTCGGTGGATGATACCAAGGCTGTAACGAGGTGACCTTATGCCAATTAGAATTATTATCGCTGACGACGAAGCTATTCAGCGCATGGACCTGAAAGATGTGCTGACCAAGCAGAATTATCTGGTAGTCGGCGAGGCCGGTGACGGTCAGAGTGCTGTCAATCTGGCACGTGAACTACGACCAGATCTGGTTATTATGGATATTCGCATGCCTGATATGGATGGCATTGCCGCCGCCGAAATTCTCACACAAGAGAAAATTGCACCGGTGCTGCTGCTCACGGCCTTTGGCGATCAACCCCTTGTTGACCGCGCCAAAGAAGCAGGCGTCGTGAACTATATTGTCAAGCCATTGCGTGAGAGCGAGGTTGCTCCTGCGATTGAAATTGCCCTTGCTCGCTACAACGAGTTCCGGGCAATGGAAGAGAAAGCACGAAGTTTGAGCGAGACCCTGGAAACCCGCAAGATTGTTGAACGCGCCAAAGGGCTGCTGATGGAGAAACAGGGACTTACTGAACAGGAAGCTTTCCGCAAAATCCAGAAGGCCAGCATGAACAATCGCAAATCAATGCGCGAAGTGGCAGAAGCAATTCTTCTCACAAACGATATGTAAGAGCGAGGAGAGGGATGCAGCAACGCGGCTGCATCCTTTCTTAGCCTAGAAGCTAGGTAAAGAGTGGCCGATGAATCTGGCGACGAATACAGGGATTGAGACACATAATTACGTTGTTGTTGTTGGCATTCGCTTTCGACCGGCAGGCCGAATCTACTACTTTGATCCGCAGGGACAGACTTTCAACAATGGACAATATGTGATTGTCGAAACTGTGCGCGGCATCGAAGCGGCACGCGTGGTAATCGCCTCAAAGAAGATCCCTGAGAGCGACCTGACCGAGCCTCTCAAGCCGGTACAACGTCTGGCAACCGAAGATGAGCTCCGCATGATGCTTTCTTTTAAGAGCAAAGAAAAGGAAGCAATGGTACGCTGTGCCGAACGCATCGCTCAACATCGCCTGCCCATGAAGCTGGTCGAAGCCGAGTACACCTTCGATGGCAGCCGCCTGACCTTCTACTTCACCGCTGATGAACGCGTTGACTTCCGCGGCCTTGTTCGTGACCTCGCCGCAACCTTCCGCACCCGCATTGAACTCAGACAGATCGGCGCTCGCGATCAGGCCAAGCTTCAAGGCGGTATTGGCCCCTGCGGCAAAACGCTCTGCTGTAGCTCCTGGATCACCGACTTTGGTATCGTCTCCATCAAGATGGCAAAAGAACAAGGACTTCCCCTCAATCCAACGAAAATCTCCGGTGTCTGTGGCCGCCTGATGTGCTGCCTTGCCTACGAAAACGACAACTATATTCAGGCCAAGCAACAGATGCCCCAAATCGGCACCATGCTCGATACTCCAAGCGGCCCCGGCAAGGTCGTTTCGGTCAATGTGCCAAAAAATTCGGTTGAAGTCATGCTGGAAAGCGGCGTGACCATTCAAGTTCCCGTAGATGAACAGTCCTCTTCTCAGAAAAGCTGTGCTTGCGGAAAATCAAGCTGTACCTGTGGCGGCGGCGGGTGTTGCAGTGCAAAAGGAGGAGGCGGAGGTTGCGGTACATGTGGTATAAAAAAGAAGATGCAGAAAGCTTGAGTCCCTGGCAATGAGACATGAGGAAGGTGTGAGTTCCTATGCCTACAGACGGGAAAGGCCCGGGCCAGCCGTGGTCCCGGGACGATCAGCATTATGAGCAAGAGTTCCTTGAGGAGGAAATACCTCACTCCCAGGACTTTACCACAGATGATGGAGAGGAATACAATGGATATGAAGAAGAGGGTGAGCCGGTAGAACCTGCCTCCACCTCTCTTCGGTCTACCCTGACCTATTACGGGAGCCTGATCGGACTTCCCCTCCTCTTTGGTGGCCTCACCGCTCTCTTCGTTTTACCTGCTATCGCCAATCGCACGGCCTGGTTTCCGGCAAGCGCTTTCTGGCCGATTGCCATTCTCCTGATTATCCTGGCGCTGGTCCAGGGAACTATCATCTACTATCTGGGAACCCAGAACGGCCTCTGGATGCTTGTCAGCCTGGTCGGCCTGTTTGTCTTTGCCTTCGTGGGCTGCTTTACGCTCTATGGGCCAATTATCGGCATCGTGGCCCTTGTGCTGATGCTGGCCATCTGTGTCCTGCTGGCTCGCCGAACCTTTCACCAGATCCCGGATGGTTATGTTGCAGTCGTGTATGTCTCAGGGAAATATCACCACACGCTCTATCCTGGACTCCATTTTGTGCCTCCCTGGGAAAAAATCACGCACGAGCTCAGCACCGGCGAAAAGCAGTGGATCAGCCCTGTACAGCGGGTCCAGGTCTCACGCGATGAGGATCTGATTCTCCGGGCGACCATTTCCTATCAGCTTCTCCCTGAAGATGCCTATCTAGCCGTGACGCAGGTCTCCAACTGGGAGCATAGCCTGCGAGAGCTCTTTGTTGTCGAGCTTCAGCAGATAGGCACCACCTTTAGCCCTGAGGACTTCATTGTTTGGCCGGAAGGGCTGACAGGCGAGCCCGTCTTGAATCCGCAGGTCGATGACTTCACCTCTAATGCCCGTTGGGAGCGCGTCAATGCTTATCTCTATCAGCGTATGGTCGAGCGAGTCGCTCTGTGGGGGGTACAGATCAACTGGATTACAATTCGAGATGTGTCTATCGTACCGCGTGGCCTCTATGTCGTCGATAGCGATCCAATTGAGGGAGCAACACCAGTGGACCCAGAAGCAGCCAGAGAGACAACCCTTGAACAAGCGGCAGTGCTTCCACAGTCTGCCACCTCACCCTCAGTGCAACAGCTCAAGGAGGGAGTCCTGATCAAGGCGTATCGACTGATCCAGGACGAGAAGATCACCGATCCCCACACCATTCGTTCCATCGCTGAGAAGTTTGACTTTATTGCACATACTCCTGAGCTTGAACAAACGATGAGCTTTGATCCAGCTAGAGCCGCGCACAACCTATATGAGCAGGCGCGCCGTAACGAAGAGCGACAGCGAATGAAACAATATGGCTCCGAGACACAGGCCAACTGGATCATACGCAATCCAACCGATGAGAATATGATGGCTGGCGGGTGAGGAGGCCAAAATCAACGAATCGTGGCATAATACAAGGGAGGGAAAAAAGAGCCTTCTTCTTTTCCCTCCCTTCATCGGTCCGGAATGCATCATGAAATACGGAAAAGGCGTTGTTCGGTAAGCACGCTGCCCGACAACACCGCTATAATGCTTCAAGGCACAACAAGGAAAAAGTAAAAAATTGGAGCTTATCGGTACAAGGCTCCCGTTCATCTGTTCTTTTCAAGGACGTTGCTTGAACAGTAATACTATGCCTGCCGTGCAGTTGCCGCCATTTCCTGACGCGCTTCCAGTTCATCGTATGCGCGGATGCGAACCAGTTCTGCATCATTCAGAACATGGCCGTTGCTCGGATCAAAAACGACGTTATCCCGTGCGCAGTAGTACAGGCTGTTCCAGCGCTCCATAGCCTTATCCCAGGCCGGGAAACGCAGGGCTGCTTCGTTATCGCCCTTCACCACACGCTGGAAGGCGATATAAGAAAGCACCAATGCAAGCACGGTAACGGCGAGCGTGAGACCCACCAGTATAACAGCGATGGTCGGGTCAAGATGCGCTTCCATACCTCCAAGCAAGACGATAATCAGGAACACACAGATAGCAACGAGCACCACGCTAATAGCGATGGGTTTGAACATCGGCACATTACGCGTTGGCATGTCGGGAGGCGCACAACGAGTAACACCAGAATCGTATGCTGCCTGCATCGTCTTAACTTTATCTGCCTGGTTGCACTCAGGACAGGTTGGTTTTTGGCTTTGTGCGGACGCCATACGTATTAGTCCCTCCTTAGGGCTACCCGTAAAAGAGCGGGCAACACTCATGATATTCTTTCATTACAAAGCATAACACGTCGCTAAGGTTGTGACAATGCCAATTCACGAGGCTGAGTCCATTTGACATACTGCTACGCAGCCTAATACACTCAAGAACAAGAAAAATTAAAACGTGCTTTCTACGAAGGAGAGTTTTCAAGCCAAGCTTATGAATACACCGATGCTGACTATCCTGGGCTTAGGCCCGGGTTCCATATATGATCTTACTGTTCAGGCGCACACCCTGCTCACACAAGCCGCCGAACAGCAGCAGATCGTCTACTTCCGAACCACCTTGCACCCTGCCGCTGCAGCCCTCAAGCAAGAGCTCCCGGAGCTGCAAATCAGGTCTTTTGACCACCTCTACGATGAGTCAGACGCCTGGGATACACTCTATGAGCGCATCGCTTCCGAGGTCTGCCAGCTTGCGGCACAACAACCCATTATCTACGCAGTGCCCGGTCATCCACTGATCGGAGAGTCCTCGGTACAACTGCTCGTACAGCAGGCCCGCGAACGCGGAATCACCACCCGGATCGTCGCCGGCCTCTCTCTGCTTGAGCCGGTCTGTGAACTCCTTTCACTTGATCCCTATGACCGCGGTCTTCAGATTCTAGAAGCTACACGTCTCGCCGCTCTGGAAAGTAACGAGATTGCGGGCGCTCTCATTCCAACCGCCCCTCTGCTGATCCCGCAGATCTACAACCGCCGCCTTGCCAGTGATATCAAGCTAGTTCTGGGCGAGCTCTACCCGGATGAGTGGCCGGTCCGCCTGGTTCGCCTCGCGGGACTCAGTGCAAACGAGGAGCCGGTCCTTGAAATCCCGCTCTATGAGCTGGACCGTACCAACGTTACCAATCACCTCTGTACGCTCTATGTCCCGCCCGTCGATGAGCTTACCTCGCTCCGCCTGCCCGAAACCCTGCGCTATATTACCATGCGCCTGCGTCGTGATCCAGACGGCTGCCCCTGGGACCGCGAGCAAACACACCAGAGCCTGACTCGCTATGTCATCGAAGAAACGTATGAAGTGGTAGAGGCGCTGGAAGAAAATGACATGGAAAAGTTGGCCGAAGAGCTTGGTGACCTGCTTCTACAGGTCTATCTCCACGCCGAAATAGCACGGCAGGAAGGCGACTTCTCGCTTGGCGATGTCTATGAACAGATCAACGCGAAGATGATCCGTCGTCATCCCCACGTCTTCGGCACTGCCGAGGCCGAGACAGCCGGGCAGGTCGCTCTGAACTGGGAAGAGATCAAAAAAGAGGAGAAGCGTCAGGCGGGCATTCAGCCTGAAGAAACAGGGCTCCTTGATGGTGTTCCGCAGGGCATGCCCGCGACTATGATCGCTCAGAAATACCAGAAACGGGCCATGCGCGCTGGTTTCCGCTATGATCAAGTGGACGAGATCATCACCAAGCTAGGAACAGAGCTTGAGGAGTTCCGCCAGGCCAACACAGCAGAAGAGCGGCTTGATGAGCTCGGTGATATCCTCTTTGTCGTTGTCTTGCTCGCAAGCTGGTTCAAACTGGATGCAGAGGAGGCCCTGCGCCACGCAAACCGAAAATTCAAACAGCGTTTTCAGAGCATGGAACGCCTCGCACGCGAGGAGGGACGCGACTTCTCTTCCTATACCTCCGCCGAGTGGCTGGAACGCTGGCAACGCGCCAAAACAGATGAAACCCACAAAAGTGACCTTGTGTGAGAATAGAAAGAATGCGCAACGAATTACTGAACTGGTTCGCACGGGAAAAGCTCCTATTGACCGATGTCCTGACCTCCGGCGACGATCCCGAACACGACGAGATCAAAATCACGGTCAAGCCGCCGCTGGTCGCTCTGAGTCGGGCAGATAGCGACTTTCGTGAATGCCCGGATCCGGTCGACTTCGGCTATCCGCCCGATTGTCTGGACTATATGACGCTGGACGATATGCACGCATTCGTTCTGTCCTGGTATGAGAAAGCAGTTGAAGCTGGATTGGTGAAATGCTTTGTCTGCAATAAGATACTGGATATGGGAGACGAGAAACCGTGGGATGCCGTTTTTGTCTCCAATCCTATGTATTGCTGGCTCCTCGTCCACTTCGATTGTAAGCGCTATCTCAATCGTGACCTGCGCGGGCGTCATCCTTTTGAGGTCTCTTCCGCACGGCCAGAATACTTTGACTTCTTTTTAGATTGAAAGAAGGTTGTTATGGACAAAGCACAGATCGCCAGGATGCTTGAGGAAATCGGTGTCCTGTTATCTTTAAAAGAAGACAGCAATGTCTATGAGCAGCGGGCCTATGAAAACGCGACCCGGGCGCTCAATGGGCTGGACGGCGATATTGAGCAGCTTGTGAAGGATAAGAAGCTCAAGGGCACTCCCGGCCTGGGACCAACGATCATCAAGCGTATTGAGGAAGCGATCAATACAGGCACCATTTCGTTTCTTGACGAGCTGCGCGCACAAACCCCCGCCATCAAGCTTCAGATGCTCCGCTTGCCCGGCATTGGCCCGAAAAAGATCAACGCGATCTACGACCATCTGAAGGTTACCAGTATGGCCGAGCTGGAACAGGCCTGCAAGGAGAACAAAGTTGCTCACCTGCCGGGCTTTGGCAAAAAGACACAGGATAAGATCCTTGAGGGCATCGACTTCCTCAGTAAACATACTGAGCGCCACCGCATCAATGTCGCAGAACACGAGGCCGAACAGATCCGCGCCGCGCTGGCCACGCTTTCTGAAGTCGTCCGGTTAGAAGTTGCAGGCAGCCTGCGTCGCCGCCGCGAGACCGTGAAGGATATCGATATTGTGCTGAGCGTTGCCGATAACGCCGACGACGCAATACGCATGAAGATCATGGATTTCTTCACCTCGCAGCCCTCGGTCGCAACCATTACAGGCAAGGGCACGACCAAGTCCAGCGTTGTCTTACACAGCGGTATCGCGGTTGACCTGCGCGTCGTTACTGACAGCCACTTCCCATATACGCTGCACCATTTCACCGGCTCACGCGAACATCACATTCCGCTGCGCCGCCGTGCGCAGAACATGCAGATGACGATCAACGATTACGGCCTGTTCAAGATCGTGGAAGGAAAAGAGGAGCTGGTCCCCTGCCAGACTGAAGCTGACATGTACGCGGCACTTGATATGCAGTATGTTCCGCCTGAGCTCCGTGAGGACATGGGAGAGATTGAGGCCGCGACCCGGTACGCGCTCCCCGACCTCATCACTGAACATGATCTACAGGGCATCATTCACGCCCATACCACCTATAGCGATGGCAAGAATACGCTTAAGGAGATGGCTGAAGCCTGTATTGAGCGCGGCTATTCCTATATCGGGATTACTGATCATAGCAAAGTTGCGGCCTATGCAGGCGGCCTGACCATCCAGGAATTGGAAGAGCAATGGGCCGAGATCGACCGCCTGAACGCCGAATATGCCGGGCGTTTTCGTATCCTGAAAGGCACCGAGTGCGATATCCTGCGCGATGGGTCACTTGACTATGATGATGAGATTCTGGCCCGCTTCGACTTCGTTATCGCCTCCATCCATAGCAACTTTCAATTATCCGAGACCGAGCAAACACAGCGCATGATCCGCGCCATTGAGAACCCCTATGTCAACATTATCGGACACCCGACCGGGCGCATTCTCCTCGAACGTGCGGGCTATGCAATCAATCTGGAAGCGGTCATCGACGCAGCCGCCGAGCACGGGGTCTGCATCGAGATTAACGCCAACCCGGCCAGGCTCGACCTCGACTGGCGCTATGTGCATCGTGCTCGCGACAAGGGTGTCAAGATTCCAATTGGCCCCGATGCCCACACTCTTGCAGGGTTAGATGATATGCGCTATGGTATAGGTATTGCACGCAAAGGATGGTTACGCGCAAGCGATGTACCAAATACAATGGATGCAGAAACACTTTTACACTTCTTTCAAGAGAGAAGGAATAAAAAGAAGTAATCACGATTCAATTTGGTTCGCCAACCCGGAGAGTCACTTTCAGGAAGGCATACCCTTTCCTGAAAGGCCTTGACTGGACACAGTATCTCAGCCTGAGAAGCGGTCTGGGTGACCTTCGCATTCGAGGCGCGGTGTATCGAAATAGCTCCGCCTCTCGTATATCAAACAAAGGCTGCTTATCAGGCCTGACTACAAGGACCTTCAGCAGTCGGTGAGCAGGGAAGCCTTGAAAGTGAGCAACTCGAAAGGAGATATGGTCTATGGCGAAACAGGTAGAACTGCAAGTTGTGCCGCGTGAGGTACAGGGGAAAGCAACTAAGCGATTACGCGCAAAGGGGATTATCCCTGCAAACCTCTGTGGCCACAAGCAGATATCCAGACCGATCCAATTCGATGAAGTACAGTTTGAGCGCCTGCGCAAAAAGCACGGGACCAAGAGTATTTACGCCCTGCGCCTCCCTGATGGGAAAGTGCAGACCGCATTGATTAAGGAAGTACAATACGATCCCGTGTCCAGTCACCTCCTCCATGTGGAGTTCTCGCGTGTTGACATGGAAGAGATGATCTCAGTGAAGATCCCGCTGCACTTTGTTGGTGAATCTCCAGCGGTGAAGAATCTCAAGGCGGTGCCTCTCCATCTTGTCGACGAGCTCAGCGTCAAATGTCGCGCCACTGATATTGTGCCTGCGATTGACGTCGATATCAGCGTCCTGGAGAACATTGACGACGTCATTTACGCGAAAGATATCAAGCTTCCCCAGGGCATTGAGCTGGAGATTGACCCGGAGGAGCCCATTGCGAAAGCCGCTGCACCTAAGGTTGAGCTGCCTGAGGTCGAGCCTGAGAGCACAGAAGCCGCGTCACCAACTCCTGTTTCTGAAGAGACCGGTGAGGCTTCGTAAGCTTATGCTCCCGCAACACCAGAAGCGATTTTCTGGTGTTGCCGCCTGAGAAGGCCGAAGGAATCGGGGAGAGGACAGAAGGAGCAATCAAGGCCATGCGTATTATGCTTGTTACAGATCAATATCCCCCGATGGTCGGAGGTGTTCCGACCGTCGTACATGGTCTTGCGGTAGATTTTGCCAACCGTGGTCACCAGGTCTGGGTTGTTGCTCCCAGCTCTGGCGCTCGCGACGTGCGCCGCATTGAGCAGAAAGTGCGGGTCTATCGCTTTGCCTCCTTCGACTGGCCCACGTACGAGGGGCTGCGCATTCCTTTCCTCCCGATTCTCCCGGTACGCAAACTACTGAAGAAAAGCGATCCGGATATTATCCATATTCATTCCCCGGTTGTGATGGGCAATATTGCCCAGATTCTGGCGGGTGGCTTGCGCAAGCCGGTTATTGCCACAAATCACTATCTCCCGATCAATATGAGCCGTTCGCTGAGTGGTGATACATTGATCGGTAAACACTTCAGCAATATCTCATACTCTTATCTGGTCTCCTTCTGTAACCGCTGTGAGTATGTGACAGCGCCAACCCAGACGGCTCTGAATCTGCTCTATGAGCATGGATTGCGCGCGCCGGCCCGAGCCATCTCCAATGGCATCGATCTCAAGCGGTTCACGCCCGGTCCCGCCGACCCTGCTATATTGCAACGCTTCAATCTACCGGTAGATCAGCCCCTGATTCTGCATGTCAACCGCCTGAGTGAAGAGAAGCGCATTGATGTGCTGATTCGCGCGGTTGCCAGAATGCAAGAGCGGGCACATGTTGCTCTGGTCAGCACTGGCCCGGCAGAGGCAGATCTTCGCGCCCTGGTCGCCAGCCTGAACCTGAACGACCGCATCAGCTTCCTGGGCTTTGTCCCTGATAATGAACTACTGACGCTCCGACGCACCGCAACCCTCTTCACCATTCCATCAGAGGCCGACTTGCAAAGTCTGGCAACAATGGAAGCAATGGCCTGTGGGCTCCCGGTAGTTGCGGCACGCTCCTACGCCCTGCCAGAGCTGGTTCACCATGAAGAAAATGGCTACCTGTTTGAGCCGGGCAATAGCGAAGAGATGGCCGCCCAGATGGATCGCATCCTCAGGGATGAGCCGCTACGACAACGCATGGGACAAAATAGCTTGAAGATTATCGCCCGACACGACCGCCAGGCTATTCTTGAGGAATGGGAACATCTCTATCGACGACTGGCAATCGAGTTTCAAGAGGCCAAAGAACGCAAACAACAACTTCGGGTAATGCGGAAATATCGCGCACGCTACGCATCCGATGTTCCGCTTTCACGCATGCGCCGTACCGGGGATCTCTCGCTTGAGCAGCCGCCCGGAAATCTCCTTTCCTGGTTAGGGACAGAAGAGAAGCAACAAGAGGACCTCTAGCTCTTACCAACGACGACGCAACAGGCGTGCAATAGCACGTTCTATATCCCAACGTATTTGTGTGGCGTGATACTTTATCCAGGCGAGCAGCAGCGCCCAGAGGGAAGGCGGAGGCTCGGGCAAACGTCGTCGCCTCTTTTCATCACTGTAGACGTACACAGGAGCCAGCGTGCGAGACGAATGCGGAGCAAAGAGCTGGCGTAGACGCATATTGTACTTCCTTTTGACTTCTGTATATGGCTCTCTTTCTCGCTCATAGTATATCACTTTTCGTGCTCGGCGAACGCCTTTTCCTGAGGCCCGAACCGGACAGGAAAGTGCCGAACATGCAAGATCATGCTTGACACTTATGTAACACTCACTTGACACTCAGCCGAATCGTTTGTTATCATAGCCTTGCATTTTTATGCCCACAAACAGGACTGTGTAGAATTATCGAGAAGGTAGTTTTACAACATCCAGCAAGAGTGATCTCCCCTGAGAGCTGGCGTAGTTTGATCTGCATGCTCAGCTTTGTGCAATAGAAGGCACCTCTGTGAAAAACAGCGTCTGTACTGTGAGTGTCTGTACTCTGTCTTAGAAAGAGGAACTGTGAGGAAGGCCGCCACCCACGCCCTCCCACGTATCCGAATAAAGCACGCATCGGGGGACAGTCTCTTGAAAGGAGACGCTAACCGGCATCAGCGCGGGAAGCGTAAAAGGAGAAATAAGAAAAACATGTTTGCAGTAATCAAAAGTGGTGGAAGACAGTTTAAAGTAGCTGTCGGTGAAAAACTGGAAGTGAACCGCCTTCCTTACGAGAGCGGAAAGCAGATTGAGCTTGGCGAAGTGCTGCTCATTTCGGACGCAGACAACACCATGATCGGTGCCCCCCTGGTTGAGGGTGCAAAGGTGCTGGCAACCGTCACAGAGCATAAGCGCGGCAAGAAGGTTATTATCTTCAAGTACAAGTCAAAGAAGCGCTATCGCCATCGCCGCGGTTTCCGTCAGGATCTGACCGTCCTGTCCATTGATGATATTATCGCCAATGGCAAGAGCCTGGTTTCTGGTAGCGAGGCTGCTGCACCGCAAACCGAAGAGCCAGTTGCAGAGGTCAGGACTGAAGAGGCTCCCGTGGCCACCGAAGAGAAGAACGTTGAAGAGACCCCTGATACCGGCGCTGCGAAGAAGCCACGTCGCCGCCGCAGTGCGAAGAAGGTAGAAGAAAGCAGCACGGAGGAATAGAAATGGCTCACAAAAAAGGTATGGGTAGCTCCCGCAACGGTCGGGACAGTAATCCTAAGATGCTTGGTGTCAAGCGCTATGATGGTCAGCTCGTTTCCGCTGGAAGCATCATTGTGCGTCAGCGCGGCACCAAAATCCACCCGGGCAAGAATGTTGGTCTCGGTCGCGATCACACGCTGTTCGCGTTGATTGATGGATACGTGAAGTTCGGCCATGAGTCACGCGATCGCCGTGAAGTCAGCGTGGTCACCGAGTTCCCCAACCGGCCTTCAATCGCGGAGCTGCTGGGCGAGGAAGAAGTGACAGCAGCAGCTGGCAACTAAAAAACAGTTTCACAAGGGGATGGTTCCCGTTCAGGGGCCATCCATCCCTCTTTTGTTTTTGAGCCGCATCTTTCCCCGATAGCACAAATGGGAGAAGAGAGAGCAACATGGAAAAGAAACGGATGCTCACGGGCGATCGGCCCACAGGGAAACTGCACCTCGGGCACTATATCGGTACACTCAAAAATCGGGTCCGACTCCAGCATGAGTATGAAAGCTTCTTTATCATCGCCGATCTGCACATGCTCACCACAAAGCATGAACCGGAACATATTCGAGAAGTAGACGCCAATGCTCGTCAGTTAGTCCTTGACTCCATTGCAGCAGGTATCGAGCCGGAACATGTTACGTTCTATCTGCAATCTGGCATCCACGAGATCCATGAAATGGAAACCATGTTGCAAAATCTGGTCACGGTATCGCGGCTGGAGCGTATCCCGAGCCTGAAAGAGATGGCCCGCGCCGCTCATATCGAGATGCCCTATGGCCTGCTTGGCTACCCCGTATTGCAGGCAGCCGATATTCTCTGTGTGCGCTCGCACATTGTGCCGGTAGGCAAGGACAACGCGGCCCATGTCGAGGTGACACGTGAGCTGGCTCGACGCTTCAACAACCTCTATGGAGAAATCTTTCCGGTTCCTGAAGTGCTGCTTGGAGAGGTGCCGACGCTGGTTGGTATCGATGGGCAGGCAAAGATGAGTAAGAGCCTGAACAATGCCATCTTCCTGAGTGACACCCCGAAAGAGGTCGAAAAGAAGGTCATGCGCATGTACACCGACCCCAATCGCGTACATGCCAATGTTCCTGGCACCGTTGAGGGCAACCCGGTTTTCATCTATCACGATGCCTTCAACCCCAACAAAGCCGAGGTTGAGGACCTGAAAGAGCGCTATCGCGCAGGCACTGTCGGCGATGTTGAGGTAAAACAAAAGCTGGCCGTGGCGCTCAATGCCATGCTCGACCCCATGCGCGAACGTCGTGCCGCCTATGATGCCCCGGGACGCATCGAGGAGCTGATCTATCGTGGCACGCAGCAGGTTCGTGAGGAAACCAGGCAGACACTTTATGAGATGCAGAAGGTAATGGGCTGGACGGGCGTTTGGAACCGCATCCGTCGCAAAGCAGAAAAATACACAGCGACGCAGGAGAAACCCAGGAGAGCCGAGTAAGACAGGCAAAGAGGGGCCTCTTTTGCCCCTCTCCAGCTTATCCCCCCGCCAGATTCGCAAACGTGTAGCAGATTAACAGGATCTCAAGCACTAGCAGCCCCAGACCGAAAAAGAGGCTGATTACCGCCAGACGACGGCCTTTCTGCCAGAGCGGCGGAGGCGTCTGCCAGACCCCCACCAACCCCATCATCACCGCCAGAAAAGGAACAGCAAAAACCAGCAGCGGTAACGAAGATGTACTGAACAGGGTTGCCAGTGGCCCGAGGTTACAGGCGATCGAGAGCATGACAAAGGTATAAAGCAGGGAGAGAAACAGGCTCAAGAAGACGGTCCAGTGTGGCCGTACTGCTATCGGTTGAGAGATCTCCTGTTGATTTTGTTCTTCCATATACTCTCTCTATTTCTTCTGATAATGACAATACCGCTTATCTCCTTCTCAAAAAACCCATCGATTCCAGTATAGGCGATTATGAGAAGAGGGAAAAGTGGCAAATATTGATCTGAAATGGCATGGGGACAGGGAAGAGGTAGAAAAGAGCACACTTCATCTTCTCACACTCTATTCATCTTTTTCTATACGTCATTCTCATTCAAGCGCTACTTCAGCTTCTCTGTTCAGCGTTTACCGCTACGAATTTACCGCCCCGGCTTCATCGCTACAGATTCGTAACAAATCTGGCATATTCTTGCGAAATCTCTACGATATCCTTTCACTCAGAACAACCTGAAAGAAAGTGAATGGGAAAAGACACATGCAGAATCATACACCTGTTTTCAACCGATTTCTTTTTCTCTTTATATCATTTCCGCTTGGTCTGATCTTTTTTGTATTGACCGTCGTCGGGCTGTCGTTAAGTACTTCATTGTTGATCATCTGGATTGGTTTACCGCTGCTGCTCCTGACCCTCTTCCTGATCCGAGGAATGGCAGCGCTTGAGCGTTCCATGCTCGCCTCGCTAACCGGAGTTGTCATCTGGACGAAATCGCCTCCAATGAGAAGTGGCGGGAAAACGCGATTCATGGCAATCCTGCGCGATCCTGACACCTGGAAAAGTGCACTCTACATGCTGCTGAAGCTTCCTTTGGGCATAGTATCCTTCACTATCTGCCTCACACTGCCGATCATCGCAACGAGCCTGACAGTGATGCCACTCGTTTATATTGTCCTCACGTCCATTGTGGGGAACACAGACGCCCATATAGCGCAGATCTTCTTCAGTGATAGCTACACCTTTATTCCGATTACAGGCGTCTTCAATCTGATTGATTTTGCCAAATGTCTGGCCTGCGCTGCCCTCGGTGTGCTTGCCTGGATAGGCACAGCAAAAGTAATTCATGGAATGACAGCGCTATGGGAGGGCGTCGCCAGAGCGCTCCTCGGATCAGAAGAGACAATGAAAGAGCCAACCCCGGCCGAGCCATATGATCTTCACTATACAGGCTTGCAGGCTCAGGAAATGCGTGGCTGATTCTCACCTGAAAAAGGCAATAAAAGACCGGCGTAAGAGGAGTAGGGTTCCTGACGCCGGTCTTCACACAACAACAAACAAACAACAGGAGCAATAAGGAGGCATTGCGAACACGCTTCGGGGTCCGCTCACCCGAAGGAGTCGTCTCGCCAACAAAAAAGGTTTTCATCTTTTCATGAGCAAAAAACCTGGACATCTGCATGTCCGTTCTCAGAGAGAAGCTTCTAAACCCGCAAGTGATTTTTCTCTGAATAACTATGTTTGTGATATTAACACGAATGGGATAGATTTTCATATAATCACACATCTTTCTAGTAGGAAAGTACCGAGAAATACGCTCCTGGCACTCAGAATCCTTACATCAAAATAGGCCCATCGGGCCTGAATCAACCGTGAGAAACCTGGAAGGACCCTCTGTTCAGATCAGAACGTCCCTGCCTTGTGAGACCCGCATTCCCCTCTTTCATGTTGCCTTCCCGAACACATCATCAGATAAAGTATGAGAGGTAAGACCGGCCTTTCCCGCATCCTGTTCCATGCGACTCCATGTCATGGTGAGATATACTGATAGAAGAAGTCAGTGCGAACGTTTAGCCCGACCTGAGCACGCGCAGGCATTTGATTGTCCGATGTATTGAGGTTTTCTTTATCAGTGCTGAATGGGAGTACCGGGAAGCAGCAACCGGCCTTGCCCCGGTTGGATATGGCGTCAGCGCCTTTGTTGTGGTGAGAAAGGATGACTCATGAGAGCACTCATCAGTGTGGCGGACCGCACAGGCCTTGTGGAGCTAGTCCAGGAACTGGAAAGCCTGGGAGTCAGCATATTTGCAACTGATAACACCTGCAAAGCTCTGAAAGCAAAGGGGGTAACCGTCAGTTCTGCCAGTGAGCTGTTACCGCCCGCGATGCATCTGGATGAAAGAACCATCTATCCTCTCCTGACCGCCTGTATTGCGGGGAAACAAATAACCGGACGGCATCCGAAACAGAACGGGAAATGGCAGCCTGTAGAGATCGTAGTGGCAAATCTCGCCCCCTATCGCGAAAAAATCGCACGCCCGGAATTGACTCTTAATGAGGCTCTTGAGCACATTGACCTGGAGAGAGCCGCCTTCCTCCGAACAGCCGCAAAGCACTTTCTTCAGGTGCTGGTTCTCTGTCGTCCCCGCGATTATATGGAGGTTGTTCAGGAGTGGAAGGAACAGGGAGAAGTCAGTATTGAAACACGCAAAAAACTGGCAGCGATCGCGTTTCAGCAATCTGCCCTCTATGACACAACGGTTGCCGAATATCTATGGACTCCGGGAGAAGGGTTCCCTGAAGAATTGACCCTCCCGTTCGAGCGCGTCATGAATCTGCGCTATGGCGAAAACCCCCATCAGCAGGCGGCTTTCTATCGTTGGGCAGGCGTTTCCTGCTCCCGGCTGAAGCTTCCGACTCTCGCCGATGCAGAGCAGATTCAGGGCCCAGAGCTTTCCTATAACAACCTGCTCGACCTGGATACAGCGCTGAGCATCGTACAAAACTTCACCGCGCCCACAGCGACCATCATTAAACATACCAGTCCCTGTGGGCTCGCCTGTGGCGATACCCTTGTTGATGCCTATAAAAAAGCTCATGCAGGCGATCCACTCTCCTCAACAGCCGGCATTATTGGCTGTAATCGCCTTGTCGATGAGGAAACCGCTCAGGAAATCAGCCAGCTTTTCTACGAAGCCATTATCGCACCCGGGTACAGCAGGGAAGCGCTCGCCATTTTACGCCAGCAAAAAGAGCTCCGGCTGCTGACAACCAACACACCTATTGAGCCTGGCAACGCCAGCACGCAATGGTTGCATACAGGACGGCCCGAGATCCGCTCAGTAAATGGCGGTATCCTCATCCAGACACCGGATGCTGTTGGGGATAAAGAAACAGAATACAGGGTGGTAACCGAACGCGAGCCCAATCTGGACGAGGTCACAGACTTAATGTTTGCCTGGAAAGCGGTACGCTTCGTGAAATCAAACGCCATTGTGCTTGCACGCAAGCTGGCAGTCATCGGGGTTGGAGGTGGTCAGACCAATCGCGCAGCTAGCGTTCAGCTCGCGATCGATCGGGCGGGAACAAGGGCAAGGGGCTCGGTTCTGGCTTCTGATGCCTACTTCCCCTATCCTGATGGGGTCGAGCTGGCGGCTCGGGCTGGAATCACGGCCATTGTGCAGCCCGGAGGTTCCTCACGTGATGAAGAGGCCATTCGCGTAGCTAATCAGTATGCGATCGCAATGGTGTTTACTGGACGTAGACATTTTCGCCATTAAAGCAAAAAAAAGAAGAGGGGTTTGCTCACAAAGCATCCCCCTTTCTTCTTGTTTTTATGCTTTGCCGTTGCTGGATTTCGGGGTGAAAATCTCATCAGAGAAGAAACGAACCCAGAGTACCACGACAGCAAGGCCGCCGATCAGGGCAAAGAAGCCCATCGCTCCACCCTCTTTCGACGCACGGAAGGGGAAGAAAAGAATCATCGAGAGCCAGATCATTGTCAGGGTGACGGTCCAGCTCAATTTTGTGGTCTCAGAGTTTGAGCGATACAGCAAATTGTAGAAAAAGATAACCAGCAGACCAATAAAGTTAAAGACAAGTCTGAGCGGCGTCAAGTTTGAGTTATCGCCCATCCAGTCAATAACCAGGTTGCCCGGTATAAATACAAACGTGCAGATCCAGGCCAGGGTTAAGATAATGCCCCAGATTATCTTACGAAGATCAATAGTTTGACCCACGGTATAAGGCTCCTTTCGAGGAGTATTTTGCCAGCTAAAAAGGCCGCCTGTTGCGCAAGCGTGTTAGATTGACGCAATCGTATTGTAGTCGTTATGCCAGAATAAATCAAGCGTTGTGCTCGCTGACGAGTAGGCTGCTTTGTTCGTGTGTACTTCCCCGTGGAAAATGGCGCGGTTCAAATCAGGAAGCATCCGCGATCTCATCGCCTTTTCCCTGTGACAGGTAATACGCACAGGCGAAACGAGCCGCCCATATAGCATTATGCTCCAGCAAGGCTTTATTGGCCTCGACACTCTCTCCTCCCGTCACCCGCGCCACATGATCGAGGATAAACGGGGTTATCGCAGCTCCTTTCACCGCTTGCTCTCTTGCCAGAACCAGCGCCTCTTCTATCGCGGCTTCCAGCGGTTCAGCCTCCATACTCCACTGCTCTGGAATCGGGCATGTCACCACCAGCCCCTGTAAGCCGCATTCCCATTGAGTGCGAGCGATGTCAGCAACCATCTCGATGCTTTCTGCCCGATGCGGCAACCGCCTCCCACTGCGGCGTACATAAAAAGCGGGCAGCTCATCGGTTTGCCAGCCGATCACAGGAACACCCTGTGTTTCCAGATATTCAAGGGTCAGATCAAGATCCAGAATTGACTTTGCCCCGGCACACACCACCAGCACAGGCGTGCGGCTGAGCTCCATTAGATCCGCCGAAATATCCAGCGAGGTCGTTGCACCACGGTGCACCCCGCCAATGCCACCAGTTGCGAAGAAACGTATCCCGGCCATACTGGCGCAAAGCATGGTACCGGCAACGGTGGTTGCTCCCAGACGCTTTGTCGCCAGCGTCACAGCCAGATCGCGGCGGCTGACCTTCTGCACTGGCTTCTCGGTTGCCAGACGAGAGATCTCTTCATCCGTCAGCCCAATCTTGATCTTGCCATCCAAAATGCCAATGGTAGCGGGAACAGCGCCCTCACGGCGAATTGCTTCCTGCATAGCGCTGGCCGCCTCAAGGTTGGCAGGATAGGGAAGGCCATGTGAAATAACGGTCGATTCCAGCGCAACAATCGGGCGCTGCTCATGAAGGGCGCTTTCAACCTCAGGGGAGAATGCCAGAGACATGAAGAATGCTCCTTTCGCGATATCTCTGCATCATACGCAGAAAGCTGGCTTGAACCCAGGAAACAGCTAACTTCCCTGTCAACAGGAGCCGTTTGGTGGTTCTAGAACAATCCATCAACAATCGGCCGGTAAGCATACCATGTATGGCAGCAGCTCTCAGGGCCATCATATCGAGTATATACAGGTCAAAGAGGAAGAGCAAGCATCCGATTTTTCGGAAAAGAGACAAAAACATCTGTATGTATCGCTGAATATTCTGTCCTAATTGTTTGCAGCGTACTTATTGAGCATGCTATATTACCCCGTGGAGAGAGAAAAACGGGAGCGAGCAGTCAGGCCGCACTATCTCCAGGCTGTATCCCCCGAAACGACCCTCCGCGTTGTATATAATAGGCACATTACCCGCCTCTCTACTGTATGGTGTATTCTAAAAGAGAACAAAACGCTTTATTTTAAAAAGAGCTTTGTATTCAGGGAAAAGAAAGGGTCTCACAGAAAAAGACCCTGTGCAATAAGGAGATGAACAGCATGGGTTTCGGAAAAAAATTGGTCTCAACCACTGCTTTTGTTGGTGGTGCACTTGGTGCGCTGGCCGTCTATAATAAACTGACAGAAACTGCCGCCGGTGAGCTGGATACAGTCCTGAGTGGAGAAGAGCGACGGTATCCCTGGAAATACGGCGATATGTATTACATTGTGAAAGGGCCACGCGAGGCGAAACCGCTCCTGCTGATCCACGGTTTTGGTCCCGGCGCTTCCTCCTTTGAATGGCGCAAGAATATCGACGTTCTGGCAGAAACGTTCCGCGTCTACACAGTTGATCTGCTTGGCTTTGGTCTCTCTGACCGTCCGGCGATCTCTTATGACGCTGAAACATATACCGACCTGATTAGTGATTTTGTACGCGAAGTGATTGGCAAGCCCACCGTTGTTGTTGCTCACGGGCAGAGCTGCGCCTATGTCGTGGCGGCAGCCTATCGGCGTTCCCAGAACTTCGAGCGCCTGATCCTGATTGAGCCAACACCAACGATGTTGCAGGAAAACTATCCAAACCCGATCGAGGCCGCCAAGCGGGCTCTCCTGCGCGCTCCAGTTGTTGGTCAATTCATCTACAATCTGCTAACTACCCGGCAGGCTATTCAGTCCTACTATGACCAGCAAGGCTATCATAACCCCGGTCTGATCACCGATGAACTGGTTGAATACGTGTATACCAGCGCCCATCAACCGAACGCACGCTATTCGATGGCATCGTACTTCAGCAACACACTGGCAATGGACGTGCATGAGCCGCTGGCCCGCTTGCAGGTTCCCACGCTTGCCGTCTGGGGCCGCGAAGGCGTTCTGACACCCTCAGAAGCCAGCACCACATTCAAGCGCCTGAATCCACGTATTGAGGTTCGTATTCTCGATAAGAGCAGCTACCACCTGCAAGAAGAGCAGGCCACAGCATTCAACAATCTGGTCAAAGAATACGCAGCCACTGCTGTCAATAGCTAAAGCAAGCAAAGAAGGCGCGTCTCAGAGTGCCAGGACGCGCCTTCTTTTTCTGCTTAGAGCGAGAACACCCGAAACTGCTTGAAAGTCGCCTTAACACTGCGTCCCCAGAGGCCTATTTTGCCCGGCTGCGCATATTGGGCGTCTTGAAAGCTGGCTATTTTCTGCCCATCGATCAAGAAGGTCAGAGTGCTGCCCCGAACCTCCAAGCGATAATGATGAAATGCAGTGTCATGTTGCCGCTTTACCGTAACCCCGTAATGGCTCTCTGACGTTGTGCTCCCCTGCACCAGCGCAAGAAAGGCTTCGTCCGCAATCTTCTGCGCCCCCACATAACCTGTATAGTCTCCCGGCTCTTTTCCCGGAGTTGCATGCACCAGCAGACCCGCATCGCAGATGGTCGGTGAGATTCCGAGAAGGTTCATATTAATAATCTGAATATCCACTTCTACGGCATAATCTGGTGTGGACGGCTGATAGGGCGCAAAAATCACATCCTCAATGGTATCTCCCAGTGCCAGAATCTGCCCTTTTTGAAGCTGCCAGCCCGATGGCGCCTTCCAATCCTGAAATGTCGTCGACTGATAGAGAAGTTGGCTTTTCGGTGGCGTTGGTGTCGGCACCGCGGATGTCGGCGGCAGCGGGGTCGGAGGCCGCGACGGCTGACGCAGCAAAAAGAACGAGCTCCCTCCCAGGAACAGAAGCACAAGCAAGAACACGCTCGCCAGGAGCAAGCGTTTTCGCTTTGAACGCGGTTGCTCTTTTGAGGGAGAGAGTGAGGGTAGTTCCAGCCGCTTTGAAGGCGGGACTGTCGGTGAAAGACTCGTGGATGAAGGATGTGTCGGTGAAAGCGTTTCCGCAAGCAACGGCACCGGCTCAGGTGGCTGTGCGGCTTGCGTGAGCGCACGGGCAAACGCTTCTACCGAGGAGAAGCGTTCATTCGGATCTTTTGCTAGTGCCTTCTCTACCACGGAGACCACATCGGGAGGTAGCTCAGGAACAGCCTCGGCCAGAGATGGTACCGGCTCAACCTGATGCTGATAGGCAAGCTCGATCAACGAACCCCGAAAGGGTGGAGCACCGCTCAGCCATTCATATACCATGACTGCAAGCGCATATTGATCGCTGGCAGAGCCCGGATAGCCACGAGCCTGTTCAGGAGCCATATAGAGCGCCGTTCCCAGAACACTCTGCATGCTTTCATGAGTTGAACTCTCAATAATTGTCGCGATCCCGAAATCACCTAACAGGATCTCGCCCTGCGCACCCAGTAGGATATTCTCCGGTTTGATGTCGCGGTGGATCAGCCGACGCTGATGAGCATAGTGGAGCGCCTCGGCGATTTGCTGCACAAAGGAAAGAACATCCTTCAAGGGGACTCGTGTTCCCGACGGGTATCGCTGACGCAGCGTACCTTGTGGCGCAAAGGTCGTTACCAGATAGGGAGTACCACGCTCAATACCATAATCCAGCAGTTGAATGATATGGGGATGTTGAAGCTGTGCCACAACTTCCGCCTCATGTCGAAAATGATCTTTGTACTCGGCCACCAGCCGCGCGTGCAACACTTTGACAGCAGCCTCCGTCTGCAAATATGCATGACGGGCATGATACACGCTGGCATAGTTCCCCTTTCCCAATAATGAAAGCAGATAATAGTTTCCGAAGCGTTGTTGCACATTCTGCCGTTGTTCTACCATAGCACTCCCTGACACATTCTTGGATGGTTCTCCATTGCCGGTGCAAAATGCAGGAAAGAGGACGCGTTAACCGGTGCCTGCTCCTCAGAGGGCCTGAGCGGACAAGCTAGAGGGCAAGCACCTTAAAACTTGTCACGGTGATAACCGCGTTGCGTGAGCGTAGACCAATTTGTCCCGGAGTTTGCGGCGCGTTCTGCTCCGTCACTTCAAGCATCTTCTTCCCATCCAGAAAGAACAGAATACGGGCCCCCTTCACTTCAACCCGGTATGTATGGAACACATCATGCTCCAGATCATAATCTTGTTCTTGAAGCATGCTTGTATTCAGGCGCCCCCCCTTCATCCCGGTAATATAGAGATTGGAAATATAGTCAAAACCGGCGGCCATGCCATCACCATTTTTCGCTTGAACCACAATGCCGAAATCAGTCAGTAGAAACCCGAGAATATCCTTTGGTCCCTGATACTTGATCTGTGCCTCAACAGCATAATCAGACGTAGTGGGCTTATAGGGAGCATACAGGACAAAGCTATTCTCAGATTCGCCAGAACTTTTCAGCGTGGCATCATCAATCGCCTGCCACTGTCCCTGAATATTCCATTGGGTTGCCTCTTTCTTCCAGTGCGCCTGATAGAGCACATCGCCCGGCTTTGGCTTCGCGGGCGTTGGCGACACCACAACCTTTGGCGGCGGAGACGACATCGCCCTGACCATCCAGAGCGCCCCCGCTCCCACAATGGCAACCAACAGGAGAGCCGCAACCAGCGCGTACAACACCCCTCTTTTCTTCCGAGGCGGATGCGGGCTCGTCTGCGGATAGGTGATATTACTGTGTGGCGTGTAGAGCGGCTGCCCGGTTGAAAACGACCTTTCCTGCGGGTGCGTCTCCTGTACCGCCGTTTCAACAGGAGGAGGGGGAGGAGGCGCCAAAGGCGTGATCTGCGGGCTTGAAGCCCGAGCCGTTGGCGTGCTGAGGCTTGTTCTCTCGCTTGCCTGCTGCAAAGCCTGAGCAAACGCTTCAATCGAAGGGAAACGGTGTTGTGGATCTTTTGCAAGCGCCCGATGCAACGCAGCAATAATTCCCTGTGAAAGCCCCTGATGCAGCGGGGGAAGAGGCGCGGTCAAATGCTGTGCATAGATCTCAGCCAGCGATCCCTGAAAAGGCGGGTGGCCGGTCAGCCATTCATAGGTCATAATCGCAAGCGCATACTGGTCGCTGGCGGGTCCGGGACGCCCCTGTATCTGCTCCGGGGCCATATATGGCGCGGTCCCGGTAACATCACTGGGTGCATGGCTCTGATGCGAAGTTTGCGCAATCATGGCGATGCCAAAATCACTGAGCAACAATTCAAAGTTCTTGCCCAGAAGAATATTGTCTGGCTTGACATCGCGATGGACCAGATGTTGATTATGGGCATATTGAAGAGCGCTCGCGATCTGGCGTACATTGTCAATAATGCTGGCAAGCGGCAAACGGGTTCCCTTTGGATAACGCTTTCGTAGAGAACCATACGGAGCATAGGTCATTACCAGATAAGGAATATCACGCTCAATTCCAAAGTCCAGAATGCGTACAATATTGGGATGTTCCAGGCGAGCGATCGTTTGAGCTTCCCGCCGAAAGCTCTCCATGTTCTCTCGTGCCAGGCGCATACGGAGGACCTTAATCGCTGCCTGTGTATTCAGATGGATGTGTTGTCCCAGATACACATCTGCAAATCCACCTTGCCCGAGCAATCGGAGCAGGCGATAATTTCCGAATTGCCGCCCTGAAAAATCCTCACTATGATCCGTCATAGATACCTTTCAATATATTTTGAGAAGAAGCATCGTTCTTTCCGGTACGTCTCTCGGTATGAGCGCCTTCTGCTGTTACTATACAAAATCACGCTCAGCAATACAAGAGATCGGTGAACCATGCAGCATGTAGCAAGAAGATTCGTCGTTCCCCATTCTCACCATTCTATTCTATCTCAAAGAACGCGAAAAGGAAGGAAAATTCAAACCTCATTTTTGAGCGGAAGAAGGTTACTCACAAAATGGCCAGAGAAAAACTGCCCCCCGGTTGTGCTACACATGCACAACCGGAAATGGTAAGATACGAAAAAGCAGTACAATGTTTGTAACATGGCACGCACAATTTGCTTTGTGAGATATAAGAAATGTTTCATGCCCATAGGAGGAAGCAAGCAAGGGATAAGTGAAGAACACTCAAAGTGCAATGAATCGAGTCGTGCAGATAAATAGAACTGTCATATATAGTGGTGGTATGCGAGGAGCACAGTGTGAAAATAGAGTATATTGCAGAGGTTGCGCAAGAGGCCTCTGATCTTCTAATGCAGATGCCCGGGTTTAGAACCAGTCTCCCGGCGCCTCCCCATCGAAGTCGCTTTGTCGACCCTCCCTGTTTGGAACGGATCAAGCAACAAAGGGGTACCTGGTCGACTGGTTCGGGCGACAGGGGATACGGATCAGAACTATTCCTCATTGTCAGATTTTGTATCCAGATGTCCACGCAACAATGTAATACATTTCCTCTTTTCCAGAACAGCAAGTAAAATCTCTCGCCTGTCAGTCAGGCTCGATCGGCATCCAGCAGGCCCGGGTACTGTCGCGGCTGAGTCAAGCGAAATGGAGAGAGCTACAGTTATGTGTTTTCATCCGGTTGAACAAACCATTCCCGGACCAGGGCACTGCATTGTATAGATCATGATTGAAGGGCATATGTGGGTAGAGAGTTGTAAGGGAGAGGGAGCCTCATTTTGGATCTGTCTTCCTCTCAAGAGCGCGGAGGAGTAAGAACATGCCACAGGGCAACGGAGAAAAGATCTATATTATCGATGATGATCGGGATATCGTTTTCGCAGTGCAGACCATGCTCCAGTTATCCGGTTATCAGATCGAGACCAGTCTGAACGGTGATATTCTGGAACGCCTGCTAGTGGAGCCCGCACGGTCAGCACCCGCCATTATTTTAGTAGATATGCTGTTATCGGGAAAAAATGGCTGTGATCTTATTATCGCCCTCCGGCAGTGCACTCATACGCGCCATATCCCTGTTATTATGCTCTCAGCATATCCATATGGAAAGCAACGGGCACTAAATGCCGGCGCAGATGCTTTTCTATCCAAGCCGTTCCAAATGCGGGAGCTTCTGGCCTGTATTAAGCGACTGCTATCATCGCAAGCCCGAGAGGCGACATAGAGGGAAGCGCCTGAAAGCGCTTCCCCGAACGCTTAGCGAAGCTCTCCGAGCAGTGCACGGGCAATCACAATTCGCTGAATCTGGTTAGTGCCCTCAAAGATCTGCGACACCTTGACATCACGCATATAACGCTCAACCGGATAATCCCGAACATAGCCGGCACCGCCAAGCACCTGCACGGCATTGGTCGTCACCTCCATTGCCATGTCTGTCGCAAAGCACTTTGCCATCGAGGCGTACAGGGCGGCGTCCTGCTGTGTGTCAAGCTTATATGCGGCTTCATAGACAAGCAGTCGGGCAGCCTCTATTTTCATTGCCATATCGGCCAGCAGGAATTGCAGACCCTGAAATGCAGCAATCGGCTTGCCAAATTGCTTGCGCTCCCGGGCATAGTTTCGGGCAGTTTCAAAGGCTGCCTGCGCCACGCCAACCGCAATCGCTCCGATATTGACACGTCCGCTTGCCAGAGAAGAGAGTGCGATCTTCAACCCCTGTCCCTCGGTACCAATGCGATTGCTTGCAGGGATCACACAGTTATCAAAGATCAGTTCACGCGTAGGCGAGGAATGCAGCCCCATTTTACGCTCTGTCTTGCCAAAGGTCAGGCCAGGCGTTCCCTTTTCCACCACAAAGCAAGAGATCCCGGCCGCGCCTGTTCCCGGCGTTGTTCGCGCCATCACCAGATACAGATCAGCCTCACCACCATTTGTCACCCACATCTTGGCCCCCTGCAACCGGTACGTTTCTCCCTCCGCCAGGGCCAGACATTGCAGGCTAGCAGCATCAGAACCGGCCTCCGCCTCACTGAGCGAAAACGCCCCTAAGAGTTCCCCTGCCGCCAGACGGGGCACCCAGCGTTGTCGCTGCTCCTCATTCCCAAAGCGAGCCAGCGAGCCAGTTACCATATTATGGACCGAGAGCCCGACCGCTGTTGCCATTTCGCCCTTGCCCAGTTCCTCATAGACCAGCGCCCCGCCCAACCGGGTAAGGGCGCTCCCGCCATACTCTTCCGGGGTCGTCATGCCCATCAAGCCCAATTCGGCCATCTTCGTAAAGACTTCACGAGGGAAATGGTGCGTCTCATCCCACTCCTCCGCAAAGGGAGCGAGCTCTTTTTCAGCGAAGCGCCGTACCATGTCGCGAATATCAGCTTGCTCTTCATTGAGATCAAAATTCACAGGTAGCTCCTCTTTTTCTACTCATGGAAATACAACGTTGTATCACTCTTCTAGAGGTAGCATATCACGCCGCAGGAGCGCAAGGATAGCATGCGCACTAGCGGGGTGCCTTCCAGATCTGCACCGAGCGATCCACCCCCGCTGAAGCGATCCGCGTCCCATCAGGCGACCACGCCACCGCATGGATATTGCCCTGATGACCGGGATAGGTAAAGGTACAATGATCTCCGCTTGGCTTCCAGAGCTGCACCAGGCGATCATTACCGCCGACCGCAAGCAGCGCGCCATCGGGCGACCACGCCACCGCATTTTTGGTACTTTGCGGAATGATCTCCAATCTGGTGCGCGTGCGGCTTGCCAGATGCCAGACAGAGACGCGGCGCTCATTGCTACCAGTCGCGGTAACAACCTGCTTGCCATCGGGTGACCAGGCAAGCGCCTGAATCGGCCCCGCATGCTCGAACGCCTGCTGTTGCGGTGAGGATGAGTGCCATAGTGATGAAATAAGCCCAAACCACGAGCGCGACTGTGTTTTCTGGCTCTCCGGTTGCCAGACATGAAGCTGCTGGTCTTTGCCCGCTGATGCGAGCCTCGTTCCGTCAGGCGACCACGCCACAGCCTCCACAGTATCGGTATGCCGCTGGTACTTGAAGAGCGTCTTTTGCTCCATTGGATCCCAGATATGCACCTGCTGATCCACTCCCGCTGAAGCGATTCGCGCTCCATCCGGTGACCATGCTACGGCATGCAACGAGCGATACGTGTGCCCTTTGTAGATATAGACCAGCTCGCCGCTGGCCGCTTCCCAGACATGCACCGTTCCCTCATCGTCTGCGGAGGCAACAAAGCGCCCATCAGGCGACCAGCAGAGCGCGAGCACGCGCGAAGTATGCTTCTGATAGGTTCGCGCCTGCTGTCCGGTCGCCGTATCCCAGAGAATGACTGATTTATCAAAGCTTGCCGAGGCCAGCAATTTATTATCCGGCGACCAGCTAAGCGAGGTTACGCGGCTGGAATGGCCAAAGCAGAGAAAGAGCGTGTTTGGCTGCTTTGTGAGGTGATACTGCGTGATCTTGCGCGAGTTGTGTATACCGGTTGCCTGTTTCCCGGGTGGCTCCTTGACGGGCAGCATACCTTTGAGCAGAGGCATCGTGCGTTCAGAAGTATACAGGGTTGCAATCTGTTGCAGCTTCTGCCTGACCAGCGCCACGCTTTCGGGACGCTGTGAAGCGCTGATGCTGACCATCGAGAACACCAGATCATCCAGTCCGGCGAGAGCCGTATGAGGTGGAAGTTCAATCGGGCCGAAATGAAACGGCGTCTCCGTTGGATCATCACCCGTCAGCAGTTGATGCATGGTCGCGCCCAGACTGTAAATGTCAGAGCGGACAGTTGTTTGCGAGCGCCCATATTGCTCGGGAGCCGCATAACCGGTCGAGCCAAGCGCCGTTGTATCCTTCGCTTTCCCGGGCTTAAAGTGACGCGCGATACCAAAATCAATCAAATAGAGGTGCCCGGCCGGGGTCAGCATCACGTTCGCAGGCTTCAAATCACGAAAAATAATCGGCGGCTGTCGGGTATGCAGATAATCCAGGACATCGCAGAGCTGTAGCGAGATTTCCAGCACCTTTTCAACCGGCAGGCGCTTCCCATGAATATGTTGTAGGCGCGCTTCCAGAGTCTCGCCATCGATGAAATCCATCACCAGATAGGAGCGTCCGGTATCGGTGAACTGGTCGTAGATGCGGGGCAGATTGGGATGATTCAGGTTCGCAAGCAGCAGCGATTCACGTTGAAATGCCTCAAACGCTGCCTGCACATCTTTCGCATTCAGGTTGCTCTGGCTCATCTCCTTGATGGCAACAACGCGATTGCCAAATTGGGCATCCATTGCCTTATAGACCGCACCGAAGCCGCCACTCCCCACTTTTGCCAGAATCGTATAGCGCTGTTTTAGCTCATGCTGCGGCTCTAACAAACCGGTCAGCGTGGTAGCAGCCGGATAGATAGCGGCATTCTGTGCTTGATCCAGAGCGGAAGGAGTGGAGGAAACATCGGTGTGGAGGGGATCCCCACACGCGCGACAAAATCTTGCTTGCGGCCTGTTCGCCGCCCCACAACGATCACAGAAAATATGTGAAGAGAAAGACATGCGACCCGTTTTGCCCTGTTTTTCAAAAAAGACATGTTCAAAGAGAGGTCATCCCCCGTACAGTAGTACAAATAGATACGAAATGTCAAGCGAAAAGTTCAGGCAATCACCCATCAGGGAGGAATAGCCCTGTACAGCAAAGAAAGAAAGTCCTATCGAGTTACTGATTGGTAATTTCCCTCGTACACTTAATAAGACCGGATGTTATAATACATTTGGGCCTACAGAGGTAGGCAACATTCGAGATGTCAAAAACTCTGTGCTTTTGCAGATGAGGGGATTGCTGGAACATGGCGAAGAAGATCTTAGTTATGGATGATGATCCAACGATTGCCGACCTGCTCACAGAAGCGCTGGCCGATGAAGGCTATGAAACCCATATGACAACCCAGAGTTTGCGCTTCTATGATGCAGTCATGGAACATAAGCCAGATCTCGTTCTGCTGGATATTATGATGCCGTATCTGGATGGGCGCGATGAGTTGCGGCTGATGAAGATGGGAGTAGGCAAAGAGATTCCGGTAATTGTGGTAACAGCCTTCCTGGGAGCCGTCCAGGAGGAAGATGAACTGCGAGAAGCCGGGGTCAGGCATATCGTTTATAAACCTTTTGATCTGGAGAAATTGGTTGGACTGGTCAAAGAAACTATCGGAGAACCTGGGGGGAATTGACGGATGAGTTCCTCAGGGAAGGCTCCTGTGCGCGTCGCGCTTGACGCCATGGGCGGCGATAATGCCCCCGCTGAAACAGTGCTTGGGGCTATTCTGGCTGCCCGTGAATATGGAATAGGTGTTTATCTTGTCGGTCATGAAGATAAAATCCGCGCCGAACTGGCAAAACATGATGTTGCAGGACTGGATCTTCCCATCGTTCACACAGACGAGATCATTGAGATGCATGAGCATCCTGCAACTGCTGTCCGCCGCAAGAAAAATGCTTCAATGACCGTGGCTCTTCAGCTTGTGAGAGATGGCAAAGCCCTGGGTGCGGTTTCCGCAGGCAACAGTGGCGCAATGATGGCAGCATCCCTCTTTACGCTCAAGCGTATTCCCGGTGTCGAACGACCCGCTCTAGGTGGGATCTTCCCCATTTTAAAGGGTGGGGTCAGTTTGATTATTGATATGGGAGCAAATACCGACTGCAAACCTGACTATTTGCCACAATTCGCCTTGATGGGCTCCATTTACATGGAGCGCATTTTTAATATTCCGTCTCCTCGTGTTGGCCTGCTGGCGAATGGAGAAGAAGAAGGCAAGGGAAATCAACAGGTTATCGAAGCCCATCAGTTGCTGAAACGCGAGGCGCAAACGCTTGGCATCAATTTTATCGGCAATATTGAGGGACGTGACATCCCGATCGGTGGCGCTGATGTTGTCGTCTGTGATGGCTTTGTGGGTAACGTGGTGCTCAAGCTCAGCGAGGGACTCGGAGAGGCTTTGAGCGGCATGCTTCGCACAGAGTTAACCAGCTCCTGGAAAAACAAGATTGCCGCGCTGATGCTCCGCCCAAGCCTCCGCCAGATCTTCAAACGCATTGATTATGCCGAGTATGGCGGTGTTCCTCTGTTAGGTATTAATGGCGCCGCAATCGTTGCTCATGGGCGCTCAAATGCGAAAGCGATCAAGAACGCGCTGCGCGTAACCAAACAAACTGGCGAGACCGGGGTTGTGGACGCGATCGCGGAAGGGCTTGCTCGCCTCAATGCAGAGCAGGAGAGCAGCAAGACAAAATAGCAAGACAGACACAGGAAACAGAAAAAACGAGCGTTTCATCTGTGTTTCCAAAAAGGTAGATGAAACGCTCATCCATTTTATTTTTCTTCTTGTTCCTTTTGTTCCTTTGCCCGTTTCTTTTTTCGCTTTGCCGCCCCACCTAGCTTCCCAATCCGGCGATAGAAGTCCGGGCCCTGACTCATTTTAGTGGCATTTCCTCCCTTTTTACCCATTTCAGAAAAATGCTCAGGACCATACTTGCTAACATTCGCACGACCACCTTTTTGTGCGATGGTACGGTAATATTCAGTGCCACGCTTCTCTTTGAGAATGGTACCTCCCTTTTTCCCAATCCGGCGATAGTAGTCCTCACCATATTTTGCACGAATGGTGTTGCCACTCTTCCGGCTTGGCTTTTTCGCAGGCGTGGATGATGATGTTGGCTGTTCTTCTTCTAATGATGGCATGGATCTGGCTACCCCTCTATTGTATTCTGGTTTGTTATCAACAGATTGTTGCTCTCCCTTCCACGAAGCCAGATGTAAAGCCCCAACACGTCCCATTGTCGCTCATTCCCATCTCCCACCTTGTTACGCCCCTCGGAGACTCTCCCTGCTCGGCAGGGTCTCCACTGCTGCCCGGCGCTATTCGTTTGTTTGTTTCGCCCCTCAGCAGCTCTGAGAGGCCATTGTACGACTCATCCTCGACAATGGAGGTGAGAGAAGAAAAGTACAGACATCTTACTCACTTTCATGGGTAGCTCCGACCACGTTGTGCCATGAAAGTGGGCAAATGGCTACCATGAAACTCGCTTTTCCCTTACTGAAAAACAGTTTTGTGCTTCTGCACGGGAAACAGGCAAGTCTGGTGTGTCAGAGCTCGAACTTCCAGAGAAGAGAACTCATGCGCTTGCTGATGTGCCTCAGTTTAGCAAAATAAGCAATAAATGTCAATAAATTATTATGAAGAGAAAGCACAAATAATCATAAATAAATATATTTAATTGTATAAATATATTGCACAAGCATTTTTCTTCCTAAAAATAATGAGAAGGTGTAGTAGATGCGTAGAAATAAAGCAGACAGAAGAGTAGAGAAACTCGCCTGCATCCTGCATAATAGATATGGTAAGATGAGGAAAAATGCCGTAGCCAATGTCACACCACAGGAGGCATCATGGACGCTGCACTCGCTGATGTTATCGTTGTCGATCTCACACGCATCTTCTCCGGCCCATACTGCACGATGTTACTTGCTGATATGGGTGCAACTGTCATTAAAGTGGAACAGCCCGGCAAAGGCGACGATACACGCCAGTGGGGTCCTCCCTACGCCGCCACCGAAAGCGCGTACTACCTGGGCCTGAATCGCAATAAACTCAGTGTAGAGTTAGATTTCAAGCGCCCTGAAGACAAACGACTCTTGCTCGACCTGATTCAAGACGCCACTGTCCTCGTTGAAAACTTTCGCCCGGGGACGCTGGCACGTTACGGGCTGGACTATGAAAACCTTCGGCAGCAGAACCCGGGCCTGATCTATTGCTCGATCAGCGGCTACGGGCAGCAGGGGCCCTACGCTCACTATCCCGGCTATGATTTCGTGGCACAGGCAGAGTCGGGTATTATGGCGGTCACAGGCGAGACCGAGGGAGAACCACAGCGAGCCGGGTTTCCCGCAGCCGATATCTCCGCGGGTGTCTTTGCCTGCATTTCCATCCTGGGAGCGCTCCACGCACGCGAGCGGACGGGGCAAGGACAATATATCGATATCTCGCTGTTTGAAACGGCAACCTCGTTTCTGGGCAATGTCTCTTCAAACTATCTGATCTCGGGACAGGAGCCGCAGCGCTACGCCAATACGCACCCCAATATTGTCCCCTATCAGGCCTTTCGCGCCGCCGACGGCTATATCGTCGTCACCTGTGGCAATGACACCCTGTTTCAGAAACTCTGCACCCTGCTGGACTGTCCTGAACTGGCGACCGACGAGCGCTTCGCGACCAACCCTCAACGCATTCGCCATCGAGCGGAGCTTATCCCACAGCTTCAGGAGCGTTTTCAGCAGCGCCCCGGTAGCGAATGGCTGGAACGATTACGCGCTGCTGGTATCCCCTGTGGCCCGATTAACAGGGTCAGCGAGGTCTTCAAGCACCCACAGCACAAAAGTCGCGGCTTTCTCTGGGAGTGTGAACACCCAACTGCGGGCTCGATCACGCTTGCAGGCTCGCCTCTGGGCCTGACGGGAACCCCACCACGCCTCTACAAGGCCCCTCCACTTCTGGGTGAAGACAATGCTTACCTGCAACAGAAGGGCACGCTTCAGGAGTACCTTCAACGTAAACAAGCTCCTGCCAAAGAAATCCCTGATACAGAGAAGAGAACTTAAACGGTGTTTCCGACAGTCGTCAGCCTAAAAATTTGTTCTAAAAAAATGCCGTATTTACGCTTATCAGGGGTAATATTTTGTTTACAATCCTTCTGGACTAGGCTATACTAGCCGTGATATTCTTTCTGTTTTTGGTTGTGTCTGGAGGAAACGTTCGTGAAGATTACATGTAAACAACAGGACTTGAGCCGCGGCCTCTCTATTGTCAGCCATGCCGTCTCAAGCCGTAGCACTCTACCTATTCTTGCTAATATTTTAATAACCACTGATAACGGCCGCCTTAAGCTCTCTGCGACAAATCTGGAAATCGGTATTAACTGTTGGGTTGATGCAGAAGTGGTGGAAGAGGGCTCAACCACAGTTCCCGCAAAAACGATCACTGAGCTGGTTGGCAGCTTGCGCCCGGTTCAAATCGAGCTCTCTGCCGACGAAGAGACCCATAGCATCAATATCCGCAGCCAGGGCGTCAACACGACCATGAAGGGCATGGACCCTTCCGAATATCCAACGATCCCAAGCGCAGAAGGCGATGAAACCCCCGTACAGTTGGACGCCAAACAGGTCAAAGAAATCATTACACAGGTCGCCTTCGCCGCCGCTGACGACGATACGCGCCCGGTTCTGACCGCCGTCTACGTCGATACGCGTGACGAGCAACTGACCTTTGCCGCCGCCGACTCCTTCCGGCTGGCCGTCCGCTCAACACCGCTGCCAGCAGGCGCACGCATCGAGGACAACATCCTGATCCCGGCAAAGACGCTCACTGAACTGGCGCGCATTCTGCCCAACGAGGGAACCGTTGAGATGATCGTCACGCCGAACCGCTCTCAGGTGCTCTTCCACACACCAAACGTTGATCTGGTCTCTCGCCTGATCGAGGGAAAGTTCCCACCGTTCCGGGGTATTATCCCGAAAGAGTACACGACCCGCGCCGTCATCGAAACCAAAGAGTTCGCAGCAGCAGTGCGAACAGTGATGCCTTTCGCACGTGATAGCTCGAATATTACCCGGCTCAAACTGCGTGGGGGCAACAGCGAACTTGAGCCCGGTGAACTAACCGTCGAGGCAACCGCCGAGGATGTGGGTAGCAGCGTCAGTACCGTGCATGCCTCCATTGATGGCCCTGAACAGGAAATCATCTTCAACGTGAGATATCTGGCGGATGTGCTCGCGATCGTTGATACACCTGAAGTGGCACTGGAAGTAACCTCCGCTGCTCGCCCCGGCGCGATTCGCCCGGTCGGCTCCGAGGACTACACCTATATTATCATGCCGATGAGCGCCAATCGCTAAGGTCTCAAACATATTCAGAAGAGATGATGCAAACAGCCCGCAGGGGACCCGTTCCCCTGCACGGAGCTGAAAGCACTTCACGGACGCATTTCATGTATCTTTCCCACCTCTCGTTGAGCTATTTTCGTAACTATAAAGAGTTAGATCTTACCCTGGCTCCGGGCCTCTCTATCTTCTACGGAGATAACGCCCAGGGTAAGACCAACCTGCTCGAAGCGGTCAGCATGCTGGCAACCGCCACATCCTTTCATGCCTCAAGCGATCGCGAAGCCGTCAACTGGCATGCACCGGACCATATAGCTCACCTGAAAGGGAACGTCATTCGGCTGGAAGATGATCTTGCCATCGAAATGATCATCTTTGATCCTACACCCCCGACATTCAACGAGGAGGCAGGAACACAGCCAGTCTCTCATCAAGAACTGCCCTCCGGGATGCCACGCAAGCGCCTGAAACTCAATGGTGTTCCGCGCCGTACAATCGATGTGATCGGTCAGATGAAGGTTGTGCTCTTTGCACCTGCCGACCTTCACCTTGTTGACGGCACTCCGGACGAGCGCCGCCGCTTTATTGATCGCGCTCTCTGTCAGATTGTGCCACACTACTGTCAGGCCTTGATGATGTATCGCAAGGTTGTCACGCAGCGCTCAGCGCTTCTCAAGCGCATTCGAGACCAGCATGAAGATCCGGGACTGCTTGTCTATCTTGACGAACGCCTTGCCGAGCTTGCGAACCAGATCATTTATGAGCGACAACGCATGATCACGGCCATGAATGAACAGGCTGCGCCGCTTCAGGAGGCAATCAGTGGCGGGAAAGAGCGGCTAAAAATCGTCTATCGGCCTTCGCTGAAAGTTGACCCCGCCTGGTCACCCTTCGACGCACCCCAACACTTTCTTGAGCAGCTTCGAGCCATCAGGCGCAAGGAGATCCTGCAAGGGGTCTGCCTGCTTGGTCCCCATCGTGATGATCTGGAGTTTCTGGTCAATGGCGTCAACATCCATACCTATGGCTCTCGCGGTCAGCAACGCACGGTCGCCCTCTCCACCAAGCTGGCAGAGCTCGCCTATATGCGCGCCCATACGGGAGACGAGCCGGTCCTGCTGCTTGATGATGTCTTTAGCGAGCTCGATCATGTGCGCCGCGAATACCTGCTGCAACAGGTCATCCAGCATCAACAGGTACTGCTCACCGCGACAGACCTGACAGAGTTCCCATCATCTATTCTGGAACAGGCCCATCGCTACCACGTGACAGCCGGACAGATCAGTTGAACTATCTCACACCGCCGCTTCTACAGAACGATCCATCGCACGCAATTTCGGATTCACCAGCAGCGAAAGCGTCACCAACATGTAGATGCTCCCGGTAATGATCAGGCTGTTTTGAATCCCCACGCCATTCACCAGGTAACCACTCAAAAGCTCTCCGACAGGAATGCCAATACTCGACCCGGCAGCTAGGACACCGAAGACGCGTGCCCGCATGTTTTCCGGGACCCGCTCATAGAGAATCGTGCTTAGCAGCGGATTGAGTGGACCGAGCGCCAGCCCCATAAACGCGTGGGCGATGGTCAAAAACCACATGTTCGGGACAAAGGCCATTGCCAGAAAACGCAGACCACCGCCAATACAGAAGCAGAGTCCAAAGGTCAGGCGGCGCGGCAATCTATGCCCAATCGCGCCAAAGATGATGGTCCCCACGAAGGCCGCGCCTCCCATGACACCGAAAATGGTACCCAGTGGTACCGGGCTGTGAAAGTAGTACTTCGTATATGCCGGAGCAATGACGGTCGAGAGGCCTCCATCCAGCAAGTTGGTAATCAGCACCGTCGCCAGCGTCGTGAGAATGACCGGCTCATATTTAAGAAAGGCAATACCGCTCCCCAGATCAGCGAAATAGCCCTTTATACCCCGCTTTTCGCTGCTCTCACGACGCGCCAGAGCAACCGAGGGTACACAGGCCCCGATCAAGAGCGCCGAGAGCAGAAAAGAAACGGCATCAATCCAGAGCAGGTTACTTGCCCCTATCAATGCAACCAATGCGGCAGCCAGTGGCAATGCCAGGAAACTTGACAGGCGGCTCACTCCATCGGCAGCAGCCGTCGCACGCTCCATTCGAATTCCGGCCTGCTTGACCAGAGTTGGCAGGAGCATTTCGCGTCCGGTTTCGCCCGGTGCTTTCAACAATCCGCTGATAAAGACCAGCGCCAGGAGCTGCCAGAATGCCAGTATACCGAAAAGATGAAGCAATGGAATACACATGACGGTGAGCGCGCTGAGGAGATCAGAGAGAATGCTTGTGCGCTTGGAACCGACTCGATCAACAAAGACACTTCCGAAAAAGGCTGACAGCACCATCGGAAGCGTTGTGAAAAAGGCCGTTATTGCGGTTTGTGTTACGCTCCCGGTTGTCTCCAGCACAAACCAGGGAATCGCTACAAAGGTACATCTATTCCCTACATAGGAGATCGTGTTCGCAACATAGTAGGCATACAACGGTAAACGCCGTACCGAGGATGTTTCCTGCCCTTCTTGCACATGCTCTGAAACCTGCATCCAGAAATTCCCTTTCACTTGCAATTTTTCGTTAGTATACTACATATATTTATCAATATCAAGCATAATTTTACAGATATCTGCAAATTACGACATAATTACAAGCATTTTTCATCAAATCAGTGAAAGGAAATGCTAGATTTCATGAAAAAATCTTAGTTATGGGGATGATCTGCCTTTTGTTGCAAGGACTGCCACTCGTGAGCCGCTCGTGTTACTTCCTCTTCAGATGGCTCCGAAACCCCATAACGAGCCCGGTTGTAGAGCGTTGTAAGTACATGAAGTTCGGTTGTAGATGTATGAAGATGCCGCTTCAGCCGGACCTCAAATTCGCTGGCCGTTTCGGCATGGCGTCGGGGAAAACCCCGCAGCCTTGCCCAGTGGAGGAATGCGCGATAGATACGACGCATACGCCACGCGGGCGTCTCCGCCTGCACCTCTTCATATGCAGCCTCTGGGCGTGCTTTGGGCGGAAAGAAACGCTGCCAGAGCGCCAGCAGGAGTGTGATACACTGCTGTTTGAAGAGTTGCCAGGACCAGATACTTTCACGGGTTTCATAGGGATGCGGTTTGCTCATCCGGCGATAGCGCCGGAGCTGTTGACGCAAGACCAGGAGCAGGATCAGCACAACGGCCAGAGGTACGAGATACCGAAGCGCCTCAAATAGTACCCGCGAAATCACAAACACAACCTCAGATGGTGTTTGCGCCCGACCTCCCGTCGCTGTATGCTTGCCGACATCCAGGAAATCCAGAAAACGCTGAAAAGCCAAATAGAGCGCATACAGGAGATCTGTGAAGAAGGGCCAGAAGATCTCAACTAGCCAGAAGAGAGGAGTCAGCAGGACCATTACCAGATAGACCAGGAGCTCGATCACAAAGGTATAGCCTGAACTCAGCACGTTGACCGTCTTCTGTGCCAGTTCAGGGGTCGCCAGCATCCAGACCACATACGTCAACACCGCGAAGAGGATGACAACGACGATCACCACGATCAGTTGATTGCGCTCAAACCCGACCGCTTCGGCCTTGCGTATTCCCTGGGTCATGCGTAAGAAGGCGGCGTTCGCAAGCATATGTGCAACCACGGCACAACCAAGAAACAGCGGGATCAGCACAAAAAGCGCAGGCTCATCACCCACGGTTTGCGTCACGATCCGGACCAAAAACGCCCCGATAATTACCACCAGTCCCAGACGCAATGTGCGAAAGACCTGCTCAGGATGGACGGTCTGCCGGGCAACAACCGCACAACGCACTTCCAGCCCGATCGCGAGCAGGAGAAGTGCCACAATACGGACAAACGCAGGCGAGAGGCTCAGCATATCGCTTCCTAGATGTGAGAGCCAGCGAAGGTCATAGAGCGCAAAAGCTGAGGCATAGAGGCTTCCCCAGAGGATCGGTACCAGCAGAGCCAGCACCCAGAGCGTCAGCCACAGGGTGTCCAGCGTCGCGCCGCGTGTACCCTGCGTCTCATCACGCAAGGCGGCTCCTCGTTCCAGCAAACGCGCCAGCCAACCGGTTCCCTCCATCAGCAACAACAGTCCCCAGAACGGCAAGAGGGCCGTGACCATGCCTCCCAGACGAAAGCTGGTCAGCCCCACAAGCAACGCATAGATCCAGCATGCTTCCATGCCGAGAAAAAGAAAGGGTAGGAGACGCGCTCCCACCCCCAGATCTATTTCTTGCGTGATTGGATGCCTCTGTTCAGGAGTCCGCGACTCCATAGTTCTGCTTCCTCTCCGGGCCAGGCCCAAATCTTGCCTGTTGCTGGAACGCCTGCCATTGTTGTTGTGTCTGCACCACCACATCCTGTGACGGCTCAGAGCCACTGTAGCGCGTCTGTGTATATGTCTCCGTCAGTCCCTTTAGCTCGGGCTCCCCCTGACTGATATAAGCCCGCAAACGCCGCTCAAACTCGTAGGGGGTCTCACCCTGCTTGCGGGTCACGCCACGGAGCGCCGCCCACTGCAAGAGCGCTCGATAAATCTCACGAACTGTACGCGCCATTGGAGAGCCCGCAATCACCGCAGCGGGCACCTGCTCTTTCTCGTCTTGCTTCTGCGGGAAGAAACGCAGCCAGAACGACCGTAAAAATGCCCTTAACTGGGTGGTAAAGAGCTCCCAGGACCAGATACTCTCACGCTGCTCGCCCGGGCGTTGACGCACCCGGCTCCGGCGTTTGCGCAACATACGCGCGATCCCATAAGCAAGCGCCAGCAAAACAATTATCGGCAACGCATAGCGCACGATCTCTCCAATCGCAAGCGTGGTCGGGTCCGCATCCTTCGTCGGCTGAAAGATCCCCACAGGTGGTTTATACCTCTTCTGTTCGGGCATATCAGCCAGGTCGGCCCCAAAGAGATGAGCAGCCAGCCAGCTCAATAGTGGAGAGAGAACATAGTAAAACGGGGTCACAATCCAACCCACCACGGTCGCAATCACCATCACCACCGCGTTATATGCAGGAGCAACCGCGCTCACTATCTGACCGAGCAGTTCGGGAGAGATCAGCAGCCAGGCCAGAAGCGCGACCACAGCAAAAACGGCACAGATAGCCAGAACGACTGAGAGAATATTGCGCTCCTGCCCCTCAACACTGCCAAAAAGGCCCTGGGCATGGGTCTCACGTATGAAGGACGCATTTGCCAATGCATGCGCAATAACAGTACAGCAGATAAAGAGCAGCACCACCAGAAACAGTGCTGGATCATTGCCCATGTCCTGTCCCATTGCGCGCAGGATACCCGCCACAGCCAGCACGCCTATTCCTATGCGGAAGGTCAGGAAGACCCGTCCGGGTTCAAGCGTTTGCCGTGCCAGGGTTACCGCCCTCCAGCCAAAGTAGATAGAGAGCACTAGAATCAAGCAGATGCGGTAAAACGCGGGAGAAGCGGTCAGGAAATCATGAGCCAGAGCGCCGAACCAACGCGCATCCCAGACAGCAAAAGAACCGGCGTACAGGCCTCCCCAGAGAACCGGTATCTC
Source organism: Thermosporothrix sp. COM3 (assembly GCF_059696735.1). Lineage (NCBI taxonomy): Bacteria > Bacillati > Chloroflexota > Ktedonobacteria > Ktedonobacterales > Thermosporotrichaceae > Thermosporothrix > Thermosporothrix sp. COM3. The sequence goes on along the minus strand of NZ_AP019376.1, from coordinate 5,945,444 downwards.
TAAGATAATCATCAGCCCAAAAAGCCAGATAGCATCGGCAGCCACGCTCGGCGGTTCCTTGCCTGCTTCCATCATCTTTGCAGCGCGCTTTTCAAGCAGGATAGACAACCACATTGCCCCACCAGCCAGCAATAACATTCCCCAGAACGGCATCACAGGATCATGCAGACCCAGAACATGGACACTGGAGAAGCCAACAAAAAGCGCGTAAATACAGCATATTTCCATCACCGTAAAGACCAGAGGTAAAAGCTGAGCTCCTGTACTCAGGGGCTCTCCGGTCTCCTGCGTGACTTCCTGTGTGGCGGACGGTGTTTTCATGGTTCGCTTCTAACTCTTTTCCTTTTACGCTTCTCAACCTTGCTTCTCAAAACATGTATGCATACTATACGCTGTCATGTCAACCTTGCTCACATGCCGGAACTACTGCCCTTTTCGCTTCCCCTGTTGGAGAAGCAGACACGCCTCACGAACCCGCAGGATCTCCTCAGCCTGAAACGTTCTCCCACCATAGCGAGCAGCAATATAGGCCAGCGTCACCTGATGCAATTCCGGTCCTCTGACCGCCAATTGATCCAGCAAGCGACGCTCAAACTCGCTCGGGGTTTCATCCAGCCTGCGCTTGATCCCATTCCGTTCGGCCCACGCCAGCAACGCCCGATAGAGCTCACGTATAGAGCGAATCGTTGGCTCATGTTCCAGCTCCATCGGGTATCGTTCTTGCTCGGCCTCAGCGACAGCACGAGTCTTTTTGCGGAGCAGGGCCCTGAAAAGGCTCCGTAACTGCTCAAAGAACAAGTGCCAGGACCAGATACTCTCATGCAGCTCACTCGTCACTTTGCGCTTGCGCAACGCCAGCAGAAAGCGAATCAGGAGGAGTGCAACAATCAGCGCTGTTACCGCAACCAGGATAGCGAAAAAGAGAGAGGAGTTTGCAGGAGATGCAGATTGATGATCCAGTGTCCTGAACTGCTTTATCGGTGGTTCATGCTTTTGACCGGACTTATACTCCGGGAGCACCAGCGACAGCAGCCACACCAGCGGATAGAATACCAGCGCAAATACATAAATAGCGCCCTGATAAAGCCACACCAGCGGCCTCTGGAGCACAGTCAGCAAGTTCGGCTGAATAATTGAGACAATAAGGATGGCAAGGACGACCAGAAACAAACAGAACAAACTAACCATGCTCAACAGCGTCAGATCCTGCCGTGCGACATCACCGAACATCGACTTCTGGTAACTAAGCCGCAGAAAAGCGACTCTGGAAAAAGACTGCGCAAATAACGAACTGGCAATAAATACCACAATTGTCAGGAACAGAGGGGAAAGGAATGCAGCTTTCTGCGTGGCAGCAATCACACCAAGCGCACCTAGCAGCCAGAGGATGCCGCGCCGAAATTTTTCCGTTATATCACCCGGCTCCAATGAGCCCCGGGCAAGAGAGCGCCCATGCCAGAGTATCGCCAGACAAACCACAAAAATAAGAACCAGATGCGCGATCAGCAACGTCGTATCCCCGGCGCCTGCCCATACGGTCGCTATGATCGTCCAGGAGAGCCCAGGCGTCACAAGTGCAGCACCAACGCTATACAACCCCAGAGAAGGCAGCAATCCCCGGCGTTTCTCAAGCAGAGAGACAGGGCCGGCACAGAGAAACCCCATGAGCACAAGAGGCCAGGTAGACTGAAGCGGTTCAAAAAGCGGCGCACTAAAAAGAGCGTTCGCCGCAAGCAGTAAGGCATAGATCCAGCATGCTTCCATCACGATGAGCATGAGAGGAAGAAACGCTTCACCGATACTGAAACGCGGCGTTGCTCTTTCAGATGTTCTGTTTGTTCCTTTCATGATTCAATATCTCTCCCTCTACATTCAGGATATACGTCAGGAAACCAGAAGCAATCACCATAAAGACAAACCCAATACAGTCACTCCCTTTAAATACATCTATATAAAGCAGAATTTTGTCGAGGGGAGAAAATATAAATAGCTCATATTCACAAACTTATACAGACACATATCTCACAAAGCAGAACTCTCTCTCGGGCCGCTATCCTCTCCCGGACAGCATTTCTCACCAAATGCTGGAGGGAAAGTATAAGCCAAAAGCATAAAAAAGTATGTCAGACAGCGTGAAAGGAGCAACCTGAAATGGATACCGAACAACGTCAGTTCCTGGATGATATTCTTTCTGGCATGCGTTCAGGGCGCATCACACGCCGCACCTTTCTGGAAAGAGCCACCCTGCTCGGTCTGACCAGCACAAGCGCACTTTCTCTCCTGGAAGCCTGTGGCGGAAGCGCCAGCGGTGCAAATACGCTGGTCTGGCAGAGTGAAAACGACACATCAAACACCTACGGAAAACTAACCGAGGCCTTCAATACCACTGTCGGCAAGAAAAATAATATTGCTGTCGTCTGGCGGCAAGGGCCTAACAGCACAGATGATCTCTTGACCAGATACACCACAACCCTGCGCGCCCGCGGCACCAGTATCGACATTCTCTCACTAGATGTGGTCTATCCGGCTCAGTTTGCCGCCAATGCCTGGATTCAGCCACTGGACAAATTCTGGACACCCGAAGAGCGCAAGAACTATCTGCAAAGCCCGCTCCAGGCCTGTACCTATCAGGGAAAGCTCTGGGCGGCCCCTTTCCGCACCGATATCGGGCTGCTCTATTACCGTTCTGACCTGCTCTCTCATCCACCCAAGACCTGGGAGGAACTGAGCAATGTCGCCAGGACCTTGCAGCCACAGACAAAATATGGCTTTGTCTGGCAGGGAGCACAATATGAAGGACTTGTCTGCAACTTTGCCGAGGTGCTCCATAGCTATGGCGGCGCAGTGCTCGATACCAAAGATCCCACCAACATCAAAGTGAACGATGCGCGTGGACGCGCGGCGCTCTCCACTATGGTGAACTGGGTCGGGACGATCTCGCCAGATGCCGTCATCACCTATCAGGAACAGCAATCGCTCGATGTCTTTAAAAGCGGTGATGCGCTCTTTATGCGCAACTGGCCCTTTGCCATTGCAATCAGCAATGATGCCAAACAGTCACGCATTCCCCGGCAATTTGAGATTGGAGCCCTGCCAGCAGGAGACAAAGAGGGAACAGGACATTCCACCATTGGCGGCTGGAATCTGGCCATTAACGCCTTTTTGCCTGAAGAGCGCGCCCGGGCCGCCTGGGAGTTTATCAAGTATATGTTAAGTCCGGAGGCCCAGAAGATCGCGGCGCTGAAAGCCACCTTCACCGTTACGCTTGCCAGTATCTACGGAGATGCAGATGTCCTGAAGCAACATCCAGAATTTGCCCGCTTTAAACCGATTCTGGAACAGTCTCAGCCGCGCCCAGTATCACCCAAATACACGGCAGTCTCCAACGCGATTCAGAAGCATATCTTTCGGGCGCTCAAGCATCAGGTCACGCCGGTCGAAGCTCTGGCGAACCTTGAAACCGAGCTCAACAATATCATCAATCCCAGATAAAACGCGGCATGAGAGGCTATTTCATGGTCGTGAAATACGAGCAGAGCGACAGTGAAGGGAGAACGGAATGACAACATTTACCGCGAGACCACCACAGGAGAAGAAGCTTTCTCTCTTTGATCGAATCCGCTTACAGGGGGGCTTTCTCCCCTATGCCCTGGTGCTACCAACCATCCTGTTAATCCTGATTATCGCCATCTATCCAATGCTTGACTCGATCCGTCTAAGCTTTCTGGATAACCCATTGCTGGAACACCCGGCGTTTATCTGGTTCCGGAACTACACGGCCAGTCTGCGAGATGATGTGTTTCAGCAGGCATTCCTGACCACCATCATCTTTATGATCGGAAGCGTCACGCTTGAATCGATCATTGGTCTGGGAATCGCGCTGCTGATTAACAAAACTTTTCCCGGGCGCGGTCTGGTACGGGCGGCGATTCTGGTTCCCTGGGCCTTTCCAACCGTTGTCTCGGCGCAGATGTGGCTCCTGATGTACAACGATCAGACGGGCATCATGACCTATATCCTGCGCTTTTTGCACCTGCTTGGCCCGAGCGACTCGCTGATCGGGAGCTACTGGGGCGTGATTGCCGCCTGCCTGATAACTGACGTCTGGAAGACCACGCCGTTTATGGCGCTCCTGCTGCTAGCAGGTTTGCAGGTTATTCCTGCCGAACTGTATGAGGCTGCCGATGTTGATGGCGCTTCACGCTGGCAACGCTTCTGGCGCATCACTCTGCCGATGCTCAAAGGGGCATTCTTGATCGCGCTCCTCTTCCGGGCTCTCGATGCCATTCGGGTGTTCGACATTTTCTATGTGTTCGGGCAACGTTCGGTTCCCTCCCTGGCAACCTTTGCCTCCCAAAAGCTGCTTTCGCCAATTGGTAGCGACTTCTCGCAAGGAGTTGCGGTCTCGGTCGTTATCTTTCTCCTGGGCGTCATTATCAGCCTGATCTTCCTGAGCTTTATGCGTGAGGGCACGCGCCAGCAAAGATAACACGAAAGGAGCCTGAACAATGGCAGTCCAAAAACAGGTACTAATGCCAACTCATATGCATGTAGAAGAAACCACAAAAACAACGAAAGAATGGAACTGGGGTGTTTTTGGCCGCTATCTGGCCGTCATCCTGATCGTCTTTGTGTCGTTGGCCCCACTCTATTGGACCTTTATGACCTCGGTGAAAGAGGGGCTGGAGCTCTCTGCCGCCCCACCGACGCTCTTTCCCCGAACCTTCAGCCTGGAAAACTATCAGCACGTTCTGACAACGCCGACATTCTTGCTGGCCCTGCGGAATAGCGCTATTGTGGCGGGAGCGACAACACTGCTCTCGCTCTTCTTTGGCATTTTCTGTTCCTACGCCATCGCACGCACAAACTTTATCGGAAAACCGCTTGTACTCAGTTGTGTGCTCTCGGTCAATATGTTTCCGTTTATCGCGATGGTTGGCCCGCTCTATATTCTCTTTACCGGTCCATTCTACGTCTACAATACCTACCTGGCGCTGATTATCCCGGATCTGGTGATTACCTTACCACTAACGATCTGGTTTCTGGCTTCGTTCTTCCGCGATCTTCCGGCAGATCTGGAAGAAGCAGCCCGAACCGATGGTGCATCACGGCTACAGGCGCTCTGGTATGTAGTTGTGCCCCTGACCGCGCCCGGTGTCTTTGCGGCAGCGATCCTCTCATTTATCGCCGTCTGGAACGATTTCCTGTTCGGCCTGGTACTGACCGCCGACGAGCAGGCAAAGCCGGTGACCGTCGCGATTACGCAGTTCAGCAGCGAACATACCATCGCTTATGGTGAGCTTGCCGCCGCCGCGATCATCGTCACGTTACCGTTGGTCCTGCTTGTGCTCTTTTTACAACGCCGTATTGTCTCCGGGTTGACAGCCGGTGCCGTCAAGGGCTAGCATGCGCTGTTGCGGTTGCTCCAGATGGATTGATTGGCTGCGACAGCTCCACTGTTGTAACCGGGATCAGCGTTGTATGGGTGGCATAGAATGTGTGCCACTTCTAAACACGCTTGAGAGGAAACAAATTTCTATGGAGCGGACACAGGAGATTTTTTGATCGAGGACAATGAGGCGGGATGCAACGAATCTCTTGCACCTTTGTTTGTGTAATAGCTTTCATATGCGCCCCTTTACATCGAGCAAGAAACAGAATAATACCTAAAACAGGGGAGTTATCCACATAATTGTGGAGAAATACACACAATATGTGGATAACTTTCATTTCTACGCCTTCACGCTATTGGTTGCACGTGATTCTCGACGCGCCATTCCTCAGGCAGGCTGGCAAGCGCGGCGGAAACCAGTTCCTCAGGTGGGATACTATCAATGATCGTGGTACGATCCCAGAGGACAGCCGAACGAATCTGCTCGAAGCTATATGGGCTCGGCTCAAGCGTTACGCCTTCATGCCAGAGCGACGAGGCCCAGACCTTGCGCGAATAGACATTTCCAGGCAGATACGGCGTAACAGTGGGCACCTGGAGCGCTCCGGCAATATGTCCAGGACCGGTGTCGTTCGACAGGGCAAGATCCGCCTGTTTTGCCAGAATCGCCAGATCCCGCAGCGAATCGGGCGCGACTACCAGTACCCGCGCGTTCTGGTCTACCCCCCGAAACCCCTGATACTCTTCCAGAAAATCGGCTCTACGCATCCCATCAGGGTGGATCTCATCGGGACCACAAACAATGATAAACTCCACCTTTTTTCCCGGGAAAGCGCGGGCAACATGCTCACAGAGCAACTGCATCACCTCGTCCCAGCGGCAGTAGCACTTCGCAATGACAACCGTCTGAAAGAAGCAAACGACTCGAAGTGCGTCAGGATTCAGCGTATAGCGCTTCACCAGCGTCTGATATCGTTCCTGTTCTTCCACGGTAGAAAGGCGGATCTGAGGTTGAGCATAGAGGCCATTCAAGATCCCGTCAGGCAAATCAAACAGCTCTTCCACAAAATCAACGTAGCGCCGTACAGGGCCACGATGGGCATAGCTTCGTATCCCCACCCGGAACAGATGGTCGAGAATGGCAACCGTGCAGGAATCCTCTTCGTCGCGCTCAAGCACCTGAAGCTTCGGCAGCTCATCATTGGCCCCGTCGAAATCCAGCACCAGCACCGTTTCACCGACTGCATATTCTTGCACCAGTAGGCGACGCTCTTCCGGTTGAATTGTCGCGCGTACAACCGTTATTCCTTGCCAGTACTCTTTTTGATAGAGTTGCTCATTAAACAGAGAGGCAGCGCCTTCATCTACCAAAATAGTGACGGGAGTTCCTGCCTTGCCGGCGTAGCGGAGCGCCTGCATCACCGCCTCCACCAGCGCTGTCGCAACCACGCTCTCCCCGAGCCGCCCGGCTTTTCCTCCGACACTGATAACAATATGGTCGGCCTCATACACAAAACGGTTGATTGTAGAGAGAATAATCTTTTCTGCTCGCTTCAGTCTGCGCCCTTTATCCAGCGCCCATTCATGCATAAAGGACATATCTGCATGTAAGATTGCTTCCTGGTTCACGATCCTCCAACCTGACTGAACTCAAACACACTTTATCGATTTTCAGACAAAAAGAAAGCCCATTCAATAGCTCGTACGGGGAACAGGCCATAATGAAGGAAACAGGTAAGAAGAGTGTCATAAAAATGGAGACAAAGCATAGCCCTGTTTCTGTTCGTATGCATTACGCGGTTTTCAGTGTAGCAAACCGCCAACGCTTTGTCAAAAAGAGAGACAGGTAAGAGGCGGGCAAAGCCCTGCTTCCTATCTGTCTCAAGCAAAAAACGCCTGCTCTGGAAGAGCGTGTACGTTCCTACTTTGCTCCGCGTCCCTGAGCGTAGCGCTTCTCAACCTCATCCCAGTTCACAACATTCCACCAGGCATTGAGGTATTCAGGACGGCGGTTCTGATACTTGAGGTAGTACGCATGCTCCCAGACATCATTTCCCATCACAGGATAGAGGCCCTCCATCAGCGGGCTATCCTGATTGGCGGTCGAAATGACCTCAAGGTTGCCGCCGCGATCCAGTACCAGCCAGACCCAGCCGGAACCGAAGCGCTTGGCACCGGTATCATTGAAGAGCTGCTTGAAGGCATCAAAGGAGCCAAACTTTGCGTTAATCGCGTTCGCAAGGTCGCCCTTTGGCTCGCCGCCACCATTGGGTTTCATGATCTGCCAGAACATGGTATGGTTCGCATGACCACCACCATTGTTACGAACAGCCGTGCGGATGTTCTCAGGAACCTCATTGATATGGCGCAGCAGATCCTCTACGCTCTGGTTTGCCAGAGATGCCTGATTCTGCAACGCAGCATTGAGGTTGTTGACATACGTCGCATGGTGTTTGTCATGATGAAGCTGCATTGTCTGAGCATCAATATAGGGCTCAAGCGCTTTGTAGTCATACGGAAGAGGCGGAAGCTCAAATGCCATAAGACATCACTCCTTCTTCTAACAAGAAAATAGTGAACGAGGCGCGACACCTCGTCAATTACACATCTGTTGAATACTCACCTTCCCCCTCGCAAAGGCTCACAAAGGAGAGGCGTTATCGAGTACACTTTAGTTGTATGCGATGAGCAAGACACTTGTCAAGCAGAAATGCATACAGACGACCTTACTTCACCGTACCAACCCACTCATTCACATCTCTCACTTAGTATACCCGACAGGCACAATGGAGACTTGAGGCTTCAAGCTCCGGCTATTCTCTTCTTCTATCACGCAAGAGCCATTCCAGATGGTTACAGACGGGCAGAGCGAACCATCTCAATGAATTCGCTTTCTCCGTGCTTATTTTCTTGCAAGAAGGTACGCGCGGCATGGAACCCGGCCCGCTCATAGATCTTGAGCGCTCGCTTATTCCAGGAAAGAACATACAAACAGAAGCGCTCCGGGGTAAACATCGGACGCGCAAACTCAAGGCAAGCGCGCACAAACTGCACGCCAAGTCCCTTCCCGACCAAATCAGGACGCAGACCAAGCCCGATAGGCAACGTTCCCGGCTCGACGAACAGGCGCGGCTCATCGGTGTCGGCCACGGTTGCAGCCGTTCCACAGACAAAGTAGCCGACCAGTTCCCCCTCTTCATCATGAACCGCGTAGTAGGGGCTACGACGATCGAGCAATTCGGCAATAGTCTCCTCATCTGCACTGAAGCTATAGACCTCGTATTCCCCCTCATAGCGCCATTGCGCAATGCGCGTCGCGTCTGCCCTATCCATCAAAATGAAAGAGAATGTCATACTTCAATCCTTTCTCCATTACAACAAAACACGCCCCCCCAAAGCGCGGCTAGATACCTTTGATCTCTTCAAGCGCATTTAAGAGTGCATCTACTTCTGCTATTGTATTATAGAAGTGTGGAGAGATGCGCACAACTGTGCCACGTGCCGCAACACAAATGCGACGCTCGGCCAGTGCTGCGACCACGCCCTGCACTGTCTGCTGACGCTCTGCAATAGGCTGGAAACAGACAATTCCAGAGCGCTCCCCTTCACCCATCGGGGTGACCACTCTATAGCCGAGCTGCTGTAAGCCCTTGATCGTGTGCGCGGTCAGGCCCAGAATCCGCTGCTCGACCGCCTGCATTCCTCCCTGAAGGCGCTCAAACACATGCAGCGAAGCACTCAGGCCCACCGTTGGAAAAGTATTGGGCGAACTATGCTCGAACCGCGCCGCGCCCTCCTTGAGAGGCTGTTCATAGTTGAAGAAATCCATCGGATTGCTCACGCTGAACCAGCCTCGACGCGATACCTGCAAACGAGCAAGGAGGTCCTCCGACACATAGAGAATGCCACAGATATGCGGCGAGAGCAGCCATTTATGACCGGCAGCAGCAACAAAATCAACGCCAAGCCGGGGCACATTCACGTCAAGTGCTCCCAGCGCCTGAATCGCATCGATTCCACAGATAATGCCGCGCTCATGACAATAAGCCGCCACCGTTGCGACATCATTACGAAAGCCGGTCGAGAACTCTACCAGGCTCAGACTGACCAGGCGCGTACGCTCGGTGATGCGAGCACAGATCTCCTCAGCCGGAATACGCCCATCACGAACCGGTACAAACTCAATCTCAACGCCCTGTTCACGCAGATTTAACCAGGCATAGACATTGCTCGGGAACTCACCCTCAGCCAGGACAATGTGATCCCCTGCGCGCCACTCCAGCCCTTGCGCGATCGTCATCAAACCATCGCCGGTACTGGCCGTGAAGGCAATCAGTTCCGCTGGCACATCCAGCATCCGTCCGAGGCGACGACGAGCTTCCGTGCAGTGGCCTCGCCAGTAATCCTCATGCAGCCCCCCATAACGAGAGGTATCTGCTATGTACTCCTGCATCAGGCGAGCCGTCGGCAGGGGCAGTGCTCCCGTCGATGCATGGTTAAAATAGACATGCTCCCGGGTCACAGGAAAAAGATACTCACGAGCGGAAAGCGTCGTGCTTCCCTCCTCGTCCGCAAGCAACGGCTGTAACAGCGTATCCAGATCAGGAAGAGTTACGGTCATCAATTCATTCTCCATAAAAAAAGATGAGCTCGTCACACTCAGCACAGTTCCCCGGATGAGCGTGAAGAGCACCCCACAGGATCGTCAATCCATCGTGCTATCTCCAATTGTACTCTACAGAAAGGGCGAGTATAAGAGCAAGCAGACAAATAGCACAGGGTAACATTGAAGTCAGCTCTGACGTGAATAAAACAGGCGGCCCATAAAGATCACAAAAAACAAAGGGAAGGTGAAATCTTCCCTATCTTTCTCTGAGAAAACGTGATATAGTCAGAATAGTATTTCGTTCGCGATCGAAATTGAGAACAGGACGGCATGGTCGGAGCTACGGTATGAGTCATCGGAACGAGCAAGCAAAGCAAAAGTCGAGCAAAAAAACTATCCTTCTAGTAGAGGATGACGAAAATATAGGAGAAGTACTGATCCAGGTCATTTCGGAAGAAACTCCTTACATTGCTATACTGGCAACAGATGGTTTCGAGGCCCTCAAAACGGTCAATGAGATAAAGCCAGATCTCTTCATCCTTGATTATCACCTGCCGCATATGAATGGCCTCGAACTGTACGACCAGTTGCATGCCAGACACGAATTGTCCCATGTGCCTGCGATCATGATCAGTGCACGCCTGCCAAAGGCAGAACTCCACCAGCGCCATATTCAGGGCATGCACAAACCACTCGACCTTGATGAATTCTTGCAGGCCATTGATGAGCTTCTCACTTGAGCAGGCTATTGCTCGTCAAGATGCAGTTGAGCAGCATAATCCTTATCCAGAGCGACAATCAATTGCTGAAACGCGTTGACCAACGCATGGTTACGCAGACGATAATAGACAATGTTCCCCTCTCTGCGGGAAGCGACCAGCCCGATTTCTGTAAGCTGACGCAAATGTTCGGAAGTGGTAGCTGCCGAGAGCCCGATTTCACGAGCAATATCCCCCGAACGGCGCTCTGGTAAAGCGGGGGAATCGCCTTCCTGAGGAATAGCCAGTAACTCCAGAATATAGCGACGGCTGGTATCACACACAATAGAAAGAAATCTATCGACGTACTGATCCACTTCTGGCGGTCGTCGTGGTACTGATTTCTTAGTCGAATCATCTGGAGAAGAGACGTTTTTCGCCTCGGTCATAAAGTTGTTCTCCCTCATGCATAATAAATGGTGCAAACAGCGGTCGGCGCCCCTGGGAAACGCATCGAAACTGGCTGCTCCATTACTGATCTTCAGCAAATTATACCGGCAAACGAACCAGAAAGATAGATGGAAATTGAACAGCTTTCCCAAAAAACCACTGCGAAACGCTCTCACTATGTTATAATGCGGCAAAAGCATTTGTTCTAAGTCAAGCCCACGGAAAAGTTCTGAGGTACATTGATGGTTATAGGGAAGATCGTCAAATCCGACTCGCACATTAACTATGTCTGCCAGATTTTTGGCCCGCGCGAAGTCGATATAGTTCCCCGCCCGGCTGACTACGCTTTTGGCCGGTTCGTACGCGTTGCCATTCGTGCCGGAGAGTATGATGAGAGCATGCCGTTCAAGCAACTGCTTGGTTCCAGCAGTGAGCCTGTGACCTATGCCGTTGGCGTCATCTACGATACGATCCTGCAAAATCCGGCATATGGCACACTTGGCCCACGCCTCTCAAACGAGGCACAGCTTGAACTCTTCTCGCCCGATTATATTTCTGAGAAGGCAGTCCTGATCTATGTCATCATTCTGGGCACTATGGAAGAGCAGCAGAACGCGGATGGCAGTGTAACCGTCCTTTCGGCCTCACATGGCATTCCGCCCCTTTCGCTTGAGCTGGATAGCGAGATCGAAACCATGAACGATGAGGAAGTACGAGCCTTCCACTTCTTTCGCGACCCCGACCGCCCAGACCAGCCAGAACCGTACCTCCAGATGGGCTACCTGCCGCACATTATTGCGCAGCGGAGTAACCTCTTACCAATGGTAGTCCTGCGTATCATCGATCAACTGGAACGGCTCTTCCCCCACAATCTCGCTTTACTCTCGATCGTAAAACGAAATTTTGCCTGGCGGCTCAAAGTCGAAACTACAGGGTAACGGAGGTACAGTGTGCTAGTAGATCCAGGCCAGACAACCAGAACCCAACTTCCCACGCCAGTTGGAATCACCAAAGGCCCGGGAGAGAGCATCCACGAATATACGTTTGTCTCCCGGGACGACTTCCAGATTCTCAAAAACGGCGAATATGTCTATTATGAGCTCGACTCACCACGAGCCGCCTCACATAATGGCTCAACACCAGCCCGCCGCCGCGTGCGCCGCGTGCTCGGACGCATCATCAAACGAGTTCCCCTGCGGCTCTATCCCGATACGTTTCTAGGCGAGCCGGAAATTGCGCCCGATCAGGTGGCCGCAATGGTCGGCTATCACTCGCGCACCAACGAGCTCTTTGAGCTCCATGTGGCAATCATGGGTTATTATGATCCGGCAACCGAGTCGTTTATCAATCCCTGGATTCCGCCACAATCGGGGAAGCAGATCTTCCTTGCCGATGATGCCATGCTGACAGAAGTGTTGAGCCGCAAAAAGCACCATGAGCCCGGCTCAGCCACCATCGGCTCTCTGCTCACTCGTGAACCGAACGCGGTTCCTATCGTGCTCTCGGTCAAAGATGTGGTCAGTACCCATATGGCAATCATCGCCAGCACAGGCGCAGGAAAAAGCTATCTGGCAAGCGTCTTTATAGAGGAGTTAATGCAGCCTCATAATAAAGCCTGCGTCCTGATTATCGACCCACACGGCGAATATAGCACGCTCGATCAGATCGCGAACGAGCCCTCCTTCTCGGAGTCCGGAAATTTCGGCCCCGGCTATCGCCCGACCGTCCACGTCTACAAGCACGATGAGATCAAGGTGCGCCTCTCAACGCTGCAAATGGGCGATATGCGCGCCCTGCTTCCCGAGATGACGGAGAAACAGCAATATCTGCTGAACCGCGCCCTACAGAAGCTCCGCAGCCGCAAGGGCGATACTCCCTGGAGCGTTGCCGATCTCAAGGCAGCGATCAAAGGCAGCGCCCGCCAGAAAGAGGACGAGGAGAGCGAAGGGGCCGACGATTCCAGCACGGTACATGCTCTAACCTGGCGTATTGAGCAGCGCTTTGAACAGAGCATGACGTTCGATGACAGCCTGCACCTGGACCTCCGCGAGATCTTCAAGCCGGGCCAGTGTACAGTGCTTCAGCTCAATGAGATCGACGAACGCGACCAGCAGGTGATTGTCGCAACCCTGTTGCGCCGTCTCTATCATGCCCGAATGGATACTGAGCGCGGCAAGGTCCATTCCGGTGAGTCGTACCTACCCTACCCGGTTTTCGTCCTGATTGAAGAGGCACATCACTTCGCCCCGGGCGGAGCCGAGGTCGTTTCCACCTCAATTCTCAAGCAGGTGCTGGCCGAAGGGCGTAAGTTCGGGATTGGCGTTGGCATTATCAGTCAGCGTCCGGGCAAGCTGGATGCCGACGTGCTCAGTCAGTGTCAGACTCAATGCATTATGCGCATCGTAAACGAGATCGATCAGAAAAGTGTTGCAGCCGCCATTGAAGGCGTTGGCCGCGACTTGCTGCATAATCTCCCGGCCCTCTCCAAAGGGCAGGTTATTGTAGCAGGTTCAGCCGTCAACACGCCGGTCATCTGCCGGGTCCGTCAGCGCATTACGCCGCATGGTGGCGAAAGCAAGGACGCGCCCGAGATGTGGCAGCAATACTTTAGCAACGAGAATCAGGCCCGTCTGCGTCGCGAAGAAGCCCCACTGACCAACAATCAGGGCTTCCAGTTTTTCCGCTAAAAGCCGAGGACGAACGTGACCGGACGAGCTATACTCGCAATGGGCGGGATCGCCATGCTACTCTGGATGGCGCTCGCCCTCTTTACCTATTTTGTGCCACCACACCACCTTTTACTGCTGGCACTGTTTCTTGTGCTCTTCGGCCTTGCCACAATGTGCACGCTTACTCCATGCATTTCGATCTTTGGATCACTCCTTCTCCCTCGGCTCTACCGCGCCGCTCCGGGCCATTCGCTCAGACAATCCACCCTGTTGACACTTGTGCTTATACTCAATATGATCTTAAAGGCACTGCATAGTTGGGAACCCCTCACCGGACTGATTTCTCTGGTTGCAGCTGTCATACTCGAAGCCCTGATACTTGCCAGAAAATAGGAGCAAAGCCAGAATCCTTATGCGCATCCTGCTTGTTCGTCCCGGAGCCATCGGTGATACGCTACTGACGCTGCCCGTGATTGCCGCTCTCAAGGCGTATCATCCGAATACAACCATACACTTCGTTGGACGTGCAGATGTCCTACCACTATTCCACGCCAGTGGCCTGGTCGAAGAGACCTCTGACTATGAAGCGCTTCAATGGAGCGCCCTCTTTGCCAGCCCGGAAACAGCTCGCCGGCTGCTCTCGCCGCAGTTCGCAGGCTACGATCTGGCGATCTGCTGGCTGCGTGATTCCGAAGGGACGATTGCACGCAATCTGACCGCCAGCGGGATTCAAGAGGTGATTACAGCACCGGGCAGGCCGCCTGCTGATACGGTGATCCATGTCGCGGAATATCTGGCTCAAACGGCTGGCGTGATGCTTGCACCCGATTTTCAGCTAACGCTGCCCCAGCGACCGAGTGGGCAGGAAACTATTGCGATCCATCCGGGAAGCGGGGGACCACAGAAGTGCTGGCCCGTTCCCTGCTTTGCCGAGGTTATTCAACATCTCGAGCAGAAGCGCCAGCCAACGCTTTTACTGGCTGGTCCAGCAGAGGCTCAACGCCTGCAAGAACTGCGCCACCTGCTGACTCCCGCCCCCGCGTTCCTGACAGAACTGATCTCAGCACCCTTACTGGATGTCGCGTATGCCCTTACCAGTTGCCGGGCCTATCTGGGCAACGATACCGGTATCACCCATCTGGCCGCCCTGCTCGGCATACCCACCCTTGCCCTGTTTCAGGCGAGTGACCCTCGTCTCTGGCGGCCTCTCGGTCAAAAGGTGCATATTATTACAATTTCTCACCAGGGAGTAGGAAATATGTCTACCCAAAGCATACTATCTCTTCTTGACTCGTTTTCTTCATAGGAAGATTTTCATCCGTTTCCCGTGCTTCTCCTGTATAGCAGGGAGTAGCCTTTTCAGATAATGAAAACCAGAAAAGAGGGGATCAATCGGCAGAAAGCAGCATATTGTTTCAGTGCTTCGCAGCCGAGAAGCCAGGCCGCATATCATTGACAATGTATACAGCGTTCTCTGACATCCAGGGTTCCGGGAAAGAACCGCTACAGAGGGTTGCGCCCTCAACGTCTACTGAGAGGAGGATGCACAATTGATAGACAATTCTCCAGATGGGAAAAATTCGCAGTCGTTCCAGGGCAAATTGATTCTACCATCACCCGAGTCGGGGCAGGTGCCGCCCTCCTCGGAAGAAACACAAATGAACATGCCGCCGGTTCTTCCGTCTCCAACACAGGGACAGATGCCAGTGGTTACACCACCACAACACCCAAAACGACCGGTAAAACCTGAAGATCTGATTCGTCGAGCCCCGGGGGCTGCTCCGGCCTCACCATTTGCCAAAATCGGCTACTACTGGCGCAAAGATCCCGCTTATAAGTTCCTTATTATCTCGATCGTGCTTGTTCTCATCATCAGTACAGTTGCCGCCTTTGTAGCTGGGAATATTTTGAGACAGGTGCCTGACTCGCTGCAAACGAACACTATAGGGACACCGCAGATTGCCCCGACTCAACAGTCGACACCCACCGTTGAGCAGACCGTCATGCCTTCACCCACACCCTCACCTACACCGTCGCCAACACCCTCCCCCACGCCATCGCCGTCACCCACACCTTCGCCGACTGTGGCCCCATCTCCCTCCCCAACAGAGGGAAACCCGGCCACACTGACCGTGCAGATTCTCAACTATCCGCAGCAGGTGTATAACAAGACCGAGATGGCGGTGACGATACAAACCAATCAGCCAAATGCCCGGGTCCGGCTTCAGGTGACTTACGATGCGCTGCCCTATACCTATGTCAGTGACGAAACCACCACCGAGATAACAGGGATAGCCTATCCGATGTGGAAGATACGCGTGTTTCCCTTTGAAAAACACCGCACGGTCAACGCCCAGATTGTTGCTATCGCCGAAGTCGATGGAAATACTGTTCAGTCGACACCGGTAAACGCTCAAGTCCTTAATCCCTGAGCACGAACACACTTCGATCAATAAGGGCGGCACCTCTGGTATACTGCCGGGTGCTGCCATTTCCCGCTTTCCTCGCTATAATGAAAGCAATAATCGCATCTACTCCGTGATATTTTTCCGGTAACAGGCGTATATAACTGATAAAAAGAGTAGTCGGGTTCATCGCCCCCTGGCTCCGTTTCACGGAACCTGGCAAAACGGCCACTATTTCTTGCTCCACCATCTTATCTCTACCATATAGCAAAGGGGACAGAATGACACAAACAGACCCAATTCACCAGCTTCAGAGTGCAGTGCAGGCGGTGCGCACCAATGTCGGGCGGGTTATTGTCGGAAAAACCGATGTGATAGACCTCTTGATGGTAGCCCTGCTCTGTGAAGGGCACGTCCTTTTTGAAGATGTTCCAGGCATTGGCAAAACAACCCTGGCAAAATCTCTGGCGAAATCGCTCGGTTGCTCGTTTCAGCGCATCCAGTTTACGCCTGATCTGCTTCCGTCAGATATTACCGGAATCACCTACTATAATCAGAAAAAAGGGGAATTTGAGTTCCGCCCCGGCCCACTGCTGGCTCAGATCGTGCTGGCAGATGAGATCAACCGGGCAACGCCACGCACGCAGTCCGCACTGCTGGAAGCAATGGAAGAGCGTCAGGTCAGTGTTGAGCGCGAAACACTTACGCTGCCCCGTCCCTTTATGGTGATCGCCACTCAAAACCCGGTTGAGCTGGAAGGCACCTTTCCGCTGCCAGAGGCACAGCTAGACCGCTTCCTGATGCGCTTGCGCCTGAACTATCCCACCCGCGACGAAGAGCGCCAGATTCTGCAACGCTTTAAGGAACAGCAGCCACTGACCGACCTGCAACCTGTCTTGAGCGCTGATTCATTGCAACACCTGCAAACGGTTATCCGTAAGATTCATGTCGAGCCGGGCGTGGAAAACTATATTGTTGATCTGGTAACCGCAACCCGTTCCCACAACAGTATTGAACTGGGCGTGAGTCCGCGTGGAACGCTCGCACTGTATCGAGCCAGTCAGGCCTATGCAGCCGTACAGGGCAGAAACTATGTGATCCCTGATGACGTGAAACGTGTCGCGATCCCAGTGCTTTCCCATCGCATGATTGCAACCAGCCAGACACGCCTACACGGACAAGGTATGGAACAAATTGTAGACGAGATCCTTCAGCGCGTTGCAGTACCGGTGGAATCATAATGATGGGCAGTAAATCACAGGGGCCCCGCGGACTCGGGCAGGGGAAAAGCATAACGGACGCAATCTGGTATCTGGTGAGTATCGCCCTGATCATTCTGGGCATCCTTATTCACCAGCCACTCCTGGTTGTGGTGGGCATTCTCCTTTTGCTGGTAATCGGGACAACCGATATCTGGTCCCGCTACTGCCTGACAGATTTGAGCTACCATCGAAGCTTTGACCAGCAGCGCGTTCTCTTTGGCGAAGAGGTCAAAATGTCCGTCACGGTTGAGAATGCCAAGATTCTTCCCCTGCCCTGGCTGGAAGTGACCGACACGGTACCTCGCAGTCTCCCCATTGAGGAACAAGAAGTGCGCAGCGCCCCCTTGAGCAATGTAGGACGCCTGGAGAGCCTGTTCAGTCCGGGCTGGTATGAGCGAATCACCCGCCAATATACGCTCAAGTGCCTGCAACGTGGCGTTCATACCTTCGGGCCAACGCAGCTCCGCAGTGGCGATGCCTTCGGCTTCCTCAGCCAGGAACAGGAACTGAACAATCAGCAACATGTCCTTGTCTATCCGCTGGTCGTTCCTGTAACCCGCTTCGGCCTGCCAGCACGCCACCCGTTCGGTGATCGTCGTGCACCACGCCGCTTACTTGAAGATCCTTCGCGTATTATTGGCGTGCGCGAATATCGTTATGGGGACAGCATGCGTCGCGTTCACTGGAAAGCAACGGCTCGCTCGCTACAACTGCAAAGCAAAATCTATGACGCGACCACAACCTATACGCTGGCGATCTTCCTGAACATCGACACCCGCCCGGACGCCTATTATGCTATTCACCCGGAGCTACAAGAGCTCTCTATCTGTGCTGCGGCCTCCGTAGCTGCCTGGGGTCTCGATAACGGCTATGCGGTCGGGCTCTATGCCAATACTATGATGTTTCTGCCCGACGAACAAGAGAGTGCACAACATACTGCCAACCTTGAAGCTCGTCTGGCACAAGAACTGAAAAAGCGTCGCATTCGCCTGCCTCCTTCCAGCAGCGAGGATCAGCGTAAGCGGGTAATGGAAGTTCTGGCGCGCATTCAAGGCTTCTTCGGATCAGAGATTGAAGAGGTGCTTCAGGCCGAACAAGCACAGATGGCTTCTGGAACCTCGGTCGTGCTCATTACCAGCACTCTGAATGATCGCGTTGTCGATCAGCTTGCCCGGATGCGCAGGCGCGGCCATGCGGTAACGATCCTGTTCGCAGGAGATGCCCCACCTCCAACCGGAATCGCCGGAGCCAGCATCTACCATATCGGGGGAGAACAGACCTGGAAAGAGTTACTTGACCATTACAGCAAACCAGAGGCAGAACGAGCGCAGGAGCAAGAGGTAACATTTCAGTTCTAGGGCTTGACCCACAAAGAGACAAAGGGCCTACAATGGCCCTTTTCTTTTTGCCTGTTACACATCCGAAACCCAATCGGTTGCCTGTGGAAGGTATATCTGTTCCTGCTTGCCCGGGCAAATCTGCATTGACACTTCTCACAGCTTCTTCTTTCAGCAGGCGTGTAAGCCGCCGCAGCATGACGACCCATCGTGGCACGCTGTCCCGAAGTGTTTGACAAGGGACGCTCGTCAATTCCCGGCTACCTGGCGGGACCAGTTCATGAAAAGAAGCAGAGCACAGGTGAGATCTCCTGTTAAACTATGTTCACGTGCTTCGCTCCGAGGGCACAGGCTCCAGGGGCCTTCTGCCGCTTTCTGGTAATGCCTCTACCTCCATTTATAGAGGCGCTGACGTTTGATTCCCCGCTTATGACTCTTCAGGAGGACGCAGCTCACATAGATGTACAGTGTCGGGAGTTGAACACCGAGCACACGCAGACCTGAGAGCATCCTTTCAGGTTACGCAGAACGCCAGAAGTTCAATGCCAGCAAGACAAGCTATGTCTGTCTACATAGGTTCTCCGGTCTATTGCGTTCAGCCTTCAGCAGACGCTGCCATAAGCTGGTCTTCCCTCTTCCATAGACGCTTGAGCAGGAACGCGGGTTGCATACTCCATGAAAGCGAGTGTTTCTACCATGAGACCTACGTTTCCATACTGAAAACAGAGTCGTGCTTTATACTAGAAACAGATCAGCGGAGAGAAGCCGTGCTCTTTTTTCAAAAATAGTAGGGCCTCTCCCTTTTGTCAATTGCACTACACAAGCCAGATCATCAGGGGGAGCAACGTCACCTGGTGTCAAGGAAAACCGAGTAAAATCAAGCTGAATCAAGCTTTGTTGACATCAGAAAGCAGTGAGTGATACAACTTTACATGTGCGATACCTGCACATCGTGTTTCCGAAAAGCAGGTCAGACCTGTCGGTTGCGAAAGCAGGATCTTCTTTTTCCTTTGGAACACATTTCTCCCCGGGAACAAGCCGCCAGACAAACAGTTGACGGCCAGTATAAAAGCAAAGGAGCAGAGTATGTCACCGTCGATGTCTGAACACAATTCTCCACAACCAGGCAGCACAGCACAGTCAGCAAAAGGGGGATTGGAGGGAATCGTTGCAGCGACAACCGGGATCAGCAAAGTAGAAGGCCAGACCGGCCGCCTGATTTATCGCGGCTATAATATTCATGACCTTGCACGAAGCACAACCTATGAAGAGGTTGCCTATCTCTTATGGTTCGGCAGACTTCCCAACGCTCAGGAATTAAAGCAGCTCAAGGAACAGTTCGCAGCAGAACGAACCATTCCCGAAGAAGTAATGACTATCCTGGAGGCACTCCCTGCCGCAACAGCACCAATGGATGCGCTCCGTACAGCGGTTTCAGCCTGGGGAGCAGTGGCGATTCAAGGGACACCGACGATTGATCAGGCAATCGCCCTGACCGCACGTTTTCCGGTCTTTCTGGCGACATTTGAGCGCCTGCGCAAAGGAAAGAAGCCGCTTACGCCTCTGGCAGAGCTTGGGCATGCGGCAAACTATCTCTATATGCTCACCGGGCAGATTCCGTCGGAAGAGCATGTCAGAGGGCTGAACTCGTATCTTGTCCTGCTGGCAGATCACGGTATGAATGCCTCTACCTTCACGGGCCGCATTGTCGCCAGTACCGAATCAGATATTGCTTCGGCAGTGGTTGCGGCGATTGGAGCGCTGAAAGGGCCTCTCCACGGCGGTGCTCCCGCGCTGGTGCAGGATATGCTCCGCGAGATCGGCTCAGTAGAGAACGCGGAATCCTGGATCCGCAACGCCATTACCAGCGGCAAGAAGCTGATGGGCTTCGGGCACCGTGTCTATAAGACAACCGATCCCAGGGCCGAAGAGCTGCGCGAAATGGCCAGGGTGGCCGATCCCGATAGCTTCAAGATGGCCCGCACGGTTGAAGAGCTTGCCCTTGCCATTCTACAAGAGCTCAAGCCCGGGCGTAAACTCTACACCAACGTTGAGTATTATTCTGCGGCACTGATGGCCTCCGTTGGCTTGAGTGGCGATATGTTTACACCGACGTTCGCGGTGAGCCGGGTCGCAGGCTGGACGGCGCATATTCTTGAGCAGGTGAGCAACAATCGCTTGATCCGACCTGAAGCCGAGTATACTGGCCCAATGGATCTGCATTTTGTGCCACTGGAACAGCGCTCATAAACAAGGCTGAAAAACGCGTGCAAGGGCGGCCTTTGCTGGCTGTCCTTGCTCTTTTTTTGACACGCGTTATCCAAAGTACCCCATGAAAGGAGCATAGCTGAAGATGCGGACACTGGAGCCGCGTACGCGCATATCACCGACAACGAAACCAACATTATGGCAACTGTTATGGATCTGGGGACTCATCGGGTTACAGTCCTTTGGCGGCGGCGCTTCCACCCAACTGCTTGTTCAACGCACCTTTATTGAAAAGTATCAATGGATGACAATGGATGAGTTCCTGCGCTTCTGGGGTATGTGCGTCACCGTCCCGGGCATCAACCTGATCGCCCTCACTATTTTAATCGGGCGCAAACTGGGAGGCCTGGGCGGCATTGTCGTTTCCTTGATCGGCATGCTGTTTCCAAGCGCACTCATCACCTGTCTTCTTGCTATCGGCTATGCCAGCATTGAGCATCTTCCTGCGATGCGCTCCATTCAAAGCGGACTCGTTCCCGCAACCGGTGGCATGATGCTGATGATCGGTCTGCGCTTTGCCAAACTCCCACTACAACAGGCCAGCAAAGAGGGCATCAGGCAAATGATCCTGAGCATCCTCTTGATTGCTCTCTGTATGATCGCCGTAGCCTTTTTTCACCTCTCCGTCATGATTGTCTTCCTCGGGGCTGCCCTGCTTGGAATCGTGCTGTTTACCCCGCGTACCAGCAAAGAGGCAAAGGAAGAACAGCAAGCGCGTGATGAGAGTCAGAAAGAAATGGAGTAACCCGCTATGATTAACCCGCTTCTCTACTTCCTGATTTTTCTGAGAGCTTCACTTTTTTCCAGCGGGGGACTGGCGAATCTGCCTATGCTCCAGCAGGATCTACTCGGGCTCAAGTGGGCACAGCACGCCGATTTTGGGCGCGCTATCGCGATCTCTGAGCTAAGCCCCGGCCCCAGTGGCCTTTGGGTGATCGCGCTTGGCTATCTGACTTATGGCATCCCGGGCGCGGCTCTGGCCTTTATCGCTATCATCCTTCCCCCTCTGTTTGTGCTGGTTATTTCCGCGATCTATGACCGGATCGAACGCCAGCGTTGGGTTCAGGGCATGATGAAGGGTATTACGCTGGCAATCGTTGGCATCTCATTGGCTTCGGGCTGGAACCTGATTCAGCAGCCCGGCGCGGGGTGGCGTGAGTGGGCGATTGCGCTCTGCGTCTTTGCGCTTGGTCTCACCCAGAAATTTCATGTGGTGATCTTGCTCGCCCTGGCTGGAATTGCGGGATTTTTTCTCTATCACTGAGACACGAAGGGCTACCGTTTCCAGCCCGACTGTGATACTCTTTGAGAACACATATCGCACTGTTACAGAAACCAGTTCCAGGGAAAATGTTATCATGCATCAGGAATCGCTTTTCGGAACAGAACCATCAAAGGAACCAGCACAGCCGCAGAAGGGAGCGCCCGTCGGCGAGCCACTGGCCTCGCGTATGCGTCCCCGCTCGCTGGATGAGGTCGTCGGACAGGAACATCTCCTTGCACCCGGCAAGGTTCTACGCCGTAGCATCGAGAACGACCGTATCACCTCAATGATCTTCTGGGGACCGCCTGGCAGCGGAAAAACCACGCTGGCCGAGGTAATCGCCAATCATACGCATTCCCGTTTTGTGCGCCTGAGTGCGGTGTCAGCAGGAGTTGCTGATCTACGCAAGGTTGTTGAGGCCGCCAGGCAGAGCCGCTCGTTAGGAAAACGCACCATTCTATTCATTGATGAGATTCATCGCTTTAACAAGGCACAGCAGGATGCAGTGCTTCCTCACGTTGAGAACGGCGTGTTTACTCTGATCGGTGCGACAACCGAGAACCCGAGTTTTGAGGTCAATAGCGCCTTACTCTCACGCTCACGCGTCTTTGTGCTCAAGGGGTTGAGCGAGGAACAGATTGCAACCATTCTCAGGCGGGCACTACAGGATAAAGAGCGGGGCTTTGGTACGCTTCCTATCACCATTGAGGAGCAGGCCCTTCAGCAGATCGCACTCTATGCCAATGGTGATGCACGAACAGCGCTGAATGTGCTGGAAATGGCGGTCCAGGTCAGCAGGGGACAGCAGGCCGATGAGATCAATGTCACCTTGCCCATTATCGAAGAGGTGATGCAGCATCGAGCACTCCACTACGACAAAAGCGGCGATCAGCACTATGATATGATCTCGGCGCTGCATAAGGCGCTGCGTGGCTCCGACCCTGATGCTGGGCTCTACTGGCTCGGGCGTATGCTCGAAGCCGGTGAAGATCCCCTCTACATCGTGCGGCGGCTGATTCGCTTTGCCTCGGAAGATGTGGGCATGGCCGACCCTCAGGCACTCCTGGTCTGTGTCGCGGCTCAGCAGGCGGTGCATTTTGTCGGCTTACCTGAAGGCAATCTGGCGCTGGCTCAGGCCGTTGTCCATCTGGCAACCGCGCCGAAAAGTAACGCGCTCTACGAAGCCTATAAGCGAGTTCAGGATGACGTACAGAAGACCCGCAATGATCCAGTGCCCTTACAGCTTCGGAATGCCCCCACGCAGTTAATGAAAGAGCTGGATTACGGCAAGGATTACCGCTACGCCCACGATTACTATAAAGAGATGCAGATTGATGATCCGGAACGGCCTCCTGCGCTTCGCCTTCAGGAGTACCTACCCGACAACCTGAAAAATCGCCGCTACTATGAGCCGGGACAACAGGGCAGAGAGGCCAGTATCAAGCGCTGGCTTGAAAAGCGGCGGGCTGAGGAGCAATAACACAGCTCCTCCTTGCCCTGTTTTACCCAGGCCTTGCCGCCACAATCAGCCCACTTGACCAGTTCATCCGGGTGAGCAAGAGATCAGCACGACGCTCCAGAGTCTCAACAAGCGCCTCCACACGCTCCGTATGCCCCGGCATATCTCGCTCCCAATCCTCTTGCGGCGTGAGATCGTCGATCACATAGAGCCCGCCGGGCTTTAACAGCGCCAGCGTCTCCGCCAACAACATAAACTTACCAGCGGTTGTATCCGCAAAGATCAGGTCAAACGAGGCAGGCTTTTGCACACGCAGAAAGTCAGCCGCGTCCTGCACCAGAAACGTTGCTCGTCTGTCAGTGCCAAGTAAGCGCTGCGCAACCAGACTATACCGCTCTTCCTGCTCCACCGAGATCAGACGCGCTGTCCGGTTCATCCCCTCAAGAAGCCAGGCAGAGCCACATCCTGTCCCGGTTCCCAGTTCAAGCAGCATTCCACCGGGCTTCGTGGCCGCCAACATCCGCAAAAGAGAGCCGGTTTGATACTTACACGAACGGGTAAAGCCAAGCGCCAACGTTTCCGCCTCTATGCTCTGGAGGATCGCGGGGGGCGTCACTACCATATCCAGCATCATTCTCGTTCTCTCTTTCTTTTGCACAACAACCTCAGGGAATCAGCTCCTGAATCTGCTGTAAGGTGGGCAGAGCTGCAATTGCGCCTCGCTTTGTCGTTGTCAGGGCTCCCGCAGCGCTCGCTTGTCGTAAGGCGTCCAGCATCGGGATATTGTCCGCAAGTAAGGCTGCCAGCACCCCACAGAACGCATCCCCCGCGCCCGTCGAGTCAACCGCCTGTACCGCAAAGGGCGGGAGCGCCTGGTGCTCAACGGCGCCCGAGGACTCCCGGGCGCTCCACAGGCAGCCCTGTGAGCCAAGCGTAATAATCACATGCTGCGGCCCATAGTGGAGCAGGCGTTCGGCAGCCTGACGCGCTGTCTCAAGCGAAGTTACCGACGAATTGGCATATGTTGCCGCTTCAATCTCATTTACCACCAGAATATCAGCCGAGCGAAACAGTTCCGTATCAGCAAGCTGTGAAACAGGAGCCGCGTTCAGAATGGTAGTCATCCCAAGTTCCCGGGCAAGCCGTAGCCCGGTAGTATAGGTCTCGCGATTGGTCTCGCACTGACAGAGGAAAACTGCCTTATGAGAACGCCCGGCCTGCTCATCTGCTGGAGCCTCGCGCTCACGTTCCTGTTGCACCCCACGCAACGCCTGTTCAACATCGGCCACCGGAACCTGCATATTGGCGTTCGGGTTCACAACAATCATATTCTGGCCATTCTCGGTCGCAATAATGACCAGCGAAACCCCTGTCCCGGCCTTCGCATCACGCGAAACAAACGAGGAAAGCACCCCTTCTTGTTGCAGCGTGTCGAAGAAAGCATCTCCATAGGCATCTTGCCCCACACGCCCGATCAGCGTCACCTGAGCCCCCAGACGCGCCGCCGCAATCGCCTGATTGATCCCTTTACCTCCAAGCAGTGAGTGAAATGACTCGCCGATCACCGCTTCACCAGGTCGAGGCAGACGGGGAGCTTGTGCCATCAGATCAACTATCAAGCTTCCCAAGACAACAACTCTTCCCATTACGGCTCCTCCTGTATCTGAAATAGTCTTCTTCACGAACAGTATAGGCTTGAGCTATCACGATTCACAAGGGCATATCAGCTAGGATACGTTGACCAGCACGATTCCGCTTAAAATAATCCCGATCCCTATCCACTGATTCCACTGTAAGCGCTCACGCACAAAGATCGCCGCCAGTAAGACCGTGACCGCCGAATAGAGCGAGGCCAGCACGCTGACAACAGAAACCTGTGCCCCTGCCAATGAGACTCCCAGATTAAAGCCAATATAGGCAACCGTATCAAAAACGCCGATGGCCGCCAGCAACCACCAGACACCACCTCGTGGCATACGCAACGATGCCTTCCCTACCAACGAATAGCCAGCGAGCAAACAGGGAGTTATCAAACGAAAGAGGGCAGTAGACGCAACCGAGCCAAGATGGGGCGTTACAAAAAAGCCCAGAACCCAGAACGCAACCCCATAGCCAAGCGAAGCCAGAATCGCCAGCAGCACGCCCGGTGGAAGCAATCCCCGGCGAACCGGGGCTGCATGAGCTGAACCGAACGTCGTCGCAACCATAATGACGCCAAGCAACACAGCCAGCATCCCAAAGAGACCAAACGAGCTGACATGCTCCCCATAGAAAAGCGAGAGCGCCGCCGTTACCGCCGCATAGCCCGCAGAGATCGGCGAAACAATCATCGTGACCCCGACCTCGAATGCGCGATATAAGGCCAGAGAGCTAACGGTATTCAACGCAGCCGCTCCCAGAGCCAGCCCCCAGATCACCCAGGCTTCATGGGTCAGCAGATAGAAAAGCTGTCCCGTAACCAGAAGATAGAGTCCTAACGCTGCCAGACCAAAAAACTGCATGTAAAAGAGCGTTCGATATGAGCCAATGCGCCCGGCAGCAAAGCGCACAAAGAAATCAGCCGTTCCCCAACCGAGGGCAGCGGCCAGAGCTAACACAAAAGCCATAGTCCTCCCGGAACATGCATACAAAGGCAAATAAGTGAGACACAGAACAATATAGTTCTACCACATCAGTGCAGAGGAACGCATGCATGCCCACGGAGGCTTCTGCTTACATGGCACTTAGCGGGTCAATGTCAATCTCCCAATCTGGCGCATCAATCACACGCAACAGCCGATGCAGATCAGGACCGCGTAATAACATCTGCCAGCGATATTTCTCCTTGACGCGCTCGGGGAAGGCAGGAGCCGGGCCCACGATATCGGTGTCATTCATGTTTAGTAGTCTGATCCACTCGGTTATCTGCGCCTGCAAGCGCAGCGCCTCATGCTGACAGCGGGACCGCTTCCGATGAGCATACGTAAACTTCGCGAACTGGCGAAAGGGAGGATAGGCAAAACGACGTCGTACCTCTATCTCCGCGGCATAAAACTCATGATAATCATGGCGTGAAGCGGTCTCAATACAGAAATGTTGAGGATTAAAAGTCTGAATAATGACGGTGCCGGGCTCTGATCCTCGTCCAGCGCGTCCGGCAACCTGGGTGAGCAGCGTGAACGCCCGTTCGGATGCCGAATAGTCGGGAACATTGAGAGCGATATCAGCTGAGACCACTCCGACCAGCGTAACACCAGGCAGATCAAGCCCTTTCGCGATCATCTGCGTTCCAATGAGAATGTCGGCATCACGGCGGGCAAAGCGCTCCAGCAGCTCTGCATGAGCATGCCTGTTACGCGCTGTATCACGATCCCAGCGCAACAGGCGCGCCTCGGGGAACAGTCGCTGAATGGTCTCCTGGACCTTCTCTGTTCCCAGGCCAAAATAGCGAATCCCCGCGCTATGACAGGAAGGGCAGAAATGCAGCATGTTCATCTGTAGCCCGCAATAATGGCAGAGCAGAATCTGCTCGGTTGCATGGTATGTCAGGGGAATATCGCAGCGATTACAGAGCGCCACATAGCCGCAATCGCGACAGAGCACAAAGCTGGCCGCGCCACGACGATTGAGAAAGAGAATGGCCTGCTGCTTGCGTTCCAGTACCGTGCGAAGCTCCTCCTGCAAGCGACGGCTGATAATACTGGTATGGCCCGCTCGCAGCTCATTACGCAAGTCAACAATCTCAACCGGGGGGAGCGTCGCCCCGATACGTCCCTTGAGCGAAACCAGTTCATAAACGCCCTGCTCAGCACGATAAAACGACTCGACTGAAGGCGTGGCACTGCCAAGCACCACTGGAATATGGAGGATCTCGCCAAGCCGGAGTGCAGCTTCACGTGCATGATAGGTCGGTTTGGTGCTGCTCTGTTTGTAGGCGGCCTCGTGCTCCTCGTCGATAATGATAATCCCCAGATCGGGAACAGGGGCAAAGAGCGCTGACCGGGAGCCGATCACTATATCGACAGCGCCAGACCGAATACGCTGCCATTCCTCATGGCGTTCACCCGTGCTCAGCTCACTATGCATAATTGCGATTCGACCGGGGAAACGAGCCGCCACCCGTTGCACTGCTTGCGTGGTCAGAGCAATTTCAGGAACAAGCACAATGCCGCGCTTTCCCCGTGCGACAAGGCTGGCTAGCGCCTGCAAATAGATCTCCGTTTTTCCGCTTCCCGTAATACCATGTAGCAGAATTGGCGTGGGCACCTCACCCTCCTCGCCACGGGCCGCAGCAGCGAGGATCCGGTTCAATGCTGCCTGTTGCTCGTCGGTCAGTTGCAGCGGCGACGAGGGTGGGATCACCTGTCCAAGCAGAGGATCACGCCGAATCGCGATTTTCTCGATTTTGACGATGCCCTCTTTCTCCATACTGCGCAACTGCCCGGCAGTGAGACCGGTTGCCTGACAGAGGGTGTACGGCGTCCAGGGATTATTGCGATTGATGCTCTGTTGCAGCAGATCCAGCGCGGCAAGCTGTCGCTGCGCTGCCACTGTGTTCGCGTCCAGTTTTGGCAGTGCCTCACCCGCAGCGATGCCGGTCTTGCTCCACGGGCTGACGCCAGCCGGAGCGAGCGAGGAGGCTGGCTGCTGAAGCGCCTGTCTTACTTTTGCCTCACGCTCCTCACGCCACTCAAGCAATTGCTCACCGCGCGCGATCAGCGTCACAACCCGCTTCATACGGGGTTTTACTTTTGGCCCGGAAAGGCTGGGCTCACGCACAATAAACGGATTCTCGCGGATCTCGCGGATCAGCTTCTGCGCCTGCGTCGGGCCAAGCAGTTTCGTTAAGCGCTTCTCCTCAATGGCTCCCTCCTCCTGTAAGAGCCCGAGCAGCGCTCGCAGCCGTAAGGAGGCCTGATCTGTTGTCTCACCCGGCTCCAGATCATTGGAGAGGCGCAGCACAAATTGTGAGCGCCGCACCAGCCCGGGAGAGAGCATCATCCAGGCAACCAGCGCCAGAGGCGTGACATAATACTCGGCGATCCATTCCGCTAACGCACGTTGATGGGGAAGCAGTACCGGTTCTGGATCAAGCAGCGAATGGATCGGGCGCAGTTCAAAAGCACGGACGCCCTCCGGCTCATCTTCATCATCGAGAACAGGCCCTTCCGAATCGTCCAGCAATTCCCAGACAATCCCCTCAACCAGACGTTCCCCATATGGTGCGGCAACCAGTTGGCCGGGTTGTAATGCAGCCTCCAACTCCACAGGCACCTGATAGGTTAACAGTGGTTGCTCAATAGTCCACCGTGCAGCAGACGGCACAATAGCAGCTAGCATACAATACTCACATCTACCGACGCTCAAACTCGTGTGCAAGGGCAGATAAGCCAAAGTTAATCATCGTTGGCCGCCCATGACAACAACTGAACGGCGCTTTCGTCTGCTGTAACTGCTCGATCATCTCCCGCATCTCGGCAACGGTCAAAAAGTAGTTCTGCTTGATCGCAGCTTTGCAAGCGACATTTGCCAGCGCCTGTTCTTCCCAGGTCTCAGTATGACCCAGATTCTCTTCTGCCGTCAACTCCACCAGGAGTTCTTGTAAGGAGGCCTTATTCAAACGCTTGACCAGCACATCAGGAACCGCACTGATCGAGACCGTCTTACCATCCTCAATCGCCAACGCGAAGCCGATATGTTCCAGTTGAGCGCGATGTTCCTCAAGGGCTTCAAGCTCTGTTGGAGCAAGCGTGATTTCAATTGGAGTCAGCAGGAGCTGCGATAGGGGAGTACGCGCCTTCCAGTTCGCGACCATGCGTTCCAGCAAGATGCGCTCGTGTGCTGCATGCTGATCGATCAAATACATGCCGTCGGGCCCTTCGGTCACAATATAGCTCTGCGCAAGCTGGCCGATGACCCGAAGTTTTGGAAAATGGACCGGGCGTTCCGGCACAAGCGCCGTCTCCACAGGCCGCACTACCGGCTCGGCGGGCTGCGCTATCGGTTCAGCGGGCACGGGAACAGGAGCGACCTCGACCGGCGGAGGCGAAACAACAGGAGGGAGCTCTTCCTGAGACGGTACCGACGTTATCTCTTCAGGCAAAGTGATCCCGAGCGTGGGCGGCATCCGAGAAGGTGCGTGCGCGGCGGTCCGGCTTGCTGTCGGTTCGGGCGGCTTCGGCTCCTCAACCGGTGTCGGCTTGACGGGCTTTTCCTGTGGAGTCACACGGACATGGCCCTGCCAGAGACGCGAGAGCAGCGGCGGCTTCGTTCCCGTCTCCTCCTCGGTAAACGTAATCCAGGGACTATCAGCCGGGAATGTAGTCTCTTCCTTCTGCGTGGGAAGTGGCTGTTCTGTGGTTGGTTCCTCTTCTTCTACCGGCAATTCCTTTTCCCGGGCCTTTGGTGGCTCAGGAGCGCTTTTCGGCTGCCACTGTGGGAGTTGTGGATCTGCCAGCAGAGCCTTGCGTACCGCCCGTAAAATTGAGGCATATACACGGCGTTCTTTGAGAAAGCGAATCTCGGTTTTCGCGGGATGCACATTCACATCCAGCAAAGCCGGGTCAATCTGAATATTAATCACAGCCAGCGGATGCCGTCCCGCCAGCAAAAGCGAGTGATAGGCGTTCTCGACCGCTGCCGTCAACACCCGACTCATCACCCAACGCCGATTGACAAAGAAAGAGATATGTTGCCGGGTACTTTTATAACAAGAAGGACGACTGGTATAGCCCTGTACCAGCGGGTAATCAGTATCGTCATCATGTTCGTCATCGCCGTCGACGGGCACCATCTGTTGCGCGATTTGCAGCCCATACACCTCAACCAGTACGCTGAAGAGCTTACCATCTCCAGGTGTCGCAAAAACCTGCCGATTCTCGCTAAAAACCATAAAGCGAATCTCGGGATAGGCAAGCGCATACTGTTCCAGCAAATGCAGGCAGTGACTGACCTCGGTGTTTCGACTTTTGAGGAACTTCAGGCGAGCAGGCACAGCGCTGAACAGATTTCGTACCGTGATAGTGGTCCCTACCGCAACAGCAGCGGGTGTCACCTCCGAAATACGGCCATTCTGAGCCTGGATCTGCGCACCATGTTCAGCATCACGCGGGCGGCTCTGAAGCGAGACATCAGCTACCGCTGCGATACTGGCAAGGGCTTCCCCCCTGAAACCAAGTGAGCGAATATTTTCTAGATCATCGATAGAGGCGACTTTACTGGTTGCATGGCGCGATAAAGCCAGCGGCAATTCATCAGCCGTAATGCCACACCCGTTATCCGTCACTCGAATAAGTTGCAGTCCCCCATGCATCAGATCAACGCGTATCTGAGTTGAGCCGGCATCTATACTGTTCTCGATCAGTTCTTTCACAACGGAGGCGGGCCGCTCTACCACTTCACCAGCCGCAATCTTCGCCGCAACATCTGGCGCAAGTTGACGTATAGGCATTGTTTCTCTTCCCCGGCAATATTGTTGTCTTTAAGAACGATTGTTCATGGATGATTATAACACAGTCCACGCTCGTTGTAGAGCCCTACTTTTTTCCTGGAACCAGTTTAAGCACTTAAAAAACGCAGGAACTGAAAGTCTCTATACATAGAGAGAACATATGCGGCCGTGCGGCTCTATCCTCAAAAATGAGCGCACAGCGTCATTCTACCAGTATATGTTTTGAATGCATACAGCCGTCACAGCACACTCTGTAGTGGTCTTGCCCGGGTAAGGACAAGGAGCAAAAGCCCATGCCAGTTCTACTGATGATGCGTCCATCGCACAAACAGCTTGTTCCCCGCATACCATTCTTCTCTAGCGAGCCCGACGAAGAGGATGAAGAATCGGGCTGTCTGGGCCCCTATGATGATGATGGGGATCTCGTTTTTCTACCCTAGAACAAGCGTGCTGCGGTGGCTCCTGTCAGGGCCACCGCTTTTCTCGGGATAAAGCCGCCAGAAACCTTTACTTAGGATGCTGTACAATGCTACCATGAAGAGAGAGTTCCGCTTATAGATAGAAAGGGTTTTGGCTGATGTCCCAACTGGAAACATACATCACAGAGAACGAACAGCGTTTTCTAGAAGACCTCAAAGGTTGGCTCCGTATTCCCAGTATCAGCACGCTTCCCGAGCATGCGAAGGATGTACGTCAGGCAGCCGAATACGCGGTCAATCAATTACAACGGATCGGCTTTGATGCCACGTTGATCGAGACCAAAGGTCATCCCCTCGTTTATGGCGAGTGGCTCAAAGCAGAGGGAAAACCCACACTTCTTATTTACGGTCACTATGACGTTCAGCCCGTTGATCCTATAGAGCTCTGGGAAAGCCCCCCTTTTGAGCCAACTATCCGCAACGGTAACATCTACAGCCGCGGCGCAAGCGACGACAAGGGCCAGACAATGCTGATTCTCAAAGCGCTTGAAACGCTGATGGCCGTTGAAGGCAAGCTTCCGCTGAATGTGCGCGTCCTGATTGAAGGTGAGGAAGAGGCCGGCGGCGAGTCTATTGAGCACTATGTCAAGTTTGAGCATGAGAAGCTGAAATGCGATGCGGTCTTTATCTGTGATACCGGGATGCCGTCAGCCAATATTCCTGCCCTGGTTGCCGGACTGCGCGGCATTATCGCCACCGAGATCGAGGTACATGGCGCTCGGCGTGACCTGCATTCTGGCGTCTATGGTGGCGTTGCCCCCAATCCCCTTCACGCGCTATCCCTGATTATCAGCCGCCTCAAAGGAGAGGATGGGCACATCAACATCCCCGGCCTGTATGATAAGCTGCGTCCGGCTCCCGAGGTGGAGAAGGAGTTCTGGAGGAACGATCCGCTGCACCTGGGCGAAAGCATGCTCAAGGAGATGGGCATCAAACAGTTCGTAGGTGAAAACAACTATCCGCCACTGGAACGTGTCTGGGCACGTCCCACCTTCGAGGTACATGGGATCGTCGGAGGCTTCACAGGTGAAGGCTCCAAGACCGTGATCCCCGCAGTCGCAAAGGCCAAAGTCAGCCTGCGCCTTCCGCCCGATCTGAAGCCAGATGAAGTCTTTGAGCTGCTTCAGAAGGCAGTGAAAGATGTTGCTCCGGCAGGAGTCGACGTCACTGTGCACATGGGCCATGGAGGTGATGGGCTGGTCGTCAATCCTGAAGCACCGATTATGCAGGCAGCCGCCGAAGCGCTGAAAGAGGTCTACGGCAAAGAGCCGATCTACACTCGCGAGGGAGGCTCTATTCCCATAGCGGCCCTCTTCAACTCCACGCTCAATGTACCCGTGGTGCTGATGGGCTTTGCTCTGCCCGATGACAACCTGCATGCCCCGAACGAGAAATACTCTATCGATCAGTTCTTCAAGGGCGTGCGCACTGTCATCCGCTTCCTGCAAAATGCGGGAGCATAAGCCCTGGAAGGGAGCGCCGAGAGCCAGGTGTACGGCTGCTCCCTTTTTCTTTTTCCCCCTCGCTGACACCTCACAGGACGAAAGGAGAAGACATGATGTCAGTCGACATGCAGCGCATCCAGACCTATCTATCAGAACATGCTGGAGAGGCTCAGGAGCTTCTTGAGCGACTCTGTCGTCAACCCAGTATTTCCGCTCAGAACATCGGTATCGCTGAAATGGCCAATCTGGTGGAAACGTTGCTGCAAGAAAGCGGCTTCTCCACACAGAAACTCGTGGCTCAAGGAAGCGCCCCAGCCGTGTTCGGGGAAATTCGCGGACGCAGTTCCTTTACCCTTCTTCTCTATAACCACTATGATGTTCAGCCTCCCGAGCCGCTGGAGCTGTGGGAATCGCCGCCCTTTGAACCGACAGTCCGTGATGGCAAGCTCTACGCCCGGGGCGTTGCCGATAACAAGGCCGAAATCGCGACGCGCCTGACCGCGATTCGTGCCCTGCTGGCTCTCTATGGCGAGCTCCCCATCACCATTCGCTGGATTATTGAGGGCGAAGAGGAGATCGGAAGCGTCAACTTTGACGCCATTGCCGAGAAATACACGCATCTTTTGCAGGCTGATGGTGCGCTCTGGGAGGGCGCGAACTTTGGCGACAACGGGCGTCCAGAGCTGATGCTTGGCGCGAAAGGGCTGCTCTATGTCCAGCTTGATGCCGAGGGACTCGGGGTTGACGCGCACTCGGGCTCAGCGCCGATTCTCCCAAGCGCCGCGTGGAAGCTGGTACAGGCACTGGCAACGCTCCGTTCACCATCGGGCAAGGTACTGATTCCCGGCTTCTACGATGCGGTGAAAGAGCCCACCGAGCAACAGATTGCCGCCCTTGCGGCACAGGATGATACCGAAGAGCAGTACAAACAGGCCTACCATTTTGAGGAGTTTGTGGATGGCCTGAGCGGGCTGGAACTGCGCAAGCGGCAGGCATTTGCGCCGACCTGCAATATTGCCGGACTGCTCAGCGGCTACACAGGAGAGGGAACCAAAACGGTCTTACCCGCCCGCGCAATGGCAAAGCTTGATTTCCGTCTGGTGCCCGATCAGGACCCTGAAGATATTCTGGCAAAGCTTAAAGCGCATCTTGCAGCTCAGGGATACGGCGATATCCGTATAACGGCCTTTGATTATTGCCGGGCCGATATGACGCCGATTGAAGATCCCTTTGTGCAGCGCATTCAGGCCATTGCGGAAGCTTTCGCGGGCAAGCCTGCCGAGATTACACCGCTTGGTGGAGGGACGCTGCCCCTGCTGGAATCCCTGCGTAAGCGGGTTGGCTTGCCGGGTCTGTCAGCTCCGGGGAATGCCGCCTACTGGGGAAGCGCCGCTCACTCACCCAACGAAAATATCAGACTGGCTGATCTTGAGCGTGCAGTGCAGTTCAATTGCTATCTGTTCGCCTCTCTGGGAGAAGCATAAGTCGGGATATTCGGGGGCGACGTGGGGCCCTGATAGCCCCTGTGGCTACCAGGGACCCCACGTCGCTACCACGTCATGTTGAATAGCCACAGGACAATCAGCAGGACCTGCACGCGCATCTGCCAGCCTACCAGTGTTTATTCAGAACAACATCCTGTACCATCTGTTGCATCAGGTAATGGGTCACGGCATGGACACTGCCCGTTTCACGATAAACAGCAAGCTGTCGATCCGCTCCGGTCCCTCTGGGATCTTCAAGCAGAGCACGGAGATAGTTGATCTCGCGGCGACTGCCCAGATCATCAAGCACATCGTCTACAAAGTCCAGCATCTCGTTCACGGCATCCCGCATCGACATGCGTCGCGCCTGCACAAAGTCGACATATTCCGCATCGAGACCATAGCGAGCGGCCCTCCATTTATTCTCTTCAATATATGTAGGAGGCAAAACCTGCGTCGCCAGATTCCGTTCATGCAGACGGGTTACCTTCGCAACCAATGCCTGGCAGAGTGCGGCCAATGCAATCGTATCTTCAAAGGTCGCAGGCATATCAGCAATGCGGAACTCAACAGTCTGGTAGAACGGATGCGGGCGAATATCCCACCAGATGCGTTTTCCGTCGTCAATACAGCCGGTTTTGATAAGTTCCTGTACGTATGTATCGAATTCCCGGGTGGACTGGAAGAGGATCGGGACACCAGAGCGAGGAAAGCGCCGCCAGACAATGGAACGCCATGACTTGATGCCGGAATCGCGCCCGGCCCAGAAAGGCGAGTTCGTCGAGAGCGCCAGAATATGCGGTAGCCAGGTACGCAACTGATTCATCAGCGGCACAGCCAGTTCATGCGAGTCAATACCTACATGCACATGCAAGCCAAAGATCAGGATTGAGCGCCCGACATCCTGAAACTCTTCCTCCAACTTCTCATAGCGCTCATTCTGTGTGCGTATCTGGTCGTGCCAACTGGAGATAGGATGCGTACCCGCACTGATCAGGGCCAGTCCTTCGGACTCAACCAGTTGTCCCAGGATGGAATGCATATGCTGTAAATCAAGGCGCAAAGCAGCGATATTCGGACAGACATTCGAGATCAGCTCTACAGTTGACTGTAACATTTCTGCCTTCATGTGTTCACCCAGGATGGACGCGCCTTTTTCCAGAATTGTGTGAATATGGGATGCAAGATGGCCGGTCTTTTTATCAACCATCTGAAATTCTTCTTCGACGCCGAGGGTGAAACGCTGCGCCATAGCACATACTCCTTCCTGCGATCAAGCAAACACAGGGTAACAGCAGACAACAAAGGAGAGTACGGTTCAGGCTTTGCGGTGATCCACACTCCTCTATGAGAGGAAGATGCGAGAAAAACCGTGTCCTGTTGTCTCCTCTCCCGTTATGCCACCCTCGGGGGACACATACGGTGGCACATACAGAACAAAGAGAGGAGTCACGACAGGCAGGCACGATCCACTCATCAAAAGAGAGGAAAGAAAAAAGCAGAGCCCAGAAACACCTGTACTTTACAACTCCGAGCCAGTTTTCAGAAGCAGAACGTGTTCGATTGTTGTGGTACTGGAGCACAGAAGCGCCAAACCACATTGGACACCTCTAGCGAAGAACGCAATTGACGCACCAGGGGAGCCGCACTACAAGTTGTTATATCCGGGACTTATAGCGTATCTAAGAATCCCTCCAGATGTCAAGGGGAATTCCTACAAACCGAACGCATACGGTAACAGGTCTTTCACAGAAAATTCACGCTCTACTCCGTCAAGGTAGATCGTCGCGTCAGGTGCCAGATCTGCCAGCCATTGCCGACAGGCCCCACAGGGCGAACGACCGGCAATCGATGCAGTCGGAGGCACATCGATGCAGGCAACCGCAACTTGAGTGATTGGGCCAGCGCCCGCACTCACCGCGGCCGACAACGCCGAACGCTCAGCACACAACGTCAAGCCATAACTTGAGATCTCGATGTTCACACCAACAAACACCTGATCTCCAGCTACCAGCGCCGCCCCTACCCGAAAATGTGAAAAGGGGCAATGGGCACGCAGAGCCGCTTCACGAGCCATTTGCAATAACTGCTGTCTATCCATACTATCCTGCTTTCCATTATATCATTACGAACTTCTACATTCAATACAGGTAACTTGTTTCAGCTTGTTTCCTACCAGGCAGGGAATTTACGAAAAGCCGGGTATGCGCATCACAATATCATAGAGAAATGAGAGCAGCATAGCCAGCAGTGGAAGCCCGATCACCAGCCCGGGAAGCACAAAATAGAGCGGCGGGCGATCCCCAAAACGATCATATCGCGGTTGCCTGGGATCATAGCAGATCGGTACTTTGAGCCAATCAACAAACTCCCGCTCCTCTAGCGGCGTTGACACGTATTTAATGTAGCGTACAGTGTCTTCTCCTCCTTTGCGCCCCCGCGCCTTATAGAGAATAGTATGCTCGGAAAAAGGCTCTCCGCGCCACCAGAGGAAGCTTCGTCCCGGCTTCACCTCGGTTTTGACGACTGCGCCTATGACGACGACGCCGCGAAAGCGCAGCACCAGAAAGCGCCAGATTAACCATTCCAGACAGAGAAAGAGAATAGGCACAAAGAGCGCAAAGACAAGCGCGTAAAAAAAGAACTGCCCCGATGCCATCTGGAATGTATATCCCTGAAATACCAAGAAGGCATGCGTCGGG
Organism: Thermosporothrix sp. COM3; assembly: GCF_059696735.1. Taxonomy (NCBI): domain Bacteria; kingdom Bacillati; phylum Chloroflexota; class Ktedonobacteria; order Ktedonobacterales; family Thermosporotrichaceae; genus Thermosporothrix; species Thermosporothrix sp. COM3. Next base: position 5,908,095 of record NZ_AP019376.1, on the reverse strand, counting down.
TCAGCCGGATCATACCAGCAAGGAGTGGCTTTCCCGGGCTGGAAACGTGCCAGAAGCGCATTCACTTCCTCACGTTTCCGATAAATGCGGGACTCCGGCCCGTCAAATCCCTCAGCCTGAACGACGTTGCCATTGGCAGGATATACCGCATAGCGTACATACGGGGCAAAAGCGGCGGTCACAGGCCCCTGTATCGTGCGCACGCGCTGCTCCAAAATAGTGCAGGTTCCCCGCTGAAAGGCCCCATAATACAGCGCCCGGCGCACCGGACCAAAGGAAGCCAGAGCCACCACAATGATAAGGAGTATGATGACACGACGCTGATAAAAAGATCGATCCTTCACCTTTGCTACACTTCCTGATCCAGATTACTGCTTCTGCCATTGACATACGAACAGAAAGAAGCGCTTCTTCTCACATCTCTTCACAGCTCAGTTGCTCCTCCCCCGGAAGTACCAGCACAGGCGCAGATCTTTCGCTGAAGGAAACGCTTCAAGGAAGCATTATAACGCAGAATATGGAAGGTTATCTATCGTTTCCTGCACGCGCTTGCAGCAAAAAACGGGAAAATCCCCCGGGATAGCGGCTCTGCCACTCCTCGCGCAACACGCCATAGCCCAACCCATCATAATATATACCTCCGACAATGCGGGCTTTGCGGAAACGTGCTTCCTGGACATAACCAAGCTTTTCCGCCAGGCGCATCATTCCAGTATTCCCCGACCACGTCCGCAGGTCCAGCCGCACAAGGCGTTCATCTACGCGAAATAAATAATCACTCCATAGGCCAAGTGCCTCAAAGCCGCGTCCGCCGCGCCAGTAGGCCGGATCATAGATCACGATACCCACACATAACCAGTTTGTTTCACGGCTCTCCCAGTAGCTTGAAACGGTTCCTAGCATGCACTCCGTCGCCCGGTCAGCAATCACAAGATTGGTGCGTATGGGCGGGAATGCATGTTGTTCAATTTGTTCCTGCTTCTCCCGGCAAATCTCCTCCAGACGCTCGGGCGAGGGCAATGGATAGTAGGGACCATCAAACGCCTTCCAGGGGGCATCAGGACGCATCCAGTTTCGGTAATAGTCCAGATCCGGGAGCCGCCAATCTCGCAACAGCACCTGGTTTCCGGCCAGAGAGATCGGTTCCTCACTGCACATATTCAGCTCCTTCCTCAAAAATAACATATAACACTTCTTACCTCTTTTTCAACTCTTGAAAGATACAGTTCCCTACTTGCACGTAATGGAAATGCATACTATCATACAAGCAAGAGGGAGAGCGGGCGGCTTGTCACAAACATCATACCGTAAATTTCGTAAAGAGAACAGGCATCACGTTTCTCCAACTTTGTTGGGGCGCAACTCGGTAGCAATGAGCTCCTCTGACCTTTTGAAAAAAGAACAATACGGAGTAAGGAAAGCATGCACACACTCTCCGCAATAACCGCAACGCAGCCGCTCCTCGATTGGGGTTGGTTGAAAATCGGGCCACCAATCTACCTGAATATCAATCCTGTCCTGCTGCAAATTGGCCCGATCGCCCTGCGCTGGTACGGCTTGATGTACGTTGTTGCTATCTTGATGGGTCTCTGGTTCATTCAGGGATATTGCAAGCGTAAGGGCATCACCCAGGAACTTGTATACCGCCTGCTCTGGTGGTGTATTGCAGCAGGTATTATCGGCGGTCGCCTCTATTTTGTGATCCAGCAAGATAATCTTGTCGACTACTACCTGAAACAACCAATTCATATCATCGCAACCTGGGAAGGTGGAATGGCCTTTTATGGCGCGATCTTCCTGGTTATTCCTACCTTGATCTGGCGGGCACGAGTGGAACGCGTCAATCCGCTAGTGCTGATCGATGCGGGAGTCCTGTTTGCGGCAGGAGCGCAGATCTTCGGTCGGATCGGAAACTTGATTAACGGCGATATTATCGGCTATCGCAACGACCACATTCCCTGGGCAACCGTTTATCTGCATCCCGATAGCTGGGCCTGTCATAACCCGAGCACCTGTGGCGTTCCAGTTGAGCCAGCCGCAGGATACGAGATGCTCGCCAATATTGCCCTTTTGCTTGTGATGCTTTTCCTGGCGAAACGCTTCCGTCGCCCCGGCGCCCTGATGCTGGTCTACCTTTTCGGGTACGCGATTACACAGTTTGTCGTCTTCTTTGCTCGTGATAACGTAATTGTGGAGCCATTCGGGCTGGCCTGGGGCCTCAAACAGGCGCAATGGACATCACTTGTCGTCCTGATCGCGCTCCTGCCTATTACCTATCTGGTTATGCGTAAATCACGGCCTGTGCCAGAGGGAGAGACCGCGATCACCTATGGCGTTACGCAGAAGCAGGAGTCTGAGACCGCACAGCCAGAGGATACCGAGCCCAAAGAGGGGGACGAACAAATCCAGGAGCCTGACAGGACAGCAGAAAACGCCCTGGAGGAACCTATCATTCCGGATGACCAGAAAAAGCCAGAACCAGAGGGTCACCGGACAGAAAAGACCGAGCCAATTGTGAACTCAAAAGAAGAATAGCCTCGCACGTTCCCTGCCAGGCAATTCTACGAATGTTTGTCTGGCAGGTTCTTTTTTCACTCCGCGCTCACATACTACCGGCGAATAACCTCATACGTATATGCTCTATGAGAAAAGGCACAGGGACATACTATCCTCCCAATACAAACCATGCAACGCTCTGGCAGAGAAAGATGCACAGCATAGAAGATAAAGAAGGAGATCCGCATACATGGGACTGACCGTGGAGCACATCAACAAATCGTTTGGCTCATTCCAGGCCATCAAAGAGCTCTCAATGGAAGTGAAAGAGGGCTCTCTATTTGGCTTTCTTGGAGCCAATGGCGCGGGAAAAACGACTACCATGCGCATGATTCTGGATATTATCCGCCCCGACAGTGGACGAATCACGTGGCAGGGCACACCCGTCCATGAGGTTCCCCGACATCACTGGGGCTACCTGCCCGAAGAACGGGGGCTCTATCCCAAAATGATCGTAGAAGAGCAATTGCTTTTTCTGGCGCGCCTCAACGGCCTATCAAAACAGGATGCACAGAAGGAACTTGACGAATGGTTGGAGCGCTTTCAAATCAATGCCAATCGGAAAAAGAAGGTTGAGGAGCTCTCGAAGGGGAATCAGCAGAAGGTACAGTTCTTAGCAACCATCATGCATAATCCCGATATCTTGATTATGGATGAGCCCTTCAGCGGTCTTGATCCGGTGAATGCCAATGTGTTGAAGGATGCCTTTCTTGAGATGCATCGTCGTGGCAAAACAATCATCTTCTCGACGCATCAGCTCGAACAGGTGGAGGAAATGTGCGAGGATGTTGTGATCATCAATAAGGGGGAGGTTGTCGTTCAGGGCAGTGTGCGCGAGATCAAGCGCCAGCATGGACGCAACATCGTCCGTATCAAACTGGACAACGACCCGGAATGTGCCTGGCTCGACACCATAGAAGGCGTTCAGGTACTTAAGCGGCGTCAGGATTATATTGAGCTGCGCATTCAACCCTCCGTCACTCCCAACACTATTCTCGCAGAGGCCCTGCGTCAGAATGGCATGGTCACGCTCTTCGAGCTGGTTGAACCATCTCTTACTGATATCTTTATCGCGCGAGTGGGGCAAATCGCGCTTCCCGATGCCCCTTCCCACTCTGCTTAGTATCTAGAAGAAGGAAAATGTCAGACCATGAGTCAGATACCGTCACCCCCAAACGAGAAACAGACAACGCTTGCTCCAGGGCAAGGAGGCGCCGCTTCACAACACACACTACGCAATATCTCCCTGATTATCGGACGAGAATATACTACCCGTGTAAGACAGCGCTCGTTTGTGATCAGTACCATCATTATGCTGATCATTGTTGCGCTTGGAACCTGCGTCCCGACCATTATCGCCTTCTTTAATCAGGGCAGTAACGACCAGAAAACCCTGACGGTTGCAAACAATGCAGGCTCCATCGCGGGTATGGAGAACACCACACTCCAGAAGACACTCTCTGATCTCCTGAATGGAGACGCCTCACACTATAAGCTGAAGCTTGAGCAGGGAAACAGCCAGCAACTTGAGCAGCAGGTAAAAGCAGGAAAGCTTTCTGTACTGGTTGTTATCGATCGAGGAGCCGATCAGAAGCTGCATTTCAAGTACTATACCAGCAATACCGATAGTATCGATCCCGATCAATCAGCAGTGCAAGCGATGGCGCAACAAATTGCCATTCTGGACCGGGCTAATCAGCTCCACCTGACCCCCCAACAGACACAGGATCTTTTTGCCCCCGTCACCCTTGACGTTGTAAAAACGCAACAGGATGCCCGCTCCGGGACAGACCTGGCTATTGGTATGATAACCGCCTTTATCGGCGTCATTCTGATCTTTGTCACTGTCTTTATGTATGGAATTCAGGTGGCGAACGGTGTCGCTGAAGAGAAGGGCAACCGCATCATTGAGATTCTGGTCAACGCCACAACGCCATTTCAGTTGATGGTTGGAAAGGTGATCGGAATCGGCGCGGTGGGGCTGACTCAGATGGCGGCACTGACCGTTACCGGGATTCTGTTCCTGCTACTTCAACATCCTTTGCAAAACGCTCTGGGCATCGGGCAGACCGGCATTACCATCGCGCTGGCAGGCGTTTCAATTCCGTTGCTACTGCTTGTCTTCGTCTTCTTTATTCTTGGTTTCCTGCTCTACGCAACCCTGTTCGCGGCAGTTGGTGCGCTGGTCTCACGGCAGGAAGAGGTCTCATCGGCCGCGACACCTCTTACCTGGCTCTTTATGATTGGCTACATCGTGAGTCTCTACGGCGCAACAACAGCAAGTGCGATCTGGTTCAAAATCCTGTCATTCATCCCCTTCTTTACGCCAACTGTGATGCTTGTGCGCGTGGGCACTATGTCAGCAGCGCCCTGGGAGATTGGGCTGAGCATTCTCCTGATGATTGCAGGAATCTTCGTGTGTGCATGGGTAGCCGCTCGCATTTATCGCCTCGGCATTTTGATGTATGGGCAACGACCGAATATGAAGGAAATCATCAGAATGATTCGCTCGAAATGAGCTGTTGCGGGGTCCATCGGTAATGGACCTCGCTTTTTCTATATGGCCCTATAAGAAATTTGTACCAGCAATGATTGAGCTATAGGCTAAAAACTGTAGAGATATTTTCCCGATATCTACGCTTCCTTTCTTGCAAAAATAATAACATTCCTCGCACTACAAATACGAAATATTGAAAAGGCTCTCTATGCTATAATAGTAGCATGTCGGTCAGGCGGCAATGAGATCATAGCTAAAACCACAGATACGCCGAACAGGAGTGCTGGGATAAGAAACGTGGAGGGGAGCTTTATGGGGACGCTGCAAACATCGGCACCACAACGTGATTTTGAGGTCAAGACACATACATTTTTAGAGCAAGCAAGGACACGTCAGGAACTCTACCAGGAACAGTATCATCTGTTGAGAAGCCGACTGATCCGTCTGCAAACGCAACTACGACAAGCGCAGAGGCACAGCAGGACAGCGCCAGAGAGAGTGGAGCGACTGCGCACAAGCATCGCCGAGAATCAGAATAGCCTGCATATCCTGCTTTCCTGGATGGAAGATGCACTTGAGAACTACCACATCTTTCTGGAACAAGAGCGCGAGAACAGCAAGCGCTATCAGCAAGAACGCCAGAATCTGAAAAGGCTCATGCGCCAGTGCGCCACGCAGCAGCGCCGACTCCAACGAGGGGGAACACTGGATAAATACGAGTTCCGAGAGTTACAGAAGCTCATTCGCCTGATGCCAGCATTACAGCAACGCCTCAATACACTTGGCTCCTCAGAAATCCAGAGCATGCAATCACAGCTCGATTTGTTAACCCTCAAAAAATATACCGATGAAATCAGGGAACAGCTTTTCCCGACCACTACCATTTTTACCACCCTCAAAACGCTCTGGAACTGGGCACAGCGCAGCACATCCCTGACGCTCGGGAGCATGTGCATACTGGTCGGGCTCTTCCTGCTGATCAATCTCTGGACCCCTCATTTTCACCCGGGCGCCCAGTTTCATCACCTCTGGCACTATTACCTGAGCGCCCCGGCAGCCTTTACCGGGGGGATCTTTGGCGTATGTAACCTGTTACTCAGCACCTGTATTCTCACCCTGACAGGGCCAACCCGGGATATGAGACGCGAGCTACACTACCTGCGGACGCGCTTTGGCTCTATCGCGGGCTCGCTCTACTGGTTCCTGTTGCATAGCCTGCTTGGCATGCCCATCCTCGCGCTGGTTGCCATCGGGCTGGATCTTTTTGTTGGCTATCTCTTTGCCGAGGTCATGGTACATCATCTGTACATGCCCCGTTTTGCCAACAGCAACGCGATTGTTCTGGGCGTCGTGCTGAACTGGTTTCAAGCGCCCTTCGGGGGAACGCTCTACACTGTCCGTCAGGCCCTGCTCTTTGGTTTTATCCCGCAGATTGATAAGGAGATCAACCGACTTGAACTGTTACTCCAATCGCGCAGGCGTGCGGCACGTTCCCCGCGCATTCCCGACGGCTTCTACCTGAAAGGAGTCAATTTCCTGCTCATCCTCTGTATCGCAGAATTCCTCCTGGTCGGGCTGTTGCTCAACGGCTTTGGCTTTGCCTCCGGCCCCAATCCATCCCAATGGGAGATGGGCGTTATCTCGGTGCTTTCAGGCATCAACGGGATAGCCACAGGCTATCTGTTCACCTGGATAGCAACGCTGGTTATCTGGTTTACGCAGGTTGGTTGGCCCCAAAGCAAAGATGACTGGTTGAGCTTCCAACAAACCACCCTTCCGACCATGCTTCTTTCAACTTTCGGGGCAATGGCTCCATTTCTGGCAATTGTGGCGCTCTCCCTGTTTGCTTCGCCGCAGCTCAATCAGGCAGCGCTTACGCCACAAAAAATAGCCCTGAACGTCTGCCTGTCACAACTCTTCGGTGCGTTACTCTCGCAACTGGTGACCGCGTGGCAGGCACGACGAATCAGGGCCTGACGTCCTTTTCAGGAGGGGATGGAGGCAACCATTCCCTCTTTTCTTTTCGCATCCTCTTCAGGTAAATAGCCATGCACACGCGTCCAGCGAAGCAACTGCTGCATTTTCGTCTTCGTTTTTTTCCGTTGCTCAAGCACCTTCGAGACCTGCTGTATCAGCGCGCGCTTCTCGTCCAGCACGATCGCTGGATGCACCATCGCACAGAGCACCGCGTCATGTCCGAAATAGAGCCGGTCTTCGTCATATGCGTGGGCAGCAACTTCGAGCAGGCGCACAGGATCATAGCCCCCATTTGCCGCGACCACCAGACGGGCGAGCTTGACGAATTTGGGCAGCGCGATCTGTCCGTCTGGCTGAAATAGTGGATCACCCGGTTCCCCGCAGAATTGCAGGAGTGCGCTCAAGAGCTCAGGCTTGCGCACGGCCGGCACCGCTTCGGCAGGCAGATACTCGTTTTGACGCAAAAAGGCAAAGAGCTGTTGTGCCTCCTCATCGGGCGCAAAGCTCTCATATAACGCCTGATAAAGGCTGTCTGTCACCGGCTTTGCGGCAAGAAAGCGCTGCCAGCTACTTACCTGACGCAACTCATCTAGTAACGCGGGCGATGGCTCAACTGTCAACACATTCAGGGTTTCCAGCGTGCTATCTGCGAACATCACCATCCGCTCTAAAACAGGGCGAGCAAGTGCCGACAGCGGGAAAGCGCCCACGCTCATATAGAGGTTCTCACCCTCTTCGTCCAGAGGATCAGCAGCAAGCGCCTCGGCACAGGCTCTCAGGAATGGCTGTCGCACACGCCCGGGCAGGTACTTGAGCGCTTTCCAGCTATAACGCTCACGGCTGAAGTGACGATACATGCGCCAGCTCCGCAGATCTTCTACCACAGACGCATGCTCAAGTCGCCCATATGCCAGCAGCAGCAGCCAGGCTTCAACTCCGGCATAAAAGCTCGGATAGGGTGCCTGAAAGCTAGTAAGACCCGCCTGCACCAGTGCCTGTAAGCGTGCAAACGCCGCTGGTTCGGAGGAACGAGCCAGCGAGCCAAGCGGGTGCAGATGATACTGCTGATTCTCTGTATCGGTCCAGCGCTCAACCTCGGAGACCTCCCAATCGCCAGCCTCTACCAGAACACACAACGTATCGTAGAGATCACGATTCCACCAGCAGGCGAGGGCAGTGCGTCCCTGTTCGATCAGTTCTACACGCTCGGCATAGGATAGTTCCAGCAAGGCCCTGCGGGCCCGCTGATAGGCATCATACTGCCTGTCGAGAATGTACTGATGGGATGGCTCAAAGAGTGTATTCAGCTCCTCTGTACAGCCATACCACTCATACAGCCGGAACACAGAGAGTGTCGAGCAGGTTGCTGCATATCCCAACACATTTCGCTGCGAACAGACAAGGGGATACAGCAACGACCAAAATTCCTGTAGCTTCATGTCTGATATATTACCATCAAAAAAATCGGTTTCCTACTCTCTTTTCTCCTACTTAATAGCTATAGAGGACGAAGGACACTGGCATAGAGAAAAGCCCTATAGTATAGTAGAGGTAAAGAAAAAACATAAATACCGCATGAGATGGGTTATTTTTTCTTGTCTTGAGGGAGGAAAAGGCTATTTTAAACGTACGATGGTTTAAAAAGAACCCCTATACCTATAGTATGATTCTGATTGTTGTCCTGGCCGCACTCTTTCGCTGTATACTTCTTGCATTTAACTGGCCGACAACCAATAGTGATGAGGGAAATTTGGGGATCGCGGGCATGCGCATCGCCTTTCATGGGGAATTGCCGATCTTCTTCTATGGTCAGGCATATATGGGCCCGGTAGAATCGTATCTGGCGGCGCCACTCTTTCGTTTGTTCGGTCCCTCACTCTTCACGCTGCGCTTCAGCCTTATCTTGATGTATGCCGGTTTTCTTATTGGAACCTATTTCCTGGTGCGCTTGCTCTACACCGAACGCTACGCGCTGGCATCGGTGTTGCTGCTCAGCTTTGGTTCACCCGAAGTGATCCTGCGCCTGATCAAGGCCGTCGGTGAGTATCCAGAGATGACGGTTGCCGCCCCCTTTATTCTGCTCATTGCTACCAAGCTGGCCCTGACGGCCCCCACCAGAGAGCGCCCATCTCCTATGGTGCCGTGGAAACGGTACACGCTCTTTGCGCTTCTGGGAGTCATTTTCGGGGTCATCCTCTGGGTAGACCTTATCATTCTGCCCTTCGTTGTCACCGCCTCGATTTTCCTGCTGATCTTCTGCTGGCGGGAGGCGCGGGGCTGGCCGCTGCTCTGCATTATCGGGGGACTGCTGCTGGGACTTTTCCCTATGATCTACTACAATATCTCGCTGCTGTCCGATATGAAGGTATTTCTGGAACAGAACTCGGTCTCTGTGCTCCTTCATATGCATGGCGTCAGTGATGGGGTAATGGCAGAGAAACATCTGACCCTGCTCCATCAGCTTCTGGGCTCCATCATGATCGCGCTGCCACTGGCAACAGGCGCGTACCCATCCTGCCCGGATCAGGACTGGATTCTCTTTGGACATCCCACCTCTGCCACCATCGGCTGCTCAATCGCCGCACTGACCTGGGGAATTGTGTTTCTGCTGCTCATGGCCCTGGCAACCATTCTGGCTATTGTTGCGGTCTGGCGTCATCGAGCAATCTTCCGTTCTCAGGATGCCGAGAAACGAGAGCTGTTTATTCTGAAGAGTGCCCGCGTTATGGTCCTGCTCAGCGCCTGTCTGACCTTCGGGCAATATATCACAAGCACCCACGGAGCGGTCTATCCTGTGACTTCAGCTCGCTACCTCAGTTGCTTGTTGGACACCATGCCCGCGATTTTCTGGCCTGTCTGGGTAGGTGCCGGGCGCCTCTTCAAAGCGATCAACTGGAAACAGCGTGCGTTGGGCATTGTCAGCAGCATCCTGCTGGCGATTCTGTTTGTAACCTTTGTGCGGGGTACAATTGGAACAATTCGAGATGTGCCCGATGCGTACCGCAACTATCAGCAACGGGATCGTCTGGTGAACCACCTGCTTTCTATTGGTGCGACCCGCATCTATTCAGAGTACTGGACCTGCAATGATCTGATCTTCCATAGCAAAGAACAGATCATCTGTAGCGTGCTGTATCCCAATCTCCGCCCGGGTCTGACGCGGTATCGGCCCTATCAGGAGATGGTTGATCAGGCGCCGGTCAAGGCGTATATCTTCCCGAAGAGCGCCGAGCATCTCAAAGCGCTAGAGAAAAAGATGCAGGGAACAAACTATAAGAAAGAGATCTTTGAAGATCGCTACGTGATTTATTATATTCCGCAATAATAAGCGGGTAAGGGATCGCGTACTCGATCCCTTATTTTTTCGGTGTTGGTGTTGTATTCGCTTTCGGCGTCGCCGTGCCTTGTGGTTGGGTCAGTTTCGCCTTTTCCTCCTCCAGCTTCCGCTTCAAGGCACGCAGATAGGCCTGCGCCCCATCCAGATCGGTCTGAGTGATCGTATTGAGCTGTTTGGGCATATGTGTTACCTGATCTTCCCAGGTTTTCAGGATCTTCTCAATCGCAGCCAGTGTTTGATTGTCCTGTCTGACCGCTGCTAGCATCCCGCGCGCTGTCTTAAATGCCTGATACATCGCCGAAAGGAAATTTCCGGCAATACTCGCCCCGGCCTGAATGACAGGCGAGATGAAGACGTCATAGGCGACGCGCGTCAGCTTTGCCGCAGCCATTGCTCCATCAAGCGTAAAGCCCTCAAGGTTGTCCAGTGCCATGAGCAGCTCTTTCCGGGCCGACTCTGCACCTTGAGCCACACCCTTATTAAAGGCATCTTCAATCTGGCGCTGAACGTTTGCCCCCACATCACCGGCGATCTGTGGCACGCGGGGAGCAAGCTGATACGCGGCAATGCCAGCACCCGCAGCGGTCGCTGCTCCCAGACCAAGCAAGACCCCGCGGCGGGTCCACTTCCCCCTCTTCTTCCGCGGGCGCCCGGCCTTCTTGCCAACCATCTCCTCATACTCGTCCTCGTCAATTACCTCTTCCTCATAGGGCGCGTCATCATAGTCCTCGTCCTCAAAGTCATGCGAGGGCGGTGTGCGATGTACTGGCGAGCGCAACGAGGTGCTCCCTTGCCGCGACGGCACAGCAGGGGGCAGGACAACAGAACGCCGCGAGCGCCCGGAAGCGCTATGGTCGATATACTCATCTTCAGCAAGGTCGTCGTATCCAACATCTGGATCGGCTTCAATATCAAGAGGAGCAAGCTCGTTTTCCTCGTCATATTCTTCCATAAGCTTGCGGGTGGATGGCAGATGAGGAGGAAGGTGCACGCTCTCGGTACGACGCGGACGAGCGCGACGAGACGCAGGCGTATAATGAACGAGATCATCAGACGTACGAGGATGCCGCCTCGCCAGCTCATCCGTTTCAGGCGAGATGGCCTCTTCTTTTTCAGCCAGCTCATGCGCTTTGCTGGCGATAATACGCTGTCGCAACAGTTGCCGCGTTCGGCGTGGATCGGGTCGCTGTGCTAACAGAATACCGGAGCGGCTCCCGGTCTCTTCGCGGCCGTTGAGCGCTTCACTCGATCTGGTTCCTGTTATTTTCCCGCTTCGACTACGCAACGGATCATATTCATATCCATACTGACGGCCAGGACTTCTCCGATACATTCTGCGTTCCTGTTGATCCTTTGCCATTGAAACTTCTTTCCTCCTGGATGAAAACCAACCACTGAAAAATTGAACATCTGCACACCTTTGCACAAAACCGACGAACACGGTGGGCGTCCATTAGACATTCTACAGCATCTTTTTTATTCAAGTCCAGTTTTCTGCTATAAAGAATACTTGCGCTTGATCTATTGCCTCAACCTTCCTCTCCCGAACAGGACAAATGGCCTGAGCGTCCCCAAAGCACGATACATTAGGAATATTCTGCTATCTCAGTACTCTCCCATCCTATTCTTTCGTAAGAAACCGGTAGAGGAAAAAGGCCCTCGCTTTCGGCCCATAGCGCCTCTTTTCTCAGCAGAGGCATCTGGTACGCCAGAACTATAAGAAATTGTATAGCGCAGAAACCCCTGTCGTCTTCTGCATTGGAACCAGGAATGAGACTGTATTCTCTGGCGAAAAAACGTTCCATGAGAGATTGCAGGGCTTATGTTATAATGAGAGTCAGTATTTGGCGCACCGATCAGAAGGGAAGAAACAGTATGTCAGAGACAGCAAATCACCAGGATCAGCCCATTATTGCGTGCATCACCGTGGGGGAACTTGCTGAGAACTGCTACCTCTTCGCCTGTCCGAAGACGCGTGAAGCAGTGATCATCGATCCCGGCGATGAAGCCGAGCGCATCCTGAATGCCATAAAAGAGCTACAGATCACCCCAAAATATATTCTGAATACGCACGGCCATTATGACCACATCTGCGCTATTGACGCGGTCAGCGAAGTCTATCCCGTCCCGCTGGCAATCCACTCCGCCGACCTGTATATGTATACCGACGCAGATACAGCCCGTATGCTCGGGAAAGAAGGCCCCCTGGTCAAGCGCAAACCGGACATGCTCTTGAAAGAGGGTGACCGCTTCACTATCGGCACGCTTTCGCTTGAGGTGATTGAAACCCCGGGCCATTCGCCCGGAGGTGTCAGCTTCCTGTGTCCTGAGTATTGCATTTTTAGTGGTGATACGCTATTTTATCGCGGTATAGGGCGTACCGATTTGCCGGGCGGAGATTATGAACAGATTGTTCATTCGATCCGAACCAAACTCTATACGCTTCCCGAAGATCTGGCGGTCTTTCCCGGTCATGGAGAGCCCACTTCTATAGAAGAAGAAAAATACGAAAATCCTTTTGTCAGCTTAGACTAATTACGAGGAGAAACACTACCGTGGCTGTCATCAGTGTTATTGGTACCGGGTATGTCGGACTTGTCACCGGAACCTGTCTTTCCGATATGGGAAACCAAGTTACCTGTATCGATATTGTTGAAGAAAAAATTGAGAAACTGAATAACGGCATTCTCCCAATCTATGAGCCCGGCCTTGAAGAGATGGTCGAACGGAACGTCGCAGCGGGACGCCTCCATTTCACAACGAGCTATGCCGAAGGCTTGAAAAATGCAGAGTTCATCTTTATTGCGGTCAACACTCCACCAAGCTCCGTCGCTGGTGGCGCAGATATGCGCTTTGTGGAAAGCGCGGCCCGCATGATCGCCGAGGAGCTGGATCACTACGCGATTATCATCAACAAGAGTACCGTTCCTGTCGGCAGTGGTGATATTGTTTCGCGTATCGTTCGCAACAATCTCAAGCGTCCGGATGTCACCTTCTCGGTCGTCTCGAACCCCGAGTTCCTGCGCGAAGGTGATGCAATTAAAGACTTCCAGAATCCCGACCGCGTGGTGCTTGGCTCCTCCGAGCGAGACGCCGCCGAAAAGGTCGCACGCCTCTACCTGCCTCTCCGTGCGACGATCATGATCACCGACATCTACACCGCCGAAATGATTAAATACGCCTCCAATGCCTTCCTCGCAACCAAGATCTCCTTCATTAACGAGATCGCTCAGATCTGCGAGCGCCTGGGAGCCGACGTCAAAGAGGTTGCCAATGGCATGGGCTATGACAGGCGTATTGGTCGCGACTTCTTAGATGCTGGCCTGGGATATGGCGGTAGCTGCTTCCCGAAAGATGTACGTGCGCTGGCCCACATGGCCGATGAAGCGGGCCTCCATCCTCAGATGCTGCATGCCGTCATGGAGATCAACCATGATCAGCGCCGCCTGGTTGTCAACAAGCTGACAGACATTCTTGGCTCCCTGCGCGGCTGCGTGATCGGCATTCTGGGTCTGGCCTTCAAGCCCAATACTGATGATATGCGTGAAGCGCCCTCTCTCGATATTATCCGCTGGGTGACCGCTCAGGGTGCAACCGTGCGCGCCTATGATCCTGTTGCCCGCGAAACAGCCGTCGAGGCCATGAAACTTCATTCTATTTCGCTCGACAATGTCACGTTCTGTGAAACTGCATACGACGTTGCAGAAGGCAGTGACGCGCTTGTCCTCGTGACACACTGGAACGAATTCAAGTCGCTCAATATGCAGCGTATTCGCGAGTCCATGCGCCGCCCGATTCTCATCGATGGCCGCAATATGTATGAGCCATCCGAGATGACAAATTGTGGCTTCATCTATCGCGGCATGGGTCGTGGTTCCGGCCCCGCGCCGACCATTCTACCGCCGGGAGACACCACAAGCACACTGCCAAGCGAGCCAGCGCTAAGCCTGACAGAAGGGGACTAATGCTATGTCAACTCAAGACCGTCCACTCCTCTTTACACCATTGATTCGCCAGCCGGGCGAACCTATTCCCGATTGGATCTTCGGGCCCACCGGAGTGGCCGGTCTCCCGGCCCCACTCACCCCACCTCAGGGCGTGAATGTGGCGGTCGGCATTGACATTATCGAGGTCGAGCGAATCCGAAACGTCTTTGAAAAACATGGAGAACGTTTCTTAAAGCGCATTTATACCGATAATGAGATTGCGCAGTGTCGCGGCAAGGCTGCTCGATTGGCTGGCCGCTTCGCCGCAAAAGAGGCCATCAGCAAAGCGCTTGGCACCGGTATTCACGGTGTCAAGTGGCGCGAAATGGAGGTCGTTCAGCTTGCCAGCGGACGTCCAAGCGTTCGCCTGCACGGTGTGGCAATGCTGCGCGCCAAACAGTTAGGATTGAGCGCTTTCGATGTAAGCATTGCTGATCTGGCCCAGTTTTCAATTGCGATTGCCGTTGCTATTCAAACCAGCCAGAAAGAAAACGAATGAGAGCACTGATTCAGCGTGTCAGCCAGGCCAGCGTCACTGTTGATGGGCAGCGTATCAGCGAGATCGGACAAGGAGTCCTGATCCTGCTTGGTATCGGCCAGGGAGACGGAGAAGCACAGCTCAAGAAGATATGCGAGAAGATCGTTCATTTACGCATCTTTGAGGATGAAGAGGGCAAGATGCACCGCTCGCTCCTCGATATCAACGGGCAAGCGCTGGTCGTCTCTCAGTTCACGCTCTATGCCGACGCCCGCAAAGGTCGCCGCCCGAGCTTTATCAACGCCGCCTCTCCAGCGCTTGCCGAACCGCTGGTCCAGCGCTTTCAGGAGATGATCGCGTCTTATGGGATCCCGGTTGCCGGTGGTATCTTCGGCGCTGATATGAAGGTTGGCCTGATCAATGATGGCCCGGTCACTATCTGGCTTGACAGTGACCAACTCTAAGCAAAAGAACCAGAAAGAGGGTCTGCCCATGCGCAGGCCCTCCTGCTTTTTACCCATTTGTTCGGTTAAAACGGCTCCTCAATCCACATATCGAAAGGAGCATCATTGGAAGCACTCTCAGAATCACTCGGATCAGGTACTCTCTTCCAGATCCTTCCAGGCATTAACTTCATCAGTATATCCTCGATGCGACACATAACATCATGGATACCATTTTCATTATAATATCGCACAAATTCACTTAGTACGATTATAAAATAGTCAGGCATGTAATACTCTAAGTAGCCAGGTATAGCTTGCTGAATAAGATCCCTCAACATATTTGCTTCTTCAGGGGTCCAGACAAAAAAGCCAACTTGAGAAAAGAAGGTGACTTCATCTTCTTCAGGGAATAACAAGAGCAGCGAATCCGATCCATCTCCATTCTGTGCAGCTCGTCCATATGAGTACTGCTGACTTTCACGCCAACGCCACTCTCGCTCATGGGTCCAATCTAACGGATGATTCTTTTCCTGACGATTGGGATCAAGCGTGATATATCTATACTGTTCGCTCAGAGGCAACAGGTTTTTGTCGATTACCCGAATATTGCCTTGATCTTGCACAATACTTACACCTGGCACCGATAAGCCATAAACAGCGGGTCGAGCGCCTGCTTTAAAGAGTTCGCGTTTGAGCAAACATACTCCATAAGGAGCACACCAGGCATAATTATTACGAGCAACAACATATTGAAGAAAATTGATAATTGGCATCTCAGTGAAGCAAACCGCTGGTATTCCGCCATAAATAGTCGGCTTTCCATTCCGCCTACCAAACGCTGGCTTAAGACCTCTAGAAGTCACTATCTGTTTGAGCACCTCAAAAGCCTCAGGACAGGGATTACAGAGGAGTTCATTATCCATACTCCGCGTATTCCTTGCATACAGCTTTACACTATCCTTTGGAACACGAACAAAATGAATAGCCCATTCTGTAACATCTGTTCTATTACTTGTGATATACATGTAGTTACCCCCATAAATATTTCTACTGTTTATTAAGACGCTGTAGTGAAATATTTTTAAAGCATCATTTCATCCCTATGATGATTAACCATAATATATATAAGTATGTGCTCTATTTATTTTATCTTCTTTAACCTTATAAAGCATTTTCCCTCAAATAGACCCGTCTGTTTCTTCCCCCTTGCGCCGTCCTCAGAGCTCCACACATTGACACAACAATAACCGTCTCTTATACTACATAAAATGAAGCGACAAAAAAGAACCAGCAGGGCAGGATGGTCGCGTTGCTTGCTTCCCGTGAAAACCCGGGCATAGAATGCCGCCACAAAGTGTTCTCATATACGGGTGTACAATAAAGTACAGGCCACATATACCTGAGGAGCAGAGTCATACAGGCGGGCAAGCACAGGAGGAAAAGACCGCTCCTCTTATTTTAGAAATTCAGATGCGAAAGGATAGTAAGACAGGTGCTCGTCGATAGCCACGCACATGTTGACACAGAGCGCTTTGATCCTGACCGCGAAGCAGTTATCAAAGCCGCACTTGCAGGAGGCATCACACGAATCATAGATCCCGGCTGTGACCTGCCTTCCAGCAAGGCAGCGCTACAGCTTGCAAAAGATCACCCGGGCGTCGTTTTTGCCGCAGTAGGCGTGCATCCACACGATGCAACCACCTACAATGACGCTGTTGCAGCCGAACTTCGGGCTATGGCTCAGGAACGCGAAGTTGTTGCAATCGGCGAAATCGGGCTCGACTACTTCCGTATGCTTTCTCCCCGTGATGTACAGCGAGCAGTGTTCAGCGCACAGCTTCAGCTTGCTCGTGAACTGGATTTACCTTGCATTATTCACGTTCGCGATTCGCATGATGATGTGATTGAGCTGCTACGGGAACAGGGCCCGGGCCTGCGGGGAGTTTTTCATTGCTTCTCGGGAACGGTAGCACAAGCAAAGGAATGTCTGGAGTTCCCCGGCTTCATGCTTTCTTTTGCTGGCCCTCTGACAAAACAGGGGAATGAGCTTCCAGAAGTTGCTCGTATGGTCCCTCTTGATCGCGTTCTGGTTGAAACCGACAGCCCCTATCTGGTGCCAAAACCAGTGAAAGCCAGACGAAATGAACCGCTCTTCGTCAAGCATGTCGCCCAAAAACTGGCAGAGATTCGCGACATGTCCTTTGCCGAGATTGCCCGAATTACCTCTGACAACGCCATCCGCTTGTTCGGTCCAGGAGTAAATTAGAATGAAGCTTTTCAACACGCTGAGCCAGGCCAAAGAGATTTTCACCCCACTCGAAGATAACCTTGTCCGTATGTATGTCTGCGGCGTCACCCCGTATGACACCACACACTTAGGGCACGCCTTTACCTATGTTACCTTCGATACATTGAAGCGCTATTTAGAATTCAAGGGCTATACTGTTCGCTATGTTCAGAATGTAACCGATATTGACGATGATATCCTGCGGAAGTCCCGTGAGGTCGGTATGGCCTGGGATGAACTGGGACGAAAAGAGACAGAACGCTATCTCCGCGATATGGATATGCTCAATGTCAAGCGTCCCGATGTCTATGCCAGGGCTACCGAAGAGATTCCGGGCGTCATCGAGGTTATAAAGGGCCTGATTGAAAGAGGATTGGCCTATGTTAATGAGGGCTGCGTCTTTTATAGTGTACAGAAAGATCCAGATTTTGGCGAACTGGCTCGTGCGATCGGCCTGAACAACTACGAATCCATGTTGAACGTCGCGAATGAGCGCGGCAACTATCCCGATGATCAGCGCAAAAAAGATCCACTGGACTTTGTGCTGTGGCAGGCTCAGGCCCCCGGTGAACCAGCCTGGGAAAGCCCCTGGGGGCCAGGACGCCCCGGCTGGCACATCGAATGCAGCTCAATGATCCTGCATCATCTTGGACCACAGATTGATATTCATGGAGGCGGCGCGGACCTCGCCTTCCCACACCATACCTGCGAGATCGCCCAATCAGAGCACTACACCGGGAAACATCCTTTTGTGCGCTTCTGGATGCACGTTGGAATGGTCTATCAGGACGGCGAGAAGATGAGTAAATCTCTGGGCAATCTCACCCTGATCAGCGATTTGCTGAAAGAATACAGCGCCGATACCATCCGCCTGACACTGTTGAGTCACCACTATCGCCAGCCCTGGGAGTGTTATCCGGCTGACCTGCGAGCAAGTGAGAAAATTGATACGCTGTTCCAACGGCTTCGAGCGCTGGTTGGCAAGCAGCCCGAGGGCGAGAATCTGGCCCTGCGCGAGCAATTTGTTGCGGCAATGGACGATGATTTCAATACCCCACGTGCCATCGAAACTCTGCACACCGCAGCAACCGATGCACTTGCAGCCAGCGATCACGCAACCGGCGCCGAGGTACTCCGCCTTGCCACTGTCCTGGGCCTTTGCGTCTAACAGAAAATCTCGCAAGCACCTTGAGAGGCTCTGTCACATGGCAGAGCCTCTCGTCTTGCTTAGTGATGGAACAGGCGCACGCCCGTAAAGGCCATTACCATGCCATACGCGTCGCAAGCCTCGATCACATCCACATCACGCACTGATTCGCCGGGCTGCACAATGTATTTCACACCATATAAGGCGGCAAAATCAATGTTATCGCGGAAAGGGATAAAGCCATCAGAGCCAAGCGACACCCCCTTCAGGTTGCTCAGCCATTCTTGCTTCTCCTGCGCCGAGAGACGAGGTGGCACCTTCTCAAAGAGCTGCTCCCATTCCTTCTCTTCAACCGCGGTCAGGTCATCGCGCAAATAGGTATCGACTGCGTTTACCCGGTCCTGCCGCTTCACTCCTGCCTTGAAAGGAAGAGAGAGCGCCGCAGGATGCAGCCGTAAATACCAGTTGGCCGCTTTCTCCGCAGCGACACGCGTACACATAATGCGCGACTGGCCGCCGGCACCAATACCGATCGCCTGCCCATCATAGGCAAAACAAATAGAGTTCGACTGCGTGTACTTGAGCGTGACCAGCGAAACCAGCAAATCACGCACCGCTTCTTCGGGTAGCTCTTTGTTCCGGGTCGGAATGTTTTTTAACCACTCCGCACTCGCAATCGCATTGTTGCGCTTCTGCTCAAAGGTAATCCCGAAGACATCACGTGTCTCCATCTCTTCCGGCTCATAGTTTGGATCGATCTGCAAAATGATATAGCTTCCCTTTTTCTTCTTGCGAAGCAACGCCAGTGCCTCTGGCTCATAGCCGGGAGCAATCACGCCGTCAGAGACTTCGCGACTCAGCAGTTTCGCGGTCGCATAGTCAACAATATCGCTCAGTGCTGCCCAGTCTCCAAAGGAAGCCTGTCGATCAGCGCCACGGGCTCGTGCATAAGCACTGGCAAGCGGCGAGAGTTCCAGATCCTCAACGCCATACGCCTTCTGCAAGGTCTCACTTAAAGGCAGACCAACAGCCGCGCCAGCCGGACTGACGTGTTTAAAAGAGGTTGCCGCCGGAAGCCCGACCGCCATCTTTAACTCACGGACCAGTTGCCAGGAGTTTAACGCATCCAGCAGATTAATATAGCCGGGTGCACCATTGAGTACAGTAAAAGGGAGAGCTCCCTGCTTCATAAAGACACGCGCAGGCTTCTGATGGGGATTGCAGCCATAGCGCAAAGTAAGCTCATTCGTTTCCATGATGTGTCCTTTCGTATGCAGGATGAACCGGCAGCTTTGTTGTCCGGTACCGTCCATCTTTATCTTACACTGTGCGCTCTCGCATGAGCAAACACATCTCCCGGATTCCTGCAATTCCCAAAAGTACCATTTCACAGAGAGATACAGCAAAGCCCGGTTCTTTCTGATAGAAGAGACAGCAGGCGCAACGATTCCGCCGGCCCTGTCGTACGTCATAGTAATAGAAGCAATCATCAGACCCTTTATCAGGACGCTTTCACGCGCTCCCCGCTGCCTTCAAGGGCAGTGGAGCATTTCAACGGGGGAAGAATGGATACTCACGCAGACGATCACGTTTCCTCTTCACATATCGATATCAGCGATCTGCCCACTCGTCCGGCCTCGGAACAGCCAGCAGACGCAATGCAACCGCGCCGCCCCAACAGAACAGCGCTTGCAGCCCTGACGGTTGCCTGTATCGGGGTATTTTTCACAGCGCTGGATCAAACGGTTGTGGTGACAGCGCTGCCACAAATTATTGTAGATCTCAATATCCCGATCACTCGCCTGGATAACGCCTCATGGATCGTTAGCGCTTATCTGCTCGGCTTTGTGCTTGCGATGCCGCTGATGGGGCGCGTCTCTGATATCTATGGGAGAAGGCGCGTCTTTCTGCTCTGCCTGTTGATCTTCGGGCTTGGCTCTCTCTTTTGTGGCGTGGCGCCCATACTTGGCAAATATGCCCCATTGGGCTTCCTTAGCCTGTTCCATCTTGACCCCGCATCTTCCGGGCTCGCCTGGCTTATTCTGGCGCGTCTGGTGCAGGCGATAGGTGGCGGGGCAGTGGTCCCGGTTGCGATGGCAATCGCGGGCGATTTTTACGGGCCAGAACGCCGGGGGATCGCGCTTGGTATTATCGGTGCAGTCACCGAAATTGGTGGCGTGCTAGGGCCTGTTTATGGGGCTTTTCTTGTCGAGCATTGGGGCTGGCAATCCATCTTCTATCTCAACATCCCGCTAGTACTCGTGATTATGATAGCTGGCTGGAAGCTGATTCCACAGGGAAGCAGGCTTCATGAAGGGATCGACTGGTTGGGCTCACTGCTACTTGGCATTGCCTTAACCTGCCTGAGCCTCGGCCTGGCTCAACAGGGGACCTCACTTGGTCCAGCCACGGTACAACAAACGCAACCGCAAAACAACCCGATCATGTTGCTGCTCTCGGTAGTGTTTCTGGTTGCCTTCTTGCTGGTCGAGCGCAAGACGCGCTGGCCCGTCGTAGACCTCTCGCTTTTCAAGAACCTCTCTTTTAGCGCCTCCTCGCTGGTCAGCCTGCTGGTGGGGGCCGCGCTGATTATCGCGATGGCCGATATCCCTATCTACATGGATACGGTGCTTCAGCACTCCGTGATGGATAGCGGTCTCGCGCTACTGCGCATGACGGCTTTTATTCCTCTTGGTGCGCTGCTTGGTGGCTGGCTTTGCAACGCGATTACCTGTCGCTGGACCGCCGTGCTCGGCCTGCTCTACACAGCAACAGGCTTCTATCTGATGAGCCGCTGGCCAATCAATGTAGGCTGGACACAAATCACCATCAGCACTGTAACCGCGGGCCTGGGTTTCGGGTTGGTCATCTCTCCGATCAGTACAACCGCGATTAACGCTGTACGGGCCCGACAAGCGGGCATGAGTTCAGCGATCGTGACCGCGCTACGTATGGTTGGTATGATGCTTGGTCTGGCCGCACTGACCTCATGGGCCCTGGCCTCCTTTCAGGCACAACTACAGCACTATCAGGCGCTCCCAAAAAACGCAACCGCCGGGCAATATATCATCTGGGCGCAGGGCTATGCAGTGCACGCGATCAAGACGGCCCATAGCGTCTATAACAACGTCTTCTTTGCCACCATGTTCCTCTGTCTGCTGGCAATCATTCCGGCCTTCTTTCTCTGGGGAAACAAACCACCCGTTGAGGGAACGGTACAGCTCACGAAGCCAACCCGCCAGCGAAAACCGATAATTGCCGCCACCAGTATCGCCCTGAGCGCGATTTTGATTGGTGGCGCCTTCCTCGGCTTCCTGCTCAGCCGGGATATGATGACCCCGGGCAAGCCAGACGCCTCGCTGGTGGGCAAGCAGAAGTTTCAGGTGGGACTGAATAAAGAGGCGCTCACCTCGCTTTTTACCTCGCAACTCGGGTTACAGCAGGAGACGATCAAGAACTTTTCAGTGGCTCCTGCCGCCAATAACGGGCTGCTGCTGAATATGACGCTGCACCTCGATACCAACGGACTCAAGCGCGACCTCCCGGTATCACTGGAAGGCGCTTTAACGCTGGACCATCAGCAGAATCTCCACCTGCACATCACCCATATGACACGGGATGGGCAGGCAGCCGACGCGGCAACAATCGCCCGGATGCAGAAAGCTGTGGATACCATGTTCAGCGAAGCCGTCATACCAGCGCTACGAACGCAACTGAGCGGCGTCAAGCTCGTTGCGGTTCAAACCGGCACAGGGATGCAGTGCAGCCCGAAAACGCAGATGCTTGTTCTTGTGCTGGAGGTACCCGTTCCAGCGGATATCTCAATCCCGTCAATGCCTGATACTTTCTGTCTAACCAGGCCCATTGACCTGAACGCCTTGCCGCCAATCCAGCCATAGAAAGGGAAACGATGAACATGAAACGCAGCATCCTCATCGCCATAGTGGGAATCACGCTTCTCGGCAGCCTCTTTCTGGCCCCGCTGTCGGTGGCAGCGCGCCCGGAGACGTCCCAGGCCACAACGACAATCAACACCAGCATCTACCTGACGGCAGAAGCTCTGAAGCCATACTTCCAGGAACGTATTAACCAGCAGGTGCCGCAGAGCGTCAATGGCGTCATCGATTCGCTGGTGAAGAAACAGCCACAACAGCAGCAGGGCTGGATGAAAGCAATGGCCGGCGCGCTGTTACAACCCGGCGCGACCCTGACCGACCTGACCACACAGCAAGATGGGCTGGTTACCTCTTTGCGCCTGAGTCTGTATCAGGGAGACCCCAAACCGACCGACGCGCAACTACTGGTCACATTGAGCGTGCTCGATCAACAGACAATCCAGGTCAGTGCGAAGCCACTGGCACACAGCCCGGCACTCTTTCAGGGCCCACTGACCACCCTGCATGTTCCACTGGGCCAGTTGCAACAGATCACAACAACGCCCTCGTGTGGTCAGAGCGCCCTGGGCCTGGATCTCGGGCTCCCACTCAGCTTCAAGGAGCACAAGCCAGAGAACAGCCCACAATCAACAACCCTCGCGTCACTGCAACCGCTCGCTATGACACAACAGGCAGGGCTCTCAGGAACCGTGATCGAGATCCCGGAAACCTCACTTGCCTCTATCGGTAAAGGGATCGGGGCCCTCTCACTGGGCAATAACCTGTACGCCCGCAATATACAGATCTCCGTGCAGAATGGACAACTGGTCAGCGTCTCAGATATCACGCTTGGTCAGTCACTCAAACTGGGTGTTGCGACAACGCTTATTCAGCCCGACGCGGCCCAGGGGAAGCTGGCAATGAAGGTCCAGAAAACGACGCTGAAAGTCCTCTCGCTCTTTGACTTTGAAGTTGATGCCTACAATCAGCAGATAGAGCAGCAGATCAACATGCAGTTGAATACAGCCCTTGCCAACACGTTTACCGTGACAGAGGCAACGATTGGCTCAAATGCCTCCGTCCCCTGTACCGCGAACACGAGCTTGCTGCTAACAGGCACACTTAGCGCACTCTAAAAGCCAGGGCGCAGAGCGCACGGTTTGTCCCTGCGCTCCTGCCCTTTCCTCACGCCCAAGAAGAAGCGATATCGGCAGAGGCCCAACCATGTAGTCAAATATTCCCACTCTTTCCTGCTCATTCTCTAAATCAGTTATGCTATGTTACACTTATTTTCATAAGATTGCTTTGTCTAATAACGCACAATAACTCTATATATAGAGAGTCTGGAACAATACAGAAAGGAAACAACGGTAAAAGGGGTACTCGATTAAGCACTGCTACAGGAAAATCCTGTACGTAGCCATACGTGAAAAGCATATATGTCGGTGTGTGGATGATCGGCAGCTCTGCTGATCTTATGTAGTAAGGGAGTAAAGAAACATATGGCTTCATCTGAACAACAAACCTCATCAGTTCCAATGGTGCAGGCACTGAGAACGCCCCCCCCCGGGCAGATGACCGCAACCCACCTTAGAAGAGGAAATGAACGGCATTTGATCTCAGAAAGCTACGTCCCTCAGACGATGCCCGCTCTCCTGGGAACCTGGGATATGACGACAACCTTTCTCTTCTCAACCTACCTGATCTCTTGTGCGTCTGTTACCGCACTCAATGGGGTAATCTCGCTGGTTTATCTCTTGCTGGCCTTCCTGACTTTCTATCTGCCAAGCCTGATCGCCACCATCCAACTTGGCGTTCTCTTTCCCTATGAAGGCTCGCTCTATAACTGGGCATATAAGGCGCTAGGCGGCTATGGAGGCTTCTTCGCGGGCTTCTGTGCCTGGTTTCCCGGAGTATTGATCTCGGCCAGTTCGGTTGATCTGATTATCACCTATATTCAATCAATGCATCCCGGCTGGCTTCTGCCTCCCTGGCAACAGGGCCTTGTCATCTGTGGCATTCTGCTCCTCGCCGGCCTGCTTTCGATCCAGCGCTTTCGGATTATCCAGAACCTTATCAATCTACTGGCTTGCCTGATTTTCTGCGGGTCCATTCTCCTCTGCGTCTCAGCGGTCGTCTGGCTTAGCAAAGGGAACGCGCCGGCCACCCATTTTACCGACCTGAACTCCTGGACACCGAGTATTGATACAATCTCGCTGTTCAGTATCATGACCTTTGCCTTTCTTGGCACAGACAGCCCATTGATTCTGGCCGGAGAGATGAAGAGCCACCAGAACATCAAGCGACATCTCTGGCTCGGGACAGGGCTGCTCATCACGCTCTACCTTGCAAACGCAGTCTCTATGCTGATTGTGCAGGGAGAGAACGGAGACCCCACCCTTTTCGCAATGGTACGCACTGTTGACATTGCGCTCGGGAAACCATTTGGGACGCTAGCCGCGATCTGCATTATGGGTTCGAGTCTGGGAACGGTGATGGTCTACAACTATATGTACGCCCGTCTGCTCATGGTTGGCAGCATTGACCGTCTGCTCCCCCTCGCAATTGGTAAGCTCAATAAACATCGTGTCCCGGCCAACGCGATTCTCTTTCAAACCTGCCTGGCAATCCTCTTTACGGCCTTCATCTTTATTGTGGCCCCGCGCCTGCTTCCACATGGACAACGTGTCGCCTTCGCGATTCAGGCTTACCATGTCAGTCAGGCAGCCGCAACTCTGATCTGGGCTATTTCAACGGGAGTGCTCTTTATCAGCCTGATTGGAAACTACATCCGCCATCGTGCCCTGTTTCAGCAGCGAAAAGTGTTTCCTACGCCATTGATCTGGCTAAGCTCGATTCTAGGCCTCACCAGTTGCATCGTCACCATTGTCGATACGCTCTTTTTCTCCTGGACCCCCCTGATCAAAAACTATCAGTGGTGGTATCTGGTTGGCAGCCTCACCTTGATCTTCCTGATCTTTGCCGCGGTCGCCAGCATGCTCGCCAACAGTGAAGCCGCCTGGCAAGATATCCGCAAATAACCCAAAGGCTAGAAGGGCGACATCCCCTTCTAGCTTTCCTCCCTCACGTTCTATAGAAGCGCCGTCTCATCCAGAATATCACTGACCTGCTTTAAGAGGCGAAGCGAGGAGTCAGGACGCTGCATGGCAATCGCCACGTAGAGAGCATCGATCACGCTCAAATGGGCGATACGGCTTGTCAGGGCTTCCCGTCGGAAAGCGGTCTCTCGAGCAGTCGTAATTAACTGAATGTCGGCGTACTCTCCTAATGGCGTATTGGCATGGCTACTCAGCAGAATCGTGCTAGC
Organism: Thermosporothrix sp. COM3; assembly: GCF_059696735.1. Classification (NCBI taxonomy): domain Bacteria; kingdom Bacillati; phylum Chloroflexota; class Ktedonobacteria; order Ktedonobacterales; family Thermosporotrichaceae; genus Thermosporothrix; species Thermosporothrix sp. COM3. The sequence goes on along the minus strand of NZ_AP019376.1, from coordinate 5,882,181 downwards.
CCCGGCTTCGCGGGCCTTTTTGAGCGCCATCAAGGTCTGGCGAGAACGCCCGCTATGCGAGATTGCAAAAGCAACCGAGCCCTCGGGCAACAACGCCGCGGAAACGGCCTGCATATGGGGATCAGTTACCATCGTCGCCGGGAGCCCGATGCGAAGAAAGCGGTAATAGGCATCGATGATAATTGGCAGCGAGGCGCCGATCCCATACATCTCGATACGCGAGGCCTTGAGCAAGACCTGAACCGCCCGTTCCAGCATTGTTTCATCCAGAATGGAGAGGGTATCGGCAATCGCCTGCATATCGGATTGCAACACTTTCCGCGTGATCGTCAGCACGCTATCCTCTGGCCTGATATCCTCATGAATCTGGTGTAATGAGCCCGCGAGCTCACTTGCCAGCGCCAGCTTCAGATCACGAATGCCATGATAGCCAATAGAACGACAGCAGCGCACAATACTTGCCTCACTGACATGAATGCGCTGCGCCAGCGCCTGGACTGAGAGGTGAATAAAGTCCTGCGGGTGCTGCTCGAGAAAGCGGGCAACCCGCTGTTCAGTGTCGGACAATGACGAAAAATGCGTGCGCAGGCGCGCAAGGACGCCTTCGGGGATTGCCTGATACTCTTTTTCCATATCTCTTTCTCCTCGTTATCTCCTCGCCAAAACGCTCTCTCCCAGTATAGCGCCCTCTCTTCCTACCGACAACGACCTTGCGCAAAATAAAATTTCACTGTATATTACTGAAAAGTAATATTATTTCACAACAACCAAAGAGGTCAACATGAGTATCTTCGCTGTTGCGCTGGTGTTGTTCTCGGCGCTCTGTCATGCGAGCTGGAACCTGCTTACCAAGAAGGTTAAAAGCGATACGGCGTTTCTCTGGCTTTTCAGTGTTGTCTCGCTCGTCATCTATCTTCCACCTATGGCTGTCTCCCTGATTTTCCAACCTCCGGTCATCAGTGCGATGCTGCTGCTGTGTATTCTGGTCAGTGCTATATTGCACTCAGGCTATTACCAGTTCCTGCAAATCGGCTACCGAAAAGGAGACCTCTCACTGATCTACCCGCTTGCACGAGGCACCGGTCCCTTGCTTTCCATGCTGGCCGCGATCCTTTTGCTGCACGAGCGCCCTGGCTGGCTATCTTTGCTCGGGGCCCTGCTCATCATCAGCGGCGTCTTTATCCTCGTCGGCAATCCAATAGCACTGTTGCGCCAGGGTATTCAAACTCGAACCGCAATCCTCTTCGCACTGCTGACCGGCACATTTATTGCTTCGTACACGCTCTGGGACAAGTATGCAGTCAGCGTAGTGATGATTGCTCCACTGTTCTATGATTGGAGTATCAGCCTTCTGCGCAGCCTTTTCCTTGCCCCTGTCGCCCTACGCAAATGGCATACCGTTCAAGAGCTCTGGCAGCATCACCGCAAGGAGGTATTCGGGGTAGCGCTCCTCAGTCCGCTGGCCTATATTCTGGTGCTGGTCGCCATGAGCTTCACGCCTCTGACGTACGTAGCGCCATTGCGTGAGGTCAGCATCCTTTTCGGCACATTTCTCGGTACACGCGTTCTCTCTGAAGCGGGAGGCATACGGCGTATTCTTGCAGCACTTGTGATTGTCGCGGGCGTCGTCTCGCTGGTGCTGAGTTGATAACAAGCCAGCAGACAGGACATAGAAAGGAACAGGGTACTTGTTTTCTTTTCCAATACAAATAGCTCCGTTTTATCTGCCCGGTCAGCATCCTCTCCCTTTTTGGGAAGCTTGTCCCTTACACAAGTTTCCTGAGTATTTCTTTGTTAAATTACCTGAAAATTAATGCTTTTCTAATACCTTCTGAAGCAACTTTGTGTTACACTTGAAACAACGAGGTACATACATTGAAAAGGAATGTTGCTCAAATACGCTACAAAAGAAGAAACATGTTTTCATCGACAGTAAACAGTAATGTATCAGGTGTGTGTGCACCGGGTAGAGGAGGGACAGTATGGAGCGGTACACCGAAAGCATTCATGAGAACCAGATCATCACCAAAAGCCCTTCACTCAAGCGAGTGGCATATCATCCACTGAAGAATACACGGCTCGATCATATCAGCATCGTACAGACACCCCCGGATGATGGACTCCCCCATCTGGATCTCTATTCCGCCACTCCCTGCCTTGATCTGGAAGCCACCGTTTCCGCTACTGGCATTCCGGCTATGACCTTACGGACCTGGGAGCGGCTCTATGGGATTCCGGCAGCCTGGCGCACCAGCAACAACTACAGTCTCTACTCACAGCGGGATGTCGCGGCCCTGCGCTGGATACGCAAACAGCTCACCCGCCAGATCAGCGTACGGCAGGCAATGGTCGAGTTGACGCAGCATGAACCAGGCTATGCCGCACAAAAGGGAGTCCATACGCGCCTGCAAAGGGCTCTGTTTCTTCCCGGGCGTGAGCTGCATGTACTACTTGATCCCCTGTTACGGGCTATTGCCCAGTTTGATGAGGCCGGGGCGAACCATCTGCTACAAGAAGCCTTCGACACCCATCCCGCACAGCGCGTCTGTCAGCACCTGCTACAGCCTGTCCTGTTAAAGGTGGTGGAGATGTGCCACAGCGGTGTTTTCCCCAAAGCAACCGAGGTCTTTGCCGCTAAGATCACGCGCTTACAGGTTGTACATCTGATTGAAGCGGGTTTCTCGCCAAAGGCCGCCCTTCAACATTTGAATGACCTCCCCAGACAGGCAGAAGAGGCTTACAACGCCCTACGCCAGCAACAACGACGTCACGCCTTTCACGTACCTGAGCTTCCCCGTATTCGCTTGCTCCTGCTTGAAGCTATCCAGCAAAACGACGAGCACCATATCCAGAATATTCTTGATGAAGCTTTCTTCTATTATTCCGTCGAGGAGATCTGTCTGCATCTGCTGCATCCGCTCCTCGCGCAACAGACCTGTCTGGTTCCTTTCTCGACCATCCTTCGATTCGCGGCGCAACATGTACAGCCCCGGCTCTTGCATCTCTTGCATGCTTCGACGGAACACCGGCAAGGCCCCGCTATCTTTATCGGGCGTACGATCTATAAAGATGACGAGCTGGAAACGCTGATGCTTGCACTCTGCTGGCAACGGCAGCGCTTTAACGTCTATTATCCCGAGCATATTCAGGAGGGAAGCCGCCTGATTCAGACGATTGAGAGCGTTCAGCCGGAGATCGTCTACCTCTCGGCCTCAAGTAGGACGCGGCTCCGCGAGCTGACCGCAACCATCCGCGACATTGGCAAACTTCCGCCCCCACATCCGCTAATCTGTTTTGGAGGCCGGGCCTTCCAGACATCGCCACATCTGGCGCGCAGCATCAAGGGAATCTTCCTCGGCGTCAATCCCTTGCTCGCAACCGAGCAACTACAAGAGCTCATCAAGCGTCTGACAGCGACGACAACAGGCCCACTTTAATGGCATTCTGTCCGCAAAAATGAGGCCATCGCGTCATTGACGACCTCCGGCTGTTCCTGTTGCACCCAGTGGCCGCAGTGAGCGATCGTCTGAACGCGCAGGTGCGGAACCCAGGGTTCCAGTCCTCTGGTCAAATTCAGCGTTAAAGCACTGTCCTGCTCTCCCCAGAGAAGCAAGGTAGGGGCTGAGATGACCACCTGCTTGTTTCGCTCCCCGGGAAGAAGTTGCGAACGCATAATGGTTCGATAATAGTTCAGGGCTGCTGTCAGCGCTCCGGGTTTGCTCATAGCATCGCGATAGTGCATCAACACCTCGTGAGGAAAGGCCTCTTTCTGTACGGCGCTTCGATAGAGCATTTCGCCGATCAAAGCGGCATGCTTGCGGCCCAGGACCCATTCGGGCAGCCAGGGAATTTGAAAGAAGAAGACATACCAGCTTTTGCGCCGCTGCTCTGGGTTCGAGCGCAACTCTCGCATATATGCCGCAGGGTGAGGCGCATTCAGGACGATCAGCCGTTCGGTCATCGCGGGATAGCTGGCAGCAAAGGACCAGGCCAGCACGCCGCCCCAATCATGACCTACAATCGTGGCCTGCTCATATCCCAGACCGCGAATCAGGCCAACGATATCGAGCAGTAAGCTGGAAATACGATAGCCTCGGCGCGGCTTATCGCTCTCGTTATAGCCTCGCAGATCGAGGGCAACAACCCGAAAACCTCGCTCGGCCAGAAACGGGATCTGAAACCGCCAGGAATACCAGTACTCGGGGAAACCATGCAGCAAGACAATCAAAGGACCGCTGCCCTGCGTGACATAGTGCAGACGCACGCCATTCGAGAGGATATGGGCATGTTGCCAGGGTTGTGCTATGTGAGTCATCGACACAAACTCCTCACAAAAAGAAAAAGACGTTGCGGGAAGGCTGCCTCCCTGCAACGTCTTTGTGTGGCTTCTCAAGCTTACGCGTTCTTCGTATCGTTAAAGACTATCGCGCGTTTTACCTGCTCAATCAGATCGGTCACAGGGATACCACGCGGACAGGCATCGGTACAGTTGAAGATCGTACGACAGCGCCAGACACCATCTTTGCGCCCCAGAATTGATAGACGCTCAGCTGCCCCCTGATCGCGACTATCAAAGATAAAGCGGTGCGCGTTGACAATCGAGGCAGGGCCAACCCAGTCAGGATTTCCCCAGATGGACGGACAGGAACCGGTACAGGCTCCACAGAGAATACACTTCGTGCCCTCGTCAAAGCGCTCGCGCTCCTCAGGAGACTGCAAGCGCTCAGTTCCCGGCTCCGTATCGTAGGTGATCAGATATGGCTTCACCGACTTATACTTCTCAAAGAACTGGTCCATATCCACAACCAGATCTTTAATCACGGGATAACCAAGCATCGGTTCAACCGTCACTCTGCTTCCGACGTCGCGCATCAGCACTTTACAGGCCAGACGATTGCGCCCATTGATGCGCATAGCATCCGAGCCACAGATACCATGAGCGCAGGAACGGCGATACGTCAGGGTGCCATCCATTGTCCACTTGATCTTATTCAGCGTATCCAGCAAGCGATCAATCGGCTCCACATCGACTTCAAACGTGCTCCAGTAGGGCTTCTGATCTCGCTCAGGGTCGTAGCGTTTGATACGCACTTCTACTTTCATAGATCGAAACTCCTCTAGTATTTCCGTTCCTTAGGCTTGAAGATCGGGTCATCGATGAGAATAACATCTTTGTACTCAAGACGCACATCATGCGCCTTCGACCCCCGGTAAGCGAGCGTATGCTTGAGCCAGTTCGCGTCATCGCGCTTGGGATAATCCAGGCGGAAGTGAGCACCGCGGCTCTCCTGGCGAGCCAGTGCCCCATGAACGGTTGCTTCCGCACAATCGAGCAGGAAGCCAAGCTCGATTGCTTCCATCAGTTCGGTGTTGAAGTTCTTGCCTTTATCCTGCAACTGAATGCGGCGATATGCATCCTGCAAGCCATCAATTGTATCAAGAGCGGTGCGCAGACCCTTCTCTTCGCGCTCAACATAGACCTTATCGTTCATCTCATTTTGCAGAGTTGAGCGCACATTCGCAGCCGACTCACCACCGGTTGAGGTCAACAGGCGCGAGACCAGCTCACGGGAGAACCCTTCCGGCTCGGAGGGTAGAGGCACAAAGTCGTTCTCCTGAATAAACTTCGCCATATGTTTTCCAGCCCGGCGGCCAAATACGATCAGGTCTACCAGGGAGTTGGTGCCCAGGCGATTCGCCCCATGCACAGAGACACAAGCCACTTCACCGGCAGCATAGAAGCCGGGCATCGGCGTCCAGTCAGCGTCAAGGACGACGCGACCATCAATATCAGTCGGGATACCCCCCATCGCGTAGTGCGCGGTCGGCTGAATGGGAACGGGCTCGGTCAAAGGCTCGACACCAAGATAGTTACGAGCGAAGTCTGTAATGTCCGGCAGCTTCTCGGCGATCGTCTTCGCACCCAGATGGCGCACGTCAAGATACACATAGTCATCGCCAACAATGCCGTTCCCTTTGACACCGCGTCCCTCTTTAATCTCCTGAATGATACAGCGAGAGACGATATCACGCGGCGCGAGGTCTTTCATGGTCGGCATGTAGCGTTCCATAAAGTATTCACCCTTGCCGTTGAGCAGCTTTCCGCCCTCACCACGAGCGGCCTCGCTCAGCAGCACACCAACCTTGTAGAGACCAGTGGGGTGGAACTGGTACATCTCCATGTCCTGCAAAGGGATACCACGGCGATAGGCAATCGCCATGCCATCGCCCATACATGCGAACGCGTTACTGGTCACGCGCCAGGCCCGGCCATAGCCACCGGTCGCGAAGAGCACCGCTTTCGCATGGAAGGTATGAATCTCACCTGAACGAATCTCCATCGCCACCACACCACAGGCGCGGCCATCGTTGATCAGGAGATCAAGGACCAGATACTCGTTAAAGAAGCGCACCTGATTCTTGATCGCGTTCTGATACATCGTTTGCAGGATCATATGGCCGGTGCGGTCCGCAGCGTAGCAGGAGCGCATGACCGGGCCCTCGCCAAAGTTGCGGGTATGTCCACCAAAGCGACGTTGATCGATACGGCCATCTTTCGTGCGGTTGAATGGCAGCCCCCGGTGCTCCAGTTCGTACACGGCATCGATCGCCTCGCGAGCCAGCACTTCAGCAGCCGTCTGGTCGACCAGATAGTCACCGCCCTTGACAGTATCGTACATATGCCACTTCCAGTGGTCCTCTTCCTTGTTTCCAAGAGCAGCCGCGACACCACCTTGCGCCGCTCCGGTATGCGAGCGTGTCGGATAGACTTTTGTAAGCACAGCAACACTGGCATTTGGGAGCTGCATAGCCGCCATCAAGCCCGCGCCACCTGCACCAACGATCACAACATCAAACTTCTGATACATAGCTTCCAATCCTCACTATTAATGCCCACCAACACAAGCAGGGCCCCACTGAGCAGCGTTTACAGGAGAAAACGTAATCAGGGTGATAGTGCCGAGCATAAAGAAGACAAGCAACAGCACGGCAGCAAGCCCTTGCAGAGCCAGGCGGGCCTGTGGGTGACGTACATAATCATCAATGACGACGCGCAGGCCATTCACTCCGTGCGTCAGGCCCAGAGTGAGCAGCAGCCAGTCATATAGACGCCAGAACGGATTCGCGTAACGCGCAGCTACAAACGAGTACGTGGTGCACGCAACATCGGTTGTGACGTGTGTCAGCGTGATATGACCGATAACTAGAAAAACCAGTAGAATACCGGAAATGCGGAAATAGTACCAGGAAAATGTTTCAAATCCACCGCCAGCAGGCCGTGGACCACCATACAGGCGTGACAACATGTTCTATTTCTCCTCTTTTACAAGGGGTGTTCTTCCCTTTACGCTTTTTCCGACCTAATGCGTACTCATGATAGCATTCACATCAACAAACCAGTATGCGCCCTGCGCCAGAAAGGGCAGTGCCGGTCTGAGGACGAAATAGGCAAAAGGAATAAAGGCAATGATGGTCAGGACCAAAGCGGCGATAAACATTGGTTGCTGGAGCTTGACACCTCGGCGCCAAAAATCAACCAGCACAATGCGAATACCATTAAAGGAGTGATAAAAAACGGCTACTATTAACGCCAGAGACAGAAAACGGACTATAATATTGTCGAACAGTTCGATCCCCTCGTTATAGACGTTCGGACCAAAACTCAATAACGAGATATCGACGACGTGGATAAACAGGAAGAGAAGAAGACCGAGTCCTGAGACGCGATGCAGCAACCAGGACCACATTCCTGATGGACCTTTATACATCTTTCCCTCGCTTCTGGGCGGGCATGAGGGCATGTGAGGCTTTCCAGACAAAAAGAAAACCTGCTCGGCCTTTGCACTTGCTCCGCCCGTTTTCAAATGCTTCTTCCTGAACGGGGCACCGTGCCGAACCGGCAGTCCGCTGCGTGAGTAAACTTCTGTTCTCGCCAGAGAGAACCAGGCGGGTTCCGTTACGTACTACTACAAATAAATTTGTCTTCTCGCAAGCATCACAGCCCTCTGCGACCAGGCACCCCGCTGTGCTGTTACAACCAAATAGTTGTTCAATTTGGTTCAGTAAGATTGTATATGTATTATACTTCACTGTCGAGAAGCACGCAAACCTTTCGCACAGCAAGCGAGAGCGGATTCTTCGCACTTCTGCCCGCTTTGTGCAAGCAGAGCATCTACCACATCCCTCACAAAAATCGTCTTCTTGCAACTCAGCTTCACAGGCACGGGCTGCTTTATTCTTCCTTCTTTTCAAAAAGCGAGGCCCGTTTCTCGCGCAAATACTGCGCAATTTGAGCAGGCTCATCTTTGCGCAGCGCCTGCGCTTTGATGTCCGCCAACACCAGGCTCCATTGATCCTTTTCCGCTAAAAAGCGGTTATCTCGTGCCAGCAATTCGGCGAAGATGTGTTTTTCCAGCGCATGCCACAGAGAGCGATCGCGCCCATCAAACTCGCCCTCATCCGGCTCATAGTCCTGATCATTCGCCCGGTTATCAATGCGCACATGGAGCGGTCGAAATGCGTTCCGGATCATTTCTTCCATATGTGTCTGATCCAGTGCGCTCCGATCAAAGGCCAGGATCCCACTCAGGTGAAGCAATACCACAGGCGCAAGCGCCGCCTCCTGATACTCAGGACCATGCTGCCGACAGAACTCATCCAGTCGAGCATAAAGCGCCTGCGGGGACTCAAGCCCATCAACCCGTAGATCATAACGTAAGAATGGACGACGCGGGTTCTGCAAATGCTCAGCATGATGAAAGCGAGCCCGCGCTTCCGGCTCAAGCATGGGCTCCGCGGTATCGACCTGAACATAAAAATAGCCGCGATCGGTCCACTGTGTTTCCTCGGCGCTACATGTTTCGGGCGAACCCGGATTATAAATCCAGCCGCCAAAGGTATAGGGCTTGTGTACATGGCCAAGTGCCAGATAATCAACCTTGCCCTCAAGCACCTGAAACTGTCCAAGCGAGGGCAGGCCCTGAATACGTGGCACCAGACCATCAATACCAGTATGCATCAGCAAAACACGATACTCGACGCCTGCCGCCTCTTCCTCTGCCCGATGCTGGTCCAGCGCCTGCGCCATCCCTTTGATCGCGCTTTCAGTCGAGGCACCGAGCCACGAAAGCCCATAGACACGCAACCGTCCCCCCTGTAGATCAACATAGGAACCAAGCATTGTCCTGCTGTCCCACGGCTCGATGATCGGCACGGCGTTCTCATAGCGGGGAGTGAGAAGGATGATATATTGCTGATAACACAGGAATTGCAGCCATGAAAGGCCATCCCGATAATAGGTCCGATCGTGGTTGCCCTCAATCGCAATCACCGGAATACCTGCCGTCTTCAGCTTGCTCAGGCCATCGATGGCATGAAGCAGAGTACGCGCATCAATCGCTCGCTTATGAAACAGATCACCGGCAATCAACACAAAGTCAACCCTGCGTTCCAGCGCATCCTGAACGATCGCCTGGAACGCACGCGTGAAGTCATTGAAGCGCTCACGCACGCCATATTGTTCATAGCCAAGATGTGTATCAGCACAATGAATAAAAGAGGCTCGCATGCCTACCTGTTCATCCCTCTCTTTCCCGCTTCATCAGGCGACAGGACCCGTCATGAAGGCGCGAATCGCCGCCGCCAGCATAATCAACGCGACAATACAGTAGATCAGCACGTCACGCCGCGCATTCTTGCCACCAGAGGCATAGGTCAGAGCGACAGGGATCGCGAAAATGGTGATCGCACCATAGACGTAATGCAGATAGTAGAGTCCCTGTCCGCCTCCCGGCTTCAGGCCCATAAGCAGCATCACAACGCCAAGCAGGCCCTGCAAAGCACTTGCGCCAAAAGCGACCCAGAGCAGCGACATCCAGGGTTTAGCGGGCCCTTTCTTCATAAAGAAGAGAACTAGGCCCCAGATCAGACCAATGCCGCTCAAGGCAAAGATAACATAGGGTATATATTGATGAAGGAGCAAAATAATACTCAAAGTCCAACTCTCCCCCCATAACGCCTCGGCGCTATGGGCCAACGTACTACTCTTCTTTTTCGCGTGAAAAAGAGCGGTAATCTTCTTGCAATACTATAGCGCGAGAGGCAACAAGAAGACAAGCCTTGTTTTCAGGCTGTGTTTACCATGCAGAAAGCGTTTCACCAGCGGGAAGCAGCAGCTCTCAGACAAAAAGAAAGCGCCTCACCCCTCGGGGAAGAGGCGCAGCAGGATGCTACAAGCGTTCACATCGCTCCTTCATCTACCCTCGTGTTCAGCAAGTGCCTGCCGCATATACTCACGCAACGCCGGTGCGATATCGGGGCGTTTCAACGCGTAGGCGATAGACGTGGTCAACAGGCCCAGCGGTGTCCCTGTATCATAGCGGATGCCCTGAAAATTCAAGGCATAGCAGCGGCCAGCCTCCGCCTGAACTTGAATCGCATCGGTCAACTGAATTTCGCCGCCTTTGCCGGGAGGCGTCTTTTCCAGAATCGCGAAAATATCGGGAGTAAAGACATACCGGCCCGCAACCGCCAGATTAGAGGGAGCCTCTTCAATGGAGGGTTTCTCAACCAGATGTTTCACCTTAAAGGTATCCGCCGCACCCGCAACGTGTTCTACCGAAGCAATGCCGAGCGACGGAATATTTTCCTCTGGCACCTCAAAGAGACAGATAACTGAGCTCTGATAGTGCTCATATAGCTCGATCATGCGTTTAAGACAAGGGGTATCAGGGTCAACCAGATCATCGCCGAGTAAGACAATAAACGGTTCATCTCCGACCAGATGCCGCGCACACCAGACCGCATGCCCCAGACCAAGCGGAGCAGGCTGACGAACCGAGGCATAAGCTGCCAGATTCTGGATGCTCCGAACCGCTTCTAGCTCCTTCTGCTTGCCTTTTTTTTCCAGAGTACGTTCAAGTTCTGGAAATGAGTCGAAATGGTCCTCAATGCTGTGCTTGCTGGCACTGGTCACAAAAATAATCTCTTCAATGCCAGCCTCAACGGCCTCCTCAACGATGTACTGCAATGTTGGTTTATCTACAAGAGGAAGCATCTCTTTGGGGGTCACCTTACTTGCCGGAAGAACCCGGGTTCCTAAGCCAGCAACAGGCAAAACAGCTTTACGAATGCGCATCTGTCCTCCTAAAAAACATAGCGTATTTGTTTATCATAACAGATTTGCGCTCCCAATGGCGTATTTTATTGTATGCGATAGACAACGAAGCGGTCAAACCTATGTTGTATTCGCACCATCACGGCACTCATGATAAATATATTCTGCAAGGATACTGCTTGACACAGGAGTATCCACATATTAGGATACAGAATACATTTCCCATGATCATGAGCAGCAACATTATCGCCAGGCAGTAGGAGCTATGTATCATGCCAAATCGAACTATTTATGTTGCAGAAGCTGATCTCCCTCTGTTGGAAAAGGCCCAGACTCTGGCCGGAGGGAACCTTTCCGCCGCAATTGTTCAAGCCCTCAAGCACTTTGTCAAGCTGCGTGATGTCCAGAAAGAGAACTTTGAAGAAATCACCGTTGTGACAGGAAAAATCACAAAGGTGCAGAAACGCTTCTACGGGCGTCTTCTGGTTGAAGGACGTTTCACCACAACCGACAAAACGTGCTCCGTGCTGTACAAAATCTACCTCACACCCAAGCAAAACTTCGCCGTATATACTCAAAGCGCTCCTTACTATTCCTGTCACTCCGATCATCTCTCCTCATCACAGCGACCCTCTGATGCAATGCCGCACTGGTCGAACCTTGATCAGGAGGGAAAACTTGATGTCTTTGCCAGCCTGGAAGCTCTGGCTCCTCAGCTTCCCCGAGAATTGTATGAGGCGGTTGCCTCTCTTTTACACAGTACAGACAACCACATTGAAACCCTTGATATTTAAGTCAGCAGGACAGCCTGTGTAGCGAACGTCGCTGTTCGTACCTGATAACTCAGGACTCTCACCTCCTGAGCCATTTTTCTCAGTGTAGAGGAGTGAATCGTTATTCTTATACCCTTTCAGGCGTTTCAACAAACATGAAGCATCATGCGACGTAAGCGTGTACCCCTCTTACGTCTGCATGATGCCCGTCTTTTCTGCAACTCTGCGAGACGGGCAGTTCTCTCCCCCAAACTCAATACGGCTGTCCTTCATTTTTCGCTTCACCACACGTGGGCCTGCTGTGATACACATCGCTGTCACATCATTCAGTAGAATAGCGTGTAAGCTACTGAATTGGTTTTACAACAGAAGCATTCTACATGTATACCTCTGTATACATTACATGTAGAGCAAGAATATGCACGCAATTTAGAAAGGGGGGAATAGAGTATGTCGATCACGCGCTATGACCCATTCCGTGAAGCAATGAGCCTGCGCAATGCCATCGATCAGCTTTTCTCGCAGAGCTTTGTCAATCCTTCCTGGACCACCCAAACTCCGAACGCACCAATGGACGTCTACGAAGACGAACACGGCTATAAAGTATCAATCAGCCTGCCAGGTGTCAGACCGGAAGACATCGACGTGACGGTTCACCAGAATACCCTCAACATCAAAGGCGAGTACAAGCATGAGATAGAGCCCGAACAGCAACAGGCTCAAGAGAAACCGCGCGGGAACTGGCTGGTACGTGAGATCAGCAGTGGTTCATATCAGCGCTCCATCACCTTTGATCGCCCCATCGATCTGGAGCATATCGAAACAAACTACGAGCATGGTATGCTTACGATTAACCTGCCAGTAACAGAAAGCAGTCGTCCGAAACGCATCGAGGTCCGGAGCGGCGCGAAGTCACAACAGGTGCCTGTCGAAGCAGGAAAGCGCCAGAAATAAAAGAGAAGCAGTGGGGAAAAACTCCACTGCTTCTTTCTTTTTTGCGCTATCAGGCACGCGGTCTTATGACTCGCTTGCCTCGTCCAGCCGTTCAGGATTCGAAACTTGATTTAGCCGGTTCCAGAGGACGTAATCCGTGTCCTTTTTGGCTACATAGATATGCCCCGGCTCCGCGATCATATTGGCAGTTGCCACAAACTCGCCCCGCTCCAGATGCTTGAGGTCAATATACTTTGCCCCTTGCTCCAAGCGGCTCCCTTCTCCCACAGGAATGAGGCTTTTCAGTTCATCATCGGAGAGATCAGCCAGGATGGTATGCAGCTCCTTGATATCCATCGCTGTGCGTCCGTAGTCCAGAATGCTCGGGTCACGCATCCCATGATGCTCGCCAGCAAGATTATTGGCAAGCAGATCTTCCGAGTAATCGACCGAAACGCCCTTTCCTCTCGGCTCCTTGATCCCCTTATGTTCCCGGTGCACGCGCTCATCCTTGCGCGGAGTCGTCGCATTCGATTCGCTTCCACTGCGCGTCTCCCGATCCTCCATACGCTCCTGCGAATCGGCTTTGTGGGTAAGTCCCGGATGGGCCACACGTTCAGGATGCGGCTTCTCATGCTGGGCGATCACACCGGGGTCTTTATGCTCACGCGCTTCGCGCTCATATGTTTCCTGTTTCTTCGGGGTTCCGGTCGTAATTTCTGTGGTTTTCTTCGGGTTGTTATGGCCTACAAGTTTTTTTGCCGGTGCTTGCTGATGTCGTTTAGGCATATAGGCCTCCTTCTCAGCACTGCTCTATTTCTCTACTTCCTTGCTCAAGGCACGTTCTGTCAGGCGAAAATGTAACAGTAACCAGCAAGAGAGAAACGGTATGGGAGAGCAGTTCTCTTTTGAGGAGGAAACGTCTTTGATGTAGGTCAGCCAAAAACAGGAGAAAAAAAGAAAAGCCCGCTTTGAAAGCGGGTTTACAAAGAGCCGGTGAAGGGATTCGAACCCCCGGCCGGCGGTTTACAAAACCTGTTCCATTATAAAATGGCTTGTAGTGCGGTTTTACGGGCTAGTTTTTTGCAAAAGGTAACGGTTCATCCCTATTCTCCCTTGCAAGGGGGTGCGCATGCCTAAAATCAAAAAGCGTGAGGAGTCATCTCTACAAATTCCCGTTCAGGAAGCAGTATATGATTTCTTTGCTTCTCCTGAATTTAAAAGATTGCGGCCCTCCACCAAGCAAGAATACTCCCAGGAGCTTCCTGAGTTTGCAGCATGGTGTGCATCTCATACCATATTGCAGGATAAAAACAAGAAATCCTGGTATGCTCTGCCAGTAGGGAAAAAATATGAACCGATCATGTTGAATCAGATAAACCACCATGTAATTCAGTGCTTTGTGGAATACTTACAACAAACACACAAGCCATCAAGATCTGCTGCAAGTGAGATATCCACTTACACCCTGGCCAGCTATGTAAGAGTGGCTAAACGCTTCCTCAGTTGGTGTCTGGAGGATGAGCAGTATAGCGATATACTTGATGCTAAAAGCATAAACAAAATTAAGCTCCCAACAGTGGTAAAAACCATTATCGAGGTCTTCTCGCCTGAACAGCTAGAAGCTCTTTTTGATGCGTGCAGATATGAGGAGTCTGAACATCTGCAAATACGAGATCAGGCCATCCTTGCACTGCTTGTAGATACAGGTATCCGAGCTTCCGAACTCGTTTCTCTCACTATAGGGAATGTAAGCCTAGACACAAAAGATTCTTACGTTCGGGTACTTGGGAAAGGGGGAAAATGGGGTGAAGTTGGCATGGGAGAGAAAACACGCCGGCTCTTACAAAAATACATACGTATGTTCCGAGTGCCAACAATAGAGTTTGCAATTGAAAGCCAGCTTAAAAAACTGCCTACTCGTAGCGCACAACAATTTAAGGCACAGGCGATACAAAAAGCGAATCTCTTTATGAGCCGGTCAGGAGGAGGGTTAACAGTTAGAGGCTTAGAGAGGTTGATTGAAAGATTAGGTGAATGGGCAGAAATAGAGGGAGTAAGATGTACTCCCCATACTTTCAGGCACACCTTTGCAGCAATGTTTATACGCAACGGAGGGGACATATATACGCTTTCCAAACTGCTCCGCCATTCCTCTGTGAAAGTCACAGAAGAATACCTAAAGAGTTTGAAACAGTCAGAAGCACGGAGAGGGGCAAAGTCGGTACTCGATACCCTCTAGCTCTTTCCCTTGCAAGGGGAACTACAGAACATTTCCTCTGTAGCTTCTGATTGAACAGCCGGGCTGGTGTCGAAGGCACCTTCCCGGCCAGCAGTCCTGTTACTAGGTTCAGGACTAAGCGACATTATATCCTGAAAGGACGGAAAAATGAATTACTTTCGCACTCTTGGGGGAATTCTCATTCTCTTATCCGTCATCGCGCTTGAGGCTTTATTTGCCGCAGGCATCTGGTTCATGATTGGAGTCGGTTTGCAACCTGCTCTCGGCCTCTCCTGGTCGTATGTGCTGGCAACAATTGTGAGCCCAGTGGTCGCAATTATGGCAATCGTTTTGTTTACATACGGCCATCAGTTGAAGTCATACATTCTCGATTATGAAGCGGTTCACGGGACAAAGTACAGTAGCGAGTATAAAGTCCGTTTCAACAGCCCTTCATATACACTCATTGTGGATTGTATGAAATGGTTCGTGTTTCTCATGGACTCTGCTGGTATTATTTATAGGCTCATGCTGGAGCCGATCCCCTTGCCCGGCAAGTTCCTGCTTGGCATCGTATTAGAACTACTGGCCCTTTCTCCCTGGCTTATTGGCACGATTGTCTATATTTTGGCGAATCGTCCTGCCGAGGCAATTCGCCGTGATATAGACTATATAACAGAAGTAGAAAAAGCGTACGAAGATTTGCGATCATTAAACGAGAAAAAGCGGAAGGCCCCACCTACCGCCCGTCACCAGCTTGCACCTACACAGACTGCTTCTTTACCACCAGCTCAAGCGGCCTCACTGCCGCCAGCTCAGGCTACAGTACAACCAGCACCAAAAATTATTAAGCCAATCTCCGGAAATTTTATCTCCCCTCTGCTGAACAACCAGGCCAATCAGCAGGGGAATTAGCCCCCTCTCCCGAACCTACCGAGTCTGAAAATTCAGGAAAAAATTCGGTAGGTTCACCTGCTCACTCCGCTTCGCCAGCGGCTTTAGTCTGGCATAAAAAACGAGGCAGGCAGAGAAGCAATGAGCAGGTACGCGAACTGATTCTCTATAGAATCGTTCGGGGTCATTGGCCTGGTGGATTATCAGATGACATGAGAATCTATTACAACCAGCATTATCTTAGAAGGAGTGGCAAATTTCATGCCAAAACAGTCCAGTGGCGCGCTGAAGCCGAAGAACAATTCGGTAAAAAATTCAGACTCACCGAAAAAACAGCCGAAAAAATACACGCTCCTCGATCTGGCAGACCTGTGGTTCACCTTGCCCGATACCGACAAGCGAACCAACGTTGAATCTTGCTCTGATGCTGAATTCTATCAATTCATCTCGCAGTATGTTCGCGTGGAAGGAGATGCGCCGGAACGCTGGTCTCTGGAAGATCGGCGCGATGTCCTCAATTTTGCGCTAGAAAATTCGGTACAACTGAATTTTTTAGAGGCTTCAGACGGCTCTACAAGCCATGTAGGCAAGAAAGAAGATACAAACAATGAAGGCCCGCCAGCAGGCACATAGGGAGCTACCAGAATAGCTTTTGCCGGGATGACAGAAAGAGTGTCCCGGCTTTTTCACGCTCTGAAGAGAGTTTTGTCAGAATGTATTTACAAGTCCTGATACACGGGGTATAATAACTGTAGGTTATGAATTTTGGTGTTGTGATAACTATTCGTTATCATGATCACAACGCCGCCATCACCATTCTTGCACTCGGACAAACGTTCAAGCACGTACTTGAGAAGCCCACGGCTTGAGTCGTAGGGCGTCGTTATTCTCCTTCCAGTATGGTGGTTGTAAACCCATCAGGTTCCTCTCTTGGAGCCGGTAGAGAGTAGAGGGTAGAGGTAGAGAGTAGGGGGAAGCTCTACCTACCGGCTCTTTTTTCAATAGGTGATGTTGCATGAATGATAAGCCAAAGAAAGAAACAGCGAGAGCCTATCGGGCCTTTCTGGCTTATCGCGACATGCCACAGCCTCGGAGTCTACGCAGACTTGCGGAAGAAATGGTTCGGGAACGCCACAAACCTTCAACAGTTCATCAACAAACCTTCAAGAGCGAGGCTTACGCAGCTTCATTATTTCGTCAACTCGCTACATGGTCATCTACATTCAATTGGCAGGAACGATGTAAGCAGTATGATGAAGAGCAGGCCGCACTGAGACGAGTTCAATATAGCGAGCTTGCCATAACCGCCCTCTTGAGACATCTTCAAGCAGATGTCTCCCCTTCCGCTCATTCCCAGATCAAAGCGGCGCAGCTCGTCCTGGAGCATCTGGTTGTCTCTGAGGAGATCGCCACCCTCAAAGCACAACAGGAGAAGCTCAGTGAAGCACTTAAGAAACTGGGGGTAGCACTCGAATGAGACTGCTTCCACTTTTGAACAAGAACAAAGCTGCTCTATCGGCTCTCGAATCCATGTTGTTGGAAGATCAGCCACAGGATATACCTCGCTTCTATGATTTTGTCCGAGACGCCTGGCACATTTTGGAGCCGTCAACGCCGTTTGTGGATGGCTGGCATATCCATGCCATCAGCGAGCATCTTGAAGCAGTGAGTTCAGGACAGATACAGAGGCTCCTCGTCAACATGCCTCCTCGCCATGCAAAGAGCACCCTGATCAGTGTGATGTGGCCTGTCTGGTCATGGTTGCTTGATCCATCTTTGCGCTGGCTGTGCGCCTCTTATGCGCTCTCTTTATCAATCAGGGATAACCGACGCTCGCGGATACTTATCCAGTCACCCTGGTTCCAGTCCCGTTATGGGCATATTTTCAGGCTCGCAGGCGATCAAAACATGAAGAGTCGCTTTGAGAATGACAAGCGAGGATATCGACTGGCTACCAGTGTCGGAGCTGCTACGACAGGAGAGGGTGGAGATCGACTTCTCATAGATGATCCGCATCCAGCCAGTGACGCGACCAGCGATGTGCAGAGACTGAACGCGCTTCAGTGGTTCAACGAGACGTGGGTGAGCCGTCTCAATGACCAGAAAACAGGTGCGATGGTCGTGGTTGGTCAGCGTATCCACCAGCAGGATGTGAGTGGACACATTTTAGAGTTAGGGGGTTGGGAACACCTGAATCTGCCAACGGAATTCGAGGAAGCGACGCGCTGTCGTACCTCACTTGGTTGGACAGATCCGCGCAAGGAAGAGGGTGAGTTGCTCTGGCCTGAACGGTTCGATCACGAATCCCTTGCACGGCTCAAGAAACAGCTTGGCTCTCAGGCTTATGCAGCTCAGTATCAGCAGACGCCTGTCCCAAGTGGTGGCGGTCAATTCAGGCGGGAATGGTTCCGGTATTTTCGAGAGACAGCAGATGCTTATCTACTGGAGGGGCGTGCTGTCATCAAAGCGCACTGTGAGCGTGTCTTTATTACCGTAGACCTGGCGATCAGCAGTAAGCAGCATGCGGACTACACGGTCTTTGGAGTGTGGGCAATGACACCAGAGCATGACCTTCTGCTTTTGGATGTGATTCGTGGCCGCTTCAGTAACCCTGAACAGTTCAAGTTGATACAGCGTCTGCATCACCACTATCCTCACGCGTATTTCAAGATCGAGAAGGTGGGCTATCAGCTCGCCCTTGTGCAACAGGCCTTGTCTCAAGGTATCCCTTGCAAGGAGTACCAACCCGTCCGAGATAAGGTCACACGCGCCTCCACAGCCTCTATCTGGTTCGAGAATGGCAAGATCTACTTTCGACAGGGGGGCCCCTGGTTGCATGATCTGGAGACAGAGCTACTGTTATTCCCGAAGGGCGCACATGATGACCAGGTTGACGTGATCAGCATGGCGGCAGAAGAGGCCACGAACGGCCAGCGAGACATTGAACCGCTGGACATTGATACAGCACAAGCCCTCAGTGGCTTTCTAGGATATTGAGTATGGCACTATGGGGAAAGCTTATGGAAGCTGGAAAGGCGGCTATCGTTGCCGCTAAGCGTGTGTTTGAGGAACAGCCGGAGTACACGGAATACAAAAACCGGGCTGCTGAATATGCATTGTTATGGAGCTATTACAATAATAGCATGTTTGACCGTGTGTCGAACGCCTGGTCAGCGTACAAGGCTAAGTATAACCTCTACCGCAACATTCGAATGATCTACAATCCGACAAAGAGGCTTGTAGACTTTTATGCTGGTGTCGTCTATCCCGGCGCGCTCTCAGAAGACGGGCGAGCTCTTCCTGATGGCGCGCCTGTCGCCATCCCCTTCAGTTCCGATACCCCAACCGAACTGGTACAGGCCATTGCTCAATTTTGGGCATGGAACAACTGGCAGTCACGCAAAAGCGTGATTGTCAGGTATGGGGCCGCACTGGGAAGTGTCCTCATTGAGCTGATCGACGACATTGAGCGAGGGAAGATCACGTCAGAAATCGTCTGGCCGGGGTACGTCAAATCTTTGGAGCTGGATGCTGCAGGCAATATCAAAGGATACGTGATTGAGTACACGGCCAAAGACGAAGCCGGGTCATACCAATATAGAAAAGAAGTAGACAAGGGATCATTCCGGTATTTCAGAGATGACCGCCCCTATGATTATGGCTTTGGCGCTGAGATAGAGAACCCGTATGGCTTTGTGCCTGCCGTCTGGATTCGACACTGTGATACTGGTTCCGACCACGGCAGTCCTGCAATTGCCGGGAGCCTGGGCAAAATTGACGAATTGAACAATCTGGTAAGCCATATCCATGACCAAGTACATAAGGTCATCGGTGCGCCTCTGGTTTTGTGGACAGACGGCAATGTCAACAACTTGTTCGGGGCGAAAAAGCGAGGCTCTACGAACGATTTTGACGAGCCTGCCAGTGAGCAGGAAAGCTTGCTCATGCTGAAAGGGCCAAAGGATGGGAAGGTAGATAGTCTGGCCGGGAATTTGGATCTGTCAGCAGCAAATATCTACATAGACAAACTACTAGCCGAAATTGAGCAGGATCACCCGGAGCTGATCTTTTACCGCGAGCTTCGGTCAATGTCGCAGGTGACGGGGCCTGCTGCATCACGCCTGGTTGGAGATGTCGCAAGCCGGGTTCAGGAAGCGCAAGCCAACTATGACCAGGCTTGCATCTCCCTGTTTCGTATGGCCTGTGCTATGGGTGGTTTCAGAGCCAATAGTGGCGCGTGGGGGCGCTCTCTCACACGCCAACAACAGAAGTTCTTACCGTTCTCACTTGAGAGCTACCAGCGCGGAGAATTGGACATGTCGATTATGCCCAGGCCTCTGCTCACTCCAACGCGACTGGAGCAGGCGCAAGAGAAACAAGCGATTTGGCAGGGGGTCAATCTGGCCGTGCAAGCCGGTGCGCCTCTGGAATTCGTTTTGCGAGGTGAGGGCTGGACTGATGAGGAGCTTGCGCAATTGGGTCAGGATCGGGTAGAACAGATTAAACGTGATCAGCTCTTGGCACAAGAAGATATTGTGCCAGGGGTGGAGCAATGATTATCAAACATATGTTTCTTCTTCCCGCGTTAATCCAGGCCAGGCGTCATAATACATCTGTCCCATATATGCGGGATGTACTGTATATGCAATACAAGTGCAAGCAGGAGCAATGGAATGAAGAGCAGTATCAAACAGCATTGCTTACTCTTGCCTTCCAGTATCCAGCCGATGTGTACAAACATGTTTATAAAGGAGATCTGCATGCAGAGGAAGTCACCGAAGAAAAAGCCGGTTCCGCTAGGTGAGCCTATCGAATGGACAGATGACGATCTGGATGCTCTCGCTCTTGTCAGCGAGACCAACATTAAAGAGGCAGAAGCGCTTTGGCAAAACACTGCGCCTCCCCCTTGCAAGGGATTGATCGACGCAGAGATTGTTGAGCCAGAGCCCGATAAAAAATGAGTCAGTTCGCCTACAATTACAATCCACGTGCCAGACGCTATGTGGATCTGAAAACGGGCCGCTTTGTGCCAGAACGCATCGTCAGGCAGGCAGTTGATGCTGTGATCGACAAAGAGACTCAGCGCATTCGCGATCTGTCTCAGCAGCTCGCGGATCGCGCGATCTCGCTTGCTCAATGGCAAGTCGGGATGCTTTCTATCCTGAAGCCACTCCATGTGGCGATGGCGATGATCGGCAATGGTGGCGCAAAAAACATGTCGCCAGCCGACTATGGCTTTGTTGGGAACTTGCTCAAGGAACAGTATCTATTTCTCAGGGGCTTTGTGAAGGACATCAAGACCGGCAAGCAAGCATTAGATGGCACCCTCCTTGCAAGGAGTGCGCTCTACACGCAAGCGGCCAGAGGGAGCCATGAAGCGATGAGAGAGCGCGTCGCCCGTATCGGTGGCGCACGCTTGCAACGCTCTATTCTAGGTATCGCGGATCATTGTACGGGCTGTTTGCAAGAAGCCCGCAAAGGCTGGCAACCGATAGGTTCGCTGATTCCAATTGGTCAGCGACAATGCAAGAGCCACTGTCGCTGCACCATGCAATACAAATAACAGACAGGTACTGACAAACTCTATTCGAGTTGTCTTTACAAATTGAAAGGAATCTGGTACAGTATGAAGAACAACAATACCACGAATACTACTGATGGCGTCCAGGCGGCGACCAGTAGTCCCCAGGCCCAGGCGGCCAACTTGGAACCCCAGGCGGGTGAAAAGTCCTCAGAAAATCAACCATCTCTTGAAGCGTTACAGCGCGAGATTGCCGATTTGCGCAAAGAGAACGCATCCTATCGCAAACGTGCCAAAGAGCAAGAAGAAGCGGCTCGCCTTGCAGAAGATCAACGCCTGAAAGAGCAAGGCCAATATAAGCAGCTTGCAGAGCAGTATCAGGCGAGAGTGAATGAATTAGAGCCGATCTCTGAGCGTTACAATCAGCTTGCATCTCTCCTTGCAAGCCAGATTGAGAGCGAGACCAAGGACTGGCCTGACGAGATCAAGGTATTTGATCCCGGAGCTGATGCACCGATTGAAGAGCGCCTGGCATGGATAGAGAAATCAAAACCGCTGGTGGCAAAGCTTGAGCAGCAAGGACGTGCTGGTTTGCCGGGGAATGCACCAAACCCAAAACCGACAGGACAGTCACACAAGAGTGAAGCAATCACGACAAGTCTTATGCGCAGTGGTTTATACAACTTTTAAAGGAGCATACGGATACTATGGCCGCAATTACAAAGAGTGGCACCCCCTCACTTTCCAGTGCCACGCCGCCCCCAAATAACCGGTTATCTGGCCTCTACGCGGGTGAAGTTATCGCCGCAGGAGATGCCTGCGTTATCAAAAATGATGGCAAGATCTACCGCGCGAGTGGAGCAGCCAATGATGGCAATGCCGTTGTGGATGGCTTTGCCGCAACTTCTGCTGCACCTGGAGAGTCTCTTTCCCTGTACTGGGGAGTGAACTTCAATTACGGAAAGAATCTTACTCCTGGCACCTCGTTGTATCTCTCAGGGACTGTGCCGGGTGGATTGGATACCGCACCCTCTACAGGCGGTACGACGGTGATTGGCCGTGTCGTGGATAGCACCCGCATTTACGTTCAGAAAAGCTACTAAGTAGTGCCGATGCACTAGAAAGGAAAGTACAGGATGGCATACGGCACCCTCCAAATACTGGATACTTTAGCCGCAAATAGAACGCTGATTGCAGATTATGGCGAAGAGAATACCTACCGTGCTGTACAGCAATTTCTGGACGCGCATAACGAGATTGTAAATATGATGACTTCTGATCTCGTTGAGCAAACGACAGATAGATTACGTCGTTACGGTGGCGTAGATACCATGACGATGATTGAAGGGGATGAGCACAGCTCGCCAGATGTACAGAAAATAACCACTGGCGTCAACGTCGGCTTCCCTCTCCGCCTATTCCAGGTCGGATTGCAATGGACCCGTAAGTATCTCCAAACTCGCACGGTTGCGGAGATAGCTGCTCAGGTGAACGCGGCCATGACAGCCGATATCAGGAGACTGCAAACCGAGATAAAGAAAGCCATCTTTACCCCCACAAATAATCTCAACTATCTGGATAGATTGGTTGACAATTTGAATCTCCCCATTCGCGCCCTACTCAATGCAGACGGGACACCGCTTCCCCCCGATCCGTATGAGAATGCCTTTGATGGTAATACTCATACGCACTACTTGGCTGTTTCAGCGCTAGATGTGAATGCGCTCAATAGCTTGATTAACACAGTGCTGGAACACTACAACACCGGTACGATCAAGGTGTACATCAGCCAGGCACAAGAAGCAGCAGTCCGCAGCTTATCCGGCTTTACAGCGTATGTTGACGCTCGGGTGCTACCTCCGACTACAACGGCAGTTGGCCGGACGCCGCTTGATACCATGAACATCTACAATCGGGCTATCGGAGTCTTTGGGGCGGCAGAAATCTGGGTGAAGCCCTGGATTCCAAATAACTACTTGTTTGCGTACAACCCGGCGCAGACGAAACCGCTCGCGATGCGGGTGCGAGATGCTCAGTCAGGGTCGCTACGTATTGCCGCTGAGTTAGAGTCTTACCCCTTGCATGCCCAGTATATGGAACGCGAGTACGGGATTGCGGTGCAAGAGAGGTCTAACGGTGCCGTTTTGTACATCGGGGGGAGCACATATGTCACCCCGACCTTCTAAGCGAGGTGGATGGAATGCCAGAGAAGAAAACACAGCAAGAAGAGAAGCAGACAGAGCAGCAACCCCTTGCAAGGGTGGAGCCAGAGCGCAAGCTTGACGAGGCCCCTGAAGGCGGGAGATACGTCGTCAATGGCGTGCTCGTT
Organism: Thermosporothrix sp. COM3; assembly: GCF_059696735.1. NCBI lineage: Bacteria > Bacillati > Chloroflexota > Ktedonobacteria > Ktedonobacterales > Thermosporotrichaceae > Thermosporothrix > Thermosporothrix sp. COM3. The sequence goes on along the minus strand of NZ_AP019376.1, from coordinate 5,858,394 downwards.
GATGCTAACGGCCTGCCAATCAAGGACAACGCGTGATGGATCGAACAGCCGCCTTGAGCTTCCTTCAGCAAGAATATAGAGAGCTGGCGATAGAGGCCAAGTTTACACCAGAGCAGACAGCCGATGCTTACAGCACGGCTATTGATATGAGCTTGCGCCATCTTGGTGTTGCAGAGCAGGATCTTCCAACGGCCAATGTTGCGCAAGCCGATACGCTTAAGTTCATCGCGCTTTTGAACTATTACGCGCTCAAGCGGTTTTCACGCTTGCTCGCTATTCGCTTTGATGTGGAGTTGCCCGGCCCGGTCAAAGCGTCTCGCTCACAGGCCTTTGACCGCGTGCAAATGCTTTTGAAAGACGCTGAAGCGGAGCTGGCTGGACTTGATATTCAGGTAGGTGGGCAGACTACACAGGGGTTTCAGCTCGGGCGGTTGCAACTGGATTTTCTGGAGCCAGGTTTAGCAAGCGGGAGTGAGTTCTAAATGACGATTATTAGCGATGAGGACTTACAGGCATTTTCTGACCTGGCAACAGAACTGGCCCTCAAGGATATGTGTGATGTGTTGAGAGAGACACGCACGCCCGACGGGCAGGGCGGTACAGAGATTACATGGACTGTCGTTGCGACGGTGCCATGTGCGCTGATTGATTCAGGGCAATCTCCCCAGGAAGTGGTAATTGCGGAGCGTCTGCAAGGCAAAACGCTCAAACGGCTTCTGGTGCCGCGCCTGACCGACATCCGCGGCGCTGATAGGCTCAGAATCAACGGCATCACCTACAAGGTTATTGACCTCTATGACCCAACCTCGTATGAGGTCTTGCGCCGGGTTGCGGTAGAGCAGTTAGCATGACCCTTGCAAGGAGCTGAGATATGGGAGTTGAGATTGTTGGTCTGGACAAAGTACTTGCTGATCTGGATCAGGCGGTAGACGAGCTGGAAAATCGTACAGAGCAGGAGTTGCTGGCAACGGGCAAAGAATGCAAAAACGAAGCACAGAAGCGGGTGCCGGTGCGGACTGGTCGTCTGAAAAACTCGATAAGCTACGAACAAACAGACAGGTACGAGGTTCTAGTTGGAACGAATGTCGAGTATGCGCCCTATGTCGAGTTCGGGACGCGAAAGATGCAGGCGCAACCGTATCTCCTGCCTGCGTTTGAGATTTCTCGCAAAGGGCTTGTTGAAAGGCTCAAGAAGTTATGACCTCACTCGGAGAGATTCAGCGAGCCTTGTACCAGCGGCTTACAGGCGACACCACACTGATGAACCTGGTCAAAGGGATATTTGACGCAAGTTCTGTTCCTGATGTTCAGACTTATCCCTATGTAACCATTGGTGAGGCAACCGAAGTCCCGTTTCATAGCTTTCAGCGGCGCGGCTATGAAGCGACGGTAACACTCCACATCTGGAGTGCAGCAAAAGGATTCAAGGAAGCGCAAGCCATCCTTGCAAGGTTGAATCAGATCCTTGACCAGCAATCGCTTCAGCTTGCAACTATGACGCAGGTTGGTTGCTGGTATGAATTCTCGGAATCTCTCAACGACCCAGAAGAAGATGTACGGCACATGCCTGTTAGATACAGGATTGAGACACAGGAGTAAGAACTATGGCAAAAGCGGCTTATAGTGCAGTGATCAAAGTAGGCAGCACTATTGTGCACGACATTTCGAGCGTGGAACTTCCTTTCAAGACCGACTTAGAGGAAACTACTGCATTTAGCAGTAGTGCGCCCGGTACCAAAACGTTTATCCCAACCTTGCGAGGGATGGAAACAAAATTGTCGGGAAACTGGAATGTAGGTGATCCCGGCCAGCAAGCGTTAGAGGACGCCTATTTCGGGCGGCAGTTGGTACAGCTTGAGATATCTCCCGATGGGGTGAAGAAATATTCCTTCGATGCCTGGATCGGTGAATACTCGATCAAGGCCGATGTGTCAGGGAAAATCGAGGTTGAGTACTCCGTCACAATGAATGGTGACGTGACGCGAGCATAAGGAGCTTCCAAATGGCGATTGCCGCGTATAATTCACAATTCCTCGTTGCATCCAAGCCAAGTGTTCCTTTTGTCAATGAGATGCTCACCGATGTAGGAGATCACAAGACCTATGTGATCGCGAACTCGACAAAACGGTATCTTGATCGGGACGTGCCAGTTATCGTTGAAACCAGTTCAGATGGTACGACCTGGACTCCGGTCAGCACAGGCTTCACTCTCTATCGTGTCGCTGCTCGCGTCGTCTTTGACTCACCGCAAGATCCGACCTTGCAAGTGCGTCTGGCCTCTGGCGCGTTTTATCCGTTCAGCCAGATAGGCAATGCGAAAAGTGTCGAATTTACGAGCAAAACAAATCTGGAGGACAGCACAACCTTCAATCCTACCGGCGCGAAGTTCTACACCCCGACCTTGCTCGAGGGGGAGCTAAAGGTTGACAGGTTTTGGCTTAATCATGATCGGGTGAAGAATTTGCAAGAGCGAGACCTGCTCATTGTCTCTTATGTCTCTCCTACAGGCCGCAGGTATGAAGGGTACGCTTACGTATCCGAGTGCAATATCAAAGCCGAAGTCTCGGCACTCATTGAAGAGGGCTTGACGTTCCAACTCACTGATGAGTTTTTCAAAGCGTAAATTTACAACATCACAAAAGGACAATATGAGATGAAGCCTGCAGAAATCAGAGCAAAATTCTTTAATAGACGCTTAAAGGTGCAAGACCTTGAGGTTACTCTTCCCGGTCTGGAGGAGCTAGATGGACAGCTTGCTCTCAGAGAATTGACTGCGAAGGAGGTCGTCCAGGCTGAACGCCTGAGCAAAGATGAGACAGGGCGGAACGAGGCATTAGAAGCCGCTGCTTTTGTCACTTACTCTCTCATCACCCGAGAAGGGAAAGAACAAATCTTCTCTGAGCAGGACATTGATGGCGTGGCGGGATTTGGGATGTCAGTGCTCACCCCGATTGCTGAGAAGATTCGGGAACTCTCCGCAATTGACGCAGACGAAACCCAAAAAAACTTGAAGCAAACGACCTCGAATACTTCTCCTACTTCCTGACGGAAACCGTCGGGGCAGGCAACACCAGAGACGAGTTTCTTGAGCGAATGAGTGCCAGCGAGTTTGCTGGGTGGCAGGCCTACTTCTCGATCAAAGCCAAGAGAGAGAAGCAAGCTATCGAGAAAGCGAAGAAAGAAGCAGCAAAGAGGCGATAAATGGGGATTTTATCCGGACTGATTGTGAAATTGAGTGTAGACATGTCCGGCCTGAAAAGCGGAGTGGCACAGGCAAAAAGCCAGCTCTCAGTTGTGTCATCCTCTGCTTTCAGCACAGGCAAAGCTCTCCAGAGCATGGAGGGCAGTGGCAATATGTCCAAAGCTGTGACCAACGTCGAAGCTGCGAAAGCGCACCTTGTCTTGATTGAAAGCCAGGTGCGCAAAGCTCGTGAACAACTGCAAAAGCTTGAGCATGCCGCCAACGCTGGTGAGGCCGTCACCGGCGTGGAAGAGGCCCGCGCTAAGCTGGTCTTGCTTGAAAAGCAAGCTCAGGACGCCAGAGAAAAGATCAAGCGTCTTGAGGACTCTAACACAGGGCAGAAGCTTGCCGCGGAGTTCCATCAGGCGTCTACTGCCGCCAGCTCTTTCAGCTCGCGTATCAGTTCCATGTCCTCTCATTTTAAATCCCAGCTCGAGGGGATGAAGGTGGCGGCGATGGGACTGGGGACAGCCCTCACCGGAGCACTGTCCCTCGGGGTCGGTGCCGCGATCGGTCTGGGGACGGCTATCTTTCAGTCAAGCGGGAAGATGGAACAGACCGAAATCGCCTTCAAGACCTTGCTTGGCAATGGGAATGAGGCGAAAAACCTGCTTCAGCAGATCCAAAAACTTGCTGCAACGTCACCTTTCGAATTCCCAGAGCTAGCTCAAACAGCTCAGAAATTACTGGCAATTGGGGTCAACGCCAAAGATATTCTGCCCTGGCTGACAGATATCGGGAATGTGGTCAGCGGAAATGCACTTGATCCGAGCAATCTTCAGGATATAGCAACTATTTTCGGACAAATGCGCTCAAACGGGAAGGCTTCAGCCGAAGACCTCGGTCAGCTCGCGGACAGGAATATACGCGTATGGGAGATTCTTGCCAATCAACTCCATATGACACAAAGCGAGGTGCGTGACCTTGTATCCAAAGGATTACTGCCCGCAGATGATGCTATCGCCATGTTGCGTAAGGGCATTCAGGAATCAAACCTTGCGGGTGCTATGGAAGCGCAGGGGAAAAGCGGATTTGGTGCACTCTCGAATCTCATTGATTCCGCAGGAAATGCCTTGCGTGAATTTGGGAAAAGTACCTTTGATGCAATGAAGAGTGGTTTGCTGCAATTAGGAGATCTCTTCAACAGTCCCGCCTTTTTGGGATTTGTCACAGGGACAGGCAAGCTTTTAGGCAGTACCCTTCAAAACATTGGCTCCTTTATTTCCACAAATGTCGCGCCCGGCTTCTCCCGCCTGGTTGATCTCTTCGGCAAGGCTGGGGAGGTACTTAACAAAGGTGGTGGCTGGTCTAACTTTGTCCAGAGTTTACAGAATCTGGGCAATACCATAGCCTCCAATATCGCGCCACACCTGACCCCCCTTGCAGATGGGCTGAAAGGGCTTTTTAGCGATGCTAATGTCAAAGCCGGTGCAGGCCTCCTGAACCAAGCGTTCCAGGGGCTAGCAGACGGAATCAAGCTTTTGAGTCCCTACGTACCAGGAATTATTTCAGGGGTTAGTAATCTAGGCCAAACTCTGACGCAACTCGGCACCTTCCTGATCACCACTTTCAAGCCTGTCTGGGATCAGCTCGTTGCCACCTGGACGACACAACTCCTACCAGCCTTGCAAGGGCTATGGCAGGGGCTACAACCGCTATTGCCAGGATTCGCTCTACTAGGGGCTGTTGTCACTGCCCTTCTCGTTGGTACTCTCAGCGGGGCTCTATCCTTTTTGTCCACCTTCCTGCAAGGCGTGGTCTCCTTTGTTGGTGGATTCATCCAGTATTGGTCAGGAGTATTCCAGATCATTTCGGGCCTCATCATGTTTTTTGTTCACCTGTTCACAGGCCAATTTGACCAGCTCGGGGCGGACCTTTCCAATATCTGGAGCGGTATCGTCAACATGGCTAGCGGGTTCTGGGGGATGATCAAGGGGATTTGGCTTATGGGGGTGCAGTCAGTCATATCCTTCGTCTCAGGGTTCGTCTCTGGCGTGATCGGCTTTTTCCAGTGGCTCTTTGACGTGCTGGTCGGGCATTCCATCGTGCCAGATCTGGTCAATTCCATCGTGTCCTTCTTCCAGAACATGGGCAAGTGGGTTTCTGATACGGTGTCTCATTTTGTGTCCAATATCGTCGGCTTTTTCGGTAATCTCTACAATCAAGCGACCGGCAAAGCAAGTGAGATTGTGTCAGGTATTGGTAGCTTCTTCAGCGGGCTTCCTGGACAGGCCTGGCAGTGGATGAGCGACTTCGGTGCGAATTTGATCGGTGGTCTGGGCAATCTCGTTGGCTCTGTAGGCCAAAAGGCCAAAGAGATCGCTGACACCATCTGGTCATATCTCCACTTCTCAACGCCTGAGATCGGGCCGCTTGTTTCGGTGCGGGACTGGATGCCAGATTTTGGCGACATCCTGGTATCGGGCCTTGATCGGCAGATCGGGCGCGTAGAGCGTGCCAGCTCGCGGCTTGCCACCGCGATGACGCCACAAATTGACTATCCAGAGCCTGCCGGAGCAGCCGTCATGCAGGCGGTGCAGGTTGCCTTGCAAGGGGATGGACGCCCGATCGTGCTGGAGGTTGACGGCCGCGTCCTGGGTGAGATCAGCGGCAACTACATCGCCAACAGATCACGGACAAAGGTAGGTGTCAGGTAGATGAGCAGCAAAACGCTATCCGTTTATCTCAACGGTGTCAATGTCCTTGCCTCTGTTGAACTTGAAACAGAGGACACCATTGAGCAGAGGGCAACAGCACGCGTTAAGGTGCTTGACACGTTTGGCACGGCCGACTACTACCCCGGACTCAAACTGGAGATCAAGGCAGATGATGAGCTGATCTTTTCCGGCTATGTGGACAGGGTAAGCAAGCACAATCTCTTTCCCAATCCCCACACCAGCTTTGATATTGACGCCATCGGCAAGCACTACATTGCAGACAAACGGTTCTTCAGCGGCAAGGACTACCATAACCAGTTAGCAGGTGATATTTTTGTAGACTTGCTCAAAACCTCCTTGCAAGGGGAAGGGATCAGGCAGAACTTCACATCCTACCGCGAGTCCGATGTTGCCGCCTTTCAGCAAGGAACCCTCTCGAATACAGTTACCACAACCGATGAGAGCGGCCGGGATGTGCTCACACTCTCACCTGCTGGCACACCTCTTCTAAAGGAATACAAAGATTTTACAAGCTGGCTTGCGCCAAACACATACAGTAGCCTTGAGATAGGGCCGGATAAGTCATTGCGGCTGCGCTCTAGCGGGGCCGTGAGCTTTCGCGCCCGGTGTTCCAGTACGAGCGCTGGCAACACCTATCTCTACGTGAAGATCTACAATGGTGGGTACACGATCCAGGCAAATGATTTCCTGCAGTATGAAGTCTGGGTCAGTTCGACGTCGCCTGAGATCAAAGCGAGTGTTGACATCACGCTCACCGATGGGACATCGCTGCGAGATATTCACAATTTTTATTCAAATGATATAAATGACCTGGATCCTCATCCTTCAACCGATTTAAAAGGATGGGCTGATGATAAATGGTATGAGAGAAGATTTTGGATCTCAGTCCCCACTATAAATTGGGTAGGGAAGAAAATCGCCTATGTTTCTCTTGGCTTCGAGGGAGATCAAGCAGGCGTTTATCAGGCCTTTTTTCGAAACATCAGGATTTATAATTCTGCGTCCAATGCTACAAAATTGTGGATTTTCGATAGCTCTTCTTCCAGCCTCCCGTTTGTGCCTAAAATCGTGAGAACATATGGCTATACCGACTTGGCTGTATCCTACGTTCGATCCTACGACAAACGCGGCTCTGTGACCTTTGCAGAGCCGACCGCGCTTTCGACTGTGGGCATTTACAAAGGAAGTCATCTCTCATATGTTGCCGATCTCCCAGACAAGACCACCTCCCGTGTGCAGGTCAGCGGCGACAATGGCATTTCCTATCTGGACGCTCCTAATGTTACGGCCCTCCCTTGCTTTGTGCCAGGGCAAGACCTGACAAAGCCGGGGGTTGGTCTCAAGTGGAAGTTAGACCTTGAAAACGGTTCACCAGACCCGACCATTTCGCCTGCCTTGAGATTATTCAGCTATCAGATCAATCCGGCGGCAAATACAACCAAACAAGACGCGCTCATCCTCTACCAGAACAAGGCAAGTTGGCAAACTGGCACGTACAACAACGTGCGCTCTGATTCAGACGAGATCAAGCTGAATCAGTACACCAGAAACTGGGATGATGGGGATGAGACCGGACTAACCTTTTTCGCGTCAAATGGCTATGGCGGAGCCGGAATTCGGCAAGCCGCCTACTTCCTGAATATTGACCCTCAGCACGATCTGAGGGCGCGTCTCAATTTCGCCGGGGGCGGGATCTGGACAAACTTCACTGCTGAAATAGATATCCTGCTCGGCAACGACTACGCGGTTGCCGGGCTGGAATACAGGACGAGCAATTATCCCGCCACCCGGCAGGCCCCGTTAAATTCCTTTGCCTACTTCGCGGGTTTTAGCACCAGTCTGCTTCAATTCGGCAAAGGCAGTAACTCTGCAAGTTCGGGATCGTGGACACAGCTTGCAAGTACGGCTCTGACCTTTGAGAAAGGCAACTGGCACCGGCTCAAGGTGGTTGTCAATGGGGCAACGCATAAGATCAGCATTGACGATGTGGAATACATCTCTGTCACCGACTCGACCCATGCCGGGCCGGGATATATCGCCATGCGGATTTATAATTCTCAAGCGGTATCAGGCGGCATTATTCAGGAAGCCAGATTCGACAACTTTGGCATTGTGTCTTCTTTGCAGGGCTCCTGGACAAGTCCCGCTCTCAACCTGTCGGGTGTGGGAGCCAACATTGTCGGCTCACTCATCAATTTTCAATATGATGAGCCGGTGCCAAGTGATGTCTCTTATAAAGTGGAGTTCTCCCCGGACAACGGCGCGAGCTGGCAAACTGTCGGCAAAGGACAGCCAGTCCCGGCCTTGCAGAAGGGCGCAAACTGCACGAACATGACCCAGGCACGCTTAAGAGCGACACTCTCCACAGAGTCCGTCAGCGTCCCTGCACGGATAACAGGCCTCTCTTTGGCTGTTGTGAGCAACTATCACGCGACAGGCTCACGCGTGACGCCAGCAATCGCGTTAGAGCTTGCAGATCGCGTCGGGTCAACAAGTCTGTCCTGGGACGGAAGCCAGCCACAAAATACGAGTACGAGCATACAAAGCTCGTTTGATGGGGTGTCATGGTCAAATGTTGGAGCTGGCGCAAGCGGTGCTTCTGCTCTCCCTGGTATTGTTGGCGCACAAGAGCCAGTTATAGACCAGTTCGCTTCTGACACACAGCGCGACTACTTCTCTCAATTCCTTGCAGGGGGTGATGCCGCTGTATGGACGTGGGATACAGCCAATAGCCGCCTTTTTGTTTCCAATGGCCTCAATGCAGTGCTACGCCCGACACGGCTCACGCCCGGCATGGAAGCAGTGGTTGTGTTTGACAGTGATCGCTCAGAGAACGGGGGCGCGGCTCTCTGCTTGAACAATGGCAATGCCTATTCCTGTGTTGTGCGAGATTCAGCGGCAACAAGCCAGCCCAACACCGCACAAATCTACCGGGCAGAAAACGGGACAAGCTCTCTCGTTGCTGCTGCTTCCATTTCGTTTGTGAGAGGCACGCCACATCGGTTCCGCTTCCAGCGTGTAGGCAACACCGTTTCCTTCTGGATGGATGGCGAGCTGCTCTGTGAGTATCCCGATACTACCCCCTTGCAAGGGGGCTACTCTGGCTTGTATTCAGCGGGCGGGCAAAACACCTTCAACTTTGCCTCCTTCCAGGTTTTGAGTTCGCCATTATTCCAGACAAACCTGTATGTGAAGACTGTGCTGAGTACAGATGATCCCTTGATGTCGCCATCACTCAATGATCTTGCTGTGACTATCCGGCCTGAAAGCATTGCAGATGGCGCACTCATTGCCAGCACAGACTACTCAATAGCGAGTGGCAAGCCTACCAGCATCGCGGCCGTCTTTGATGACCTGGCAAAGCAGAGTGACGCCCTCTGGTTCTTTGACCATGACGGAACACCGTATTTCCGGCGGCGCGAGGCAGAACTTGCGCCCTGGATCGCGACTGCCAATCTCATGGAGATTCAGGGCTTTTCTCTGGAAAACACGCAGGAGAGCTACCGCAACTCGCAATGGATTACAGGGGCCATCGACATTGTACCAATGACCGAAACCAAGAAAGCCGATGGTGAAGCGTCATCCTGGACGCTCGGCTATCCGGTAGAGGCGATGAAATCAATCAGCGTCGATGGCGTTGCTGTGAGCTACGCAGCTAAAGGCGCAACTGGAGCCGTCTTCTACTTCGAGAGAGGGTCAAACTCACTCAGTAGCGATGACTCGAACAAGCTCCGAGACGGACAGATCATCGAAGTCCAGTATGATGCTCAGGTGCCCATTTCGGTCAACGTCAGGGATGAGCAAGAGATAGCTTCTCGTTCAGCTCAGGACGGGACAAGCGGTATTGTCGAAGTCAACGAGGAAGTTGACAAGATGCCCAAGCGGCAAGCTCTCGCCCTGGCTGTAAGCAGGTTGAAGCAGTACGCCCAGAAGGGTCATGTGCTTTCGTTTGTGACTCGCAAACCAGGCCTCAAAGCCGGTCAGCTCCTGCATGTCTACCACCCGGCTTATGGTCTCAAAGATGTGCCCTTCCTCATTCAAAGTGTCGCACGATCGTGGGTGCCAACAGTTGATGAACAAGGCGTGCCGGTCTGGCAAGAGAAATTCCAGATCAAGGCCGTGCAAGGGGCTGTCGTGTCGGACTGGACGGCCTTCTTTGCAGACTAGAAAGGATTCTTTGTATATGCCTGATTCGATACAGCAGCAACTTGCTGCTATCTATAAAAAGATCGATGAACTGCCAAGCTCTTATGTCAATCTCAAAACTCATGAAGTGCAAATCAGAATGCATGAACAAATGATCCAAGAAAATCAAAAAAGGATAGACAATCTAGAAAGCCAGCTTTCGGTGTTGCGCAAAGAGTGGGGGATAGATTTAAAGGAAGCCAATTCGCGGCTAGAGACCATGAAAGAGAAATTTGATAAGCAACTCGATGATATCCAATCATCTAGCCAAATTTTAGCCGAGAGATTCATCATCCTTTCCCGCACGCTCTACTGGTTGCTTGGTGTTCTATCGTCTATCCTCATTGCGGTTATTATTGCCTACTTAACCAGATTTATTCATTGAAGGAGCCATCTATGCAAAACATCTACATTTCTATCCCAGAATATCGCCAACCAGCACAGCCGACAAACTTTGATGATGCTGTGGCAAGCCTCAACCGTTCGGGCGGTTTCTGGCGCATTCAAACACTTGAGAAGGCCACTGGCAACGTGACTCAAGAACAATGGCTGGAAAACGCCTACACGGATAATGGCGTGTTGACCATGTTCAAGGCGTTGGCCGGTGCAAGCACTCCGAGTACACCCCCCGCCTCAATGATCGCCATTGATCAATCTCTGGGTATGGCCTCGCTCTCTGCCGCCATTCCCGCGGGGGGCAACGTGACAAGCATCCAGATCGGCTCTCTGATAGGCGCTTCTATTCCAAGCGGGACAAAGCTGGTCATCAATGCAGGGACTTCTAACACCTTGACAGTTGTCACGACAGCCGCCATCTCAGGAGCCGGAACCGTGGGTGTTCAGTCAACTCCCGGGCCAACATCAAGCATCCCTGCCGGCTCATGGGTCAGGTATGACTATGCCAGTGTCCCGACAGCCGATCCAGGCGCGCTTACGTCTCCTGTGTCCTATACGGCTCCTTTACCTGCTGCACAGTTTACGTATGCAGTCAGCGGGGGCAATTCTGGGTATGGGAATCGCAGTCTGACCGTCACGAACAACGGGGCTTACCTTTTTAGCACGACAGGCACACCGCCGGCCGTTGCCGCCTCATATACAACGGCCTGGCTGGTCAGTGCTAACCCGGTAACAGCAACGACACACACCTTTTTGCGTGTGCCGTTCGACGCCCCTTTGATCATCTCTGACTCGTCAAATGGCCTCATCACTATCACTGAGAAGCTGTAATGGCTGTTTTAGCGCAAGACAATTTCAATAGAGCAGCAGTTTCAAACGGGTGGGGCATGGCGACTGATGGCAAAATCTGGGGAGCCGCTACCAATGACCCGCCTGAGGGTGGGTACTTGGATATGCTCTCAACCAACGGGACGCAAGGGCAAATACGCAACAGCCCGAGTAATCCCGGCTCCCGTTTGCACTACCGACTCGGTTCGGCAAGCACTGGAAATATGGAGCTGCTTGCTACCTTTATTCCTGCCTCGACATCTGATGAGTTCGGGCTTGATGCACGACTCAGTGGGAATGCAGGAACAAGCAACCTGACAGGCTACAGATTCAACTTAAGTTCTGGCTCTCTGCTCATTGCGCGGTTCGTCAACAACAGCACAACGCAGACCTGGTCAGGCCCGGCAAAGTCGATTACTGCCAACACCGCATACAAGATGCGGTTTCGCGTTACAGGAAGCAACCCAACCCGGTTACAAGGGAGGCTTTGGCTCGCGAGCAGTCAAGAGCCGAGCACGTGGGATATGGATGTATCTGACTCCAGCCCGGTTCTGACTGGTGGTTACGGTGTCACCGCTCTTCCGAGTTCAGCATCATGGCTCCGTGTAGATGACCTGACCGTTACCGACAGCGGTGCACCAACGGTGACAGGAAGCGTGACCGAAACCTTGCAGACCCCCTTGCAAGGGAGAGAGCGCGTCACGCTCACGGGCTGGCGACTGGTCAACGAGTTTTCTCGCGGCTCTGAAATGGTCATGAGTGGGCCTGTTTCGGTGGCGCGAGTTGTAGAGACGGTGCAACAGGTTGAGCAGGTTCTTGCAAAAGCTCTCCCCTTCACACGCAGAGATATCACCGAAAGCTCGCGGCAGTTTGAGAGCGTTCAGATTGCGATGCTACGTGCCAGCGATCCTGATGCGCTGATGCAGGTATCAGACCTGGTGCAGCAGTATGAGCGTGTCATGCATTCTCTTCTTGCGCCTTCCATCGAATATTGCGCAAAAATCTATTATGGCGGTGGGCAATATGGGGAGTTAGATGTGCAGCTCAAGGGGAGCCCCGATCTGTACGAGCTGCGCACCGTTCGACAAGTCAGCAATTTCCTGCAAGCGCATCTCTATCCCGAAGTTATCAAGCAAGATGCCCCGGTCTTTTATGATAGGTGCAACCAGGATACTGCGCTCTCCTTGCAAGGGGGGGTTACCACGAACGAGCCGGGAGTGATCGCTTCTGATCCGTCCATCCGCTTTGACGGCTCTACCGGCTATGGCGTCGTAGCAAACATGACGCTGAAGGACTGGAATCAGTACAGCCTTGAGCTGTGGATCAAGTTCGCTGATCTGTCGCGCAATGGCTACTGTAGCCTGGTCGCAACTGACAATCCAGTTTCTACCAATCACGGGATGAGGTTGGATGTCAGTACAGGATCGTACCACGCTCTCTATGTAGCCAATGGCTATGAGGATTTTTTCAACTCCATTGATGTTCCGACCACGTGGCAGTTCAACCAGTGGTATCACGTCGTTGCCACGTATGACAACACGAGATTAAAGCTCTATCTCAACGGCACAAAGGTCGGAGATATCGCTTCATCAGGCAATCTCTCCAATCCTGCTTATGCGCTTACCCTTGCAAGGAATCCCGTCCTGAGCACGTTTTTTGCCGGGTGGATTGATGAGTTTGCACTGTATTCTTATGCGCTTTCACAGACTCAAATAACCGCTCATTATCAGGCTCGCAATAGTTTGTAGACAAGGAGATTCTCTATGGCAAATCTCAATATCCAGTGGCTAGAGGCCGCGCATCATTGGGAAGGTCGCGAGGGCCAGCAACCGCGCTGGCTCATCCTGCATGGGACGGCGGGATTTCACCGTGCATACGATTGCGCGGCCTTTTTCGCAGATCCCGCTACTCAGGCCAGCGCGCACTACATCATAGGACTTGATGGCGAGATCTATCAGTGTGTCAGTGAAGATGATGCTGCCTGGGCCAATGGAGCGGTTACAGGCCCGGCAGGGACCGGCGGCGACAGTGTGCATCATGACGCCTGGTGGTCAGATCTAGGCCTCAATCCGAATCTCGTCACCATCGCCATTGAGCATATCAAGCCAAGCACTGATAATTCAGATGAGCTGACAGAGGCGCAGAAGCGTGCCAGTTTCCAGCTCATCAAGGACATCTGCCAGCGGTGGGGAATCCCGAAGCGTTATGCTGATGCCCGGGGCGGCATTACAGGCCATTTCTCAATGGATCCAGTCAACCGCACCGGCTGCCCCGGGCCCTATCCCTGGGATGAATTATGGAGTTTTTTGAATAAAAATGAAGGAGACCAAAAAATGGGAATACCAAACGGTTGGAAAGATGATGGCAAGACGCTGATCGCACCGAACGGGGTCAAAGTGGTGCAGGGCTTTCGCGACTACGTGCTTGCTCACGCATGGCACCCCGGGAACTGGCCGCTTGAGAGTGAGCATGGAGCAACCCCGCTTGAGATCAGTAATCCGAGCCTGGGTGGCGGCACGCAACAACGCTTCCGCTGGACAACCCTTGAATGGACACCGGCAAAGGGCGTTTTTGAGGCCTGGAGCGGGCAAGAATGGATCAAACTCCGTAGCGAGTACGACCGCCTCACAGGCCAGGTGAAACAGCTCCAGGATCAGCTTGCAGCCGAAAAAGGAAAGAATCATGCTATCGAAGTCGAGAAGCTGAAGCAGCAGCTTGCTCAGTACCAACAGGTAGCAAAGCAGGCTCTTACAGCCCTTCAATCAATCAAATAGAAAGGATTCATAATAGTGACACTTGAACAGCTTATTATGCTCATCAACCTGGTTGTCCCTTTTATTGTGCTGCTTTCTGCTCTGCTTTTGCCGCGGCTCTACGCCCGGTTGCCAGAGCAGGTACAACGGACCGTGCAAGAGGTTGCTCACACAGCAGTACTGGCAGTTGAGCAGCAATTTGACGGGTTGCCTGGAGAGCAGAAACGACAAAAGGCCGTTGACCTGATTATTGCCATGCTCCAGGCCGTTGGGCTAAAAAGCATGAACCCGACGCTGATTAATGCAGCTCTCGAGGCTGCTGTCAGGGCGATGAATCAGGTTGAGAAGCCTAAATCATAAGCGAAAAGAGGTTGACTCGTCAAAAAGTCAACCTCTTGTTTCTCTACAATAATTTCTTCAAATTTCACAACGATAATAAACTATCAATATCGCTGAGAAGCTGTGTCAGTTCGTCTTGAGGTGCCTCCTGCGCTATTATGGTCGCGTCAAAGTGAAGCCCCATCACGGTTATGCCCCCCGGTGCAAAGGCCAGGAGAGCAACAGCCTCAACCAGCTCATCGAGATAGGGCTGTTCACGTCCTGTCCCGTCAGGGTACAGGATCAGGTCGCCAGCTCTGGCGATATCTCGCGTGACCCCCCGAACCTGTTCGATATCTTCAGGCGTTGGCCCACCTTTCCTAAGGTAGTCCCGAATCCGCGGGGGGACACACCTTTGAAGATGTGTCCGCAAGCGGCGCGCGTTTGGATCGTCTCTCCAGTTATGTTCCAATTCATCTCTCCTTGCAAGGAACAGCGCATTCAGCCTTGCCTGTGATCTTCTCCCAGGCCTGCCGGAGATTCCGACAGGATATGCGCCAGCATTCGTAATATAAATTTTCCTTTTTCTCTTCAATAGCAGGATGATTATGCCAGCGCCCTGCTTCCCAGTATTCGGCGAACTTCGTCGCCATGAGTTGAGCATAATTACCATCCACACTCGTAACTGTTGCGAAGATGGAAATATACCTATACAGCTCCATCTGTCGCTTGGGGCTGCCACCAAGCAGATGGACGCGTCGCCCGGCCAATTCCCACGGGAGGAACTGGGCCGCGCCGTAACTGCTCGGCACCGAGAAGCCAATGGCGACGTCTGGTGGGAGCAACTGAAGCTGTTCGGACAGCTTAGGGACTACCAGGGGGACCTCGCAATATTCCGCGAGCTGCTCGTATTGCTTCATTGCCCGTTTGATCTCGCTGAGATCTGTCTGCTTAGCAGACAGATCTGGTACAGTTGCATATTTGGGGCGAAAAAGGCGGACTATCTCAAGGTGACGCTCGAAATCTGCCTTTTTGTAGTTAATATCTATAAATGTCATATTGAATGGAGAGGGTGTCGCATCAGAACGCTGTCCGAGCTGCCAGCCCTCTTCTAGCGCGATTCTTTGCAAGCCAATATTTCCGCCCGCACAGTAAATCAAGTCCATCTCTTCCCCCCTTGCAAGGGCTACTCGTCGTCGTCGGGATCCTCTTCCGGATCGTCATCGTCGTCAACCTTCACACCCGTTATTTGCTCGGCAAGCTGCCGGGCTCGCTGCCTGATGTCTCTGAGCATATTGCTACAGTGAGGGGATGCCCCCTCGCGATAGGTATAGAGCGGGGTAGCCAATGTCTTTGTGGGCAACGCGATAACGTCGACTGCTACCCAGGATTGTTGAATCAATTCTTGCTTTCTCGATTCAGGATCGACGACCGTTAGCTTGATCGCCTTCATTAGTGTTTCCAGACGCACAACTTTCCAGGGGGGAATTTCCCTTGTTGTATAATCACAGATATATATTTTTGAGGGGACGCTGTCGCCAACTTTCAGCCGAGCAAGCTCCCGATAGATTTCTTCTGCCCTTGCAAGGGGCGGGATTTTGGCTCGTTTCGGCCTGCTCTGGCTCTCCGCCTCTTCAACCCAAAGGGATTGTTGATCTAAAGAACTCATTGCTCTTGCCTCCGCTCAATCTCAACAATACTTTGAAAAATTGGAAGTATTTGTTGAGGGACAATGGCATTGCCAAGAGCTTTTAGCCGTTTTGCTCGGTTGGGATCCCGTTGGGTTGTAGTTCTGGGAGGTTCCCAGAGGTATTGTGACTCTCCTGGTTGGGCTGGGCTTTGATATCGGTCCATCCCGGTGGGAAGCCCATAAGGCATTCTACCCACTCGGGGTTGAGCCACTGAGCATCCTGTACTTGTGCGGTGTTGTGCCATCGCACTGCTATGCTCAGTGGCATGCCAAATCCGTTCCCATTGCGGGCCTTTTTCCGGACTGCTTCTCTTCTTTGCTTCCAACTCTCCAATGCTTCCCCGTCGTTGGGATTGCTCGCGGCCGGAGTAGGCCACAATGAAGAGACGATCGCGTCGGTGGGAGGCTCCAACCTCGTGAGCCCCATAGACTGCCCACGCCACATCATACCCCAACGCGTCCAGGTCGGCGATGATACCACCGAAAACCTGTCCAGCGTCAACTGAGAGTAGCCCCGGGACGTTTTCTCCCACAAACCAGCGTGGGTGCATTTTGCCAAGAATCCTGAGAATTTCAGGCCAGAGATTGCGTTCGTCGCTCCTCCCTTTTCGTTTCCCTGCCTGAGAGAAGGGTTGGCAAGGGAATCCACCAACCAGAAGATCGATTTCCCCAAATTCATCGCCTCGTACCTCACGAATATCGCGCATCCGCGCTACTTGCGGCCAAAGCTGCTGTAAGACACGCGTGCAAAATGTATCAATTTCAACTTGACCAACAACCTGTATTCCTGCCCATTCGGCTGCCAGATCGGCACCACCGATCCCAGAGCACAGCGACAGCATTTTCATGGGTGCCCCTCCAAATGCTGAAGCAGATGTTGAAGTAATTTTGAATAATATTGGTCGCGCTTCATTTCTGTCTTGCGCTGCCTTCATACGCATCAAGCGAACGCGCAAGACCAACATACTTAAAAGCATCATTTCAAATCCTCTCTCGAATCATGAAGTATAGTAGCGGTAATAATTTCAAAGACACGGCGCTCGCGCTCCACACTATCAGGAATATATGGAAGCTGCTCTATTTTTTTAGCCGCTTCAGGAAAGAATGTCTGCAAAATGCGATTCTGGTTGCGCGCCTGTTGCTGCCAGCGGAACAGACATTCCCGTTCCTGGCGCAAACGAGCTTGCAGGCGTGCTCGTTCCAAAAACAACACAAACAAATTGATGATCAGCACCACAAAGATCACGATAAAAATGATTGTTTGCATGCCCTATTCCCCTTCTTGCGGGAACGCGTACGCGCTTCCCTCCTCAAACAAACTGAGCTGACGCCGCACAGCTTTTCGATTCAGCCAGAGCACCTCTGTACGCACTTGCCCCTTTTCTGCCAGTGCTGGCATGCTCACACGCTGCCAGTGGGCTAATCGTTGATCATAGAGCGGATGAGCATAACCAGAGAGGACAACTGGGCCGCTATGCCGATCCAGGGCCTCAAGCAGACGAATATGATCTTTTTCATCATTTTGGCTCGTTTCGTCCTGTTCTCTGATTCCGCCTCACCTCTCTTGCCTCCTATCCTCAAATGGCTCCAAGAGGGCCCGAAGCATCCCTTCATAATCCACCTCTTCAGGCTCGTCTTGTTGCACCTTGTGTTGTTGCGCCTCTTGCTGAAGCACGTGGACTCGCTCCAGGCATTGCTGAAGCGAATGGCGCAACTCCGCGCATTCAGCGTCCTGAATGTGGCGCTCTCTTTTCAGCATGAGCAAGAGGACGGCGATAATGCCGCCCTCCACTGCAACTATTCCCATCAAAATATGCATATGTATCTCCTTTTATGAGCAGGTGTGTGGCTCAGGCTTACTTTGATACCAATGCCCACACAGAATACAAAACTCTCTATCCAGACCAAGTGCTTCTTTTAGCTTCTGGGTCTGTTCCAGAACATACGCTTCACGCTCGTCTTCCCCCCAACCTGCTTCCTGGGCGACAAAGTTGACCTCGATCAGGCCTTAAACGCATCGCGCGCGTTTTTGAGACGCGTGAGTGCGTCTGCCTCTAATTTTCCTTCCATCATTCCTCTCTCCTTGAAAATCTCTCACCTGCACAACACGTCATAGCCAGCTCCCGCCGGATCATACCGGTAGGGGATCGCAAGTCCCCTAACTTCTAGCGGGTAGTAGTATTTCAGCGAAAAGCCAATCTCCAAGAATCTAATTGCAGACAACAATATGACCGAAGGGAATGTTTTCCGTGCTTTCACGTATTGATCAACGGCTTGCTCAACGAGCTTCAAGGTATCCCGCTCCTGAGACTCAATCCGCACATATGGCCGGCCCTGCGAATCTACAGGCAAAAGAGGCTCGGTTTCAAAAGGCCTGACTATGCTGGTGATCTGAGTCGGCATATCAGCGAGCTGCTCTCGCCTCAGCGCGGCCCGTTGACGGGCGGATAGGATCGGTTTTCTAAGCATGATTTTCTCCCTTCCCTTGCAAGGTTTCAGCCCAAGCATCTAAGCATTCTTTTTCTTTTTCCCAACTTTCCTTATCATCCGGCGGCGGCAATGACTTGCTCACAAAAGCCTGGAGCTTACGCACCAACCCCTGCAAGGCTGCAATTTCTTGCTCTTGTTCCTTGTACACTTGCACTATCTTTTGCAATAGTTGCACTATCTTTTGCAATAGTTGCTCTTCTGTCATATCTCAGCTCCATTCTTTAGAGAGAAACAGAGCTCACGCACTGGGCATTTTTGTGCTCGCGGCTCATCAGGAGCAGTACATTTCCTTGCAGGGAGACGCCCGCTTTTCTGGGCTTTGATCACTCCGCCTACCACCTCATACATCCTCCTGGTATAGGGCTGGGCCAATTCTTTATCATGTTCAATTGCCCACATTTTCACCTTCTGCGTATTTTTATTCTCAACCAGCACCAGACCATAGGGAATATTCAACAGGTGACAATAAAGATTACATTGATGCCAGGCTGCTTCAGGCGGATTTCCACGCTCGTCAAGCGCCTGCCAGGTTTCCTGCTTATACCCCTTTATTTCCACGATCAGTTTGTAAGAACCAAATTGGATGATTGCATCAGGAGTGAAGTGCAAGAAACGGGTTTCATCGAAGTGGCTCTTCTCGACTTCAATCACACGGGCAAAGTCAGAGAAGAGCTTTTGATATTTCTCATGCAGGTGCCAGCCATGCAAGAAGACTGCATTCTGCAAGGCGTCCCAGGGCTTTGCTTCAGGACGCCTTGCTTGCTCAGGATGAAGAGCCAGAAGCACATGGCGCCGTGGACACCATTCCGACTCAGGCACCAGAATGGCAGAGGCATGAGGTGCACCTGTCCTGAGAGGTTTGGAAGCCTCCCAGGAATTGAACATATCATCAAGCTCCAGCCGCAGTAAAGCGGCCAGAGCTTTCAAGTTGGGCTTATTAGAATTCTGGAATGTCATCATCCACCTCAGGAACAGGCGCGACAGGCGTGGAACGTGACTCAACAACAGCAGGCGACAACGCTTCTAGAATGCGCTCTCGCACAAGGTCAGGGCCTGGAATAGCAGCCTGAATCTGGGAGGCTAGAGCTGTTGGCGTTTTAGGCATAACCACAAAGGCCTTGCTTTGCCCAGAGCCGACCTGCTCAATGGTAAAATCACAGCCAGTAATAGAGCCGCCACTATCAGGATCGCGCATATAGCTTCGGAACGCTTTCAGAATCATGCCCGCGGTTCCAAAACTCGTCAGTTCTAGCACACGGTAACCAGCTATCTGCTTTTCCACCTCTGATCCATCCTCTACCGTTTTGTACGTCATCGTCTGCCCGGTATGGGTGTCGATGACTTTGTACACATAGATAGGCAAGTAGAAAACCGTATGAGCATTCAGCTTCTTGTCATCTACGGCGCGCTGGCAGTATGCACATTGTTTGCCAATTTCAGCGGCGCAAACTGCGTTCACGCGATTCTCAGCATCTGGAGCAAACTTGTTATGTTTTTGCAGAACAATCACTTGATCCAGATTGTATAGAGGACGAACCAGTGCTTTCTGTCCCTCTTTCAAAAAGAGAAAAACCGGGCGTTTTGAGGCTGGTTTTGGAGCTGCTGCTTTTGCAAGTTCATTGTCGATCAGATCAAGAGGATTTACTTTCGTTGCCATGTGTTCATCTACCTTTCTTCTCTTCAAAACTTTTCAAAACTTCTGAGATGTCTGGTTCGAGGGGAACAGACAGAATGTAAGAACCAAACACCTCACACTGCTAAGTTTAACTAAGTTTTATTAACTTGTCAATACTATAGCATACTTTAGTAAAATGTGGTATTATTTTTACAACTTAATCAAAGTACAAGAAAGGAAAGACAATGGAGCATCTACTTACCACCAAAGATGTTGCAAGACGCTTGAACTTGCATGTGCAAACAGTACTCGAGCTGATACACAAAGGAGAGCTGAGAGCGGCGAATATTGGAAATCGATACCGAGTCGAAGCTTCAGACGTAGAGGCCTATCTTGAACAGGCTCGCCAGCGCGCTACAAAAACTCCTCAGGAGACACAGGAGGAGACACGAAATGATTGAACTTCGTCCCGATCAGCAAGAGGCTCTGCAAGCTGTCCTTACAGCCTACAAGCAACGACCAGAGGACGGCAAGGCATTAATAGTCGCCGCTACTGGCTGGGGGAAAACCGTGTTCTTCAGTTCCCTTGCAAGGGAGCTGAAGAGCATCAACATCCTCATCCTGGCGCATCGTGACGAACTCCTTGACCAGGCGCGTGAAAAGCTGCAAATGGTTGACAGCTCTGCAATAGTAGGGAAGGTAGGCGGGGGTTCTTACGAGTGGGGCGCACCGATTACTGTCGCGGGAGTCGACACTATTTCCCGCGACAAGCACCTGAAGAACCTTCATAAGTTCAACTACAAGCTCATCATCGTGGATGAGTGCCACCATGCGCCTGCACCAAAGTATCAGAAGGTTCTCAATGCTCTTCCTAATGCGTTCCGACTCGGTGTCACCGCGACACCTGAGCGACTGGACGGCAAATCTCTAGAACCAATCTTCGGAAAACCGCTTTTCCGAATGGACATTAAAGATGCTATCCAGCAGGGCTTGCTCTCTGATATCCGCAGCATCGCCATTAGAACGGAGACAAGTCTAGACAACATTAAATCTTCCAGAAATGCCGATGGCGAAATTGACTTCAACCAGAAGGAACTTGAAAACGCTATTGACACACCTGCGAGGAATCAGCGAATAGTCGAGGCATACCAGGAACATGCCGTAGGACGTAGAACTATTTGCTTCTGCGTTTCCGTAGAACATGCTCACAATGTTGCAGAAGCGTTCAATCAGGCCGGTATTCCTGCCGCTGTCGTCTCTGGCACAACCTCCCTCACGGAGCGTGCCAGACTCTATAGTCAGCTTAGAGATGGATCTTTGAAGGTACTCACAAATGTCTTAGTTTTAACTGAGGGCTTTGACTTGCCAGCAGTAGACTGCGTCATTATGGCGCGGCCTACGCAAAGTAACAGTCTCTACATTCAGTGCATTGGGAGAGGAGCGAGACGCGCCCCGAACAAAATATACTGCCTCATATTGGACATCACAGACAATTGCTACAGGCTCCGCTTGTCACCGCAAAATATTAGCAAGGCTCTGGGATTAAAGATCAATGGTGGCGAGCTGCTCACAGAAGCAATAGAGCGAGAGGAGAAAGAAAAAGCAGAACAAGAGGCACGCGAGAAACGCGCTCTCATTCGCAAACTCAACGAGAGACGGCATGAAGATAAGGAGATTGATCTGTTCGCTCTGCCTGAATGGCAGGAGAAGCCTGGAGGCTTGTATGTGTTAGAAGTGGGACCTCGCAAACACCGCATAGCTCTAGTTCCATGCTCTTCTTCTGGATGGACTCAGCTCTATGATGTTTGCGCTCGTCTCGCACCTGATTTCCAGGGACAGCGCTGGCTCAAGGCACAGCCGCTTGATTACGCACTTCAATACGCTGAGAAGCGAGCACATCAGCTTCTGGAAGATCCAGGCTCAGTCAAACTGCTAGATAGAAACGCAGCCTGGAGAAGCCAGCCGCTTGATCCCGCAGGCAAACAAGCAAAGATGCTTCGCTGGTACCGCATTCCAATACGAGACGGAATGACCAAAGGCGAAGCATCTGATCTCATCAGTGAGCATAAGGCCAAACTTGAACAAAAGAAAGCCCGAAAAGCAGCAAAACAACGCGAAGAAACCGCCTGAGAATGGCGGTCTTTTTATGCTTCTTGCTCCTCATCAATATACTGAGGAGTTAAAAGATCGAGCACATCATCTTCCCAGACAAAAATTTCTTTCCCAAATTTTAGTCTGAACCTTCTCACGTTATTCCTTTTGAGGATAGGGAGCAGTGCTGTGTAAGATATGCCCAATTTTCTTTGGGCCTGCTGTAGAGTCAAAGCACGCCGCTCCTCACCACGCTCCGGATCATATACTATACGTACCTCGGACTGCTCTTCTTGTTCAGATCGTTCTTCCTTCTTATCAGTCATTTCTGGTCGGTCCTCTCTTTGGATATGGTAGCAGGGGAATCGGGGTAGGGAATTGCATACGTATACAATTCCTTGTAAAACTATACCATCAGAGAACCAAGATTACAACAGTAAGGTTAACTTTCATAAAGTTAACCTTACAAAGCTTCAAAATGTCTCAATTTGCGCAGGTTCTAACATGAGATCCTTGCAAGGGTAGAGCCGCGTAGCTCCATGAGGCGGCGGCGCACCTTTCAAATGATCCAGCGTAACCCTGATCTTATCTCTTTCTATATGTTGCCGGAGCTGGCTCATATCCCATATACGGCCAGGGCCATCGGGCGTCATGACGTGTTCTGAGCCAATCAAGCGCTCGTACTCAGATTGGATATCAAGAGCGCGCTGGATTTCCGGTCGGCCTATCGGAGTCTCAGCTTTCCGTTCCGATATCACCGGCGGCGCATCGGGCGGCGGCAACTGTGCAGCCCAGATGCCGTCCTGCACCCATTGCCGAACGCTGTAGCCATCACGTTCCGTGTTCAGTTTCTGAAGCATCTCATTGACATCTTTATAGCCGAATGGTGGAAAACGTATTGCATTAGGCAAGACGCGGAGCCAGTAATCAGCTCCCTGATAGCCCGCTTCATCCGCATCGAACGCCTGCAGCACATGAGAGGCAAGCGATAGCTCTGCAATCCAACGCATCAAGCGCCCTCGCGTAGCACTCCCGGTGGCGACACAACCGGTAATGTCGCCTGCCTCTTGCAGCACTGACAAGCAGTCAAACTCTCCCTCTACCATCACGACAGGCGCGTTTGGCCTAATCGTATGTACTCCATACAGTCCTTCAGCACTGCCCATAACCTGACCATAGTCCATTTTTTCACCCGGCCTCTTGATAGCTATTTTCCAAAGCCGATCCCCTTCGAACCAGGGGATAATGATCCCATTGGGGACGCGTACCCCACCCTTTTTCTTTTGCTCTTCTGTCGGCTCTATGCCCCAGTTTTCAAAGCTGTCCATATACCATCTTCCATCTTTCTTGAGCGGCATATAGCCCAGGTGATATTTCTTTATGGTTTCCTCAGTCAACCCTCTCCCTATCAAATAATGAAGGGACTCTCGACCTTGCAAGGAATGCCACAGATAATGAGTGGCCATCTGTACAATTTCCTTCCCGGCTTTCTGCCAGGCCTGGTGAGGTGGTCTGTTATTGTTCACCAATTGAGCGAGAGAAGGGGCAGTATAGGTAGACATATCATCATCCTCAATTCCTAATTCCTCACATGCTTCACCGAAAGACATGTTGCAATATTCAACCAAAAACCAGGGTGCAGACCCCTCCTTACCACAAATGCGGCACCAATAATGCGGCCTGGATCCCTCTGGCCATACATGAAAGCGATTATCTCCGCGTTTGCAGAACGGGCATGACCCCCAGTATTCAGGCCCGAATTCATAGTGATTGGCTTCAAGGGTTAGCGTTATTCCCGCTTTTTGCTCAATCAATGTTACCAGGTCAATCTTTGCAGATGTATACGCCACATGCTTCCTCCTATCGTCTATCCAGCTTTCTTATGATTTTCAAAAGCTCATTCTTGATTCGCTCCTGATCTAAGGCATTGAAGCCACTCAGATAGTCTTGCGTCTCTTTCGATCCCACCGCTTGTCGAATCAGCAAGGCTGCAAGCTGGTTCGCATAGATCTCGACATCAAGTGACGAAAGTCGGTAATAGTCAGTTGTCATCTGTCCCATCTTCTTCAGGCTCCTCTTCCTTCAATCTGTATTTCTCACTGTGAGATGTCGCATATTTCTCGACAATACCGGCTCGTATCATCGCCTTCAAAGCATCCTCTAGCTGCTTAGAAGAATATTTCTTGAGATATGAGGTTCGCAATGTGTTTAACGTTAGCGCTCCCTGTCGCTTGAAGATCCGCATGATAGCGTCTTCAAGCTTGGCTCCTTCAGTCTCTGTCGAGGCGGGTAAGTTCACCTGCGCATACAGTTCATGGAGACTCAGGCGCAAAATTTCCGCCAGCTCCTGCGCTTTTGCCCAGTGGCGCAGCTCAATATGGTTGTTGTTTTCCAGACTTGCCATGAGTAAAGACATCCGCAATGCCGTTTCTGGCAAGCGGGTATAGCTGGCATTAAAATCCTCATGTGGGAAGCTCCAGAACAGCTTTTTGAGAGCCGTGCGATAGCGTTTATAGGCCTCGTATGCCTCTGATGACATGGTTGCCTGGGTCTCTGGCAACTCTTCACGAACGATATTGTATCTGCCGGTCGGACTCCCATTCTTGTCTGTCACAGGCTCCAGTTCGCAAGCTGGCACGCCTAAACGCTCATGCCAGCGTTGCAAGGGCCGGACCAGTTCTTCTGGGATGAGCAACTCGCCAAGCTCCAGAGTTGCATCTTTTGGTGTGACAGGAGGTGCCGCAACAAACGAAAATCGTGCCCAGAAACCGTCTGTCCAGAAATCAGCTCCAGATCCTGCATTTTCGCGAATGTTAGGCGGTGTCATACAACCCAACAGAGAGAGATAAGGCCGTTTGATGACCTCAGA
The DNA here is from genome assembly GCF_059696735.1 of Thermosporothrix sp. COM3. Lineage (NCBI taxonomy): Bacteria > Bacillati > Chloroflexota > Ktedonobacteria > Ktedonobacterales > Thermosporotrichaceae > Thermosporothrix > Thermosporothrix sp. COM3. Next base: position 5,833,240 of record NZ_AP019376.1, on the reverse strand, counting down.
TCCACGTGAAATGGTGCTTGAATCAAATTCTGATGGACAGCCATCCAGCTCCAGGAATAACGAGACAAATTCAGCATTTGTGCTGTTCCGTCTCAAAACAGACTGCACGAATTTTCCAAACTCATCAAAGTACAATCCACGCTGGCCCGCCATCGACAACCGTTTTCTGATCCGTTCCTGCGCCTGTGCATCCAGATCCTCATATTGTGCTGGAATATGCACGCCTGCCATATCTGAAAGCAATTTCGCGGGCGACACTCGCTTCGGGGCCAGCAAATGCCCCAGACCGGCGTTGAACAAAACGTCCACTGCAACCTGTGCGGTTGTACTTTTGGCAAATACACTGGACTTGCCGTAGAGCGCAATCATGAGGTTTCCATAAATGCGCTTCGTTTGCAGAGGCAGGTAGACCCGCCGCGATGCTACAGTTGAAAGCAACCACATACCACAAAATACATGGTATGCTTCATAGCCCTCTGGCGAGGCCTGCTTACTGAAAGCTTCATATACTTCCAGGTATTGGCAGGCCCCCCGACTCAGTTCTTCTGGTAAGTGTGCCTGTTCAGGCAATTCTGGAAAGCCGATCTCTTGTGCCCTTGCAAGGGGAGCTGATGGTGTGGAAAGGAGATCAGCGAGAGCCGGATGCGTTTTAGCAAGGGCTGTAAAGACCCTCTCTATCGCCTCTGGATCGCCTTTAGCTCTCTCATATGGGGCTTCTAGCATGTCTGCCACATCTTCCCAATCAGGCCCCAGATCGGGCCTGTTTTGAGGCTTTTTACCGGCCTTGAGGTTGGTAAAATAGTCTCGGGCGCGCTGGTCGTACATGGCCGCCTGCTTTGCGGTAAGAGATGAGGGTGCGGCAACCATACGTATTCTCCTTTTTATTCGCAGAACTTTATTTACAGGACACTTCAATTTCTGTTCGCGGGCGCTCTTTGTCCACAGCTTTAGCCGCGCGGAGATCGACAACCAGGTTGTCATTGAGGCCAAGAAAATTGAACACAGCATCCTGGGAGATTTTGATACCGCCATCAATATCTCTCATCCATAGTGATGGCAGGTAGAACTTTAAAGTCATTTGAAGTGGAGTTTTCTGCTTATTTTCACGGATTACCCGAACAGCCTCCCAGTTCACTTGAGCATTCGCCTGCAACATCCATGCGGCCTCTTCCTTGAATTGTTTTGCTTTCGGAGATGAGGCCAGGCGACGTGTGCCAGAAACTACCTGGTAGGATCGATTGATTGAGGGAGGTAAAGGGAGTGTTCCTTGACAAATAATGAGATTATTTATCTGTTCAATAGTTGTCATAACTTTGACCTTCTTTTCATTTATTTCTCTTCCTTCTCAAGAAAAGGGGTTTGAACCTTTATCCTACTGCAACCTTTCCTTAGGTCACAGCCCTTCTCATCAGGATAAAGCAGGCTTTTATTGAAGTCAAGTATACCAAAGTTTAATTAACTTGTCAAAACTTTAATTAAATTGTCAAAAGCTAAGTTATAAAAAAAAGAAACTACAAACAAAATTCTGTAGTTTCTCCTCTTTACCTATAGCTTGCACTGGCTTGTAGAGCCAAACGAGCAAAACTACAGAAACTACAGACTGCAGAAACCAAAGAAACACCCAAAAATCGTCTGTAGTTTTTACCGTGCAAGGGGTTGCCTCTCTTCCCTGGAAGATTCCTCATGTTGTCCGTACAAATACTCTCTCCAATAAGATATCTTGTTATGACAAGACTGTTGTACTTACGACATAATTATATTCATAATAATATTATTATGATAATAATATTATTATGAATATAATAACTATTTTAGAATAGATAGCGTTGTATGGACATCCTGCACTGTACCCCTTGCACGGCACAAGAAACTACAGACCATTTTCGGGACTTCTTTGATTTCTGTAGTTCTGTACTTTGCGACTTCATTGGCTTGTAAAGCCAATGGAAACTACAGACAGGTGCAGAAAAAAAAGAAAGCTACAGAAACCCGTCTGTAGTTTCCTCCTTGCAAGGGGATAGGCTACCGAGAGCGAAGAGGAAGGCTGCTGAGTTTGGTTCAGCAGCCTTCCTCTTGAAGGCTTTTTAGGAAATGAGTAAATCCTGTAATTCTATGATATCATTATCACCCGACCAGATCCCTTCCATGATCTGATAGCCCAAGTTCGCTTCAGACAGTTCTGCTAAACCGTTCAAAAAAGAGGGGCGCCATAGTGCTCTTCTTTTTTTGTCATAGTTTTCTCTTGTGCGCTCTATTCCGTGCAAATGCCTGGTATGCTGGTTGCAGTCCTTCAGAGGTCAGAAAGGCGAAGGTGAGCGGTACCGTTGCAACGCAATGGGATGTTTGGGATATGGCTGTTGAAGCAGTGCAGGATCTGAAAGTGCTGGCCTGCTCCACGAATCAGGGGCAGGTTGCTGTGAGCGAAGAGGGAGGCTGCTGAGTTTGGTTCAGCAGCCTTCTTCTTGAAGGCTTTTTAGGAAATGAGTAAATCCTGTAATTCTATGATATCATTATCACCCGACCAGATCCCTTCCATGATCTGATAGCCCAAGTTTGCTTCGTTCAGATAGGTTTCGCTTTGAAGTCGTTGCGCAAAAAGCACAACAGCTTTCCAGAGAGCGATGGAGAGTTCTTTGTCCTTTTTGGCTCGTGGAAGTTTGAGAGATGCAAACATGGCTTCGCTCAGAATGCCCAGATGAGTGCGGGCTGCGACGGGCAATTTCGCATTGAAGTTTCCACTTTCGATATCAATGATCTGCCCAAAAGTCTCCAACGCGATATCTTGCCGACCAAGATAGGCAAATGCAATTCCTCGATGCCTTATTAATCTGGCATGGCTATGATTAATGTAAGGGGGAATATGTTCTGTATTTGCCTCCCTCGCAAAAAAGGTTTCTTCGGCTTTCGCCAGGGATGCAAAGGTTTCCGGCTTCCGATGGAGCGCCTGGTATTTCGCCAGACCGGTGTAAACCCATGACTCGATTACGGGGGAAACTTTCGTGTGTCGCTTTTGTTCTATCAGATAGGCTGCTTCTTCTGCATACTGAAGAGCATTCATCTTCTGATACCCCGAAGTCCATTCATAAGCGCCGGTTAATTCTCGGAGAGCCAGGACAAGGGACGCTCTGTTCTGACTTTGTCTCGCATAGGAAACTCCTTGTTCCGCATACAGCAAGGCTTTTTTTGTTCCTTCGAGATGGTAGCTGATCCTAGACTTGAGTTGGAACGTCTGAGAAAGAAGTGCAAGTGCTACATGCTCATACTTTCCTTGTGCTGCTGCTTGTAAGAGAGGCACGTAACTTCCCAGAACGGAGTATGCACACTCCATTTCTTTTCGCTCGCCTGCCGCCAGATAACCACAAGCAGTGAGGCCCGCCGCGCACTCATGAATTACTTCTTCTGCTGTACGTTTGTCAGATCTCCCTTTTAACAGTAAGGGGAGTAATGCGACCCGTTGTAATGCTTCTGTTCGCATAGGTTCTGTTGCCTCATCGATAATACGTGAAAGCTCCTGCTGTAGCATCCAGCAGGATTCAGAGGGAGTGAATGTTATTGCCATGAGTTGAGTTGTAAGATCGGCTTGGATGTAGGTTTGAAGATTATGTGTTTCCTGTGTGGTGTTTACAGGCATTGGTATGTTCTCGTCATCCAGACCTAGTTCTTCTTTTGACGATCCATACACCTTGCATAATTTGGCTCGATAATAGGCTGATGGGGTGGCTCCTAATTCCCAACGGTTCAGCGTATTAGGAGCACAGCCTATGTGGCTTGAAGCTGTTTCTAGCGTCCAATCCCTGCTTGTCCTTGCTTCTATTAATTTTAATCTTTTAGACCGTTTTGTCATAATCCTACATCCCTTCTTACAATAAACCACAAAACTGTATATCTGGTATTTAGCATAGCATGATTAGAAATACTTGTCGAGTGGAAAAACGGCATCTTGTTGAGGAGATGTTGAAATCTGTAGAAAGAAGAAAAATTGGAGAAAAGAAAGCTTGTTCATACATTCAAAATTGCATTTTCAGCTTGTATTCTCATTATAGATAGTTATACTTCTTTAGGGATACAACGATTGAGAGATGAGAAACAGGAGATATTTGATGGTAGAGAAAGATTACACAGTCAAAGCAGGCGATTATACCCTGTACAGTGGATCTGATCCTCAGGAAGCGCGTCGCGTATTTTTGGAGGCGGCAAATGATCCTGCCTATTTTGAGTGCAGAATCCAGCTTCTGAAAGGCGACCAGCTTCTTGGGGAGTTTCTCGAACGGATCGGACACCGACAACAGGACAAAGAGCTACTGAAATCGATCGAGAAGGAAGGAGAGAAAAATGAAGCAGACGACCTTGAGCAATGACGCCATTTTTGCACTGGTTGACCAGCACATCTTTGGCTTTGAGCCGACGTGTCACGGGCCGTGCCAGTACTGGTTCTTACGGGGGCATCTGGACATCTACAAGTGCCGGGAGTGTGGCGCGGAGGTCGTGAGCGACGATTTTCGACGTGTGCCGTCACACCATCCCCGACGCATTCCAGAATACCGCCTGGAACAGCTTCTGCAAGCGGTCAAACACCTCTCGCCAGAGCAACAGAAACGGGTTGTCATCGAGCTGCTTGCTGATGTCTCCTCAGAGAACTGGTCCATCACAACGGTGCTCATACATCTGCTTGTCACTATGAATGCTCGTCAGCTTGCCATTGCGATGCTTTGGGCACTTGGCGTTCTCTCTGAGCAGGAGCAAACCCATGAGTAAAGCGTTGTTTCGTCAAGACTGCTGGTATCGCACCATGCAAGGGGAGCTGGTCCATGTGATTGGCTATGAGGCCGATGAGCCTGACACACCCTATACGATCGCTTCGTTTGACGGGAAACAGTATTTCTGTAACCCTCTGGGGAGGGAGGAATCTGGGCTTTTCTCCCTGGCAGACGCTGAGATTGTGGAGCCACCACCGGGCAAGGAAATCTTTCTGTTTCGGGCGGAGCTGATCCTCGATATCAAAGTGCTCGCAATCGATCAAGAAACGGCCCGCATGCTTGCCGCGGAAATGTTGTCCCCGCGATCAGGGGACGATCATGTAATCATCATGTGCCATCAAAAGACACACATACAGGACAGGGAGGGTCCAGAACATGCTTCAATGGATGAGAAAGAAAATCGCTGACTGGTTGCAGGCGTTGTATGAGGCAAACCGGGTTCCTGAGACATGGGGGAGCCCGTCCGTTTCGCGTGAGACGTTTGAGCAGCTCCGTGAACGGGGCTTTTTCGCGGCTGGTCGGTATCTCTTCGGGCGGCTTCGTGAGGTTGGCCGTCCTGAGTGGTCACCAGCTCGCAAATTTGTCGCGCTTATCGTTGGTATCGGCCTGGTCGTGTGCGTGAACGCGTTCCTGCATACCTTCACGAAAGAGCGAAGGCCAGAAGTGACGACGGCTGGTCGTCGCCAGTTTTCGCCTCAGGTGCCAGCAGGGGCTGTACTGCTCTATGCCATCGGTGCAAGCTTATTGGTGGCGCAGAATGGCGAGGAGATCTCCGGCGGAGGTAGCGGAGGTGGATATGAAGGCACAGGGTGGGATGATTCAGAGGCGACGGAATACCGGCCCTACAAGCGGCGCGATGAAGAAGATGGAGGAGTCGGGAACGAAGACCTGTCGATATATGAACATTTTGATCCAAACGAGAACTATTAAAACGAGTATACTGAGAGAGAGGAGTATGACATCCTCCTCTCTTGCTATAAAGGAGGTAGCAAACATGCCACCACAGTTTATACGAATCGATCATGATAGGCCCTTTCTCGATATTATCAAGGAGAGCGCGAAACAATTTCACCCGTATCCCGAGAAGCTTGTAAAGCTGTTTGAAGAGATTGACAGAGCGCATTTCGTGCCAGAAGAGCTGAGCGACTTCTTGCCGTATGTTTACACAGATAGAGGTCGGGCGGGCTTGCTCAGTCAACCCTGGGTGATTTTCCGCATGTGTGCCTTGTTATTTCTTACAGGGAAGGAAACTGTCTTTGAAGGCGGCACCGGGACGGGGTATCAAACAGCCATCATGGCCCGCTTATGCAAGCACGTTTACTCGGTAGAGCGCGATCCCAAACGCGTCGAGTTTGCGAAGGATCGTCTGGCAAAACTCGGCATAGAGAATGTGACCATCATGCAGGGCGACGCCGCTGAAGGTCTGCCCCACTCTGCCCCCTTCGATCGGATGATTTTTGGTTGCGCCTTTTCTCAGGATCATGTGGAACAAGATCTTCTCGATCAGATGGCGGAGCAACAGTCTCGGCTCATCGCGCCTACTGGCCAGTATAGAGATGGGCGTGTATATGGGGATATTCTCAGGGTCGAGAAGAGGCGAGGAGAAGTCAAGCAGGAAGTGATCAACGCCTTTGCCAATACCCTTTACTTCGTACCGCTGGTTTCACCGCGCCCGGTCGGTTGGACCTGGCAGAAGGATCGCTATGTGCCCTCTAGCCAGGTGCACCAGCGCAAATGGTGGCAGTTCTGGCGCGTGTCGTAGAGCAACAAAAAAGAAAAGAGAGGGCTGCTCTGCCCTCTCCCCTTTTAATTTTTACAGCGCTCATTTAAAAATTGACGAAGATTTTCCACTTCGCTGGATGATAGCACGAATGTACATACTTTCTTAATATCTACAATCCCAACACTTCCATCAGAAAAATAAATAAATTCATATTCTTCGTCAGAATGATCAACGGTCTCATAAATGACGTCATTCATCTTGCACACCTGGCCTTCTAGAGGTTCATCCTCAATCAATGATGTACGCCTTCCAGTTAAACAAGCGAAAGAATTGTTATTTTAGTATAAGATTTAAAAAAGTCGTTCGCTTGTTCTGTTGTAAGCATTATAAGAGAGCGAACAGATGTTTGCAAGGTGTTCAAATGTTTCTTTCATATTCCCTACAAATCTTTATACAATTTTAACACATTAACAGTAGTTTGTTAGAAAGAACTACAATATACTAGTAATAAGAGAGCAAAGGGAAGCCAGAGCCAGACTCTGGAACTGCCCTGCTCCTTGCAAGGGGGGAGATGCAGCATCGCACTCCCCTCTTCCCACCTAGCACAATGATGCGAAATAGGCCATCTCGCAGGCTTCACACTGGTACTGAACCTCTTTTGTCAGACGGTAGATTTCCCGGCCATTTTCATCGTAGCGGCCAGTTTGTTCACAGATACCATACTCAGACGCCTGCTCCGCTGGAACAGTCTGCTTGCAAGTCATACACTGAACAAAATGAGACGAGCAGATTGCAAGTGTCATAATATGTCCTTCTTTCTTTGATCTGTAGGGACGGAGCTGGTTTGTCCAGCTCTTACCGCATGAACGAAAAGCCAGAGCTGGAAGAGAGTGGTGCACAACGTTGCCAATCGTTTGCAGGCGCTGACGGCGTATTTCCTATCTTCACGCCGTATGGGATTCTCGGAGAGACTCTTTCAGCCTGAGAGGATGGCGATAAAGGATCGGTGGTCTGCAGCAACGCTTTCAACTGAGAAATCTCGTCCTGAAGACGAGATACCTCCTCTTCAGAAAGTCCGCCTTCAATCAGAGAGCCCAACGCTAAATCATCTTCTATCTGCTGAATGCGCGTTTTGATTTGCGCTCTCTCATCCTGCTCGGAAGGTGCCGGTGCAGGAGTGGCTTGCGCTCTCTCATCTTGCTCAGTGACGACAGGCTGCATCGGGGGTTTGCAACCAGGGCGACCAAGCTTCACACGAAGCTCGCACATCTCTTTGACGGCGCGAATGTGCACGCATTCGCACGTCGCCGGGCAGGTGCAATGCCAGCGGCCATGTTCGTCGCATGTCACCTGATAGTATTTGGAGTTGTCGCGAGAGGGGGCAAGGTAGCCCAGGACTGCCCCTGTCGCCTTGTCATACACACGAATCAGTACGACAGGATGATAGGGCTTGCGGACGGCCTGCTTGCGAGATGTGCGGGTTGCGAGTGCTGTAGTCATCTGATAGAATCTCCTTTGTACAATTTTGTACCGCGTCGATCTGCTGTCCGGTTTGGCGATTGGGAGCAGGCGACGCGCTTTTTTATTTTCTGTGAGGTTATATCCTCGTTGAGAGTAGTATATAACACCTCTCTACACTTGTCAATAAAAATCCACAATAATTTATTTTCATCAAAATTATTTGACAGTTTTATAGATGGTATTATAAAATGTTAATGGACCTTCAATGAGGTTCCAATGACATTTCAAAGACGAACCAAGAAAAAAAGGGGAGAGATGGCAGCACAAAATTATATTCCTCTTGAAGAGGTTGCAAATCAGCTTCAGGTAACACGTGCGACCGTATACTACTACATAAAAGTGCTTAAACTGGAAAAACGTAGGTTTCCGTTAGACAGACGAGCTTATCTAGCAGCACAAGATGTTGAGCGCATTAAGAAGCTGAAAGAAGATGCAGCAAGGCGAAGTAGCAACTGAGTAGAGAAAAAAAATCAGAAGAAGAAGAGGCCGCTTAGCCCAGGTGTCCAGTGCTCCGCAAGCCTGAGAAACTAGCTCCACTGGACACCCAAGAAAGTACAGATTCAGTATACCACAATCTGTACTTTCTGCGATTCTTCAATTCTGTCGTTTGTACGCAAGTTCGTATGTTAACTCAACAAGATGAAAGGAAGAGTACAGGTGCATTCTACACCATCTATACACACATCGTCATCACCCTTCGATCAGATTCGCCGTGTTGAGAACGAGCACGAATATTGGAGTGCTCGCGATCTTCAGGGACTTCTGGGATATACAGCATGGCACAATTTTGAAGATGCCATTGAACGGGCGAAGCTCGCTTGTCAGAACAGTGGTCACAAAACTGAAGAACATTTTAACGGCGTCGTTAAAACATCCCCTATGCCCAATGGCGGCTTTAAAACAATACAAGACTACCATCTATCTCGCTACGCCTGCTATCTGGTAGCCGTGAACGGCGATCCTCGCAAAAAAGAGATTGCAGCAGCTCAAACCTACTTCGCCATGAAGCCCAGAGAAGCGAAAATGAGTCAGGCACAGAAAATCGACCAACCGCAGACCCGGACCCCCTTGCAAGGGCTACGCGACCTCTTGCCAGTTCCCTACATTGAGGCTCTCAAGCAGGTGCTACGCGCCGCTGAACACTACAAGCGAACCGTTGAAAGCGTGCTCACTCCGCAGAGCCAGCGGGAAAAACAGCCGCCAGCTCCGACACTGCTCCTGGAAGAGCCGAATCCTGAGCACATTCAGCGTGAAAACCTGCGCCACCTGGAGCGCGTGGAGACTCTGACAGTCAACACTCTTCGTACTTCCTGCATGAAGCACTACGACACTGCAGCGCTCCAGGCACAGCTTGAAGTGCTACTCAAGCACGGCAAAATCTCATAGTTCCAGACCAGCCACAGCACAAAGTATCAGCGCATATAAACAGCAAGGAAGATGAAAGATGAATCGCAAGGACATTGAAAAGCTGCTCAAGGAACTCGACAAAGAGCTATGCAAACAGCAACTTACGTCACGCGTTCAAATCATGATCGTTGGCGGTGCGTACATGCTGACCCAGATCCGCAACCGCGAAGCGACCAACGATGTCGATGTTGTCTTTCTGCATATTGAGGATCGCCAGATATTTAAGCAGTCCGTTGTTTCCATTGCCAGGAAACAGCAGCTCCCTGTTACCTGGCTTAACGATCTGGTTGATGATTTCCTCACCGAGCTTGGCCTTCCCGGGAAGTATGTCCCCTGGAAAAGGTTCAAATGCCTGGAAGTCTATGTGCCACCAAAGGAGTACATACTTGCACTGAAGCTGCTAGCAGGAAGACAAAAAGATCTACCAGACATTGACGCCCTGGCAAAGCAACTCAAAATACGAACACGCAAGCAAGCGCAACAGCTTCTGGATCGCCACTTCTCGCGACGAGTACAGCAGATCTACGAAGTCAGAAATACGCTGGAATTCTGCTTCCCGCAGTAAGTTTTCCCCTTCCTCCTCATATCGTATAATGGGTATAAGGAGGGAACGTCTATGAACTATCAGAAGCAAACCATGAAACGAGCCTTTGCAGAGATTTGTCAGGGCGTTGATCCCTGGATCGCTCTCGGAAACTTCATGAACGAATGGTTCGTCTACTCCGTTGATGATCGCTCTCAGCTTGTCTCTGAACCAATTCACCTGCCAGAGCAGGCGACCCCTTCACAGCTCCAGTGGGCCGCCTTTTGCGCCGCATCGGTTGAGTACCTCTGCCAGAAATACAACGTTCCCTGCCCGTCCTGGCCGCAAACTCTCAACTTCAAGCTCCCTATTCCCTGGTATTACCCTGCCAAAACTCAGTATCTGATAGAACGAACGCCAGAGCCGTTCCGACGCCGCAATATCTATTGCGGAGATAAAATGTTCAACAATAAGACCGAGATTCGTAGCCCTCTGGGCATTTGAGAAGATGCTTGATACCTACGGAGAATTTTGGTGGGTTGCCGCTGATGTGTGTCGAATTCTTGAGCTGGTGATCGAGCTCAAATAGTGTCAAGCCCCTGCGACGGTCAGCAGGGGCTTCTTTTTTGTTGCCAGAGCAGAGGGAAAAGTGTTGACGCTTCGGTTTTGTGTTGAATGGTGTTGAGGTTCCTCTTCAACGATTAAACTGGCTCTAGCAGGGAATTGAAGCCCTTTTGTTGACATGTTGACGTTGTTGACAATTAACTTTAAAAAAAGACTTCTCTATAATATAAAATAAACTAATTTGTACTAACAACATAACGTAATAATAATATTATGTTATGTATTATTATTATTATTATTTGTACAGACAAGATAATGATTTAGAGAATTTTTTCTTGCGAAAAGAAAAGGAGAATTTTCTTTTCCACTATCAACAGTGTCAACATGTCAACAAATTCGGTTCAGGCTGCTTGTAGCGCTGGTTTACGTGTGGAAGGAGAGCTTCAACATCTCTTCAACATTCCCTGCTCTGTCAACATTTTCTTTCGCTCCCCTTTTTTAATCGCCTATTGTCAACAATGTCAACATGTCAACAACTGGCCTCTAGCAGGCTCCACAAGCCAGATGACGTGTTGCCCTCTCCTTCAACAGCGTGAATATGCCCGTCAACAATTCATCGGCAGTGAACTTCCTGCTGACGACTCAACATCTTAAGCTAATGAATGCTCTACGGCCCAAAATTTTGAAATTTTGGGGCATACAGAAGCTGAAAGCTCAATCTGGTAGTCTGGGGGGAAAAACAGGCAATTTTGGGGAAATTCCCTTTGAGGGATTGCACCAAAAAACAAGAAAACCCGCTGGCCTGACCACCCGCAGGTTTCTTGTTCTGTTTGTGGTTGTGTTCACTAACAACGAAAATCCTGCCCCGTTGAACGTAACGGGATAATCCTATTATATCATACTTACGTATGTTCGTACAGATGACAGTACTTCCTGCTTTCTACCAGCATCCTGCACAGCTTTCGCCATGCAGGGAATGCTTATTCGGCTGGCTCATCTGCCTCATCTGGCACATCTTCCAGAAGGTCACGCGTCTCCACGCCTAATGCCCTGGCAAGTTTTGTCAGGGTGTATGTGGTGACACCCTGGAAAGGATTCTTAAATATATTTCTTATGGTTGAATAAGGGACTTCACTTTCTATGTGCAGCCTCGTCATAGACATGTTTTTCTTCTTGGCAATTTCTTTCACTCGTAGTCGGGTTTTCATCATTTAGCTCCTTCATCCACACAACCTACAGAACTACAGAACTACAGAAACCAAAGAAACCCCCGAAAATTGTCTGTAGTTGTTGCTCCTGCACCCGATGATCTCGGTATTTTCAAGGTCATCAGCAAGGAAAGCAGACAATACAAAATCATCTGCTGACATACGCTCTACCGTCCCAAATTGGCCAAAATTCGGGCATACATTTGCAGGGGTGCACAGATTTATGCATCCCCGCAAAATATCGATGTTACGACGCCTTCAGGGGGCTCTTATACTCCCTCGCCATTCTTCTCGTCACCTGACACGCTCTCAACCAGCTCAGATATGTCCGTCTCCAGCACTTTCGCTATTCTCGCGAGCGTCTCCAGAGTGATATTGGTGTGCGGATTGTGGAAAATTCGCCTGATAATCGTGATATCGACCCCTGACTGTAGAAAAAGCTGCCTCTGACTCAGTCCCTTTTGCTGAGCGATTTCTTTGACTTTTAAACGAAATAGCATGCTGACTCCCCTGGTTCAACTATAGAGGAGTCTACCAAGCCACCTTGATTTAGAATAGCATGGTATTTTTCACGATGTTTGACAACATGATGTGGGTAATCGTATGTTTATAACCAGGATGATTAAAACCATTATGGTTCATAGGGTTGGAGGGAGCAATGACACAAAACAGCGAAGTTACACGTTTACTGGCTCAGATCAGCGAGGAATATGAAGCAGCTCAACGTGGACTGTCTGGCCTGGCGCAAGGCACATCTCAACACACATTCATTACAAAGCGAATGGAACAGATAGCAAATCTCCACAACCGTTTGAGGGAGCTGGTAGGAGAGAAGGCGATGGCTCTTATAGTGAAGCAGCTAGAAGGCCAGCATGAACAACGAAAAAATACACGTTGAGAGAGGAAACAAAAAAGCAAGGGAGCAAAGAAATCAACACAGGTAAACGATGTTATTTTTGCCTCATCATTACGTTTAAGTGAAAAGACGATATTCATTTGAATGTACATATTCATTGGAGGAACCTATGTATCAACATCCCTCATCACAAGAGCATTTTTCTCATGACTATCAAGCAGGATATACTTCACAACCGACATTCGCGCCACCGCAGCCAACCTATCCACAGCCATCCCAACAGCCCTACGCGCCACAACAACCGCTTCAACACCCCTATCCAGCGCCACAGCCATCTTATCCGCAACAGCCGTCCTATCCGATGCAGCAGCAGCCTCTGTATCCACAACAACAGGTGATGATGCCGCCTCAGCACATAGTGGTTCAGCCCCAGGTGCAAAACGTGGTAAACGTCGTCAATGTACAAAAAAAGAAGCTGCCTCTCCTCATCAGGCTTCTCTATTTCTGTGTCATTGGTTCATGGCTCGGAACGTCCTGGCTTCTCATTGCACTTATGGTCTGCGCTACCGTTGTGGGTTTTCCCGTTGGCGTCGTCATGCTGGCTCTGACACCAAAGATATACTTTCTGTAGCACCCCACGCGTGAAAGCGGAGCCTACCCCTTGCAAGGGAGAAACTACAGACGGGTTTCTGTAGTTTCTTCTTTTTTTCTGCACCTGTCTGTAGCTTCCATTGGCTTATAAAGCCAATGAAGTTGCAAAGTACAGAACTACAGAAATCAAAGAAGTCCCGAAAATGGTCTGTAGTTTCTCTTCCGTGCAAGGGGCACAGTACAGGATGTCCATACAACGCTATCTATTCTAAAATAGTTATTATTTTAAATAATAATATTATTATCATAATAATATTATTATGAATATAATTATGTCGTAAGTACAACAGTCTTGTTATGACAAGATATCCTATTAGAGAGGGCATTTGTACGGACAACATGAGGAATCTTCCAGGGAAGAGGGGCAACCCCTTGCACGGAGTAAAAACTACAGACGATTTTCAGGGGTTTCTTTAGTTTCTGTAGTCTGTAGTTTCTGTAGTTTTGTTCGTTTGGCTCTACAAGCCAGTGCAAGCTGCAGGTAAAGAGGAGAAACTACAGAATTTTGTTTGTAGGACCCCCTTGCACGGAAGAGAAACTACAGACAATTTTTGGGGGTTTCTTTGGTTTCTGTAGTTCTGCAGTTTCTGTAGATTGTGTGGATGACGTTGCTTGAGAAGCTTCATCAGAAAAGCCAAACCTCCATTTTTTTAGAATACTCTGGCAAAAAGTGCAGATTCTTTAAAGGCCCCCGCCAGGTATCGAAAACTGAGCCCAAATAACTTAAAGCGAAAAGTGCAGACTTTTTAAGGGAATAGTCTGTAGTATCTGTAGTCTTCAGTTTCTGCACATCTCTTCATCGGCTTTCCACCCTGCCTGGAGCAAATTTGTGGAACGCAAACTACAGACTCTGATCTACTCCTTGCCTTGCACGGCCTAAAATAGTATTGCAAAAGGGCACAATCAGTGCTCAATTAGAAAGATTGTGAGGTATTGCTTAAATGGCTAAAAATAAAAGAAACTTGCGTCAAATTTGATAAAACATGGTATACTTCCTTTTAGAAAACCAAGCCGGTGTAGCTCAGGGGTAGAGCAGCGGTTTTGTTTACGCTAAGACAACGGTTTTCAAAGAAGGAGCAACGGTTATGTTGACATTTTCAACACACCAAAAAAAGAAAAAGTGGCTTATCAAGCCACCTGGAATCAAAGAGCCGGTGAAGGGATTCGAACCCCCGGCCGGCGGTTTACAAAACC